>CACIJW010000001.1 GCA_902587125.1 uncultured Bacteroidota bacterium
TTTTATAACTGAAACACTAGCAAAAATTTATAAAGAACAAGGTCATTTTGACAAAGCTATTAACGCATTTGAAAAATTAATTTTGAAATTTCCAGAAAAAAAGACGTTATTTGCAACCCGAATTAATGAGATAAATAAAATAAAATAAAATAAAATGTATTCAGTATTTGCAATTTTAATAATCATAACTTCTATTCTTTTAGTACTTGTTGTTTTGGTTCAGAATCCTAAGGGCGGTGGTCTCTCATCAACATTTGGAGGAGGATCCAGTAACCAAATAATGGGAGCAAAAAAGACAACCGATTTTTTAGAGAAGACTACTTGGACATTAGCAATAGTGTTAATTTCATTAACAATGTTATCCAACTTTGCTATAACCAGAAATATTGATTCTACAAACGAGATTAAATCTCAAGAACAAATTGATGAAGCTATTATACCTCAAAATTTACCACAGGACAATCCATTAAACTAATTAATCTGACATTATTTCATAAAAATCTTGTTGGCATGATTTTTGAACGTATTACTAATAAATTTTAAATTAAATTAAAAAATATGAAATTAAAACCATTAGCAGACAGAGTTTTAGTTGAACCCTCAGCTGCAGAAACAAAAACAACATCAGGTATCATAATTCCTGATACAGCTCAAGAGAAGCCTCAAAAGGGTATGATTGTTGCTGTTGGTAAAGGAACAAAAGAAAATCCGCTAAGTGTAAAAGTAGGAGATAGCGTACTGTACGGAAAGTACTCTGGAACTGATTTAAAATATGACGGAAAAGATTATCTTATTATGAAAGAATCTGACATTTTAGCAATAATTAATTAAAATAAAAAAACATGGCAAAAAATATAACTTTTAATACGGATGCAAGAGATTCACTCAAAAAAGGAGTCGATGCATTAGCAAATGCTGTTAAAGTAACATTAGGTCCAAAAGGAAGAAATGTTGTAATTGACAAAAAATTTGGTGGTCCCTCAATAACTAAAGATGGTGTTACAGTAGCCAAAGAAATTGAATTAGAAGATGCAATGGAAAACATGGGCGCACAAATGGTCAAAGAAGTTGCTTCCAAAACAGCAGATATTGCAGGTGATGGTACAACAACAGCAACAGTCTTAGCTCAAGCAATTGTAAATGCAGGCTTAAAGAATGTAGCTGCGGGTGCTAATCCTATGGATCTCAAAAGAGGTATTGACAAGGCTGTCAATGAAATAGTAAAAAATATAAACAAAATCTCTCAGGAAGTGGGTAGCTCTTATGACAAAATTGAACAAGTAGCATCCATCTCTGCAAATAACGATAACGTAATCGGATCATTGATTGCAGAGGCAATGAAAAAAGTGAAAACTGAGGGAGTTATTACTGTTGAAGAGGCTAAGGGGACAGAAACTAATGTCGAAGTAGTTGAAGGTATGCAGTTTGATCGAGGTTATTTATCTCCTTATTTTATTACTGATCCTGATAAGATGGAAACAGAGCTTGAAAGCCCATACATTCTACTCTATGACAAGAAAATTTCATCAATGAAAGACTTACTTCCAATTTTGGAGCAAACTGCACAGGGAGGAAAACCACTAATGATAATTGCCGAAGACGTAGACGGTGAGGCATTATCTACATTAGTTGTAAACAAACTCAGAGGTGCTTTAAAAGTAGCTGCAGTAAAAGCACCAGGTTTTGGTGATCGAAGAAAAGCTATGCTTGAGGATATTGCAATTTTAACTAATGCAACTGTTATTTCTGAAGAAAGAGGATTCAAACTTGAAAGTACTGGTATTGACATGCTTGGAACATGCGAAAAGGTTGTGATAGATAAAGATAACACTACAATTGTAAATGGGAGCGGTGACAAAAATAATATTAAGTCTAGAGTTAGCCAGATTAAATCTCAAATAGAATCATCAACTTCAGATTATGACAAAGAAAAATTGCAGGAAAGATTAGCTAAGCTTGCTGGCGGAGTTGCTGTTTTGTATGTTGGAGCAGCATCAGAAGTTGAAATGAAAGAGAAAAAAGACAGAGTAGATGATGCTCTTGCTGCTACTAGAGCTGCAGTTGAAGAAGGAATTGTACCTGGAGGTGGAATTGCAATCATTAGAGCAGCAAAAACTTTATCTAAAGTAAAAGGAGACAATGATGATGAACAAACCGGAATTAACATCATAGAACGTGCTGTGGAAGAACCAATTAGACAAATTGTAGAGAATGCTGGACTGGAGGGCTCAGTTGTAGTTTCAAAAATTAAAGATGGAAAAGATGATTTCGGATTTAACGCAAAGAATGAAAAATATGAAAATATGCTCAAAGCTGGAATAATTGACCCAGCAAAAGTGGTCAGAGTTGCGTTAGAAAATGCTTCATCTGTTGCAGGTATGTTGCTAACTACTGAGTGTGTTATTTCTGAAATACCTTCAAAAGAAGATCCACCTATGCCACCCATGGGAGGAGGTGGAATGCCTGGAATGATGTAAAAACACAAAAAAGCCAAATACTAGACATATTTGGCTTTTTTTTAATCTACATTATCATGCAAAAAACTGTTATTCTTTTTTAAGGTAATGTCTTCACCATTTTGTTCTAAAGTAAAATTGGTTGTATCTTCTTTATCAGATTTAGGCACATCTTCCAATGTTACATTGTTTCTTTTGTAAGCTGGTTGTTCCTCTAAATAAGTTAAACCTGATGGTGTTCTTAACTTTTTTGAAATTTCTCTCAGCCTTTCTTCTCTTTCTCTGGACTCTAAGCTTTTATTAGAAACAGAACTAACATTTTTATCTATTTCAGTTTTAGAGTTATTAGTAATATCATTTTTTTCAAAATTATTATCACTTAAATTATCGTCATTTTTTATCTCATCAATTATAATTGCTGGATTATCGATATTGACTTCATTTTTTGTTAGCTCTGCGTTGCTAATATGATCAGATTTTATTTCACTATCAAGCTCAAAAATAATTTTATTTTCATCAGAAGTGCTAATGTCTTGAACTAATACTTCATTATCAAAATTAAATATTTTTGTTTGTAAAGTTTCTATTTTTTTATCGACATCTTCTGCAACTTTTTCTTTTGTAATATAATCCTCAATATCATTAGAGTCCGAAAGATTAATTTTTACAGGATCTTTATCGATCTTTTGCTCAAATCCAGTTGCTATCACTGTTACACTAATTGAAGACTCTAAGTCATTATCAATGCCAACTCCTTCAATAATATTTACGTCATTTCCGGCTGCTTGTTGTATTTTGCTTTTAATTTTATTTAGTTCAGACATTTTAATTTCATCATCACCTGGACCAGTTACTATCTTTAATAATACTTGCTCAGCACCGAAGATATCGTTATCATTAAGCAAGGGAGAATCTAATGCACCTTCAACAGCTTCAATAGCACGATTTTCTCCACTGGCCTCAGATTGACCCATCACTGCTGTGCCACTATTTTGTAAAACTCTTCTAGCATCATTCAAATCTATATTCACTAGAAGATGTTGTGAAATTACTTCTGCTATTCCTTTAGTAGCTGTATTTAAAACCTCATTAGCTTTCGCAAATGCCTTACTTAATGTTAAATCACCATATACTTCAATTAGCTTATCATTATTAATAATTAATAGGGTATCAACGCTTTTTCTTAGCTCTACAAGTCCATCTTTTGCATATTTTTTTCTATTTCCACCTTCTGTTGAAAAAGGATTAGTTACTACACCAACTGTTAAAATTCCTTTTTGCTTTGCAACTTCAGCAATAACTGGAGCTGCACCTGTTCCAGTTCCGCCACCCATTCCTGCAGTAATAAATAACATTTTTGTATTTGAGTCCAGCAACTCATTAATTCTATCTATACTTTCTTCAGCAGCTTTTTTACCAATATCAGGATTTGAGCCTGCACCTAATCCTTCAGTAAGCTCAGCTCCTAATTGAATTTTAACTGGAACTTGACTTGCTTCAAGAGCTTGTGAATCAGTGTTACATACAACAAAATCAACTCCTTTAATTCCGTTAGAATGCATATAATTAACTGCATTACTACCCCCCCCTCCAACTCCAAGTACTTTTATTACTGAAGATTGATTTTTTGGTAATTGAAATTCAAAATTTGTTTTCATCTTTATTATTTTAATTATTCAATTTCTTCATCAAAAAAACCTTTAATTTCCTTAAAAATTTTTAAAAGTGAAGTTTCGCTTTTATTGTTATTTTTTATATTATTCTCATTAGAAGGCATATCTTGAAAGCCTTTCATCACGAGACCAGTACCTGTAGAATACATTGGGCTTGTTACGTTATCTTTGGATTCCTTTCCAAGATGTTCATTAGGATAACCAACTCTAGCTTCCATACCAGTAATAAATGAAACTAATTGGTTTAAATTTCTTAATTGAGCTCCTCCTCCTGTTAAAACTATTCCGGTCATTAGCTTATCTTCGTATCCTGAAACTTTAATTTGATGATATACAAGATCAATTATTTCTTTCATTCTTGCACTAATAATTTCGGTAAGATTTTTAACAGATATTTCCTTAGGCTCTCTTCCTCTAAGTCCAGGTATAGATACCATTACATTATCATGATCATCACTATGAACCGCAGAGCCAAATTTTATTTTTAATAACTCCGCTTGCTTTTCTAAAATTGATAACCCAGTCTTGATATCCTTAGTAATAACATTACCCCCAAATGGTATGACTGCGGTATGTCTGATAACTTTATCTAAAAAAATTGCAACATCAGTTGTACCTCCACCAATATCAACAAGAGCCACTCCTTCTCTTAACTCATCCTCGTCCAATGTTGCTAGTGCTGATGCAAAAGGCTCTAGTATTAACTCTTTAGTTCTTAATCCCGCTTTCTCAACACAGCGAATAATATTTCTTACTGCGCCTACCTGAGCTGTTATAACATGGAAATTTGCGGATAACTTTATTCCAGCCATTCCTCTTGGATCTTGTATTCCATCTTCCCCATCAACTGTATACTCTTGTGGAATTACATGAATAACTTCTTCACCAGGGATAGTTATTAACTTAAACATATTTTCTTTAAGCTTTTTCATATCACTAATGTTAATTTCATTTTCGACATCATCTCGAACTATTTCACCTCTATGTTGGAGACTTTTGATGTGTTGACCAGCAATTCCAACATAAACTTCATTTATGTTATAATGCTGACTTGCTTGATTAATTGCCTCTTTAATTGACTCAACTGTTCGATCTATATTTGCAACAATTCCTCTAGAAACACCATATGACACAGACTTACCTTGAGCAACAATTTCTAATTTTTTATACTCATTCATTTTACCTACCATTAGTGATATTTTGGTAGTTCCAATATCAAGACCAACTACTATATTTCTACTTTTGTCTATGTCAGTCATTTTTTAAACAGATTATTTGATTTTGATATTCTAAATTTATTTCGGAATATTTTTCCCAACCGTGTTTTGGTATAATTTTATCATAAAAAGTCATAATTTTTTTAATCTTAACTTCTAGACTTTCTAGACTATTAAAACTTCCTAATTTAATTTTATGATTTCCAATAACTGGTATAAAAAAAGCTTCGCTTAATTCATTGATAAATACTTCTGAAACTTGATTTGACAAAAATTTGTTTGAAATAATTTTCTTTGCTAAATTAAATATTAAATGATCTTGAATATTTTCTGTAAAGCCAGTAAATAATATCAAGTCAGCAGTATATTTTTCAGATAAAGGTATTCTCTTACAATTGTGATCTAAGTAATATGATTGATTTTCTGAATTAAACACTCTCACCACTGGTTTAAACTCATAATAACTCAAACTTACTTCCCCATTCACACTAAAGTAAATTTCAGCACTTTCAATATGACTCATTTTTTCTAATTCATTTTCTAATGAACTTATTTCATGATGATTACCCGACAATACAACTTGCTTTACATCATCTAAAATTTTGTTCTGATCAGTATACAAAGTCTCCGCAGAGATTTTAATTTTTTGATTTAATTGCTGATTATATTGAGTTTGAAATTTAAAAACTAAAATAAACAACAGAAGGGAAATTATTAAGCTGATAAAGATTTTAGTATAATTATTTGACAAAGTATTCATTTTTAATTTGTTCAACTAAACTGGAAATATTACCTGCTCCCATTGTCACTAAAACATCAAAGTCGGATTTATTTAAAATATTTAATACCGTTTCTTTTTTTACTAATTCTTTATTTTTATTTCTACACTTTTTTAAAAGTCTAGATGAATCAATTCCTTTTATAGGTTTTTCTCTTGCAGGAAATATATCAAGTAAAAGTAAATGATTGGGTAAGGATAACACATCTGCAAATTCGTTCATAAAATCTCTTGTTCTTGTATAAAGGTGTGGTTGAAAAATAAGTGTTAACTTTCTGTTTGGATACATTTCGAATAAAGTTTCTAAAGTCTCCTTTATTTCGCTGGGATGATGAGCGTAGTCATCAATAAAAACTTTATTTTTTGATTCAAAGTGAATTTCAAATCTTCTTTTAATTCCCAAAAAAGAATTAATTGATTTAACTATATCTTCTTTTTTAACATCCAATTGTATACAAACTAAAATTGAAGCTAAAGCATTCAAAATATTATGTTTACCAGGCAAACAAAAAACAATCTCGTTATTAAAGAAAAAATTAGAATTAGAATTAATAAAATTAAAGCGTGAGTTTCTGTTTGTTATTTCATAAGAGCTAATTCTAAAATCAGTATCCTCAGAAAATGAATAGGTAATAATGTTTGAAAAATTAATATTTCCCAACTCTTGAAGTGCTTTATTTTCGATTATTAAAACTCCATCACTAGCTATATTACTTATAAATTGATGATATGCTTTTTTTAACGAGGAAGTTTTTGTGTAAATATCTGAATGATCCATATCAACAGAAGTTATTATTGCAATATTTGGTGATAGTTTTAAAAAGGACTTATCATATTCATCTGCTTCTACGATTATAAGTTTACTATCAATCTCTCCACCTATCAAATTAGAATTCTCGTTTCTGCTTATACCACCTATGAAGGCTGTAATATTAAAATCTGTACTGTTTAATATATGAGATATTATACTTGTTGTTGTTGTTTTTCCGTGAGTTCCTGCAACAGCAACTAAAAATTTTTTTTCACATATTTCTGATAATATTTCTGATCTTTTTTTGACATTAAAATTATTTTCAATAAAAAATTTTAAAAAAATATTATCATTTTTGATTGCTGGTGTAAAAACTACTAAACAACTCTCTTGATCTTTAAACAAATTATTATCTAATATAAAGTCTAGATTTTTCTGACAATATGTAATTTTTGAACCTTGTTTTTCTAACGAAATACAAATATCAGATCTGAGAATATCGTAACCATAAATTATTCTATCTTTATTTAAAAAATATTTGGCCAAAGCACTCATCCCAATGCCGCCTATTCCGATAAAAAATATTTTTTTATAATTTTTAAACATCTCTTAATAGTTCTTTTGCTAAATCAAAAATTGTATCAGTTGCATGATTTTTTTCTAATTTTTTAATGTTAGATGAAAGATCTTTTCTAAGTTCTTTGCTCAAAATAAGTTTATTAATTTCATTTACAATTTTAAGATTTGTATCATCATCTTTAACAAGCAAAGCAGCATTATTATTAACTAACGATTGTGCATTTTTATACTGGTGATTTTCTGCAACATTAGGCGATGGAATTAAAATAACCGGTTTACCAACTACTGTTAGCTCAGAAATAGCTATTGCACCAGCTCTAGAAATAATTATGTCAGCTGCAGAGTATGCATAGTCCATATCTTTGATAAATTCAAATAAAGCAATGTTTTTTTCTTTAGCTACAACACGCTTGGCTTCATCGTAAAATTTTTTACCAGTCTGCCATATTAAATTAATTTTTTTTTCACTGAAAAAACTAATATTTTGTTTGATTGCATTGTTGATACTAAATGCACCTAAGCTGCCACCAATCGAGAGTACTGTAAAATTGGATTTTGGTAATTTAAAATAGCTATTGGCCTCAACTTGGTTATGACTTTTAAAAACTAATGATCTTATTGGATTTCCAGTTAAAACAATTTTACTTTCTGGAAAGAAATTATCCATATTTTCATAGGCAACACAAATTTTATCAACAAACTTTGAAAGAATTTTATTGGTAATTCCCGGAAAAGAGTTTTGTTCCTGTATTATTGAAGGTATATTTAAAATAGATGATACAAAAAGCAAGGGACCACTTGCATATCCACCTGTACCTATTACTAAAACTGGCTTATATTTAATTATGATAAATAAAGAGCTGATTAAACTTACTATCAATTTAATAGGTAAAAATAAATTCTTAAAAAAATTATTTCTTTGAAAGCCAGAGATTGGAATAGGTATAATCTTATATCCGTAGCTTGGAACTTTTTTCATTTCCATTTTACCTCTAGCTCCAACAAAAATGATTTTCAAATTTTGATTTTTTTCTTTTATTTTATCAGCTATAGCTAATGCAGGAAAAATATGACCTCCACTTCCTCCACCGCTAATTAAAATATTATTCTTTATCATACTCTCTATCATTTGAATCTCTACTAATACTCAACACAACTCCTATTGAAAAACAAGTAAATAAAATAGATGTCCCTCCCATACTTATCAGTGGTAATGTCTGTCCAGTTACTGGTAGTATATTTACTGCTACCAACATATTCACAAATGCTTGTATTACAAGACTAAAAACTAAACTCACAGCTAATAAACTTCCAAAGACACTTTCAGTTTTTAAGTAAATAATTATCGATCTATAAAGAAGAATTAGATATAGTAAAATTGGCAATATAGCTCCAATAAATAATCCATATTCTTCAATCATAATTGCAAAAATAAAATCAGAATATGAATATGGCAGTAAATCTCTTTGAACACTTTTTCCAGGGCCTAAGCCTAGAATACCACCTTTTTTTACAGCAATGAGAGCTTGAGTAACTTGGTAATCTTTATTTAATTTATCATCTTTTTCATCAAAAAAACTATCTATTCTATTAACCCAAGTTTGAGATCTTGGAAACAAATTTTCAAGATTGGAATATTTTGTTGAAAGATAAATAGATAATGAAATAAAAATTGAAGATAATACTATAAGTGAAATATGTTTCAAATCTATATTTGACAGAAACAACAATAGCAGAACATTAGAAAAAATTAATGCTGATGTAGAAAAATTATTAGGTAAAACTAATAAACAAATTGTTGATGCTGGTAATAACAAGTAGAGAAATAGACCTTTAAGTTTCTTTATTTTTAATCTGTATTTACTTATTTGCCTACACAAATACATAATTATAGCGAGTTTTGCAATGTCAGAGGGCTGAAATTGTTGTCCTCCAACTGATAACCATCTAGATGCACCATTAATATTGATCCCAAAAAAAAGAACGCAAAGAAGCAGAAAAATACTAATCCAAAATAAAAGTAGTCCGATCCTCGCAAAATATTTAAACTTCAAGTTATGTATAAAATACATACAAATCAAACCTAAAAAAATCTTTGAAATATGATTAAAAAGATAACTTATCCCCGCTGTACTATAAACTACAAGAATAGATAACGTAAATAATGAAAAAACAACTCCCCAAATCGTTTTATCTCCTTGAAAGCTTAAATTACTCATAATTGACGAACAGCTTCCTTAAATTTAGAACCCCTGTCTTCGAACGATTTAAACAGATTAAAGCTTGCGCAAGCTGGAGATAACAATACACAATCTCCATCGCTGGAAATATCATATGAAAGGCTAACAGCTTCTTGCATTGAACCAACATTAATAATATTCTCAACTGCAGATTTAAAAGATTTATTTATTTTTTTATCATCACCAAGTACGATAATAGCTTTTACTTTATTTTTAACTAAATTGAAAAGTTCATCATAATTATTTCCTTTATCAACTCCTCCTGCTATCCAAACTATATTTCTGGTCATGCTTTCCAAAGCATACCAAGTTGCATGAACATTAGTAGCTTTTGAGTCATTTATAAATTCAATGTTATTTACTTTTAATACCGACTCGAGTCTATGTTCGACATTTTGAAAATCTTGCAATGATTTACGAATTAAAGAATCACTTATTTCAAAAACTCTAGCTGAAATAGCAGCAGCCATTGAATTATAAATATTGTGCTTCCCTTTAAGAGATAATTGATCTATGGTCATGTTTTTATTTTTTAGATTAATATTTATTTTATTTTTTTTAAAAAAAACTCCATTTTCAAATTCACATTCTAATGAAAATGGAATTTTGTTAGCATTTGTTTCTAAATCTTTTAAGCATTTATCATCATAATTATAAATTAGATAGTCTTCTTTTATCTGGTTTTTTGTAATCATAAATTTTGATTTTCTATATTCATTGAAATTTGAATATCTATCTAAATGATCATCTGAAATATTAAGGATTACGGAAATATATGGTTTGAACTTATTTATGTTTTCGAGTTGAAAACTACTTACCTCTAATACTATAATATCATAGTTATTTTTTAATGAAAGCTCATGACAAAGACTATTTCCCACATTACCTGCTAACAATACATTTAATGCAGTTTGATTAAAAATATGTTTAAGCATCAAACAAGTTGTAGTTTTACCGTTAGTACCTGTTACAGCAATAATTTTTGAATCTGTATTTTCAAAACCATATTCAATTTCCGATACAATAGGTATCCCCTTTTCTTTTATTTGTTTTACTATCAAACTATTATCAGAAATCCCTGGACTTTTAATGATTAAATCTGAGCTAAATAAATTGTTAGAGTGATGTCCTTCCTCATAATTTATATGATTTGATTTTAATATTTGTTTTATCTTTTTACTTAATTGATTTTTTTCAGATAAAAAAACATAGTTATTTTTTGACTTTGCAAGTAGAGCTGCCCCTAGACCACTAACTCCTCCACCAATTATTGAGATTCTTTTTTTCATCTAATCTTCAGCGTAAGAATTGAAATAACAGCAAATAACAAAGCAATGATCCAAAAGCGTAGAACTATTTTATTTTCGTGAATTCCCTTTTTTTGGAAATGATGATGTATGGGAGACATTAAAAAAACTCTTCTACCTACTCCAGTTTTCTTTTTTGTGTATTTAAAATATGCAACCTGAATTATTACAGAAAGATTTTGAATTAAAAAAACACCACAAAAAATAGGAATTAGTAGCTCCTTCCTTATTAAAATTGCACTAACAGCAATAATACCTCCAATGGTTAGACTTCCTGTATCGCCCATAAATATGTCGGCAGGATAAGAGTTGTGCCATAAAAAGCCCACACATGAAGCAATAAATGCAGATAAAAAAATTACAATTTCACCACTATCTGGAATATACATTATATTCAAATAGTCGGCTGCTATTATATTACCCGAAACATAACCAAATACAGCTAAGGTTATTCCTATTATTGAAGAAACTCCTGTAGCCAATCCATCTAAACCGTCTGTCATATTTGCACCATTGGATACAGCAGTTACAATAAAAATAACAATCAATACAAATAATACCCATGCATAATTTTCAAACTCATTTCCTAACCAACTCGTTAAACTTTTATAATCAAACTCATTATTTTTAAAAAAGGGGATTGTTGTTTTTGAGGATTTTTTTGGTATTTCAGAGAAAACAACAATTGTTTTATTTTGATCATCTATTTTAACTCTCTGCTTCTCTTTAATTGTAATATCGTTACTAAAAACAATAACTAATCCAACAATTAGCGCTAAAGTAACTTGTCCAAAAATTTTAAATTTTCCAGAAAGCCCTGATTTATTTTTTTTAAAAACCTTTATATAGTCATCTATAAAACCAATTGCTCCTAACCAAACAGTTGTAAGTAACATAATTTGCACATATATATTTGTCAGATTGCAAAGCAGAAGTGTAGGAAATAAGATTGATAGAATAATTATGATGCCACCCATAGTAGGAGTTCCTTCTTTGGTTTCCTCATCTTTTAAGCCAAGTTTTCTTACATTTTCTTTGATTTGATAATTAGATATAGTCCTTATAATTCTCTTTCCAAATACTATAGAGAATAATAATGAAAGTAAAACTGCTGCTGATGCCCTAAATGAGATATATTTAAATATACTTGCTCCTACTAAATTATATTCATCTTGTAAAAACTCAAATAAGTGGTATAACATTTAACTATATTTAATTATTATTTTTTTATCATCGAATGGAGTTTTTATTCCATTTTTTTCCTGAAATTTCTCATGTCCTTTTCCTGCTACTAGTAAAAGAGATTTCTTTTGAACTGAGAGAGTACATCCTAACTTTATTGCTTGTTCTCTATCCTCAACAATAAAATATCTTTTAATCTCATCATTACTTGAATTAGATAACATATCTCTAGTAATATCTTCAAATGTCTCACTACGAGGATTATCAGACGTTATAATTACGAAATCACTGTTTTTATTAACAACATCTAACATGGCTGATCTTTTATGCTTATCTCTATCTCCGCCGCAGCCAAAAACTGTAGTTATACTTTTATTAGTAATTTTCTTTATTGAGGAATAAATATTACGAAAAGCGTCATCAGTATGAGCATAATCTAAAATTGATACCAAATTCTTGTTCTTTATAATTTCAAACCTTCCTTCTGCTGCAACAATATTAGAAATCGCAATCAATACCATTTCTTTTTGCAGGTTTAGTTCTATGCAAGTAGCATATGCTGCTAATATGTTATAAGCATTAAATTCACCGCATACTCTTGTGTATATTTCCTTATTATTAATTTTTAAGTGCAGTCCTTCAATGGTAGATTCTATCACTTTGCATGAATAATCAGTTTTGTTTTTTATTGAATATGTTTTTATTTCAGCAATACTGTCCTCAACAATTTTTGAACTATTTTTGTCATCAGCATTATAAATTAATTTTGAGTCAACTGACAAAGAATCAAAAAAGATTTTTTTTGTTCTCAAATAATTTTCAAATGTTTTATGATAATCTAAGTGATCATGACTTATGTTTGTAAAAATCCCAATTTTGTATTTTATGGCATGCACTCGAAATTGAGATAAAGAATGTGAACTCACCTCCATAAAACAAAATTTACAACTCTCTTTTACCATTTCTTTAAGCATATAGTTTAAAGTAATTGAATCTGGAGTGGTATGTGTTGAATCAAATTTCTTGTCTCCGATGATATAATTAATGGTTGATATCAATCCAGATTTATAACCCAAAGAATTAAAAATTTGGAATAAAAAGTTAACTACTGATGACTTTCCATTTGTACCAGTTACCCCAACTACAGATATTTTTTTAGAAGGACTGTCAAAGAAAAAGTCAGATACTATTGAAATTTGTTGCCTCACATTTTTTACTTTAATGTAAGCTACATCAGTAAAATATTCTTTAGGTTCATCTTCACTTACAATAACTGTAGCACCATTTTCAATAGCTTTTTTCTGAAAATCTCTACCGTTTAAATTAGACCCACTTACGCTGAAAAACATCCCATTTTTTTTAACAAGTCTGCTATCAGATGCAATATTTTCTATTAATATTTCAGTTATATTTTTTTTATCAACTGCTGTAATTACTTCAAGTATTTGAGATAAATATTTCATAAAAAATTTAAAATAACTTCTTGGCCAGCATAGATTTTTTTTCCGCTCTTAATTGATTGACTAACAACTTTCCCTGTTCCTTTTGCAACTACTATAATTTTTTTATTTTCAAGATGAAAAACTACTTCTCTTTTACTGTATCCTCTTAAATCAGGCATAATATTAAGATCCAACTTTTTAATATTTTTGTTATGATTTGTAATTGATTTAATTAAAAATTGCGATACTGAAGCTGAGTCATGATGTATTTGAATTTGACTGTAATTTGATATTATGTCTTCTAAATTATTTGATTTAGCAGAATTATATTTTGGCAGAAAAGAAGAAATTTTTTCATAATCTGATTCTTTTTGAAGGTCCAAGTCCATTGCAAAAATTTTATCTGATATTTCTTTGAATACTGGTGCAGCAACATCTCCACCATAATGATAATTACCTTTCGGATCATTTATTAAAACTATACAAGAATATTTGGGTTGCTCTGATGGAAAAAATCCAACAAAAGATGTTTGATACGATTTCTTTTCATCAGAGTTTGAATAGTTTGTCACAGTTGTACCAGTTTTTCCAGAGATTGAATAATTATCTGTCCAAATGTTCTTAGCTGTTCCATACTCAACAACTCCTTGTAATAAAGGCGTAACTTTATCCAATGTTGCTTTTGAGCAAATAGAGGACTTTAAAACTTCAACTTTATTTTTATAAATAACATTATTTTGTTTCTTAATCATATCAATAAAAGTGGGATTAACCATTTTACCATAATTTGCTACTGCGTTATAAAAAGTTAAAATATGCATTGGAGAAAACTGCATCTCATATCCTATAGCCATGTACGGAATACTAATTCCAGACCAACTTCTTTCATTTGGATTGTTTATAAATAAATTATTTGAATATGGTATATCAAGATTTAGAGGCTCACCAAGTCCAAATTTATACACTCTGTTTATAAAGTCCCAAGGTTTATCCTTATATGAATCATTAACTATTTTTGAAAAAATATTTGAGGATTTTATGAAAGCATCTGATATGGTCAACTCACCATACCCTCCTTTTTTTGAATCATTTATTTCTTTATCATAAAATTTATAAACTCCATTTCCAGTGTTAACAAGATCATCAATACTGAATTTTTTATCCTCAAGCCCAGAAATCAAAGATGCAAGCTTAAAGGTTGATCCAGGCTCCATATGAGTTCCTATTGCATAATTATAATATTCATCTAATTGATTATTAATTGTGTCATAATGCAAATTAGCAATAGCTTTTACTCTTCCAGTAGTTACTTCCATAACAACTGCACAGCCCCATGATGCATTATTTTCTATTATTCCAGATGCAAGTGCATTTTCAACTACATCTTGAAAATCAATATTTATTGTTGTTACTATATCATTTCCAGCTATAGGGTTCATGTTAGCTTCAGATTTTTTTGAAATCCACCTATTTTTACCAATATTTTGTTTTAGCTGAATACCATTTGTACCTGACAGATTTTTATTGAAAGATCTTTCGATACCTACTGGATTTTCATCTCTTAAAATTCCAATGGTTCTACTAGCAAGTATTCCATATGGCTTTTTTCTATTTGTTCTTTTTTCAATAATTAATCCACCCTTGTTTTGTCCATAAATAAAAATTGGAAGTTTTTTAATTTTTTGAAGATCATTGTGATTAACTTTTTTTGCAATTGGATAATATTTCTTATTATTTTCTTTAGCTCGTAAAAATTCTTTTTTTACTAAATCCTCATCTTTTTCCAACAATTTTGAAAATCTCGCTGCTAATTCATTAATATTACTGTCAAATATTTCTTTTTCAATTACAGAAAAATCAACATGAAGATCATAAAGAGGCATTGAGATTGCAAGTAACTCACCATTTTCAGCTTTTATATTTCCTCTCAAAGCTTCAATCTCAAAAAATTTTGGTGCATTTGATAATGAGAATTTTTCATCAGACTTTTGGATATATATAACTCTGAAAACAATGATTATAGCTACAAATGCTAATAAAAAATATGAAACAAAAATTCTGGAGTTATTTTTCTGCATTTTCTAAAATATAGTTTGGCTCAATAGAAGTGAACAATTTAATCTCACGAACTATTTTTTCTATTTCAGTCCTCTTAGTCAGACTGGCTAGTTGTGATTTAGTTGTAATTGATTTTAATCTGAGTTCGTTTATGTCCTTCTCTTTTTTTGAAATATCAATAATTACTCTTTGACATTCGAAAGTCACTGAAATATTAATTATTAAAAGTGCTACCACAAAAAATAAGAATCTCATATTTTTCAGCTTCTTGTCAACTAAAATAAAGTCTCCTCTCAGTAATGTTTTGATTTTATTTAAGCTCATATATTTAAGTTTTAAAAGCAACTCTCATTTTAGCACTTCTACTTCTTGAATTATTTTTTATTTCATCTAAATCAGGCGTAATAACCTTTTTGTAAACTTCCTTTAATCTTAACTTTTTGTTTCCGTAAAAATCTTTTTTAAGAGTTCCATCAAAATCTCCTTTTTTAAACCAATTTTTAACAATTCTATCCTCAGCAGAGTGATATGAAATAATTACAAGCCTAGCAGATTTCTTAAGCATATTAGTACTTGAAATCAATAATTTTTTTAAAGCATTCAGTTCATCATTAACTTCAATTCTGACCGCTTGAAAAACTCTTGACAAAAACTTGTTTAAATTGATAGAATCATTATTTTGATTATCTGTAACTGCTCTTGCAAATTGAACCGTAGTTTTAATTTTATTTTTTTTTCTGTGTTCCATAATCTTTGATGTGATTTTTAATGGATTATTAAAATCACCATATAGCTTAAAAACTCTGTTGAGCTCATCAACATTATAGCTATTAACTACATCAATAGCACTAAGCTTTGAGTTTTGATTCATTCTCATGTCCAGATCAAAGTCCTTCCTATATGAAAAACCTCTTTCTCTCTTGTCTATTTGATGAGATGATATTCCTAAGTCCGCTATTAAACCATCAATTTTTGAAACATTTTCAATTTTTAAATATTCACTGATATATTTATAATCAGAAATAAATAATTTGAACCTATCGTCTTTTAAAATATTTTTATTTGAATCCCCATCTTTATCAAAAGCATATAATTTTCCTTTCTTTAATTTTTCTAATATTTTTTTTGAATGACCTCCACCACCAAAAGTCGCGTCAACGTAAATACCATTATTAATAATATTTAAAGCATCAATACTTTCTTTTAACATAACTGGCATATGATATTTATTCATCTTTTTCGGGTCCACCCATTACATCTTCAACAAGATCAGGGAAGTTATTAAGCGATGATTTGATAGACTTTTCATAATTATCTTTGGACCAAACTTCAATCATATTAAGAGATGAAGAAAAGACAATATCTTTTTTAAGATTTGCAAAAATCATTAGGTCTTTTGGTATTAATATTCTAAAATTAGCATCTAGTTCAACTTCTTTTAAACCAGATAAATAAGTTCTGATGAATGTGTTATTTTTTCTACTAAACCTATTAAGCTTATCAATTTGTTTCATGACCTTTTTCCACTCGCAGTTTGGATGTATCTCAATACAATTTGAAAAAACACTTCTTTTTAAAATAAATTTTTCATGAATAACGGTTGCTAATTGTTTTTTTATAGCACTTGGCACATTGACTCTTCCTTTTATGTCAATTTTACATTCATATGTACCAACTATGTTTATCATATTGTAAATATAGTAAATTACCCCACTTTTATCCACTTTTATCCACTTTGTTAATAACTTTTAACACGTTTTTTTGTTATAAATCAAAATGTGCATCAAAATCTATTTGTTTAAAATTTCTTTTCTTTGCAAGTAAATCTGAAATTATTAAAATGATATTTAAAGAAGACGGAGGCTTCAATTACTTGGAAACAGGTGAGGGAAAGCCAATCATTTTATTACATGGTCTAATGGGTAGTATCGAAAATTTTGGAGATATGGTTAAACATATTTCATCAAGTCACAAGATTTATGGACTTGATTTAAAATTATATACGACTCCGCTTTCTAAAACCTCTGTGAAAACACTTGCTGATTATCTTCATAGCTTTATGAGTCATCTTAAAATTGAAAAAGCAACATTACTTGGGAACTCTATGGGAGGTCACATAGCTTTAATTTTTTCAAAACTTTATCCAAACATGGTTAGTGGTATGGTTTTGACAGGAAGCTCTGGACTTTATGAAAACTCTATGGGAAACACATATCCCAGACGAGGTGATTATGATTACATAAAAAGAAAAACAGAAGAAGTTTTTTACGATCCAAAAACTGCAACCAAAGAACTTGTCGACAGTGTGTTTGAAATGGCAAATAACAGAGGTTCAGTTATACGAGTATTAGCATATGCTAAATCTGCAATAAGGCATAATATGGCAAAAGATTTACCAAAATTAAATATGCCAAGCTTACTAATCTGGGGTAAACAGGACCAAGTGACGCCTCCTCGTGTGGCTGAAGAGTTTCATTCTTTATTACCAAACTCTGAACTTCATTGGATTGACTTATGTGGACATGCGCCAATGTGGGAACACCCAAAGAAATTTAGTGAAATTGTTCTTAAATGGATGAGTAAACATACAAGTTCATAGTAATGATAATAAAATCAGCTACTTTTATTTGTAGCAGTGCAGATTTTAAACAGTGTCCCAACTCAACTTTTTTCGAATTTGCTTTTATTGGCAGATCCAATGTTGGTAAATCAACATTAATAAACTATTTAACAAACAAAAAAAAATTAGCAAAAACATCAAGTACACCTGGAAAAACGCAACTTATTAATCATTTTAGTATTAATGACAGCTGGTATTTAGTAGACCTACCTGGATATGGATATGCTAAAACTTCAAAAAAAAATAGAGAACAATTAAAACATATTGTTGTTGATTATCTTGTTAATAGAAAAAACTTAAAACTAACATTTGTTTTATTGGACAGCAGAAGAGAACTTCAAAAAATAGATCTTGAATTTATTAACTGGATGGGCATAAATGAACTACCGTTTTACATTATATTAACAAAGATTGATAAAATCTCTAAGGCAGAATTGAATCAAAATATTGTTTCAATTAAAGATAAATTACTTGAACATTGGATTAAACTACCACCAATTTTCATAAGCTCATCCTCAAAAAAAATTGGTCGCAAAGAAATTCTTGCTTCGATAAAAAAAACTCTTGAATCACTTTAAAATATTTGACAATTTGGCAAACTTTTCTGCAAAATTTACCAAAGCAGCTGACACTTTTTGATTATCAGTTGCTTTTTCCAAATTTTTTGCCATTGTAATTAGTGTTTGGTGATAGAATATGAACATATCGTTTAATGGCATGTCTTTAGTCCATAAGCTTATATTAAGAGAGTTTCTCTGATTAGAATCCCACATCGATATTAAGATAGATTTAATCTTATCAATGTCCTTATCACTATCAGCTGATGACATTTTGATTTTTTCCGCTAAATGATTTTCATCTAGCTCAATTTCAAAAGATATAGTTTTTTTCATTTTTTTGGTCTGTATTTTGATTCACTTAAAATTTTATTTTCATCAGTCTCAGCAATTAATTCAAACAAGGTTTTATGCTTATACTTTTCTGCATATTTTTTAAAAATTTTATATCCAACAAAGTATGCAATTCTTCCAGGTGATTCTTGAGGCATTCCCTTTGCAAATGGAGAATAATCTAAGTAGCTTCTTAAATTATTTTGATTGTTAGAAAAAATAAGATTATTTTCAATAAAAAAGTTCCAAATTTGAAATTCATTTTCTTCACACCAAAGGTATTCTTCATTGGTATATGAAAAGTTCACCTCTTTTGAATTTTTGCTACATTTTTCTACAACATACATTATTTTACCTTTATATATTAATGAGGATAGAAAATTGTTTCTTTTGTAATATTCTTCAAAGTATGAGTTAAAAATAACCTCAATTAAATTTGCAGTAATATATCGCTTGCTCTTGTATTTTCTCAAATAGTCAGGAATTGATAACATTTTATAAAACTTTGAATTTTCGTTAAGGTAATTATCTAATCCAATTGCAACGATATCGTCATATGAAATTATACCATAATTAAAACCACTATTATAAATGTATACTTTTGTTTGAGTTAAGCTTGGAAAAAAGCCATAAAACTTATTTAAAGAAAAAGAAATATCATCATAAATCTCATCTTCATTTTTATTTAAAAATAAACTTATCGAATCATTAGTTTCTTCAATTAATGTATCATTTTTAAATGAGATTAGACTTGACAAGAAATCATCATTATTTCTTATTATGTAATTGGAAAAAAAATCTAAAAAAACTTCATGACTTTCTTCCCAATCTTTTATGCTATCACCTAAAGCTATTATATCATTAACTGAAATTACTTCATGAAAATCATTGATATTAATCTTTTGTGATTTATCGATATTGCACCCAATAAAAATTATTAGCATTAATAATCTTTTCATCTTACAAAATAAATAGTTTTAACTTAACTTTGCATTATGAATAATGAATTAGTTAAAAATCATATAATTGATTGGCTCAACCAATACTGCATTTCAAGTAAAAAAGATGGCTTTGTAGTAGGAATATCTGGCGGTATAGACTCAGCCTTAACATCTACTTTATGCGCATTAACTTCAAAAAAAACAATTTGCTTAAGTATGCCCATTAATCAAAATACGAATCAGATTGAGAGAGCTAATGAACACATCAGGTTTTTAAAGAAACAATTTGAAAACGTAGTGTCCATCGATTTGAATTTAAGTGATAGTTTTAATCATTTTAAAACTGAGCTCAGCAAATATTGTAATTCGGAAATTTCTTTTGTAAATTCAAAATCAAGGCTTAGAATGGTTTCTTTATATTGCATCGCTCAAGAAAAAAATGTTTTGGTCGCAGGCACTGGTAACAAAGTTGAAGATTTTGGCATAGGTTTTTACACAAAATATGGAGATGGTGGAGTAGATTTAAGTCCTATTGCTGACCTAATGAAATCTCAAGTAAAGGAGCTTGCAGAATTTCTCAATATTTCTAAGAATATCATCGAGGCACCACCAACAGATGGTTTATGGGATAATGACAAAACAGATGAGCAACAAATTGGAGCTACGTATGATGAGTTAGAATGGGCTATGAATTTCGAAAGTAGTGAAAACAAATTAGCTAGTAGACAAAGAGAAGTACTAAGAATTTATAGAAAATTTAATCAGTCTAATGCTCATAAAATGCTTCCAATTCCCGTTTGCAAAATTCCTGGTGAACTAATTTGAATTTAATGAAATTAGAAAAAAAAATTACTTCAGTACTTATTTTGATCATGATTTTTTCAATTACCTTCTTTCAAACAAAAACACAAAATACTGAAAAAGCATCATTTTCAATTTTTAAAACAAAAAATGAAAATCAAATAAAAATCGAAAATTTAATAGATTTTTATTTAGAGGAAAGAGGATATTCTCTAGACAGTAATAAGATAAATACTTTAAGAAGAGAAAATAATTCTTTTTGGAATAAAAATAAGTAAAATCATAACACTTATAAAAGCTGAAATTCTTCCTAAGTAATCACCGTATTTGTTATAAAATGTTTTTTGATCATAAATCCCAACTTCAGTACTGAGATATTTTTTTTTATCCCACTGCAAGCTGGATGAAACTCTTCCATTTGGTAAAATAACTCCAGAAATTCCTGTGTTTGCTGACCTGACCAAAGATTTACGACTTTCAATTGCTCTTAGTTTTGAATAAGAGAAATGTTGCTTATATCCTTGTGTGTCTCCCCACCATCCATCATTAGTTATAACACATATCAGATTATCACTCTCATTTACAAGATGCCCGTAAACACTTTCATAACAAATCAAAGGCTTTATTTTAAACTTTGAAATACTAAATGAAGACAAGTAATTATCTGAGGCCAAAGACCCAGAAATACCTCCCAACTCAATTATTTTAGCGCTTAATTTATCAAAAACTTTCGGAAAAGGTGTTGATTCAGCTCCAGGTACTAATTTAGTTTTATGATAAAATTCATATGATTTTTTTGAAATTAATATTGCAGAATTGTAAACATCATAATAAATATTTTTACCAATGACTTTTCTTGCAGTTGATGTTAAACTATTAGCATCAAGAATTTTAAAAGTAGTTGCACCAATTAGTATATTTAAATTTGGATATTTATTAATCAATTTTTGTAAACCATTATAACTCACTGAATTCTCAAACAAATGTTCCCAAATTTGCTCTTGTAAAAAAGTTTCAGGTGCTAAAACTAAATCTGTTTCACTTGTTGCTATACTATCAATTTTCGATAAAAAACTTTCAAAATGATACTTACTATCAGCGGTAAATTTTTCAGTGTAAGGATCAATATTTGGCTGAACAATAATGACGTCTAATTTATCAATAGGTGTCTTATTTTTTTTGATTGTCAAAGAAAAAATTATTGGAATAATTAAAACTAATGAAGTTTTTAAATCTAGTTTTTTGTTAAGAAATGATTTGTATAAATATATGTTAGCTAGCAAAATCCACAAGCTACCGCCAAGAATTCCAGTGTATTCATACCACTGAACAAGAAAAACATCATTGCTAAAAACATTTCCTAAAATTAACCAAGGCCAAGAAAGTTGCCAATTCAGGTGAATATACTCCATGGAAATCCAAACTGTAATTAATAAAAAAAATGAAAGTCTGCTGGAAATTACTTTTCTTGAAAATTGAAAAGTCCAGAAAACAAACGTCATCATTAGTGAATTAACAATAAATGCAAAAATCGAACCGCCAGGAGATGCATTCCAGATCCAATATGTAGTTAATACATTAAAAAGAAAAAAAGAAAAAAAGAAAAATTTAATAGCTGAAAATGAACTTAAACCTTTTTTTAAAATCATATCTGACAATATAAACAAAGGAACAAATGCAAAAAAGATAAAAAAACTTAGTCCATTGTTGGGCCAAGAAATGAATAACAAAATACCCGTTAATAAAGACAATAAAAGCTTTTTCATCTCTTCTAAATAAAATAATGTTTTAATATTGTATCGATGAATTCAAAAATATTAAATATCGCTAACTTTTTCACAATTTTAAATTTATTGTGTGGACTTATTGCAATTGTTTTCTTTTCAAATGGATTAATAAATTTTGGATGCTTGTTTATAATTTTTGCTTCATTTTTTGATTTTTTAGACGGGTATTTTGCAAGAAAATTAAATATTTCTAGCGATTTTGGTAAGCAAGCTGATAGTCTCAGCGATATGATAAGTTTTGGCGTTGCGCCTGCAATACTACTTTTTGATATCACTAAAGGCATATTAAAAAACAATCTTGATTATACCAATGAAATACATATAGTTCTTAGTTCTAGCTTTGTATTCATTTATTCAGTTGCTGCATTGATCAGACTTTCATTATTTAATAATCAATCTACTCATTTTAATGGGATACCTTCTCCAGTAGCAGCATTAACTGTTATTTTACTACCATTTGTTGAATTTGAAATAAATCTAATTATAATCTCTTGCTATGTTTTCATTTTATCTTTTTTGATGATCATGAATCTTCAAATTATTTCAATAAAAAAGATAAACAAAAACACAATTTACTTTTTAAGTATATTTTTAGTTTTAAGCATATTTTTAATTGTTTTTTTTAAATTTACTGCGGTGCCACTTATTTTGGCAAGCTACATTTTATTGTCAACTATTTTTGTTAAAAATGAATACTTATAAAGCCGAAATTAAAATTATGCCTCTAAAAAATCTTTTAGATCCCCAAGGTAAAGCTGTTAGCTCAAATATGAAAAACGTTGGTTTACCTCAGATTTCAAATGTTAGAATTGGCAAACATATAGAATTAGAAGTTATTGCATCGGATGAAAAAAAAGCTAGTAATATAGTTAGAGATGCATGCAAAAAAATACTCGCCAACGAAATTATGGAGTCTTTCGAATTTGATATTAAAAAATCTTAATTATCTTAACTCAAACTTATCTCCAAGATAGAATTTTCTAGCAAACTCGTCTTTGGAGAGCTCCTCTGAAGTTCCTGACTTAAGAATTTTACCATCAAATAGCAAATATGATCGGTCCGTAATTGATAGTGTCTCATGAACATTATGATCAGTAAGTAGAACTCCTATGTTTTTATTTTTGAGTTTCAATATTATGTTTTGAATTTCTTCAACAGCAATTGGGTCAACGCCTGCAAATGGTTCGTCTAACAATATAAATTTTGGATCACATGCTAGTGCTCTTGCAATTTCGGTTCTTCTTCTTTCACCACCAGATAAAGTTGACCCGATACTGTCCTTTACTTTCTCTAGTTTGAACTCAGAAATTAAAAAGTTGCATTTTCTAATCTGTGAGGATTTGTTATTTCCCATCATCTCTAAAACAGATAAAATATTTTCTTTTACAGATAAACCAGTAAATATTGATGGCTCTTGAGGTAAGTAGCCCATACCTTTTCTAGCTCTTTTGTACATAGGAAGTTTTGTAATATCATTACTGTTTAAAAAAACTTTGCCTGAATTTGGCTTTACTAAGCCAACAATTGCATTAAAAAAAGTTGTTTTACCAGCACCATTTGGTCCTAACAATCCAACAATCTGTCCCCTACTTATTTCTAAAGAAACTTGTTTTACAACATCTCTACTTCCATATTTTTTTGATATTCGAACTGTTTCTAATTTCATGATTTTGGGTTTACATATTTTGAAATTTTTATACTTATTTCATATAAAAACAAAACTGGTAATGATAATAATATTTGACTTGTAACATCAGGTGGAGTTATTATAGCTGATAAAATTAGGATAATTACAAGAGAGTGTTTTCTATACTTTTTCATAAATGATTCAGTCAAAATACCAGCTTTGCTCAGAAAATAAACAAATATTGGTAACTGAAAAATTAATCCATTTGCTAGTGTCAATATTGAAACGGTATTAATATAAGAGGAAAAGCTAATTTGGTTTTCAATCATTGAACTTACAAAATAACCTCCTAAAAAATTAATTGATAATGGACTTACAACAAAATATCCAAATAAAACTCCAGTAAAAAATAGAATTGATGAAAAAAATACTACACCCCTTACTTTAATTTTTTCGTTCTTGTGAAGAGCAGGTTTAATGAATCTCCACATTTCCCAAACAAAATATGGAAATGAAATAATTATACCAACAATTAATGATGTTGTAATATGTGCACTAAATTGGCCAGACATACTAATGTTAATTAAATTAAATGGTAAATCTTGAATACAGAAATTATCGCTAATCCCAAAAAATCTAGATACTTTACAAATTATCTTATATGTTAAAAAATCAGGATTTTTTATCGCAAATAAAATCTTGTCAAATATTATGTTCTTAAAGATGAATGCGAGAATAGTAAAGACAAGTGTTACAAATATAGATCTTATAATATGCCACCTCAGCACCTCAAGATGTTCTAAAAAAGACATGTTGCTAGATTTAGTCATTTTTACCAAGATCTATCAAATCATGCATGTGAAGCAATCCCAAATAATTTGAATCTCTAATTACAACCAAATGCATAATTTTTTTTTCATTCATAATTTCAAGTGATTCTTTTACATTAAGAGATTCAGCAATAGCTATTGGATTTCTTGTCATAATATCTTTCGCAGACATTTCCTCAAATTTTTTATTTGACTGAAAAGTTCTTCTCAAATCTCCATCAGTAATTATACCCACAACTCTCTCTTGCTCTGTGACAACAGTAGCTCCTAATCTACTTTTTGTAATTTCTAAAATGACATCAAAAACACTATCATTTGTACAAACTTGTGTTTTTTTCAAAAATATTTCAGAAACAGCTTTTTTAAGTTTTAGTCCTAAAGCTCCACTTGGATGGACCTCAGAAAAATCTTTAGCAGAAAAATTTCTAAGTTTCATTAATGCTACAGCGATTGCATCACCAATAAGTTGGCACGTAATCAAAGATGTTGTTGGAGCTATGTTTCCAGCTGATGACTCTTTTTTTATATTATAGATACACTTAAAATTTGACTCAAGAGCTAAAAATGATCTGTTGTTTGAAGTTAAAGCTATAATTGGAATATTTTTCTTTTTCAAGAAATTTATTATTTTTTTTATCTCATAAGTATTTCCACTTTTAGAAATTAACATAACAATATCGTCTTCATTAATAACTCCTAAATCTCCATGTACAGCATCATTACCATGTAAATAATAAGCATTTTGTTTAGTTGAAATTAATGTTGAGACTATTTTTTTTGAAATTATAGCATTTTTACCTACTCCAGTTATTACAAGTTTACCTTTACACTCATAAATTTTAGTTACAATATCACACAGCTGTTCATTTAAAATAGATTTATTTCTTTCAATATTTTCAATCTGATGATTAAAAACATCTGTTAAAATACTCTTGATTTTTTTATTATGATTTATCATATAAATAAATTAATTCAACTTATAAATTATAAAACAAAAGTATTATTTTTAGGTTTATTTGAATAGTTTGAAAACAGTAAATAAAACTGACTTATATCTAGAACTTAAAAAAAACTTTGGTTTTAATTCTTTTAAAGGACGCCAAGAAGAGATAATCTTAAATTTATTAGAAGAAAAGGATTCAATGGTAATTATGCCAACTGGTGGTGGTAAATCAATGTGTTACCAACTACCTGCACTTATCTCAAGTGGTACAGCAATTGTCATATCTCCATTAATTGCTTTAATGAAAAATCAAGTTGATTTACTAAGAGGGTTTAGCAAATCAGACAATATAGCGCATGTTCTTAATTCATCATTATCAAAAACTGAAACTGAAACTGTTAAAAGCGATTTGTATTCAAAAAAGACAAAGTTATTATATGTAGCTCCAGAGTCACTAATAAAAGATTCAATAATTGATTTATTAAAAAAAATTGAAATAAGTTTTTATGCAATTGACGAGGCACATTGCATTTCAGAGTGGGGACATGATTTTAGACCAGAATATAGAAAATTAAGACAAATTTTTGAAAAAATTAAAATTGCTCCAATAATAGCACTTACAGCAACGGCTACCCCAAAAGTAAGAAATGACATTAAAAAAAATTTAAAAATTGAAAATGCAAAATTATTTATTGACTCGTTTAACAGAAATAATTTATTTTATGAAATCAAGCCAAAAGTTGAACCTGCAAAGCAAATTATAAAGTTTATTAAAGAACGTGAAGGGCAATCAGGTATTGTTTATTGCTTAAGTAGAAAAAAAGTAGAACAAATAGCTGAAATTTTAATAGTAAATGGAATTAAAGCTTTACCGTATCATGCTGGCTTAGAGTCTAAGGTGAGAATGCAAAATCAAGATGCCTTTCTAATGGAAGAATGCGACGTTATAGTTGCAACAATAGCATTTGGAATGGGTATTGATAAACCTGATATTCGATTTGTTGTACATCATGATATTCCAAAAAGCTTGGAAGGTTATTACCAAGAGACAGGAAGAGCAGGAAGAGATGGAGGTAAAGGAGACTGTTTGACTTTGTACGATTATAAAGATATCGAAAAACTTGAAAAATTTCTTCAATCAAAACCAATATCAGAGCAAGAACTTGGTAAATTGATGATAATGGAAACAATAGCATTTTCTGAAACATCTCTTTGTAGAAGAAAATATTTACTTCATTACTTTGGCGAAAATTTTGATGAAAACAAATGCAATGATATGTGCGATAATTGTAAAAGTCCTAAGCCAAAAATTGACGGTAAAAGATTCATTGTTGACCTTCTTGAATGTATACAAGCATGTAACGAAAGTTTTAAATCAAAAGAGATAGCAAAAATAATGGTTGGGGAAAGCAATAGTTTAATTAATCAGTATAAAGATATTGTTTCGAAAATTTCTGGAATTGGTAAAGAAAAATCGGTTCAGTTTTGGCACTCTATTTTAAGACAAATATATGTTAAAGGGCTAATTAATAAAGAAATTGAATCTTATGGAACAATTAAACTAACGCAACTAGGAAAGGATTTTATTGATAATCCTGTATCATTTGAAATTACTGAGGATCATGACTATAACAAATTAAGCTCACAAGCGATCAATACTGTTCAAAAAGGAGAATCTTTAGATAAAAATTTATTCTTTTTGCTTAAAGATCTAAGAAAAAAAGAAGCAATTAGAATTTCTCTTCCACCGTCTATAATTTTTTCAGAGCCATCACTAATAGAAATGAGTAATATGTACCCAATTACAATTGAGGAAATTTCAAATATTTCAGGTGTTGGAAGCGGAAAGGCTACAAAATATGGAATTCCTTTCATTAAACTTATTGAAGAATATGTTAAAGAAAATAATATTGAGAGACCTAACGAAATGATTGTGAAAAGTGTAGCAAATAAAGGAAATAACAAAATTCATATTATACAATCACTAGATAAAAAACTTAATTTGGAGGATATTGCTAGAGGAATAGGCCTAGAGAACAGTGAACTTATTGATGAAATTGAATCAATTGTCGAGTCTGGAACAAAATTAAATTTAAATCATATTATTTCTGATTTTATAAATGAAGAAGATCTTGAAGAGATTATTGATTTTTTTAAAGAATCAGAAAATTTCTCTTTTGATGAGGCACGTGAAGAGTTTGAAGAGGATGAGTTCAGTGATGATGAAATCAGACTATTGAGAATTGAATTTATTTCTAGTGTTGGCAATTAAGATGATTTATCGCAATCCAACTCATCAAACCACAGCCAATTAGCAATGATTTTTCATCAGGATTAAATTTTGAATTGTGCAAACCGTATCTATTTTTGTCATGCTTATTTGAAACACCAAGCCTGTAAAAGCATGAAGGAACTTTTTTACTGAAATATGCAAAATCCTCCGCTGTCATTCTTTCATCTAGTTCAACTACATTTTCTTCACCCAAGTACTTTGAAGCAAAGTCTATAGTTTTCTGTGTAATCTCAACATCATTAAATAATGACGGATATCCTTTTCTGATTTCTAAAAATACTTTACAACTACTTTCTTTTTCAATTACCGAAACTATTTTTCTAATATTTTCATGGCTTTTTTTTCTAAAATCCTCAGACATAGCTCTAAAAGTACCTTTCAATTTTGCTGTTTTAGGAATAATATTAGTAGAGCCCTTAGAAATAAAGTCTCCAATTGAAAAAATATGTTTATTAGATTTCTTTTTTTTAAAGCACGAGTTTAGTTCATAGACTAACTGAGATGCAACTGAAATTGGATTTTTAGATCCCTCAACTATTGCGGCATGACCATTTTGCCCTTCAACGTTAATATATATTTCATCAGTGGAAGCCATATACTGCCCCTTTCTAAATCCTACTTTTCCAACATCTAATTCAGTATACACATGCTGTGCTAATGCAATATTAACATTTGGATTTTTTAAAACACCTTGACTAATCATCTGAGCTGCACCGCCAGGCAACATCTCCTCAGCAGGCTGAAATATAAACTTAATTGTGCCACTAAATTTATGTCTTAAAGAATTAAGAATTTTTATTACGCCCAATAAAGATGCAGTATGTAAATCATGTCCACATGCATGCATGACTCCTGGATTTTTAGATTTAAAATTTAAATTAGTATCTTCTTCAATCGGAAGTGCATCAAAATCTGCTCTGAGTGCAATGGTATTTAAACAATTATCATTTTTCTGCTCAATATCACCAGAAATAACAACAACTATTCCATTCTCAGCAATATTTTCTGCATATGAAATATTCCAATTTTTAAGTAATGATTTTATATATTTTGAAGTTTCATACTCTTTAAATGATAACTCGGGATACATATGCAAATGCCTTCTTATCGATACAATTTCATCAAAAATTTCTTTTGACTTTTCTTTGATTGTTTCTAATAAGAGCATATGTTTTTTGAGTTAAACAAATATACATAACTTAATATATTTGTATAAAAACAATAATGATCAAAGTAAAAAAATTCACCTTCAATCCTTTTCAAGAAAATACCTATATAATAAGTAATGAAAAAAAAGAATGTATAATCATTGATCCTGGCTGCAGTAATTTGAATGAAGAGAAAGAAATTAATTTTTACATAGAGAATAATAATCTTTGTCCTAAATACCTATTAAACACACATTGTCATATTGATCATATTTTAGGCAATAATTTTATTAAAAGCAATTGGGATGTAAAATTTGGAATTCATAAATTAGAAAATGAGCTTTTAAAAAATTCTAAAACTATAGCTAATAACTATGGAATAGAAAATTTTAAAGAGTCTCCAAAACCAGATTTTTTCATTCAGGAAAATCAGCTTATTGAAATATTTGAATTAAAATTAAAAACAATTTCATGTCCTGGCCATTCACCTGGGCACATTTTATTTTACGAAGAAAAAAAAGAAATTATGTTTTCAGGTGATTTAATTTTTAAAAATAGTATTGGAAGATATGATTTACCAGGATCAGACTATCAAACTCTTTGCAACTCAATTAGAAAAGTTTGTTTGATTGAAAAAAATGTGAAAATACATAGCGGTCATGGACCAATCACAACTTTAGATATCGAAAAAAAGATGAATCCTTTTATATTACAAATTCATCAATAAATTCTAATTCTGTTCTGAAGGAGAGCGCGGAGTCACCAAATTTTTCAAATGATTTTTGTCTTAACTGATTGGAATAATTCTTCTTATATGACTCGAGTTTACTACTATTTTCAGCATAATATGCAATTGCATATGTTAATTCTTTATCAGAAATAATTCTTGAAAGAACAGCTTTTTTAAATAGTCTAGTTGAAAGTACCTCAGGTATATGTTCTTGTCTTATCCACTCTACCCATCTAGAATGAATATTTTCATTTAAAGTAACAGTAACATTATAAATTATCATTTTGTTTTATTTGAATACTTCTTATTTTTTTTCTACTAAAATCGTAATAAATACTTCCTTGAAATTTTTCAATAATAATATTATAATTTAAGAGTGCCAGATTAATGTCATTAATTTTTTCATCATAAATTTTAGCTAAATAGTAAGTAGCATCATCAGCTAAAATATCATTAAGATTATAGTCTAGTATTTTATTTAGTGCAAAAATACAATTGTCAAAATCTTCAAGCTTATAATAAATTTTATACTTTTCGAACAATGCCTCATCAACAAGTGAATGAAATTGATATTTATTAATTAATGAATCATACAGAGATAACGCCTCAATATATTTTCTTTGATATGCTAACATTTCTGCTTTTGCATAAATTCTCATAACTATGTCAGTTGTATCTAAAGACAAGTTATCTGTAATTAGAAGCGATAAATCTATTGCATCATTTGAAATTAATTTTGATGTGGATCTTTTTAATACATCTAATTGAGCTTGGGCAACTTCAAAGTCTCCATTATAATAGTATACTTTTGCAATTTTAAGTTTTGCTTTATGTCCAATGGGATTTTCTTTGAATTTTTTTTCTACTTGCGAATAGTATATCAAAGCTTCCCATATTCTACCATCATAAACTAAAATATCAGAATAATTTAATTTTGCTTCAGCCATATCTACTTCATCTTTGATATTATCTAGATTCAGAATTTTTAAAAATATTTTTTCCGATGATTCATAATCATTGTTATGTAAAGCCTGGAATTTTGCATATGCTGAATAAAAATTAATTGTGATTTTGTTTAAAGGAAAGTCTAATTCGTAATTATCATAATTTTCTCTAACCTCTTTAATCAATTGCTGATTATCTGAGACAAATGCAAGATTTATCTTCTGAGCATGTGCTTGATAAAAAAGCTTATCTTTTTTGTTTTTTGAAATAATATAATTGTAAACTTTATTAGCCTGCATGTATTTCTTTTCCTCCTGCAAAAGACTTGCTATATCAAGCAAAGTAAAATCGTAATCTCCAAACTTTAAATCCATAGAAACACTTTGCCTGTAAGCCATTTCATAATTTTTATTTTGGATGAAATACCAAACTAAAAGGTCTGAGTATATTGGATTTTTTGAATTTTTGTTTGAGTAAGATATGAGAAACTTCTTTAATGATTTATTAAAAGTTTCATTTTTTATACCAAAATTATAGATTGTTTTTTGAAATTTATTTCGAACATACAATTCTCTTGAAGCATTATATTCGAGAAGATCTAGCAGACAAGTGATCATTTTATCATAGTCTTGCAAAGAAGAATAGTTTTCAGCTTTTTGAATCAAATAATTAGTTCTGTTATTATCATTTTCAGTTGCATCCAAAACTTTAATTGCAAAATCATACATTTCGTTTCTATTAAAATTATTGGAAATTGTTAATGCTTGACTAGGCTTTGTTTTTAATTCTTTGATTAAGATATTGAGATTTTTACTAGCTTGTGACTTATCATTATTTTTTCTTTCGAAAATAATAACATCAGAAAGATATCTTAAGTTATTTTTATCTCTTAGATACATTTTTTGAGCAACTTTTTTTGCTTCTTTATACTTACTTAAAGCATTTAAGCTATATAAATATGAGCTATAAAATCTTGGTAATTTATTTGAGGGTAGCTTCTCATAAATCTGAACAGCTTTCTCATAATCACCTTTTGAAAAAAGACTTTGAGCCTTTTGCACATCATTGTTTTGTGAAATAGAAATAAATGGTATGAGTAATAAAAGTATGATAAACCTCATAAGTCTATCTTACTAAAGCCTGTATACTTTTGAAGTACTTTTGGAATTTCAATAAAATTCTTTTTTTGAAAAGTTTCAATTATTGTAGAAAATATTCTTGGTAGGGCTAAAGAACTACCATTTAACGTATGACATAATTTTATTTTTCCAGAAGTATCTTTATACCTTAATTTTAATCTATTAGATTGGTAAGTCTTGAAATTTGAAATGGAACTTACTTCAAGCCATTTGTTTTGGCCTGGAGAAAAGACTTCAAAATCATATGTTAAAGATGATGTAAATCCCAAATCTCCCCCACATAATTTTACTAATCTATATGAAAGCCCCAGTTCAATTAAAATGGATTCAACATGCTTAATCATATTGTTTAGGGCTTGTTCAGATTTTTCTTGTTCTTGTATTTCTACAATCTCTACTTTTTCAAACTGATGCAATCTATTTAGTCCCCTAACATTTTTACCATAAGATCCTGCTTCTCTTCTAAAACAGGGTGAGTAGGAGGTGCATTTTATTGGCAAGTCATTGTATGCAAGTACATTATCTCTATAAATATTTGTAATTGGAACTTCAGAAGTAGGAATTAAATATAGATTATCGTTACTAATATGATACATCTGACTGTCTTTATCAGGAAGTTGACCTGTCCCAAAAGCGGAATCCTCATTTACTAAAAAAGGTGGTAAATATTCTTCGTAGCCATTTTTTGTATTCTTATCTAAAAAATATGAAATTAAAGATCGTTGCAGCTTTGAACCTTTTCCTTTGTAAATTGGAAAACCTGAGCCTGTAACTTTAGTTCCATTTTTAAAATCTATCAGCTTGTATTTTTCACATAAATCCCAATGTGAATATATTTTTTCACTGTATGTTTTTTCATTAACTAAAGACCTAATGATTTGATTATCAGATTCTTTTGACCCCTCAGGAACTGAAGGATCAGGTATATTAGGCAACTTAAGCAGCCCCTCTTTTATTTGAGCCTCTATTTCTTTTAGCTCTGCTTGAAGCAATTTAATTTCCTCTTTTAAATTTGATGACTCTTTTTTTAATTTTTGAATTAATGGACTTTTTATATCGCTTGAAAATAATTCACCTATTTGTTTTGCAATTTGCTTCGATTTATTTAATTTCTCATCACTATTTTTTTGAATACTTTTTCTTCTATGATCTAAGCTTAAAAGAGTATCAATATCTGAGGAAAAATCAGTTCCTCTTTTTTTGAGTAATTCAACAATACGTGTAGTATTTGAGCTTAAGTTCTTTATTTCAATCATTTAACAAAAATAAGAAACAGAGTAAACTAAATAGAATTTGATTTGAAAATGTTAATTATGATTCAACTACAGAAACAAAAGATTTGTTATTTTGAGATTTCTTAAAAGTAACTGTACCATGCTTTAAAGCAAATAATGTATGATCTTTCCCAATTCCAACATTTTTTCCAGGCTTGTGAACAGTACCTCTTTGTCTAACGATTATATTACCAGCTTTTACAGACTGACCACCATAGATTTTTACACCAAGTCTTTTACTGTGTGAATCTCTTCCGTTTTTTGTACTTCCTGCACCTTTTTTATGAGCCATTTATGTTATTTTTTTGTTGTTTTAGTGCTTTTTTTTGCTGCAACTTTTTTTACAGCTTTCTTTTTTGGTACTGCAGCTTTCTTTGCTGAAGTCTTAGATGCTGATGATTTTGTTGCTTTGGTCTTCACTGTTGGTTTTTTTTGATCAGCTTTTTCAGAAATCTTAATTATTTCAATTTCAGTCAAACTAGCTCTGAAACCGTTTTTTACTTTATACCCTTTTCTTCTTTTTTTCTTAAAAACTGTAACCTTTTCTCCTTTAAGATGATTAATCACTTTTGCAGTAACACTCGCATTATTTATGTGCGGTTTTCCAAGAGTTGTTTTTTTTGTGTCATTAATCAGAAGAACCTTGTCAATTTTGATTGATGAACCTTCTTTTTCATCTAATTTATTGACATAAATTTTTTCTCCGTTGCTAACTTTAAATTGTTGTCCAGCTATATCTACTACTGCAAACATTTTTTTTATTTTGGAATGCAAATTTATAAAATTATAACTTATATCGATTATATTCTTAGAGAATTGTATTAATATATAAATAAATATGTCATAATTTTGTAAAGTGAGAGACTCTAAGTTAGAAATGATTTATATAGAAAGATGGCTAAATCTAGGAATTTTGCTAATACTAATTATGATAACAATTGGTGGGATAACAAGACTTACAAACTCTGGTCTTTCAATGGTTGATTGGAAACTAATTTCTGGCGCAATTCCCCCGCTTGACAATCAAGATTGGTTAGATACTTTTGATAAGTATAAACAATTTCCAGAGTACAAAAAGATTAACAAAAATATGTCACTAGGTGAATTTAAGTTTATTTTTTGGTGGGAATACTTACATCGTGTTTGGGGTAGATTAATAGGATTATGTTTCATTTTACCTTATTGTTTTTTTCTCTTTAAAGGTTATATAAGTAAGAAACTAAATAAAAAGTTAATAGTTCTGCTACTTTTAGGCGCGTTACAAGCTTTTTTTGGATGGTTCATGGTTAAAAGTGGACTTGTAGATGTTCCTGATGTTAGTCACTTTAGACTATCTCTTCACTTAATTACAGCATTCTCAATAATTGGATATATATATTGGATTTTAATGGAGCTTAAAGGGGTTGAAAAAAACTTTTCAAAGAAAATAAACAGGGCTTCACTAATATTGCTGATTTTTTTATTGATTCAAATTTGTTATGGCGGATTTGTAGCTGGATTAAAAGCTGGCTACTTCATGCTTGATCAAAACAATTTTATAAAGACTATTTTTGGCATTGACTCAACAAAAAAAAGCATAGACATATTTAACAACGCGATTGATATTCAGGCATTTCATAGACTTTTTGCATGGATTGTTTTGATTACCTCTCTTTACATTTATAAAATTTCTAGAAATACATTTGCTCAAAATGTTTCAAAAAGAATTCTAATTCTGGTTTCTTTTCAAATTCTGCTAGGAATCATAACAATAATTAGTAGAGTAAAAATAGAAATAGCTTTGATACATCAAATTTTGGCAGTACTATTACTTACTCAGACGCTGAGGATATTTTTTATTTCCAACAAAAAGTTTCAATGATTCTTGTAACATCAACTTTTAAGTATTCCTCAATAATAGCAAGAGAATCACTTTTTTGAGTATTAAAATATAATGCTCCTCGAAAAAAATGGTTGGAGCTGTCAGTTAAAAAAAATTGGGTTGAGGTAGCAGTACTTCCATCAAAATCAAACTTAACACCGTATACATTTCTTTCATCATTTTGATAAATAATTTCTGAAATTGAATTGGCTTTGTTTGTATGCTTAAATGCTAGTCTTCTTGAATTTTCAGTGTGTGTTTTAAGATCGTTTTCAAGAGAAAAGTATGAAATATGTAACCTAGCTTTATATTTTTTGAAGTTGAGATTTAAATGATTATCGATTCGTTCAAGCTCTGAATATTTTGGAACTTCAAAACTAAATGGATAGTTTTTTGGAAATTTTGGCTTGTAATATTGTTTATCATCAAATTGAATGCTCACAAATGCTTTTGGTCTAGGCACAGTGCTATCCTCCTTGCAAGAAATTATAATTATCAAAAAACAAATTGGAATTAGTCTAGTTCTCAATGCAATTTAATTTTCGGTTAATTATTTATCATTTAGAAGATTCAAAATTAAGATTCTTGAACTTATAGATCTAATTTCTAATTTGTATTCTTATTCTTTAATAATTATTGTTACTATAGACTAAGTGAATAACTGAACATTAGAATGGCAAGTCATCAAGACCATTGGGGTTCTCTTGATTTTGAGACTCATTCTCATTTGATTTTTCAGTTGATGGCCTTGAACCTAACATTGTCATGTTATCAGCTAAAATTTCATTCTTGTATCTAGTGATTCCTTCTTTATCTTCCCACTTTCTATTTCTTATTTTACCTTCTATGTAAACAGAGCTACCTTTTTTTAGATATTTTTCAGCTATTTCTGCTAAGCCTCTCCACAAAACAATATCATGCCAGACAGTTTGACTTACTTTCTCCCCTTCTTTATTTTTATAATTTTCAGTTGTTGCCAATGTGATATTTGCTACTGCAACACCGGACTCTAAGTACTTAACTTCAGGATCTTTACCTAAATTACCAATTAATATTACTTTATTAACACCAGACATTAAACAAATGTATTATTATTTTTTTTCTTCATCGTAAAAGTTTTTTAAAAATTTTTCAACTACTATTGGTATAGGAAAATGATCAAAGTTTTTAAACTTGACTTTAACAAATTCATTTTGATTGTCTAAATCTAAATCAGAGTAACAGAATTTGATTGATAAATTTTGATGAGTTAATTTATGATGAATCACATCTGAAATTTTAAGAATTTTAACATTTTTATTAAATATATTTAACTCTTCATTTTTCTTAATATTGTTTAACTCTTTTTTACTCTTAGGTTCATATATAGGAGGAGTATATAATCCTTTCCAAATACCATTTTTTTTCTTTTTCAAAAAAATATTATTTTTTGTTCCTAAAATAAAAATCAGAAATCTATCAGTGGTTTTTACACTATTTTTTTTTAAGGGAAGTTCAAATACTTTATTTTTTTTGTATGCTTCACACTGATGATTGAAAATACAAGTTGTACAAGTCGGATTTTTTGGCTTACAAACCATAGCTCCATACTCGATAATTGCTTGATTAAACAAGTCAGGGGTTTTTTCGCATATTAGATCTTCAGCAACATTATAAAAATAATTTTGTCCTCTTGTAGTATCAATAAACTTTTCAATAAAAAAAAGTCTAGAGAAAAATCTAAATACATTCCCATCGACAACTGGAAATTTTTTTTTGAATGCAAAAGATAAAATTGCACCTGCAGTATATTTTCCTATGCCTTTAAGGGTAATTATTTCATCATATTTATTTGGAAAATTAGATGAGTATTTTTCTTTAAGTATTTTTGAGGTATGATGAATATTTCTAGCTCTAGAATAATACCCAAGCCCTTGCCATGAGTTTAAAACATCATCCTCTTTCGCATCTGAGAGTGATTCAATATTTGGAAATTTTTCAATGAACTTATTGTAATAATCAATTGCAAACTTGACTCTGGTTTGTTGTAAAATAATTTCTGAAATCCAAATCTTATATGGATCATCAGTATTTCTCCATGGTAAATCTCTCTTGTTTGACTTATACCAACTTATTAATTTATGACTAAAACTCTGTATCATACTGATTATCAAAATATAAACTGAATTTAGTATATTTGCGCTAAAAATATACTTAATATGACGAAAGCAGAAATTATAGTCAATATTTCTGAAAAGACTGGAGTTGAAAAAATTGTTGTTGCTTCAATAGTGGAAGGATTTATGAGTGAAGTAAAAAGCAATGTTATAGATAATAAATCTATTTTCTTAAGAGGTTTTGGCACATTTAAGCCAAAAAAAAGAGCAAGAAAAATTGGTAGAAACATTAAAAAAAATGTTGCAGTTATAATACCTGAACATTTTATCCCTTCTTTTAAACCAGCTAAATCTTTTGTCGACAAAGTTAAAAATAGGTAAATCATTATTTACAAATAATATACTAGATGCCAGGAGATAAGAAAAAAAAGAGGACAAAAATTGCCACACACAAGCGCAAAAAACGTTCAAGAAAAAACAGACATAAGAATAAATAGATTAAGAGCTAAAAGGCATGAAATTCGAACTGATAATCGATTCAAAGCCAAACGAAGTAGTTATAGCGCTCTTAAAAAATGATCTTCTTATTGAGCTTCATAAAGAGAAAAGAGATAACAACTATTCAGTTGGTGATATTTTACTTGGAAGAATAAAAAAAATTATTCCAGGTCTCAATGCTGCATTTGTAGACGTAGGCCATGAAAAGGATGGTTTTTTACATTACTTAGACCTAGGGCCACAAATCAACTCTTACACAAAGTATACACAAAAATGTTTCGATAAAAAACTAAATACCTCTTCATTAAAAAATTTCAAAAAAGAAAAAGATATAGATAAAGAGGGTGAAATTTCTGATATTATTAAACAAAACCAAAAAGTTTTAGTCCAAATAACCAAAGAACCTATTTCTACAAAAGGCCCAAGATTAACTACAGAAATTTCACTTGCCGGTAGATTTATGGTCTTAATTCCTTTTTCAAACAGAGTGTCTGTATCTCAAAAAATTAGCAGTAGTTCAGAAAAGAAAAGACTAAAAAAACTAATCACAAGCATAAGACCTGAAGGGTTTGGAGTGATTATTAGAACAGTTGCTGAAAATAAAAAAGTAGCTGAACTTGATAAAGATTTAAAAAACTTATACAAGAAGTGGCAACTTGTTACCAAAAAATTAAAAGTTGCCCAATCAAGAGAAACAATACTTTCTGAGATAAACAGATCAGCTGTAATAGTTAGAGATTTATTGAACTCAAAATTCAATAATATTTACGTTAATGATAAAGATTTACATCTTGAGTTAAAAGAATATCTATCTTCAATTTCACCAGACCAGGAGAAAATTGTTAAATTATACAAAGGGAAAAGTCCTATTTTTCAAAAATTTAATATTACCAAACAAATAAAATCCTCGTTTGGAAAAAATGTAACCATTAAAAATGGAACATATTTGGTAATTGAGCATACTGAAGCTATGCATGTTATTGATGTAAATAGTGGCAAAAAAGTAGACTCAAAAAAGAATCAAGAAGCTAATGCATTAAGTGTTAATTTAGAAGCTGCAGAGGAGATAGCTAGACAACTTAGGCTAAGAGATATGGGGGGAATAATAATTGTTGATTTCATTGATTTACAATCTGAAAAAAATAAAAGAACATTATTTCAAAAAATGAAAGAGTTTATGGAGGATGACAAAGCAAAACATCATATTTTACCTCCAACAAAGTTTGGCTTAATACAGATTACAAGACAAAGAGTCAGGCCGGTGATGCACATTGATACCCAGGAAAATTGTCCAGTTTGCAACGGAAATCCCTTGTGTAATAAAAAAGGTAAAATTGAGTCTAGCCTACAACTCATTGACAAGATTGAAAACAAAGTTTTAGAACTAACAAAAGAAATTAAAGGAGAAATTAAAATAGCAACTCACCCTTTCATTTGTAGCCACATAAATAAAGGCTGGTTCTTTAATTCGATAAGAAGTAAATGGCAGAGAAAATACAGCAGAAAAATAATTGTAAGCTCAGATGATCGCTTGCATCTACTTCAATACTCAGTCCTAAAAAACTAATTTTCACTTTCAATAATCCTCCTGTAATTTAATGCTAAGGGTATAGCGGAAGACATTAACAAAACTACACCAATCAAGTATGAATACTTAATATTATCATCTGATTGGAAAAATGAGATTGAAAAAATTCCTATTAAAATAAGTCTTACTATAATATTAATTGAACTGAATACAGAAGTTGCGCGTCCAATTATGTTGTTAGGAATTGCATTAAATAAAAAAGTTGTTCTTAACACTCTCACACCTGCATTTGTTATGCCAAGCAGAAGACAAGTAATAAAAAATAAATAAACTGAATTTATAAATGAAATGAGATAAAAGAAAATTGATATTGTTGTGAAAAATATTATGACTCCCAGTAGCTTGTAATTGTTTTTAAAAACTCTTATTACAAAAATTCCTGAAAAAATTGCTCCGATTGAGTAATAAAATTCTGATGAAGCATATACATCGGCTCCCATTTGCAAAAAGTTTTTTACATAAATTGGTAATATGATATGAATTTGTACAAGTGTAAATGCAAATAGCATGTAACTAAATAAGCCAAAATAAAAGATATAAGTTCTTTTCTTTAAAAAATTTAATCCTGAAATAAAACGATTGTATAAAGAACCAGTTTCAATATTTAATTTTTCTATTTTAACATACTTTATTAACATTATAATTAATAATGAAATGAAGTATGTTATTGCATCCATCAAAAATATTTCATGAATATCCCAAGCTTCAAAATTCAATGGAAAATTAAAATTAAAACCACCAAAGGAAATCATATCATTAGATGAGCCTGTTAGTAGTATGGCGGCAATAGCACCAGCAAACATACTCGTCGATTGTCCTTGTATCTCAATGTAAGAATTAAGCTTTCCGTAATTTTTTTTCTCAGTTATTTCTTGTCCAAAAGCATATAAATTAGGGTAATGCACATTATAATTAAAAATTGTTATCAGAAATACTAATATGACTAAATACTCACTGGTAGATTGATTATAAAATCCATAAGCAGAGACTGATGCAATTATAGTTCCGCAAATAAAATTTGTAATTAAGAATATTTTTTTTCTGGAATATCTATCAATTATAGTACCTGCATACATTCCCCAAAAAAAAGTCAAGAATGTAATTATGAAGTAACAATATGTAAAAAACTTTGGCTTTTCAATTATTTCAATAAAATACCAAGGAATTGCAATCATACTAATTCCTTGAGCTAGTCCAGATATTATATTAGCAAGAAACAAAAGATAAACAGCATTCTTATTTTTCACGGATGCAAAACTAAGATTAAATATTATAATTACTTTTGAATCATTAATATTAATTTTTTGGTAGACAATAGCATTTTAAAAAAAATTGAGATTTTTTGCAACTTTAGAGAAAGGTGCGAGAGTGAAGTCGTTCGTAGATTAAAAAAAGAAAATATCAGCGCGAACGATGCAAAAGAATATTTAAAAAAATTAAAAAATGACAAATTTTATTGTGACATTAGATATACAAGTGCTTTCGTCAGATCAAAGTTTAATCTAAGTAAGTGGGGTAAAACTAAAATTAGATTGAAGCTCCTTCAAAACAAGATTAAAGATTCAATCATTAAAGAAGAAATTGATAAAATTGAATATGAAATATATGCTGAAACAATTAAAGAATTAGTAGAAAAAAAATTAAGAAGAATCAAAAACAGAAGTGACTTTGAGAAGAAACAATTAGTTAGTAGATATTTATACAGCAAAGGATATGAGCCCGAAAAATTTATTTCAATAATTAATAAAAAATTTTAACTGGTAATGAACTCTAACACTATATCTGAATTTAAAAATAGACTAGAAAATCTAAAAGAAATTTTTGAAATTGATAATAAAATTGAAAAAATCAAAAACCTAGACTTAGTATCAAGTGATAAAAACTTTTGGAATGATCAAGAAAAAGCTCAAAAAATCTTGAAGAAGCAAGGAGAGCTTAAAAGTTTAGTAAACAGTTTCCAGAAGTTAAATAATGAGTTCGATGATTTAGTAGTAATGTATGATTTTTTTGAGTGCAAGGAAATTTCAGAAAATGAAATGATTAATCATCTATCAAAATTTGAAAAAAAAATTAAAGATTTTGAATTTAAAAAAATGCTGAATAAAAAGGAGGATAAAATGAATGCAATTCTTAATATTAATCCTGGAGCAGGAGGAACTGAAAGTCAAGACTGGGCAGAAATGATTATGAGAATGTATCTAATGTGGGGAGAGAAAAATAGCTATAACACTAAAATTATTGACTTAAAGAAAGGTGATGTTGCCGGCATTAAATCTGCTACTATTGAATTTGAGGGAAATCACTCATTTGGTTTTTTAAAAGGAGAAAACGGAGTTCACAGATTAGTTAGGATATCACCTTTTGATTCTAACTCAAAAAGACATACATCATTTGCATCCGTATTTGTATACCCACTAGTAGATAATTCAATAGAAATTAAAATAGACCCAAGCGAAATTAGTTGGGATACATTTAGATCTGGAGGTGCCGGTGGTCAAGGTGTGAACAAAGTTGAAACAGCAGTGAGATTAAAACATGAACCAACTGGAATTATAATTGAAAATTCCGAAACTAGGTCTCAGCTAGAAAATAAAGAAAAGGCTATGCAACTTCTTAGATCTCAGCTATATGAACTAGAAATGAGAAAGCTTGAAGAAGAAAAACAAAAAGCTGAGAATAATAAAAAGAAAATTGAATGGGGATCGCAAATCAGAAACTATGTCCTGCACCCTTATAAATTGGTAAAGGATTTGAGAACTGACGTAGAATCAACTAACCCAAATGCTGTACTAGATGGTGATATTAATAGCTTTCTGAAGTCTTATTTGTTGGCTGATGAAAAAGATGTTTAGGGCAATATTTGATCCTTATCTAATTTTCCCTCTTTAAGCCAAACTAAAATAAAAAATGGAACCACTGATGCTAAGAAAATTAAACACCAAAAAGCCATAAAAAAGATTAGTAAGAACACAATAAAACCTATCAATTTCATATTTAGTAATTTTGTACAAATCTAATAAATTATCAAATATATTCAATTATGAAATATAGAATTGAAAAAGACACTTTAGGTAATGTAAAAGTTCCTGAAGGAAAATACTGGGGAGCTCAAACCCAGAGATCAATAGAAAACTTTAAAATTGGTCCAATTGGAAGCATGCCTAAAGAAATAATTTACGCTTATGCTATAGTAAAAATGTCTGCTGCTGTATCTAACAACGAGCTAAAAATTCTTGATTCAAAAAAAAAGAGTTTAATTGTCAAAGTTTGTAAAGAGATTCTTGAAGGAAAGCATGATTCTCAATTTCCTTTAGTTATTTGGCAAACAGGAAGTGGTACGCAAACAAATATGAATGTTAACGAAGTGATATCAAACAGAGCTCATGAAATCAGTGGAGGTAAATTAGATGATGATGTCAAAATTATACATCCTAATGATGATGTAAATAAATCTCAAAGTTCTAATGATACATTTCCCACTTCAATGAATATAGCATGTTATAAAATTATTACTGAACATACTTTGCCTGCCCTTAAAGATATAAAAAATACTATTGAAAAAAAGAGCAAGACATACAAAGAGGTAATTAAAATTGGTAGAACACATTTAATGGATGCAACTCCAATAAGTTTAGGTCAAGAGTTTTCAGCGTTTGGAGCTCAAATAGAAAATGGAATTAAAAGTCTTGAAAGTAGTATGAAAAGATTCTTAGAAATACCCATTGGAGGAACTGCAGTTGGTACAGGCTTAAATACTCCAAAAAATTATGACAAAATTATGTGTAAAAACATATCTAAATTTATTGGAATTGAATTTTTTCCATCTAAAAATAAATTTGAATCTATTAGTACTAAAGATGCATTTGTTGATGTTCATTCATGCTTAAAATTAATTGCTATTTCCTTAAATAAAATTGCAAATGACATTAGATTTTTAGCTTCAGGACCAAGAGCTGGAATTTCCGAAATTAAACTACCAATGAATGAACCTGGCTCATCAATTATGCCAGGCAAAGTAAATCCTACGCAATGTGAATCATTAAGTATGGTTTGTTCTCAAATAATTGGTAATGACTCGACAATAAACGCTTCTGCAATGCAAAGTCATTTCCAGCTAAACACCTTTATGCCAGTGATTGCAAGTAATTTTATACAGTCTGCCACATTGCTTTCTGATTCAGTAAATTCATTTAACTTAAACTGCTTCTCAGGAATTGAGCCAAATTTCGAAAAGATTGAAAATAATTTAAAAAATTCACTGATGCTTGTTACTGCACTAAATACAAAAATTGGTTATGATAATGCAGCTAAAATCGCAAAAAGAGCTTTCGCAAATGGAACAACACTTAAAGAAGAGGCACTCAACACAGGGCTTTTAAATGAGAGTGAATATGAAAAATTGGTAAATCCAAAACTTATGTGCTAAATTCTTTCATCACCAAACTTTACTTTAATGTCATTAACAAAATTCTTTACTTGTTGCTCATCTTCCTTTTTACAAATTAAGATGTTATTATTTGACTCTATTACAATATAGTTGTCCAGGCCATGAGCAATTAATAATTTGTCATCTGAAATATTAAAAATTGAGTTTGTGCAATCGTAAGCAATAACTTTTTCTCCTTTAACTATATTTTGATTTTCGTCTTTTTCTGAGATTGCATAAATTGATCCCCAAGTTCCTAAATCACTCCAACCAAAATTTGATGGGTAAACATAAACGTTGTCTGATTTTTCCAGTATTCCGTAATCAATTGAAATATTTTTGCAAGCTGGAAAAAATCTCTCAATATATTTGATCTCTTTTGTAGTCCAATAAATATCAGATGCATCGTTAAAAATCTCATAAATTTCGTTTAGGTGAGTTCTAAATGAATTAATTATTGTGTTGACGTTAAATATAAACATGCCAGAGTTCCATAAAAAATCTCCTGAGTCAAGAAACTGAAGAGCTAAAGATTGCGATGGTTTTTCAGTAAAAGTTTTTACTTTTTTAATTTTAGAGTGTTCAGAAGTTTCATTTTGTTCATATTGAATATAACCATAACCAGTATCTGGCCTTGTAGGATTAATTCCTAATGTAATAATGATTTCTGAGGTTGAAGATATTTTTAAGGACTCTTTAATGATTTCTGAAAATAATTTATTATCATGAACAATGTGATCACTAGGACAAACCAATATGTTAGCTTCAGGATTTTTTTGTTTAATCTTAAAAGTTGAATATGCAATGCATGGAGCTGTATTTCTCATTATTGGCTCTAAAAAAATATTTTCTTTTTTAATTTTTAATTGATCAATACACAATTGAGCGTAGTTATTATTGGTTACAACATATATGTTCTCTGCTCTCACACAATTGGATAATCTTTTAAAAGTAGATTGAATTAAAGTTTCACCAGTGTTCAATATGTCAATGAACTGTTTAGGTAAACTTTTCTTACTTTTTGGCCAGAATCTTGTACCTACTCCACCTGCCATGATAATGGCATAATTATTTTTATTCATAATGTAAAGTTAAACTATTTAGGTGTATTGATATTCAAATTAAAATAAGAGTTTAAATCAAATATTTTTTTATTTGATCAAAAACCTAACAATAATGAGCTAAATCCAACCAGTAAGGCAATAAAAAAACTAGCAATAGAAACAATCAATCCGTCTTCTTTATTATCTGCTAACAATGGGAAAAGTCCATCCCCACTCGTGGCAATACCAGCTGCAATTAGTGCTGAAATAGGGAAGTTAGGGATAACAATGAATGCTACAGCAACTGATATCATTCCACCGCAACCAGGCAATACACCTATTATTGCAGCTATAAATATTACTAAATTAGTTGATGACATCATCCATAAATCAAAAGTTTCTGAACCCACAACTACGTCAATAATAAAGTTTGCAACAAATAATCCAATAAAAACATAAGTTACAACCATTGAAACATCTAAAGTTGCGTGAGAAATGGTTGAACGAATATTATTGTAATCACCAATACAATCATGATTAGTAAAAAGAAATTTTTCTAATAAATAAAAAATAATGCAACTAACTGTGAAAATTATTGAAAACCAATAAACTATTTCAGTAATTGATTCAATACTTCCTCCCCACAATGCCATAATTGAAGCTGGTGCTAAAAAAATAGTTATTATCAGAACTACATAAAGTCTTAGTTTTTCAACAAATTCGATATTCAAACTAAAGGATCTAGGTTTATTTTGACCTTCTTTATTTAACACTTTATCACTTCTTTTAAGGTTGTTTCTATATCCAATAGTATCAGAAATATATCCGAAGACTATTCCAGAAATTAATCCAAATATTGTAATAATGGCATATGCTTTTACATTACCAACTACATCTGCCTCTGCTGAAGCCCCTAACAAAACAAATGATCCCTCACCCAATGTACTAATGAATGTAGCTAATAAACCTCCAAATGTTATTTTTTTTTGCTTGAAGAGTGAGGCTACAACAATGGTTGCTCCACATCCAGGAATTGCTCCCAAAAAAGCACCAACTATAGGTTGAGCCCATTTTGGGCCTAATTGACTTTCAAAATTTTTGTGCTTTTTTTTTGCGTATAATGTAAATAGTGCAAATCCAATGATAGAAATCGATACATAGCCAGCTATGGAGCCAGCAGCCTCGAGATTTTCAAATAAAAAAGCTTTGAATTCAAAATTCATATAATTATGTCAAAATAATTTTTGAATATTATTGTAGTTAAATCGTAACAAATTTAAACTTATTTAGAATTATTCTAGTTAAAAATAACTAATTATTTTTTTTTATGCATTTTAAAATCTGGACAATCACAATCTTTCTTTTTTAAGCTTGAACAAGAGGTAAGCATCAAAACAAAAGTTATAACAGATAAAAAAAATATCCTCATTTGATTTTTTATGCAAAGATAAAGTAATTGTCTATTTTTATAAAATGCTTAAATACATTAAAGAAATAGGTCGATACTTTATCTTAATGAAAAAAGTATTTTCATTTCCAGAAAAGAAAGATATTTTTTTTAAACAGCTATTTAATGAATTTGAAAAAGTTGGATTAAGCTCTCTAAGTATTGTTTTAATCATATCTTTCTTTGTTGGTGGAGTTGTTACTATTCAGCAAGCAATTAATATCGATGATCCATTAATACCAAAATATTTGATTGGTTTTGTAACGCGTGATGCACTCATATTAGAGTTTTCTCCAACAATGATTGCGTTAATTTTGGCAGGTAAAGTGGGGTCAAATATTGCATCTGAAATTGGTAGTATGAGAATATCTGAGCAGATAGACGCTCTAGAAATAATGGGAATAAATTCTGCATCATACTTAGTTTTACCAAAAATAATAGCTTCCATACTTTTTTTCCCTATACTAGTAATACTGAGTATTTTTATTGGAATTTTTGGAGGCTGGATTGGAGGAATCTCAATTGGAGTTACAACTGCTGATTTTGTTCTTGGGCTCCAAACAGAATTTTCACCGTTTTATGTCTCGTACTCATTAATTAAAACTGTAGTATTTGCGTTTCTAATAACATCAATATCAGCTTTCTATGGCTATTTTACAAAAGGAGGGGCTTTAGAAGTAGGTAAGTCAAGCACTACAGCTGTTGTGAACAGTAGTATATTGATACTTATTTTTAATTTCATAATAACAGAACTACTTTTAACATGATTGAAGTACAAAGTTTATCAAAATCATTTAAAGAAAATTTAGTGCTAGATAACATATCAGTCAAACTTGAAAGGGGAAAAACAAATTTGATTATTGGAGAAAGTGGATCTGGGAAAACAACTTTTTTAAAATGCTTAATTGGCTTACATAGTATTGACAATGGAGAAATATTATTTGACAATCGAAAGTTTTCTAAAATGAATGACAAAAACATAAGAAAACTTAGACAAGAAATCGGAGTTTTATTTCAAGGTGGAGCGTTGTATGATTATTTAAGCGTTGAAGAGAATATTATGTTTCCTTTGAACATGTTTACTAAATTGAGCTTGAAAGAGAAAAGAGAAAGAGTTAATTTTTGTCTCTCTAAAGTAAATCTTGAAAAAACTAATGATTTATTTCCATCAGAGCTTAGTGGTGGAATGACTAAAAGAGTTGCGATAGCCAGAGCAATTGCATTAAATCCAAAATATCTGTTTTGTGATGAGCCTAATTCTGGGCTAGATCCAAAAACAGCAATACTAATTGATAATTTAATACTAGAGATTACAGAAGAATTTAATATTACAACTATAGTAAATACCCACGATATGAACTCAGTAATACAAATAGGATCAAATATTCTATTCATTCATCATGGAAAAATTTTATGGAGAGGGAATAAAAATGATTTAACAAAATCAAAAAATAATGAACTAAATAATTTCGTATTTGCATCGAAATTGTTCAAAACATTAAGAAATGAAAATTTCACCTAAAAAAAGATTCAGTCAAAACTTTCTAAAAAACAATGAAATTTCGAAAAAAATTGCTGCACTAGTTTCGAAAAAAAATATTTTAATAGAGGTTGGCCCCGGAACTGGATGTTTAACAAAAAATCTATTTGAACATAAAAACTTACATTTAGTTGAAATAGATTTGGATTGTGTGAATTTTTTAAAAAAAAAATTCCCTCAACTAAATGAGAAAATTAAAAATGAGAATTTCCTATCACTTAACTTAAAAAAAACATTTGGAGAAAAATTAAGTATAATAGGCAACTTTCCATATCATATTTCAAATAAATTATTTTCAAAGATTATTAATGATAAAGATAGTATAGTTGAACTCGTTGGTATGTTTCAAAAAGAAGTTGCTGAAAGAATTTGTAATAAGAAGGGTAAAAATAGGGGGTATAACAGTATTCTGATTCAGGCTTTCTACGACTGTGAAATATGCTTTGATGTAGAAAAAGAAAATTTTTTCCCAACTCCAAAAGTAACATCAACTGTAATTAAGTTGGTAAGAAACAATAGAAAAAAATTAAACTGTGATAATCAAATTTTGGAATCATTACTGAAGCATGCTTTCAAGCAAAAAAGAAAAAAATTGCGGAATGCATTAAAAAACTTTAATTTTGATAGAAAATTCGATTTAATATTAGATAAAAGAGCTGAAGAATTATCTATCAATGACTTCGAACTTCTTGCCCAGAATGTCAATTCATAAACCGACATATAAAAAACTTTCTGAAGAAATTATCAATTTACTGAAACTAAAAAAAGTTGATGAAATTGAGAAAATAATAAATGAAATTCATCCTGCAGACATCGCCGATATTTTGGAGATATTAAATGAAAAAGATAATGATAAACTAAAAGAAATTATCGAAAATAAAAAGTATGCAGAAGCAATTATCGAACTAGATGAAAATGTAAAAAATATTTTTCTTTCAAAATTTAGTGCTGATACTATTGCTAATGATTTAATTAATGAACTAGAATCCGATGATGCTGTTGATATTATTCTTGAGCTCAATGATGATAAGAAGGAAAAAGTACTTTCACAAATAAAAAATCAATCCGTACTTAAGAATATAACAAACCTTTTAAAGTATGAAAGTAACACTGCAGGATCGCTAATGGCAACAGAGTTAGTTAAAGTTAATTACTCTTGGTCAAATAAAAAATGTATCGAAGAAATACGAAAGCAAGCAAAAAATATTAAAAAAGTTCATACAATTTATGTAGTAAATGAAAATGAGAATTTTATTGGGCTTTTATCACTTAGAAAATTACTCATAAGCGATAATAAAAATATCAGCAGCATTGTTAATAAAAAAAATTTAATTAGTGTAAAAGCCAATGAAACTAAAGAGTCAATAATTAATTTAATGAACAAGTATAACTTAGTAGTTCTTCCTGTTTTAAATAATAAAAATGAACTTATTGGAAGAATAACTATTGACGATGTTTTATCTACATTTAAAGAGGAAACTGATAAAGACTATCAAATGGCTTCAGGCTTGCTTGAAGATATAAACATTAACGACAACATAATTGCAATCACTAGATCAAGGTTACCATGGTTAATAATTGGAACAATTGGGGGCATTATTGGTGCACAAATAATTGGATTATTTGATCTGAAAAATAATTTAGAAATAGCTTTTTTCATTCCATTAATTGCAGCTATGGGAGGTAATGTCGGAGTTCAATCATCTGCGATTGTTGTTCAAGGACTAGCTAATTTGACAATTAAAAAATCAGACATAATAACTAAACTATCACGTGAATTTTTAATATCAGTTATAAATGGTTTGGCATGCTCATTAATAATATTTTTAATGACACTCTTACTTGCATATCAAATATCAATTAGCTTAGTTGTTAGCATTTCAATATTTTCAGTAATTATATTCTCCTCAATTTTTGGAACATTTATTCCTTTACTTTTAAATAAATATAAGATAGATCCGGCATTGGCAACAGGACCATTCATAACTACTGTAAATGATATTTTTGGCTTATTAATTTACTTTTTTATGATTAAATTATTCTTATGAAAATTTTAATAGTAGATAAAATCCATCATTCGTTTAACAATTTCTTAAAAAAAGCTAACATCAATTATGAAGTAAATTTATATGAACCTAAATCTAAAATACATAAGGCAATAAATAAATTTGATGGAATTGTCATAAGAAGTAGGTTTGTAATTGACAAGCAGTTTATTGATAAATGTAAAAATTTAAAGTTCATTGCAAGAGCTGGCTCTGGAATGGAAAATATTGACTCACAGTATGCAAAAAAATATGGCATACAGTGCTTTAACACAGCTGAGGGAAATAGCGAAGCTGTAGCTCAACACTGTATTTGCTTAATAATCTCGTTATTAAAAAACATTACAAAAAGTTCGTTAGAAATAAAATCAAAAATTTGGCTAAGGGAAGAAAATAGAGGCTTTGAAATAAATAAAAAAACTATTGGCATTTTTGGATACGGAAACGTAGGCAAAAAGCTCGCAAATTATTTGTTACTATTTGGATGCAAAATTATTATTTATGATAAAAATAAAGCAAAGTATAATAGTGATAAGATACTACAAGAAATTTATGATGAATCAGATATCATCTCTTTAAATATCAATTATGATAAATCTAACTATCATTTCTGCGATCATAATTTTATTTCAAATTTCAAGAAAAATATATATATTATAAATACATCTAGAGGTAAATGTTTGAGTACTAAAGATTTAATTCTAAATATAAAAAAAAGTAAAGTTGTTGGGGCTGGACTTGATGTTCTTGAAGAAGAAAATTCAAATTTTGAATTAAATCAAAATTCTAAAGATTTAAATTTTCTAAGAAGGTGTGACAAAGTTATCTTAACTCCACATGTTGCCGGATTAACTTATGAGAGTGATGAGATGATTTCCGAAGTATTATTCAAAAAAATTGTTAAAATTTTAAAACAAAACTGACAGTATTTCTAGACTTTTGCTGCAGATAAATTTTTTTTTCAAAAATTACTTTTTTTAGAATTTCCTGATTATAATGTCTTATAGTAACTAATGACAAATTATTATTATAATTGACTTTAAATTTTTTTTCCAATTTATTTAAAAAGATTTCTGAAGAAAAATTTTGATCTATCGTAAATGAACAACTTATAGCAGAACTTTGAACTATATTTAAATTAATGCTTAGATCATTTGCTTGCTCAAGCACTTCGTTAAAGTTCTTTTGCTGAAATAAGCTAAGATCAGCATTTGAAACAGAAATTAAAACTTGATTTTTTTTTAAAATTACAGACGGAACCATTGGTATAATACTTGAGTGATTAAACACTGATGTTCCTTCAGATTTTAAGTTTTCAAAACTTCTTATAATTAGATTTATATTTTTTTCTTTAAGTGGTTTTATGGTTCTGGGGTGAATAACTTTTGCACCATAGTGAGCAAGCTCTATAACCTCATCATATGGGACCTCTTTAAACTGAATTGAGCTTTTAAATATTTTTGGATCACAGTTCATTAATCCAGGAACATCCTTCCATATTGTTAATTTTTTTATCTCTAAACAGTACGAAATAATTGCTGCAGTAAAGTCAGAACCTTCTCTTCCCAATGTTGTGCTATAATTCTCATTAGATCCAATAAATCCTTGAGTAATAATATTTTTCTTCTTAAAACACTTAATTATTTTACGCTTTGTTTTAGTCCAATTTATATTAGCGTTACAGTAGTTATCATCAGTCATAATGATATCCCTTGCATCAATTAATTGATTGTCAAGATTTTCTAAATTTAGTAGAACGCTCATTATTTTTGTTGAAATTAATTCACCATAAACTACATTTTGATCATAATATAGTTGGTAATTATCAGATCGATTTTTCAATGTTTTTTTTAATTCTTCAAAGAGTAAACCTATTTCAGAAAATAAGTCGCATTCTTGCAAATAAAATTTTTCAATTAAACCATAATGATAATTCTTCAATTTTTCAAATTGATTAAAATAAATTTCTCCTTTATAAGAACTTATTATAATTTCCTCTAACATGTTGGTTACTTTTCCCATAGCTGAGAAAATAATAATTTTAGAATCAGATCTGAAACTTTTAATTATTTCTATGGTGTTCTTAATTCTCTCTAAAGAACCGATTGATGCTCCACCGAATTTGTGAACTTCGTACACTAAAACCTTTTTTAACAAAGTTATAATTCTTTAACAAAGGTTGAAAAATAAAAAACGATATTTGTATTGTGAAAAATATAGCATTCTTAACTTCTGGCGGAATTGCACCTTGTCTCTCCTCTTGTATCGTTCGTTTAATGTTTCAGTACAAAAAAAAGTTTGATAATGTGAATTTTGTTGGGTACTTAAACGGCTACAAAGGATTGCTTACTAACAATAAAATTTTTTTAAAACTGCCAGATACAAATAAAAGTGAGGGTATTTATGAATTTGGAGGTAGTTTAATTGGGAATAGCCGCGTGAAGCTAACTAATGTAAACGATTGTATAAATAAAGGATACATCAAAAAAAAATGAAATTCCTCTTAAAATTGCAGCCGAACAGCTTAAGAAAGATAAAATTGACATATTACATACAATTGGAGGAGATGACACGAACACAACTGCATGTGATTTGTCAAACTTTTTAAAAAAAAATCATTACAGATTGACAGTAATTGGGCTACCAAAAACTATTGACAATGATGTAATACCTATAAATCAAACACTTGGAGCAATAACTGCTGCCGAGCAAACTGCAATTTTTTTTGAAAATATTGTTAATGAAAACACTACAAGCTCCAGACACCTAATTATACATGAAGTAATGGGTAGAAATTGTGGATGGCTAACAGCAAAATCTGCACATATCTATAAGCAAAGATTAAAAAATAAGAAATTCTTTGAATCAGTAAATTTACGTAGGAAAGCGTGGGATATTCACTCTGTGCTAATACCAGAGATTGAATTTAACATTGAGAAGGAATCCTTAAGATTAAAAAAAATAATGGATGAATTTGGATGTGTAAATATTTTTTTAAGCGAAGGAGCAGGTACAAATGTTATAATAAACGAAAAATTAAAAAACAATATTGAAATCAAACAAGACGCATTTGGACACTACAGATTGGATGAGCTTAATGCAGGTAAATGGTTTGCAAAATATTTCAAATCAAAGTTGCTAGCTGATAAAGTTCTAGTTCAAAAGAGTGGATACTTCGCAAGAAGCTCATCTCCCAACAAAGAAGATTTAGATCTAATTTTTAAACTTTGCGATTTTGCAGTTGAAAGTGCTATACTTGAGAAAAATGGAGTTATTGGAGAAGATATTGAAAATGAAAATAAACTAACTTGCATAGATTTTAATAGAATTCGAGGAGATAGACCTTTTGACACTTCTTCAAAATGGTTCAAAGAAATGAGTCAAGACTTTGAATCTTAAAAAGATAATCGGTAAAAACAAGTTTTTAAAGCTTTTTAAAAACCATTTATTTTCTGAAAAAAATCCTTTTGAAGAAAATCAAAAAAAAATATTTTTTGATTTTAAAATTGATTCATATTTACCATTCATTTTAGCTAATCTAAGTAATAATAATCTTATCATTTTTTCAAATTTCAAAGAGGCAGCATACTTTGTAAATGACATCAAATCTTTAAATTTCAGTGACTGTATTTTATTTCCTCATATTGATTCAAAGGATGATGATGAAGCTAGATCTCAAATTAAAAAAGAAAGATCAAATGTTCTGAATTTTTTGGTTGAAAAAGAATCAACCATAGTAGTCAGTTACTCACAGGCAGTGATACAAAAAATCGTAAACAAAAAAACTTATTTAAATCAAACATTAAGACTAAAAAAAAATGAAATTATTGAATATGATTCATTAATTGAAAAGTTAGAGAAAATTGGATTCGAAATGATTGATTTTATTTCTCAGCCTGGCCAATTTTCGGTAAGAGGTTCAATTATTGATATTTTCTCACACAATAACGAAAATCCAGTTAGACTTGAAATTTACAATGAGATCTTAGTAGAAATTAGAGAATTCGAAATTCATACCCAACTCTCACAAAAAAGACTTGATTTTGTTAATATTAACAGTAGTTCTAATGATAATATTAAAATAAATAAAACATCTTCAATTTTTGATTATCTAAATAATGAAGATTTTATTTGGCACAATGATTTTCATCATACTCAACAATTAATTTGCAATCTTCAAAAAGAAGATATTGACGAAAATTTACCTATCTTAAGTGTAAAGGAATTTGCAAACCATATTATAGAAAAAAAAATAATTGAAAAAATAAATTCTAATTTATTTAGTAATACCAAAATAATAAATTCTAATCTTGAAGCCAACAGAAATTACAATAAGAGTTTTGAACTCTTATCAAAAGACATAAAAGAGTGGAGTAAAAAAAAATACATAAATGTTATATTATGTTCTTCTGAGTCTCAAATTAACAGAATTGATTCTGTTTTAAAAAATAAAGTTTCAGACAAATTATATTACTTTTATTCAGCAGTAGTAAAGGAAGGATTCATCGATCACAATAACAAAGTTGTAATTTACACCGATCACCAAATTTTTAATAGATACTTAAAATTTAGAAAAAACAGATTTTCTACATACAGGAGAATCTCTCTTGAAGATTTTAATAATTTAAATGTTGGGGACCATATTGTTCATATAGATCATGGTATAGGAGTTTTTGATGGATTGAAATCTATAGTCAACAACAAGATAAAAAAGGAAGCACTTAAAATTAAATATAAAAACGATGATATTATTTACTTAAATATTAATTCATTGCACAAGTTATCAAAATACTCATCCTCTGAAGGGATAATTCCAAAACTCAATCAAATAGGTTCAAAAAGCTGGTTGACTAAAAAAGAAAAAACAAGAAAAAGAATAAAATCAATTGCATTTAATTTAATCGAACTATATGCAAAAAGAAAAAAATCAAAGGGATTTAGTTTCTCAAAAGATGATTATTTACAAGATGAACTTGAAGCGTCATTTATTTATGAAGAAACTAAAGACCAAAAATTATCATTACAGCAAATAAAGAGAGACATGGAGAGTAGCGTACCAATGGATCGTCTGATTTGTGGAGATGTAGGCTTTGGCAAAACCGAACTTGCAATTCGGGCATCATATAAAGCGGTTTTAGACAATAAGCAAGTTGCTGTTTTGGTCCCCACAACAATACTGGCTTTACAACATTATAATACTTTTCAAAATAGACTAGAAAATCTTGGATGTAACATTGAATTTATTAGCAGATTAAAAACAAATAACCAGAGAGAAGAGATTTTTAAAAAGGTTAATGATGGATCTATTGATATTATTATTGGCACTCATTCAATATCAAGTGATAAAATGAATTTTAAAGATCTTGGACTGCTAATAATAGACGAGGAGCAAAAATTTGGAGTCAACGTAAAAGATAGAATGAAACTAAAAAAAGAAAATGTAGATATTTTATCTATGACAGCAACTCCTATTCCAAGAACTTTACAATTTTCTCTAATGGGAGCAAGAGACTTATCAATTTTAAATACACCTCCTAAAAATAGACGACCGATCATTACAAACAAGATTAGCTTTGACAAAGAACTTATCGAAGATGCTATAAACTATGAAATAGAAAGAGATGGTCAGGTTTTTTTTGTGCACAATAATGTTTCAAGTATAGAAAGTATTGCAAATTTCATAAGAAAAATTTGTCCTTCTAGTAAAGTAAAAATAGTTCATGGTAAAAAGAAATCCTCTGAGATTGAAAATATTTTGACTGAATTTATTAATAATGATTTTAATGTTTTAGTAACAACTACAATTATTGAAAATGGTGTAGATGTATCTAATGCAAACACTATTTTAATAAATAATGCCCATGATTTTGGATTGAGTGATTTACATCAAATGAGAGGAAGAGTTGGTAGAAGTAATACAGAGTCATATTGTTATTTGATTGCGCCAAACTCAAAAATTTTAACTGACATAAGTAACAAAAGAATTAATTCAATGATGAAATATTCTGATTTAGGAAGTGGATTGAAAATTGCATTACGAGACTTAGATATTAGAGGAGCAGGTAACTTGCTAGGGGCTGATCAAAGTGGATTTGTTAATGAAATTGGATTTGAAATGTACCAAAGAATTTTAAACGATGCTGTAAATGAACTTAAAAAAGAAAGATTAAACGAAGAAAGTTTGATTAACTATAAAGAATGTCAATTTGAAAGTGATATTGAAATGTATATTCCAAAAAAATATATTTATAATGATCATGAGAGATTAAAAACTTACAGAATGCTAAATAGTTTAAATGATGAAATTAATATAAAAAAATATATTTCAGAAATTGAAGATCGTTTTGGTAAAAAGCCTATTGAACTTAGTAACTTTATTGTTGGATTAAAAGTTAAAAATTTAGGTAAAAAATTGTTTGCTGAAAAAATAAGGCTGAGAAACAATAATCTATCAATTTTTTGGAGTGATGACCAAAATACCGAAACTGACAAAATTTTAAACTTTGTTGCATTAAACATTGACAAAACACAGATTAAACAAAAAGACAAATTTCTGATTCTAACTATTAGAAAAATATATGATCTCGAATCAAGCCTTAATTGCTTAAAATCAATTTTTGAATTTAACTCCTAATTGCTTCAACTGGATCTAGTCTTGAAGCATTATAAGCAGGAAAAAATCCACTAAATATTCCAATAACTGAAGAAACTATTAGCCCTAAAAATATATTTTTAAATGAAATATATACATCAAAAGGAATTATTGAGGAAATTAATTGTATTAGAAAAAATGAAAGTAGGATCCCAATTATCCCTCCTACTATACAAAGAACAACTGCTTCTGAAAGAAATTGTGTAAGAATGAATTGATTTTTAGAACCAAGAGATTTTTGAATTCCTATTTCTTTAGTTCTTTCCTTAACAGATACAAACATTATGTTTGAGATACCAAAACCACCAACTAAAATAGAAAAACTTCCAATAATCCAACTTGCCAAATTGATTGTTCCAAATAATTTTTCAAGACCATTTGAAATAATGCTACTTTCGTTTAAGGCAAAGTTATCATTTGAAAGTGGTCTAACTTTTCTTATTTTTCTCATTAAATTTTTTAACTCTAATTTTAATTCAGAGTTTTTTACGTTACTTTTAGCTTTGCATAAAATCATTGGATCATTAACTTTCATTATTTTTTTTGCATAATTATTTCCAATTAAAACAGAATAGTCTCTTGAAACTCCAATAACACTTTCACCCTGTTTTTCTAACACACCAATAATTATCATATTATTTTCTCCTACTGAAATTGTTTTTTCTACTGCACTCTCTTCTCCAAATAAATTTTTATAAATCTCATATCCAATTACAATAAATCTTTTAGATGAAGCAACTTCATTTTTTGTAAAGAACCTGCCAGAGTGAAGCTTCAGATCCCAAATATTAAAGATTTGATCTGTAACGGCGAGAGCATCAACATCTCTCATTTTTACATTATTATTTTCCAAATTTATTTCGTCAGAAAAAACAAAAGCTATATTTTGTGATAAACTTGATTTTTCATTAATAAACTTAAACTCATCAAAATTTACATTAGGGTTTCTAAAGAATTTCCACCATTCATACTCTTTTCCAGAGCTCCATGGCCATTTTTGAACGTATATAACATTTTCTCCAAGAGTCGTTACACTTTGATTTAATGTTTTTTCTAAAGAATTTACAACGCTGAATATAATTACAATTGACATTATACCAATTGAAATCCCTAATAACGATAATATTGAACGAAATCTATTTTCTAACAGCGTGTTTAAACTTAATTTAAATGATTCCTTTAGAAATCTATAGTTCATTATTTTTAGATTATTTAACAAAAATAAAAAGTTATTAACAGATTGAATATTAATTCATTTTAAACTCTAATTTATTCTAGCTTTTGGGTAAAATTGTATAAGAATGTCTACTGGGAAAAACATAAATAATGTTTTGGTTTCTGTCTTTGATAAAGAAAAACTTGAGATCATACTTTCCGTGCTGAAAAAAAATAATTCTAATATTTTTTCAACTGGTGGAACCTATGATTATATTAAAGATAAAGGGTATGAGGTGACCAAAGTTGAGGACATAACAGACTATCCCTCAATTCTTGGTGGCAGAGTCAAAACTCTTCACCCAAAAATATTTGGTGGAATATTAGCTAGATCAAAAAACAAATTAGACTCTGAAGAACTGAACAAATATAAAATTTTTCCTTTCGAGCTTATAATTGTTGATCTTTATCCATTTTATCAAACAGTTCAAGAGACTAATGATGAGAAAAAAATTATTGAAAAAATTGATATTGGCGGCGTTTCTTTAATACGCGCAGCAGCTAAAAATTATGAAGATGTATTAGTAATTTCTAACAAATCTCAATATGAAGACTTAGCAAAAATTTTATCAAATACTAAGCTTTTAAATACTGTTGAAACAAGAAAAGAATTTGCTTCAAATGCATTCAAAAACACCTTTTTGTATGACAGATCGATATACAAATATTTTTCAAACAATCACTTCTTAATAGAGCAAGATATTGATACAACTTTTAAAACGAGATATGGTGAAAACCCTCACCAAAATGCGGTTTTCTTTGGCAATCTTGAAGAGACTTTTCTAAAACTTAATGGAAAAGAAATTTCATATAATAATTTACTTGACATTAATTCTGCTGTCCAGTTAATATGTGAATTTGAAGAACCTACATTTGCAATATTAAAACACAATAATGCCTGCGGAATTGCCTCGAGAGAAAACATTATTGATTCGTGGAAAAATGCATTAAAATCCGATCCGGTTTCAGCTTTCGGTGGCGTATTAATATGTAATAGAACTATAGACTCACAGACAGCTAAGGAAATCAATAAAATCTTTTTTGAGGTCCTAATAGCGCCAAACTTCAACGAGGATGCTTTAAATATATTAATGGAGAAAAAAAATAGAATAATTTTAAAACAAAAAAAGTTTAAATTTGATTCTGTAGAACATAGAAGCGTTTTAGGATGCATATTATCTCAAGAAAAAGATACAAAAATCGATACCATAGAAAAAAAGAATATAGTTACAATTAAAAAGCCAACAGAAAATGAAATTGATGACTTAATTTTTGCATCTAAAGTTTGTAAAAATTCAAAATCAAATGCAATTGTATTAGTTAAAAATAAGAGACTAATTTCAAGCGGAGTTGGACAGACATCAAGAGTTGATGCATTAAATCATGCGGTTGAAAAAGCAAAGTTTTTTGAAAATGATATTAGTGGTGGAGTAATGGCTTCAGATGCATTTTTTCCTTTTCCTGATTGTGTAGAAATTGCGAAAAACGCTGGTGTTACGTCTGTTATTCAACCAGGCGGATCAATCAAAGATTATTTATCCATTGATTATTGTAACGAAAATAATTTAAGTATGGTAATGTCTGGGACAAGACACTTTAAACATTAGAATATGGGGATTTTTGATTTTATGCAAGAAGAAATAGCTATCGATTTAGGAACTGCTAATACTTTAATTATTCATAACGATAAAGTCGTAGTAGATGAACCCTCAATTGTTGCAAAAGACATTCGTACTGGTGAAGTTGTTGCTATTGGCAAAAGAGCACAACAAATGCATGGAAAAACTCATAAAAAAATTGAAACCATGAGACCATTGAAAGACGGAGTAATTGCCGATTTTCAATCCTCAGAGCAAATGATAAGAGGATTTATCAAAATGATTCCAAAAAAAAGATCTCTATTTTCTCCATCACTTAAAATGGTAGTTTGTATTCCATCAGGTGTAACTGAAGTAGAAAAAAGAGCAGTAATAGATTCAGCAGAGCATGCTGGAGCAAAAGATGTTTGGCTAATTCATGAACCTATGGCTGCAGCAATTGGAATTGGTATTGATGTCCTTGAACCAAATGGAAATATGGTTATTGATATCGGAGGAGGAACTACTGAAATAGCAGTTATATCTCTTGGAGGTATTGTTACTGATAAATCAATTAGAATAGCAGGTGATGAGTTTACTGACAATATTAAAAACTACATGAAAACCAGACACAATATAGCTGTTGGTGACATCATGGCAGAGCAGATTAAAATAAATGTTGGCTCTGCTTTGACTGAGCTAGACGATCCTCCTCAGAACTATCCAGTACATGGAAGAGATTTAATGAGTGGTATACCTAAAGAAATCATAGTAACTTACAAAGAAATAGCTGGAGCTCTTAATAACTCCATTGAACAAATTGAAGAAGCAATAATGAGTGCTTTATTTCAAACACCTCCAGCTCTATCAGCAGATATTTACAATACCGGTTTATACTTGACAGGTGGTGGATCAATGCTTAGAGGGCTCGACAAAAGAATATCTAAAAAAACAAAATTACCAGTGTATGTCGCAGAGGATCCCCTTAGGGCAGTTGCTAGAGGTACTGGAATTGCTTTAAAAAATACCGAAAGCTATACATTTCTTATTAGATAATAATGTACAACCTAATTCGGTTTTTTAAAATATATCAATCAATAATATATTTTATTATTTTTTTTTCATTCTCCATTTATCTATTATTTACTAATAACTCTTACCATAGTTTTTTAAATAAAAAAACATTTAGTGAATTAAGAGGTTATTCTATGTCAAAGTTTAGTTCAATAAATCAATATTTATCTTTAAAAGAAAAAAATAAAATTCTATTAAAAGAAAATCTTAAAATTAAAAATCAATTGTCAAAATATAGTTTCGAAAAAAGCATAAATTTTATCGATTACAATAACTATTATTTATTTAATTCAGCAAGAGTTATAAATAATTCTGTGTTCAAAAGAAATAATTTTTTAACATTAAATAAAGGAAGTAAAGACGGCATTAAGATTGGTCAAGGTGTTGTGATAAATGATGGAATTGTTGGAATAGTAAAAAGTGTAAGTCAAAATTATTCTTTAGTCATATCAATACTAAATAAAAAAACAAACGTGAGTATAAAGTTTAAAAAAAATAATTATGTGGGTTCATTAAAATGGAATGGATATAATTATAAGAAAGGTGAAGTTAATGATGTAATGAATCACATTGACATTTCGGTCGGAGACACAATAGTAACATCTGGATATGGAACAATTTTCCCAAAAGATATTAATATAGGTGTTGTTAGTAAAATAAGAAATAGAGATAACTCAGGGTATCAAAAAATTGAAGTTAACTTTTTAAAAGACTTAAATATGATTGACTTTGTGTACGTAGTAGAAGCAAAAAATAAATTAGAAATTAGAAAATTAGAAAAATCTTTAGATGATTAATTTTTACTACTTGAAATTATTTTTATGTTATATTTTGATTCAAATTTTTGTTTTAAATGAGGTTATTTTTAGTTCTTATATAATACCGTTTTTATACTTGACAATAATTATAAGTATACCTAAAGGGAAATCTATTCTATTTCTAATGATAATTTCTTTTATGACTGGCCTAACAATAGATATATTCGAAGGGCAATTAGGTCTTCATTCAACATCTTGCATAATTATTGCCTTTTTAAGACCAAAAATTCTTTCAATTTTATCAAATTCTAAAACTTTGAGTAACGAGGACAATATAAGATTGACCAATCTTGGTGCACTGCAATTTTTAGTTTATTCGTCGACATTAATATTTCTTCATTCATTAATTTTATTTTTTATTGTTGATTTTGAAATTGGTAATATTTTTAATCTAATTATTAAGACGATACTAAGCACATTAATTACTCTTCTATTAATTTTTGTCAATGAACTTTATTACATAAATAAAAAATGAAGAACTCTTTAAGAAAGAATGTTGTTGCACTATTTTTCATAGCAGTTAGCATAATATTTCTAGTAAAATTATTCTATATACAAGTACTAAATGAAGAATATAAATTTTCTGCTAAAAATAATGTTTTAAGATACGATGTTCTTCAACCAGTAAGAGGATTAGTTTTTGATCGTGACAGTAATCTCATTGTATCTAATGAACCTGCTTTTGATATAATTGTTGTACCTAGAGAGGTTACAAAAATTGATACAACTGTTTTTTGTAACAGTATAAATATTCCAAAAGTGGATTTCATAGAAAAATTAAATAGTGCTATTGAATATTCTAAATATCGAGAAAGTATTTTCGAAAAACAGATAGATGCAATTACCGCAGCAAATTTTAGAGAAAAACTTTACCAGTTTCCAGGCTTTTATCTAAGGAAAGTTACAAAAAGAATTTATCCCCACAAAAACTTAGGGCATTTAATTGGATTTATGGGAGAGGTAAATTCTAAAAAGATGAAAGAAGATAATTTTTACATTAAAGGCGATTTACATGGCGTTAGCGGGATTGAGGCTTCTTATGAAAATAAACTAAGAGGTAAAAAGGGAATGTCAATAAGGTTAGTTGATGTACATAATAGGACTCAGGGAAAATTTAATAATGGTGAGTATGATACTCTAGCTATCAGAGGTAAAAATCTTATTTCCACAATTGATATCGAATTACAAAATTATGGCAACCAATTGTTAAACGATAAACTTGGATCAATAGTAGCAATTAATCCTAAAAATGGAGAAATTCTTTCTCTGGTATCATCACCTAACTTTGATCCTGAAAAATTATCTGGAAAAAATAGATCAAACAACTATAAAAAATTAATTAACAACAGAACCAAACCGATGTTTAATCGAGCATTGTTAGGAGAATATCCTCCTGGTTCAACTTTTAAAATTATTAATAGCTTAATATGTTTACAAGAAAAGACTTTAAATGTAAACAACTTTTATAATTGCGATGGTAAATATTTTTTTGAAAAAGATAGATCAGTAAAATGTCATAAACATACATCAAAAGTAAATCTTTCAGATGCAATAAAATACTCTTGTAATCCATTTTTTTGTGAAAATTTTGAGAAGTATTTTGATAAATTTGATAGTTCAGAAAAAGCTTACAAAAATTGGTTTGCTCATGTGACTAGCTTTGGTATTGGTGATTGGATGAATAATGATTTTTTTTCTGGTAGAAAAGGATTGTTACCAAAAGCTGATTACTATAATAATTATTATGGTAAAAATAATTGGAATTCAAGCACAATTATTTCTATGTCAATCGGTCAAGGTGAGCTATTGATAACTCCTATTCAGTTGGCAAATCTTAGTGCAATAATTGCTAACAGAGGATTTTTTTATACTCCTCATATAATAAAAACAATTGAAAATGAGTTGTCTATTGATTCTAATTTTATAAATAAAAAATTTTGCTCTATCAATAAAGAACATTTCAAATATGTGATTGAAGGTATGTTTGATGTTGTTAACTCAAAAAATGGAACTGCTTATAATCCTAAAATTGAGCGATTTAATATTTGTGGTAAAACAGGGACAGCACAAAATCCACACGGTGATGATCATTCTATTTATATAGCTTTTGCACCAAAAAATAATCCAGAAATTGCTATTGCTGTTTTTATTGAAAATGCTGGCTGGGGATCTAAATGGGCTGCACCAATTGGGAATAATTTCATTCAAAAATATTTTGAACTTAAAGATAAATGAGAAAAGCCAAGAATATATTTGAAAATATAGACTATTTGTCAGTTATATTATATTTAGTGCTAGTTTTTATTGGCTTTTTTAATATTTATGCATCTGAATTTAATGATGATGCAAATGAAATTTTTAATCTATCAAAAAGACACGGAAAGCAACTTTTATTTATTTTCATATCATCTTTAATTGCTTTTTTTCTGATAATAATAGATTGGAAGTTTTTTTTCTCATTATCTTTTTTAATATATGCTCTTAGTATTAGTAGTTTAATTCTAATTTTATTTGTTGGAAAAATAACTAATGGCTCACTCTCTTGGTTTGATTTCGGAAGTTTCAGAATTCAACCCTCAGAATTTGCAAAATTCGCAACAGCATTAGCGCTAGCTAGGTACATTAACTTATTTAGTATTAAAAAATTTAACTTTTCAAAAACAATATTATGTTTTGGTTTAGTTCTTATACCATTATTACTAATAACTATTCAGAATGATACTGGAACAGCTTTAGTTTTTCTTAGTTTCGTTCTTGTTTTATATAGAGAGGGTTTAACAGAAAATGTATTAATTTTTGGAATTTCTATTTTCTTACTAACAATATTGTGTTTGATTCTTGATTTCTTTGTTTTTCTAATTATATTATTTTTTATTGTTTCTGTAATTTTCTATTTTCTAAAGAAAAAGAAGAAGAATATAATAAATATCTTAATTCTATTTGTTTTTTGTATTGCCTATTCTTATTCTGTTAGCTATATTGTAAAAAATATTTTACCAAAACACCAATCTGACAGAATAATGGTTGTTTTAGGTCAAAAGAAGGATCCATACGGAATTGGATACAACGTCATACAATCAAAGATTGCTATCGGATCAGGAGGCTTAATTGGCAAAGGATTTCTCAAAGGAACTCAAACAAGATTTGATTTTGTTCCCGAACAAAGCACAGATTTTATTTTTTGTACAATTGGAGAGGAATGGGGTTTTTCAGGAGCTCTAATATTTATATCTTTATATCTAGCTTTACTTCTAAGAATTTTATTTCTTTCAGAGAGACAAAGATCAAACTTTTCTAGAGTTTACGGGTACAGTGTTGCTTGTATTCTCTTTTTTCATTTTTTGATTAACATTGGAATGACTATAGGCTTGTTTCCGGTAGTGGGAATACCTCTTCCTTTTATAAGCTATGGAGGGTCATCGCTGATAAGCTTTACTATACTTCTTTTTGTCTTTTTGAATTTAGATTCCTATAGACTGCAGATACTTAGATAGCTAGTAAAATAATGATCTATTATCGACAACATCTGCTTCTTTATTCAAAGATTTGTATGCTGAGTTCGATGAGTATGTTGTGTATTCGCTAGAAAATTCTTTGGCTTCAGCCGAATAGTCTTGTAAAACTGGAACTTCAGTGAATGACTTGATCTCATAAAAATAAACAGCATTTTTTGCAGATATCATGTGTATTTTGTTTAATGAATTACTCTGAGATCTTGAAATTATATGACCAGTTAGTTCAGGCTCAAATCCAATTCCTGGAATATTAAGTTTTGTCATATTCGCAATATTATCAGAAAAGGTTTTTAAAGATGTTTCTTTTGAAAGTTGAGCTAAATTTTCAATGTTTTCAAATTTTGACAAGATTTGGTTAGACTTTTTAATATTTCTCAAAATGGATTTTATTGAATTTTCCACATTTGCAATATCAATATTTCCTTTTTTGTGGTGATCTTTAACATAAGCTACAACAAAAGAGTTTTCAAACTGAAATACTTCCGAAATTTGATTTTCTTTTGCATCACTGAGCCATTTAACCATCTCTCTTGAGTTTGGCAATCCAGAGATGTTTTCTTTGTCTTTTTTCACTTTAGAATCACTTCTCTTTGCCAAATTTGAGATTAACACAAGAGAGTCAAACTCGACATTGTTGTTTAATATGTCATTGGCGAACTGAGCTGCTTGGGAATAGTATTTATTAAATGTTTCAGAGCTTGGCAGTACGTATCTATCAATGTAGATTACTTTATGCTTTTTAACAAGCTTACTTCTTTTAACGATGTTTATTAAATGAACACCAAACTGAGTAGTTACTTGAGAAAGTTTATCGAAATTGTTTGAAAAGCAAGCATCATTAAATTCCTTGACCATGACACCTTCTTTAAACCAGCCCAAATCACCACCCTTGATGGCTGAGCCCTTATCATCTGAAAAAAGCTTTGCAAGAGTCCCGAAGTCTTCACCTTTATCAATTCTATCTTTAATATTGGTAATAATTTTGTTAACTGAGTCGAGCGGAACATCGTTTTTAGGTGTTATCAAAATGTGTTGTGCCTCAACGGAATCAGGTCTGAATTCTGTACTAAATATTCTTGCGATTCTAAAACTATTTTCAGAGTTTTTGTAAGGACCTATTAAATCTTCTTTATTGGTTAAGAGTTCTTTGAACTTAGGGTCATCAAATTCGCTTTCCTTTTTGTATGCAAAGTTTGAAATAGAATTATCAGTATTTCTTCTTACGAACAAATCAACATCTGTATCATTTAAATTTTTGAAATCATTAACAATATTTGTTATTGACTTTTGGGTTTCTAGTTCATCCTCAGCAGAATAAACTACATTGAATACAACATAATCAACATCTTTTGATTCTTCCTGCTTATAATCTTCAATGTTCTCTTTATAATAATCATTAATTTCATTTTCACTCACTGAAACCAGGCTATCATTGATATATGAAAATGGAACTGTTATACAATCAAAACTAACATTATAGTTTTTTTCAGCATGACGTTCAATTGCCTCTAGATTTGTTACGTACATTGAGTTTTGAAGTAAATCATTATACTTGCTTTCTTTAATCAGATTTAATAAATATTTTTGAAAGGATATCCATCTGATTTTAGCTTCTCCTGTAGGGTCAGTGTCAATATTTTTTAAGTAACCCACAATCCTTGACCTATCAAATCTCCCAGTGTTAGGATCTTGAAAAGCTGGTACTTTTGATATTTCAGGGTGAACATTTGAACCCTGAAGAAGTTCAAAAAATTCATCATCGGTAACATCAATCCCAAGATTTGAAAACTCATTATTTAAAATTAATTCTTTAATATATTGATCCCAAATTTGGTTTCTGATTTGAACTATAGTTTGTTGGTCTACTGATGATGTGGGGTTCTGTGTCTTAAAGTTATCAATGCCTTCCTCAACTTTAATTTGAAAGTTTTGGATATTAATTTTTTCACCTAAAACTTCACCTACTGTGCTTGAACTTGGACCACCAGACCTTTGAGACTGCATGAAATCTCCAAGTATAAATGCAAGCATAGCAATACCGATAACTGAAAGAAGTAATACCGATCTTTTTCTAATGTTTTCTAAAGCTGCCATATGAAGGATTGCGAATTTACAAATGTTTTAATAAATATGAAAGCAATTTTATCTTATTGAATTTATTAAAACTTATTTTTTGCTAGTTGATTATCTTTATTGATTGAAATAAAACTTAATTTTTAACATTAAAACTAATATTTCCTTTAACATCATTAATGTAATACTTTTCAAACTTTGAATCTGATTTGAAACCGCTTCCATAGATAACCTCATCATTTGTTTTTATTGTTACATTTTCGTTAGTGTAAACATCATCACTATTTCTATCCCATACTAAACTACTACTGTTTAATATTTTTTCAACTTTATCTGTTAATGTTACATTTACTAAAGCTTTAAGTAAATTATTTTCCTCATCAATCTCAGCTTTTTCTGAAGTCAGAGTTGATGTTACTATATTATTATTATAAAAATTAAGTTTGACTCCATCTGATAAATAAATGATTTGATTTTTGTTGAATCTTTCCATTTTACCAACATCAATTTTGGCTTTAAGTTTTCCATTTATGGTATGGGTGATACTTGCATTAGTTGTAGTTTCAACAGTATAGTTATCATGAGTAGAAAAGTCTTTAACTGTGTTTTCATTGTTACATGAAAATATCAATATAAGTAATAAAAATCTAGTCACTAGTTCTGACAGTAGTTCCTTTATTTACCCAGCATTCAACAGTGTAAGAGTCTCCACTTTGTAAACTTCCATTAAAGAAACATTCCTCTTTAGTTGGAAAGTATTTTGAATATGTATTTATACTTTTTCTTGCTCTCTCATTTGTTAATTCATCAGAAAGCGCTTTAGTGAAATAATCAACTGCTACCCAATAAACAGTTGATTTTTCAAAATCTGAACTGCAATTACCAGCGCCTGCTACATATATGTTGCCGATTGTGATAAATGCCTCTCCCCAGTTTTTCTTTAAATTAGTTGCTTGTTTAGCAGTTAAAATAGCACTGCTATAATTTTTTGAAATTCTATAGGCATCAGCTTTTTCGAGTAAATATTTTGCTCTTTTATCGCTATCTTCTTCAATCTCAATAGCCATATCAAAATATTCTATAGCCTGATTAAATTCTTTTCTTTTAATGCAAATTTTTCCTAATTTACTTGCAGAGCTTGATGATGGCAACAACTCATGTAATCTTTTAGATACTTGGAAATGAAATTCTGTGTCTGTGCAATTTTGTTTTGAGAGAATATTGTAAAGCCTGTTTACAAAATCAGTATCATTGTTGTTTATTGTGAATTTTGGTTGAAAAATATTTTCAATCTTTCCGCAGTCTATATAACTAACAATTTTTTTATTTATTGCATCAGAAGTCTTTTGATAAAATTTTGATTTTTTATCATTTTTTTTGAGATTATAGTCAATTATACTCATTAAAGCTGAGTATCTGTTAAGTAATGAATCTTCTGAGATTATTTCATTTTTGACCATTATATCCAAAGTATTGAAATATGCTAGAACAGCACCAGCATCTGAACTATTTTTTTGCAAAGCAATTGATCTTGCTAAAATTTCATTTGCATCTAAAAATTTTGATTTATCATATCTTAGCAAATCTGCTCCTTTTCTGCCTAAAACATAACCCTCATTACCAAAATATTCAATTCTCTGATCATAGATCAACATTAAAGTATCAACATATTCTTTCTTTTGCTCGGGTCTTTCTTTGATCATAGATTTAATTATGATGGGGCCATTTTTATAAATATTACCACTAGCTTTTGGACAATTTTGAAACGTCCATCTCCAAGGGCTTAGAGCCTCCATGTAATTCTTTTGCTTATAATATTCTCTAAATAGAGATAAGTTAGTTATACATTTTACGCTGTCAACACCATATTTAGATTGTGAAAAACTATCTCCATAACTTAAAGTTAGTATTAAAATAAAGACAAAATTCTTAATCATATTTTCTTTTTATGAACCATATGGCATCAAAGTTAATTGAAAGACCTATTTCGACAAAATTTTCTGCGATTAAGTTATCGTTTGTAGTACCTCTTCTTCCAAGCAATAAGGATAAATCGTAAATTGTTTTACTTCTTTGATTAGGTAAACCAATTCCTAATGTAAGTCCTGTTTCATTTATTTTATTATTATTTAACTGTATTGGAGTTTGAAAATTATAAAATCCAAATCTATATTTAACTTTGCTGAGGTATGCTGTAGAATTGGTATTTTGATTGTAATATTCTAAACCAATATTTAATTTTTCAGAACTTATTAAATCATCACTTTGTCCAAATAATTGATAGTTACTCCAATCTTGGATTGAATATTCACCTATCAAGTTCAAATTTTTTAGTTTATAGGATAAACCAAAACTAATTAGCTGAGGCAATGTAAGTTCACCTCTTTGTGTTAAATTAACAAAAGTATCTTTTACTTGTTCGCTGAATCCGGAGAATTCAAAGCTCTCTGCTAGTTCAAATCTTTTTGATGAAATATTACTTTGACTATTTAAAACTATAGCTAGTGAAAAATCATTTTGATTAATCTCATTTTTAAATAATAAACCAATTTCATAGTCATATCCTTTGATATTTACTCTTTCAACTGATCTTGAATGAAAAATTGATTCATCGTCAAAAATTATTCTTTTTTCTCTGTTTATTGCTCCAAATAAATATGATGCATTTGCTCCAACTGAGAGTGATTTTGATATTTTAAATGATGTTCCAAAATAAAGCTTACTAATACCCCCAGTTCCTTTGTAAAATTTATCAGCTTCAAACTCATCATCTCTCTCAAACAAATCATAACCACTATTGGTGTAAGGTAAAAAACCTGAGCTAAAACCAATTTTATTGTTTATTGGAAAACCAAAAATTAAGCTAGATAATTTTGCATTGTTGTAAACTTCATTTTTTGAACTACTTTCAAGAAATGTTGTATTATTTTTTAAAGATGTATGAAATATAAATTTTTTCGGCTGAATTAATGAATATGATGCAGGATTAGATGGATTAACGTAAAAGCTATTTAATGACGCTGTAGAAGCACCCCCCATCGATTGATAGTAAGAGGAAAAATTATTACTAAATGTCCCTAACCCAAATCGGCTGTAAGGTGAAAAGGTATTTGATTGACTGAAGGAATCAATTGTAAATAGACATAAAAAAATTGCTAATATTTTCTTTATTTTATCATTCATCATTAAAGTTCATAATTTCATGTAGACCTATTGCAACAAGATTTTCTTCGCTTGCAAATATGGTGTTTTTTAGCTCACTTAACAAAAAATTCATGTCTCCTCCAGTAACAATAACGTATAAACTATTTAATTGTTTTAATAGTTCGGAGTTAAAATCTCTTATTTCAGAAATAATTGATCTTTGAATTCCAGTATGTATCGAAGATTCTGTATCATTTCCGTAAATATCTTTTTTATAAACAAAATTTAGAAGTGGTAGTTGATGAGTAAACGAAAGACTTTTATATCTAAGATGAAGTCCAGGAGATATTCTGCCTCCTAAAAATATACCGTCATTTGTTAAAACATCCATGGTGATACATGTGCCAATATCTACAATAAGTAAATTTTTTGCAGGATATAATTTTCTAGCACCAACCATTGCAGCAATTCTGTCTTTTCCCAATTTGTTGTTATCTCGATAATTTAATTTTAATGGGATTTTGAGATTATCCTTAAAATGCAATATCTTCTTGAACTTAGTTAATTTTGAAGCATCAATTTGACTTCCTACATTTGAAATAAATATTTTATCAATATTACTTGCATCTAATAACTTATAAAACTTTTTAGTTTGATTTTTTTTGAATGAATATTTTTTTTCAATTTTAGAATTATTAAAAAAAGTTGCTTTTATTAAAGTATTTCCAATGTCAACTATAAGATTCATTTTCACTTCTTTTTTTATTAATTATAATGTTTTGCATTGGAGAAATGATTAAAAAATGTATTCAAATAAAAAAAACAATTAAATTTGCATCCCATTGGTACCTTAGCTCAGTTGGTAGAGCAATGGACTGAAAATCCATGTGTCCCTGGTTCGATTCCTGGAGGTACCACATAAAACCCACTACATTAGTGGGTTTTTTTGTAAAAGCTTTTTTAGCTCAATAATAGCTAAAGAAATATTCTCAAAAACCTCATCTATATTAGCCTCCATCATATAGCATGGAGCACTAATTACCCTATTTTTTTTATCTACACATACTTCTTTTATTGAGCAATTTATAGTATTTACATCCATTTGTTTCAAAGCAGTTTGAAACTCTGAAATGTTATATTCAGAGGCATGTTGAGTTGATCCTATAGTTAGCTTCAAATCTTTGGCTTTATTTAAAAGAGATTTGGCAACAATTGTTGGTGAAACACATAGAGATAAAATTGGTTTTTTTAGATCAAAAAAGTGTAAAATAAGTTTTTTTACATCAGGATGAATAGTACAATCTACTTCTTTTAAAGCCCATGAACTTAAATTTTTAGCTACTCCAAAACCTCCAGGAATTATTAGACATTCAAATTTTTCATGGTCAATAATTGATAAATCTGTGATTTTTCCTCTTGAAATTCTTGAAGATTCAATTAATACATTTCTCTTTTCATTTATCTCATCTCCGTTGATATGATTGAGAACATGATGCATATCTATATTTGGTGATATACATTCATATTCAATGGAATTCTTGCACAAACAAATCAAAGTTGATACTGATTCATGAATCTCAGAGCCGTCAAAAACTCCGCAGCCTGATAGTAATACTAATGCCTTCAATCTACTCTATAATCAAACTTCTGCTTAATCTGAATTCTTCAGTTTCATAAAAAATTAAATATGAACCAGGCTCAAGAAATGACAAATCAATTGACTGAGTACTAGCTTGATTAGTAAAGTTAGTTTCAAAAACATTTTTGCCCAAAATATCTTTTACGCTGAATAAGTCATTAGAAGAAAAATCATTAGAGCTGACTATAAATAACTTCCCATCTGACGGATTAGGATAAATCTTAAACAATTTATCAAATTCTTCATCAACAATACTGCTAACAGCAGGAGGCTCAAAGTTCATTCTAATCATAGGATTTCTAGTAATGTAATACCATGTTGGTGTTCCGTTAGAATTTGGTGAAGTGCCTATCTCATCATAAAGAGAGTTCTCAGTTCCTAGAGCAGTTCCAGAGTAACCTACACCCACAGAATCAGAGGGATGTTGATAACCACCTATCCCTATTTCATATCCAGTTCCAGCAAAAAGTGGAACTGGTGGATCAAAGTTTATAGTCACCCAATTATCTCTGTCTGCAGGGGTTATTGTATAATCATCTGTTTGAGTAATATAAATTGGTGTTGTAGATGAAGGATCATTTTCATAAAGTATTCCGTATACTTCCGCTCCAGGAATAGACCAATCTGCTATATATACATCAACTGCTGTTAAATCAATGGGTGAATAAATATCCATGTATGATGTAATATGATTTTGTCTTATTGCAGTAGCAACATCATACCATCCTTGATAATTATTCAAGTCTTTGCCATATACATAATCTGTAACAACTGTTTCTCTTGTTGTAGTATCTGTGTATGCAGAATCTCCTACTCCCCACATAGAAATGGTGTAAAGACCTATTGTAGTTGGGCTGAATGGCTGATTAATCATAAAAGTATCTTGCTGTGATGTAGATAAATAAACTGAATTAGATGTAGATGTATGCACTATGTTTCCAATCGCATCTGTCACTTCAGCATGTAATGTCATATTCTGTGGAGCAGAACCATTATTAGTTAAAACAGCTTCTATGCTATATGGATTAGATGAGACTTGTGAAAGCGGGTTAAAAGTGTAGTCACAACCTATTCCACCAGCCAACTGATAAGCTTTCCACCATCCACCTGTAACCTCATCACTCATTGTTACTAAATTATTTGGAGTTTCTATAATTCTCATATCATCAATCATCCAATAATAAACCCTAGCTTCCCAACTGACCTTTACAAATACATTCGTTTGATTTCCAGCAACTGAGGAAATATTTAAACTAACGGTCTCTGGATTTGCAGATTGAGTATTATTAGTAATACTTCCTTGTACAAAATAGTCTGTCCAAGAAATACTATCATTACTAACTGAAACTACCAAATTTAAATTATTGTTAAATCTAAAGAGTTGTTCAAACTCTAGTGTAACTGCAGGATAGCCTGTTGTATTAATCGCTGAGGTTGTAAATTGTGAATTAATGTACTGGTATGTTGTTCCTGACGGCTGACCGTAAGCTGTATGATTTGCTGAATCTGGGTCTGATATTAGAAATCCATTTGATGCCGTTGTTGAACTGATTCCTGCTGCAGGTGAATTTCCTTGATTACTGTTCCAATATCCCCAAGAACCATCATTACTCCAAACCCATGGTGCGGTAGCGATTCCACCAACAGTATTGGTACTCGAACTTGACCATCCAGAGGGAAATCCTGATGAAAAATCCTCAGACCAGATAACAGTCTGTGTAGAATTTTGTTGTGAATTGTTGTAATTATTTTGAACAATAATAGAGCTTGAATTTTCTATTGCCTTGTCATCTGGACTAAAATTATTTTTTTCTTCTTCAGAGAAAGCAAAGATTGAATATATTATTGAAATTGAGAATAAAAGTTTTTTCATATTTAGTTTTTATTTAATTGTAATTTTTGTTTTTGTTGAGTAATTTTTATTTTTCAGAGATAACATATAGTTTCCTTTGTCCATGTGACTCACATCAATTGTCTTAATTTGACAATTTTCAATCCTTTCATTTAAAACAAGTTTACCAGCAATATCAAAAATTTCTAAAACTATCTCTTCTGAGATAGGGTCAAGAAGTTCAATATTTAAGGAATTCTGAGAAGGATTGGGAAATATTCTTAAGTTTTTATACTTTTCAAGACTAACGGTTGAGGGCCATGTAGAGCCAAAATTCATTCTAATCATAGGGGTATTCGATATGTAGTACCAATAACCAAAAGCCTGAGTACCTAAATTACATCCATTGTCCTGAATTCTTGACATAAGAACTTCAGCATCACCAGAGGTACTAACTCCAAATGTATCAAGAGGATGTGCGTATCCTCCTATTGCAATAGCATGTGGGCCTGGAAATATTGAGTATGCTGGTTTAAATGCAAGATTTATCCAATTATCAATATCTTGAGCTTGCAAGCTGTAATCGTCTGTTTGAGCTAATTGAATAAATGCCCAAGGACTTTGAGTTGTATCGACTTCATACAATACCGCATAAACTGGTGTTCCTGGTCTTGAATAATCCGCAATATGTGCTGATGCAGAACTAACTTGCTCATTGTTGTAGATATCAAAAATATTCAATAATTGTAATCCTCCACAATCTCTAGCTACTCTCCAGTCGCCATCAGGGCTTCCATAATCTCTTCCATATACTGAATCAGTGATTACTGCTTGCATTTGTATTGTGTCAGAACTTAATACACTATCGCTACTAGCCCAATATGAAATATCATATACTCCAATTGTTGCAGGATCGTAAGTTTGATTAGCTAGATAAGTAGCAGTATCTAAAATATCTAGAGTTGTTGTATCACTTGAGGAGGAAAAAACCTGAGATCCTATCGCATTATTGACTGAAACATTCATTTTAATTCCATTTAAATTTTTAGCTCCCGCGTTTGCAACTTTAAGTTCAAACATGTATGGATTTGCAGCGGATTGAGTTAATGGTTTGAAGGTATAGTCTATTCCAAATCCAGTTGTTGTAGCATAACCAACCTCCCAGCCTCCATGATTAGCATCAACAGTTTCCAATAAAAAGCTTGGTGTTTCCATTAACTCTAAATCGTCAATCATCCAAAAGTAATAACCTGAGAACCCATTAATAACATTAGTTGTTCCCTCAAATACAAAACTTAATTGAACATTTGAATTACCAGCAACAGAAAAAGGAACTCTAACTAGTGCTACCTGATCAGTAAATGTAGCATCATTTGTTGCGATATCAGAGTGAACTTGAACTCTTGAATTAAAATTTCCATTGACATAAAAATCTACAAAAGCTTGACCAGCAAATGTTCTATAGTAGGAGTTCATTTTTAGAGTTACATCTGAATATGAACTCATATCTATCATATCAGTTCTGAGATCTCCTACATGAGGACAAGGATACATACCAGTTCCAAATGCGCCTTGAACTCCATTATTGTCATAGTAGTCTGAATCAAATATTATAAATCCATTATTGGCAGTTGGAGATGCAATTGGTGTCGAATTTTGATCATATGCTCCTTGCGATCCAACTCCAGTTCCAGGTGGTGTGCCAGGACCTCTATATACCCAAGGAGCAGTTGAATTTGTCCATGATGTTGGAATTCCAGACTGAAAATCCTCAGACCAAAAAGGTGCAGATTGTCTTAAATTATCAGAAACTTGATTAGCATAGCCTGTTTTTTCTTTATCATAAGTAAACTTTAAATTAGAAACTTGAGAATGAGAAAATAAAAATAGAATTGATGCTAAAACTGATAATAAAATTTTTTTCATAATATTTGATTTATAATAGTAAAACAAATATAAAAAAACTACTTTAAAATTATCTTTTTTTCAACCGTTCCGTCAGAATAAAATAAAAGAAGTAATTTATTGTCTTCTAAATCAGATTTTCTTCCTAAAATATCAAAAACTGATGATATATATTTAGTAGATGAATTACTTTGATTAATAATATTTGTTGGCATGTAACAAGAATAAGAAAATGGATATCCCTCAATTGGCCCAAAGGGTATCATATTTTTTCCATTAAAAGCTGAATATTCAGGATAATACCTTTCTGCTCTAAAAACATTGTTAGCCCAACCGTTACTTGAACTTGGAATACTGTCGCCTTGATTTAAAACAAGATTATTTACAACTGGATTAATGTATTTCCACACCTGGCTCTTATTTTTATCAATCTCAAAAAAGGTACCATGAGCACCATCACAAATTAAAGTATTACCGTTTTTAAGCCTCTGAGCACCAGAGATATAAGAAGAAAAAAAGTCTGTTGGATTATTTGCTGTATAAATCCATTCAGATGAATCTGGAATGAATTTCCCCAACTGGCTAAGTTGATAATAACCTGAATTTTGAAATTGAGTATTAACAATTTCTATGCTACTGTATCCTCTTGACTGTCCATTATTAAAAATTAATATCTTTTTTTCATCAACGAGCCCGTCTCCAATCCATTGAACGTCATGTTGACCAAATAATCTTCTATTTGACGAGTTTCCTTTATTATATACTTGTGGATTACCCCACCGATATAAAAAATCACCACCTCTTCCATATATACCTCCTGAGCTAGATGATGCTTCTGCAGTTGTTGTGCTATGATCTAAAATATAAAACTCTGACATAGAACGAGATCCTATTACAATTTGCTGAAGAGACTCATTATAGTCAATTGAATTACAATGTATCCAATCCTTTTTTCCATTACCGTTGAAATAATTTATATTTAATAGCTCGGGATGATTTTCAATAATTCCAAAATTATTTTTCGTAGAATCAAAGTCTTGAACCAGATGATCCCATAAATTCCACTCCCAAATAATTTTCATCGAATCAGTGCCAATAGGCTCCACTTCAATTATATATGTAGCCCATAACTCATTATCAATTAAAGCATTTGGACTTCTACCAGCGAGAATAGCATCAGCTGATGAGTACCTTTTCCAGCATAGTATTAAGATATTGCCATTATCTAATGGTTCAATGTCATGATGTTGATGATAATAAATATTTGAGAAATTATAACTCCATTTCAAGTTATTGTACCAATCCCTTAGTTCAACTCTACCTCCACTACCTCCACCACTAAAAATGCTACTTTGTATTCTACATGTTCTCAACAAATCTCCATTTTCAAGTAAATATGCCGAGTTTCCTGCGTTAAAATTACTCTGCCACTCATTTATCAAGTAGCCACAATTATCTATTAAATATGTTTTTTCATCTGCTGAAAAAAGAGTGTAACCATTAACTGCACTTGAATCATATTGAAATAAACCAACTGTCTGATTTTGAGAGAAGCACACAATTGCATTTGAAAACAGTAATGTGAGGAATAAATTTTTCATTGAAAAAATAAGCAGAGTTTTAACTCTGCTTATTTGATTTAGTAAATAGTCTGTTTATTCAATTACTATTTTTCTGCTAGTAGTTGTAGATGAACCTTCTATGTTCAATAAATATGTCCCAGTTGAAAAGCCTTGAACATCAATTGTGGTATTGTTAACTTTTGAAATATTTTTCTTGTATACTACCTTGCCAAGTAAATCCTTAATTTGTAAGAAATCAAAATTATCAAGATTAGAAATAGAGATTACATTATTTGCAGGATTAGGATATATATTGAGATCTGATTTTATTAAGTTTTTGGAGATTGTACTACCAGAGGATGCTGGGTCAAAGTTCATTCTTATCATCGGATTTTGAGTAATATAATACCATGTTGGTGTTCCTGCTGAATTTGGACTACCTCCATTTGCATCAAATAGTGAATTTTCTGTACCCAAAGCTAAACCTGAATATCCAACTCCAGCTGAATCTGAAGGATGTTGATAGCCAGCAGCTCCCATCTCATAACCAACACCAGCAATGAGTGATATTGGGTTCGCAAAACTCAAAGTAATCCAACTGTCTAAATCTGAACTTGTTATTGTATGATCATCAGTTTGATCGAGGTAGATAGGATTAGCACCAGCTGTTGGATCAGCTTCGTATAGCACACCATAAATTTTGGTACCTGGAATTGACCATGGTGCAATGTATAAATCAACAGAATAAAGATTTTCGTTAGCGTATATATCAAAAAATGATGTTACATGATTTTCTCTTGTTGCATTACCCAAAATGTAGCTACCCTGATAATCGTTCAAATCTTTTCCGTAGGAATACTGAGTAACGACAGTTTGTTTGGAAGATGTATCAGTATTAGCTGAGTCACCGACGCCCCACATGTTGAGTTCATATAATCCAAGAGTGGTTGGGTTAAATGTGTTATTAACTGCAAAAGTATCTTGCTGAGAAGATGACAGATATTGAGAATTAGAGGTTGAAGTATAAACGGAATTTGTTATCTGATCAAATGCTTCAGCATGTAAAGTCATATTTTGCGGCGCAACGCCTGCATTTCTTATTACAGCTTCTATTTTGTAAGGATTAGCTGCTAGCTGACTTAAAGGATTGAATGTATAATCACAACCAATGCCTCCAGAAATGTTATAACCAATCCACCAACCACCAAAAACTTCATCATCAATTGTAACATAGTTATTTGGGGTTTCAGCAAATGACACGTCATCTATCATCCACGCATAATCCCATTCTCCTTCATATTTAAATCTAAAGTAAACTACTGGTTGACTTCCCGCGGTCGCAGACACATTTACTGAAACGAGTTCTGGATTAGCAGTGGTTGTATTTGTAGCTTGTCCAGGGTGAACCTCATATCTATCCCAATTTATTCCGTCAATACTTACCTCAACAAAAATTGAATCTCTAAATTTTCTATGGTAAGATTCAAATTCTATGTTGACATATGGATAAGATGAGCAATCTACTGTACCATTATATTGTATGTATGCTTCTTGAGGAGAATAAGAAGAATTTAATGCATCAGAATCATACATCGCAAATCCATCGCTAGCACTTGTAGATGAAATTGCACCAAGTCCTGCGGAATAAGAACCTGTCGGACCAGTAGTTGAGATTACCCAGTTTTGCAGTCCACCATAAATTAAATCTACCATTGTCCAATCTGATGGATTAGAAAATGTGTTAGACCAAAAAGGAGGAGCAGGTGCTGCTGAGTTAGCACTATTTATTGATGTTGGCTGAACACTTAGTAAATTTTTTTCCTCAATTCTCATGTCATCACCATTTACAGTTTGTGCATGACTTAGAAGTGTTGATAAGATTAGAGATGTAGTTAGTAAAAGTTTTTTCATGATTGATTTTTATGTTATAACAAATATAAATCTAATTTATAAATTATTGCTGATTAATTGTATTCTTCTATTGGAATGCATGAGCATATTAAATTTCTGTCTCCATAACTCTCATTAACTCTTCTAACAGAGGGCCAAAACTTATCTTGTCTAACCCAATGTATTGGAAATGCAGCTTTTTCTCTTGAATATGAATGATTCCATTCCTCTGAGGTAAGCATATTGATTGTATGAGGAGAGTTCTTAATTACATTATCAACTTTATCGGCAATACCCTCAGCTATTTCATTAATTTCATTTTTGATGCTAATCATTGCTTCACAAAATCTATTAATTTCTTCTAAATTTTCACTTTCCGTTGGCTCTATCATCATTGTACCAGCTACAGGAAATGAGACAGTTGGAGCATGAAAACCATAGTCCATTAATCTTTTTGCTATATCCGAAACTTCGATGTCAAGTGCCTTAAATGGCCTACAATCAATTATCATCTCATGACCAACTCTGTTTTTTTCTCCTAGATACAATATGTTGTATGAACTTTCTAATTTTTTCTTAATGTAGTTAGCATTTAAAATTGCTATCTCTGTTGACTGCCTCAAACCTTCCTCCCCTAACATTTTTATGTAAGCATATGAAATTGTCAAAATTGAGGCACTGCCCCAAGGTGCAGCAGAAATGGCTTTAATCGGTTTTTTTCCTCCAACTTTAACAATAGGATTTGTTGGTAAAAAATTTTTCAGATGTTTTTTTACACCTATAGGCCCCATACCTGGACCGCCTCCACCATGAGGAATAGCAAAGGTTTTGTGTAAATTTAAATGACAAACATCCGCACCAATTATAGCAGGATTAGTTAATCCAACCTGTGCATTCATATTTGCTCCGTCCATATAAACTTGCCCTCCATTTTCATGAATTGTATTGTTGATTTCAATGATTTTTTCTTCAAAGACGCCATGCGTTGATGGATAAGTAATCATCAAAGCTGCTAAGTTTTGAGAATGCTCTTCAGCCTTGTCTTTTAAATCTTCAAAATCAATATTACCCTTTTCATCACATTTAACAACTATAACTTTCATGCCAGCCATTACAGCAGAAGCAGGATTAGTTCCATGAGCGGATGAAGGAATAAGACAAATATTACGATTACTGTCCCCATTATTTTTATGATATTCTCTAATAACCATTAAGCCCGCATATTCTCCTTGAGCACCAGAATTTGGTTGTAAACTCATCGCATCAAAGCCTGTAATTTCACATAGCATCTCCTCAAGTTCATGAAACATTATACTATAACCTCTAGTTTGGTTTAGTGGGGCAAATGGATGTAAATTACAAAATGATGGCCAGCTCAATGCAAAAAGCTCAGTAGCAGAATTGAGCTTCATTGTACATGAACCTAGAGGAATCATTGATTTTGTTAAACTTAAGTCTTTATTCTCAAGACTTTTTATATATCTCATTAGAGCTGTTTCAGAATGATAACTATTGAAAACAGGATGTGATAAAAATTCGCTTTTTCTCTCAAATATACTTTCAGAAATAGACCCGCTTTTTGTTCTAATATTTGGCAATTCGTTTATTAGGTTTTGAGAATCTGAGTGCTTGCAACTTCTCGCAAAAATATCTAATATGTCAGCAATATTTTTCTCATCATCTTTTTCATCGATTGATATTGTTAGATTTTTATCATCAATATAATTAAAATTGATTTTAGCTACTTCAGCATATGTTCTGATATTTTCAATCGAAATATTACCAACATTAATATGTAGAGTGTCAAAAAAAACATTGTTTTGTTGTAGGAACCCTAGCTGCTTCAATCCCTCAGAGAGCATAAGAGTTAACCTATGAATTTTATAACTAATTGATTTAAGTCCAATTGGGCCATGATAAACAGAATACATTCCGGCCATTACTGCAAGTAAAACTTGCGCAGTACAAATATTTGATGTTGCTCTCTCTCTCTTAATATGCTGCTCTCTGGTTTGTAAAGCCATTCTTAATGCTTTGTTTTCATCAATATCTTGTGACACACCAATAATTCTTCCTGGAATACTTCTTTTGTAAATTTCTTTTGCAGCGAAATATGCAGCATGAGGTCCACCGTAGCCAAGTGGTATTCCAAATCTTTGTGTTGTACCTACAACTACATCAGCGCCCCACTCACCAGGTGGCTGCAATAATGTTAATGATAATAAATCAGCTGCAACAACTAATCCGATATTGAATTTTTTCAGTTTAGAAATAAAATGATTGTTATCTAATACTGCACCGTTTTTGTTAGGATATTGTATAATAGAGCCAAAAAAGCTTTCATCAATTTCAACTTCATTTGTTGATGATATTACAAGATCAATTCCTAAAGGCTCTGATCTTGTTTCAAGTAATGAAATTGTTTGTGGCAAGCAATCTGAAGAAACAAAAAACTTATTACAATTTGATTTCTTTTTTTGCCTATTTCTAGAGTTATATAGCATTACCATTGCTTCAGAAGCAGCTGTTGCTTCATCCAATAATGAAGCATTAGCTAAGTCCATAGCTGTTAAGTCGCAGACCATTGTTTGATAGTTTAGCAAAGCCTCTAACCTTCCTTGTGCAATTTCTGGCTGGTAAGGGGTATAAGCAGTATACCATCCCGGATTTTCGAGAATATTTCTTTGAATTACGCCAGGAAGTATAGTATTGTAGTACCCAAGTCCAATATATGATCTGTAGTTTTTGTTCTTTTTGCCAATTTGATATAAATGTTCTATAAATCTACTCTCACTTAATGCCTTTGGCAAGTCCATTTTCTTATCTAACTTGATTTGACTTGGAAGTGTCTGATCAACTAGTTGCTGAATGCTGCTAACTCCAATTTCATCAAGCATTTTTCTTTGCTCATCAAAAGAGGGACCAATGTGTCTGTCTGAAAATTTCATTTTTTTTTTACAAAATTAAATATTGTTCAATTAGAAAAATAGAATAAACCCCATTTTTTTTATTGATTTTTTACTTTTTATTAACTATAAAATCCTTAATATAATTTGGTTCAAAGTTTTCTAAAATTTCAAAATTTTTGTTTTTGAATTTTTCGTAAGCGATTCCCCCCATATCAGAAGCTGAGGGATAAATCTCTTCTAAGAATTTATTTTTTTTTTGACTAACAAAACTTCTAACTTTATCTACGGCATCTCCAAAAAAAATATATTTCTGCTTTTTGTTAATAATTGATTTGATTTGTTCAACTGAAATAAGACGAGTATCAGTAATAATATTATTTTTTTTGTCAAATTGTGAATAATAAATTTCATTACCTCTCGCATCAACTAAAGCACAATAAAAATCAAAATCATTATTTGTTCTAATAGCTTGTTCAGACATTATTTTCATTGAAGATACGCTCACTAAAGATTTTTTATTAGCAAAACAAAAAGCTTTAACAGTAGCAGCGCCAATTCTAAGGCCAGTAAATGAACCGGGACCATTACCAATTGCAAAAAAATCAAAATCTGAAAATGATATCTTTTTTTCTTTTAGTAAAATATCTACGAATACATTAACTTTTTCTGAGTGGGAGGGCCTATCAAATTTTTTTTCTTTAAATGAAATTAATTTTGAATTTTCAAAAACCGCAACTGAACAATTTTTTGATGAAGTGTCAATACATAAGCTAAGAGCCATTAATCTATGATTTCTATTTTTGACTGTGAATTAAGCTTTAAATTCAAAACATCATAAGGCCCGCTAACAACTTTCTGATTTAATGAAAGCCCCTCCTTTATCTGAATAAAATCAATATCTTGAATACCTGTTTTAACATTTGCTTTTTTTACCTCATCATCCAATATCAAAAAAACACATTCAATTTTTTTATCAAAGATTGAGTCGTACCTTAAAGTAATTGATTCAATCGGAACACTTAATACATTGTCAAGCTGTGCTGTAATTATGTCAACCGTTGCAGTCATACCTGGCTTGAAATTAGCAACATCAACTATTTCAATCTTAACTTTGAAAGTTGTTAATTGATCTGCACTAATTCCGACGTAATCAGCAGAATTTGCAATTTCAGAGACTATTCCTTTAAACTCTTGATTAGCTAATGCATCTACTTGAATATCAACCTTATCCCCAATTTCTACATTTAAAATATCATTTTCATTAACCTCAACAACAACCTCCATTTCATTTAAATTTGCCAGACTTAAAATTTCAGTACCACTCATCTGAGCAGTGCCAACAACTCTTTCACCAATTTCGATGTTTAATCTAGAAATTGTTCCATTTTTAGGTGCATAAATTTTTGTTTTTGCCAAATTTTCTTTTGCTTCTTTTACAGATGCTTCTGAACTAATTATAGCATATTTAGCACTTTCCACATTTAGCTTTGATACTTTATACTGTGACTCTATCTTTTCAAAGTCAGCAATTGAGATTGCTTCACTTTCAAGAAGTTTTTTATTTCTATTAAAGTTTTGTTGTGATTCTTGAAACTGAGCTTCAGCCATTAGCAAATTTGCAAGTGAACTATTCAAAGATGCTTCAGCTCTTTCTAGTATAGACAGATATATATCAGATTTTATTTTTAGCAATAAATCTCCCTTCATTACGTCATCACCCTCCTTGACAAAAAGCTCAACGATTTCTCCAGAAACATCAGCACTGATTTTTATTTCTGTTTGTGGTTGAATTTTACCTGTTGCTGAAATTGTTTCGACAATATCATTTAAAGATACAACTGACTGATTAACTGCAATTGATTTTTTTGAAGAAATAATACCAAACTTACTTAGAACAAACAAAACTATGCTAATTACAAAAAGGGAGATAGATAGTTTCCTTAACAAATTGTTTTTGTTTTTGTAAGCAACAAAGAAAATTGAAATTGAGATTACTATTAAAATAATGAAATTGATCATTTTACAAATTTAGATTTTTACCCATATAGTAATCTAATATTTTTGATTTAAATACATAATCATATTTGGCTCTAACTAGTTCTGACTCCGCTTTATTTAGTCTGATCTTTGTCTCTAGAAATGAAAAAGTATCGATAATACCAAGGTCATACTTGTTTTTTGATATAGTAAATGTCTCCTTATTTGAAACAACAGACTTCATACAAAATTGATACTGTTTCTTTGCTGTTCTAAAATCGGAGTAAGCAATCTCAATTTGCTTTCTTACAAAGAATTTTGTTTCCTCAAAAACATAATCACTATTTAATAAATCTATTTTACTACCTGTAATCATATTTCTTATTTGGTTTCCATTGAAAATAGGAAATGTCAGATTAAATGAAATTGATTGACTCAGATTATCCTCTATTTGAGTTTTAAATGATATCTCTTCTCCAATCAATGATGTTCTTGCGCTTGAATAACCAGTTCCAATGGATGAGCTAAATGATAACTTTGGCAGTAAATTACTTTTTGTAATGCTTATGTTTTTTTTGCTAATTTGTATATTCTGCTCTGCTGCTTTTACCTCAGGCAATTTATTTAATGCTAATCGATATATATCAGAGGTTTTAGGATAAGTTAAATTTGTATCAACATTTAATTTTATGTATTCAATCTCAAAATCTGCAGATTGTTCTATTTTTAAAAATTGTTGCAAATTTAACTTAGCTAGTTCTAGCTGATTTTCAGAATTTATCTTAGCTAATTTTTCAGAAAGCACTTGTGATTCAACTTGTAATAGTGCATCTCTGGCTAATACCCCCTCATTATATAGTTTTAAACTTTTTTCATACTGTAGCTTTGTAATATTGAGTTGTTGTTTACTCACTCCAACCAATTCTTTGCAAAATATTATTTGTAAATAAGCATCTATAACGTCCATATAGACTCTATTTTCAAGCCTTTCAAGCTCAAGTTCAGAAAATTTTAAACTATTCTTATCTCTATTTATTGTATTGATTTTATTAAATCCATCAAATAAATCAACTGATGAGCTTAGTGAAAAATTATTTGAACTAATATTTTCAATTGTAAAATCATTAGTAAGTGGATCAATTGCTCTACCGAAATTATATCCCTGACTTGAAAAAGCATTGAAGTTAGGCAGTAGGGATAACTTTGATGACTTTAAATTTGATTTAGCAACGTCAATCAACAGTTTTTGTTTTAGTATTTCAAGATTATTTTCTTTAGCTTGCTTCAAACACTTTTGTAAGTCCCACTTTTCTTGGGCAATTGAACTGAAACTAAAAGCTATTAACAGAAGTAGATTTATAAAGTTCTTCAATCTATGAGTGTTTGTACTTTTTATTTTGAAAGTACCAAAAAATAGCAAAAGAAAATATTGCAATATAAGGAACAGCCATTAGGTACAAAATTCCATTGTTTAAACCTTTACCAATTTGCGATCCTGTCTCTAAATTTGACTCGACAACAGCTTTACACATTGCACATTGAGAAAATAAATCAAGGTTATAAAAAAGAAAAAGAGCTGTGAGTAAAAATATCTTATTTCTCATCTTTTTTTGGTCTTTTGTATTCAGCCATTAAGACCTTTACATCGTTAATTAAATCTTTTATATCAGTGTCTTTTGTTCCATCATAAACACCAACAATATTTCCCTCTTTATCAACTCCAGATCGAATTTTTCCTTCTTTATCAACCAGAACAAAATACTCTGAGTGAAAAAACCCACCAGGGGCAAGTGAATCTTCAACCGCATTCACAAAATATTCTTTTGCAATATTATATATAGACTCTTTTTCTCCAGTTACAAAATTCCAGTTCAATAAATTTGCTCTCATTTCATTAGCGTAATCTAAAAGTCTTTCGGGTGTATCATTTAATGGATCTATTGAATGCGATAAAAACTTTATGTTTGGATAGACACTTAACCTTTGCTGCACTATTCTCATATTATAAGTCATTATTGGACATATTGTAGGGCATGTGGTGAAGAAAAAATTTGCAACATAAATATTTCCTCTGTAGTCATCATTTGTTATGATCTCATTGTTTTGATTAACAAAAGAAAAATCAGGTATTACATGCTCTTTTGGTCCAACAAATGACAGTGTCATAAAATTATTTTCTGCTTTACTAATAAAAAGATAAATAAATCCAGGTATAACTAGAATTAATAATAATCCCATAAACTTTTTCCCACCTTCAGATATTATTTGCTTGAATGTTTTTTTATTTAAAAGAATTTCCTCAACAATGTAAATGACAAGAGGAAGAATAAAAACAAAAGCTGGAAAATCTGCTTCAATATTAAATATTTTCCAGATTGGAAACAGACCTAAAACTATTAATGTTATTATGTCAGTTAATGTAAGTGAATAATTTTTTTTGCTATTGGACATAATTAAAATCTCATAAAATGGGTATAACCGCCTTCAGTAAGTAGTATAAAAAGTAAGTATGGTATGAGGATTACTGCAGGAAGTATGATTGTCCACTGTAAAGCCGGTCTTTCATCTCCAAGATGCATAAATATCATTACAATGTATGCAGCTTTGATAATAGTCAGTATTATGAAAATATGGTTCAATAAGATTGTACCTAAAAACTTTGTTTCAATCAAATATTGTGGTTTGATAATTCCAAGCACTACTTCAACAGCAGTTACCACTAAAAGTATCCAAAATACTTTCCAAATCCACCAATTATTATTTGACTCTGAAGACATAACTAAAATTTAAACTAAATAGAAAAAAGTAAAAACAAAAACCCATACTAAATCAACAAAATGCCAATACAAACCAATTTTCTCAACCATTTCATAATGACCTCTTTTCTCATAGGTATTTGCTATCACATTTATTAAAAGAATGATTAATAATACCACACCACTAAAAACATGAAAACCATGAAACCCTGTGATAAAAAAGAAGTAATCTGCAAATAGTGCATGACCATATTCGTTCTTTACCAGATTTGCTCCCAAAACAAAATCTTTTCCCTTGCTCTCTAGTAGAGTAACAGCATCATCATGCTCTAAAACAACTTTTTTAGAAGATTTTAATTTATACTTATTCTGTGATTTAAATTTTTCAACGAACTGCTCATAATTCATCTGCGAGAATCGATCTTTGGAATATGAGTCTACTCCCATAAACTTATAAACTGATGAAATTTTTTTTTCGTCATTGACAAGATGTATAATTTCCTTTTCTTCAGTAATTATTGCACCTTTATCACCATGAATAAAGTGTCCCCATTCCCAAGCTTGAGAACCTAAAAAAGTAATACCACCAATGATTGTAAGCGATAGCCACAGGATCACTTGCTTCTTCTTCATCTTATGTCCGTAGTTAACAGCCAAAACCATGGTCACGGAGCTCATAATTAGAATAAAAGTCATTAAAGCAACAAAGAATAATGGATATTCTCCTTTGAAAAAGGGGAAATGTGTAAACACTTCATCAGGTACTGGCCAAGATAACTCATACTTAAATCGACTGAATCCATATGCTGCCAAAAATCCAGAAAAAGTCAGCGCATCTGTGACTAGAAAAAACCACATCATTAGCTTGCCATAACTAGCAGCGAACGGTTTATCACCACCTTCCCATGCTTGCCCAAAATCAGTATTATTTGCCACTGCCATAAATAGAATACAAAATTAATTTTTTTGCTTTATGATAATTATTAATTTTTATTTTTTTTAGATAAAAACCAAGAATAAATAAAGATAGACCCATAAAATTGTTAAAAAATGCCAAAAAGTAAAAATCAAATCAAGTCCTAAATGATCATCAGCAGTGTACTTGTTAGAAATTGAATTAAAGTATCCAACTAATAACGAAATGAGTCCTGCAATTAGATGTAATAAGTGCGCTAACGTTAATACATATAAAAAGGAACCTGATGGGTTTGAACCTTCACCAGTGAAGTAAATACCATTTTGAACAAGTTCTTTCCAACCTAAAAACTGTGACAAAGAAAATAACAAACCAAGAACAACAGAAACTAGTATCATTTGTTGATATGGTAGTTCTCTCTGAAATCTCTTCTTAGCGAGAATAATAAACAGACTACTAAGAATTACCAATACAAAACTGTATAAGAACCAGCTTGGAAGCTCAAACTCTTGCCAATTACCTTCAGATTTTCTTACGATGTAGGCAGAAGTTAGACCAGCAAAAAACATGACCATTCCACCAATACCTATCCAAAGTAATTGCTTCAGGGATTTTATTTTAACTTTTTTTTCCGTTGTTTTTTTTTTACAAAATTAAGACATAAATGTTATTGATTATGAAAAAACTAAGGAATATTAACAATTTTTTTTAGAGCAGATTTCAAATTAAATTTAGGGTCAACTTTTACAGATTTTATTCCCATTTTTTCTCCAGCTATTATATCAGTGTCTGAATCCCCAATCATAAAAGATTTTTTTAAATCTATTTTTGGGAAGTCTTCTAATGCTTTTTCGAACATTTTTGTTCCTGGTTTTCTGCAATTATTTTCTTCACTAGATAAATCTGGACAAAAATAAATCTTACTAATTTTTCCTCCTGAATTTTCAATCTCCGATAACATATAATTATGAATTTCTTCTAATTGTTTAATTGTCATAATTTTTTTTCCTATGCCTTGTTGGTTAGTAATAATTATGACTCTTTTGAAAAACTTACTTATGATTGTGAAAGATTCTAAAACTCCATCAATAAATACAAACTCTTTGATACATGTAACATATCTATTTTCTAATTTTTCATTAATAACTCCATCACGATCAAGAAATAGAGTATCAAACATTTGGGAAAATTTTCTCTTCTACCAATTGACAAATAATATGACCAAACAATATATGAATCTCTTGAATTCTTGGAGTGTTGTTTGAGGGAGATTGTAAACAAATCTGAGATAACGCTTTAATTTTAGAATCATTTTGACCAGTAAAAGAAATAATACTCATACCAATCTCTTTTGCTTTGTGAACCGCATTTACAATATTTTTAGAATTTCCACTTGTTGATATAGCAATTAAAACGTCACCTTTATCTCCTTTTGCTTCTAAAAGTCTGGAGTATGTTTTTTCAAAACCATAGTCGTTTGCTACAGCAGTCATGTATGATGAATTTACATGTAATGCTTCTGCAAATAAAGCAGTTCGATCCTTAAAAAATCTTCCTGTTAACTCTGCTGCAATATGTTGAGCATCTGCTGCACTACCTCCATTACCACACAATAATATTTTATTTCCTTCACTAAATGCATTGAAAATAATTTCAACAACTGCATTCAAATTCTTTATTATTTGCTCAGATTTTATTGTTTTTTCTATTGTGTTTTTTGATTCTTGTAATATGTTTTGAATTTGAATAATCATATGTTAAGTTATTTAAAGTAAAGATAAACATCCTTATTAAGCTTACCAATTTTAGTCCAATCATATTGATTTTTTATTTTTTCAAAATTATTTTTTGCATAAGAGTTCATCTTTTCAGAACTGTTAATAGAAAAAATTAATTTTTCAGCTAAAGATTTAACGTCATTTACTTTAAAGACTAATCCATTTTTCTGATCATCAATAATATCTAAAAATGGTTCTAAATCTGATACTATAATAGGTACATTAAAGCTGGATGACATCATGAGTACACCACTTTGAAATATTAGTTTGTAAGGTAAAACTATCACATCGGCACAGCCGTAATAATCACATAATTCATTTTCTGGAATGTACTTGTTGTGTATTACACATGAGTTTTTTAAGCCTAATTGGTTAATTATTTTTGTGTACTTTTTATTATCTGTTTTGTAATTCTTTCCAGCAATAAATAAAACTACGTCTTTGTTTTTTTTACGTACTTCATGAAAAGATTTAATTAATATGTCTAAACCTTTTTCTTCTTTAATCATTCCAAAAAACATAATTACCTTTTTGTTTTGCAAACCAAATTTCTTTTTTGCAACTATTTTATTTGTTTTTGGCTCTATAAAATCTAAATAATGACCATGTGGAATAATTGATATTTTTTTTAGATTTATTTTATCTTTAATTAATTCTTTTTTTGAAAATTCATTATGAACAATTACTTTGTCAGCTAATAATAAAATCCACCTTTTGAGATATAGATTAGTTTTTTTAGAAAATGGATTAACATCATGAATTGTTAGTATTAACTTAACATTAAAGAAAATCGCAAAAAAACATGCGAAAAAATTCAGAATGTTAAAGTCAAAAAAATGAAGATGAAAAAAATTATGAGAGCTAACTTTTGCTTTAAAAAATGATTTTAATATTCCAATAACATAAAATATTGCATTGGCTAATTTTCCTTTAGTTTTAAAGATATCTCCAAAAGTATTTTCGACTTTAATTTTGCCTAATGAACTGAGATAAGTTTTCTTATTAGAGAATATAGTTACATCTATTTTATTTTCAATTAACCCTTTAGCTTGAGCGAACAAATAGTAATGATGTGAACTACCGTGAGAGCCTATTGGATCAATTATTGCAACTTTAATCTTCATTTTAATATTCCTTTAATGATTGACTTATTAACTAACAATAAAGTATTAAAGCTAAATTTATATTGATTACTTACTATAGTACGCAAATTATATCTAATGAACAGAAAAGGTATAAATAGATAAAAATATAGTCGCTCATTTTTTTTTAAAAAATAAAAATGATTTTGAATATTTTGACTGATGAAAAAATTGCTTTTTTTTCCTTTTGCATCACTTGTTGATGTTAAACTACCTACTTTGTGAAATATTTTAATTTTTTGATTAACTAATAACTTGAAGTTTCCATTTTTTTTTACTCTGTAAAAAAAGTCTGTATCGTCAAAATAAACAAAATATGCTTCATCCATAAACCCAATTTCAGAGAAAACCTTGGAATCAAACAAAACAAAACAAGTTGGAGCATAGTCTGAATACTTTAAATGATTGTATTGTCCGAAATCATGCTGTCCTATTCCTAAGTGTTCGGGAACTAGTCCTTTATTAAAATTGAAAAAGCCCCCACAATACCAAATTTTATCTTTATCATGTTCATACATTATCTTCAAAGAGGAAATACTACTTGAATGATTTTTACTAAAATTAACTAAGTCACCTATTATATTTTTATCAAATACTATGTCATTGTTTGAAAGTAAAACTTTTTGATAGCCCTGATCCAGGGCAAGTTTAATCCCCATATTATTTGCTGCAGCGACACCTATATTTTTTTTGTTTTCAATAACCTGAACATCTATTTTTTTGATTTTACAGATTATCTCTAATGTTTCATCAACTGAATTGTTATCTATAATAAACAGCTTAAAGTCTTTAAAACTACTTTCTGAGAGGCATTTTAAAAAAGGTATAATTACATTACTAGAGTTGTATGTTATTGTAATAATAGCAACTTTAATCACAATTGAGAATTATTAGTTCCTGTATAAACAGAACTTGTTTTGATGTCTTTAGTTACGACAACATTTGCTCCAATTATTGACCCCTTTCCAATTCTAACTGGCTTTGCAATAACTGCATTTGCTCCAATAAAAACATCATCTTCTATGATTACTTTTCCATCATAAAATCTGAAATAATATTCAGGATTTTCCGATCGATTTTTTGTATCGATATAATGTGTTAATATTTTTGCTCCAGCTGTTATTAAACATCTATCCCCTATTTCAACATTTGAAGGATTTATCGGATCAATAATGACATCTTCTCCAATAAATACCGTAGATCTATTTTTGAATTTTACACCTCTTAGATGATGAATAAAAACTCGAGCCTTAGAACCAAGCAATGAGCTTTTAGCAATAGTGTGAAGTAATTTGTCTAAAATTCTAGAAAATCCGATATTTTTTTTTGATTCTGTTATAGAGCTTTTCATCTAGCTAATCATTTTTTGAAAACTTGTCCAATCTTTAATTAATAACTCCTCTAGTATTTTTTTTTCTTCATCCGAATATTGAATGCGAATCTCATTAGAGTACAAGTATGGCTCAAATTTATTAATTATTTTTTTTGGTAAATATTTTTTTAATACTGTTGTTATTTGCCTGTTTCTTTGAAAGTACTTTGAAATCAAGTTTTTTGGGGCCTTGTTTGAATTGATACGCTCACTAAAATCAAAAAAATCGTTATCAAAATCAATTGATAAAAAATTAGAAATTTTTTCAGAGATACTTTTTTTATCATTAAAATCAATAATTAAGATTTGTTTTTTTGGAAATGCATCAATATAATTTTTTGAATACTTATAATACATACTATTGTGCACATATTGAACATAAAATTTTTTTAACCGCGAATCAAGCAAGTATTTTGATAAAGAGTTGTTCGCTAAACCCATTCTAAAATCCATTGAATGATGTGAGAGAGCTCTTTTCACAGGATCTCTAAACATTATAATTATCTTCGATTTAGAATTAAATTTAAATATTTTCTTTGGAGCTTCTTCGTCAGTAAAATATGAAACACTTGAGTCCATTAAATATTTTTCATTAGTAGAGTTTTTAAATAGATTTAAATAATCATTTAATTTACTGATACCGTAAAATTTGTAATAAGAATCATTTTTTAAATTATTATAGGAAAAGAAATTGATTTCTTTCTCAGGAAATTTTGGAGAAAAAATTTTTGGATGTTCTTTTAATTTACTCCAAAGATAGGTTGTGCCACATTTAGGAGATCCAACTAAAAATAAATTTGGTCTATTTGTTTTTTCCACTTTTAAAAATACAAAAACTAAACTTTGGTATTTCTAACTCTTTTAAGTTAACTTCATTACTTGAAAAATTTTCTGAGTAGTATTGATTGTCATATAAATTTTCTGAGTAATATATCTTTGAGTAATCATATTCGGAAACATCTACTTTTTTTGCTTGTTCTGACCAATTTATACAAACAAAAAACTTTTCATTTTTTTCACTATGAAATTCATATTCAAAAAATTCATTTGTAATGCTTCTTCTAACAACAGTAATTCTATCGTTTACAAAAATATCTGATAACAACTTGAACGCTGCAAACGTAGTGCTAAGACTACTTTTTTCTCTGTTTATTATCACTGAGGAAGATATATCTCTTCCGGCAAGATTATGAAACGACATTAAATTAATTTTTCTTAACTCCTTGTTACAAGCAACTTCCATTAAGTAGCAAAAAACAAATAATGATTGAATATGTGTCTTACCTGTTAATTTTGAAACTTGTAGATTCCATTCCGTAATCCAGATATCTTTATTTTGAAACATTTGTGAATAGTCATTTATTTCTTTTGGATATTCTTTAAAAAAATCAAGTGACCTTTTTTTATAGATATTAAAAGCTTGATACATATTTTTACCTTCGGGATATTCAGTAACCATTTTACCATATTCATCTTTTCCTTTGGTTACCTTTGCATAGGTATGAACTACTATTGCATCATAAAAATTTTCTTTTGATAAATGTTTATTCCAGTTCACATGCTTTACATAACTTTTGTATATGGGTGCTGCAACAACACCTATTTTTATATTTGGAAAAGCAACTCTAATTCTTTCAGTTAAAGCCTTTGACTTTTCTAAGTACTTATAAATGTCGAAATTTTCATGGTAACTTTGATTTGTAAGCTCTCTTCCAATCTCGACATAACTAACATTAATTCCATTTTTTAATATCAAGTTAATCATTTGAATAGTTTCATCTATTTCAGCTGATAGTATATTTGCATCAATTATTACATCTGATTTGAGTTTTTTTGATAAATCAATAAAAGGATATATGTAATTTTCATGTTTATTTTTTTCAATAATTTTATTTATTCCTCTGATTCTTTTTGGTAGCTTTCCTTTGTGAAAGAAATCTACCTCACTTATTTTTATTCCATAACCCATACCACTGAGATGATAAAAATTACCTAAACCCCCTGGAAATGCTAGTAACCTGGGAGAGATAATATTGACGTTACTCAAAAAGCTTGTATCTTTAGTATCGTTGAACATAAAGGTGGTGTTAGTTCCAAAGCCATAAAGATTTTTTATCGTTCTTTCTTGAGAAGAAAGAAAGTTTGTGTTCAAAATAGTTAAGATTAAGAAAAATATTTTTTTCATTTTAATAAACCTTTTTGACTCAACTCATTTAAAGTGTTTTCATAATTGGTTTCAACAATATCTTGATTTTTAACCCAATCAATATATCTATTTATCCCTTGCTTAAAATCTACTGAAATAGAAAATTTATAGTCATTTTTGATTTTACTTATATCACTAAAATTATGTCTTATGTCACCTTTCCTGTGTTTACCATTTATTATATAGTTTTTTTTCTTCCTAAAGTATTTATAGAGAGTTTCTACAACATCAATTATTTTTGTACTAGAGCCTGAGCCTAAATTATATATTAGTAATTTGTTTTTAAATTCATCATCAATAATTTTTTTGATTATTGAAACAACGTCAGAGACATGTACAAAATCTCTTGTTTGTTGACCATCCTCAAAAATTTCAATGTTAGAATTAGTTAAGATTCTATTTGAAAATATAGATAAAATTCCAGTGTATGGATTAATTAATGATTGGCCCTCACCGTAGACATTTTGCAGCCTCAATATTATGCAATTAATGCCAAGCTCTTTATTTATTTTTTTTACAATATGCTCTTGTCTTAATTTTGTTTCAGCGTAATAAGACTTGGGAGCTAATCTTGAAGTTTCTTTTGTTGCAATAGGTCTTAATTTCTTATTTGTTGTATGACAATAGAAATCAAAATCCTCTTCAAACTCAAGTTTATTCCTTTTAAATTTTGAATTGGTATACGAGGATCCATCAAGATACTCATATTCTCCTTCTCCGTAGACTGATCTTGATGAGGTTAAGATTATTTTTTTAATATTATTACTATTCTCTTTTAATAACTTGTAGATATTCTCTGTGCCAAGAATATTTGATTTTTCATAAAGTTCTTTTTCGTACATAGATTGCCCAGTACCTGTCTGCGATGCAAGATGGATTAATACCTCCGAATCAAGAAGTAATCTTTTAAAAACTGTATTGTCATTTATGTCTGATTTTACAAATTTACATTTACCCAAAATCTGACGATAAGAAAAAGATTTTTGGGTTTTACCATGCACTTGCTTCAGCAAGCTATCAACCACAGTTATCTCATAATTTAAATTTGATAAGAGGTTAACTAAATTAGAACCTATAAATCCTGCTCCTCCAGTAATTAAGATTTTCATAAAGCAGTATTTATTCTAAACTTACTGTAAATATTTATCATTCCTGAAATAATAAATATAAAAAAGAACGGTCTAAGTAACAATGGTTGAGACATTATTGTTAAGAAAAAGAATATAAAAAATAAAATCTTTTTTTGTTCAAAAAAACTCTGCTTAAACACAAAATAAAGTAACAATATTGTAAAAGGAAATCCAAGTGTTGCTAATAGGAACATTACAGAATTAGAACTTCCCTTTTCTGTTGTTTTTGACTTAGACTGTATTCCTATTTGATCCTGAAGAAAATTTAATCTTTTAGAATTAAAATAAAATTCTTTTCTAACCTCTTGAAATTGAATAACGTCTAAGCCTACTCCTGTGATCGGATTTTGTAAAGCTATAAAAAAGGGTTGAGTCAAATCAAATAACCTTTTTTGAAAAGAACTTTCATAATCACCTTTAATCTTATTTTCAATGTTATTTGAGTAGATAAAAATTACTGGAGCTAGTAAAAGTACGGCAATAAATCCAAAAATTTTGCTCTTCTTAACTTCTTCATAAATATACACGATGCTTTGTATTAATAATATTGTTAAGCCAGCAGTAGAATATGTAGTAATAACTGCAAATGCAATTAACATCAAAAAAACTTTTCTTTTCTTAAAGTAAAATGCTTCTAGAAAAAAAAGTAAGTTTAAATAAGCTTGCAAAATACCTGGTTCCCAAAAAAGACCTTGATTTCTGCAAAAATCAATATTAAAAATCGAAATAGAGCTCTTCTCAATATCGTAGAAAAAAATATTAAAGAATGTTTGACACTCATGAAAAGCACTTGTTAATGTTTGTAAATTATTTTTTACTAAAAAAAAAGCTAAAAAATTAAACAATGAATGAAAAAATATCAGCTGTAAACAAAAGTATAATACTCTTAAAAATCTTTCAACTGAACGATTATTTATAAAGTGATAGGCAACTAATATGCAGATAGTAGTAATCAAAAAATTAAATAAAAATTTTTCGATAGCTTGATCATTTACAGCAAAAACAAAATTTACTACATAGATCGTAAGTATTGTTAAAATTGAATAAATAGATGCATTAAAAATGTTTTTTCTTGGACTTACCTTTGAAGTAATTAGAACAGTAGCTATGAACCCAAAAAAGATTGCATGCATTAGATTTCTGTTAAAAACAAAAATTAATCCGCCAGTGCTTAAAATTAAGAGAGTAACGATAGCTGAATCAATTACAAAGCTTTTATTAATCATTCCAATTTAGTTTTTTTTCCAATAAACTTTCGAGTTTTAACACATCAGCATGAAAATATTTATCGTAAAGATTTTTTTTAAATTCAGCTTCTAAATCTTTTTTTACCATCTTCTTTTCATTAAGTTTTCTTAATTTATTAACTAATATTTGCCTATTTAATTTGGATCTAAACAGTAATCTTGCTAGCCTTTTATGCAGTCCGTTTGAATTTACTAAAGTTTGTAAAATTTTAAACCTGCTTTCTGATGCAAAGTTTTCTTTAATCTCAATATTTAGATTCTCTATTTTAATTCCTAAAAAATTTTGCAAGTCGCTAATCATTAATTTAAACTCACTTTTATCTAAAAGTTGTGAATCGTAATTAATAACAAAAAAATTATTTCTACTAAAAGATTCAAAGTATTTACTCAAATGTTTGTGGTATAAACTTTGGTATATATATGAGTATTTTAATTGACTTAATAAATTATTTTCATAATTAAGTAACCTTTTAGACTCAGCTTGTATAGCATCATTAAAATCTAAGTCTTCTAGTCCATCTCTCAAAGTATGAAGATAATGAGAGTATGCTCTTTCAACAGGATTTCTTAGCATTACAATAAATTTTAAATCTTTTCCTTTTGAATATTCATTAATTCTAAAAAGTGCCTCATCAGAGTATAAATAGCTGGGTGTAAAGTCCAATACCCATTTCTCATTTTTTATATCATCATAGTAAGTATTTGCATACCAATCGATACCGTTTTGATAGTTAGAATTATTAAAAAAAAATGGCTCTTTAAATTTTGGTGTATGAATTTGGCTATGTTGACAAAGTATTTTAAAAAGAGTAGTTGTTCCTGATTTCGGACATCCTATACAAAAAAGATTAGCAGCTCTCATTTTTTCCAAATACTTAAATCTCTATTTAATAACTTAGATAATTTATCTATATCCTCACTATATTTTTCTGATAATATTTTTTTGGTTTTAACATTCATTTCAGAAATCTTACTTGTTGACATATCCAAAACTATTGATTTGACCCATTTTGCAAATTTTGGCCCTAACAATAAATTTAATAATCTTAGAATATTGAAAGAGCGTGCAATTTGTTTTAAATATTTACTTTTCCACCTCCATCCACCCTTCATATAGACTTTGTTAGTCTTAAAATTAAATGAATCAATTTCTAAAAAATCTGTGCACTCTTTTAAAACTTTATTTGGGTTAGATACAAACTCCTCATAAATAATGATTTTTACTTTATTAAAGTTGTGTAGAATTTTTTTTATTTTTTGATAGTATAATCCTATTTCAAAATATTTTGCAGCAGGAGAAATAAATTTGTCATTCTCAAATCTATTTTTTTCTTTTTTTAGAGCATCTTCAAATGTTAGGTTTTCATAAATATTATATCTTTTCAAATGATTGTAAGCTGAATATGATCTTTCAACAGGGTTCCTCAAACAAATAATAATTTTAACATCTTTTTCAAGAACTTTTTTTGCATTTTTAACAAACTCATCTGCATAAAAGAGATATAGTGCACTTGCCTCCAATTTGTATTTATAAATATCTTCACTATCAAATAAATTATGATAATCTTTCAAACTTGTAATTAAAGATTTTAGTCTACTTATACCAATTTTTTTATTGACTAAAAAGTGTGGCTCTTTAATTTTAGATAAGTATATATCATTATGCTGACCAAGATAGTTGAACAGTGATGTTGTCCCACATTTGGGAGCTCCTATTATGATTAAATTTGGTAAATTTTTTATTTCAGCCAATGATTGAGATCTCTGTTTATTAATAAAGATAAGCTTTTGATATCCTCTTTGAAAAAATTAATTAAATATTCTTTTGTTTGTTTTTTCATTCTTTTATTATCCAAAGTAAATTCATTGTAAAACCACTCATTTAGTTTTTTTCTAATATTTAACGGAAACACTTTCTTTAAAAATGTCAGATAATGTTTTTTTTCGTTGTAAATAGTTTTGTAAAAATTATTACTCCACTTTCTACCACCTACATTTACTTTTTCCTCTGTAAGAATCTTCATGTTTTTTATTTTTAAAAAATCAAAACAATCATTTACTGACTTATTAGTGTTATTAATAAAATCTTCAAACAAAATTATTTTAACATCTTTAAAACTTTCAATATATGCCTTTACCATTTTATAATAAAGCCCCATATTTTTATAATTAATCATTGGCGTAATATTTTTATTGTTTTTGAACCTAGAGTCTTCAATATTAATTGCCTCTTCAAAAGATAAGTTTTCTAATTTTGTTCTACTAACATGATTATATGCTGAAAGAGCTCTTTCTACGGGATTTCTTAATAATATTATAATTTTTATATCACTTCCAAGATATTTTTTAATGTTTCTAATTGCCTCTTCAAAAAAATAAAGATAGAAAACTGAGGCTTCGCCAACTGCAGATTTTCCACAACTTTTACTAAACAATTTCTTGTAGTCTTCAAAATTATCTACATAATTGTTTATCCTGCCTTCAATGCTATTTTTTACAAAAAACCTAGGTTCCTTAACTTTAACATTGTGAATATAATTTGGCATAAACACATCATGATGCTTTCTTAAAAAATTATGCAATGATGATGTTCCAGACTTAGCTGCACCTACAATTAAAAAATTAGGTAAACATTTACTCATCTAAAAGGGTTATAAAAAGTATAAAAACCAAATTCTTTTTTTATGAAATAAACCATTCCAAGATTCCATAATGACATACTTAATAAGCTAGCGATTGCTGCTCCCTCAATACTATAAATTGGTATTAAATAGTAATTCAAAACTACGTTACAAAGCGCTCCAATAGATAATATAATCATATAAACAAATTGATTACCAGTCATTTGCAAAATATTTCCCACTGATCCAGAAAATGAACTGATCAATTTTGCTAATGAAAGGATCATTAATGCATTAGATCCGATTTTAAATTCATCGCCAAAGAGTAACATTATTTTTTGAGGAAAAATGAAAAAAATTATAACGAATGGAATAGTAGTCCAAAAAATTATTTCAGTTGATTGATGAACAACTTTTTTGAGTGACGAAAAATCATTTTTTGAAAACATTTCAGCAAATTTTGGACCAGCGATACTATTAATTGCCATCAAACTTAAGCTGGCAAGCATAGACAATTTAAATGCTGTAAAATAAATACCTACTTGATCAGAATCCATCAAATTACCAAGCATGAGTTTATCTGTCCATGCCATTATAAATTGAACCAGTTGAGCAATCATTATTGATAAAGATATTTTTAGCATATCAAAAATTTCAAATTTTTTAACTGATTCACTTTCCCGTATATTTTTTTTGAGATGAAAGCTTTTTTTAAAAGAATATGTAGATAGAATGAATACAATTAACAAGCTACATAAATAAGCAAAGATTGGTATATCGTCATTTTTAAAAAACTGAACAAAAACAAAGATGCAGACAATGGAGAATAGGGCTTGAGAAACTCTGAAATAAAATGAAAAGTGTGCAATCTTTTTTAGACCTCTTAAACATTGATAATTCAAGATGAAAAAAGTCATTGGTAAAATCAGAAAACTATTCAGTTTAATGTGAAAAACTTGAGCATTTATAAGAGCTGCTATTTCACTTGAAAAAAAATACATTATCAATGAGCACAGCAAGCAGGTGAAAATCAATAAAATTTCTATTCTTCTTTTGAAATAGATTATACTTTTCCACATTTTTTTTTTGACAAATGATGCGATAAACCTAACTGAAAAAATATCTAGTCCTAGCTTTGAAATTATACTAAAACCTCTTAATACTGCTATTGCTAGCACATAATCCCCTAAGCCAGAGGCACCAAAATACCTAGCAATTACTAAAGTTAATACAAAGCCTGCAGCTTGACCACAAATTCTTAAAATCAATGATATTCCAGCTTGGTTAAATAGTTCTGAAAAATCAGAGTCTGCAAATAACTTTTTAAATCTTTCTATCATTCAACAACAAAAAAGGGGTTAAGCAAGTTTTCTTTGTTATATGTTAACTCAGTACCATTATCATAGTTTAAAATTTTAAATCCAGAATACTTAGCAATTGAATGACCAGCTGCAACATCCCATTCCATAGTTGGTGCTAGTCTTGGATAAACATCAGCTTTGCCCTCTGCGACCATACATATTTTTAGTGAGGATCCAATAGAAACTATTTCTATATTTTCTTTTATTTCTCTTCTCCTATCAACAAAGTCTTTTGTTTCTTTACTCATATGTGATCTGCTTGCTACTATAACATGTTTACTAGAATTTTTAATTATAGGTAGTTTTTCTGATTCTCTTATTAGTTCCTCAATCGAAGCTAAATCTTTAAATTTATCAATAGATATTGTTGACTTATATGAACCCACATTTTTATTTGAGAAATAAAGAATATTCTTTGCTGGAACATAAATAACACCAATAATTGGTTGGTTATTTTTTACAAGAGCCACATTAACTGTAAACTCTCCATTTTTTTTTATGAATTCTTTAGTACCATCAAGCGGATCAACAATCCACAAATGCTTCCAGTTTTTTCTCTCCTCATAATTTAATTGCTTTCCTTCTTCACTTAAAATAGGTATTTTACTATCATGTAAAATTTCTTCAATTTTCTTATTACATTTCTTATCAGCAATTGTTAGTGGTGAATTATCTTTTTTTAGCTCAAAACCAAAATCAGTATTATAAACTGACATTATTTCTTTGCCACCATCTATACATGCAGATATTGCTAGAGATGTTAAATTTTCAATGTTCATTTTAAAATATCTTTTCCGCTGGATGTACCTATTCTATCACAGCCTAATTTAACTAGCTCTTCAGCAAAATCTTTAGATTTTATACCTCCGGATGCTTTAATTTTCATTTTCTTAATCGATTTTTTAATGAGCTTAATATCATCTAACTTAGCTCCATAGCCTGAATAATAGCCTGTTGATGTTTTTATGTAGGATTTTGATAAATGATTTGAGAATTGACTTGAAATTATAGCTTCAATCCTCTGACAAATACTTTTTATCTCATTTTTTGAAAGAGCACCAGTTTCAATAATCCACTTAACTATTTTATCATTTTCTAAACAAAAACTTGTACATAATTCAATTACGCTATCAAATCTTTTAAAGTCACTGTATTTAAATGCATTGTAGTCAACTACAATATCAATTTCGTCAGCAAAATCCCTTGATTTATTTAATTGCTTTATTATTGAATCAAAGCTATCAGTACCTAAAGGGAAATTTACAACAGTTGCTATTTTAATCGAAGATTTAAATTTACTTTTAATGTTGAAGGCGAGATTTAAATATTCAGACCTAACTACGACACACTTAAAATCCATTTGAACGGATTCCATTATAAAAACTTGAATCTTATCTTTCAAATCCTCCTCAGATGTATCAAGTTCAAGACTTGTTTTTAAAAAAGTGTTATCTATAAATTTTTTCACTCTCCCTTGCGGTTCATACTGATTCAAATATAATAAAACAAAGGGGGTTTGCTATATAGTAAGTCTGAAATAAATTAATTTAAATGTTAAGTTAGAATATTATTGAAGCTGAACGTTAATTGGAACTGTATATCTAACACTTGCAGGCTTATTTCTCTGTTTCCCTGGAGTAAAAACTGGTAGTGATTTTATAACTCTTACAACCTCATCATCTATTTTTTTGTCCAGACCCCTTAATATTTGAACATCAGAAGCCTTGCCCTTCTTGTTAACTACAAAAGTTGCAATTACTCTTCCTTCAATTCCATAGTCTTTTAACATTGGAGGATATTTAAAATTCCTGCTAATATGTCTTAGTATGTTTGATTGTGTACAACCTTCATCACTACAGCCAGGAAAAAGTGGCATGTTTTCTACAACAATAAAAATCTCATCATCATCCTCTTCTTCAATCTCGACTATTTCATCTTCATCTGTTTCTGTATCTTCAATTTCAAGTTCCTCTTCTATTTCAACCTCATCCTCAACAATTTCAATTACTTCTGGAGGAGGTGGTGGTGGTGGTGGTGGTTTAATTTCTTGTTTTGTGATTGGAATTATTTCTTCCTCCAAATCATCAAAATTTACTTCTCCTAAATCAAAATTGCTTTTATCATAACTTTTCCACTCAAAAGCTACATACACAAAAAGTAGTGAAATAATGAGTCCAATTTGTAAAAAAAGAGATCTCTTTTTTTCTAAACTTACTTTAGGATTTTTTTTCTTTTGCATATTACTCAACTAAATTTTTATAATCATCAGCACTTAATAATGATTCTAATTCACTCTCATCAAAATCTGAAACGGAAATTATCCATCCATTATTGTATGGGTCGTCATTGATAAGTTCTGGTGAATCTTCTAATTCTTCATTGAAGCTATCTACTTTTCCTGAAATTGGCATAAACAAATCTGAAACAGTTTTAACAGCCTCAATAGTACCAAAAACTTCCTCTTGATCCAATTCTTCGTTTAAAGTATCAACATCAACAAAAACAATATCTCCTAGCTCGCTTTGAGCAAACTCAGTAATACCGATGTATGCTATACCGTCAGAAATTTTAACCCATTCATGATCTTTTGTATACTTAATGTCCTTTGGAAATTTCATAAAACATTTTGTTCAAAAATACACTTTTTATATCTTAAACAAAAAGCTGAAAAAAAAATTATCCTGCTAATGTAAATCTCAAACTAAATCCAGCATTTGTAATTGAGCTAGGAAAAGTTGTAGAAACAAACGGGTTAGTAATTACCCTATCATAGAAAAGCTTAAGATTTAACCGTCTATTAACTACGTAATCTGTTGAAAACTTAATACTTACAATTTGTTGACCCATTGTAATTTGTTCAACATCTTCGATAATTTTTCTAATCATTGTTTTGTTATTTCTAATATTAACATCTAGCTTCAAATCTAGGTCCGATGATATTTTTTTTCCTCTTCCGGATGATATAAAGTTTAAGTTGAGATCAGAAATTCTGTATCCAGCACTTATAACATACTCTTTTGTTTGTGTTTCTGTCAATTGACTGTTAACTAGAGATAGTGATAACATTCTACTTCTTTTAAACTCAAGCTTGGTTAACAAACTATTTTTCCAGACTAGATCAAGTTTGAAAAGTGGACTGAATTGTTCATTTATTGTCACTTGCGCTATTTCTTTTTCCACATGATAGCTTAAATTGTTTATATTAATCTCATCTCCGTTTACATAATTTAAATTACTAGAAAATGATCCAACTGAATATGTGCTTCTGTAAGCATGAGCAATAAGTATGGATCTGAATCTTCTTTTTAAATATGGAATAGTCATTAGTCCATCATAGTTTATCCTCCAGTTAGGTAATGGTATTGAAGGAAATGAAGTTAAGCCAATATTTAACGGACTTTTTCCTGAGTATGCAGCAAGAAATGCAGGAATAATTACCTCTTGAGAAGTAGGTCCATATCCACCTGAAATTATTGTATCATTATTTATAATTTGATATTCAATTGGGAAACCAGTATTAGGATCAGTTCCTCCGCTGAAATTGGGGTTTTGAGCAGCAAGTCTATTTGCTATGTCTGCTCTGTATCCTCTAAAATTAGAAAATACCGAAGATGAATAGTTTTCATCATCATTAGAAAAAGCAGTTCTAAATGAAATAAATGAAATACTATAATTACCAGTTTGAGTTGGAGAAAAAGAATTATAGTTATTATTTTCATCGTCCCATCTAAAATATTCTTGAAGATTATTTGATGTTGTTTTATTCGCATTTAACTCAATTCTAAATTTATTAAATGGCTCAAATGTTCCTCTTAAGTTTAAGTTATTAGATGAGTTAGTTTTATACAATGAATTTAGGCTTGAATTCTGAACTATCCAATTGCTAGATGCGGCACTTGTTCTTATATCATTTTGACTTCCAAAAGTAAATGGTAATCCTGGTGCCATATTGCTCCATTCGTTGCCTAACAAATTTGGGCTGTATCTAAAACCTGGCATGAACGTACCCTGAGAAGTACTGTAGTTAATTGATATATTTTTTAATCCTAAGGCAAATCTCGTTATGTGTTTAAATATTACATATCTATCTTTATTTTCATCCGATTCTTCATTAGAATTTTTAATTCTTTTCCTCTGACTGTTTCTTTGGTTTACTTTTCTAAAATATGGAACCTTATTGTATAAGTTGTTAAGATTAATTTGTCCATTGTACTGTATGCTTCTCGAATTTTGAATTGAATTTCCAAGATCTGTCATAGAAAGAGGTGCTGCAGTCCAATTAAAAGTAGAATTGTACCTTGTATTTAATGACATGAAATTTGTGATTGGGATCTTATTTAACGGCACTTGATAATTGATATTCATTGTTTGTCTGTAATTAGTTGTTCTTCCAAACTTCCAAACATTATTCCAAATTGTATCCATTTTTTCCTCATAAAAACGGTCATCTCTACTAATTCTTCCACTTGGCTCGTCAATATTGGCTTTAACATTTACTGCATAATCTAATTTTAAACTTCTGCTTATATCATATTTCATCTCATACATCCTGTTCCAACTAAAAATTTTATTGTAAGTTGGAAATATTAACATATTTGAATTATTAATATTTCTAAGCTTTGTTTCGCTATAATTTCTATCAATATCAGTTCTAAAAGAAAATGATTTTGGCATAGTATTAATATTAAAGTCTTTAATAATTCTTAAATAGGGTGATTTTGATTTTATAGAAGAAAATGGTTTTATATTTTTTGGTCTGATATTGTAATTATAGGTTAGGGCCCCCTTGTAGTTAACAGTATTATTATATTCTGTGTTTATATTTCTAATTTTTGTTTCATTTTTAGAGTATGATACAGTAAAATTCTCTAAATCATAAATTTTTGGTTTAGAGGCTCTATTTGATTTTTCAATTGATTTTGTTTTTCTAACATTTGTAAGATTAATACTTTTTCTAACTATATAATCCTGTGCAATATTTTTTAGCGAATCTCTTTCTTGCTTATCCTCAAGTGTGTTTAGTGATGTCGAAAACAAAATATCTGGATCTAATGGATTATATTGTGGATTTTTGAATGCTTCTGAAATCCCCATATATAAAGGAATTTTAACACCATATTTTTCTGGAAAAAACTTTCCCAAATCAAAAGATGATGAAACATCGTATTGATAGAGATTAAATTTTTGTCTGTCATTTACTTTTTTTTCTATAGATCCAAATCCTATTGTACTTATACTACCAGAGGCGGTAACATTTCCAAAATCAGCTAGCTTTGTCGTTAATCTTGAATTAGCTGCCCAACCACCATACTCGTCGAAATCTGTCAATCTTAGTTCATTTACCCATATTTGACCGCACTTTGATAATCCATCATCGTTACTGTTAAAATTAATTTTTTTAGGATTACGTATACCTATCATAATTGTTTTAACCTGTGACAGATTTGGATTACCAACTACTGTTATCTTACCATTTCCGAATAGTTTTTCATAAGCAAGAGTAACACTTTCATTGTTAAAATTTCTCTCTTGCTTAGTTGATTGAAAGTCTTCAAAATTTATATTTATATTATTAATCTCTGGCCAGATTTCATTTGAGGATGTTGAAAAGTGAGGTGTTGGTTGCAATGGAATCTCATACTCATAATAATTAGATGTAAAATCAGTTCCAAGTCTAATAAAACAAGAAATATCTCCGTAATTAAGATTATCTTCAGCTCCCTCAAGGTGAACAAACATTTTTAATTTCTTATAGGCCCTCACGTCAAGATCCGATGTTTTATATGCAGCCCTTGAATCACCATCTCTTAAGTTACAAACCTTAAGAACCAAAGATTGTTCGTTCTTTTGTCTTAGTGTTGTTGTGGTATTATCAATCTCTTGTTCTATGCCTGGAGGAAGAACGTAGTTTACTGGTGATCTATTGCCATTTTCTTCAATATTAACCGCTGAAACATCAAAAACAGTTGCATCTTCCTCATCAATTGGTATGTATTCACCTGGTGTAGTTAAATCAAAATTATACCTTCTCCATTCTCCTCTGACTAAGTCAAAAGTTGCAAATCTTAGAACTATAGGATCCTGAAAATTAGTAAGTGCCATTCTCATAAATCTAATAGATTTGAAATCTTGAATACCACCAATTATTCTATCAGGCTGATAAACTGGAACTCTAAATTGATACCATTTTATAGTTCTGTTATTACCATTCTCTGTTTTAACTTGCGCCTCAAACATATCAGTGATATAATTGTTACCTACACTCATTTCAGGTGACAATTCTATCTTATACTGAAAGTAACTTTCCGTTTCACTAAGTGTATAATCTTTATTTATATCTTCTGAGTTAGGCAGATTTGATGCAGCTGTAGGATATGATTCAGGTGATTCGTCAGTTGTTACTGAATTACCATCAGGATTATTATAGTCAATATATCGATCAAGAATTTCGGTGGAGCTATTGTCAAAATCTGTTCCTCTGTAATAATGAAAATTATCTGCAGAAGGATCTTCAAGTGCCTGTAAGTATGCATTAGAAGTTGTCCCAAATGTTGATTGAAGTTTAGAAATGTAAATTGAATCAAAAAATAGTTCCTCATCATCATCTGATAATCCATCAAGGCCTATGTCTTGAAATTTTCTCGACTGAGGGTCATTGTCAAATGCTTCAACTATTGAGAAATTTGTCGGAACTCTTCCCCAAGCAGTAGTATCAACATTCTCAACGGTCTGAGTGGTTGGAAAACCATGTTCAAATGATTTATATCCATCTTTTAAAATATCCTCTGAAATATTTCCAAGGTGGATATACATATCACCTCCGCTATGATTAATACCTAGTCCATCTTCTTCATTAAATGGATCCATCATCCAAAATTCAATAAACTCAATATTTGCTGATTGAAAGTCATTTGTTTCTAACTTCCTCATTATTCCACCCCAGCTTTCTTTTGGATTATCAAGCTGACCCTGTGAGTTCAACCCGTCAACTGAATAATTATATGGGCCTCTTTTTGATGGATAGTATGCAATATCTAAAATTGGCATATTAGTTATTTGTGAGCCAAATTCAGGGTCTTTGTTTGGAAAAACTTCTGTTTCAAGAACTTCCCTAACATAATGATATGATTGTTGCTCAACTGAATTACCATTTTCTAATACTATGTTCTTATTGATATTGGGAGGTGTAATTGCTGAATTTCTAAAAAAAAGAGGATCAATGGTATACCAAGCTAACTTTGCTCTGCGAGCTCCATATTTTAAATTCTCATGAAAGCCAGAAAATTCTGTTTCTGGAAATTTAAAAGTTGTATTTTGACTTCCATCAGAAGGATAACTTGAAAGTTTCCACGCACCCATATTTTTTATGTCCAATGAAGTCCTGCTAGACTCAAAATCATCTATATATGACACACCATTCTTTCCAACAGCTCTGTGATGCCCTGGAATAAGATGTGCAAATTCAGTTGTAGCTATAATTCTTGATTTTGATTTTGTTTCAATTAGTGGGATATTATCAATTAACTTAGTCAAAAAAGGAGAATCTTTTTGATAAATACCATCAATTCCCCAAATTGTATTTGAAATTGGTTCATCTCCAGCATTAATTTTATTTGTAAGAGGCCTTTCTGTTAAGTTTAGCATAGTTGCTCCAAGAACAAAATCTTCATTAACCTCATAATCAGCGTGAACACCAACAAGAGTCTTATTTTGAATCCCAAACATTGAATTATTTTCAAGTGAAATTTTAATTGGGATTCCGGAGCTTAATATTCCTTCATTTATTATTGTAACTCTTCCCATCATATAATCAACAGTATAATCTTGATTTTCAACAAGCTTTTGAGAGCCTGCAGTAACTGTTACTGATCCCTCAGGAACATTCATTGCTCCAAGCCTAATTTCTGAGCCTGAAGATGCCTGATATGTTCCTCTTAATCTAAACTTATTGAGCTCTGGGTATTGTTGCGCAATAATTAATGTTGAATCATACAATTGCTTATAAACATATTTGTTAGCAATGCTTTGATTATCAAACTTTGATTCAAGATAACTTCCAAAGGGCTCCCTTACTGGAAAAATAATTTTTCCATTAGATGAAATAGCAGTAATCCCTTCAACAAAATCAAAAACACCATCTGATTGATTATCTTGTTGCTGATTAAGCTCATCTAAATTTAGAAGTTTTATAAGTGGGACACCATCAACAATACCTTCTGGGATATAGTTTGTTATCGCACCTGATTCTTCTGTATTTTCATATACCACATCCAAAACAAACTCGCTAGAACTCATTTGATATGCACCTAGAGAATATATGTTTTTCATCATTAAATCCCAATTTGGTAAATTGGGTGAAAAAGCTGTACCTTTGATTAGTTTTACTATCAAAGAATTTGGAGCAGTTGGACCATCTAGTGTAAGTTCTCCAACTTGATAAGTCTGATTACCTAATGTGTACTGAAAAGCAACAGCGAGCACCTCATCATTATTTAATGACTGATTTAATGATATGTAGCCAAGCTGTGGATGATAACTATATTCATTAGGATTTAATTTTCTTGCTCTTTCTAACTTTTCATAGTCCCTACCATTTTCAAAAAAAAAGGTTTGAGGCGATGCCAGAGGGCCAAGAACATTGTTAACTTGATTGATATCTCTTATTCCTGAATAGTTATTTATTAAATTGTCATACATACTATTTGTAGAGTTATCAGGATAGTCACCACCCAAAAACTGAGTAAATGATGTATTGTAAATATTATTACTAGTTTCACCTAAATCTAAGAAGGCAACTATATTTCTGGTATCATTAGTAGTACCAGTTTTATTCGTAATCCATACCTCGAGCTTTGTTATGTTTATTGGAGAATTGACAAATGGTAAATTGCTTAGAGACAAGTCATATTGTTCCTTAAAAAATTGAGTTAGAAAAAAATGTTTATTTGATTCGTATTGATCTGCATAAATATCAAATTCGTTTGTTTGTGCACCTCCAGAAACTTCAACCTCTGAAGTTGTACTCTTTTGTAGTGATAATATACTCGTAATTGTTGTTCTGCCAAACTGTAACTGACTTTTAAACCCAAATAATGACTGACTACCAGTGATTAATGTTCCATTAAGTGGTAAGCTTACGTTACCAACTTCAATTTTTTTAATTATTTCATCTTCTGAACCAGTGTACTCAAGCCTCATTTGATTCTCAAAATCAAAAGTGCTTTCAGTATTAAAATTTGTAGTCAATTTTAGTTTTTCACCAATCTTGCCAATAACATTCATCTGAATTTTTTCTTGAAAATCAAAAGATGTTGTTTTTCTTTGTTCTTCAGGCAATGAAGGATTATCTAATCGATTTGTTTTCAAACCAAAAATTAACTCAGCAGAACCCTGAGGTCTAATATCTACCGAGTTCCCTCCAAAAATCCTATCAAATGTTTGGCCTGGAATATATAGTTTGGGTAATCTTGATGAAAAAATATTTTTGCTTTGTTGATTAGTTTTTTTTGAAAGCCAGTAATTTTTATTTTTTTCTTCAAAATCCCTCTTCCAAAACTGTTCAAAAGATAAAAAAGTACTATTCCCCAAACTAAATGTCCCAATTTTATTTGTAATACTGTAGTTATTATTTTTTGGAGAATATACTGTTTGCTGACTGAAGTTGGAAGGTTTATTTAAAAACAGACCACCACTTTGATTTTGATTAAATGGGTAGTTAAGATCACTACTATTTGTTGAATCAATAACTGCAAAGGTTGATTGAATAATAAATAACGAAAAAAAAGAAATTAGCTGGATTATCTTCAAAAAGTTGAACATTTAATTCATTACATCTGGCTTAGGGATTCTCGAACAAGAGTTTCAACATCAAAATTGCCTTGCTTATTTGTTAAAGCTTTATCAATTTTTTGTTGAGCAATCTTCTTTGAGAAACCAAGTGCCACCAGAGCTGATAACGCTTCATTTTGAATTGTATTGTTCAAGTCTAAAGAAATTTCATCTGAAATGGCTGATTTTGTTACCTTGTCCTTTAAATCTATTATTATTCTTTGAGCTGTTTTTAATCCAATGCCCTTGACATTTTTTATTGCAGCTACATCAGATGCTGAAATATAATTTATGATCTCATCACTTTTGTATGTTGATAATATTACTTGTGCCGTGCTAGGGCCAACTCCAGAAACGCTAATTAAATGTCTAAAAAGCTTTCTTTCATTTTCTGTTATAAATCCGTACAATGTATGAGAATCTTCTTTGACTGAAAGATGAGTGAATAGTTTACATCTTTCGTCACTGATTTTTGAAAATGTCTGTAAAGAAATATTTATAGAGTAACCTACTCCATTACAATCAATAACTACCTGGGTAGGTGTTTTATCCACTAATTTTCCGTCTATATGATTTATCATTTTGCTTTAAAAAGTAAATTTAACTATTCGTTTGCAAAACCTAATTTATTTGTTGAAAGTTTTAAACAAACAATATTTAAAATTATTGTAAAATGAACTTCTTGACTGTTTTACTTAAATCATTATTAATTGCTACTATGAAATAAGTCCCATTTGAATAATCAGAAAGATCGACTTTTAAATTACTTTCAACTATTAGATTTTTTTGAGTGATTTTTTCTCCATAGACATTAAAAATTATTATCTCTTTTATTTCATCTTTAGATAGACTAATATTAATAATATCATTAGAGGGGTTAGGATAAATGGAAAAAGAATTAGATTTTAATGTACTAAAACTTGTAAGATTGCCATTATATGTTATGTCAATACAAGTTCTATCACCTGGGTTTGATACTGGATAAAAGCAGTATTGAATGGTTGCAGGTGAATTTGAACAAAAAGCATTGTAGTAGCCTCCAAAATCGATATTGTCTGACTCACCAGGATCTAAAGTATTGAATGAAGATGAAACATACTGAGAAGGACCATAACACTCTGCACCCCAACAAAAATAATTTTGTGTGCCTAATGCAGTATCAATAATGACCTTTTCACAATGAATGTCTAAAGTATTGATTGAGTTGTTAGTTATTGTTAAAGAAGCACTTGTCTCAAAACAAGGATCTTGAGTTGATTTGATAGTATCTCCTGTAACTAATAGGGTTTGAGAAAAACCGTTAATGCAAAAAAATAATACTGTAAGAAATAGAAGTGTTTTTTTCATTATTACAAATATAAATAATTTATGCTGTTATCTGTAGATTTATTTAGATGAAAAATTGTTATATTTGTTAGGCTACAACTAAAGCAAAAAACAATGAAAAAAAACCTACTTTCCTTACTCATCGCATTACCTTTTTTTGCGATTTCACAAACATTTGTGAGTACAACTCCTGAAAACAAGAATGTTATTCTTGAAGAATTTACTGGTATCTCTTGTCAGTTTTGTCCTGATGGACATAAAATTGCTCAAGATTTAAAAGATCTTTATCCAAATGATGTATTCTTAATCAATATTCACACCGGTGGTTATGCAAGTCCACAAGGATCTGGAACTGATTTTAATACTCCTTTCGGTACATCTCTTGCAAATCAAGCTGGTGTAACTGGATATCCCGCTGGAACAGTTAATAGACATGTCTTTAGTGGAGGGGCAACTTCTATGAGTAGAAGCGCTTGGTCTTCTTCAGCTACTCAAATGATGAGCCAGTCTTCTCCTGTAAACGTTGGGGTTCAAGCAAGCGTAAATATGTCTACTAGAGTCCTTAGCGTCGATGTTGAAGTTTATTACACTGGTAACCAAACTGTATCTTCGAACAAATTAAATATAGCCGTATTACAAGAAAACGTTCCTGGACCTCAAAGTGGTGGAAGTACGTATAATCCATCAGCAATACTTGCAGACGGTAGGTATAATCACAAACATATGCTCAGACACCTTATGACAGGACAATATGGTGTTCCAATAACAAATATTTCTCAGGGTAGTCTTTACTCAAATAATTTCACATGGAATGTTCCTAACAAATTATCCGGATATAATTTATCACCAGAAATAGATTTAACTAACCTAACTATTGTTGCGTTTGTCAGCGAAGGAAACCAAGAAATACTTAGTGGTACTGAAGTAAATCCAACTGTTGTATTCACTAATCAATTTGATGCTAATTTAACATCAGTAAATGCTCAAGATATTGTATGTGCAAACTCAAACAATATTGAAGTATCTTTTAGAAATTTTGGAAATCAGAATCTAACTTCACTAGAAATTGAGTACTCTATTGGAGGAGGTATAGCTCAGACTTATAATTGGTCAGGAAATCTATCTCCAGGGGCAACAGAAACTGTTGCTATTAACAACGTATCTTTTACACCAGTTGTAAATAACCAAGTTACAATTAGTTTAAAAAACCCAAATGGAAACACAGATCAAAATTTAGCTAACAACAACTCGAGCACTCAGTTTTATCACTACCAATCATACGGAATTGTCAGCTCTGGTCATTCTACAGGAAATTGCTCATTTGAGATAACAACTGATCAATATGCAAGCGAAACTTCGTGGGAAATTATTGATGATAATGGAAATATATTATCATCAGGTGGACCATACTCATCACAAGGAACTTTTAACTCTAACTTTAACTTACCAAGTGGATGTTACTCACTATATGTCTATGACTCATTTGGAGATGGAATTCCGGGAGGGGGTTACACTTTAAGAGATAGTAATGGTGATGTAATTCATCAAAAATATAACTTTAGCGGAAGTAAAGATCAAGACTTCTTTCAGATGGGTTCCTCAACAAATGTTGCGGAAGAAATTAATAGTAATATTTATCTTTTCCCCAACCCAAGCACTGGTATATTGAACATAGACGGTAATTTTGATAAAATTATGATATATAACTCTCTTGGGACTCTAGTATATGAAGGATTTTCAAATACAATCGATTTATCAAAATTAAACAATGGTATTTATTCAACAATTGTAAGAACAGATAAAGGGATTTATAGAGATCAAGTAATACTATTAAAATAAATTAGCACTTAATTCATTCTAATCTTTTAACATGAGAGTCGTATTTTCATTAATGTTTTTAATTGCTGGCGTTACATGCTTTGCGCAGATTAAGTCATTACCTAGTGTCAACGTAAAAACTTTAGAGGGAAATCAGTTTAATTTCAAAAATATTGACAATAATGGTAATCCCATAGTAATAAGTTTTTGGGCAACATGGTGTAAACCTTGCACTAAAGAGTTAAACAATATTGCTGAAATATATGAAGATTGGCAAGATGAAACTAATGTTAAATTAGTTGCAGTTTCAATTGATGATAGGAGATCACAATCCAAAGTTGCTCCGTATGTCAATTCATCTGGTTGGGAATACGAAATTTACATAGATTCGAATTCAGACTTGAAGAGAGCTATGGGAGTTAGCACCGTGCCCCATACTTTTTTGCTAGACAAAAACAAACAAATCATATGGCAGCATAGAGGATATGTAGAAGGAGATGAGTATGAGCTGTTTGATGAGATACTCAAACTTTAGATGAAAAAGCTTTTTTTAATAGCAATGCTATTTACAAGTTACTCTTACGCCCAGCAAGGCGAAATTAATGGTGATTTTCAACTTAATTTACAAAGCTATAAAGATGATGCTAGAATTGGAGCAATAGCTCCAGATGAAATAATTTTAAATAATAGCTTTTTTAATCTGATGTATTCTAAAGGTAATTTTTCAACAGGAGTGAGGTATGAAAGTTATTTAAATGCTTTATTAGATTATGACAGTGAGTTTCAAGGAAATAGTATTGCATATCGTTATGCTTCTTACTCTTTAGATAATTTAGATGTAACAGTAGGGAATTACTATGAACAATTTGGAAGTGGCTTAGTTTTTAGAACATATGAAAATAAAGGGCTAGGAGTTGATAATGCAATGGATGGAGTAAGAGTAAAATACAATATTTTAAACTCTATCGATATTAAATCATTCATTGGAAAAAGTAGAACTTATCTTGAATATAGTGATGGCATTATAAGAGGAATTGATTTTGAAACAAATCTTTTTGAACTATTAGCGTTAGAAAATTCAACAAATTTAATTTTAGGCTCAAGTTTTGTCAGTAGATTTCAAAAGGATAACAACCCAAAATTTAATCTGCCACAAAATGTAGGAGTTTATGGGCTAAGGAGCAACTTGATTTCAGGTAATTTTAATTATTATCTTGAGTACGTTCATAAATATAATGACCCAGCTGGTTCAATAGCTGATAATTCTAATAATTATGCGAGCGGAAATGCTATAAAAACTAGCTTAACATACTTTCAAAAAGGATTAGGATTCTCATTTGATGCACATAGGGTTGATAATATGGAATTCCGATCCGAAAGACAACAGTCAAAGGAATATATCATTAATTATATTCCAACATTATCCAAACAGCACTCTTATACTCTTTTAGCCTTTTATCCTTGTGCTACTCAATCAAATGGCGAAATAGGATTCCAATCTGACTTATATTATAAATTTGATCGAAGCACTACATTTGGTGGTAAATATGGAACAAAAATTAATATAAACTATTCAAGAGTTTTAGCGCTAGATGGAGGTTCTTCAATTAAAAATGACTCAATTGATTTTACACCTGCTTTTTTCGGTAGTTCTAATGAATTATTTTATTCTGATCTAAATTTGGAACTGATAAAAAAAATAAATAGTAAACTTAGAGTTAATAGTACGCTAGCTTTTCAAAAATACAATAAGGACGTTCTTGAGGGTAAGCTTCCAGGAGAATACGGAATTATTGAATCAGCAATAGGAGTAATTGATGCTACATATAAATTAAAAAGAAAACACACATTAAGAGCTGAGCTTCAAGCTTTACTTACTGACGATGATGATGGTAGCTGGTCTATGGCTCTTGTTGAATACACTATGTCTCCAAATTGGTTCTTTGCTATTCAAGACTTATATAACTACGGCAATGATGATCAAAAAAATCACTACTTTAACTTTAATTTTGGATATATTAAAGGCAGTAATAGAATAGAAATTGGGTATGGAAAGAAAAGAGCCGGCATTTTTTGTGTTGGAGGAGTTTGCAAAGAAGTACCATCTTCAAATGGCTTTAGTTTAAATATATCTTCATCTTTTTAATATGAGAAATCTAAATATCTTCATTTTTACTTTTTTTATGCTTAGCTCTTGTGAGGTAGTTGAAGGACCTTATCAAAATGAGATTAATAACAATGGTAGCAGTGAAACTATTTTACAAAAAATTTTAATTGAAGACTTCACAGGTCATACTTGTATGAACTGTCCAGATGCAGCTACAGAACTTGAATCAATTAAGGAGTTATATCCCAATCAAGTAATTGGTATTGCATTACATGTTGGTAATACCTTTGCAAGACCCCTACCACCAAACTCTTCTAATAAATACTTAACTGATTTTAGAACTCAATGGGGTGAAGAGATTGATAGCTATTTTGAAGTTTCATCCGTTGGTCTGCCTAAAGGTATGATAAATAGAAAGGACGAAGAACCAAAATCAAAAGATGACTGGGGGAATGCTGTCTCTGAAATAATTAATAATTCTCCTTTGTTTGATATTGATATTTCAGCATCACCTTTTGTTTTTGGTAATTGTGATATAGAAGTGCTAGTTAAAGCTCTTGACAATATTGATGGTGAGTATAATATTGTTATTGCCATTACTGAGGATAGCATCGTAGATTGGCAAAAGAATGGCACCTATGACGATAGTGTATATGTTCATAATCATGTACTTAGAGCGATTATCAATAATACTTGGGGAGAAAATCTAAAGAGTTCAAATAATTATACCACTAACGAAGAGATAAATCTAAGTTATAATATTTCAATTTCTAGCTTAGAACAATTTAATATTAACCATTCAACAAATGAACTTTTTATGGGTAATGGCAACACAGGTGCTTGGGACACAAATAAATTAAATATTGTTGCATATATCTACAACGTTGATAATAAAGAAATAATCCAAGTTGAAGAACTACATCTATAAATTTTTACTCTTTTTTATTTTTTATTCATTTTCCATATGTTCTAATGGTCAACAAATAATTTCATCTACAAAAGATGCAAAATCATTATTAGAAGCATACTTATCACCTCTAGGTAATGGATTAGGAAGTGGATTAAATAATGGATGGTACAACACTGGTAAGCCACATAAACTTGGCGGTTTTGATGTTAGTATAAATATCAATACTGTAGTGTTCAATGATAATCATAAGTTCTTTGATATTAATGAACTAGAAAACTTTAGAAGCTCAGCAACAAAAACTCCAACGATTGTTGGTAACGGTGAAGGTGCTAATGTTACATATGAAGCATTAGAGGATGACATAAACTTTACTATGCCAAATCAAAATTCTTTTAGCTTTTTACCTGTTCCTGCAGCTAATGCAAGTGTTGGCTTATTTAAAAAAACTGAAATTGGGTTTAGATATATCCCAAAGTATACTTTTGAAAAAGGATTTATCGGAAAAGGAAGTATTGATTTGTGGGGATTATCAATTAAGCATGATTTACTACAGTGGATACCTGGCATTGGTGATATTATACCATTAGATTTATCATTACAATATGGACTTACAAATCTTAATACTAACTTTCAAATTGAAAGTCAAGGTGTTAAACAAAGTGTTAATCTAAAAACAAATGCTAGTACTCTGAATTTAATTTTATCAAAAAAGTTGTTATTATTAACTGCACATGGTTCCATTGGATATAATTTTTCATCTACTGATTTTAGTTCTGGAGAGACCCAAATTAATTTTGGAGATGGCGACAACAATGATATAATTAGTATTTATGTTCCTACTGATATAGAATTTAAAACTCAAAATTCATTTAGGTTTAATGTGGGATTAAGAACAAAAATTACGTTAATCACTTTATATGCTAATTACACATACTCAGAATACCCTGTTTTAACAGTAGGGACTGGCATTGCTTTAAGATAAATGAAAAAAATAATTAGCCTAATTTGCATATGCCTTATATGTAATGATATGTTCAGTCAGAATTTTGATGGAGGATTACTAACTGGATTAACAACATCTCAAATCTCAGGAGATAATCTTGGTGGCTTCAATAAATTAGGTGTCGCAATTGGTATCTTTACGCAAAGAAGTATTTCTGAAAAATCTCGACTTAAATTTGAGTTATCCTATTTTCAAAAAGGTAGTAAGAACAATAACTTAAATTTGAACTTGAACAGCTTCAAACTTGACTATATTGATGCTCCTTTTTATTATAGTTATTTGGTGCAACAGAATACTTCTATCCAATTTGGCTTTCATACAGGATTTTTACTTTTACAAAAAGAAACAGACAACTTTGGTAGTAACGTTGAACTACGGGATAATTTTAACGCTGTTGATTTTAGCACATCGCTTGGAATTGAATATTATATTAATAATCAAATAAGCTTAAATAGTAAATTTTCCAATACTCTTTTCTTTACACCTGTCAGAAAACATGCTTCAGGTGCGAGCCTCTGGTATAATCAGGGCCAATACAATACTGTAATATCATTCATCATAAATTTTTATTTAATCAATTCACAATAATTATTAAGATTTTTCGTTAAATGATATATGTTAGACTTTTGTAAAAAAGTATTATCTAAAGTCAGTTTTGATGCTTCGTTGTTCAAGAAAGAATTAACAAAAAGTATGAACTGGCTTGAAAAAAATGATGCAATTAAACTTAAAATTTGGGCATTAACATTTTTTTCAGCCCACAAAAAAATAATAATTGATGTTTTCGACTCTATTTATTGACTAAATAGTCCCTTTTGTAATTCGTCTCCTGATTCTCTCTCAAGATGCTTGTAAGCCAAATCGGTAGCTTGCCTTCCCCTAGGTGTTCTCATTAAGTATCCTTGTTGAATAAGATATGGCTCGTATACTTCCTCAATTGTTCCTGCCTGCTCACCTACAGCGGTTGCAATTGTTGTTAAACCAACTGGTCCTCCATTAAATTTATCAATTATTGTTGATAATATTCTATTATCCATCTCATCTAAACCATGCTGATCAACATTTAGTGCTTTTAACGAATAGGTTGTAATCTTTAGATCAATTTCACCAGTTCCTTTGATTTGTGCAAAATCTCTGACTCTTCTTAGTAGTGAGTTAGAGATTCTGGGTGTCCCTCTGCTTCTACCTGCAATTTCAAAAGCTGCATTACTATTTATTGGAACCTCTAAAATTTTTGCTGACCTGTTTACAATATTTGATAATAATTTAGAATCATAATATTCTAGTCTTGATTTGATACCAAACCTTGCTCTTAACGGAGCAGTAAGTAATCCGGATCTAGTTGTTGCTCCAATTAATGTAAAAGGACTAATTTGAATCTGTACAGTTCTAGCATTTGGGCCTGATTCAATCATAATATCAATTTGAAAGTCTTCCATAGCGGAATATAAATATTCTTCAACTACAGGGTTCAGTCTATGTATTTCATCAATAAATAAAACATCCCTCTCTTCTAAATTTGTTAATAAGCCTGCTAAATCCCCTGGCTTATCTAACACTGGTCCTGAAGTTGTCTTTAAATTAACTCCAAGCTCATTTGCAATTATATTAGCTAAAGTTGTCTTTCCTAGTCCAGGAGGACCATGTAGTAATACATGATCAAGTGATTCATTTCTTTTTTTTGCAGCTTCAATAAAAACTTTAAGATTTTCTACTATGTTATTTTGACCTTTAAAATCATTGAACAATTTAGGTCTGAGAACGTTTTCAAATTCCTTATCATCATTTGATAAGTTATCGATATTTGGATTTAGCTCCTCATTCATATAGGCTAATTTAGCTAAATAATGTTTTGCGTACGAAGTTAATGCTCTTCTTCTCCCTCTTTTAAAGGTTCTGTCTGAAGTATAAAATCTTTATCTGCACCTGGCTTTGAGTAATCATAAGCCCATCTATGAACAGTTGGTAATTCCCCTGGCCAATTTCCATGAATCCTTTCAACTGGGGTAGTCCACTCAAGTGTATTTGCCTGCCAAGGATTTTTGCTAGCTTTTGTACCTTTGAAAATACTGTAAAAGAAGTTGAAAATAAAAATGAATTGAAAAACTGCTCCTGCGAGTGCAAAAAAAGTAATTACTGCATTTATATCTGTTAGGCCATCAAACATCGGAAATGAACTATTTTGATAGTATCTTCTTGGAAGTCCTGCTAAACCTAAAAAGTGCATGGGAAAGAACACCCCGTAGGCACAAATAAAAGTTCCCCAGAAATGTAAATATCCAAGGCCTTTATTCATCATCCTACCATACATCTTGGGAAACCAGTGATAAACGCCAGCATACATTCCATATATAGCAGATAGCCCCATAACAATATGGAAATGTCCAACAACAAAATAAGTATCATGAACATTTATGTCAAGCGCACTGTCACCTAAAATAATTCCAGTTAAACCACCAGTGATAAAAGTTGAAACAGTACCAATAGCAAATAACATCGCTGTGGTAAATCTGATATTTCCTTTCCATAGTGTAGTTAAAAAGTTAAAAACTTTAACAGCAGACGGAATTGCTATTAGCAATGTTGTAAATGTGAATACAGAGCCCAAGAATGGATCCATTCCAGTTAAGAACATATGATGTCCCCAAACAATAAATGATAAGAATCCAATGGCTAGTAGTGAAGCAACCATCGCTTTATAACCAAATATTGGTTTTCTTGAATTAACTGATATTACTTCCGAAGTAATTCCAAGAGCTGGTAAAAGAATTATATAAACTTCCGGATGACCTAAAAACCAAAATAAATGCTCAAATAATATCGGTGATCCACCACTATAATGAAGAGCCTCTCCACCAATTACAATATCAGATAAATAGAAAGAAGTACCAAAAGTTCTATCAAAAATTAATAGCAAACCACATGAGAGTAATACAGGAAAAGATAAGACACCAAGAATTGCAGTAACAAAAAGAGCCCATATGGTTAATGGTAATCTTTGCATACTCATTCCAACAGTTCTTAAGTTTAATATTGTTACAATATAATTTAATCCACCAAGTAAGGATCCAACAACAAATAAAACAATTGCAATTAGCCATAAATCCATACCTAAACCTGACCCAGGCATCGCTTGAGGTAATGCACTAAGTGGCGGATAAATTGTCCATCCTCCAGAAGCAGGTCCTGTCTCTACAAACAAGGACCAGATAAGCACAATAGTTGCTAGATTAAAAAACCAATATGATAACATATTAATAAATCCTGATGCCATGTCTCTTGCTCCTATTTGAAGTGGTATCAAAAAATTTGCAAAAGTTCCTGATAATCCTCCCGTTAGAACCCAAAAAACGAGTATCGTTCCATGCATTGTTACTAACGCAAGATAAAAATTTGGATCTAATACTCCTCCAGGGGCCCATTTACCTAGCAAAGTTTCAAGAATCGGATAAGCTTTTCCGGGATTTGCAAGCTGAACTCTAAATAGTGCGGACATTGCCATTCCTAATAGTGCCATAAACATTCCTGTTATTAGAAACTGCTTTGCTATCATTTTATGATCTTGTGAAAAGACGTACTTAGTTAAAAATGTTTCTTTGTGATGATCCGCCATAACTTTTGATTATAATGTAAGTAATGTATTTTTTATATTTTTTTGTTGTGAAAGCCACATGTCATACTCCTCCTGAGTCTCAACAATAAATTTCATACCCATATTGTAATGTGCTCCACCACATATTTTATTACATACAAGCATATACTCAAAATCTTCACCTTCTTGAGCCTTCATTTCAGATGTTGTTTTTGTTGGAGTAAAACCAAATTGTGTTGTAATACCTGGAACACAATTCATTTGAACTCTAAAATGTGGAATGAAAGCTGAATGAATAACGTCCTGAGATCTAAATTTTAATAATACTGGCTTATCTTTTACTAAGTGTACTTCTCTAACAATTATATCATCATGAGATGTAGAATCAGATAGATCAATACCTAATTGATTTGGACCTTGTATTAATCTGTAGTTTGCATTTCCTAATGTATTGTCACCACCTGAGTACCTTGCAGTCCAACCAAACTGTTTTGAATAAACCTCAACGACTGAGGCATTTGTCATATCAGGATTCATAGCCTGATCCCAAACTCTAAGCCCATAAATAATAACACCTGTTAACACAATTGCTGGAATGACTGTCCAAATGATTTCTAACTTATTATTGTGAGAATAGTAATAGGCAAATTTCTTTTCCTTTCCTCTGTATTTATACAAGAAATATCCAAGCATAGGAGTTAATACAAAAAATACAACTAGTATAAGATTCATTGTGAAATTCATTAATCCATCAATAATTTCACCATGAACTGAGCTAGCAGCAGGAAGAAGTAATGGTCCCCAAACTATCATCTGCCAAACTACAAAGATGATAAAAGCCATTATGACAATAAAGTATAGTTTACCTTGAAAGTCGTTGTCTCTAGTAGTTACCTTGTTAGGTTCTTCTTTATTAATCTTTGATAATAATTCAGTTATTCTAGTGATCTGCACCAATAAAGCTACAACTGCAATTGGCATTAAAACATATATAATTTTTTCAATCATTTCGCTTATGTATGTAAGTGTTTACTTTCGTCTAAATAAGGATGCGACTTTATTTCAACCGAGGTTTTTGACAAAGTTCGGGAAACAATCTGAATAAACAGCCCAATAAAGCCTAAAAATACACCGACCTCAATTAGTCCTAAATGTCCATGTTCAAATAAGGTTCCAGGTGCAAATAACAAATAAGAATTTATCCAGTGTCCAATTAAAATAACGGTTGAAACTATAACAAGTATAGTTTTATTTCTTTTAGCATCTCTACTCATTAGCATTATTAGAGGAACAACAAAATTTATTACCATACTAAACCAGAATAAAAAACTGTAATTAGATTGTTCTATCCGTTGCATAAAGTATGTTACTTCTTCAGGGATATTAGCATACCAAATTAACATAAACTGTGAGAACCACATGTATGTCCATACAATTGAAAAGGCAAAAATAAACTTTCCTAAGTCGTGAATATGACTATCATTTAAGTCAGGTAGGTGTCCTGTTTTCTGTAAAAAAAGAGCAATTAAAAGAATAGTTGTAAATCCTATTGTTGCCCACTCGGAAAATATATACCATCCAAACAGTGTACTAAACCAGTGTGTATCGATTGACATAATCCAATCCCATGCAGCAGTACATGATGTAACGGCAAAAAAGACTAGAAACCATCCTGAAACTCTAAGCCCTTTAAAAAATGATCGTTCTCCAATATCTCCTTCAAGGTCACCTTTAATAGAAAGCTGTCTTAATTTTCTGGCACAATAGATCCAAATAATGACATATACTATCGATCTTATAAGAAAAAAAGGTGCATTTAAATATGGTTCTTTACCCGCAATTATTTTGTCATAATTTGGTTCATTTGGATCCATTATACCTGGCTCTAGCCAGTGATAGATATGGTTCCAGTGCATAACAGCAGCAATGACAATAAATAGCATAATAATTCCCGCATAAGGAAGAAATGCCATCATCGCCTCAGGAACTCTTTTAAATACTGTCGACCATCCTGCCTCTGCTACGTATTGTATAGCAACAAAAACTACTGCAAAAAGAGAAATACCTAGGAAAAAATAGTTATTGAACAGTAAATTAGTCCATGTTGAATGAGCATCACTCATGAATCCTATTACCAATGAAAGTAATCCTATTACTATCATTGAGATTGAAGTAAAATGTAATTTTTTATTTAGCTGAAACATTTATCTATTCTAATTTTTGTAGTTTTTGAACATGCATTACTAATTTCCATCTTTCGTCTTCGCTAAGTTGTGAAGAATGAGGCCCCATAGCATTTACTCCATAAGTTATTGAGTGAAAGATATGCCCAGCTTTGAGTTCAGACATTGTTTTTCCTGTTCTTCTAATTTGCTTTTTGTCATTGTAATGAGGAATATTTGAATAAATTGGATGACCAATACTACCACCTCCGTTACCCTCAGGCCCATGACAATGGGCACAAAACATGCCATATAATGCTTCTCCCTCTTTTAAATTCTTTTCATTAATTTCTAATGGGTTTTTTGCAAATTTTCCAGACTGTAGATACCCCTCCAAGTCTCCATCAAAGTAAAAAGTAGAAAGATAATTTCTGGCTATTGTACCTTCAACTGGAAGCCTAGCATTTATACTATCTTTAAAATATGTATTTGTTGAGTATGTCTCCAAAGATGGTGACCTATACATATTTGGCATGTACTCATAACCGCTTTGATTATTACAAGCAGATATGATTATGCTAAAAAATAATATTGCAATTAATTTATTTATCATCTTTCTTTTTAATTTCTATTGCACCAGTTGTTTTTAAAAATTTTTCAACTTCTTTAAAATTTTCATGTTCGATCTCAACTAAAAACTTATCGTCTGTAGTTCTAGGGTCGGGACTAGTTTCCTGCGAGCCAGGAAAGAGTTTGCATCTGTAAAAATATGTTAGAGACATTAAGTGCCCAGCAAACATTACAGTAAGTTCAAATAGTACAGGTACAAATGATGGCAAATTCTTAAAAAAAGTAAAGTTGGGTTTACCACCAATATTCATTGGCCAACTTTTATATTCTCCCGAAATCATAATGTAGTAGATTAGAACAGAGCCAAAAGTAAGCCCAATACATCCATATATAAAAGCAGTAATAGCCATTCTTGTTTCTTTTAGTTCTAAAACTTTGTCAAGACCATGAACTGGAAAAGGAGTATAAACTTCTTTTACATTTAATTTTTTTTCTTTCATCTTTTTGACAGAAGTTAAAAGAATATCATCATCGTCGTATAATGCGTACACTATGTTATTGTTCATTATCTATTTTTTTAAATTCTGATCCAGATGATTTTAAAATTGTCTTCATTTCAGCCTGAGCAACTACAGGAAAAGTTCTTGCGTACATCAAGAATAATACAAAGAAGAAACCAATAGTTCCAAGAAATATTCCTATATCTACAAAGGTGGGAGAGAACATAGTCCAACTTGATGGGAGAAAATCTCTATGTAAAGAAGTTACTATAATTACAAATCTTTCAAACCACATACCTATATTGACGAAAATTGACAAGACAAAAGTTGCAATTATGTTTGTTCTTATCTTATAAATCCAATAGAGCTGTGGAATAACAACGTTACAGGTCATCATACTAGCATATGCCCACCAGTATGGCCCTGTTGCTCTATTTAAAAAAGCATATTGTTCAAATTCAACTCCAGAGTACCAAGCCATAAACAGTTCAGTTATATATGCAATTCCTACCATTGAGCCAGTAAATAAGATAATTACATTCATATACTCAATGTGTTTTATTGTAATATAAGCTTCCATATTTACTACCTTTCTTACAATTATAAGAAGTGTTTCAACCATTGCAAATCCAGAGAAAAGTGCTCCCAATACAAAGTATGGGGGGAAAATTGTTGTATGCCAACCAGGTATAACAGAGGTAGCAAAGTCCATAGAGACGATTGAATGAACTGAAAAAACCAAAGGAGTAGCTAATCCCGCTAGTACAAGAGACACCTCTTCAAATCTCTGCCAATGCTTGGCCCTTCCTGACCATCCAAAAGATAGCAAAGAATATAATTTCTTCTTCAAGGGATTAATTTTTTCATTAACTCTATCACGAATCATTGCAAAATCTGGAATTAGTCCAATGTACCAAAAAACAGTTGAGACAGTTAAATATGTTGAAATTGCAAAAACATCCCAAAGTAAAGGCGAGTTAAAATTAACCCATAGAGAACCATATTGATTTGGAATTGGAAATACCCAGTATGCTAACCATGGTCTACCCATGTGGATTAATGGAAATAATCCTGCTTGAATAACTCCAAAAATTGTCATTGCTTCTGCAGACCTATTAATAGCCATCCTCCATTTTTGCCTAAAAAGTAAAAGAACTGCTGAAATAAGAGTTCCTGCATGACCAATACCAATCCACCAAACAAAGTTTGTTATGTCCCAAGCCCAATTGATTGTTTTATTTAATCCCCAAACACCAATTCCTGTGCCTATTGTGTATGCAATACAGCCGAATCCCCAAAGCATAAGGATAACCGATAATCCGAATAGTGTCCACCAATACTTGTTAGCTTTTCCTTCAACAGGATATGCAACCTCAACAGTAATATCGTGGAATGTTTTGTTACCGTCTATTAGCGGGTCTCTTATTCTTGACTCTTTATGCATTTTGTTTGTTTCTTACTTTTGTTTGATAAAATACTGATGGCCTGACATTTAAATGATCAAGTAAATCATATGCTCTATCATCGTTTCTTAGCTTATATACTTCGCTTTCTTTGTTAGTAACATCACCAAAAACTATTGAATTAGTGGAGCATGCCGATGAACAAACAGTCTGAGCATCTTCGTCTTTTATTGTTTCTCCCTTTTTCTTAGCCTCAAGCTTTAATGCTTGTATTTTTTGGATACACATGCTACATTTCTCAATAACTCCTCTGGACCTAACAACTACATCAGGATTTAAAACCATTTTACCTAAATCATCATTCATGTGATAATCAAACTGATCATTTTCACTATATAAGAACCAATTAAATCTTCTTACTTTATATGGGCAGTTGTTAGCACAATATCTTGTACCAATACATCTGTTATATGTCATTTGATTAAGTCCTTCATTACTATGTGTTGTTGCAGCCACAGGACATACATTTTCACAAGGTGCATGGTTGCAGTGTTGACACATAACAGGTTGAAAAACAACTTCAGGATCTTCAGATGGCTCTTCCATTTGAGCATACATTTTAACTGAAGATATGTCTTGTTTTTTAGCATTCTCTTTAGTCATTTCAGATGAATAATATCTATCAATTCTCATCCAATGCATATCTCTACTTTTTCTCATTTCCTCTTTCCCAACAACTGGTATATTGTTTTCTGCTTGACAGGCTATTACACATTCAGCACAACCAGTACATGAAGTAAGGTCAATCGAAAGATTCCAAAAATGTCCTGTTTCTAAGTCGTGTTCTTCATATAAAGAAACTTGGTCCGAAGGTAATTTTCCTTTGTAAGTATAATATTTCTCTCTGTAATTACCAGAGCTAGGGTTCTTTATGTACTTATCTAAATTTGTCTCTTTAACCATGTCTCTTCCCATCATTGTGTGGTGCAGCTGTATGCAAGCAAACTCATGCTCTCCTTCAGCTAATTCTATGTCCACATATTTTTTTGAAATTAGTGGAAAAGCATTGAACCCTACATTATCACCAACTTTACCTGATCTTTTTCTTCCATATCCAAGTGCTATACCGATTGTACCTTTCGCTTGTCCAGGCTGAATAATGACAGGTAAATTTTTTAGTTCTACATCATCAGCTTTTAAGTTTACAAGACTTCCGTTCAATGCTCCGTTAGCAACTGTTTTATTCATTAAACCGTATTCTCTTGCTGTTGATGCCGAAATAGCAACATAATTATCCCAAGTAGTCCTTGTGATTGGGTCAGGCAGTTCATGTAGCCATGGATTGTTAGCTAAAGTCCCATCTCCAAGGCCTATTTTTTCATATAGGCATAACTCTAGTCGATTAACTTCAACTTTTTCAAAATTTCGAAGATTTGATTTTCTATAATTAGCTGCTTTGTTTGACTGGTTGAATTTAAAATAACCATCATGCAGGGCTTTGTTCCAATCAATTCCCTTATTAATCCAGTAATTCTTCAAATATTTGTGAAAGTCTTTATTCAAATCGGCCCATGAAAGTAAATTAGTTTCGAGCTGCCTTGTATTAAAAAGTGATGCAATTGTGGGCTGCATCAAAGAGTATGTGTTTAGACTTGGGTTTGCATCGCCCCAACTTTCAAGATTATGATGAAGTGGGCATAGATAATCAGCCAGGCTTGAAGTCTCGTCATTGTAAAGTGAACAAGAAATAAATGTATCAACTTTCTCAAGTCCCGATCTAAAATCTTTTGATCTTTCTAAATTATAAATAGGATTTACACCACTTGTAATTAAAACTTGAACATTACCCCTGTTCATATCTTCAATTAGAGAGTTAAGATCGTTGGTATTTCCTTTTTTCAAAAAACAAGGATTGTTGATATTTATCGTTTTTTTGTAATTACCTAGTTCGTGATTAATTGCATTTACAATAAGTTGAACGTCTTTTCTTTGACTATCTGTTACAACAATCGAAGATTTTGATTTTTTAAGGTTTTGATAAACACCTTTTAGTCTTTCATCAATCTGATCAGTACCAATTAGTGCTCTATACAAATTGGAAATAAGATAGGATTGCTCGGATGGTTTGATTTGTATTCTTTTATCAGCATTCGCTCCACTTAGTGACATATTAGTCTCAATTTGAAAATGCCTTGACATTTTTCCATTTTTAGGGTTTCTGCCATTTACATAATCTTTAGAGTAATCTTGAGACAGCCAATTTCCAAGAAAGTCTGCTCCAAAAGATACAATTACATCACTTTTGTCAAAGTGATATTTTGGAGCTACTCTTAGTCCAAAACTCTCAAGATTTGCGTCTAGTAATGCGTCATAAGCAACAGAGTCATACATTATATGCTCAAAATTTGAATATTTAGAACTTAACTTCTTTATTAAATCTAAAGTAGTTTCACTTATTACAGAAGTGGTTAATAATACTATTTTTTTATCCTTGACCTCACTAAGCTTTTGTTTAATTTGTTTATCTAATTTTGACCAGGATATAGATTTACCACCGAACATGGGTTCCTTAGCTCTATTTGAATCATAGAATGATAATATTGTAGCTTGGCTTCTTGCACTTGTGCTGCTTTGATTCGCTTCAATTTTTATTGGCCTACCTTCTCTAGTTTTAACAAGCACACTGGCGTAGTCTCTTCCATCATAGATAGTTGTTGCATAAAAATTTGGAACTCCAGGTACAATCTCATCTGGCTTAATTAAGTATGGCACTGATTTAACAACAGGTGTTTCGCATGCTGCAAGAGTTGCTGCTGCAGTTGTGAAACCCATAAATTTTAAAAAGTCTCTTCTACTCGTTGATGATTCCTCTAATGTTTTCTTTTCCTTTAAAAAATCGTTTACTGGCAAATGCTCAGAAAATTCATTACTTGCAATCTCATTTGCAAATTCCTTATTCTCAAGTTGAGCAACACCTTTCCAATATGTTTTTTTATTACTCATAAATTTAATAGTGACATTTTGCACATTCTAAGCCTCCAATTTCTTCAACAGTAAAAACCTCTTTACCGTGCTTTGCTTTGAGCTCTTCGTGTAATTTGGCATAATATTCGTTACCTTCCATTTTAACCTCAGATTCTCTGTGACACTCAATGCACCACCCCATGGTTAGTTCACTGTACTGGTATACCTCTTCCATTTCCTGTATTGGACCATGACATTCTTGGCACTCGATTTGCCCAGCAACAACATGCTGAGAATGATTAAAATAAGCGTGGTCTGGTAAATTGTGAATTCTAACCCATTCAATAGGTTTTTGTGTGTACCCCTCAATATATGTTCTTGAGTCTGGATCAAAACCAACAGCTTCATATATTTTAGCAATCTCTTTGGTCCCTTCTTCATCTGTTCCTTCATTAATGTATGTATGGCAATTCATACATACGTTGGCAGATGGTATACCGGAGTGCTTACTGTGTCTGGCTGAGGAATGACAATAATTACAATCAACACCGTTAATTCCTGAATGCAATTCGTGAGAGAAAGCAATTGGCTGCTCAGGTTGATACTGAGTATATACTCCTATTCCCATCATTGTTGAATATGCAAAATTTGATATTACAACAAAGGCAATAATACCGGTAAAAACTAAATTTGTTTTGTTAGAAATAAAAAGTTTGTATTGATTGTAAAATGTCTGTGGTATTGATTCAGTTTCCTCTCCTAAACTTGATTTTAGTTTATTTTTTAGTATTAACAATATGTATGATATTGTTAAAATTAATATTAGAATAATGATAGGTAGATATTTGTTTGAGGTGGAAACTTGCTCTGTTGAAGCAACAACAGCCTCAGCAATTTCTTCAACGGGTGGGTTTTCTAAATAAGCAAAGAGAGCGTCGAATTCTTCATCAGTAAAATAAAAAGCTGGCATGATTTGCTTGTTGTACTCTTCATATATAGCAATTGCTTTTTCATCTCCTGATGCAATAAACTCCTGAGAGTTAATAATCCATTTTTTAAGCCAGTCCTTTGAATACTTATCAGTTACACCTTTAAGTCCAGGACCTACTAATCTTTTGTCAGTCATTAAATGACACGCAGTACAATTCGTTTTGTAAAGTTCTTCGCCATCGATTTGGGCGAAAATTATGTTGGAAAATAAAAACAAAAATGTTAGAACTAAATAGATTTTTCTTCCTAAATACAACTCCTTTATCATCAGTTTTTTATTCTAAAACAAATATACCATACTTCTTTTGTTTGGTAAAGCAAAAATCTCTAAAAAAATTGATGAATTATTTATTTAGAATTAGTCTAAATAATTTCGATAACTTCTTTGATTTCTGGTACGTTTTTCTTTATTGTTGTTTCAATACCATTTCTAAAGGTCATCATACTTACATCACAAGTTGCACAAGAGCCAGTAAACTTAACCTTTACAATTTTATCTTTAGTCACTTCGATTAAATCAATGTCACCTCCGTCAACATTCAAGTAAGGTCTGATGTTATCCAATGCTTGATCAACTTTGTAGTATAACTTGCTTTTTTTTGATATTTTCATTTAAGAGCAGCCTTTGTTATGTGTTATCTTAACTGATTCTGTTTCTTTAATTTTTTTATTTCTTTCTTCAACAAAATCAACTAACTTTCTACACAAATTTAAAAATCTTTTCGCAATATCAGTATCACCTTGTAAAACAGCAGGTCTTCCAATATCAGAAGCTACTCTAATTGATTGAATAATTGGGATTTCGCCAAGAAAATTAACATTCATATTGTCAGCTAGAATTTTCCCACCATCTTTTCCAAAGATATGATACTTGATTTTACTGTCATCTTCAAAATATGACATGTTTTCAATTAATCCGACTACTGGAACGTTAATACTATCCATCTGAAACATATTTATCCCTTTTCTTGCGTCTGCGACTGAAATAGGCTGAGGTGTTGAAATAACAATTGCTCCTGTAACGGGTATTGATTGCACTAAAGATAGATGTATATCTCCAGTTCCGGGTGGCAAATCAACAAGAAGATAGTCTAAATCTCCCCAATGAGCATCCCAAATTAGCTGATTCAATGCCTTTGTAGCCATAGGGCCTCTCCAAACTAAAGCTTGCTTTGATTGAGCAAAAAAACCAATACTTAAAACTTTTACACCATAATTTTCTAATGGTTCAATCTTATTTATCCCATCAACGTTAATTGATTTAGGTATTTTTCCTTCTAAATCTAGCATTAAGTGCATTGATGGGCCATAAATATCTGCGTCAACAACCCCAACTTTAAATCCAATTTCAGATAATCCAACAGCTAGATTTGATGTAATTGTTGATTTCCCCACACCTCCTTTGCCAGAACTCACAGCTATAATATTTCTAACTCCTTTTATTCGCTCTCCTTTTATTTGAACATTATTTTTTGAAGCTTCAAGGTTGAAATTAAGCTTAATTCTACAAGTTGAAAATTGACTTAAAATAATTTCATTGATAAACTTTTCAAGCTTTTTTTTATAAGAAAGGGTAGGGTTTTGGATTTTAACATCTATTATTATATCATTTCCAAACAGCTGAAGGTTGGTAATATTATCGACTGACAGATTGAATGGGTTGTCATTGAACCCATCATTTAACAGCTTAAAAACACTATCTGTTGTTATCTTAGACATTTAATATTCAAATTTAAATTTTATATATGTAATTTTCTTATCTAATTTCAAAAATTTTTCCTCATAGTAAGTTTTGATTTCACAATCTTTTGAGCAAATTTGAGAATTGTACAAGTCATGAGTTGATTGTATAATTTTACAATTCAAATTTGACAAAACCCCAAGTGTATATCCATGCAAAAACTCACTATCAGTTTTTAAATTAACAAACCCTTTTCTTGACAAAATAGTTTTGTAAATATTAAGAAAATTCTTATGAGTTAATCTTCTTGACTCACTTCTTTTTTTTATGTGAGGGTCTGGAAAAGTAATCCAAATTAAATTTATTTCTCCCTTGTCAAAAAAATTGTTTAAAAACTCAATTCTTGTTCTTAAAAAGAAAATGTTTTTTAATTTTTTAGATTCACTAGCACCAGACCAAATTCTCGCTCCTTTTATATCTATGCCTATGTAGTTTATATGAGGATTTCTTTTTGCAAGCTCGACAGTATATTCACCCTTACCACAGCCCAGCTCAAGGCATATTTCATTATCATTTTTAAAAATGTTCCTTCTCCACAATCCTTTATGTAAATAATCTTTTTTGAGCTCTTCAATTTTTGGCTGAATTACATTTGAAAAATTATTTAAATCATCAAATTTTTTTAATTTATTTTTACCCAAAATTTTTTTTCAAAAATAATCATTTCATCCAATGAAAAAAAGAGTTTTAATCACTCCTATGGACTGGGGCTTAGGTCATGCAAGTAGATGTGTTAAAATAATTAGAAAATTGAATGAATATGGCTATGAAGTTATTATTGGATGCGATAATAAACCTTTACACTTTTTAAAAAAAGAATTTCCTAATCACGATTTTGTGAGACTGAAGGCAATGCCAATTCTTTACAGCAAATACATAGGTGCAAGTTTTGCTATATTTTTACAGATTTACAAGCTGATATATAATTATATTTATGAAAGATACATAACTGAAAAAATAATTAATCAGTTCAAGATAGATGCAATAATTACTGATAACAGATTTGGTGTTAGATCAAAAAAAATACCCTCAATTTTTGTAACACATCAAGTTGAAATTCGCTCAAAATATTTTATGTCTTTTGTTAACTATATAAACACCAGGTTAATTAATAGGTTTAATGAGTGTTGGATTGTAGATGACAAAAAAAATCGACTTTCTGGATCGCTATCAAATTCATCCAAATTATATATAAAAACTCAGCACCTATCTAATCTATCTAGGTTTAGATATTTTAAAACAATGACAAAAAAACAACTTTTAGTATTAGTATCTGGGCCTGAGCCACAAAGAAGTGTTTTTGAAAAAAAATTAATTGAGGCTTCTAAGAAATTAAAAATAAAGTCTATAATTTTACAATGCAAACCATCTCAAAGTTTAGTTAATAAGAAAGGAAATACTAGCACTATATCTCACTTACAAACTGAAGCCCTCAACAAACTGATTCTAGAATCCAGATATGTCATTTCTAGATCTGGCTATACAACAATTATGGATTTAGCAAAATTGAAAAAAAAATCATGTTTAATTGCAACAAATGGTCAGTATGAGCAAGAATACTTAAGTAGCTACCATGGTCGGCATGGTTTTTGTTTAACTTCTAAACTAGAAAAAATTGATTTAGAGAAAATTATTGGTAAATTAGATGAAATTCATGGTTTTGCAAACTATCAACAAGATGTTGTAAACTGGAAAGATATTTTCAAAATTATAGCGTATGCATAGCTTCAATCAAATTAATAACAATAAAGATTTTGTTGATCAGTGTCTTGATCTTTATCACTATCAATTACAAAACAATAAGCTATATTTTGATTTTTGCAAACTTATAAACAAGACGAAAGTTCCTGAGAAAATTAATGAAATACCATTTTTGCCAATTCAATTTTTTAAGTCTAAAAAAATTCTCACAAAGACTAGCTATGAACTAAAATTTCTGAGCAGTGGTACTGGTGGTAAAAGAAGCACACATTATGTAGCTGAGAAAAGCAACTATATAAAAAGCTTTGTTAATTGTTTTGAAAGTTTTTTTGGGAGAAGCAAAGATTATTGTTTTTTGGCTTTACTTCCCAATTATTTGGATAATAAAAACTCATCACTTATTTACATGATGAATCATTTTATAAAGAATAGTAAGTATTCATCAAGTGATTATTACCTAAAAAATTATGATAAACTAAAGATTCAGATATTAGATAATAACAAAAACAAAATTCCAACAATCTTATTTGGTGTGTCTTTTGCTTTGTATGAATTTTCTAAAATTTGCGATATCAAAATTGAAGATACTATTGTTATTGAAACAGGAGGAGCGAAGAACTCAAAGCTAAGTAAATCAAAGATCGAAATTATAGAGCTACTAAAAAAAAATTTTAAAACAAAAAATGTCTATTCAGAATATGGGATGACAGAAATGCTGTCGCAAGCTTACAGAAAAGACAGTTACTATATGACACCTAAATGGTTGAAATTTTTAATAAGAGATATCAATAATCCCTACAAAATTGGATGCAATAGAGGTTTTGTTAATGTTATTGATTTAGCAAATAAGCATAGCTGTCCTTTTATTGCCACTGAAGATTTTGCAATACAAAAAAAAGAGGGTATTGATATTATTGGCAGACTTAGCAGTTCTGAATTAAGAGGGTGCAACAACCTAATATAATGATTAGAAAAGCCTATTTAGAAGATCTAGATGAGTTAATTAAGCTTTACAGAGGAAGTATAAAAAAAATGATTTCAAAAAAAATTAGCCAATGGGATCATGAATATCCAAATAAAGAAGTATTAAAAAAGGATATTTTGGCTAAAAATTATTATGTTTTTTTTGATCAAGATGAAATAATAGGTGGTGTAACAATTGATGAAAATATTGATACAGCATATAAAAATATTAAATGGAAAAATAATTGTTTTTATACAATTCACAGACTTGTTGTTAAGCATAACAAGTGGGGAATTGGAATCGGTAAAAAATTAATGTTCTTTGCTGAGGAGCTAGCCAAAAAGAATAATAAAAAATCTTTACGCCTTGACACCTATTTTGACAACACAATAGCAAATAGTTTTTACATTGGTTTAGATTACAAATTTAAAGGTAAGATATTGCTCAAGGAACATAAAAAATTTTATTATTGTTATGAGAAAATGATCAAGTAAAAGAATGAGAAATTATGTTAAAGTTCTTGGAACAATTCAAGATGGGGGATTTCCTCAGATTGATTGTGATAAAGCATGTTGTCAAAATCAGTGGTTAAATCCTAAAAAAAAATTTGTTTCTAGTATAGCCGTAGTTGACGAATCTGAAAAAAAACAATGGATAATAGATGCATCACCAGAAATTAAATTTCAAACAAAATTTCTAAAGGAGAAAACAAATATCAAAGACATTGAAGGTGTTTTTCTAACTCATGCCCATATTGGACATTATACAGGCTTAATGTATTATGGCAATGAAGCTGCTGGGTCTAGAGACTTAAAAGTTTATGCAATGCCTAAAATGAAAAAATTTTTAGAGAATAATGGACCTTGGAATCATTTGCTAAAACAAAGGAATATCAAATTAATAAAACTCTCTAAAAACAATACAATAAACATTAGCGCTAATCTAAAAATAAAACCATTTCTTGTACCGCATAGAGAGGATTACTCTGAAACTGTTGGTTTTAAAATCGCAACATCTAAAAAAGAACTAATTTATATTCCTGATATTGATAATTGGGAAAAATGGGATATTTCCATTACTGAGTTAATCAAAAACATTGATTTTGCATTAGTTGATGGAACTTTTTTTTCCGAAAGAGAAATAGAAAGAGATATTAGCTTAATTCCTCATCCTCTAGTTAAGGATAGTTTAAAATTATTTTCAAATATAAAAGCTAAAGAAAGGAATAAAATTATTTTCACACATTTTAATCATACAAATCCACTGATTGACGAGAGCTCAAAAGAGCATGAAGAAGTTTTATCAAAGGGGTTTAGGATCGCTAAAGAGGGTGATAACTTTTATTTATAAAAAATTAATAATTTCATCATAAAGATCATTGGGGTTTTCTGCATGAACCCAATGCCCAGCGTTACTTATTTCACAAAATTTTGAATTTGAAAAATGATTTCTTATTCTATTCAGATCTTTAGAGTCTATATAATCTGAATTTTCACCTTTTACAAACATCATATCTAAATCACTAACACCTTTACAGAAATTTGCATGACTAATTTTTTTAAGATTATACTTCAAAACTGATAAGTTAAATTTCCATAAAAATCTTTCATTATCTCTTTTTAAATTTTTTAGAATAAATTGGGTGATCGCTTTATTTTTTAAACTTTTTAACAAATCTAATTCTATTTGATTTCTTGACGTGTAATTTTCTAGACGCAAGTTTGAAATTTTTTCAAGCAAAAATTGATGAAAAGAAATATCATACTCTTTAGGTGCAATATCAATAACAATACTTTTATCGAATATGTTTTTCTTTTCTAAAACCAACTTCATTACAGCCTTCCCTCCTAACGAATGTCCAAGCAAGTGAGGTTTGAATATGTTATTTTGATTAATATAATTTATGATATCCTCTGAAATAAAATCATAATCAAAAAAATTAGAATGAGGAGAGTTACCATGATTTCTAATGTCAACACAATGAACTTTAAATTTCTGTGATAATCTTTTTGCGAATGTTGCCCAGTTATCTGACATTCCAAAAAGACCATGTATAATTATTATATCCTTACCACTTCCGTAAATCCTAGAAAAAAGCTTCATAGTAAACGTTTGTACATTGATATTGTGTTCTGTAGCCCAAAATAGATTGAATCAGAAATGAGAGCATGCCCAATTGATACCTCTAGTAAATTATCTATTTTACTGCTGAAATATTTCAAATTATCTAAATTTAGGTCATGACCAGCATTTAAACCGATATTTATGTTTTTTGCCAGTAGCGAACATTTATAAAAGTCTTTTATTGCATTTTGTCTGTTTATTGGAAATTTTTTCGCATATGTCTCGGTGTAGAGTTCAACTCGATCAGCTTCAAGTTTTTTTGCTAGCTCAACCATTTTTTCTTTTGGGTCAACAAAAATTGATGTCCTAATTTTTGATCTTTTGAACTCAGAAACAATTTCTTTTAAAAAATTATAATTTGATTTAATGTCCCATCCTTTGTTTGATGTTAAAACGTCGGGGGCATCCGGAACCAAAGTTACTTGAGTAGGCTTTATATCCAAAACTAAATCGATGAATTGTTTTGTAGGATTACCCTCAATATTAAACTCCTTTTTAATAACTTTTTTTAAATTGTATACATCTTCACTAGTAATATGTCTTTCATCAGGCCTTGGATGAACTGTTATTCCGTCTGCTCCAAACTTTTCAGCATTAATAGCTGCTTGAACAACAGAGGGAACTTGACCGCCTCTTGCATTTCTGATTGTAGCAATTTTGTTTATGTTTACACTTAAATTTTTCACATTTCAAAATTAATTAATTGTTTATATTCAAATGCAAGCCAAAGAAATAATTTCATCTTCAATTTTACCTTTAAAGCTAAAAGATAGCGCTGATATTGCATTAAAAATTATGCAAGATTTACACGTATATAATCTACCAGTGGTTGAAAAAAACAAATTCCTGGGGCTTATTTCTGAAAACGATATAATGAATATGAAAAAAGATAAATTATTTGTTAAAGATTTATTAAAAACAAGCGAAGACATTTACATATTTGAAGATCAACATCTATTTAACATAGTTGATTATTTTGATAAGCATTCATTGTCAGTACTTCCTGTCTTAAGTAGAAGTAAAAAGTATATTGGCTCAATTACAAACTCAAAGATTTTATTTACTCTAGCAAAAAGTTCAGCTGTTAGGAACAATGGAGGTATAATAGTTTTAGAGATGAATGAAAAAGATTATAGTTTATCTAAAATATCTTCAATAACTGAGTCAAACAATATTAATATTTTAAGCTCATACATAACCTCATTTAATGAATCAAAAAACATAGAAGTTACTCTAAAATTAAACAGCCATAATTTAGATAGATTGCTTAAAGATTTTGAACGTTTTAATTACCATGTTTCTGCATCTTTTAACAAAGAAAATGACCTTTCAAACATTGAGGAGCGATATGACAGCTTAATGAGATATCTAAACACCTGATGCCCTTCAGAAAATTAATTTTGTTCATAAATCTTATAGTTTTTTCTACATCTTGTTTGGCAGAAACTGAAAAACTTAAAATTAAAAAGATTGTCATTAATGGTAATAACATTACTAAAAATGAAACTGTTTTAGAACATATCGCAATAAAAAAGAATCAAGTATACTCACTTGAAAAATTAATTAAAAATATACAAACTTCGGAGGAGAATTTAAGTAACCTACAAATTTTCAATGATGTTGAAATTTCATTTTGGTACACTCAAGAAGATGAAATACAGATAGAGATTTTTTTAACTGAGAGGTGGTATTTATGGCCCTATCCTATTTTTGAAATTTCAGATAGAAATTTTAATTCATGGTACAGAGATTTTAAAGAATCTAATTATGAAGACTGGTCAAAAATCAATTATGGAATTATGCTAGATTGGCAAAATTTTCGAGGAGCTAATGAGTTAATAAAATTAAAATTTAGAAAAGGCTATAAAGAACATTACAATATGACTTATGTAAGTAGGTCATTAGGTAAAAATAAAAGCTTTTTCGTAGAGAGTGAAATAGATTTTTTTAGAAGAAAAAAAACTGATTATTTAATTTCAAATAATCAGTTACAGTACTTAAGTAATGATAATGACTTTACTAGCACAGACTTAATTGCTGAACTTAAGTTAATAAACAAAAAAGAATTTAGAATAAGCAATTCAATTTTTCTAAAATACCACAGATGTGTTGTCGATAATGAGATATATATTCTAAACAGAATGTATTTAAATAGTTCAAACAAAAACAATATTGGTAGTTATTTTAAACTGTCATATAGTTTTAAGAACGAACAAAGAGATAATATTGAATATCCACTTGATGGATCTCTGGCTGAAATTACACTATCAAAAAATTTTGGAATTGAATCAAATATTAACAATTCTGAAATAAATTTAAAGTTAGAGCTACATAAAAATATTTACGATAAATTTTTTTTTGGCTCTAGCTTAAAAACTGAAATTAGCAGTAATAATAGCACTCCATACTTTTACTCACTACCAATCGGGTTTAACGATTATATTAGATCTTATGAGTATTACGTTATCTCAGGAAATGAATATTTAATTTCAAAAAATATTTTTAAATATCAAATATTTGAAAAAACTAAAGCTGAAATTCCTTTCTTTAACAAAACTCAATTTAAAAAATCTCATTATAGCATGTATGTTTCTTTATTTTGTGATGTAGGATATGTAAGGGAAAGTGAGCGTTTAGCTTTAGAGCAAAGAAATAATTTATCTAACTCTATTTTAATTGGAAAAGGACTTTCTCTTGATTTTATTACATATTATGATAAAATTCTCAGAATTGAGTTTTCTGTTAATAAATTAGGAGAAAAAGGAATATTTTTGCATTTTTCAAATCCGTTTGGAGACACTAAAGTTAAACGAAAAAAGTAAATATGAGAATAGCAATTTTTGGAATGACATTTCCTGAAACCTCAAAAAATTATTTGCAACACTTAATTAAAAAAATAGAGAATGAAAATTCACAAGTTATCATTGAGGAACAGTTCTTAAAGACATTTAAAAAATATATCAGTTTCAAAAAACCTCCACTTTCGTATAAAGATCATGATGGATTAAGAGGTAACGCTGATTTTTTAATCAGTATTGGAGGTGATGGTACATTATTGAAAGCCGCAACTCATGTAAAAAATAGTAACATTCCCATTATGGGAATAAATACTGGTAGACTAGGATTTATTTCAAGTATTTCAACAGATCAAATAGATGCTGCAGTAAATGATTTGCTTAAAGAAAATTATAAAATTGATAACAGAACATTGCTTGAGCTTAACACCTCCAATGAGTTGTTTGGTAATCAAAATTTTGCATTAAATGAAGTTGCTGTAACTAAAAAGGATACCTCATCTATGATTAAAGTAGATGCATATGTTGATAATGAATTTTTGAACTCATATTGGGCAGATGGTTTAATTGTATCAACACCTACTGGCTCAACAGGATATTCATTGAGTTGCGGAGGCCCAATAATTATGCCACAATCTGGAAATATTATTATCACCCCAATTGCACAGCATAATCTTAATGTAAGACCTATCGTTATTGATGATCAATCAGTAATAAAGTTAAAAGTTATTGATCGTGACGATTTAGCATTAATTTCTTTAGATTCTCGCTCTAGAGCTTTTGACTCATCTACAGAAATCACAATCAAAAAAGCTAGTTTTAATATAAAATTGATAAATCCATCTTTTAACTCATTTTTGTCTACAGTAAGAAATAAGCTTATGTGGGGAATTGACAAAAGGAATTAGCTTTTTTCTTATAGTATATTTTATATTTGTATTAATTATTTAAAAATGAAAAGAAAAATAGTAGTAATATTCTGCTTATTCGTCACGCAATTTTGTTATGGTCAATTTAAAACAAACACTGAGCTGGGAATTCAGACAGGTGTCATGTACTATCTAGGTGATTTGAACAAATGTGATGGGTGCATCTCTGGTGGACATTTTCGAGAATCTAAACCATTCATTAGTCTAAATTACAAGCAAAACATTGACAAAAGAGTTTCATATAGAGCAAATATTTTGCTAGGACAAATTTCTGGAGATGATAGACTTGAAAATAGAGACTCTATAAGTAATGCTCGTGGCCTTCACTTTAAATCAAATATTTATGAACTTGCAGGAAAAGTAGAGTTTAACTTTTTACCTTATGAACTTGGAAATCCAAGGTATAAATGGACTCCATATCTTTTTTCCGGACTTTCAATGTTTTATTTTAACCCTCAGGCTGAAAACGCAAATGGAGAATGGGTTGATCTACAACCTCTTTCAACTGAAGGCCAGGGAACTACCTCATTTCCTGACAGGAAGAAATATAGGCTTGCTCAATTCGCAATTCCACTTGGAGGAGGATTTAAATTTTCATTAAATAAAGTTTCTAATATTATAATAGAATATTCCTTTAGAAAGACATTTACTGATTACTTAGATGATGTCAGCACAACATATCCAGGAGAAAACGTGTTAAGACCAGAATTTGGGAATGAATCCGTATATATGTCTGATCCAACTGGCAACTTCAATGCCGGAGACCAAAGAGGTAATTCAGAAAAAAATGACTGGTACTCATACCTTGGGATAACAATATCATTTAAACTTAATGATAATAACAAGGGTTGTGATTACGAATAATTAGAAAATCAATTAATGTGGCAAAGGATCATTTTTTAGATCAAAATAATTTACCAAAACACATTGCAATAATTATGGATGGAAATGGTAGATGGGCAAAACAAAAAAATAAATCTAGAATTTTTGGCCACAGAAATGGTGTTAAAGCTGTTAGAGAAACTGTCGAATATGCAGCGGAAATAGGAATTAATTATTTAACACTTTATGCTTTTTCAACAGAAAATTGGCAAAGACCAAAAAAAGAAGTTTCTGGATTAATGTCTCTTTTAGTATCAACAATAAGAAGTGAAACTAAGACATTGATGGAAAATAACATTAAACTTTCTTCAATTGGTAACATGAATATGTTACCTGAAAAATGTAAAAAGGAGCTCGATGAATCCATTAAACTTACTAGTGGAAATACAAAATTAAATTTAATTTTAGCACTAAGTTACAGTAGTAGGTGGGAAATAAAAAATGCAATTAGAAAAATTATTGGTGATGGGTTGAAAGTAAATGAAATAAGTGAAGATATAATTGAACAATATTTAGCTACAAAGAACGTTCCTGACCCTGAGCTTTTAATTAGAACAAGCGGAGAAAATAGAGTTAGTAATTTTTTACTTTGGCAAATTGCATATACTGAATTTTATTTCTGTAAAAAGTTTTGGCCAGATTTTAGAAAGGAAGACTTAAAAGATGCAATTTTAGAATATCAAAAAAGAGAAAGAAGATTTGGCAAAACAGCTTAAACACATAACATGCAAAGAATTATTTTTGAATATTGTAACAATTGTTTTACTAGCATGTTCTAACTCCTCTAATGCACAAAACAATGAATTAATTGATTATTCAAACAAAAAGTCATATAAAATTGAGGCCATAGATGTCGTTGGCTTAGAATTCATCAATGAATCTAATATAATTAAGATGACTGAGCTGGAAGTTGGAAAAATTATTAATGTACCGGGAGACATCATTTCTGAATCGATAAAAAAACTTTGGGATCAAAATTTATTTTCTGACATAAAAATTTCAATAAATAAAATAGATAGTAACAAAATAAACTTAGATATTAATTTGACTGAGTTGCCAAGACTCTCCAAATTTAAATTTGAAGGAAAAATTAGTAAATCAGATATTAGTTCATTAAAAGAGGACCTAAATCTTATTAGTGGTAGTGTTATTAGTAAAAATACTATTTCAAATAGTTCTAACATAATAAGAAACTTTTACATAAGCAAGGGCTTTTACAGCATTAAAATAGACAGTAAAGTAGAAGATGACAAACAAAGTAAGAATTCTAAAATTTTAGTGTTTAAGATTGATAAAGGCAAAAAAGTAAAAATTAAAAATATTGAAATATCTGGCAGAAAAAAGATTTTAAATTCTTCCAAAAAGTTTTTAGATAAATCTGATTCAACTTTCATTATTAGCGATTCAAAATTTAAAAGACTACTGAAAGAAACAAAAGAAAAGAAGTGGTGGAGATTTTTCAAGGTTTCAAAATATATTGAAGAAAATTATGAAAATGATAAAAGCTCAATAATTAAAAAATATAATGAACTTGGTTACAGAGATGCAAAAATTTCATTTGACACTATTTTAATTAATGATGACAACACAATTAGTATCAATATTAAGGTTGATGAAGGTGAAAAATACTTTTTTGGTAATGTTTTTTGGATTGGAAACAAGATTTACTCAAATGATGAATTATCAAAAAGACTTTCAATTAAGTCAGGTGATATATACAACCAAACATTCCTTGAGGAAAAGCTTTTTGGTAACGCGAACGGAGATGATGTTAGCTCTTTATATTTAGACGATGGTTATTTATTTTTTAATGCAAGTCCCTCAGAAATTGTTAAAGAAAATAATTATATAGATTTAAATATTAAACTCTATGAAGGCGATAAAGCAAAAGTAAACAAGGTAAACGTGATTGGTAACTCTAAAACTAATGATCATGTGATTATGAGAGAAATTAGAACAAAACCTGGTGATTTATTTAAGCGATCAGACATAATGAGATCTCAAAGAGAATTGAACAATTTACAATATTTTGATCCAGAAAAGTTCGATGTTAAAATTGAGCCTAATCAAAGTAGAAATACAGTAGATATCACTTATGTTGTCTCAGAAAAATCAACAGATCAAATTAATTTACAAGGTGGTTGGGGTGCTGGAAGAGTTGTTGGTTCGCTTGGTTTTAGGTTTACAAACTTTTCAAGTAAAAAGTTTTTTACTAAGGATGCTTGGAAACCTCTTCCGTCTGGTGATGGGCAAACTTTATCAATCTCAGCCTCTTCTAATGGTATTTATTACCAGAACTATAATTTAACTTTTGTAGAGCCTTGGCTTGGAGGTAAGAAACCAAATTCTCTTTCAGTGTCTGCATACAAGTCAATAAGCTCAAATGGACAAACCGGTAATGATAGACAATCAATTGAAATAACTGGAGTTTCTTTGGGTTTGGGTAAAAGATTAAAGATTCCTGATGATTATTTTACTTTATACAACGGCATTACATTTCAGAGGTACGATTTAAATAATTCACAATCATTTTTTAGCTTTAATAATGGATACTCTAACAATTTTAATCTTAACATTAACATAGGTAGAAATTCTATTGATCAGTTGATTTATCCAAGAAGTGGATCCAAGTTTAATCTGAGTTTAAAGTTGACACCGCCCTACTCACTATTTTCAAAAAATGAGGATTTTGCTAATATGACAGACCAAGAAAGATTTAAGTGGGTAGAATATTACAAATGGAAATTTACATCTTCCTGGTTTTCTGCTTTTAATGACAAGCTTGTTTTAAACAATAGAGCAGAAATGGGACTTTTAGGCGCTTACAATAACCAAATCGGTGTTTCTCCATTTGAGAGATTTTATGTTGGTGGTGACGGTTTAAGTGGAATGGGGTATGTTTTTGATGGAAGAGAGCTGATTTCTTTAAGAGGATACAGCAATAATTCTGTTTCTCCCCAAACTGGAGGTACTATATATACTAAATACACCTCGGAACTTAGATATGCTTTAAGTCTTAACCCTACGTCAACTGTTTATATTTTAGCATTTTTAGAGGGTGGTAATTCTTGGGATAACTTTGATTTTTATAATCCTTTTGAAATAAAAAAATCAGCAGGATTTGGTGTAAGAATTATGCTGCCAATGGTTGGTATGATGGGTATAGATTATGGCTGGGGATTTGATGAAATCTTAAATAACCCTGATGCAAACGGAGGACAATTTCATTTTTCAATTGGTCAACAATTTTAGTTAAATTTGTAATATGAAAAAAATCAAATTTTTAATCTTATTTTTCGTAATTACAAATTACTCACTTGCTCAAAAGTTTGCATATGTTGACACTGATTATATACTTGCAAAAATACCTGAATACAATCAAGCTCAAGACAAACTTGATAATTATTCAAAAGGGTGGCAAGAGGAAATTGAAATGACTATGCAAAAAATTGAAAAAATGTATAGATCTTACCAAAGTGAACAAATTTTACTCACTGAAGAGATGAAAAGTGCAAGAGAAGACATGATATTTGCTGAGGAAAAAAAAGTTCAAGATTTACAAATAAAATATTTTGGTCCTGAAGGTATGCTTTTTTCAAAAAGACAAGAACTAATAAAACCTATACAAGACAAAATTTATGATGCTATTCAACAGGTAGCAACTAACAACAAATATTCAGTTATATTTGATAGCTCCAGCGATTTAATTATGCTTTACACAAATAATAATTTAGACAAGAGCGACAAGGTATTGGAACTAATGGGTTATTAACTAAAAAAAACAATATGAAAAAAATATTAATACTTTTAATTTCAACTTTAACATTAACATCATTACACGCTCAAAAGTTTGGGTTTATTGACTCTCAAGAACTACTACTTTTGATGCCTGAAAGAAAAACTGCTGAAACTGAGGTTCAAGAGTTTGCTAAAAGTCTAGAATCACAGCTTGCAGCAATGACTTCTGAATATCAGCAAAGTGTTGAAAATTATCAGGCTAATGAATCAACATACACTGATTTAGTAAAGCAAGATAAAATCGCCGAAATTACTGGTCTAGAACAAAGGATTCAGTCATTTCAACAAAATGCCCAGCAAGCTTTACAAAGTAAAGAGCAAGAATTGCTTGAGCCTATATTGCAAAAAGCAAGAAATGCAATTAATGAAGTTGCAGAAGAAGGAAAATACACATACATTTTTGATAAAAGTATGGGGACATTGCTTTATGCTGAAGATAGTGAAAACATAATTTCAAAAGTCAAGAAAAAACTTGGTCTTTAATTCATTTTTTTGAAAAATAATAACCCTATAGGTATATTTGATTCTGGAATTGGTGGTTTAACAATAGCAAGAGCAATTAAGAGAAAATTACCAAATGAATCTTTGATTTATTTTGGAGACACTCAACATTTACCCTATGGTGATAAATCATCAAAATCAATAGTTTTTTTTTCAGAACAAATAATAAATTTTCTAAGGACAAAAAAATGTAAAGCTATAATAGTTGCTTGCAATAGCGCTTCGTCTTATTTACCCATTTCAGGTGATTATCAAAATATTTTTAATGTAATAGATCCAGTGATAAAATATTTGAAAAAATTCAAAAAACTCAAAATTGGTATTATTGGTACAAAGGCAACCATTTCTTCAAAAGTATATTTTGATAAAATTAAAAGTTTAAATAGAGAATTATCTGTTGAACAAATGTCAACTCCATTGCTGGTACCTATGATAGAAGAAGGATTTGTAAATGAAATAATTAGTAAAACAATAATTAAAAATTACTTAACAAGAAAACAGTTTGAAAAAATAGATAAACTTATTTTAGCTTGCACACATTATCCTCTTATTGAGAAACAAATAGCAGAAGTATGTCCTGAAATTGAAATAATCAATACAGTAGATATAATCTCAGAATTTATAAAAAAAAGTTTAAAATCTTTGGATTTACTTTCTTTAAATTCATCTCCAAAATATGATTTTTATGCCTCTAACTACACTAATTCGTTTGAAAAAACTGCAAGTTTATTTTTTAAAGAAGAAATTAAACTAAAAGAAATTAAAATATGGTCCTAAAGAACTAATATGAATTATACAATTTACATGGAAAGCACACCTAACCCCGAGGTTATGAAATTTGTTGCAAATAAGATCTTAACTGAAGATAGTATAGAACTATTAAACAATAAAAATAGCAACCAAGTTCCTCTGGCAATGGAACTTTTTAAATTCCCATTTATTAAGTCTATTTTTATTAGCTATAACTTTATTTCAATTACAAAAAATAATGATATTGATTGGCACGAAATATCAACAGAAGTTAGGGAGTTCATTAATAATTATCTAAATAAAAAAGGTTTTGTAAATAACTTTAAAAGTTCTGCCAATGTTGAGTCAGAACTTTTAAATGATGATATTACTCAACACAAAAAAATTGACACTAAAAATCTAAGTGATTTTGAAAAGAATATAGTTTCGATAATTGATCAATATATTCAACCTGCAGTTGCTGCAGATGGTGGTAGTATTGTTTTTAAATCTTTTGAAAAAGGTGTTGTATATGTAATTTTGAAGGGAGCTTGTAGTGGTTGTCCTTCATCAACGATTACGCTTAAACAAGGTATAGAGAATCTATTAAAGCAAAAACTTGGAAACGATATTAAAGAAGTGATGGCGTATAATGGATAGACTAAGAATGCATTAATTGCTTCTTTTTTAATAAAATATCATTTGTTTCTACATTATTTTCATCAGGTAAACAACAATCTACAGGGCATACAGCAGCACATTGTGGCTCCTCATGAAAACCTACACACTCTGTACATTTATTAGTTACAATGTAAAAAAATTCTTCAGAAACAGGTTGATTAGATGCATCAGCATCAACAGATTGCCCGTTGTGTAAATACACATTTCCTGATAATGATGTCCCTTCAGAATATTTCCAAAGCTCATCAGGTCCATATATCGCATTGTTTGGGCATTCTGCTTCGCAAGCTCCGCAGTTAATGCAATCATCGGTTATTTTTATTGCCATAGTATTGCAAAATTAAATATATTTTAACAAAAAATATTATTAGCAACCTAATATTAATTTTTTGCTTTGTACTTTTGCAAAAATTAGTTTATGATTAAAACTGATATTTTAATAATTGGAGCTGGCCCGACTGGTCTTTTTGCAGTTTTTGAAGCTGGACTTTTAAAAATGAAATGTCATTTGATTGATGCTTTGGCACAACCTGGTGGTCAGTGTGCCGAAATCTATCCGAAAAAACCTATTTATGATATACCAGGCTTTCCTGAAATATTGGCTGGAGAGTTAGTCGATAATCTTATGAGCCAGTGCAAACAATTTGAGCCCGGATTCACACTTGGTGAGAGAGCTGATAAACTTGAGAAATTAGATGATGGAAGTTTCATTGTTACAACTAACAAGGGTACTAAACATAATTCAAAAATTATCGCAATAGCAGGTGGTCTTGGAAGTTTTGAACCTAGAAAACCAATTCTTGAAAATCTTCAAAAATATGAAGATAATGGAGTTGATTACATGATTAAAGATCCTCAAAAATTTAAAGATAAAAGTGTAATTATAGCTGGCGGAGGCGACTCTGCTTTAGACTGGACTATTTTTTTAGCTGACATATGTAAATCTGTGACTCTGATTCACAGAAGAAATGAATTTAGAGGAGCATTAGATTCGGTTGACAAAGTAATAGAGTTAAAAGATAAAAACAAGGTTAATGTTATTACTCCCGCAGAAGTAGAAAAATTACATGGAGATAAAAAACTTGAAAAAATAACAATAAGAATTAATCAAGATAACTTAAAAGAAATTTCCACAGATTTTTTCATTCCTCTTTTTGGACTATCTCCAAAACTGGGTCCACTGTCAGAATGGGGATTTGATATTGAAAAAAATGCTATTAAAGTTGATACTTTCGACTATCAAACAAACATACCTGGAATATTTGCAATTGGAGATATAAATACATATAAAGGAAAACTAAAATTAATTTTATGTGGTTTTCATGAAGCAACACTAATGTGTCAGTCTGCATATAAAATTCTAAATCCTGGAAAAAATTTAATATTGAAGTATACAACAGTAAGTGGAGTTCACGGATTTGATGGCTCAAAAAAAGAAGCTGAGAAATCGGTTGTTAAATCAATTAATTCTTAATGACTGATATCTCCATATCTATAAAAGACCGAACAGGTAAAATTCATTCTGTGAGTGCTCCTACTGATATGTCAATGAATTTAATGGAATTAGTAAAAAGCTATGAAATTGAGGATGAGGGGACAATAGGAACATGTGGAGGAATGGCTATGTGTGCATCTTGCCAATGTTATATTTTGTCTGAACATCAACTAAAAGAAATGGAAGATGATGAAGAAGCAATGTTATCTGAAGCTTTTTTTGTGAAAGACAATAGTAGATTGAGCTGCCAGATTTTTATAACTAAGGATTTAGATGGACTTGAATTTGAAATTGCTCCAGCTAGTTAAACAAATTCTTCTCATAGTTGTCTAACAACTTTTCAACTGGATTTTCTAAATACTCTTTTATGTTATACAAAAATCCAACTGATTCTTTACCATCAATAATTCTATGATCATATGAAAGTGCTACATACATAATTGGTCTTATAGTAATTTCACCATCTACAACAACTGGTCTTTCAACAATATTATGCATACCCAGTATTGCTGACTGAGGTGGGTTGATTATCGGAGTTGACAGCATAGAACCAAAAACACCTCCGTTAGTGATTGTAAAAGTACCTCCTTGCATTTCTTCGATTGAAAGTTTATTGTCTCTAGCTTTAACGGCTAATCTCTTTATATTTAATTCAACTTGAGAAAAAGTCATTTTTTCTGCATTTCTAAGAACAGGAACCATTAGGCCTTTGGGAGCACTTACTGCAATTCCTAAATCTACGTACTTATAACTTATAATTTTATCACCATCAATTAATGAGTTTACATGTGGGAATTCATTTGCGGCTTTAGTTACAGCTTTAGCAAAAAAAGACATAAAACCTAAACCTACTTCAAATTTTTCTTTAAAGTCCTCTTTATATTTTGACCTTAAAGTCATTACACTACTCATATCAACTTCGTTGAAGGTTGTTAACATAGCAGTTTCGTTCTTAACTTTTACTAATCTACTAGAAATTTTTTTTCTAAGCGAGGATAATTTTTTAGTCTCAAATCCACGATCTCCACTTTGAGATATTGATGATAAATTATCGATTATATCTTGTTTTTTAATTTTTTTCTCATCTTTATCTGAAACACTAAGATTCTCTACAGTGGCAATTGAATTAGCCAGTGGTGTTAGATTTTTTTTCTTTTCATTTTCTAACTTATTCATTTTTTCAACTTCTATTCCGTGGTCATTATTTTTTTCTGAAATACTCACATTTTTTTTCTCTTTCTTTTTTACAGAAGTATCAATAGTACATACAACCTGTCCTACATTTACAATGTCTCCTTCATCAACAAGAATATTGATTACTCCACTCTCTTCTGCTGGTAGTTCTAAAGTTGCTTTATCAGAATCTACTTCGGCTATTGATTGATCTTTTTCAACATAATCACCGCTTGAAACAAGCCATTCTATCAATTCAACTTCAGAAATAGATTCACCCGGACTTGGAACTTTCATATTTAGTAGTTTACTCATTTTCAAAAACTTTATTTAATAAATTTTCTTGCTTTTGTAAAAAATCTTGACTTGATCCACTAGCAGTAGCAGCACTGACAGGTCTAGAAATTAACTGTATATTATATTTTACTAAGTTACTTAAAATATAGGTCCATGGCCCCATATTTTCAGGCTCTTCCTGAACCCAGATAATTTTTTTAGGATTATATTTATTGATGATTTTTTTAATTTTACTAAAATCCAAAGGATATAGTTGCTCTAGCCTAACAATTGCATAGTTGGTAGATTGAATATCTTCTCTTTTCTTTTTTAAATCGTAAAATATTTTTCCAGAGCAGAGCACTAAGTTATCTATATTAGTTGCAGGAATATTATCATCAATAATTGTTTGAAATGAAGCTGATGTAAAATCTTTAATTTTTGATTTGCAGCTCGGATGTCTCAATAAACTTTTTGGAGTAAAAACAATCAATGGCTTTCGATAGCTTCTTATCATTTGTCTTCTGAGCAAATGAAAAAAATTTGCAGGGGTTGTACAGTTTACTACCTCCATATTATATTGACCACATAACTGAAGATATCTTTCAATTCGAGCCGAAGAATGTTCAGCTCCTTGACCCTCATATCCATGTGGAAGCAATACAACTAGACCGCTGTTCAACCTCCACTTATCTTCAGCACTTGAAACAAATTGATCAAAAATAATTTGAGCCCCATTACCAAAATCTCCAAACTGAGCTTCCCAAATTACCAAGCTTTTTGGCATACTAATTGAATAACCATATTCAAAGCCTAAAACTCCATATTCAGATAAGTGAGAATTATATATTTCAAAATTAGCTTCTTTAGAAATGTTATTAAGTGGAGAGATTGTTTCTGTTGAGTCTTCATAAGTTAATATTGCGTGTCTGTGCGAAAATGTACCTCTTTCTACATCCTGACCAGAAATCCTAATATTATACCCATCACTCAATATACCTGCATATGCAAGCAACTCACCCATCGACCAGTCCAATGAATCATTTTCAAGCATCTTTTTTCTATCGTTCAATAGCTTAATTGTTTTTTTAAATAGCTTATCTTTTTCTTTGAATTCGTATAGAAATTTTGCGAGACTTTTAAGTTTAGTTTCACTTAATGAAGTTTTAACATTTTCAAAACAATCCTTTAACTGCTGAAATCCTTTCCATTCTTCTTCCATAAATGGAGTAATAACTGCTCTACTAACTTTCTTTGATTCGTCAAATCTCGTTTCTAGCATTGATTTAAACTCCTCTTTTATTTCAATTGGCAAATTAGAATCCATTAAATTTTCATTCAATAATTTTTTTACGTAGATTTCCTTTGCGTTGGGGTGTTTCGAAATAATTTTATATAGTAATGGTTGAGTAAATCTTGGCTCATCTCCTTCATTATGACCATATTTCCTATAGCACAATAAATCAATAAATACATCTTTATTAAATTTTTGTCTATACTCAATAGCTATTTCTAAAGTGTGAACTACTGCTTCAACATCATCTCCATTTACATGAAAAACTGGGGATAGTGTAACTTTTCCTACATCTGTGCAATATGTACTTGATCTAGCATCAATATAATTTGTAGTAAACCCTACCTGATTATTAATAACAATATGTACTGTACCACCTGTTTTAAACCCCTTAAGGTTTGCCATTTGTATGACCTCATAAACTACACCCTGACCCGCTAAAGCTGCATCTCCATGAATTAAAATTGGAACAGTGTTGCTTTCGTTTCCAAAGTATACATTATCTATTTTTGCTCTAGTTATTCCTTCAACTACAGGGTCTACTGCTTCAAGATGTGATGGGTTAGGACAAAGACTTAATTTCACTTTTTTTCCATTGTCACATTTCTGAACTGAAGTAAAACCTAAATGATATTTTACATCACCAGCTATTGTGTCATCTTCGTATTTATTTCCTTCAAACTCAGAAAAAATTTCTTTGTAAGTTTTATTAAATATGTTGGCGAGTACATTAAGTCTACCTCTATGAGCCATTCCCATAATAAACTCTTTAACTCCAATGCTTGAACCATGCTCAATTAACGAATCAAGTGCAGGTATTAAAGATTCTGCACCCTCCAGAGAAAATCTTTTTTGGCCTACAAATTTTTTATGTAAGAAGGCTTCAAAAGAAACAGCCTGATTTAGTTTATTTAAAATATGAATCTTTTTGCTAGACGAAAAAGATGGATTATTGTCATTAACATGTAATCTTTTTTTGAACCAGTTTACTTCAATTGGATTTCTAATATAAGTAAACTCAACTCCAATTGACTGACAATATACCTTTTCAAGATGTTGAATTATTTGCTTTAATTTTGCCGCACCAATACCGATTTCATTTCCCGCCTGGAAAGTGATTTCTAGATCAGTATCAATTAATTGAAAATTTCTAAAATCAAGATTTGGAGAATATTTTCTTCTCTCTCTAACTGGATTGGTTTTAGTAAATAAATGCCCTCTTTTTCTGTATGCCTCAATTAGATCAATCACTTTAAACTCTTTGCGTAGAGCGCTTGGAATATCATCTTCATTATATACTTCTTTTGCAAAGTTATAACCCTGAAAAAAATCTCTCCACTGCTTATGCACACTTGAACTATCTTTTAGATAATCCTCGTACATTTTTTCTATTAATGAAGTATGTGAAGAACCAAGAAAGGGGAATTTGTCCATAGTCTAAATATCTAGCAAAATTATTTAATTTTAGCCATACATGGTCCTAATTTTTCCTTTTAAATAATAATTCTGAATAATTTTTTAGCTTATCATAAGGCACACTAACTTTTTTGATATTACTACTAGCTAGCTCATAGTAGCTCTCACTTAATTGATTACAATATTCATCAACGCCATATTTTTTAAAAATCTGTGTGACTAACTGAACATCCTCATTATTTAATATTGATTTTTTACTATATATTTTTTCCAAAAAAATCCGATCTTCATCGCTAGATTTTTGCATGGCGTTGATAAAAAGTACAGTTTTTTTCTTTGACTTTATGTCTGAACCTATTATTTTACCAAAGTTGTCAGATTTACCAAAAGTATCTAAATAATCATCTCTTAACTGAAAAGCTATTCCAATATTTAAACCAAAATTGTAAAGAGAATCAATATCATTATTTGAAGCGCCAGATAAAATTGCGGCAACTTTTAAAGAGGCTGCAAACAAAACAGCTGTTTTAAGCTCTATCATCAACAAATAATTGTCAATAGTTACATCATTTTTTGTTTCAAAGTCCATATCCATTTGCTGTCCTTCACAAACTTTTAATGCAATTTCGTTGAAGAAATTAATAATATCATCTTTTTTTTCTGAACTTATCTTGTTTAAAAACTGGTAAGATTTTATTAATAATGCATCGCCTGAAAGAATTGCAATATTATTGTTCCATTTTTTATTGATGGTATCTTTTCCTCTTCTATATTTTGAATCATCCATTATATCATCATGAGCTAAAGTAAAATTATGGAAGATTTCAATTGCTAGCGAGGCATTAATGATATCAGCACTGATTTCTTTAAATAATGAAAAAGTAATTAAGCTCGCTATTGGCCTTACTCTTTTGCCACCAATACTTATTAAATACTCAATTGGCTCATAAAGATTTTTGGGAGATGTAGGGAATTTAATTGCTGATAAATGTTTATTTACCAGACTTTCATAATTAATCAAGTCCATAATAATTTACTTATATTGATAAGAGATATTTACCGTAACCGCTGTTGACAAGTTCTTTAGCTAATTCATGTAATTGACTTTTATCAATTAAACCCATTCTATATGATGCCTCCTCAATACATCCTATTTTTCTACCCTGTCTCTCTTCAATAACTTGAACATAATTATTAGCTTGCATCAAGGAATCAAACGTACCAGTGTCTAGCCAAACTGTACCTCTACCCAAAAGCTTTACTTTTAATCTTTTATTTTCTAAATAGTACTTATTAACATCAGTAATTTCATATTCACCTCTTTTCGATGGCTTTAAATTTTTTGCGACTTCCAAAACACTGTTATCATAAAAGTATAATCCAGGTACTGCATAATTTGATTTTGGGTTTTTAGGCTTTTCCTCAATTGAAATAACATTTTTATCATTATCAAATTCCACAACACCATATCTTTGTGGATCATTAACATGATAACCGAAGACTATACTACCCTCTACATTTTGACAGTCTCTTAAATTATTTATTTTCATTTGAAAAATATTATCTCCTAGTATCAAACAAACTTTATCTTGACCAATAAAATCTTCAGCGATTATAAATGCTTGTGCAAGGCCGTTGGGTACCTCTTGAACTAGATAAGTGAATTTACATCCATATTTTTGACCATTACCCAACAATGCTTCGAAGGCTGGCAGATCTTTAGGTGTTGAAATAATAGCAATTTCATTGATACCTGAATATATTAATGTAGTTAGCGGGTAATATATCATTGGTTTGTCATAAACAGGAACAAGTTGTTTACTAATAGATTTTGTTATTGGGTAAAGCCTAGTTCCTGATCCTCCGGCAAGAATTATTCCTTTCATGTTAGTTAAACTTTCATAATATCTGACTCCTTAGATTTAAAAATTTCATCAATTTTTACAACAAATGAATCAGTTAGTTTTTGAACACTATTCTCTGCATCTCTTAACAAATCCTCTGACAAACCACTCTTGGAAAGTAATTTCATCTCATCATTAGCTTTTTGACGAATACTTCTGATTGATACTTTAGAATTTTCAATCTCTGATTTTACTTGCTTTACAAGTTCTCTTCTTCTTTCCTCAGTTAATGGAGGAACATTTATTATGACCCTTTCCCCATTATTCGAAGGGTTAAAGCCTAAATTAGATTCAATGATTGCTTGCTCAATATCATTAATCAATCCTTTATCAAAAGGCTGAATTGAAATAGTTTGTGAATCAGGAGTTGTGATATTAGATGCTTGAGATAATGGAGTACTAACTCCATAGTAGTCTATAATTACAGTTCTTAGCATTTGAGGACTAGCCTTGCCAGCTCTAATTTTAGACAATACATTGTCCAAGTGAGTTATAGTTTCTTTCATTTGCTCTTCAGCAATTTCGAGATTGAGATCGACCTCTTCAATCATACTTTTTATTGCAATTTATGAAAAATTAACTTCAGTACCTACTTTTTTTCCTTGGCAAATATGAAGAAGATTGTTTTCTTTGTTCATGTTGAATACACAGAGTGGTAATTTATTTTCTTTGCACAAAGTAATGGCAGTCATATCCATTACATCCAGCTTTTTGTCATAAATTTCTTCAAAAGTAATATTATCAAATTTTATTGCTGAGGGATTTTTTTCAGGATCAGAATCATATATCCCATCTACTCTGGTTCCTTTAATTATTACATCAGCCTCTATTTCAATAGCTCTTAGTGTTGCTGCTGTATCAGTAGTAAAATAAGGGTTACCTGTACCACCTCCAAAAATTACAATTCTTGATTTTTCTAAATGTCTAATTGCCTTTCTTCTTATGAAAGGTTCTGCTATTTGCTCCATTCTAATAGCAGTTAACATTCTTGTTTGCAAACCTTCTTTCTCAAGAGCAGATTGTAATGCAATTCCGTTTATGATTGTTGCAAGCATTCCCATATAATCACCTTGAACTCTATCAAAACCAGCACTCTTTGATTTATCGCCTCGATAGATATTACCTCCTCCTATAACTATAGCTATCTGAATTTCTTTAGATATTAACTTAATTTGTTTAGAATAAAATGAAAGCATGTTGTAGTCAATACCATAGTTTTCATTTCCCATTAGTGATTCGCCGCTTAATTTTAAAAGAATTCTTTTGTACTTCATATTTAAATATGATCTTTAAGATAGTCCAACTCTTTCAAATGATATCACTTTAGCATTCTCAGAATTTGATGCAATGTACTTACTAACAGACATTTTTGAGTCTTTGATAAAAGCTTGGCTTAGCAAGGTATTCTCTTTAAAGAATTTATTCAGTCTACCTAATGCAATTTTATCAAGCATATTTTCAGGCTTACCCTCTTGCTTAGCTAAATCTTTCCCAATTTCAATTTCTTTATTAATTGTTTCTTCTGAAACCGAATCTTTGTCTATAGCGATAGGATTCATAGCAGCAATTTGCATCGCAATATCTTTTGCAATATTTTCATCAAGCTTTTTGTCAAAACCAACCATTGAAGCTAATCTCGATCCTGCATGTATATAGCATGAAACAAATTCTGCTTTAATTGATTTCAAACTTAATTCAAGCTTTTCACCAATGATACCTGTTTGTTCTATGATATTATCTTCAACAGATTTTCCATTTGTAAATTCTAAAGAATTAAGTCCTTCTAAAGTAGTTGTTTCATTTTTTATTGCTAGCTCTAATATACTGTTAGCGAGTTTAATAAAATCTTCATTTTTTGCAACAAAATCAGTTTCACAATTTAATGATACTATAATACCAATATTTTTACTAGAGTTAACAGCAGATATAACAACACCTTCTGATGCGCTTCTATCTGCTCTTTTAGCAGCAATTTTTTGTCCTTTTTTTCTAAGTATATCGATTGCTTTTTCAAAATCTCCGTTCGACTCTACTAGAGCATTTTTACAGTCCATCATTCCAGCTCCTGTCTGCTTTCTTAACTTGTTGACTTCAGAGGCAGTTATTTTACTCATAGGTTAATTGTCTTTATTTAGTATTTCTTTTGCTTTTTCTTGCTTAATTTTTGCATTTTCTTCAATAGTTTTTGATCTTTCACTTAAGCCTTCAGCTATGGCTTCAGAAATTATTTGCATTATTTTTGAAATAGATTTTGTAGAATCATCATTAGCAGGAATTGGAAAATCAACGAGCTTAGGATTTGTGTTTGTGTCTACCATAGCATATGAGCGCATTCCCAACTTATTTGCTTCTGCAATCGCAATATGCTCTTTGTTTATATCGACAACGAAAATAGCTTCAGGAATTCTGTTCATATTTTCTATTGATCCAAAATTAAGCTCTAACTTTTCTCTAGTTCTCTCAATCTGCAATTTTTCTCTCTTGGAAAGTGTGTCGAATGTTCCATCCTCCTTCATAGTATCAATGGAATTCATCTTTTTTATAGATTTTCTAATAGTGGAAAAATTGGTTAATAAACCGCCTGGCCATCTTTCTGTGATGTACGGCATATTTAATGATTTTGCTGATTCTGCAACAATTGTTTTTGCTTGCTTCTTAGTAGCTACAAATAATATTTTTTTTCCAGATTTTGCAATCTGCTTAAGCGATCTACAAGCCTCATCCAATTTTGATATTGTTTTGTTGAGATCGATGATGTGAATCTTATTTTTTTCCATAAATACATATGGTGACATTTTCGGATTCCACTTTTTTTTCAGATGTCCAAAATGAACACCGGCTTCTAATAGTTCTTTGAAATTTGTTTTCATGTTTACTTTCTTTTAATTTACAACTTGTAGATATTAATTAATTCTACCAGTTTAGATTCTAAACAAAATATAATTTTATCTTTTAACCCATTGAAATTTCTTTCTTGCTTTCTTTTGTCCGGGTTTTTTTCTTTCAACAACTCTTGAATCTCTTGTCAATAACCCCTCTTTTTTTAATAATGGGCGATATTCTTCATTAACTTCGCATAAAGCTCTAGAAACAGCTAATTTAATAGCATCAGCTTGACCCGTATTTCCACCACCAGAAACATTAACAGACAAATCGAATTTACCAATTGTCTCTGTAATAATAAATGGAAGATTGATTTTTGACTTTAAACCATCAGTTGAGAAGTAATTATTCAAATCTATGTTGTTTATTTTAACATCTCCACTTCCCTTTGAAAGATATATTCTAGCAATCGATGCCTTTCTACGTCCTATTTTATGAATTTTCTCCATTTACTTTAAATTTTTTAAATTTAATAATTCAGGCTTCTGAGCGTTTTGATTATGTTCTTCTGAAGAATATATGTAGCAATTCTTTAGTATTGCTCTTCCGAGCTTATTTTTTGGAAGCATTCCCTTAATTGCATGCCTAACAACAGAAGTTCCATCTTTTTCAAGCATCTCAGTTGGAGTTATTTTCTTTTGACCACCAGGGTAACCAGTGTAAGAAAATATTTCTCTGTTAGTCATCTTATTACCAGTCATTTTAAACTTGTTAGCGTTTATTATTACAACATTGTCTCCGCAATCAGCATGAGGTGTGAAGTTTGTTTTATACTTTCCTCTTAACACTTTTGCTATTTTGGAAGCAGCTCTACCTAAAACCTCACCATCAAGATCAACTAAATACCACTTTTTTTTGGCATTCTCTTTGTTTGCTGAAAGCGTCTTGTAGCTTAATGTATTCATTATTCCTATTTGTTAAGGATGGCAAAAGTACAATTTTTTATCTTCTCTGAAAAATATATTATATTATATTTAATTCTTTGCCAATCTTGTTAAAAATATTTAATGCCTTATCAATTTGACTGATAGAATGAGATGCAGATATTTGTACTCTTATTCTTGCTTCACCTCTTGGAACAACTGGAAAAAAAAAGCCAACGACGTAAACTCCTTCCTCAAGTAATCTATTAGACATTTTTTGTGATAGTTTAGCATCATATAACATAATGGGTACAATTGGATGAGTTCCAGATTTTATGTCAAAACCCATTTCACTTATCTTAGTTCTAAAATAATTTGTATTTGTTTCAAGTTTATCTCTGTAGCTAGTGGTCTCTTCAATTATATTAAGTACTTCAATGGAGGCTCCAACAATTGATGGAGCTAATGAGTTAGAAAACAAGTACGGTCTAGATTTTTGCCTTAGTACATCTATAATTTCTTTTTTACCAGAGGTAAAACCTCCCATTGCTCCTCCCAATGCCTTACCAAGTGTAGAAGTAATTATATCTACTCTACCAACAACACCGCAATGCTCATGTGTTCCTCGTCCAGTTTTTCCAAGAAATCCTGTTGAGTGACAATCATCGACCATTACCAATGCATTGTATTTTTCTGCTAAATCACAAATTTGGTCTAGCTTAGCTATGTAGCCATCCATTGAAAATACTCCATCTGTAACTATAACTCTATTTCTTTGTGATTGTGAATCTATTAGTTTTGACTCTAAATCTGTCATGTCATTATTTTGATATCGATATCGAACAGCTTTACAGAGCCTAATGCCATCAATAATTGAAGCGTGGTTTAAAGAATCTGAGATTATAGCATCTTCTTTGTCAAATAATGGTTCAAAAAAACCTCCATTTGCATCAAAAGCAGCGGCATATAAAATCGTATCCTCAGTCGATAAAAAATTTGAGAGTCTGTTCTCAAGTTCTTTGTGTATTGTCTGAGTTCCGCAAATAAATCTTACAGAAGACATTCCATAACCGAACTTATCTAATGTTCTTTTCGCAGCACTCACTACTCTATTATCGGATGATAGTCCTAAGTAGTTATTTGCGCAAAAATTAAGAACTTCAGAACTGTCCTCAACTTTTATATTAGACCCTTGCTCTTCAAGAATAATCCTTTCTTTTTTAAATAAGCCTAAACTTTTTGTGCTATTTAGATCTAAGTTTAATTTTTCCAGAAAATCTTTAGTAATCATTATTATACGATACCTTGATCAATCATTGCATCAGCAACTTTAACAAAACCAGCAATGTTTGCACCTTTTACATAATCAACAGATTTTCCAGCTCTACCAAACTCAACGCATGAATTGTGAATATTTAACATGATATCTTTCAATCTTTGATCTACCTCTTCTCTTGTCCAATTTATCCTCAAAGAGTTTTGACTCATTTCTAATCCTGATGTAGCAACGCCTCCAGCATTTGAAGCTTTACCTGGGGCATAAAGTACATTTGAGCTTTGGAAATGATTTATAGCATCTGAAGTACACGGCATGTTAGCACCTTCAGAAACAGCAATACAACCATTTGAAACTAAAGCTTTTGCATCATTTAGATTGAGTTCATTTTGAGTAGCACACGGAAGAGCAATATCACATTTCAATTGCCAAGGTTTGCCTTCAGAAAATTTACAACCAAATTTTTTCGCATACTCTTTAATTCTACCTCTTCTAATATTTTTTAGTTCTTTGATGTACTCCAGCTTTTCTTCATTAATACCATCTGGATCGTAAATATAGCCTGAGGAATCAGAAAATGAAATTACTTTTGCTCCTAACTCAATGGCTTTTTCGCATGAATATTGAGCTACATTTCCAGAGCCTGAAATAACAATTGTTTTTCCATCAAATGTTTCATCGGCAAGATTGAGCATACTTTGAGCAAAATAAATATTTCCATAGCCAGTTGCCTCAGGACGGATTAGTGAACCGCCCCAGTTTATTCCCTTACCTGTCAAAACACCAGAAAATTCATTAGTTATTCTTTTATATTGACCAAACATAAATCCAATTTCTCTTGCTCCAACACCAATATCACCAGCTGGCACATCTGTATTTGCACCGATATGTCTATACAATTCAGTGATAAATGATTGACAAAAGCGCATAACTTCACTTTCCGACTTTCCTTTAGGATCAAAATCGGATCCTCCTTTTCCACCACCCAAGGGTAGACTAGTAAGTGAGTTTTTAAATACTTGCTCAAAGCCTAAAAATTTCAGTATTGAGAGATTAACACTTGGGTGGAATCTTAACCCTCCCTTGTAAGGCCCTATTGCAGAGTTAAATTCAACTCTATATCCTCTGTTAACTTGTATACTTCCACTATCATCTTGCCATGGAACTCTAAATATAATTGTTCTTTCTGGCTCAACAAGTCTTTCCAGTATATTGTGAGTTTGATATTTTTTATTTTCTTGAATGAAGGGAATGATTACTTCTGAAACTTCTAATACTGCTTGTAAAAACTCTTTTTCACCAGAGTTTCTTGACTCAACAAGCTTCATGAAGCTACTAATATGTTTATCCATGAATTGGTTTTTATTGGGCAAATTTATATTATAATTTTAAATTAATTCAACAAATTCAATTAATTCAAGTTAGTGTTAATTTTACACATTACAGTAAATTTCAAATTTCTATATTTGCTCGTATGACTTTTAAAAAAAGAGCCCTACTTCTTATTTTTACTTTATTCAGTTTCATAATTAATGGTCAAACTTTGACTGGAGTTGTTGCAGATAAAAATAATGTCCCGCTAATAGGTGTTAATGTTTTTAATGATTCTGGCAAAGGTGTAATTACTGATATCAATGGTAGTTTTACATTAACATTGGAGCAGGGCAGTACAAAAATTAATTTCAGCTATATTGGTTTTGAAACACTATCTCAGCAATACTTTTTAGAAGCAAACGAACTAAAAAATGTAAAAATTGTTTTAAATGAAGTATCTAAAAAATTAGATGTTGTTGTAATATCAGCTGGAAAGTTTGAACAAAGAATTGAAGAAACGACTATTTCAATGGAGGTTATTAAACCACAGATGATAGAGAATAAAAATACAACAGAAATACAGACTGCAATGGAGCAAATACCTGGCGTTAACATTACTGATGGACAAGCTAATATCAGGGGCGGTAGTGGATGGAGTTACGGGGCTGGCAGCAGAGTTCTAGTAATGGTTGATGATATGCCCTTAATTTCTGGCGATGCAGGTCAAGTGCAATGGAAGCTAATTGCCACAGAAAATATTAACCAAGTTGAAGTTATTAAAGGTGCTTCATCGGTTTTATATGGCTCCTCAGCTTTGAATGGAGTTATAAATATAAGAACAGCTTTCCCTTCTAAAAAAGATATTGACAAGCATCCTTCAATTGGATATACAAAAATTAACACTCATTACGGATTTATTGATTTTCCTCAAAGATCTAGTTTAATATGGTGGAATCAATACAAAAGAAGGGTTTATAAGGGTCTTGAGTTTTTTCATGCTCAAAAATTAGAAAATATTAACTTAACAATTGGAGGTAATGTTTTTAAAGACCAAGGATATAGAAAAGGAGAAGTTACAGACAGAAAGAGATTTAATTTTAGTTTAGAGAAACAGGACGAAAAAATTAAAAATCTGATTTATGGAATCAAAGGAAACTTTTTATTTCAATCAACTGGCTCTGCACTAATATGGGACTCTTATGAAAATGGATATATTCCGCTTGATGACAAGATTACTACTACTAGCGGTGATGTGTTCAATGTTGATCCATATGTTAAATACACAATTGGGAACAATAGGCACTCGCTTAACACTAGATATCTTCACTTAATTAATGACAATGAAACTAAAGGAAGCGAAACCAATGATGACAACAGATCACGTCTTTTTTATACAGATTATCAATGGCAAAAAAGATTTGAAAAAATTAATTTACTTATTACAACTGGTACAACAAATGAAATAGTCTTTGCTCAATCTAAAATTTTTCAAGGCAAGAACTCAAGAAGCAATCACTCATTATATAGTCAAATTGATAAAAAATTAGGCAAGTTAAACATTTCTGCCGGAGCTAGATATGAATATTTTAGTCTAGACTCAGAGGATGGACATGAAATCAGTGGAGACACGATTTATCATTTTGCTGAGGCAAAGCCTGTTTTTAGAGGTGGTCTTAATTATCAAATTGCGGATGGTACTTTTATTCGTTCATCATGGGGACAGGGTTATCGATTTCCATCAATGGCAGAACTATTTGTGACTACTAATGTATCTGATATTGAAATATTTCCTAACCCAGAGCTCAGGTCTGAAAAGGGATGGAGCTCGGAAATAGGTCTCAAACAAGCAGTTCAATTTGGTAGATTTAAATCATTTATTGATATAGCAGCTTTCATAATGAGATATGATAATATGATGGAATTCACTTTTGGTCAATGGGGAGAACCTGAATTTGATGAAAATGGAAACGTATCAAACTTCTTTGGTTTGGGCTTTAAGTCAGTTAATGTTGGAAAAACAGAAATTAGTGGTATTGAGCTTAGTATAACTGGCGAAGGAAAAATTAATGAGATAACAAAAATTAATTTTATTGGAGGGTACACATATATGAATCCAGTATCATTAGAGCTTAACAAATCATATGCAAATGATTACTATGGTAATCCAATTACATACAACAACAGTAGCTCTGACTCAACAATTTTAAAATATAGATATAGGAATGTAGCTAAACTTGATATTGAAGTATTAAGAGACAAATTTTCAATTGGCTCTAGCGTTAGATATAATGACTTTATGTCAAACATAGATTACATTTTTACAACAGATTTAATAAATAACGGAGATCCAAATTTTGGAGTTGATGCGCTAATTCCTGGTATTAATGAATCTAGAGAAAAATTTAAAGATGGTGATTTAGTTTTTGACATTAGAGTTGGTTATCAGCTTGATGAAATATCAAAAATTGGGTTTGTTGTAAATAACTTGTTTAATAGAGAATATATGAGCAGACCAGCAAATATGATGCCTCCAAGAACATTCGCTTTTCAGCTAAATTTAAAAATTTAGTGAAAACTCTAGTAATAATTCCCTGTAGGTATAATTCAAGTAGATTCCCAGGAAAATCTCTTGCTAAGTTTGAAGGTATTCCTTTGGTGCAAAGAGTTTATGAACAAGTAAAAAAATCGAGCGTAATTGATCATGTAATTATCGCTACAGACGATAAAAGAATATATGATTTTGCAAAAGAAATTAATGCAGATTGCTCTTACAGCTTGAAAGCATATGAAAACGGAAGTGAAAGGTGCTTTGATGTAATAAAAGAAAATTATGACGAATATGACTTTTTCATAAATGTTCAAGGAGATATTGCAGTTTTCAATCCAAGAGAAATTGATGAGCTTTGTTTAGTATTCAAGAAAGAAAAACCACAAATAATAACTATTGCAAATAAAATTATTAATGAATTAGAAAATAGTGATAGGGACATTGTAAAAGTAAGTTTTAATAAGAACAAAATGGCTACATCATTCTACAGAAATTCAGAGTTTAAGAACTCTGAATTTAAGCATAGAGGAATTTACGGATTTAACAAAAGCATAGTACATGAAATTAGCAATCTGAAACCAGACACTGATGAAACAAGGTTAAATCTTGAACAACTAAGATGGATAAAAAATGACTTCCAGATTAGGGTTGTAATCAGTGACAATGACTCTCATTCAATAGACAGGATTGAAGATTTAAATAAATCCTCATTATTATCAGATAAATAATTAAATTTGTATATGATTTACAGCCCAGAGGAGCATATAAAAGAACTCTTATTCAGACACGATTGTGTTATTATTCCAAACTTTGGAGGTTTAGTTTCCAATCCTGTTTCATCAAAAATAAATACTGTCTCTGGCACTATTTTTCCTCCAAGTAAACTAATTGTTTTTAACAAAAATCTATCTATTAACGATGGATTATTAATTAACCATATTTCAAAAAAAGAAAAGATTTCCGTTGATGACTCTAAGAAAATAGTTTTTGATTTTTCAAAAAAAATAACTGATTCCTTGATGACTGAAAGAAGTATGAGATTGAAAAATATTGGGCTTTTTACATTGGGAAGTGAGGATAACATTATATTTCACCAAGATATTGCAAACAACTTTGACTTAAACTCTTTTGGTTTTGAAAGTTTTCAAATCCAAAAAAAGACAAAAACAAAGAAAATAATTGATATTAATCAATCTAGCACAACAAAAAAAATCTCATATAAGGCAGCTGCAGTACTAGTTCCGTTAATTCTTCTATCTCTAACTAATATACTATTAGATACAAGCACTAACAATATTAACATTCAAAAATCTGATTTAAATTTTTTTAAAAAGAGTAAAGTGCCAAAATTAAATTTGGCTGAAAACAAGATTGAAAAAGAAATAGAAAAAATTGAAACTATAACTACTCCAGAAATGAAAAATTTTCATGTCATTGCGGGTGCATTTATCGAAAAGAGTAATGCTGAAAAGCTAAATAATTCACTAATAGAGTCAAACTTTGACTCTGAAATTCTATTGTCTGAAAATGGTTATCACAGAGTTTCTTACAACTCATTTGAAAGCAAAGAAAATGCTATAATTGAATTAGAAAAAATAAAGAGAATTAACAAATCCGCTTGGATTTTAACAAATTAGTATGAAATCAAAAAAAGCAAGTGAATCTGCTTCAATCACTACTGAAATAGTCCTTCCAAACGATACTAATAACCTTGACAACTTAATGGGTGGTAGGCTACTACATTGGATGGATATTGCAGCAGCAATTTCATCACATCGACATTGTGGGAGAATAGTTGTTACCGCATCAGTAAACAATGTTTCATTTAATAAAGCTATTCCAAGAGGAAGTATTGTTACTCTCGAAGCAAAAGTTTCAAGAGCATTTAACTCTTCAATGGAAATTTTTGTGGATGTATGGATGGAAAATAGAGCTGAAAAAGGCAAAATAAAATGTAATGAAGCTATATATACTTTTGTAGCTGTAGATCAGTTAGGAAATCCCATAGAAGTTCCTGAACTAGTACCTGAAACTAAAAAAGAAAAAGAAAGATATGATGGAGCTTTAAGAAGAAGACAATTAAGTCTTATTTTATCAGGTAGAATGAAAGCAGATGATGCATCAGAGCTAAAAGCATTATTTACAAAAAATTAATTCGATAGCCTGTTTTAACTTTTGAGTTGAAATATAATCAATACATTTTGTTATTGATCTGCATTTTTTACCATATCTGTGACAAGAATCTACATACTTTTCTGAAACTATATAAATTGAATGATTATTAGTTTGATAAGGGGTATATCCTAAGTCTGGCTTTGTACAGCCCCAAAGTGAAATAATTGGTATTTTGAAAGAGGCTCCAATATGCATGAATCCAGTGTCATTAGTAATTAGCAAATTGCAATTTTTTATTATTGTTGCCGTTTCTTGTATACTTAGACTACCACAAAAGTTTTTTATTTTCCTATTTGAAGATTGATTTAAGATATAATCCCCTATTTCAATATCATCAGAACCTCCAACAAAAATAATTGGATAGTTTATTGCGTTGCTAACCTCTAAAATTTTATTTGCACTTAACTTTTTATTGTCATGCTTTGAACCAATACACCATGCAATAAAATTTTCATTGTAATTAAACTTTTTTTCTAACTCTTTTGATAAGAAAAAATCTAAGCCTAAATTATCATTCTTAATTTGTAATTTTTTTAAGGCCAATAAGTATCTTTCTGCAATGTGTATATTGTTTGTTTTGTTGAACAAGTTTTTCTTTAGCTTAAATGTTTTTTTGAATAACATGAAAGTCAAAATATTAGATCTAATGTTATTGTGAAGATCTATTATAAAATCAAAATTTTCTTTTTTTAAATTAAAAAAAATATTTTTAAGCGAGTCTTTAAGTAAATGTATTTTGTGGATATTTGGATTTTCACTTACTAAAGAATAGTATTCATTTTTAGTTAAAAAATGAACCTCATATTTTTTTGAACTATTTAGTAGTCTTAAAACAGGAGATGTCAAAACAATATCACCAATAGAGCTAAACCTTATAACTAAAATTTTAACTTCTTCCATCATTTGATAAAATTAGGTAAATAATACTAATTTTGTTTCATGTATCTAATTGATAGTCATTGTCATTTATATGCTAAGAACTTTGAAGATGATATTGAAAAGGTGGTTCAGCAATCAATAAATAATAATGTAAAAAAAATACTTTTACCAAACATTTCATCCCAAACAACAGATGTTATGCTTAACGTTTGTAATAGATTTTCTAATTGTTTACCTATGATTGGCTTACATCCTTGTGAAGTAAATAATAACACATATGAAAGTGAATTAAAACATGTTGAAGAATCTCTAAGAAATAATAATTTTATTGCAGTGGGGGAAACTGGAATAGATTTATATTGGAATAAAGAAACACTCGAAATACAAAAAGAAGCATTTCTATTTCAGATTAAATTAGCAAAAAAATATTCTTTACCCATTGTAATACACTTAAGAGAATCTTTTGATGAGGTTATTGAAATAATAGAAGCTGAAAATGACGAAAACTTGTCTGGAGTTTTTCATTGCTTCAGTGGTGATTTGAATCAAGCAAATAGAGTAATTAATTTAAATGGATTCTATTTAGGGATTGGTGGTGTTGTTACCTTTAAGAATTCTAGTCTAGATACAATTTTGAAAGATATAGACTTAAAGCACATTATTTTAGAGACAGATTCACCATATCTGTCACCCCACCCTTTTAGAGGAAAAAGAAATGAACCTAAAAATATATTAACAATAGCAGAAAAAATATCAATTATAAAAACATGTGACATATTGGAAGTTGCCGAAATAACAACTTATAATTGCAATAAATTATTTGATTTAAAACTTGAAACATAAGGTGAGGTGGCCGAGTGGCTTAAGGCGCACGCTTGGAAAGCGTGTAAACGGGAAACTGTTTCGGGGGTTCGAATCCCTTCCTCACCGCAAATAATTTAATTTTTACAAACATTTTACTCTAAATTTATGAAGATTTAATAAACTGATTCAATGTAATTTTTTATTAAGATCTAGTTTTGATATGTGAAAATTGAAATTATAGAGGTAGATAAATGCACTGTGATTTTTTTAGCTATATCTAATAGTAAAGTTATAGGAAAATGCTCTTTTAAAATTAGAGCAAACAAAACAATCAGATATTTTGATGCTTATATTTCTACTAAGCACAGAAACAAAGGAATATATAATTCTCTATTTAAGAGGAGACAAAAATTTATTGAAAACAACTTTCCAAATTGGAAAATTGAATCTTATTGTAGAAGTTCTACAATTGAATTATTTAAGAACAATGGATTTGAAATAATTGAAAATTTGTACTTAGTTTCAAAAAAAAGTGTTTTTATTAATGATTCATTAAACTCAAAAAAAATTAATATAAATAAAAAAACTTAAACTAAGAGACACTTTAAAATAAAAGCCTTAAGAAACCAACTTTCTCAATTGTATTTAAATTTTTTTTATTTAAAATTGAAGCATTTTTATAGTTTATTAAAAGCCAAATTAGCAAGCATTGAACGCTCTCCTTTTTCTAGGTGAATATGAGCATACATTTTATCTCCCTTAAACCTATTTATTAGGTGACACAATCCATTACTTTCCTCATCTAAATAAGGTGTGTCAATCTGTTTTTTATCACCCGTCAAAACAATTTTTGTATTTTCTCCAGCTCTAGTAATAATAGTTTTTATTTCTAAAGGAGTTAGATTTTGTGCTTCGTCAATAATTATAAATTTATTAACAAAACTACGCCCCCTAATAAATGCTAAAGGTGTAACTAAGATTTTTTCTTTTTTAATTAATGCATTTATTTTTATTGCATTTTTTGATTTTGGTTGAAATTTGCTTTTTATAAACTCTAAATTATCCCAAAAAGGCATCATGTAAGGGCTTACTTTTTCTTTTTCATTTCCAGGGAGATAACCAATTTCCTTATTATTTAGTGGAACAAGTGGTCTTGAGATAAAAATCCTATCATAATTATTTTGTAAATCTATTGCAGCAGCAATTGCTAAAAGTGTTTTACCTGTGCCTGCAGGCCCTTCCAATGTAACAACTTTAATACTTTCATTCATTAAAGCATTAATAGCAAAAAATTGCCGATTATTTCTTGGTTTTATTCCAACAGCTATCTTTTTCTCAATCTTTTGTATCCTACCACTATAGCTATTAAAAAATGCTAAAGCATTAACGTTATCTGATTTAAATATAAAAAACTCATTTGGCAATGGATTCTTTACATAATCACTAAAGTCAGTACTTATATTATTATTGTTAATATGCTCTACAAAAGATTTTTTAGTTTCAATTTCACGAACACCTTTATATATGTTTGTTTTAACTTTACCTCTCAAGTAATCTTCAGAGCAAAGAGATAATGCGCGAGCTTTGACTCTTTGATTAATATCCTTGGAAACCAAGATGACTTGGAAATCTTTTTTATGTTTTTCTTTTAAAAATAAGCCAGTTTCAATTATTTTATTATCATTTGTCACTGATAAAAAGTCTTTACAAATAATTTTAATTTTTGCATCAGAGTCAGGCGTCATACTAATCCACCTTTTTGATATGTTTTTTGAGGATAAAGAATCTAAATAGCGAATGAACTCTCGCGCTTGATAATTTTTATTTTGGTTCCCTTTTTTTAGACCATCCATTTCTTCCAAAACACAAATTGGTATGGCTATCCTATTATCCTTAAAAGAAAAAATACAACTGGAATCGTATAAAATTACTGAAGTATCTATAACGAATATTTTATTACTCATGAATATATTTTAAAATTTTTAATGCAGCTTGCAATTAACTTTGTTAACCATTTTACTTATTTTACGAACTAAGTAATCTTCAAAATTTGATTTAAATGTCATTTTTATGGGTTTCATCATTAACCACTCATTTATTAAGTCAAGTGATTTCCTGTTTAATTTTTTGATAACAGTGATACCTATTTTTTTTAATGCTACTGCATTACATTCCTGTTCATATTGCTTTTTTACAGGAACTACTATTAATCTCTTGCCCAGGAAAAGAGCTTCTGATGGAGTTTCAAAACCAGCATTACATATTACTCCGTGACAAGAAGCTAGACTTTTATCAAATTTTTGAGTTGAGATAGATTTAAATATAATATTCTTATTTGAATATTCTTTTACAATGTTGGGCTTAAATACATGAAAAGTATGATTTTGAATTTTTGAAAAGATATCAATTAATGTTTCATCATCTTCAAAAGGTAGATAAATCGTAATATGACTTTCATCTGTAGTTTTTAAATTTAAAATACTTTTTTTGATTATTGGATTAGAAATATTATCCGAATATTTTTTAAAATGCAGACCAATATATTCATTTGTTGGGGCGAAATATTTAATTATGAGCTCAGCGAATGGATTAATAATGAACGGTCGTGGTGATTTCATTGAATTAAAAGCTGCTTGATGACTGATTTGCAAAGATTTTATACCGTATTTTTTAGCGCCCCAAGATGTAATAGGTTCAAAATCTGATACTACTAAATCGTATTTATCAAAGGAGATTGAGTTAATATCAATCAGAAAAGTTTTAAGATCTAAATTTTTTAAAGTTAACCAATAATTTATTTGACCTCTTGTAACTGAAAATGAAATTCCCTTTTTTTTATATTTTACGGGAAAACTAGGTTTTAGACTATAATTAGAAGCTGAAATTAATATATCTACATCTGCATATTTTTTTAGTATAGGGTAAATTGTCTCTGCTTTACTAATATGTCCATTTCCCGTGCCTTGAATACCATAAAGTATTTTCATAAAAAATCATGTTTCAAGTTAGAATCTAGATCCACTTTTTTTTCATTTTCTATGTTTATACTTTTAATATAATCTGTATGAAAATTAAAAATTTTCCACTCTTCGTCTTTATATTCCAAAGCTGTTAGGCTTTCAACCCAATCGCCAGAATTTAAATACGTCACTGTTTTATTTCCAATAGTTATATTTTTAATAGCTGGTTGATGAATATGACCACAAGAAACAAAATCATAATTATTTTGGATAGCAATTTCAGCAACAGTATTTTCAAAATCTCCAATAAATTTCACTGCTTTTTTTACACTATTTTTTATTCGTTTTGAAAAAGACACCTTCTGACGACCAATTAATAATAAAAACTGATTAATGAAACGATTTAAAATGATAAGGAAATCATAACCTATACCCCCAAGCTTTGCTAAAAACTTGGCATTTTTCATAGTGAAGTCAAGAATATCACCATGGAACACCCAAAGTTTTTTATTTTTAACATGCAGTACTAACTTGTCTTTAAAATGTAATCTTCCTAAATCTAGAGGAGTAAACTTTCTTAACATCTCATCATGATTGCCTGAGATATAATATATGTCTGTTTTTTTACTTGCAAAACTTATTATTTTTTTTGCAACTTTCATATGTGATTTTGGCCAATAACTTTTTCTAAATTGCCAGATATCAATAATATCACCGTTGAGGATTAAAATTTTAGGCTTTATAGAGTTCAAGTAATGTATAAGCTCATCAGCATGGCACCCATAAGTACCTAAATGAACATCTGATATTATAACAATATCTAACTCTCTTTTCACATCTTCAATATTTGAAATTATTTTATGTTTTTTAAGCTATCTTTTTTAAAGATTTGTAAATTATTTATACGATTACTTTATGCTAAAAAAACATTTATTGTTGTCGGTTTATTTTAATCTATCTTTACTCAGCTTTTCTTTATTTAATTTATTTTATTTCTGAATAATAAGCTTATATCTAAATAAAAAGCAAATTAGATTCTTTTTAAAACTATTTCAATTCTAAATAATTGTTATTAATTTTGCATAACTTTTTATATAAAAGATTATATAAAATTGATTGGTTCAAAAAAAAACAAAACAAAAAATATCTCAATCATAGGTTCAGGCATAGCTGGTATTTCTTGTGCTATTAGATTAAAAAATGAAGGATATAATGTCAAAATCTATGAAAAAAATAAATCTTTTGGAGGCAAAATAGATGAGCTAAAAATGATGGGGTATAGATTTGATATTGGCCCCTCATTGTTAACGATGCCAGATCTAATTGAAGAAATTTTTGAATTAACTGGCAAAAAAATTGATAACTATCTAAATTTCAAAAAGAAAAAATATATATGTAATTATTTTTATGAAGATGGTACGCGATTTAATGCACCCGCTGAAAAAAAAGAGTTTGCAAAGATAGCCTCTAAAACTTTTAATGTAAGTGAAAATGAATTAATAAATTATTTTGAACTAAATAAGAAAAAATATGATTTAACAAATGGTATTTTTTTGAGAAAGTCCTTGCACAAAATATCAAGTTACTTATCATTAGAAACTTTCAAAGCTATTTTAAATATTGGAAAGCTTGGGATTTTTAAAAACTTATCTGATTTTAATGATAACACATTTAGCGATAAAAGATTAGCTCAATTTTACAATAGATTTGCAACATACAATGGCTCATCACCATACAAAACTCCTGCAATAATGTCTATGATACCGCATTTAGAGCAACATTATGGAGTATATTTCCCAATAGGAGGAATGAGAATGATTTCAAAAAAACTTTTTGAACTTGCTGTAGAAATTGGAGTTGAGTTTAATTTTAAATCTGAGGTAAATGAAATAATAATCAAAAATAAAAAAGCAATTGGTTTAGTTGTAAATCAAAAGCAAATTATTTCTGATATTGTAATAAGTAATTCTGACATTGAACACACTTACGGCTTAATGTCAAAGAAAATTACACCAAGTAATGTTACAAAAAATGAAAAGAGTAGTTCAGCCATTATTTTCCTTTGGGGCGTCAAGAAAAAATTTAAAGAATTAGATCTCCACAATATTTTCTTTTCTGCTGATTACAAACAAGAATTTGATGATATTTTTCTAAATAAAAAAATCTCTAAAGATCCAACAATATATATTAATATAACCTCAAAAGAAAATATTGAAGATGCACCTGTAAACTGTGAAAACTGGTTTACAATGATTAATGTGCCAAATAACTATGGACAAGACTGGAGTGATTTAATAAAATCTGCAAAAAAAAATATTATCAAAAAATTAAATAAGAATTTAAAAATTGATTTAGAAAATTATATTGATTTTGAAAAAGTAATTAGCCCGTTAGATATTGAAAAAAAAACAAACTCATCAAATGGATCATTGTATGGAGCGTCAAGCAATGATAAATTTTCTGCTTTGTTGAGACATTCTAATTTCTCTAACAAAATAAAAAATCTTTTCTTTTGCGGTGGAAGTGTACACCCTGGAGGAGGTATACCATTATGCTTACTCTCTGCTAAAATTGTTACTGATTTAATTAAAGAACAAAAACACTAAACTTAAAATTTATAGTTTATTAAAATGCTTTAATCAATCTTAATATTTAATAAATTACATTGGTTATTTAAGTTATTAAATCATGAACAAAATTAAATTAGCTCTTGACTGGACACCAAATATTAATCACATCGGTTTTTTTGTTGCTAAAGAAAAAGGGTATTACAAAGAAAAAGATATTGATTTGAAAATTATCTCAGCAGAAATGTATAATTATAAAGAAACTCCCGCAAAAAAAACCCAAGTAAAAACTTGGGTCTTTTTTTTTATAAAACAAATTCTTATTTACCCATTTCTTGATCTGGAGCTAGTGCCATTACCATACCAGTAGCATCGAAATAATCTCCTGATGCAGTAATTTTACCATCCTTAACATAAAAATAGTGATAAGAATCAACTGCAAATTCTTTTCCTGAAGCGTTACTAGTTCCAGTCCAAGTTCCGTAAACCCTCACACTTCCATTGTTTTGATAATTTACAGTATCAACACCAGGTAACCACTTGGCATTTTCAAACTTTACATTTGAAAATCCGTTCATATAAAACTGTGCCTGCCCCATTACACCATCATAGTCTACAACTCCTTGACCATACATTGGTGATTGATGTTTAACGCTTTCGCAGATTAAAGTTTTAAAGGTCTCAAAATCTTGAGGTGTTTCATAACATGCCATTGCTTTTTTTACAATTTCAAGATTAGCATTGTATAATGTCATATCTGGGGTAGTGTTTGGTGATGTACATGCAAATAACACAAAGAATAATGCATAAAATAAATTTTTCATTTTTTTTGTTTTAGTTAATAATTTGGTAAAAATAGTTTTTTAATTAGTTTCTAATAATAAACTAATTCAATTTTTGAATTTCCTTCAAAACATCATCTGCTTTTTTTTCAAGCTCATCACTTTTTTTTCTGTCAAACTTCGACAATTCAAATGCCTCTTTTTTTAACTTATTATATTGATTTTGAAGTTTCTCTTTTTTTGATTTTTTCTTAAATAATCCAAACATTTTTAAATATTTATCTTTTTATTTGAAATCTTTTTTCAACTGTTCCATCATCATAAATAAACAGAACTGGCTTATTTGTAACTTGATTTGTTTTTCTTCCTAAAACATCTAAAACTTCAACTAATTTCTTTTCTGAAATCAGTTGGGAGTTGGTGGATGAAGTAGCTAATGGAGCCATTTGAAAGAAAAAATATTCAGCCCTCTCAGGAAGTAATGATATCGCATCAATATTTTCAGACCTAAAATAATAATTGATTGTATCGTTATAGTTTTGTAAATCAAAAGTTGTGCTAAAAAATCCATCTCCTGCAGTGAGGTCTCCATTAATTCCATCATCATTCATTAAAAATGATTTGAATTTTGATTTTTGTTTATTAGTTGACACCATTAGCTCAACCTTATCAGTATTTGAAGAATATATTGTAAAAACGTTATTATTAAAGTTATGAGAAGTTAAAACAGGTGGAACATAGTTAACCTCGGGGTGATTCATTAGAAACTGCTTTCTTTCAATCATTGTTTTCATGATACCACCAAATCCCCATCCTGTCCAAATAGGGTTTTCTGTATTATCATAGTATTGTGATAGACTAAATTGTTTGTTGATGTCACTATTTACATCATTATTAGCTCTTACTTGATAGTCATTTATATATGTTCTGATTTTAGTTGTATCAAAGGATTCGTTTAAAATTGTTCTTAAATGAGCTGTGTATATTTTTCTGTAGAGGTCATTATTTAAAAGCTTATCAAGTAATGGCCTCCATTCCCATGGCTGTGGTGCTCCCATTGGTCCAGTGTATGGACCACCCACATAATACGGATCGTATTCATAAATTGCAGATTGGTTCCAAAAGTTCCAACCCATGATTGCTCCTGCGAAGCTATTATCTAAATCCCATGGTATCATTTGAAAAAGACCGTCTTCAGTTTGATACAAATAATAATTATGAACATAATAAGTGTTGTAGCAGTCTAGATTCTGTAGAGTTTGATTAGCTGCGAAAGCCCATAAGGTACGATCCACATTCAACACACTATCTACATTTTGAAATTCATAAACAATAGTTTTTATTAAATCAACAAGCTCAGTCCAACCGTGATCAGATTTCATATCATATGAATTATAATATAGAGTTGAGTCATCTCCTAAAAAGTTGAGATTAGGAGGCATAGCAGATGGTGCCCCAACAGTATCACAAAATCGATCTATGTTATCACATTTAAATAAGGGTCCGTTTTTTTCATCAAAGTGCTTATCTAAAAATTGTTTATTAATTGACTCATCATTAACATACATTCCTAAATAATTGCCTTGAGAAAATAATTTAACGAGATTTGATTCCCCAGCTGGCAAATACTCTTGATAAATTTTTGCAGAAATGACTTGCTTCATAAATGTTGGATCCATCCATGCGTTAGCTAATTTCATTTTCTTATATCCCATCACCTTTTGGCCTCCAACAAAATAGTTAATGTCAATATTGTATGGCACCTTTTGATTTGACGCATCATTAGGCAAGCAAAATGTTGAGTTACCTTTGTATCTCACGCCGACACTATCATAATCAATATTATTAATTGTTAAAACCGCTGGTATCCTTAAATCAGGGTTATAAAACCAAGAATTAACCAATACTTGATGATAGTTTGGATTATAAAAATCTAAATAGATACTTCTTAACGAATCATGATCAAATAATCCGCCACCTGCGTCATACTTGACAGTTGGGTCGTAAATTGACTGAGCACTTACTAAGTAGCAAGAAAAAAACAATAATATTATGTAAAAATGTTTCATAAAAGCTATGCAAATTTAAATAAAACTTTAAAGTAAATATTAAATAAAAAGAAGTAACCTATTAGTCAAGTAAATTAAAAAATTCATCAAGATTAGGTGATAGTATGATATCTATTCTTCTATTTGCACTTCTTCCCTCTACAGTTAAATTAGTCATTATAGGTGAAAACTCGCCCTTACCAGCGGCCATTAATTGAGATGATTTAATCTGCGAATTGTTAGTTAAAACCTTAACTACTGAGGTAGCTCTCAAAACACTTAAGTCCCAATTATCTTTTACTAAGCCTCTGCCACTCAAAGGTATACTATCTGTATGCCCCTCGACAATAATCTCTAACTCTTGTTGATTTGATAAAACTTCTGACAATTTATTTAGCGCACTTACGCCTTCATTGTTTACATCATATTTGCCTGAGGGAAAAAGTAAACTTTCCTCTAACGATAAATATACTTTTCCGTTTCTTTTTTCAATTGTTAAGCCATTTCCTTCTAGTCCAGAAAGTGCACTTGAAATTCTTGCCTTTAAAGCAGTAACCATAGAATCTTTCTTATTTATGATTGATTCAAGCTCTTTAACTCTCAAAGATCTGTAATCAAGTTCTTTATTTGCTTTTGTAAGCATATCTTTTTGAAACTGAATTGAATCAGAGAGTGATTGAAGTTCTTCTTTCTTAGAAATTAATTTCATTTGTGAATCATCTAACTTCTCAATAAGCCTTTTTGTTTCTTTGGCTTTTTCTGACATAAATCTTGAACTTTTTGATGACAACAAATCATATGCCTCACTAAGGTCTTGATACTTGCTATTCAAACTTTTATATGCTTGGCCATTATTTATTGAATCTTCTTTGATTTTTTTGAGATTTTCTTGTGCTAGCCTAACTGAATTATTTAATTCTATGATTTCATTTTGAAGTTTTAAGTTTTTTAAATCTTTTTCATTTGCTCTGTTCTTATTGTACTCATTTTGCTTAACAAGATCGTTATGAATCGTAGGTGTTACACATGAAAACAAAAATATCGATGAGAATATTAATAATTTTTTCATCATTTGAATTTTTATAAATTTATTAATGAATTCACTTTGAAATATAAATGAGGTACTTATTTTTCAACAAATTCAATTGAACAACTAGTTAACTACTAGTCTATGAACTGTCCTTTGATTATTTTCAATTAGATTTATAAAGTAGATACCAGCTGACAAGCTCCTGGTATTCATCTCAGAGTGATTTGAGAACCTATCTATTTGTAAACTGACTTTTTTCCCATATAAATCAGTAATGTATAATTTTTGATTAATACTTGAATGTATAATTGCATAATCTTTTGAAGGATTGGGAAATACTTTATGCTTTTTGTTTTGTTCGAAGATTAATGAGTTACTAGGAAGCGGGGTGATTTTAGATAGGCCCGTTGAAGTCCCAACCCAAACATTGTTGTTATAATCTACTTTTAAGCAAGTTACATTTGGACCAGCAACTCCATCAGAAATATCAAAATCTTGCCAAATCGATCCATTATAAAAAGCTACACCACCTTCGGCAAGATAGCCTACATAAATTGCCACCCATATTCTGTTCCAGGAATCAATATCAATCTCTACTACTGGATTTAAAGTATCAGGAGGTGGAAGGGAATACATAATTGTATGGTTTTCAATAAAATTATTGTTGTTATCAAATACTGATAACCCACTATTTGTCCCTACCCATTTTCTATTATATTGATCAATTAGTATATCGGTAATTCCATTACTAATCAGATTACTATTATTTGTATTAATATTTGAGAAATTATTATTCGCGCTATCTACTATTACTCCATCTAACAAACTTGCAAACCATGCATTCCCAAGAACATCAAAATCACATGAAAGAATGAAATTACCTGGATTAATTACTGACCAACTGGCACCATCAAAGACACTAACTCCAGAGCTGAAGTTTGCATGGGAGCACCAAACATCACCACCTTGATTAATATCTATATTTACAATTTTGTTATCTGATAGTCCTGAAAGTATATCATATGACAGCCAATTACTACCATTATAAACACTTAACCCAAAGTTTGTCCCAACATATACTTCATTATTTAAACCACATTTGATAGATAAAATATTGTTATCGATAATACCATCTGAAACATTATAATTAGTAAATGATGTCCCATCAAAATATGAAACTCCATTATTTGTACCAATCCATATATTGCCACTATTATCTGTGTCGATGCATGTAATAAAATCACTAACTAAACCATCAGTACTATAAAAATTTTCAATGTTTTGTGATTTTGTAAATAAAGAACAGCTAAGTAGTAAAAAAAATAGTAATAATCTCACCTAGCGTTATATTTTAATCAATTTAACTATTTGATCAGTATCGCTGATGCGAATAAAATAAGTTCCTCTATTAAGTCTTTCAATTGAAATAAAATCAGAGTTTTCTCCATTCATCACTTCTCTAAAAAACATATCGAAAATTGTAAAATTAGATTTCTGACTAAAATTCAAATACTTATTCGATGGATTAGGGAAAATTTGAATCTTTTCTTTAATTATTTCATTGTTGCTTATCAATAAATTATTACTTCTGTTAAAGGTATGTGGTTGCAAAACAAATGAGCCAAAACCGTTTGGAGATCTTGCAAATGCTATATCAGCAGGTTGAGGAGCAATTGTGATTGAATCAAATATTACACCACTTGAATTTGACAAAGTAATTTTCTCTCCAAAGTTGAAAAGTCTAAAATTCGCATGATTAAAACCTTCTTGCTTTTGTTCATCAGCCCAAATTATATAGTAACCATACGGCTCAATTGCAATTGAAGGCAACTGCCATTTAAGAAGATTTGTTGATGTATCTGATAAAAATAAATCTTCAACATTAATATAAGAGTTAGTGGAGTTATATAACTCTATCCAATCATCTGTTTCACCAGCAGGATCTTCAACCGCACTAACATTATTTGACATCAGCTCGTTGATAACAATACTTGAAGCTGGAAGATTCACATTAACTGAGTAATACTCAAAAGCTGCTCTTGCAGGGGAAAATTCTCCAGCAATATTATTTTCAGCATATACATAAAAATCAATCTTATTACAAGTATTTGAAATTTTTGCACCAAAAATACCATCATTTGGCAATCCATCATTATTATTACCATCATCAAGCATATTAATACTTGTAAATTTCATATTATCACCAAACCTAAAATTTAGAAATACACTGTCAACATTAGAAACTGTTGCATTGATAAAGATGTCATCTCCTAAATTATAATTTGTTGGACAATTAACATTAGTAATATCTGGATTTCCATTGTAGCCTGCATAATTAGATAAGTAATTTTCTCTACTGCTCATTAACTGAGTGATACCTGGACAATCTCCATTCACCAGACTTACAGAATTATTAAGATTTGAAAGGAAATCAGAGTGTGTATAAAATTTATTTGTATCGTTTTGGACATGAGCATCTATCAGTGATCTCATTTGGTTAGCTCTATTTATATAACTCTGATTAGTAAAGTTTTCACTAACAATAGTTCTAATATGAGCAAGATACATTTTTCTATTTCTTTCACTAGCAAATAAATTTCTCATCAGTGGTCTAGGTGATAGTGACATATTATTATGATGAACAAATGGATCCATATTTTGAGCTTGTGGAATTGAAAAGCCATTAAAATAAAGTGCAGATGCATCAGTCAATCTAAAACCTCCAAATGACATATTTAAATCCCAAATAAGAGGGCTAAATTGTTTTGTTAATTCTTGATACAAATAATAATTTTGTGAATAGCCAATATAGGAGTCGAAATTAACTAGAACATAATTGAATGCATGCATCCACAACGTTCTGTCAATGTTTAAGTTATCATCTAATGAGTTTGGGAAGTTATTTAGTGTATCAATTAGTCCGTATAATTGAGACCAACCATATGAAGATTCTAATCTGTAATAGTCATAATAATCAGCGCTATCACTACCATGTGAATCACTCAAATTTGAGTTTTCACCACCAATACTTATATCAAGATTGTCAGGCTCACATTTAAAAAATGGATTGTGCCTTTCTCCAAAGTTTGTACTTACAAAATCTCTATTAATTGCCTCAACATTAGTATACAAACCCCATAATGTGTCATTAATAAATACATTAGCAAAATTTGCTTTTGGAGCTGGCATGTACTTTCTGGCAATTTCATATGATAAAACCTCTCTCAAAAAACTGGGGTCATATATTATATTTGCCAACTTTATTTTTTTGTAGCCGTCTAAATCTTGTTTTCCTTTAACATAATTTAATTTTATATTAAAAGGATTCTTTATAGTATTTACTGAAACAGAACTAAACCCTTTATACCTAATTCCCACACTATCATATTGTTCTCCATCAATAATTAAATATGCTAATATTCTTTGATCATTACCAATAATATACAAACTATCTAGAGTGGATTGCCAGTTGGGTTCATAAAAATAAATTCTTATCTCTTTTAGTGAATCAGTCTCATAAAAAGAAGATTGAGCCTTAGAAAGATTAGATATAAAAATCAAAACGAAAGTTAAGTATATTATATTAATTTTTCTCAAATTACTATCTTTTGTATGAATTGTCGGTTCCTAAGTTTATATTTGATATAGTATAATCCTTTACTTATAAATTTTGTGCTAATGTTAGATTTTAAATCTTTACTCTTATAAACTACTCTTCCATCTGATGAAAAAATCATAAGTTCTTCAGCTATTTCATTTATATTGTCATATTTTATTAAACTGTTGTGATGATAAAAAAGTATCGGATTATTTAGTTCCTCAATACTAGAAGCATTAAAACATGATGTACTACTTGTGTTCATATAGTCTTTTAGAACTTGTATTCCTGGGTGATCACACTCATATCTGAAAGCTTTTTGAGATTGAGCATTGTATGGTCCCCAAATAATATTGTTTAATGAGTCAACTTCATACATTACACCAGCACCACCTTGTCCTCCAGATGCATTAACAAAAATGTTACCATTGGACATTCTATCAGATGCTGATTGACCAGGTGCTGAATATTGACAAAAATATCTGGACGTGTAGCTACTTGGACCATAGGGTTGGCCAGAACTTCTAAAATAAGTATATCCATTTACTGGAGTCAGAATAGCATCAACAGTTGACTGATTATTACCTCCTCCAGAGTTATTAAAAATTTGTAAGTGCCCACCTAATGGTCTTCCATCGTCTTTGACCCATCTTACATCGTGTACTGCATTAGGGATCACTCTTTGGCCTGTCATACCATAGTTAGCAGGATTTCCCCATCTGTAAAGGATATCTCCACCCATTCCAGAGTTACCACCTGTGTGACTTGCAGCTTCTGCAGTTGTGGTACTATGATCTATTATATATATCTCGCTTGAGAATCTCGAAGAAAAGGCTATTTGATCCAAATCAGGATTATAATCTACTCCGTTAACATGAAACCAATCACCTCCACCTCCTCCAGGTCCTCCTCCACTATTTTGTATAATATTAATATCAATTAGCTCGGGGTGATCTGAAATATTATTTACATAATTTGGCTTATTTGGATCTACATCTTGACATAAATGATCCCAAATATGCCACTCCCAAACAATTTGGGCTGTGCCTGTATTTGGATTTCCCTCAATTTCAACAAAATGAGTTGGCCACTTTCCAGAGTTAGAAACATTTCCTGTAAAGCCTGTATTAATAAGCTCAGCTTGTGATTTGACTTCCCAAGCAGTTAATAAAACATTATCTCCTATTAGACATATATCATGGTGCGATAAAACACTCGAGCTTGAATAAATAAAATCCCAAACAACATTTCCGTTTGGATCAATCTCTTGTACTCTTCCTGCATCTGCAGCACCTCCTAAAGAATTGTTTGTTCCTCCTGTCTGGGTATTATTTTTTGTTCCTCTAACAATATTTCCATTGTCTTTAAGAAGAACGGTGTAATTGCATTCTGTACTTAAATTCCAGGTATGAGCTATATTTTCATTCTCATCAATTAAATATGTTGTAGTGTTGCCTTGTCTGTTATACAGAGCAAAGCCACTGAACTGAGCTAAAACTTCGCTGGTAAAAAAGATTAGGAGAACAATTATTTTTATAATCCTCTTTGTTTTTAAATTCATTAAATAAATCTTTGACAAAATCAAAGATAGTTAATAAATTTTAGTAGGTCATCGGAACCCAACAGCCATCAACCCACAAAAAACCAGTAGGCATGCTTTCCCAATATCCTTTTTTCCATTTGTAACCTATCTTTTTTTTCTTCCATTTTCCTGAAATCCAAACATATTGCTGATAGAAAGGACTCCATTTCCAATGACCACCTACCCAAACATATCCTCTCTTTTTGTATTTTGGATTATTAATCTTTGCTTTTTTTCTGATAGGTTTTTTAATAACAACTCTATTTTTCTTTTTTCTTTTTTTCTTCTTATAGTAAATATTTCCATTTTTATCAATGTATTTATTTTTCTCAGGTTTAGTTATAATTTTCTCTGATTTATTTTTTTTTAAGTTAACTACTGTTTGAGAATATACATCATTAAAGAAGAAAAAGAATAATATTGCTATTGTTGTTAATTTGTTCATGCTAAAAAGTTTAGATTTTATATTTTTATAACTTTAAATCTGATTATTTATTGTATGATAAAAAAATTAATTTATTACTTTTTACAAGGTTTATTATATATAGTACCTATTGCAGTAACATCTTATGTAGCGATTTGGGTCATCAGAAGTTTAGAAAATATTTTTGATTTCAAAGTGCCTGGTCTAGGCCTAATTGTTGTAATATTTTCAATCATCATTATTGGCTTCATTGGATCTATTGTTATAAAAAGTCCTATTAATGCTTTCTTTAAAAGAATTCTAAAGAAAGCTCCATTGCTTGAAACTATATACTCCTCTGTTAAGGATTTAATGGGAGCATTTATTGGTAAAAAGAAAGGGTTTAAACAAGCAGTTTTTGTTAAAATTTTTGATAATTCAACAATTGAGAGAATTGGATTTATTACAAACGAGGATTTAGAAAAATTAAAAATAAATGAAGGAAGAGTATTGGTATATATTCCTCACTCTTATAACTTTTCTGGAAATCTTTACGTAGTAGAAAAGAAATATATAACTCCAATAGATGCTTCATCAAGTGAAGTTATGAAGTTAATTGTTTCAGGTGGGGTTGCTGAATTTAATCAATCGGAAAAAAAAGAACAATAATGAAAAAAATATATCTATTACTGATAATGTTCTCTGTTACATTTGGTTTTGCTCAAAACCCTGGAGACACTATTGTTGTACAAACATTTGACTACAGCATGACCTACGGACAAGCATGGGGTCCTCCAAGAGATACTATTGCTCATTTCCCTAATGATCCAAATTTAACTTTTGAGAAGATTATTATGTCTTATAGTATGAGATGCAAAGATGGTCAGGTAAATCAGTCAGGAGGAAATAATGTAGCATGTGGAGAATGGGATTACAGCTGTCACACTTATATACATGACAGCACCAGAATAGACTCAATTCTTAATAGAACAGCTAGTCATTCAATCACTAATTTTAATGGATCAAATTACCCTTATATCAATTATCCTATTTATAATTACTTACAAACAATTGACTCTCTAGGAAACATCATTATTGATTCTGTACTCGCCAGTGCAGATACTATTTATGAAATGGGTATAATTTCCAATAGCAATAGTTTACTTCATGATGTTATAGACACATTATCTGTTAATACTTATTGGCAACCTTATAGCTACACAACTGACAGCTTAGGAAATGTCATAAATATTGATACAATGGTTTCCACAGGCGTAATTAATATTTCCCAAATTAACTATTACAAAAGATACCCAATGGCCTTTCAAATAATGTCTTTTGTAACACCATACGGAATTGGTTTAGATTTAGGTCCTGAAGGTAAAACTTGGTATTTTGATTTAACCGATTATGCTCCAATTTTTAAAGGAAATAAGAGGATCACTGTTAGTGGAGGTGGACAATGGCAAGAGGATATGGATATAAAGTTTTATTTCATTGTTGGAACCCCCCCAAGAGATGTTCTTGAAATGCAGCAAATTTGGAGGCCTCAATCAAAAAGTTACACAAGCATCATGAATGATGACTGTTTTGAACCACGATCTCATAAAATGCTTTCCAGTGCAAGTACATTTAAAATTAACACTGTGGTCACTGGACATGGACAGCAAGGGGAATTTATTCCAAGAAATCATTACATTGATGTTGACAATAACCCTTCAAATAAAAACACATGGAGAGTATGGACTGAATGTGCTGAAAATCCTGTATACCCACAAGGGGGTACTTGGATTTATGATAGAGCCGGATGGTGCCCTGGGCAAGCTTCTGATGTTAATGAATTTGACATAACAAGTCTCGTTACTCCAGGTCAACAACATACATTTGACTATGGGCTAAACAACGCAACTGGGTCATCAAATTACTGGGTTAGCAGTCAGTTAATTAGCTATGGGACACCAAACTTTAACTTGGATGCAAGAATTACAGACATATTATCTCCAACTAATAAAGTTATTAACTCAAGAAAAAACCCAATATGTTCAAAGCCTGAAGTTGTTATTCAAAATACTGGATCAACAAATTTGACATCTCTGATCATTAACTATTGGGTTGAAGGATCACCAAACCAAGAAACATTCCAATGGAGTGGTAATCTATCGTTCATGCAAAAAGATACCGTTAAATTACCAGATCCTCAGAGTCTATGGAATCAATCTACTAATACTATCTTCAACGTTACTATTACAAGTCCTAATGGTGGCTTTGATGAGTATGTTTTAAACAACTCAATGAGCAGTCACTTTGAATATCCTCCAGAATACAATGATATTTTTACAATATGGGTTCAAACCAATAGTGGTGTAATAAATTCTCTAACTCAATACTCAGAGACATCATGGGAAATTACTGATAATTCTGATAATATGATTTATAATTCTGGTATACTTATATCAAATACCCAGTACAGAGACACTGTTCAATTTGCTCCGGGATGCTATACATTCAAGGTAACTGATGTAGATGATGACGGATTAGATTTCTGGGCTAACAATGACGGTGCAGGTATGATTAGATTCAGAGATATTGGAGCTTCCTGGTTCAAAATTTTTGATTGCGATTTCGGCTCCTTCATACATCATGAATTCAGAGTTACAAACAATACAGCAGGAGTTGAAAATTTCAATACTCCAATAAGCATTTTCCCTAATCCAGCTAAAAATCAGATAACAATTAGCTCAAGTATATATAATCCTGTTAGTATATCAATCGTTGACAAAGTTGGTAGGATAATTGAAAAGAAAGATTGTATAAATTTGGTTAATGAGGTAATTGATATCAAGAACGTGAATAGTGGATCGTATTTTATTGAAATTATTTCAGACGACAAGAAATATATTAAGAAGTTTGTCAAAAACTAATGTCACACTTCGAAAACCTTTCTAATTATACAAGATTCAAAACCATTGAGGTAAAGGTTGGCCCAATAGCTATTGGTGGTAAAAACCCAATTCATATTCAATCGATGACAACTGCAAACACAATGAACACTTCTGCAACAGTTGATGAATCTATCAGAATGATAGATGCAGGATGTAAACTTGTTAGAATAACAGCGCCTAGTAAAAAAGATGCTGAAAATCTTACCAACATAAAAAATGAGTTAAGATTAAAAGGTTATAAAACTCCTCTAGTTGCAGATATTCATTACACTCCAAATGCAGCAGAGATAGCTGCAAAAATCGTTGAAAAAGTAAGGATTAACCCTGGCAACTATGCTGACAAAAAAAAGTTCGAAGAGATAGATTATACCGATGAAAGTTACAATAATGAATTACTAAGAATTGAAGAGAAATTTACACCACTTGTACAAATATGTAAGCAAAATAATACAAGTATGAGAATAGGAACCAACCACGGTTCTCTTTCAGATAGAATTTTAAGTAGATATGGCGACACACCAAAGGGAATGGTAGAGTCAGCTTTAGAGTTTATAAGAATATGTAGAAAACATGATTACCATAACATTGTCATCTCAATGAAAGCATCAAATACTAGAGTTATGGTCTATGCATACAGATTGTTAGTAAACGAGATGATTAAAGAAGGTATGAAATATCCTCTACATCTTGGAGTCACTGAAGCAGGAGAGGGTGAAGATGGAAGAATTAAATCAGCAGTTGGAATCGGGACGCTTCTTAGTGAAGGTATTGGTGATACAATTAGAGTGTCATTAACTGAGGCTCCTGAGCATGAAATGCCAGTTGCTCAAAAAATTCTGGATCATTTCAAAAACATACATAACCACAAAAAAATAGCTGAGACTAAACAACATCAAATTGATTATTTCCAGTATGAGAAAAGAAAAACCTTTCAAATTGAAAATATTGGTAACAAAAATGTTCCAATAGTAATTTCAGATTTATCAAACAGAAAAAAAATCACTCAAGCTTCATTTTTTTCACTTGGTTACAGGTACTCTGTTCCTTTAGACAAATGGCATATTTCAGAAATGGCATCTGATTTTATTTATATTGGTGAGAACGAAATTAACTTTGAAATTCCCGGAACGCTAAGAATAATTTCAAACTATTCATCTTGGATAAAGCACAAGAAAGGATTTCCAATTTTTAATCTTAAAGAGTATGAAAAAATTAAAGACTTTAGTGAAACTTTAAATTTTTTAAAAATTTATGATGATGAGATTACACCTTCGTCAATTGATATTTTAAAAAACAACAAATCACTAGTAATTTTTCTAGAGTCTGAGAATATTAATTGCATAGCTGCAATGAGAAAATTTTTCTTTGAACTGATGGAGGAAAAAATAGAAAATCCAATTATAATTTCAAGAAAATATGAATTTAACGATGACGAGCAACTACAAATATCAGCATCGATTGATATTGGGTCACTTTTAATTGACGGTCTTGGAGATGGTATTTGTATTTCTTCAAATAATTGTTCAAACAAAATGCTTAACTCCATTTCCTTTGGTATTCTTCAAGCTAGTAGAACAAGGATTTCTAAAACAGAATATATTTCATGTCCAAGTTGCGGAAGGACTCTATTTGATTTGCAAGAAACGACAGCTAAAATCAGAAAAGTAACAGATCACTTAAAAGGAGTTAAAATTGGAATTATGGGGTGTATTGTTAACGGTCCTGGTGAAATGGCTGATGCAGATTATGGATATGTTGGTACTGGCCCTGGAAAAATTACTCTTTATAAGGAAAAAACTGTTGTCAAGAAAAATGTTCCTGAAAGTGAAGCTGTTGATGCCTTGATTGACTTAATTAAAGAAAATGGTGATTGGGTAGATAAGTCTAACTAAAAATCAACTAAATTTTATTTGAGATGAAACTGCCTTTGCTTTGTCAATTAATTTTTCGACCGGCTCTGGTCCATAAGAAAGCGCAACTCCCATTCTTCTATTTACTCTTAAACTAGGCTTTCCAAAAATTCTAACATCGGTATTTGTAATTTGACTTACTTTTTCAAGACCAGTAAAAGTTGGAGTATCAATTGAGTTGTGTTGTGATAAAATAACTGATGAAGCTCCATTTTGAATTAAATATATATCCTTAATAGGAAGTCCAAGAATAGCTCTAGCATGTAACTCAAACTCGGAAAAGTTTTGAGTACCCGCTAAAGTAACCATACCAGTATCGTGAGGCCTGGGAGATAGCTCAGAAAAGAATACAACATCTTTTTTGACAAAGAATTCAATACCCCAAATTCCACATCCGCTTAATTTCTCAACAATTTTCTTTGATATTTCTTGTGCATCTTTTAAAACATTTTGATTCATTTTTGCTGGCTGCCAGCTTTGTTGATAATCTCCACTTTTTTGAATATGCCCAATTGGTGGACAAAAAAGTGTATTATTATTTTTTTGTGTAACTGTTAGAAGAGTTATTTCATAATCAAATGAAATGAATTCTTCAACGATCACCTCATTTATATCCCCTCTTGATCCCTTAATTGAATAATTCCAGGCTTCTCTTACTTGAGATGGTTCTGAAATTGTAGATTGACCTTTTCCTGAACTACTCATTAGTGGTTTTATAACACATGGAAATCCAATAATATTAACTGCTTCTGTTAGTTCCTCAAGAGAGCTGGCATATTCATAATTTGCTGTTTTTATATTTAATTCCTTTGCAGCAAGATCTCTTATTGATTTCCTGTTCATAGTAAAATTTACTGCTTTTGCTGATGGTATAACGCAAATACCATTCTTCTCAAAATCATACAACTTTTCTGTTCTTATACTTTCTACCTCAGGAACAATATGGTCAGGCATATGCTTTGAAACAATCTTTTCCAGATCATCAGCATTAAGCATATCAATTACTTCATAAGTATCTGAAACTTGCATAGCTGGCGCGTTTTCATAATTATCAACAGCAATAACAGTTTGCCCTAATCTCTTTAGTGAAATCACTAGCTCTTTACCTAACTCACCTGAGCCCAATAACATTATTTTATTTGTCATTAACTAACTTTTTTATGTACTTACCAAGAATATCGAATTCAACATTAACATAATCATTAATTTTTAAATATTTAAAATTTGTATGCTCATAGGTATATGGAATAATACATACTGAAAATTCATTTTTTAATGAATCAACAACTGTAAGACTAACTCCATTTACAGTTATTGATCCTTTTTCTACCGTTATTGAATCATCATCATATTGAAAAAAATATTTCCATGAACCTTCATTTATTTCAATTGAAGTACATTTAGCAGTAGTGTCAACATGCCCTTGAACCATATGTCCATCTAAACGATCTCCAATCTTGAGAGATCTCTCAAGGTTTAAAAAATCCCCAGCTTTGACATATTTAAAATTAGTTCTTTGAATTGTTTCCTCTATTAAATCAACTTGATATGAACTATCATTTAATTTTGTCACTGTTAAGCATGCTCCGTTGTGTGAAATACTTTGATCTACCTTTAGCTCATGTATATTTTTAAAATATATTTCCATTATCAAATTATTTTTTGAAGCAACGAGACTTTTAACCTCAACCATTTTTTCTACAATACCAGTGAACATAGCACAAAAGTTTAATTTAATAACTAATTTTGTTTAAAATTAAACATTTATATGCAGATTTCAATCAAAAAAAAATCCATTCCTAACTCAGAAAATGAAATTACATTTCTTGTAAACTCAAATCAACTAAATGAAATAAATATCAGTCAAGAGGAAAAAAAATATTTCTTGAATAAGATAAAGTCAAGTAAAAAGAATATTGTTTCTATCAACAGATTAAATCAAAATTTTGTTCTTGTAAACTGTAATAAAGAAATAAATAACTATAAAGATTCGGAGTTTTACAGAAATATTGGTCACAAGCTCAATAAAGTATTAGATTCAAAATATACAATTAATGTTATTGACACAGTAAATAAATCAGATATTTTAAACTGTATTTTAGAAGGATTAGCACTTACGGGATACGAGTATGACAGATTTAAAAAGCAAAAAAAAGATTTAAAAATTATTGTAGATAGTGTTCAGGACCAAAATTTAAACTTTGATGAACTTGTTTCTGTGATAGAATCAACATTTCTTTGCAGAGATTTAGTTAATGATCCCTTCTCTCATCTTAAAGCTAAAGATCTAGCAACAATCATTAAAAAATTAGGTAAAAAGAATAATTTTAAAACTAAGCATTTCTTCAAAAGTGATATTAAAAAAATGAAAATGGGTGGTTTATTAGCAGTAAATCAAGGGAGTTTAGATGAACCCAGTTTCAGTATTTTAGAGCATAAACCAATTAACGCAGTTAATAAACGACCTTTAATACTTGTTGGTAAAGGAATAGTATATGATACTGGTGGACTGAGTCTCAAACCTACAAAAGGTATGGATATAATGAAGGTGGATATGGGAGGTGCTGCTTGTGTTATATCCGCAATTAATGCAGTAGCAAAAAGTAATCTTCCTGTATATGTAATTGGTCTGATACCAGCAACAGATAATAGACCTTCTGGTAATGCTTATGCACCAGGCGATGTTGTTGAGATGTACGATGGTACGAATGTTGAGGTTTTAAATACTGATGCTGAGGGAAGAATGATTCTAGCTGATGCTTTATCTTATGCAAAAAAATATAATCCTCAGTTAGTAATTGACATGGCAACTTTAACTGGATCTGCAGCTAGAGCAATTGGACATTTTGGAATAGTATCAATGCATAATAAGGCTGAAAAACAACATCAGAAATTAAAAGAAGCTGGATTGGAGGTTTATGAAAGACTGGCAGAAATGCCCTTTTGGGATGAATATGATGAGCTTATGAAGTCAGATATAGCTGATATTAGAAACATAGGAAATGCTGATTTCGCTGGAGCAATAACTGCTGGTAAATTTTTAGTTCATTTCACAGATTACCCATGGATTCATCTTGACATTGCAGGTCCAACTTATGTAACCAGTGAATTTGGATACAGAGGCAAAGGAGCAACAGCCATAGGTGTCAGACTTATTTATAACTTCATTAAAAACTACACAAAAATTTAATGAAAAAAGTCAGGCTTGGTATTAGTGTTGGTGATATAAATGGAGTTGGGCTTGAGCTTATCATAAAAAGCTTCCAAGATTTAAGTTTATTTGAATACTGTAATCCAATATTATATTGCTGCAAAAACTTAGTTTCTAAATATGCTGAGAAAGCTAAAATAAATCTAAAAAAAATAAATTTTATTCAGGAAGAAAATCAAGCAGAAGAAAACGTCGTTAATTGTATGCACAATTTCAAATCTGATTATCTCTTAAATTTAGGAACTTCAACTAAAGAATCTGGCCTCATAGCTCTTCAATCTTTAAAACACGTTTCTAAAGCTGCACTGGCTGGAAAGATTGATTGCCTGGTCACATGTCCAATTAATAAAGAAACTGTCAAATTACACAGTAAAGATTTTATTGGTCACACCGAGTACTTTGAAAATCTGTTTCATGGATCATCTCTAATGTTAATGACTAGTGATCAAATGAAAATAGCCTTTTTAACTGGCCATATTGCATTAAATAAGGTCAGTAAAAGAATAAATGATAAAGCTATTTACTCTAAAGTTAAAACCTTACATAAAACTTTACAGAACGATTTTCTTATAAAACATCCCAAAATAGCCGTATTAGCTCTTAATCCACATGCAGGAGAAAATGGGATTCTAGGTTTTGAAGAAACAGAGACAATTGTTCCAGCAATAAAAAAAATAAAAAATGAAAATATAATATGCGATGGTCCGTTTCCCGCTGATAGTTTTTTTAGCAAATCAAATCTGAAAAAGTATGATGCAATTTTATCAATGTATCATGATCAAGGATTAATTCCATTTAAGATGTGTTCATTCAGTTCTGGAGTTAATTTTACTTCTGGGCTAGAGATTGTTCGAACCTCACCAGTTCATGGTCCTGCATTTGATTTATCTGGTAAAAACATGGCTGAAATTGGTTCTTTCAAGCAATCTATAATTCAGGCGTGTTTGATTTACAAAAATAGAACGAGTCTTAATCTTTAAAAAAATCAATAAATTATTATATTTGCAACCCTAATTTCAAGTTATGTATAGCTTAAAGCTTAACAAAGAAAATTTTAATAAAAAAATAAAATTTGAAATTAGTGACGAGTTCTTTGAGACATACACCTTTGACAGGTTTGAGAATGCTAAGCTTCAAATATCTCTTTTTCTCCAAAGAAATGGGGTTTCAAGCAATTATCTACTTAAATTCGAATTAGAAGGAATTTTAATAGACATGGCATGCGACATATGTGGTGATAATTTAGATTTTAAAATAAAAAATGAAACAGAGTTCATAATTAAAGAATCAACTAAAATTAATAATTCTGATGATGAGATTATTTTTATAAATCCAAAACAAAAAGTAATTGAATTAAATCAGTTTTTTTATGAGTTTATTTATACTTCTGTTCCACAAAGAATTACTCACGAATCTAGCAAAAGTGAATGTAACATTGAAATGCTAAGATTAATAGAAAAGTATAAAGAAAATAAAAGAACAGATACATCCAATTGGGATAAACTCAAAGAATTAAAAATAGATTAACATGGCACATCCAAAAAGAAAAATATCAAAGACAAGAAGAGATAAAAGAAGAACTCACTATAAAGCTTCAACTCAAACAATTAAGCTATGTCCTAAAACTGGAGAATCACATTTATATCATCATGCATACGAACATGAAGGAAAAATTTACTATCGAGGTAAATTATTTTCAGAATAAATGAACTCATTAAATTTTTAATTGTTAATTAAAAATTAATATCTAATCATACTTCATTCCTTTTAATTACATAATTTAATTAATTTTCTTGATTATTATTTCTAATACATAATTGTATGAATAACATTAAAGCTGCAATAACTGCTATAGGGGGTTACGTTCCAGATTACATAATGACAAACCATGAACTTGAAAAAATGGTTGATACAAATGATGAATGGATTATGTCAAGAACCGGTATTAAAGAAAGAAGAATTTTAAAAGAAGAAGGAAAAGGGTCATCAGATTTGGCTGTAAATGCGATCAAAAATATCTTTAAAAAAACTCATCACAAAGCTGAGGAAATCGATATGATAATTTGTGCAACAGCTACTCCAGATATGATTTTCCCCTCAACAGCATGTGTAATAGCTGATAAAATTGGTGCAGTAAACGCATTTTGTTACGATCTTATGGCAGCATGCTCTGGATTTCTGTATTCTCTAACTACTGCATCTAAGTATATAGAATCTGGAAGCCATAAAAAAATTTTAGTTGTTGGTACAGACAAGATGTCTTCAATAATCGACTACCAAGACAGAGCAACTTGTATAATTTTTGGAGACGGAGCTGGAGTTGCAATTTTAGAACCAAATAGTGAAGGTTTAGGAATTCAGGACAGTATTTTAAGATCTGACGGAAGTGGAAGGAATTTTTTACATGTGAAAGCAGGTGGATCTGTTAAACCAATTACCAAAGATAACATTGAAAAAAGAGAACAGTTTGCTTATCAAGATGGACAAACAGTATTTAAAACAGCTGTTAAAAGTATGGCAGATGTATCTGCTGAAATTATGGAAAAAAACAATCTTAGTTCATCTGATATTTCTTGGCTAGTTCCTCATCAAGCTAATAAAAGAATAATAGATGCAACAGCTAGAAGAATTGGAGTGGGAAATGATAAGGTTATGATTAACATTGAAAAGTATGGAAATACAACAAATGGAACCATTCCACTATGTCTTTGGGAATGGGAAAATCAATTGAGAAAAGGAGATAATATAATACTTGCAGCATTCGGTGGTGGATTTACTTGGGGATCAATTTATATGAAGTGGGCTTATGATTCATAGAAATAATTATTTTTGTTAAAAAAAATATGGACTTAAAAGATATTCAAGAGTTAATTAAGTTTGTTGCAAAGTCTGGAGCAACAGAAGTGGAGCTTGAAATTGATAATGTCAAAATAAGCATAAAATCTCCTGCTAAAAAAAGAAGAGGTCAACCAGTTGAAGGCACAAATAATATTGTCCATCATATCACTCAGCCTTCTCATCAAGTTGAGCAGATTATCAGCACACCAACGCCACAGCCCCAAGTAATAGTTAATCAAGCTGAATTGTCTCAAACTAATACAAAAAATAAAAATGAAGCTACTGATTCAGAAGCTCAAGAAAACAATAATTATGTAACAATCAAAGCAAGTATGATTGGAACATTTTATAGAAGTCCTTCTCCTGAAGAACCTACCTTTGTTAATGTTGGAGATACTATTTCAAAAGGACAAACAATATGCATAATTGAAGCAATGAAGCTATTCAACGAAATAGAATCTGAAATCTCTGGAAAAGTTGTAAAAGTACTTGTTGATGATTCTCAGCCAGTTGAATTTGACCAACCATTGTTCATAGTAGACCCCTCATAAATATTTATCAATGTTTAAAAAAATACTAATCGCCAACAGAGGTGAAATCGCTTTAAGAGTAATAAGAACTTGCAAAGAAATGAATATAAAGACAGTAGCTGTCTACTCTTTGGCTGATAAAGAAAGTTTACATGTTAGATTTGCAGATGAAGCTGTATGCATTGGGCCTGCTTCAAGCTCTGATTCTTATTTAAACATCCCAAATATCATCGCAGCAGCGGAAATTACAAATTCCGATGCAATACATCCAGGATATGGGTTTCTTGCTGAAAACGCAAAATTTTCTAAAATATGTAAAGAAAATCATTTAAAATTTATTGGAGCATCAGCTGAGATGATAAACTCAATGGGAGATAAGGCAAAGGCTAAAGAAACAATGAAGAGAGCAGGAGTGCCAACCATCCCTGGCTCAAAAGGAATCATTAAGGACTTCAATTCCCTAAAAAAAATAGCACTTGAAATAGGCTATCCAGTGATGCTAAAAGCAACTGCTGGAGGTGGAGGAAAGGGAATGAGATTAGTCTGGAAAGAAGAAGAATTAAAATCCAATTGGGAAAACGCAAAAAATGAGGCTAAGGCCTCATTTGGTGATGATGGAATGTACCTGGAAAAGTTCATTGAAAAACCAAGACATATTGAGATTCAAATAATTAGTGATCAAAAAGGTAGAGCTGCTCACTTGTCAGAAAGAGATTGTTCAATACAAAGACGCCATCAAAAATTAGTTGAGGAAACACCATCTCCTTTTATGACCAAAAAATTGAGGGACGAAATGGGTAAAGCTGCAATAAAGGCGGCTGAAGCTGTGAAGTATGAGGGAGTTGGGACTGTTGAATTTTTAGTAGATAAAAATAGAAACTTCTATTTCATGGAAATGAATACTAGAATCCAAGTTGAACATCCTGTAACAGAAGAAGTGGTTGATTATGACTTGATAAGAGAGCAAATTAAAGTAGCTGCGGGTATTGAAATTTCAGGCAAAAATTATTTTCCACAACTTCATGCAATTGAATGTAGAATAAATGCTGAAGATCCGTTCAGTGACTTTCGTCCTTCACCAGGACTCATAACTAATTTTCATTCACCAGGAGGACATGGAATAAGAATTGATACACATGTATACGCTAATTATACTATTCCACCATTCTATGATTCTATGATTGCCAAGTTAATCACTGTTGCACAAACCAGAGAAGAGGCCATTGAAAAAATGAAAAGAGCTTTAGACGAATTTGTAATCGAAGGAGTTCACACCACAATTCCCTTTCATAAAAAATTGATGTGTGAGGAGGCCTTCGTTAAAGGCGATTACACAACAAACTTTATGGACAGTTTTGAAATTAGTTGATTACTATTTTTTTAAAAAACTCTAATTCATCTTTTAAGATTTTAACCAAAAATATTCCATTTTTTTTAATCTCAATGCTTGAACAAGAACTTGTCTCATGTACCAACTCCCCTAAATTATTATAAACCATAATTTTATCGATTAATTCATAATTTGAAAAGTAGAAGCGACCATTGTTTGGGTTCGGAAATATATCAATTCCAAGATTTTCAAGAACTTTTAAGTTGGTTGATGACAACTCATTAAATCTTTGTGTGAATTCTTGCAAATATATGTTTGCAATGGTTTGATCATGTATAATTAAAGTGTTTTCATCAGAATTATTTTCTGCATTATTACTCCAATTATGAGAACCTGTTAATAATGTTGGATCAGAGGCAGCTACATTAGCATCAGTAATTAAATATTTATGATGTAAGGAGTTTGCAATACCAGCATGTGATTTAACATTTACATTGTTCGTATAGAGGTTTGAAAATTCACTTCCAGTAGTGTTTTCGTCTTCTATTATTCCTCTTGCAACCACGCCAAATTCAGAATCCTTGTCTATTATATTATTTGCTAAATCATCTCTTGTAAATGATAATAAAGCAAATTCTAGTGAGTAGTTAACATTATTTATAACTTCATTAATTTTTGAAGTAGTATTGTCAGATGGAGAAAAATAGAGCTCAATTTCTACACCATTAACATTAAACTTATGAGGAGTATTATCAGATTTGTTAGAGCCAAATACACCACTCCACATTTCATTAAATTCTAATGTATACGCCTTAGCAAGAGCTTGATCTTGAATAAAGATAAGATTATTATAATCATTAAAAAGATTAGAAGGATTTGTCCAGTTAGTAGATCCAGACATTATCCATGAATTATTTTCAGAATGAGCATCAATTATTACAAATTTGTTGTGCATAATTCCTTGTAATGAAGGATCTCTGTATACTACAGGTATATTTGGGTTCAATGAGTTCAACATAGAATTAACTACATCATCATCTGCTATGTATCTTACGTTCACTCCTCTATTATATGCATCGTTAATTGCTGTAGCAATAGTTGCGTCTGAGGCATTATATACGCAAATATCAATTGTACTATCTGCTCTGTCCATATAGGCCTTTATAGTATCGTTAAAATATGTTGTAATATTTTGAGCATCAACACCTAATGACACCGAATTATCTACACTATGATTAAAATAAGGTCTAATTTTTCCAGTTGAATTTGATGCAGTTGAGTAGTAACCCACATTTGAAAATGCAGTGTCTGTACCATTAACAGAAAAGCATTCAACAAAATAAAATGTAGCAGGTTGTAGTCCAGTTAGAGTTATTGTGTGTGCTTTTGTATATGAGTTTCCATTAATATGAGTGGCTAATGGTTGAGTAACTGCATAGTTGGCTTCAGTGGTTGATGAGTCTGAAGTATTCCATGTGAGATCAAATCCTGTACTGGTTATATTTGATTGAGTTACTGCGGAAGTAATTATTAGACCTGAAGGTATTATCAAATCATTTGTATCTCTGGGAAGTATTTGATACCCATCAATCGCTGGCACTGAAAAAGTATATTGGGAGGAAATTCCAATTAACGAAATGGGACCAACTGGAATTGTTAATCCAATCAGCGGATGATTTGATCTTATATATATTTTGCCTGACTGGCCACCAGATGTGAAATCATAGGTACCCACGCTGAATAAACTTCCACCTGAAACAAAGACGGCATTATCTATTTGTACTAACTCTGATTCAGTAGTTTCTCCAATTTGTGCTGGTAGCATAATTTGTGGAGCAGGATAATTGTTATTAGATGAATGTATCGTTGGAAAGCCTGTAACATATACTTCTAGCAATCCATTAAAATCAGCTAACTCTCCTGTAATTGTTAAACTATCTCCTCTATTTACATTTGCCAAATAATTATTGGCTGTGAGATCATAAAGAGCTATGCCTGCAGTTGAATCTTGCATATATCTTATTACTCCAAGCTCATATCCGTTTGTTACTACACCTGTTACGGTAACAGTAGAACCAAGTGGTTGTAATCTAGCACTTGAAATACTAGACTGAGCATAAGAAAGATTGGAAAAAAATATAATTAATATTAGTGATAAAAAGTTTTTCATAATTTAAAAATTTAGTCGAGCAGACATCGTAAATCTACGACCCAGCCCAAAAAATACACTAGCTGATTTAGCATCAAAATCTTGATATGAAACATCGTTGTATGGATCATTATTTTGAGCATCTGATATATAAATTTTATCAAACAAATTTAAAATACTTAATCTCAGTGATAGTTTATTTTTTTGATTTAGTTTAAAGTTATACCCGCAATGCAAATCAATTAAATCATATGAAGGTATCTGCCAACTATCTCTTCCCCCGTTTTCACCACCCAGAGAAATTGGATCAAAATCTGCAAAATAGTCATCAAAAAAAGTATATCTTAACTTTACATAGGATACTGTGGTCGGTTCATATCTTAAACTAAATCCTAGTTGAGTTTGAGCAGCATCACCAACACGTACACCATCAGCATCAAAACTTACTTCTATGGTGTCACCACTATTGGGATCTAAAGCAATACTATTATCGTCATCATAAAATCTTACGGTCTCAGTAGAAGTCCATCTCCAATCTCCAATTGACAATAAACCCTCTAAAGACAAATTAGATAATAATTTACAGGACAAATCAAGTTCGATTCCCTTGTGAAGTGCATCCATACCATTGATATTTGCTCGAAATGGTATATCATCTATTGTTACTGTAATACCTCCGTTAGATGGTTTATTATTCCAAATAGTATAATACATATTTAAATTTGAGGAAAAAACACTTGATCGAAATGAATATCCAAGTTCTAAAGCACTGACGCTTTCATTTTTTATATCTCTGTATAGTCTATTAGAGTAGTCATAAACATTATTAAATCTTGGTGCTTTTGATAGATAACCTAGATTGAGAAAAACATTGTTTTTATCATCTAAATTATAGTTGGCACCAGTCTTGATAGTAAATCCTGGTATATTCTTCCAATTAGTTTCAGCAAGTTTGGCCTCATCAGAGTTCATTGTATAAGCCACGCCATTGTGTACAATTGTATCTAAAACTTGTGTTTTGTTTGCGCCAACTAAATTACCTTGATCGTCAAAAATTAAATTAGTTGTTACAGAAGTTCCTAGAGCTTCTCTATATGTTGTATCACTTAAAACAAGATCTCTTTTTTTAAAGTAATCTATTCTTTTGTACCCTGAGTTGGAAGCTGACAAATTAAAAAAAGCACTCAGCATTCCATTTGAGTATTCAATTTGAGAAAATGCTCCACCCCACCGAACTATACCATCATTGTGATATGAAACTTTATCTCCAACTCTCTTTACAGAAGTTAATCTTTGCTCATTGCTTTCATCAATTACATAATCTGCACCAAGAAGATCGTATACTTCTCTGTAATGTTGACCAGTGTAGTATCTAAAGTCTAATCCTCCACTTAAATTATAATAGCCATTGATTTCATAGTTCATAGTTGAAAGTAGTCCATACCAAAAATGATTATTGATTGAACTGCTTAAATAAGTACTACCCTTATTTTGATTATCTGAATACAACAGATCAATATTATTTACATTCGCATCGTATGCTTCTTGCAAGTTATACTGACCAAAAGTGTCATAATTATTTGTGTTACCACTAATTCTTGTTCCTCCACCATTTCCAACAGATAAATAACTGACATTTGATAAGTAAAATTTTTCATTTACTCTCCAAAAATGTCTAAGAGAGTACTGAGGTTTATGATAATAATTTTGCCTTGTATTCAGTCTTTCTCTATTATTTAACGTGTCTCCAGAGTTATTAATCTGCCATCTGTTTAACTTCCCCCAGTGCTTATTATATGTGATGCCTTTGTTAGTGATTTGATTATCCCAATTACTTGTGTCACCAAGTTCTCTAGCTATAGTAGTATCATAAGTAGCTATGTTGCTCTTGTAAGATCTTTGCCCATGCTTTTGAGGAGCACCCATAACAGAAAGACTAATTAAATGATTGCCTATTTCTTTTTGCAACTTAGCATAATAAAAATATCCTTCTGTCCAAGTTTGATCAACAAAACCATTACCTTGTTTGTAAGAACCTGCAAGAGTAAACCCCCAACCATTATTTAGTTTACCCGAATTATACCCAAGTGAACTTCTAATCTTTCCAAAAGAACCAATTTCTTGTTTAAATGAACCTCCAGCTTTATTTCCTGTTCCTCGAGTTATAATATTCATAGTACCTCCAACAGAGGGGATTGCAATCTTAGAAGCACCTAAACCTCTTTGGACTTGAATATTAGATGTTACAGCATCTAAACCAAACCAATTGCTCCAATAAACCCACCCATTCTCCATATCGTTTACTGGAATACCGTCAATCATAACAGCAACATTTCTTTGATTAAAACCTCTAATTGTTATTCTAGCATCACCATCTCCTCCTCCAGTTTGGGTTGCGTACACTCCTGGAGTTGAATTTAATACCATTGGAATATCTTGTGAAGCAAGTTCTTCATTAATTTTTTTCATTGGAATTGTAGAAAAAGCAACAGGTGTTTTTCTCTCTGTTGCTAAATCAGCAATTACTCTAACTTCATTTAACTTAATTGAACTTAAGCGAAAATCAACACTAGTCAGCTTTGAATTCAATTCAATTTTCTTTTCTAATGATTCATAACCAACATAAGAAATTTTTAAGGTCAAGCTTTTTTTATCAGTAGAGAATCTAAAATTTCCATCAAAATCTGTGGTAGTTCCTTTATTACTTTCATAAATAACGCTTGCACCTATTAAGTATTCTCCAGATGTTAAATCGCTAACATTACCAGTGACAATATTTTGTGAATAAGTGCTAAAAGGAAGTACAAAAATTAATAAAAATAATCTCAAATTATTGTACTATTAATTTCTTCTGATTAAATGATCCATCTCTGTGCTTCAGCTCAATAAGATAAAACCCCGAACTTAATAGAGAGAAATTAATTTCATCACGCGAGCTAATTAAATTTCCTGTCATATCAAATAATCTTATTTCATAATTATTTTTTGATGAGATTATTTGAACTGATTCACCTTGTATCATTGGGTTTGGATAAATTGAAAAATCCAAGCCTGTCTTATAATTCACCGAGGAAACAGCACAATCACATGAGTGAGATCCCATGCCAGAGTAGGTTGCATCCGGAAGTGAATCATATTCAGCAGTGGGGTTAAATAAAATAGGGTTTTGAGTGACTCCCTTTTTAACACTTGACTTTCTGACTAAAGTCTGTCTCTTTGTCCACCATGTTCCACCATTTGCATCTGTAAATCCAGCAGTAACGTCATCGGTCCAAGCATTTCCTGGGTCTTCTCCTACTTTTCCAAAAATATCTACAATATCACCATTTATTTTTTCTAAAGTAATTGCATCATCACCATTAAAATAAAATGGAGTAGGATAAATACCACTACATGAATAGTCACAAGCAGCTAAAAATGTTGGGTCAACTGGAAGCGACCAGTATGTGCTAACCCAGACTGAATCAACCTGACCATTACCAATTGCAATTGCTTGACCTGATGCGATTGAACCACTTAGTGGCCAGCTGTCAGGTGACGTGGATGCTCCATTTCCATACCTATTTATAGAATATTCTGATAAATCAATAGTAGAACCTGTAGGGTTGTAAATTTCAATTGCATTATTATTTCCTGGTCCTTCAACGTATTCAGAAATAAAAAGTTCACTGCAGTCTTGAGCACCAGCTGATGCAGCTAGTATTATTGAGCAAATTATAGTGTAAATTTTTTTCATTTATTTTTCTTGCTAATTTAAAAAATAGTGATAATTAATCTAAATATTAATAAATAAATAAATGTTAATTTTATTTAAAATTATTTCTGATGATATCAAACTTTGATGATTATTTAAAAAAATACAAAGAAAGCGTTGAGTCTCCTGAGAAATTCTGGTCAAGTTATGCAGAGAACTTCAAATGGGAAAAAAAATGGGATGACATATTAAAATGGGATTTTAGAGTACCAAAAGTTGAATGGTTTCGAAACGCAAAACTCAACATCACAACCAATTGCCTTGACAGACATTTAAAAAAACATGGCAAAAAGATTGCTTATAAGTGGATTCCTAATGACCCAAAAGAAGATTCCATTTCTATAACTTATGAGCAACTTCATAGGGAAGTATGTAAGTTTTCAAATGTATTGACTAAAAATGGAGTAAAAAAAGGTGATCGAGTTTGTATTTATATGCCCATGCTCATTGAGTTGACCATAGCTGTTTTGGCTTGTGCAAGAGTTGGTGCAATACACTCTGTTGTTTTTGCTGGATTTTCTGCCCAAGCTCTTTCTGAAAGGATAAATGATGCTACATGTAAATTGCTTATTACTTCAGATGGAAGTTACAGAGGAGAGAAAGAAATAAAGCTTAAAGAAATATGTGATGAGGCACTAGAAAATACACCAACAATTGAAAGCTGTATAGTTTATAAAAGAACTGGCTCTGAAGTAAAAATGAGAAACGGCAGAGATAAGTGGTGGCATGAGGAAATGAAAGATATATCCAATATTTTCGAGCCAATTATTGTAGATGCTGAGGACCCACTATTCATATTATATACATCTGGATCTACCGGAAAACCAAAAGGCATTCAACATTCAACAGCAGGTTACATGGTCTATACCTCTTTTTCATTTAAAAATGTATTTCAATATGAAGAAGATGATATTTATTGGTGTACTGCAGATATCGGATGGATAACTGGTCACTCCTATATAATATATGGTCCTTTATTAAATGGAGCATCCTCAATTTTATTTGAAGGAATACCATCGTTCCCAGATTTTGGAAGATTTTGGAAGATAGTTGAGGAAAACAAAGTAAATATTTTTTACACTGCCCCGACTGCAATTAGAGCACTTGAAGCTAAGGGATTAAAATATGTTAAGCCATATGATTTAAGGTCTCTTAAAGTTCTTGGTACTGTTGGTGAACCTATAAACGAGGATGCTTGGAACTGGTATAATAAAAATATTGGAGAAAAAGATATTCCAATTGTTGACACATGGTGGCAAACTGAAACTGGAGGAATAATGATATCAAACCTTGCAGGTGTGACACCATCAAAAGCCACATTTGCTACACTACCCTTACCGGGAATACAACCATGTATAATGGATAATGATGGAAACCAATTAAATAATCTAAATGTTGAAGGAAAATTATGTATTAAATTTCCATGGCCCTCCATGGCAAGAACAATTTATGGAGATCATAAAAGATTTAAAGACACATACTTTAGCACTTTCGAAAACATGTACTTTACTGGCGATGGGTGTATTCGAGATAATGAGGGTATGTATAGAATTACAGGTAGAGTTGACGATGTAATCATTGTTTCTGGTCACAATCTTGGAACAGCAGAGATTGAAAGTGCAATTGATGAACATCCTAATGTATGTGAAACAGCTATTGTTGGATATCCACACAAAATCAAAGGCAATGCTATATACGCCTTTGTCATAACACAAGGAGATATCAAGAATGAAATAAATACAAGAGCTGAAATAAATAATTTGATTGTAAAAAATGTTGGACCAATTGCAAAAGTTGAAAAAATCCAATTTGTAAAAGGTTTACCTAAAACAAGATCTGGAAAAATAATGAGAAGAATACTTCGCAAAATTGCTTCAAATGATTTTAGTAATTTTGGAGATACAAGTACTTTACTAGATCCTAACGTAGTTGAAGAAATTATAAGAGAAAAAATTTAATATGTCTGATAGTTTAGTTATTATACCGACTTACAACGAGAAAGAAAACATAGAAAAACTCGTAAGAACAATATTTTCATTAAACAAGTTATTTCATATTTTAATTGTAGATGATGGTTCACCAGATGGCACTGCAGACATTGTGATAGATTTGCAAAGTAAATTTCAAGACTCTCTTTTTATTCAAGAGAGAACAGGCAAATTAGGACTTGGTACAGCTTATATTCATGGATTTAAATGGGCCTTAGAAAGAAATTATTCATATGTTTTTGAAATGGATGCAGATTTTTCGCATAATCCTGCCGATCTTGTAAGACTTTACAATGCAAATGAAGAAAAAGGTGGTGATTTATCTATTGGCTCAAGATATGTAAAAGGTGTCAATATTATCAACTGGCCAATGTCAAGACTTCTACTTTCTTTTTTCGCATCAAAATACGTAAGGTTAATCACGGGAATGCCAATCAATGATTCCACAGCAGGATTTAAATGTTATAAAAGAGAAGTATTAGAAACAATAAATTTAGATGAGATACAATTTGTTGGTTATGCTTTTCAAATTGAAATGAAATTTAAGGCATGGAAGTATGGTTTTAATGTAATTGAAGTGCCAGTAATTTTTACTGACAGAAGTGAAGGAGAATCCAAAATGAGTGGTGGAATTTTTTATGAAGCTGTCCTTGGTGTAATAAATATGAAAATTAGAAGTATTTTCAAAAATTGGAAAAGATAAAAGCTTGAAAACTCTTATAAAAAACAGTTTTATTGTTGATAGTGGAAATTTACAAAAAAAGGATATTTTAATTTCTAATGATATTATCCAAAAAGTCTCCAGTGAAATTAATATTAGGGCTGACAGGATACTTGATTGTAGCGGGCTACATATTATACCTGGAGTTATTGATGATCAAGTTCATTTTCGCGAGCCGGGCTTGACTCATAAAGGAGATATATATTCGGAAAGTAAAGCTGCTGTAGCTGGTGGGATAACTTCTTTTATGGAAATGCCTAATACTTCACCACAAACATTGACGCAAGATTTATTGAAAAAGAAATTTCTATTGGGCGAACAAAAATCTTTGGCAAATTTTTCATTTTTTATGGGGGCTTCAAATGACAATATAGATGAAGTTCTTCTCTGCGACCCAAAAAAAGTTGGAGCAATAAAAATTTTCATGGGTTCGTCAACGGGAAATATGCTTGTAAATAAGTTAGATACGCTAAATGAATTATTTAAAAAATCTAGGATCTTACTAGTTGTTCACTGTGAGGATGAAGATATAATTAATAAAAATCTCAATATTTATAAAGAAAAGTATGGTGATAATATACCAATAAATTGTCATCCAAAGATAAGAACGGAAGAAGCTTGTTTCAAATCATCTTCTCTAGCTATTGAGTTAGCTAAAAAACACAAAACCAGACTTCACATATTTCATATTTCAACAGCCAAGGAATTATCCCATTTTATGAATGATTTACCTATTGAGAAAAAACAAATAACTTCTGAGGCATGTATTCATCATTTATGGTTTAGCGAAAAGGATTATGATAAAAAGGGAGCTTTTATTAAGTGGAACCCATCGGTAAAAACAGAAAATGACAAAAAAAAGTTGATTGATGCAGTTAACAGTAACTTAATTGATGTTGTTGCTAGCGACCATGCTCCACACACATTAAATGAAAAAAATAATAATTATACAAAATGCCCCTCAGGTGGACCTTTAGTCCAACATAGCTTAGTTGCAATGCTTGATTTATATCATGATGGATTAATTTCTCTAGAAAAAATTGTTGAAAAAATGTGTCATAACCCAGCGAAACTATTTAGAATTAAAAAAAGAGGTTTTATTAAAGAGGGATATTATGCTGATCTCACAATTTTAGATTTGAATAAGAGCTGGACTGTTTCCAAAGAAAACATTTTATACAAGTGTGGGTGGTCACCTTTTGAAGGCCATACATTCAAAAGCAGTGTGCAGAGTTGCTTCGTTAACGGCAATTTAGTGTATAATTCAGGAAAGTTTGATGAAAGTTTCAGAGGACTACCCTTAGAGTTTAATGTATAAAAAAGGTGCTTTTAAAAAAGCACCTTTTTTATTTTTACTCTCCTCCTTCTTCGGTAGCTTCTTCTGTTTCTTCAGTTGCAGCTGAATCAGTTGCAGCTTCTTCAACAGTTTCTACAGCTGGCTCAACTACTGTTTCCTCAGCGGTATTGCTCTCTGATGATCCACCAGAACAAGCTGTAAATGCAAAGAACGAGATGATTGCAAAAAAGTATAATAAATTTTTCATTAGATTAATTTTTTGTTCGTTCATGTAAAGATAATTATTTTAAACTTTTAGAGTTAATTAAAGTATAATTTTAATGCTCACATTAAAAATAATTTAAAACATATTTTAATAGTTTTGAAATATGATCAGAGCCTTATTCATTTTACTAATTTTATTTATTAGCTGCAAATCAAATAAAAGTACAGACCAATTTTTTTCGAAAGATTTTATGAAAGAAATTCTTAAATCTGTTCAAATTATAGAGTCTAAATATCAACATCAAAAAGTAATTGATAGTGAAATAGCATCATATAATTTAAAATCAGATTACGATTCAATATTTTTACTACATGAAATCAATGACTCATTATTTATCCAAAACTTAGAGTTTTACTCGAATAATCCAAAAATGCTTGAAGAAATTTATAAAGATATTATTAATGAGTTGCAAATTGAAAAGCAGAAACTACCTTAAACTATTTAAATAGGCATTACAATAATTCTTGATTGTAATATCTATATCAATAAATTTAAATTTTATTAAATCCACAATTTTTGAATTATCATAGCTTTTTACTGACATAGCACTATTAGCTGTTTCCTTGGTTATAGTAGGAGTTCTTCTTAAGAAGAAAAATAAAATAGCTTCAAGTCTCCATACCAGCTCAAGTAGGAATTTTGTCGCTTTGAATTTTGGTTCTTTAACATTAAAATTATTTGCAACTAATTTAAAAATTTGTTTGTATGACATGTTATGACCATTAATAATAAATCTACTGTTTTGACCTATTTTCCAATTGAATATTAGAGTATTTATTATATTACATAAATCAATTACATCAACAAATCCTGTTTTACCAACTGTGTAAAATTTCAACCCTTTATAAATTTGACTAAAAATTTTAGGACTACCTGAGTTCCAATTTCCAACTCCAAGAATAACAGATGGATTAAGTATTGTTACATTCAATCCCTCAGCACTTGCTCTCCAAACATTTTGTTCAGCAAAATATTTAGTTTCGGCATAATAACTTTTGTTGATTCCAAAATCATAAAAATCATCCTCAGTAATTAGATTACTATTTGAATTACCAAGCGTGGCTATAGAACTAATATAGATAAGCTTCTCTATTTTATGAGCAAGAGAAGCATTAACCACATTTTCTGTTCCAAATATATTTATTTCTTCAAGTTTATTTTTATCGAATTTATTGAATGATACAAATCCTGCAGCATGAACAACCTTATCGCAATTTTCCATTGCTTGAAGTAGAGATTGATAGTCTGTAACGTCTCCCTTAACCCATTTAATATTTTGTGTTTTATTTTCAATACCATGAATTTTAAAAACATTTTTTACAATATTTAAGGTGCTTGATTTTCTTTTTAGTGCCTTATATTCAACATTATTTCTCTCAAATAATGCTATTAAATTAGCACCAACCATGCCAGTTGCTCCAGTTACAAAAATCATATTACAAAAATACAAATAACATGATTATTTAAGTTATGATGTTATATTTGTAACAAGTTAATATGGATTTTATAAAAGAACTTAAATGGAGAGGTATGATACAAGATATTGTACCTGGAACACAAGAGCAGTTTCAAAAAGAAATTACAAGTGCTTACATTGGGTTTGATCCAACCTCTGACTCATTGCATATTGGTAGTTTGGTGCAAATAATGATTTTAAAACACTTGCAAGATTGTGGTCATAAGCCTATCATATTAGTTGGCGGAGCAACAGGTATGGTTGGAGATCCATCGGGAAAAAGTAAAGAAAGAAACTTATTAGATGAAGCTACTCTAGAAAGAAACTTAAGCTCTATAAGTAAGCAGCTAGAAAAATTTTTAAATTTTGATTGTGGATCAAACTCTGCAGAAATTGTAAATAACTTCGATTGGTTTAAAAACTATTCTTTTTTGGAGTTTATTAGAGACGTCGGTAAGCATATTTCAATTAATTATATGATGTCTAAAGACTCTGTTAAAAGTCGATTAGAAACAGGCATGAGTTTTACAGAGTTTTCTTATCAACTTGTTCAAGGTTATGATTTTTACAGACTATGGAAAGATAAAAATTGTTTAGTTCAACTTGGTGGATCTGATCAATGGGGGAACATAGTAACTGGTATTGAACTGATCAGGAGAAAAGAAAGCTCAGATGCATTTGCAGTGACTTCACCTCTTTTAAAGAAATCAGATGGCGGTAAGTTTGGGAAAACAGAAGAGGGAAATGTTTGGTTAGATAAAAATAAAACCACTGTTTACAAATTCTATCAATTTTGGATAAATTGTTCTGATGATGATGCAAAAAACTATATTAAAATTTTCTCAACCAAAACTCAAGAGGAAATTAACAAAATTATTGATGAGCACGATAAAAATCCTCATCTTAGAAAACTTCAGAAAAAACTTGCTAAAGAAGTTACAATTTTTGTACATAGCAAAGAAGAGCTTGATGAGGCAATAAAAGCATCCAATATTTTATTTGGGAAATCTACAGCAAAAGACTTACAACAATTGAACGAAACAACATTCTTAAATATTTTTGAAGGTGTACAAACCAGCTATATAATAAATGATGACTTAAATAAAAATCTATTAGATTTTCTAGTGAGTCAAAACATTTTTAAAAGCAACGGAGAGGCTAAAAGAATGATCCAGTCAAATGCTGTTAGTATTAACAAAGAAAAAATTAGTCTTAGTCATACTATATCCTCCAAAGACTTTATAAAGGAAAAATACTTACTTGTTCAAAAGGGTAAAAAAAACTACTATATCATAGTTCTCAAGTAGCTCTTAAATAAAATTTTAAAATCTTTTCAAGCTCTTTATTTTTTTGTGAACCAAAAAGTAAGTTCTTACCACCCTTTAACTTAAGCATGACACCTTGGTTGCCGCTTGTAGTATATGATTTTGCTTTGAACCCAAACTTAATTCCCCAGCCTCCATAGTCTTTGATTGGCTTATAATCTATAGCTTCGACAGATTCAATTTCTTCAAAACTTATTTTGTGATATGAAAAGTGTATTGGAAAGAATTGATAAAAAAAACCTTGTTCATTTACTTCAGTTCTAAGTTGCAAAAAATAAAATAAGGATGGGATTAAAATTCCAATAAGTACATAGTAAAAATTTATTCCAGCACCATCATAATTACCAAAAGACAAAATTGGAAAAATTAATAAAATGACCCACAACCACCATTGATTAAATTTTTGTAGTTCTTTAAAATTTCTCTGCATAATTTTTAAAAAATAAAGGAATAGTTTCTATGCCTTTTAAATAATTAAAAATACCGTAATGCTCATTGGGAGAGTGAATTGCATCAGAATCTAAACCAAATCCTAACAAAATTGACTTTACACCAAGCTCTTTTTCAAATAATGCAACAATAGGAATACTTCCACCTCCTCTGACTGGAACAGGTTTTTTACCAAAAGTTTCTGCTATTGCTTCGGATGCAGATAAGTATTCAATAGTATCAGTTGGAGAAACATATGGTGTTCCACCATGATGCGGTTTTACATTCACAGAAACTGAATCAGGAGCAATATTGCTAAAGTAATCAGTGAACTTTTTAGTAATCTCATCATCCGTTTGATTGGGCACTAATCTCATGGATATTTTTGCAAATGCTTTTGATGGTATAACAGTCTTAGCACCTTCACCAGTATACCCCCCCCAAATTCCATTTACATCAAGAGTTGGTCTAATACCTGCTCGCTCCATTGTGGTATATCCCTCTTCACCATGAATATCTTTTAAATCTAATGCTTTTTTGTAGTCAATTTCCGAAAAAGGAGCACTATTTATTTCTGACCTTTCATTTTCAGAAAGAATATCTACATTATCATAAAAGCCAGGGATTGTAATTTGATTCTTGTCATTCTTCAATTTGGAAATCATTTCACATAAAATATTTATTGGATTTGCAACTGCCCCACCGTAAAGTCCTGAGTGTAAATCTCTATTAGGACCAGTTACTTCAACTTCTAAGTATGTTAATCCTCTTAGGCCTGTAGTAATTGATGGTATTTCGTTTGAGATTATACCAGTGTCTGAAATTAGTATTACATCACAGGACAGTTTTTGCTTATTTTTGATTAAAAAATCAGAAAGATTTTCAGATCCTACCTCTTCCTCTCCCTCAATCATAAATTTTATATTACATGGTAAATTATCTGTTTTAAGCATGTACTCAAATGCTTTAAGATGCATGTAAAACTGACCTTTATCATCACATGCACCTCTTGCAAAGATCGCTCCTTGAGGATGACTATCTGTTTTTTTTATATAAGGTTCAAAAGGGGGTTTATCCCATAATTCAATCGGGTCAGGGGGCTGAACATCATAATGTCCATATACTAAAACAGTTGGTAAATTTTTATCTATAATTTTATCTGCATATACTATTGGATAACCATCTGTCTGGCACAATTTAACATTCTCTGCACCAGAAATTATAAGTTTATTTTTCACCAATTCAGCGCATTTTAAAACATCTTCTTTATATTTTGGATCAGCAGAAATTGACGGTATTTTTAAAATTTCAAATAACTCATCAATAAATCTATCTCTATTTTCTTGTATGTATTCTTTTAAGTTCTTCATTTTATATTAAGCTTTTTCCAGTCATTTCTGACGGTTGTTTTATATTCATAATTTTTAAGATTGTTGGCGCAATATCAGCTAAAATACCATCTTTCAAATTATTTGTTTCGTAATTAATTAAAAAACAAGGTACTTTATTCTTTGTGTGAGCTGTATTGGGAGAATTGTCATCATTTATAGCCATTTCAGCATTGCCATGATCAGCAATTACTAAGACAGTATAATTATTTTTTTGTGCACAATTAACAATTTTTCCTGTGCAGATATCTACAGTTTCAACTGCCTTGATTATTGATTTAAAAATACCTGTATGCCCAACCATATCTGGGTTTGCAAGATTAACACAAATAAAATTTGATGTATTCTTTTCAAGTTCAGTGATTGTTTTTTCACAAACCTCGAATGCACTCATTTCAGGTTTTAAATCATAAGTTTTAACCTTTGGTGATTTTACTAAAATTCTTTTCTCACCATCAAACTTCTTCTCTCTACCACCTGAAAAGAAAAAGGTTACATGAGGATATTTTTCCGTTTCAGCAATTCTTGTCTGAGTTAGATTATTTTTACTAATTATTTCTCCTAGAGTATTGTTTAAAACTTCTTTATCATATAAAACACTAACATTATTGAAACTTTCATCATATGTTGTCATAGTGTTATATTCAAGCTTTAGTTTCATCATACCTAAATCAACTTTATCTACTTGAGTAAGAACCTGAGTGATTTGCCGACAACGATCTGTACGAAAATTAAAACATATAACAGCATCATCAGCTTTTATGTTGCATATCGGATTATTATTTGAATCTACTTTTACTATTGGTTTGATAAATTCATCAGTTATGTTTTCTTCGTATGAATTTTTAATAGCTTCTATCAAGTTTTTAGATTTTGCTCCAACACCTTTAGTTAGTAAATCATATGCTAACTTAGTTCTTTCCCATCTTTGGTCTCTGTCCATAGCATAGTATCTACCACAAACGCTAGCAATATTTGAACCGTGACAATTTTTTTCTAAATCACTAATGTGTTTAATAGCACTTTTTGGATCAGTATCTCTTCCATCAGTAAAGGCGTGAATAAAAACATTTTTAACTTTTTTTTGAGCAGCAATTCTACATATTTCATAAAGATGTTTTTGGTGAGAATGAATCCCGCCGTCAGAGACTAAACCAATCAGATGCAAACTCTTGTTATTATTATTACAATAATTAATGCATTCAAGTAATTTCTTATTGCGCACTAGATTACCCTCTTCGCAATCATTATTGATTCTTTGCAAATCCTGAAATAGCACTCTTCCTGAACCAATATTTAAATGGCCAACCTCAGAATTACCCATTTGATTATCTGGCAATCCTACATATGAACCGTGAGTAAGAAGTGTAGAGCTAAGTTTTGTTTTACTCAGCTGATCAATGAAAGGAGTATTAGCAACATGAATAGCATTTCTTGAATCTTTAACACCGTAGCCCCATCCGTCTAAAATTAGAAGTAATAACTTTTGACTCAATTATTTTTTATTTATTGCTTTAAAAAAATTATCTCTCATTGTGATACTAATACCATTGTTTTCGCCTAATCTTTCTGGGTGAAACTGAACAGCAATCATAAATGGATGTAAGTTACTATCTAATACAATCGCTTCTGGCAGCATATCATTTGAACGAGCTAAAACAATGACTCCCTTTGCTAAATCATTCAATCCTTGATGATGCCATGAGTTAACATTAAAAGATGATGTAGTGTCATTTTTTGGAAAGATAAAAGAATTATAAGTGTTCTGAGGATCTACCAAGTAAATGGAATGATTCACCTCTCCATTATTTCGATGAGTGACAGTATTTCCTATTTGAGTGGGAATATCAGCGTATAATGATCCTCCAGCAGCTACATTAATCATTTGCATTCCTCTACAAATACCTATAGTTGGAATTGAATTATTAAAGGCGTAATCAAATATTAATTTTTCTAATGTATCTCTATAATGATTAATCGTTTCACACAAATAAAGATTAGATGCATTGTCATACATAAGTGGGTTAATGTCTTCCCCTCCTGTTAAAACAATACCATCCACGATACTCAACAAAGAGTCTAAATTATTTGCTTGATAAGCATTTAAAATATTATATTTTTCATCCTCTAACCACTTTACATAATTAAATGATGATTTAGATAATAGTATGTTTTTCTGCTTATTTGGAGTACAAGAAAGAAATATAGTGATAAAAAATAAGAAGGATATTTTATACATGGTGGTTAAATGAGTAAAAATATAAAATGAAAATCAAAAAATTATTTATTTGTGCAACACAATTTTTATTTATTCATAATCTGTAAATAAAAATGAAAAATTTAATATCACTTTATGGTTTTAAATTTTTAATTCTTTTTATAGCGTTTTCTTGCATTTTTTTGCAATTTTTTGCAATTTTTTGCAATTTTTACACTTTATAAACATTTTTATAATTTTTATAATATTTTTTATAAAAGGAATAATTAAAAAACTTATAGTTTAGAATGATTTAAATAGGTTTTTAAGATGTTTTATTTAACTTTTGTGATTTTTTTGTGCTTTTTTAACAATTTAGCTTAATTATATATGTATAATAATGATTAATTTATTAATTATAAAATATTTGATTTTTTTTAACTTCTTTTTACACTTTTTAATACTTAATTACCGTTTTTTTGAATTTTTTACTTTTTTTTAGTCTTTTTTTGACATACAATGTTGTTTTTTTTAAATTTTAGAATTTAAAATATTATGCAGCACATAACATTTACTAATTGGGTTGATAAATTTGTAGAATGAAAAAATTAATTATTACCTTATTAGTATTGATAGCTAATTTATCATATGCGTCATTTCCAATTAATAGTCTGTCAATGGATACAACCATTAATAAAAAGAGTGAAACATTAGAACAGTATCAGAAAAGATTAATAAAGCAGGGGTTTTATAACTCTGAAAATGAGATATTAAATTCATTTACAAAAAAGAATAAGAAATCTAAAAAGTCAAGATTTTTACCTAACTGGAAATTATGGCAAAAAGCATTATTAATTATTCTATGTATACCGATAATTATTGTTATTTATTATATTATTTTCCCTCCATCAATATCTTTTAAAGAAGAAGATTTGATTATATGGTCCGATTAGACGCTAATGATTTCAATAGACGCTAATGATTTTTAAACTTTTAAAAATCACTCAGATTTCCTTTAAGATCATATCTACAACAAAATCATCATCCCATTTTTTTTCTATTTGAGGTAGTTTCATGATTTTTTCCATTATTTGTTCTTGTTTCTTACCAACTTCCCAAGCTGTTGAATACTTGATATTTGAAAAGCTAACCATACTATACAGAGGTAACCATTTTTCTGGGTGCAATTTTGAGACTTTTTGTTCAATTTTCTTTTGTAATAAAAAATCAGGATCCGCTGTTTTATCTCTCATGACTATAAAATTGTGCAATGACAGATCTTGCAAACCATCACCCTCTGGCTTTCTATCAATTGAAAATTGATCAAAGCATTTTTCATAATTTTCTTTATAGATGTCTAGCATATCTGAAAGTACTCTGCAATCTTCAAAGCCAGCATTCATACCTTGACCATAAAAAGGCACGGTAGCATGAGCTGAATCACCAATAAGTAAAACATTTTTTTTGTTCCAGGGGAAGGTTTTAACTATTCCAAGCTCAGAAGTAGGATTGGCCTGCCATTGCTCATAAAGATTGGGAACTAGTTTAGCAAAGTCCGGAAAATGCTTGTTGAAATAGTGAATTGTTTCTTTCTCAGTACTTAAATTTTCAAATGAATCTTTTCCGCGTTTAGCAGCAAATAATGTGCAGGTGAAGCTTCCATCTAAATTAGCAAGAGCTATAACCATAAAATTTCCTCTTGGCCATATATGTAGAGCTTCTTTTTCAATTAAGTAAGAATTGTTTGGCCCTGATGGTATCAAAAGTTCTTTATAGTCGTACTCTATTTTATTGTAATCATACATATGCCCTAGTTTTTCAACCATTTTAGCTCTTACATTTGAAAAAGTACCATCTGCACCAACAATAAAATCAGCTACATATGTTTTTTCTTGATCTAGCTGCAAAAATGTAGCTTTTGTATTATTAAAATCTACATCAACACATTTTGAATTGAAATGTATTTCAGCGCCATACTTTTCTGCAAGATTTAGCATTAACAAATTAAGCTCTACTCTTGAAACAGAAAAAATTGCCTGATCAGATTCTCCATATTGTTGAAATGTTAAATTTCCTTTATTATCATGCATAACCCTTCTATACATTGGTATGGCAATTTTTTTAACATACTCGTGAATATCAGCTTGTTCCAGGGATGTCCAACCTCTTTTAGATAAAGCAAGATTGATAGATTTTCCAGCAGTAATCTTTTGAGTTCTTAAGTCTTTTCTTCTCTCAAAAAGTTGAACTGAATATCCTTTTTTAATTAGATGAATAGCACACAATGAACCAACTAGGCCAGCACCAATTACTATTACTTTTTTTTCTTTCATAATAATTTTTTTAGCGTTTGATAAAAATTAAATGTATCAGTAAAAGTATTGTATAAAGGAACAGGAGCTATTCTAATTACATCTGGCTCTCTCCAATCTGCTACGATACCATTTTCAGTCAAATTATTAAATAGTTTTTTATCATAATTTTTTACTCTTATGGACAATTGACACCCTCTCATTGGGACATCTATAATTTCAATGTTTTTATTATCAATGCTTTTTATTAAAAACTCTAAATAATTAGTTAATACTTTTGATTTTTTTATTAAATCATCCATTCCTACTTTGTCAAAGATAGACAGTGAAGCAAAGACAGGAGCTAGTGAAAAAATTGGTGGATTACTCAACTGCCATCCTTCAGCACTTTTGATTGGTTTAAATTTGTCATCCATTAAGAACCTTTCCTTTTTATTATGTCCCCACCAACCAGTGAATCTTGGAAGTTCCACATTGTGAAACCTTTCATTTACGAAAGCTCCTGCAATAGCACCAGGTCCTGAGTTTAGATACTTGTAAGTGCACCAAACAGCAAAATCGACATTCCACTTGTTCAGCTCTAATTTTACATTTCCAATTGCATGAGCTAAGTCAAAACCAACTACAATTCCATTCTCATGACCGACCCTTGTGATTTTTTGCATATCAAATAACTGGCCAGTATAATAATTTACACCCCCGATTAAGATTAAAGCAATTTCATTAGAGTTTTCTTTAATAATTTTCTCAATATCTTCTTGTCTAATAAAATGCTCACCTTTTCTTGGCTCAAGTTTGATTAATGCCTCATCAGCTTTAAATCCATGAAATTTAATCTGAGATTCAACTGCATAAATATCGGAGGGGAACGCGTCTTTTTCAATTAAAATTTTAAATTTATTTTTTTCAGGTTTATAAAAAGACACCATCATTAAATGAAGATTAACTGTTAAAGTATTCATAGCAATCACTTCACTACTTTTTGCACCAATTAACTTACTGTAGCTTATACTCAACATCTCATGATATGGAAGCCATGGATTTTTTGCATGAAAATGTCCTTCAACACCATGAGTTTTCCAGTCATCAATTTCCTGAATTATATATTCTTTTGTTTTTTTTGGTTGTAGTCCAAGAGAATTGCCGCAAAAATATATTAACTCTTTCCCTTGTTTATTCTTGGGTATGAAAAATAAATCTTTATAACTTTTTAGACTATCTTTTTGATCAAGCTCTTCACAAAATGATTTATCAGTACTATACTTCATTAACTTCAAAAATTATTGGTTTACTAGGCGCTGCATCAGAAACAAATGAAGGGGTTTGTATATTTAAAAGATATTTTCCATCAATAATATCGTTAGAGACAAATATCATTTCAGTGATAGTTTTTCCTCTTGCGGCCAAATTAAGTTTTTTATTATTTGTTTCCCAAAAAATATTATGACAAGTTAATTTACCTTCATCTAGTAACCTATCAACAGAAGGAAAATCAACAAGTAAATGTTTTACACCTAACTCAACAATATAATTCATTGCTTCTATTGTAAAAAAGGGAGACTCATTACCAGAATATTTTTTTTTCAACTTATTTTCATTATTTGGAACTGTTCTTATGATTAGCCCATCTAAAAATGAAGTGTCAACACTTGAAAGTTTACTTTCTATTTCTTTTTTTGTTACTACTAAATCATCATTATTTAAGCGCGGTGAATAAGTTTCATTTGTTACAGAGGGTGTCAAAGTAATTAAAGTTGCCGGCATAAACATGTCTCTTAATGAATTATTTATGCTAACACGTTCGTCTGTAATATGACCTATACACTCAGTATGTGTACCGTTGCAGTGTGGAGTTAAAGTATAGGTTTCAAAATTACATGGACCTCCAAGCCTGGTATCTCCTACGAAACTGTTGTCTTTATATGCAAAAGAGCTAGCTTGATTAACGTTATAGGTATTTGGTTGCTCGCCGTTAAATTTTAAAGGAATAGATAAATCAGTAAATTTTTTAAAATTTATAAAATAAGATTTGGCACCAACTTTTATTTCAGCATTCATTTATTATGATTTAATCTTAATTGTAATTTAACCAGTTTAAAACATTCTTATGCCAGATGTCTTTACCCTCTTGTTCTGTAAAGATACCTGTTTCTACAGCATAATCTAGTACCCTTCCTGGGTATGAGGTTCCTACACCCTCCATCTCTCCCAATGGAAATGGATCATCTAAACCCATCATTATTTGACTTACTCCTACTCGCTTTTTAAGTAAGTCTAATGTATAAGAATCATGAACTAATGTATCAAAGAATAAATTTTTATGCCCTAGCGACTTCCTTGGGTCATGTAATTTTTCAAAGATATCAGGACGACCATCATATCCTTGAATTCTTCTGCCGTAATTCGCAATGCCCAGCATCCCTCCATGAGCAAAACAAATTCTTATTTTTGGAAATCGATTAGGGAGATCTCTTAAAGTGTATATATGTAAAGTATCAGCGCATTGAGCCATCATCCATATTAAGTGAAACCTCCAATACTCATTTTTTAAAGCTATCATTTTTTCTCCATCATAAGGATGAATTTGAATTGCTAGCTCATGTTTATTTGCAAGTTCGTATATAGGATCCAAGTGCTTATCTGCAGTAGATAACCATTCACCTTTTTTGTTTAAAAAATGTGTTGGAAGACATAAAACTTTTAAATCTAGTTCATTAACACATCTATCAATTTCTCTAAATGCATGTTCCATGTATAATGGCTGTACAACAAATCCACAGGTAAAAATTTCTGGAAAATCACTTTGAACTGAAGCATTAAAATCGTTTTGAAAAGTAATACCGTCTATACAATCTTGTTTTTCCCAACCATTACAATAAAGCTGAGAAAGGCATAACATTACTCCATGATCAATTTTGTTTTGTCTCATCCACTCTATCTTTTCCTTTAAAAAAAAACTTGATCCAGTTATTGGTCTAGACCAATTTCCTTGCCTCATAAATTTTTTATCATTGTCAATCCAAAACAATTTCTTGTCTTTCATGAACTTTGGAATCTGATTAGGTTCCGGAAGTATATGTCCATGTCCATTAATTCTCATACAAAAGAATTTTATTCACTAACATATCTCTTATCAGCTTCCATTACTTCACCAGTTTTTGGGCACGTTCTCAATTTTTCACTTGAGTAAAATCTTTTAAAAACTGGCAAAAAGTCTTTTTCGATATTTGTTAAATGAAAGTACTCCTCGTAAAGTAATTCATTAGCAGTATCGGAGAACCACATCAACCCATCCCTATCATCTTTCTTTCTTTTTCTTTCAATTACTAAACCTATTGAGCCTTCAGATCTAACTGGTGAGTGAGGTACTTTTGGTGGTAGTAAAAACATTTCTCCTTCATTAATTGGAACTTCAACAAGTTTACCATCTTGTTGAGTTTTAACAACAATACTTCCTTCAATCTGATAAAAAAGCTCTTCTGTTTCATTATAATGATAATCTTTCCTTGCGTTTGGTCCAGCCACAATCATTACTATATAATCTTCGGATTCAACATATAGATTTTTGTTTCCCACAGGTGGTTTTAAGAGGTGTCTATTTTCATCAATCCATTTTTGTAAGTTAAAAGGTTTTTTAATGTTCATAATAAATGTTTTAAATTGTTGCTATTACTTTTAATTCTATTGCTATTGGTGTCGGTAACGACTTTATTTCTATTGTTGTTCTAGTAGGCTGATTATCTGAAAAATAATCAGCATAAATTTTATTGTACTTTTTAAAGTCATCTTTCATGTTAGTCAGAAAAACCTGTACATCAATTATCTTTTCCCAGCATGAGCCACAGTCCTCTAAAATAACTTTAATATTGTTAAAGACAGAGTGACACTGCTTTTCAATATCGTAATCTACTATTTTGCCTTCATTATTTAGAGTTACTCCAGGAATATCTTTGCTATCTAATGTTCGTGGCCCTACTCCAGATAAAAAGAGTAAGTTTCCAAACTTTCTTGCATGTGGATATAGCCCAACAGCCTGAGGTGCTCTACTGGAATTTAATTTTTCTCCGTTCATAAATTAAATTTTTACACAAATATTTTTTGGTTCAGTAAAAAACTTAAGTGAATTAAAACCTCCCTCTCTTCCCACACCAGAGTTTTTCATTCCTCCAAACGGGATTCTTAAATCTCTTAACAGCCATGTATTAATCCAAATAACACCTGAGTCAATTTTAGCAGCCACTCTATGTCCTCTACTAATATCTTTAGTAAAAATAGATGCTGACAATCCAAACTCACTAGAGTTAGCCATCATTATTACATCATCTTCACTTTCAAAAGGGATTAGTGTTACAACAGGACCAAAAATTTCTTCATTGTTAATTGAACAATCATATGCTAAATTTTCAAAAACTGTCGGTTGAATATAATAACCATTTTTAAGCTCTCCCTCCAGTATCAATCTTTCTCCTCCACAAAGTAAAATACCACCTAATTTTTTGGCTTCATTAATTTTTAATAAAATTTTGTTCATATGCTCCTCTGAAACGACAGCACCTAAATGGCTATTAGAACTTTTTGGGTCACCAACAATGAGTTTTTTTGCTTTATCAACTAACGCAGATTTAAATTTTTCATAAATTTTATTTTGCACAAATACTCTTGAGCCACACAAACAAATCTGACCTTGATTAGTAAATGCAGCTCTTGAAGCAGTACTTACTGCTTTGTCAAAGTCACAGTCATCGAAGATTATATTTGGATTTTTACCACCAAGTTCTAGTGATAGTTTTTTAAAGTACGGTGCTGTTATTTTTGAGATGTGTTTTCCTGTGTCACTTCCTCCTGTAAATGAAACAATTGGCACATCCTGATGAGTTGTTAGAGCATCCCCAAGCTTTTCTCCTCTACCATGTACTATATTAAGAACTCCTTTTGGGAAATTAATTTCTTTACAGATCTTACTGAGTAAATATGCAGTCATAGGCGTTATCTCAGAGGGCTTAGCTACAACTGTATTTCCTGTAGCTAAAGCAGGTGCAATTTTCCAAGTTAGTAGGTATAATGGTAAATTCCAAGGAGAAATACATGCAGCAACTCCAATTGGAACTCTGAGTGTATAATTAATTGCTTCTCCGTCCATCTCATGAACATCAGAGCTATCATGTAAAATAGCGCCAGCAAAAAATCTCAAGTTAGCTGAGGCTCTTGGTATATCAACTTTAGCTGCCAAGCTTAAAGGTTTACCGTTATCTCTACTTTCTGCTGCTACCAACATATCAAAATTTTCTTCAATAGCATCAGCTAATTTGTTCAAAATATCTGATCTTTCTTGCTTTGTAGTTTTACTCCAAAAAGAGTATGCAACCTTAGCAGATTTAACAGCTTCATTAACATCATCTGCACAAGAGTCGGGAACTAAACTATATGCTTTACCACATGATGGATCTATATTTTCAATATAGATTTTTGAGCTTGGTTCAATTAGTTCTCCGTTTATATAATTTAAAATTTTTTCCATTACAAGCTAGTAGTTCTTCCACCGTCAACTGGCAGATTAATACCATTAATGTAGCTAGCTGATGGACTACATAAAAAAGCAATAGCATCCGCGACCTCAACCGCTTCTCCAAATCTATTAGCTGGCACGCTGGAAATCATTTTTTTAGTAATCTCTTCGACACTCTTATTTAAGGTTTTAGATTTTGTCTCAATTAAAGTTTTTAATCTATTTGTATCAGTAAAGCCTGGTAAAACGTTATTAACTGTGATTCCATGTTCAGCCAACTCAAAAGAAAGAGTCTTCGCCCAATTTGCAACTGCTGCTCTAATTGTATTTGAAACACCCAAGCCAGGAATGGGAGATTTAACAGATGTTGAAATAATATTTACAATTCTTCCAAACCCTTCTTTTTTCATGCCCTCAACAACATGCTGAACAAGAATATGATTGTTAATTAAATGCATTTCGAAAGCCTTATTAAATTCATTTAGATTTGCATCAATGAGCTTGCCTGAAGCAGGGCCACCGGTATTATTTATTAATATATGAATAGGTGATTTAATCTTTTTAATTTCTTGTTCGAGCCTGCCGGAGTTTTGAAAATCAATACATAAATAATTATGAACTTGGCCCTTGGTATTATCTAAACGCTGTGATATTTGTTTAAGTTTTGTTTCGTTTCTGGCAAGCAAATAAATATTTGCACCAAGTTTAGCTAGCACTTCAGCAGTTGCCAAACCTATTCCTTGAGTAGATCCACAAACAACTGCATTCAAATTGGTTAATTCTAAATTCATAATTAATTACTAAATCCTAGTTTGCTTTTAATTTTATCTGGTAATTCTGGCATAAAAGATCTTGAAAGCAGCAAAGTTGATATCTTTGAAATATCGTTAAATATTCTGTTCTGATAAACAGTATTTTTGAGATAATCTGCTCCGTCACTACCTCCGGTTCCAATTTTTTTACCTAACATTTTATCAACCATTTGAGCATGTCTAAATCTCCAATTTGAAATGATATGATCAATATCTAATAGATTTTTAAGAAATCTGTAAGGCATGTGAAGTATAGGTTGGTCCTTGTATTGGAAAATAAGCAGTGCTGATATTAAAGCATTCTTTGAAAAAGCGTTTGAGTTTTTTTCTTCAAAGCTAGCTTTTGATACTATCTCTTTATAATATTCTTTTGATCCCTCCAACATTTTGATCCTAATGTTCTTTTCGTTGTCCGTGAGAATATCACTGGACTTAATACTATTCATTTCTTTACTCATCATATTTTCAATTGCTGTAGTGTAATGTTCCACAAAATCAAAATCCTCGTAATTGACAAATGGATTTCTATTTAACCATTTTTCAACTAAATCAAAAATTGATTGTTGATCTTCTAATGTCAAGATTTCTTTTTTCTCTTCTGCTGAAAACTGATCATGATATGGACAGTTTCCAAAAGAATGTCTTTGATTAATTTTCAATCCAAGCATAACTTCGATTTTTCTAAACTGATGACTTTGAAAGCCTGATGCTGGCGAAAGATAGTCTCTAAAATCAAGAAAGTCGATTGAAGTCATTGTTTCTAATACATCAATCTGTTTAACTAGCAAGTTCAATATTTCTTTTATCCGATCCGTTCTTTTTACAACTTTGATAATCTCTTTTTCATCAATTTTTTCGTCTTTGATAGTGTCTTTGACTGATTTGATCTCGTGAATAATTTGTTTAAACCAGAGCTCATAAGCTTGATGAATAATTATAAACAACATTTCGTCATGTGACTCATCACCTAATTCTTTGCTCATTGGAAACTGAGCATGAAGAATTTTATCTAGCTTTAAGTAATTTTGATAATGTAGGGCTGTTTTTTTTAAATCTACCAATTAATATTTTTCATTAAAAATAGTAAAGATGATTAGATTTCAAAACCATTTAGGATAAAAAGTATTGTAGGCATGAGTATAAATATTCCCTCAAACAAAAATGAACATTTTTGTGATGTAAATTGATTGCTTTTTAAGAACAAAAATACAGACAGCAAAATCGTAGTAATCAAGAAAGTAAGAAAGAATTCTAAATCAACATAATTAAAATGCCAAATTATGAATGTTATGAGAGTTGAAATTGATGATAATATAATAGATAATATTTTTGACTTTTGAATTCCTAGCTTTATTGGAATAGTTACAAGTTTAGACTTATCAAACTCTATATCTCTTATATCAAAAGGAATCGTTATCGCTAAGACTTTCAAATAGATTGCTAAGAAAATAAGTATTATTTTTTCGTCTATTGCAACCAATAATTCGACTGCAGGTAAAAGAACTGAAAAGTATGACCAAGAAAATGCAATCATAAATATTTTAAAATACTTAATCTTTCTTAAATATGAATAAAAAAAGATGAATGGAGTTAACACAATAAAGCTTATTGCGGAAATTAATTTTAAATTAAACAACAAATAAATTAGAATAAAGAGAAGTAATATAAAGAGTAATTTGTTAAGACTAAATTTATTCATCGAAATAAAGCCCTGATTATCATTTTCTTTTAAATTGTTTATAAAATTATAGGCTAAAAAACAAGAAAAAAAGGAAAATGATAAAATTTTAAATGAAAAAAATTTTAATCCTATCATAACCAGTAAACATAGAAAAGAAAAGGAAAAAGAAACCCAAAAATGATAGCGAACTAAATATTTAAAAAAAGATTTAAAAAACAATGTTTACAATCTTTCCTGGAACAATAATTATTTTTTTTGGAGATTTCCCTGATAAATAATGAGCTGTTTTTTCATTTTCTAAAACACATTTTTGAATGTAATCCTTATCTGAATCCCTACTGAAATCCAGTTTGAATCTAGTTTTGCCATTAAATGAAATTGGATATTGAACGTTTTTCTTTAATATTTTAGTTGGATCATAATCAGGCATTTTAGCAAATGCAACAGAAGTTTTATTTCCTAATTTTTGCCAAATCTCCTCAGCAATGTGGGGCGCAAAAGGTGAAAGTAAAATCGTAAAGTCTTTTACTATGGATCTTTTATTACATTTAAGATCTCTGAGTTTGTTTAAACAAATCATCATAGAACTAACAATTGTATTAAATGAAAATCTTTTCAAATCCTCATTAATTTTATTAATTGTTAAATGTATAGTATTTAACTCCTCATCACTTGGCTGATCGTTTGAAACTAAGAAGCAATTTTTATCATCGTGAACTAAATCCCAAAGTTTTTTTAAAAAATTATGTACACCAGTAATTCCGTTTGTGTCCCAAGGTTTATATTGCTCTAGTGGACCTAAAAACATTTCATATAATCTTAGAGTATCTGCTCCATATTTTAAAATTAGTTCGTCTGGAGTTTGAGTATTATACTTAGACTTACTCATCTTTTCAACTTCAAAGCCACAAACATATTGTTGTTTTTCATTTAATATAAAGCTAGAATCTTTGTATTCATCTTTTGATGACCTAAAAGATTCAACATTAAGAATATCATTTTTTACAAGTTTAATATCAACATAAAGATTTATACAGTCATAGTTATTTTTTAAATCATAACTTACAAAAGTATTTTTGTTTTTTAATTTGTAAACAAAATTTGACCTTCCTAGAATCATCCCTTGATTGATTAATTTTTTGAAGGGTTCATCGAAAGGTATTATTTGAATATCAAATAAGAACTTAGTCCAAAATCTGGAATACATTAAATGACCAACAGCATGCTCGGCACCACCAATATATAAATCTACTTGATTCCAATAGTTTAGTTTTTTAGCGTCACAAAAAATCTTATCATTTTTTGGATCAATAAATCTTATAAAATACCATGATGACCCAGCCCATCCAGGCATTACATTATAATCTAATCTATCGCCACGAAAAACATTCCAGTCTTCTTTTTTTGCACGCGCTAAAGGAGGCAATCCTTCTTTAGTTGGTTTGTATTCATCAATTTCAGGTAAAATAGGAGTTTCATTATCTGGAAAGATCTTTGGAATGTCATTTTCATAATAAACAGGAAATGGTTCTCCCCAATATCTTTGCCTACTAAATATAGCATCTCGTTGTTTGAAGTTAGTTCTACTGAAACCTAATTTTTTAATCTCTAAAAAACTAACTATCTTCTGCGAAGCTTCAATTGATGACAATCCATTTACAAAACCTGAGTCTTTTAAAATTATTTCTTTTTCTTCGTGTGCAGATTTGGAAATATCAACTCCCTTGAAAATATTTTTAATTTCTAAATCAAATTTATTTGCAAATGACCAATCTCTTTGATCACCACACGGCACAGCCATAATTGCTCCAGTACCGTAGTCTATCAACACGTAATCAGAAATCCAAATTGGCATCTTTTTATTCGTTATTGGGTGTAAGGCATACATGCCAGAAAAAACACCAGTAATTAGTTTAGATTTTTTTCTTTCAATTTCTGTTTTTTGCTTGCAGTCTTTAACATAAGCTGAAACATGTTTACTCTCAATAAATTCTTTAATCATTGGATGCTCTGGTGACAATACCAAAAAGGTTACTCCAAAAATGGTGTCTGGTCTTGTGGTATATACTTCAATTGATGCATTTTCCTTTTCATCAATCTTAAAGAAAATAGAAGCTCCAGTTGATTTTCCAATCCAATTTTTTTGAATCTCTTTGATTGAGCTTGGCCAGTCAATTTTATTTAAATCCTCAAGCAGTCTATTAGAGTATGCAGTAATCCTAAGGGCCCATTGTTTCATTTTTCTTTTAATAACAGGGTACCCTCCTCTCTCTGAAAAACCATCCTTGACCTCGTCATTTGCCAAAACTGTTCCTAGTTCTTCACACCAATTCACTGTGGTTTCAGTTAAAAATGCTAACCTAAATTTATGCAAAATGTTTTCTTTTTCAGAATCAGAAAAATTCATCCATTCAACATTTGTAAATGGGTAGATTTTCGAACTGCTGAAAGCGAAATCTTTGGAAAATCCATTTAATTTAAACTCGTCAATCAAATTAGAAATTGACATAGCTTTATCTTCTTTTAATGAGTAAAAACTATCATAAAGCCTTCTAAAAATCCATTGAGTCCATTTATAATATGAACTATTTGAAGTCAAAATTTTTCTGTCCCAGTCATATGCAAAGCCCATTTTTTTTAACTGTTTTTCATAGCGCTTTGTATTTACAGCAGTTGCTTTGGCAGGGTGTATTCCCGTTTCAATAGCATATTGTTCTGTTGGCAATCCAAATGAATCGTAGCCCATTGGGTGTAATACATTATATCCATTTAAGATCTTATACCTCGCATATATATCTGAAGCAATATATCCAAGAGGATGACCAACATGTAGCCCTGAACCTGAAGGATAGGGGAACATGTCAAGAACATAAAACTTTGGCTTATTTGAATCTTGCTTTACAGAAAAAGTTTTGTTTTTTTCCCAAAAATGTTGCCATTTATTTTCTATTTCAATAAAATTATACTTCAATATTTTTGAAAGTTCTTGATTTGGGTAAAGATAAATACTTTATTTATTTTAGCAGTGATGAACAGAAAAAGTAATTCATTGTTGAAGCTGAGGCTAATCTCGTCTTCTGCTTCAATAGTTATAAGCCTTAGTTTGGTACTTTATGTAATTGGATTACTTGCTTATATTCTAATAAATACTAACAGTTTCTCAAAAAAAATTAAAGAAAATATTACGTTTTCTATTCTTCTTAAAGATAGCGCCAAAGAAATTGATATTGTTAAGTTTCAGAAATACATTGACGCTGAAGATTTTGCAAAAAATAGTATATACATAAATAAAGATGAAGCAACAAAAAATTTAATTTCTGAACTTGGAGAAGATTTTACTGATTTTTTAGGATATAGCCCTCTACTTGCTTCCATTGATTTAAAATTAAAAGCTGAACACACCACCTTTGAAAAAATAAACCAGTTAGAGGCAGAGCTAATGAAATTTGATATTGTACAAGAAATTTATTATCACAAAAATTTAGTTCAAAATATAAATACCAATATTAACAAAATATTGATGTTTCTTTCTTCATTCTGTTTGCTTTTATCTATAATTTCTATAGCGCTAATTAACAATTCTATTAGATTATCGATATACTCAAAAAGATTTGTGATTCAAACCATGTCTTTGGTTGGAGCAGAAAACTGGCAAATTCAAAAACCATTTTTAATAAAAAGTTTAAACCAGGGGATGTATAGTTCGATTTTTGCAATTTTTCTAATGATTGGAAGTATCCAACTAATTCAAAATGAAACAGCATCTATATTAAATGTAAATGATTTGAAACTTATAAGCTTTATTTTTATTTTTATTTTTGTTTCAGGACTATTTTTGAGCTGGCTTTCAACATTTTTTGCGGTCAGAAAATACGTTAGAATTGATGAACATAAATTATACAAACAATAATGGATTTTGCATTTAAAAAAAAGAATTTTATTTTACTAATTACTGGTATTTTATTTATTGCAACAGGTCTAATTCTCATGTCAGGAGGAGCATCTGAAGACCCTGAAGTTTTTAATTATGAAATATTTAATTTCAGAAGACTTACCTTAGCTCCTATATTAATAACAATTGGCTTTGTTATTGAGATTTTTGCAATTATGCTAAAGTTTAAAAACTAGTTTTTGTGGAATTTCTAGAAGCAATAATACTTGGAATTATCCAAGGCTTAACTGAATTCTTGCCTGTTAGCAGTAGTGGTCATTTAGAAATTATTAAACATATTTTTGGTAATGATAAGATTGGTGAAGAAAGTCTAACAATGACTGTTGTGCTCCATTTTGCTACTGCATTATCAACATTATTTGTTTTTAGAAAAGATATTAATATAATTTTTAAAAAAGCATTACAGAAAAAAAAAGAAGAAACAAATTTTTTAATCTTTATTATCTTTTCAATGATTCCTGCAATTATTGTAGGCTTTGTTTTTGAATCACAAATTGAAAAACTTTTTGAACTTGACAGTTTGGTGTTTATAGGTTTTATGTTGATCATAACTGGAATTCTACTTTTACTAGCTGATAAAGCAAAAAAATCAGAAAAATCTTTAAATATTAAAAAAAGTTTAATTATCGGTATTGCACAAGCTATTGCTATATTGCCTGGGATATCAAGATCTGGGGCAACAATATCTACATCTGTGCTTTTAGGAATTGACAAAGAAAAAGCTGCAAAATTTTCATTTCTAATGGTGGTGCCTTTGATTATAGGTAAGATATTGTATGATTTGATATTTAATACTGAACTTTTAATATCAGAGAATCTGTTTGCACTACTCATGGGTTTTCTAAGCTCATTTTTGACCGGTCTTTTAGCTTGTAAATTGATGATTTATCTTGTTAAAAAAAGTAAGCTAAAATATTTTTCTTTGTACTGTATTATCGTTGCACTTTTTTGCATTTTCATCTAAAAATGAAACAATTTAATATAGATCAACTTAAAAATGGAGCAGTTTTTTTAATCAACAAGAAAGTTAATTGGACATCTTTTGACGTTGTCAAAAAAATGAGATCATGTATTAGCCAAAAATATTCCGAAAAGATTAAAGTTGGGCATGCAGGCACTCTAGACCCACTAGCTGAAGGTCTTCTAATTGTTTGCACTGGAAAAAAAACTAAGGAAATCTCTGAATTTCAGAATTTAAAAAAAAAATATAAAGGAGAGATAACAATTGGAGCAACAACACCTTCTTTTGATCTTGAGACTGCAGTTAATAAAAGATTGGACTTTTCACACGTTAATAAAGAAGATATTTTAACTGCAACTGAAAAATTTCTTGGTAAAATTTGGCAAACTCCACCAATTTATTCGGCTTTAAAACAAAATGGAGAAAGATTATACAGTTTAGCGAGGAAAAATAAATCAGCTAAAATTGCTAAAAGAGAAATTTGTATTTATGAGTTTAATATTGAAGAAATGCAATTACCTAAAATTAAATTTGAAATAGTTTGCAGCAAAGGAACCTATATACGTTCAATTGCGAATGATTTTGGGAACGAACTCAATTCAGGAGGATATCTCTCAAAACTTAAGCGCATTGGGATAGGAAATTTCTGTCTAAAAGATGCTATTGATATCGATTCCTTCTCTAGTGTTCTCAACTGAAATTTGACAAGGCATTGTCATTGTATTATATTTGCAATCCCTTAATCTAAAAAAAAACATAATGAAATATAAATTATCAAACTTTAACTATGATTTACCGGAAAAAAGAATAGTAGATAAACCTTGTGAACAAAGAGATGAAGCTAAAATGATGGTACTTGACAGAAGTAGTGGTGAAATCGAACACAAACAAGTTAAGGATTTGATTAATTATTTTGAGGAGGACGATGTAATTGTTCTAAACAACACCAAAGTTTTTCCTGCAAGATTATATGCAAATAAAGAAAAAACAGGCGCTAGAATTGAAGTTTTTCTGTTAAGAGAACTAAATAAAAAGAACAGGCTCTGGGATGTTTTAGTTGACCCTGCCAGAAAAATAAGAATTGGTAATAAACTCTTTTTTGGTGAAAATGATGAACTAATTGCTGAGGTTATTGACAATACAACTTCTAGAGGAAGAACATTAAGATTTTTATATGACGGAACACATGAAGAATTTAAAGAAACTCTTGATAAACTTGGACAAACTCCTCTACCCAAATACCTAAAAAGAGAGCCAACTGATGAAGATGTTGAAAGATATCAAACTATTTATGCGAAGCATGAGGGTGCAGTTGCTGCTCCGACAGCTGGTCTCCATTTTAGTAGAGAGCTGCTCAAAAGATTAGAAATTAAGGGAATTAATTTATCTGAAATAACATTGCATGTTGGTTTAGGAACTTTTAGCCCAATTTTGGTTGAGGATTTATCTAAACACAAAATGGAATCAGAAGAAATCATTATCGGTGAGAGTGATTCAGCTATCATTAATGAAGCAAAGAAGAATCGTAAAAGAGTTTGCTCAGTTGGGACCACAGTTATGAGAACATTAGAAAGTTCCGTCTCAACAAATAATACTGTCATTCCCTTCAAAGGATGGACTAATAAATTTATTTTCCCCCCATATGACTTTAGAATTGCTAATTGTATGCTAACTAACTTCCATCTTCCCAAATCTTCACTAATGATGCAAGTTTCAGCCTTTGCAGGATTTGACTTGCTTAAAGTAGCATATAAAGAAGCCATTCAAAAAAAGTATAATTTTTATACTTATGGGGATGCAATGCTTATTCTGTAAGAATGAAAAAATCAGTTCTGATATTGGGAGCAGGTTCTGGCACAAGAATGAATAGTAAACTTCCTAAACAATACATTCTTATTAAAGACAAGCCAATTATTTTTCATACAATTGAAAAGTTTAGCCATTTTGATGAAATTATAGTTGTGATAAATAAAAATCATATTAGTTTTTTCGAAAAGCATTTAAATGTTAATAAGCATAAAAATAAAATTAAAATAGTCTTTGGAGGAAAAACAAGAACAGAGTCTGTTCTTAACGGATTAAAATATATAGACGAAAATAGCAATGTAGCGATACATGACGCAGTTAGACCACTTATCTCGAAAGTCATGATCAACAAGTTAATTTCATCTGTAAGAAACAATTGCGTAATTCCTGGAATTAAGTTAAAAGATTCTGCTAGAGTTTTTGAAAATGGTAAAGCAATTTCCATTAACAGAGAAAAAATCATAAAAATTCAAACACCTCAATGTTTTTATGCAAAAGATATTAAAGATGCATATTCAAATTTACAAGATTTTTCATTGACAGATGACGCATCTGTTTTTGAAATGAACGGTGGAAAAATTGAAGTTGTTGATGGCGAAGAATATAATATTAAAGTAACCACTCCTTTAGATTTGGAAATTGTCAAAATAAATTATGAAAAGCTATAAACTAGACATAAAAAAAATTGATGATGGAACTTTAACCGATATTCTCGAAAATTCCAATTTTAAGAAATTTAGAAAAAGTCAAATTAAGACATGGCTATTTAAAAAAAATGTTAACTCTTTTGAAAAAATGACTAACCTCTCAAAAGAATTAAAGAGATTCCTATCGAAAAAATTTGATATTAATTCATTAGAAATTATTTCAAAATCAAAAAGTAGTGATGGAACTAATAAATATCTTTTTAGATTACACCAAGGTAATGAGATTGAAGGAGTTTTAATACCTTCGAATAATAGAGTAACTGCATGTGTTTCATCACAAGCAGGTTGTAGCTTAGACTGTTCATTTTGTGCCACAGGAAAGTTAGATCTGAAGAAAAACCTTGACTTCTATGAAATTTATGAGCAAATTTTCGTTCTAAACAAAGAGTCACACAAAATTTATAATAAAAATTTAAACAACATTGTATACATGGGCATGGGTGAACCTCTTCTAAACTATAAAAATGTCGTTCAGAGTATTAGGCTAGCTTGCTGTCCAAATGAAGGCCTTGCAATATCTCCTAAAAGAATTACTATTTCTACTTCTGGAATTTCGAAGATGATAAATAAATTAGCTCATGAGAACCTAAGATGTAATCTTGCCTTATCATTACATTCTGCTGATGATGAAATTAGATCTAGCTTAATGAAGATCAATAATTCAAATAATGTAGAAAGCTTATCCAAAAGCTTGAAGTATTTTTACGAACAAACTAAGATAAGGCCCACAATTGAATATATATTACTAAAAGGTGTAAATGATAAAATTTCTGACGCAAACAAGCTGGCTAGTTTTTGTAAAAACTTCCCAACTAAAATCAATATAATTGAGTACAATAAAATTGATAACGGTCTATTTGAAAAATCTAGCTCATCTAATACTGAAACTTTTATTAATTGTATAAAAAGAAAAAATATACCAATAACGTACAGAATTAGTAAGGGGAAAGATATTAAGGCAGCTTGTGGTCAATTAGTTAATCAAGGTAAATGAGTACAATAAAGAAAATTAAAGCTCCAATTTCTGATGAGATTGCACAGTTTAACAAAGAATTTATCTCTAATATTAAAACTGAGAAAGGTCTCTTAGATAAAATTTTAAGGTACATAATTAAAAAAAAGGGGAAACAAATTAGACCTATTCTTGTTTTATTATCAGCAAAATTAGTTGGCAAAATTAGTGAAAGGACATTTACAGCTGCAACTCTCATCGAACTTCTTCACACTGCCACTTTAGTTCATGACGATGTTGTAGATAATTCAAATATTCGCAGAGGATTTTTTTCTGTAAATGCTCTATGGAAAAATAAAATAGCAGTTTTAATTGGAGACTTTCTTCTTGCTAAAGGACTAGATATTTCTGTTAAGAAAAAAGAATTTAGAATTCTTGAAATTGTTTCTGAAACAGTACAGCAAATGAGTAAAGGTGAGCTCTTGCAAATTCAAAAGTCTAGAAGTTTAGAAATAAGTGAAAAAATCTATTTTGAAATCATCAGTAAAAAAACCGCAAGTTTAATTTCAGCATGTTGTGAGTGTGGAGCATTATCGTCAACCAAAAATGAGAAAGATATTATTATGCTCAGAAACTATGGTGAACTAATTGGTTTAATATTTCAAATTAAAGATGACTTATTTGACTTCGAAAAAACTTCAATTGTAGGTAAACCAGTTGCTTTTGACATTAAAGATCGAAAAATGACACTTCCTTTAATTTATACTTTAAATCATTGTAGTGAAAAAGAAAAAAAATTCATAATTAGAACGATAAAAAAAAGTAGTAATATTCACAAAGAAGTTTTAGAAGTAATAGAAATTGTTAAAAATCATGGTGGAATTAAATATGCAAAAAGCAAAATGGAAGAACTTCGTTTAAAAGCAATAGATATTATAAACAAGTTTGATGACAGTGAAACAAAAAATTCACTCATTGAATTGACAAATTATATGATTACAAGAAAAAAATGATAACAAAAGAAACTATAGATAAAATTTTTGATGCTGTAAGAATTGAGGAGGTGATCGGAGATTTTGTTTCTGATTTAAAAAAGAGAGGAGTCAATTACATGGCCTGTTGCCCTTTTCATGATGAAAAAACTCCTTCTTTTTCTGTATCTCCAAGCAAGGGAATTTACAAATGTTTTGGATGTGGAAAAGGAGGTAATGCTATAAATTTTGTTATGGAGCATGAACACTTTACATATCCTGAGGCATTGAGGTACTTGGCTAAAAAATATAATATTGAAGTTGAAGAGAAGCAAATGACCAAAAAACAAGTGGATGCTAATAACGAAAAAAGTAGTCTTTTTTTAGTAAATGAATTTGCCAGAGATTTCTTTATTAAGAATTTAAATGATAAGAGCGAGGGTAATAAAATCGGGCTTTCTTATTTGTTGGAAAGAGGTATTTCTAATGAAATGATTAATCTTTTTGAGATTGGCTATGCATTAGAAAGCAATAACAATCTATCAACTGAAATTATTTCTAATTCATTCGACAAAGATCTTGTCGTAAAAAGTGGGTTGTCAAAAGAAAAAGGTGACCAGCTATATGATTTTTTTAATACTAGAGTTATTTTTCCTATACATTCTTTTTCAGGAAGAGTTTTAGGTTTTGGAGCTAGAACCATAGGAAATAAAAGTAAAATTAAGTACCTAAACTCACCTGAAAACGCCATTTATCAAAAAAGTAAAATTTTATACGGTATATATTTTTCTAAAAACGAGATCATTAAAAAAAATAATTGTTTCATAGTTGAAGGCTACACTGATGTAATTTCTTTTCATCAAAACAACATAAAAAATGTAGTGTCATCATCAGGAACGGCTTTAAGTAAAGACCAGATTAAACTCATTAGCAGGTTTTCTAAGAATATAACTTTAATTTTTGACAGTGATGATGCTGGAGTAAAAGCTGCTTTTCGAAATATTGACCTGATACTTAGTGAAGGAATAAATGTTAAAATTGTAAAACTACCAGATGGTGAAGACCCTGATAGCTTGACAAAAAAATACAACTCATCAGAACTAATAAAATTTATAGACGATAGCACAAAAGATTTTATTACTTATAAAACAGAAATGCTGAGAGCAGAATCAGAAAAAGATCCAGTAAAAAGAGCTGAAAATTTAAGAGAAATTATCAAATCTATCGCCTCAGTACCTGATTACCTAACCAGAATTGAGTATTGTAAAATTTGTAGTGCAATTTTCAAGATAAATGAAAAGGAATTACTTGCAATTGTTTCTAGAAACAAAAGTATTAGATTGGCATCATCCAATAGGCAAAAAACAAAAGAAAGATTAGTAGAAAAAGAAACTAAATTAGCTTTATTCGAAAAAGAAATTTTAAGGTTAATTCTAAATTATGGAAATGAAACCATTCATATTTTAAATGAAGAAATAAATCTAACTAAGTTTTTTATTGAAGAACTAGAATATGACGATTTAAACTTCACACTACCAAACTATAAAATTTTGTATTCGGAAATTGTTAATAATTTTAAAGAAAACGAATATGTTGAGGCAAAATATTTCTTGAACAATAACCAATCTATTATTCAAGAAATTGCTATAGACTTAATGTCTAATAAACATAATATAAGTGTAAATTGGCAAAAAAGACACAATATATTTACATCAACTGAATCAGATTCTCTTTCAAAAACTGCAGAAAAAGCTGTACTAAATCTCAAACACGAACATCTTGAAAATCAAATAAATGAACTAAAAAAGACATTAAATATTGAAAATAAAGCCTTAGTTAATAAGTTTAAAAGTTTGGTTGAAATTAGAAAAGAGATAGCTCAAAAACTTGGAAGAAAATAATGCTTTTTTACTACTTAATATCAATTAACTTAAGCTTTAACTTTTTTTCACCTCTCCAACTATCTTCATAAATTGTATAACAAATATCAATAGCATTGGATTTACACAAATCATCATATTTGTATCCAAGGTTAAATCCTATAAATTCAAATGATTTAGATTTTCCCATAACAATACCTTTTAAGTGACTATTATTTTTACCAACAAGAGATAATTTAAAATTATTAATTTCATTAGTGCAGAAAACCGGAGCCTCATTTGCTAGTCCAAATGGTGCGAATCTCATTATAGTTCTGTATAGAACATCATTTATTTCATCTATTGAGAGTACAAGATCAATAGTTATCTGCTTGTCTTTAGTTAATTCATTTGATAATTTACCAACCTCTTGTTCAAATAAATCTTTAAACTTATTTAGGTTTTCTCTGATTAGAGACAACCCTGCAGCAGATTTATGTCCTCCATATTTTGTTAAAAATACCGAACATTTGTCAAGGATTTCAAGGACATTTATACCTTTTGCTGTTCGAACTGAGCCAACTAAGTTGTTTTTTTCCTGAGTTAAAACAATTGAAGGCTTATTATATTTTTCAACCAAATTGGAAGCAATAATACCTACTATTCCTTTATGCCACTTTTCAGAAAATACAATTATAGAATTTTTTGAACTGTTTAAAGCGAAATCAGCCTCATTAAGCATGTTTTTTTGAATCTCTTTTCTTTGATTATTTAAATCAATTAATGATTTAATTATTGCATAACTATTTACTTTTCGATCAGATAAGAGAGCCTTGACGCCAATCTCTGCACTGCTGAGTCTACCAGAAGAGTTAAGTAGTGGAGCAATTCTGTAAGAAATATCTTCAGATAAAACTTTATTTTCAATATTAAGTGATTTAATGATATAGGAAATTGGTTTATTTCTACTATTATTTATTTCAAGTAGCCCATGAAATGCAAAAGTTCTATTTTCATCAATAAGTGGAACCATATCTGCAATAACACTTATTGCGAGCAAGTCAAAGTACTCCTTTACTAAATCAAATGACAAGTTATTAGAAATGCAGTACGCATGTATTAATTTAAATCCTACTCCACAGCCTGATAAGTGCTTGAATGGATAATTGCAATCTTTTCTTTTAGGATCGAGCACTGCTATTGCATCTGGTATTTCTTTTCCTTGCTCATGGTGATCACAGATAATATAATCTATATTATTAGCCCTTGCATAAATTACTTCTTCACAAGATTTTATGCCACAGTCTAAAGCAATTATTAAATTAACATTATTTGTTTTCGCATAATTAATAGATTCTATTGAAATCCCATACCCTTCATTATTTCTATCAGGAATATAAAATTCAATATTATCAGTGAATTTATTTAAAAACATATACGTCATTGCTACTGAAGTAATCCCATCAACATCATAGTCACCATAAATCATAATTTTTTCATTATGATTTATTGCAATTGATAATCTTTCTACTGCTTCATGCATAGATTTCATAAGAAATGGATCGATTAAGTTTGAGATGGAAGGATTGAAAAAAATCTTTGCGGTATCCTTAGTTTTAATTTGCTTAATATTTAACAATTTAGCTACATAGTCCTTTACTCCAAGATTACAAGAAATATTTTGTATTTCATCAACTGAATAGTTTCTAACAAGCCATTTAAAGTTATTCATTAATGAAAAAACTGTTAAATTCAACTGGTTTAATTTGCTGTTTTGAATCACTAAGTGCCTTTTCAGGATTATCATGCGTTTCAATCATAACACCATCATATTTTAATTTTTGACTTTTTAATAAGAGCTCTTTAACAATGCTTGAATCTCCAGCAATATGGCTACAATCACATATTAAATTAATTCCTTTAATTTTTTTCTTAAATTCTTTAACAGCTCTCCATTTAGGTTTATTTCTGAAATTAATTTTTCTTTCTGCATAAAAACCTCTATGTATCGCTCCAATATTTTTAATATTGTAACTCTGCATTCTTTTAATTGCATTATACCATAAGTCCATATCAGGAATAATTGGATTTTTTATGTAAACATGAATCTTAGAATCCTGTAGACTTTCAGCTATTTCTTGAACATAAAATGGATTAACAGTTGTTCGTGCACCTAACCAAACCATGTCAATCTTAAATTTTTTACAAAGTTCGACATGTTTGCTATTTGCTACCTCACACGCAACCTTTATATTATATTTATCTTTAATTTGCTTTAACCAAGACAATCCTACTTCACCAACTCCTTGAAAAGAATTTATATTAGTTCTTGGTTTCCAAACTCCAGCTCTAAAAAAATCAATGTTTTTATGAATTTTTGAAGCTATAGAATCAACTTGAGAAAAGCTTTCAGCGCTGCATGGCCCAGCTACAATAGTATTATGTTTTTTATTAATTATCACTGAACTTATTTACAACTATAACAAATTCTCCCTTTATTTTTTTATTTTCATAATATGAAATCAAGTCTGTAATTTTTCCATTTTTTGTTTCCTCATAAATTTTAGATATTTCCTTGCTAACCGAGTAATCTCTCTGATCATTAAAAATCTCTTTAAAATCATTTAAAGTTCTCAAAAGTCTATGAGGTGATTCATAAAAAATCATTGTCTTTTCTTCTTTAGAGACCTTCGTAAGAAAAGATTTTCTTCCTTTTTTTACAGGTATGAAGCCATAAAAAATAAAATTTTCACATGGAAATCCAGATTTGACCAAAGCAGGAATCAAAGCTGTCGGACCTGGCAAACACTCAACAATTATTTCATTTTTGATGCATTCTCTTACCAAAAGGAATCCCGGATCAGAGATTGATGGGGTCCCCGCATCACTTACTAAACCGACTAGCTCATTGTTCTTAATTAAATCAATACATTTTTGTAAATTTTTATGCTCATTGTATTGATGATATGAAACTATTTTTACTTTTATTGAAAGATGATTTAATAATTTCTTAGTTGTTCGTGTATCTTCCGCCAAAAGGATATCAATTCTGTTTAAAAGTTTGACTGCTCTAATTGTTATATCATCCAAGTTTCCTATTGGAGTTGGAATTATAATTAATCTACTCATAACTAAAAGTAAAAAAAATGAAGTTTGTAACTTGGTGCAAATCTAATTGTTGGGCTTGGTAATTTAAAATAATCAATATAATAAATTATGTTTTTGACAAATTTATTATTTGATTTTCTAAAAATATGCTTTAGGTTATAATCCAAAGAAATATAATATTCTCTCAAACCGCCATCGATAGAGGAATTATTTAGAAACTGACTGTCATCTAGTCCTGTTCCAATAGCTAAATTGAAGTTTTTAAAAAATTCGAAATCTAATATCTTATTTAGTTTACATGTAAGCCAATAAGTTTGATTTACATAATCATTAAAAAACTCATAGCTGGATGCTAATTTTCCCCTTTCTTTTTCTAGCTGCCAATATTTATTACTTCTTTTAAAATAACTAAACTTAATATCTATATAGTTCAACTCGTTTGATTTCTTCTTTATATAATGAAAATAACTTCCCGCAGCTCCTGAGATTAAATCGTAAATACTGAAACCATAATTAGGAGAATAGGCATCTTTTACTTCAATAACTGACTGTATTAGTATTGAATTTCTTAGTGCCAATATCAAGGGCTTTTCTGAACCAGCCCACAAAAAGGCATTATTAAACAATTTGTTAGTAAAATAGCCTCCATAAAAATGACCTACTTTATCAAGATTTTTAGCATAAGCAAAATCGTTATTAGAACTAAATGAGAATTGATTATTATTTTCACTCCACCAAACTCTATCTAAATAAAGATATGTAGCTCCACCTACCAAAAAAAAAGATGAATTCACAATACTTTCTTTTTTATTTTTTTCTAAATCATCATTAAAAAAAAGTTCTGACCCTGAAAGTGAATATGTAATGAAATTAACAACAAAAATTAAATATATATAATTCAATTATTCATATTTTTAGGCTTTAGTAAAAATAAAAAAACAAGCCAAATGAAAAGTCACAAAGGTAAAATAGATATAATTTGTGGCTCTATGTTTTCTGGTAAAACAGAAGAGTTAATTCGCAGGCTGAAAAGGCTTGACTTTGCAAAAAAAAAATATAGACTATTTAAACCAATTGTTGATAATAGATATGACAATAATAAAGTCGTTTCACATAATATGAACTCTGTTCAAGCAACTATCATCTCGAAATCAGAAGATATATATAAACATATTAAAAACGAAAAAGTTATTGCTATTGACGAGGCTCAATTTTTAGATGAAAATCTTTACGAAGTCTGCAAAAAACTTATACAAGATGGTATTGATATCATTTTAGCTGGATTAGATATGGATTACAAAGGCGAACCATTTGGCTCAATGCCAAAATTATTAGCTATATCTTATAACGTAAAAAAAATGCATGCAGTTTGTTTCAACTGTGGTGAAACTGCCAACTATACATATAGAATAAATAATGACAAAAAACAAGTATTAATTGGTAGTAAAGAAAATTATAAAGCTCTTTGTAAAAACTGCTTTTTTAAATAAGATAAAATGAAAGCCAATTATGAGTCAGTTCTACACGTTAATTTAAATTTATTAGAATCAAATTTCAAGTTCTATAAAAAAAAGCTTGACGCTAGTACAAAAATAATTGCAGTGGTTAAAGCCTTTGCATATGGTCATGGTGATATAAAAATTTGCGAAGAGCTTGAAAAACTTAATGTTAGCTATTTTTGGGTTGCAGATTTTGAAGAAGCTATTCGAATTAGAAGAAATAATATCTCAACTCCAATAATTGTTGCTAACCCTGGATACAAAAATTATAATCTTTTTATTAAATATGACTTGGAGCCACTGATATTTAATTTTAAATCTCTAAATTACTTTAATCAAAATAAAAAGATTAATTGTCATATAAAATTCAATACTGGAATGAATCGTTTTGGATTTGAGAAGAATGATAAAGAAATAATAATTAATTTTTTGAATCAAAATAAAAATATTAATGTAAAAACAATTTGTTCTCATTTAGCTGATTCAAATAATGAATCATTCACAAAAAATCAAATGAATAATTTTGATTTTATCTGTGATTATTTTACAAAAAATTACCACAGTAAGATTGAAAGACACTTATTTAACTCAAAAGCAACTATCAATTATAAAAATAAATATGAACTGGTTAGGCTAGGGATTGGCTTATTTGGTGTTACTAATAATAAAGGATTACATCAAATTTCTACTATGACTTCTGTTGTTTCACAAATTAAAATTATTAATAAAGGTGAATTTGTTGGTTATGGAATGAACCATTGCTCAAAGGAAAGAGTAAAAATCGGTATTATCCCATTTGGATATGCTGACGGCATATATGAAAAAAAAAATAGTAACAACTACTATGTTTTTATAAAAAATAATAAATACAAAGTTATCGGTGACATTAGTATGGACTCGCTAGTTGTAAACTTGGAAAATTCCAAAATTGAAGAAGGAGATAAAGTGATTTTATTTGACTCTAGCTATACAATTAAAGAAATAGCTGAGAGCTGTAACACTTCAGAATATGAGATGCTATCAAAACTCAACAGAAGAATCAAGCGTGAATACTATTCGTAATTAACGGAAATTATGAAAAGATAAATATATGCTATTGAAATAATAAAAATTAGCATATAACTGTCAAAAAGCATCAAAGCTGTATATGAGACCACTAAGTTTCTGCTAAAAAACTCATGAGCTTTAGTTTTTAATTTACAATACATTGAATAAAAAAAATAACTTAATGCAATAAAGCCTAAAACTCCTATTTCAAAAAAGATATATAAATAATTATTGTGAGGAGTTATATGATTTTCATCAATTGAATTGAAATAATCGAAACTTTCATTCATTTCTGATCTCCAAGAGCCTGTTCCATGACCAATTAAACTCTTCGCAGGTTTTTCACAAATTTTATTTAATGTGCTCTTCCAAAAAATATATCTATAATCATTGTTTTTTTCGGCTGATTGAAATTTAAAAGCCAATTCATTAACTCGATAATTAAAGTTAGGTGAATAGTTATACGATATAAATAAAGTAACGATTAGAAAAAAAATCACATAGATTGATTCTCTTTTCTTTTTAATAGCTGAGTCTATGCTCAACAGTGTTAAGAATAAAATAAAAACAATTTGACCTGCCCTTCCAGCCTCTGAAAATAAACCGAATATTAATAGAGTTATAAATAAGATTAGCAAATAAATCTTAGGCCCAGCTAACTTTTTAGTTAAATAAAAACAAATGATTAGAGAAAAGGAAACTAAAATATTATGATAATTATAAAGATGAGTAGATGGATAAAGCGCTAGAGGATGAGAGTTTTTAAACAAAGAAGGGAAATACTCAAAAATATGTGCAGTAACTCCCAATTGGTTAAGTACAGACATAATAACCATTAAAAAAACTGAGGCTAAAAATGCGAAGATGCCTCTTGAATAGCTTTCTTTCTTCAAATCCATTAGAAAAAGAATTGGTAGAAATAACCATACGCTTAAAGTATTAAAAACTTCTTTTGTATTTTGGCTAAATTGTCCATCAATTGAGCCCAAAATATATAGAACAAAAATTAGAAACAAAGCTAGCAACCATTTTTCTGTCTTTAAAAATTTTATTTTTTGATAGTCCTTATCTAATATAAAAAGAATTAGTAATAGAAATAGTGTAATGTATGTAAGAGAAATCGAAATTGGTATTGAAAAACCTAGAAGTGCAAATGAATAATTTTTTATTCTATTAATCAATATTTGATAAAATTTGTTTGTAATTGGTGCTATCACTAATAACTGAAATGGCTTGCAATACATCTTTATCATAATTTAATGAAGACTGTATCCTGCCTTTTTGATAATAATATCTGCTTACTATTTCATTCGCTAAAATTTCCTTGATGAAATCTTTATTTTTTTCCAAATCATCACTTTTTGCATCCTCTATCTTATTAACCAATAGATCAAAGTCATTTTTCATAGATTCGAAGTAATTTTCATCTTTAGCAACTTTTTTTAACTTTTTATACGCTTTTTCTGTGTCTGTTTCATATTCGTATTCTTTGTCTGAAAGGAAATTTTTAAAATCTAAAAACATTTCATCCGTAATTTTAAAATCTTTAGCTGATAAAATATTTTCATTTTTAAGCCTAAATTCTGTGGCATAATCAAAAAATAATCTTTCTCTAAAAAGAGATAATAATATTTTACTTGATGTTTCACTTTCAATTACTAAATCAGGTGTAATACCACCACCATCATAAACTTTTCTATTATTTTTTGTTCTAAATTCAGTTGATAGTGAATCGGCAATTTTACCTACACTTCCATCTTCATTTCTATTAGAGTAATCTAATGCTTGTATACATCTTCCGCTAGGAATATAATATTTTGCTACAGTTAACTTGAGTTGAGAGTTGTAGCTTAATTTTCTAGTTTGTTGTACCAATCCTTTACCAAAGCTTCTTTTGCCAACGATTACAGCCCTATCTAGATCCTGCAGTGAGCCAGAGACAATTTCAGAAGCAGATGCAGATGATTGATCAATTAAAACTACTAAAGGTATTTCTGTATCAATTGGTTTACTCGTCGCTGTATAGACCTTTTCCCAAGACTTGATTTTTCCTTTTGTACTGACAATATCTTCACCTTGATTTACAAAGAAGTTTGCAATTTTCACAGACTCATTTAATAAGCCGCCAGGATTACCCCTTAAATCAAGAATCAAGCTTGTAGCACTTTGCTCTTTTAACTTAAGTATTGCATTTTTAAGATCATTGCTGCAATTTCTAGTAAAACTCCTAAGCTTAACATATCCTACATTATTTTCTAATAATCCAAAGTAAGGAACACTGCCAACAGTAACTTTCTCTCTTTTAAAACTAACTTCAAAAGGGTCATTTATATATTTTCGTTCTATTAAGATTGAAACGTTTGTGTTAGGTTGTCCTTTTAAAAGTTTACTTACTTCCTCTGTACTTTTTCCTTTAACTGAAATATTATTTACCTTTAATATTTTATCTCCGGCCATAAGTCCTGATTTTTGAGCAGGAAACCCCTCATATGGTTCAGAAATGTAAACATATTCATCTCTTTTTGTAATCATTGCTCCAATACCTCCGTATTGACCAGTTGTCATAAATTGGAAATCCTCTATTTCAGACTCAGGGATATAGTTCGTATATGGATCAAGAGTTTGAAGCATTTCATCCATTGCAGATTTGATTAATTTTCCCGGATCAGTTTCGTCTACATAATAAGTATTCAGTTCTTTATAAAGATCCGTGAAAATTTCTAAATTTTTTGCTATTTCAAAATAATCAGATTTAAAACTAAGCAATGTTAGTGATGAAATAAATAGCGAAATAAATATTAATTTTTTCTTCATTTTCTTAGTTTTTTATGGTACTGGATCATGCCCATGTCCGCCCCAGGGATGGCAAGATAAAATTCGTTTAATAGTTAAAAACAATGCTTTCAAAACATTATGTTTTTTAAAACACTGAAGTGAATATTTTGAACAAGTTGGGCTATATCTACAGCTCATTGGATAGTAAGGAGAAATTACTTTTTGATAAAACAAAATCATCATAACGAATGGAAAAGAAAAAATTTTATTCATCTACAATTAAACGAGTTAAAATTAAGTTTATTTTGTCTTTTAAATAATCAAAATCATAAATAATACTGCTATTGTAAATAATTGCAATATGATAGTTTTTTTTTTGTTCAGATATTTTATTTTTCAGTTCTGCAACACACTCTCTCACTGAATTTTTCATCAACCTTTTTATTTTGTTTCTATTTACAGCTTTTGGTAAATGTTTTTTTTTAACACTGACTACAAAATTAATATCATTAACTTCATTTACTTGCAAAAATCTTACTGATAATGGGTGTTCTTTGAAGTATTTACCATTTTTAAAAATAGAGTCAATTAATTTTTTTCGTTTTAAAAAAAGATGATTTTTTTTCAAGAGTTTACTTTCTTCTCTTGTTTGCCTCTTTAATATATTGGTCAAGAGCCATAGACATAGATGTTGCAGTTTTACTTGGAACAACAATATCAGCTATTAACTTATTTTCTTTAAGAGAGTTTAATGTTGTTTTACCAAATACAGCTATTCTAGTTTCATTTTGTTCAAAATCTGGAAAATTTTGTTTTAACGATGTTATACCTGTAGGACTAAAAAAAACTAAAATATCATATTTCACATCACTTAAGTCGCTTAAATCAGAGCAGACAACCTTGTACATTTGTGCCTTAGTGTATTCTAATCCACTTTTTTCTAATGAAGGATTTGGTCTTTCTTTTAGAACATTTGAACAAGGATACAGGAATTTACTTTCTGGAAATTTTTTCATTAATGGAATCAAGCTTGCAAAACTTTGCTCTCCAATAAAAATCTTTCTTTTTCTGTAGGTGATAAAATTTTGCAGATAGTGAGCTATCGCTTCAGAAACACAAAAGTATTTTGTTGTATCTGGTACTCTAAGCCTCATTTTTTCACAAAGGCCAAAATAATGATCCATAGAGTTTTTACTTGTGAAAAGTACTGAATCATGATTAAGAATACTGATTCTTTGTTGTTTAAATTCAATAGCAGATATCTCTTCAACATTGATAAATGGTCTGAAGTCGATTTTTAATTTATATTTTCTCTCAATTAATGCGTATGGTGACCTTCCCTCAGGCTTAGGCTGAGAAATCAATATCGTTTTTACTTTTTTATGTCTGGGATCAAGCATATACTAATAAAAAATACCTTTAGCTATTAGAGAAAAAGGTATAATTTCAGTTATGCAAAGATACAAAATTATATACACAGTTGAAATACCAATTGTGTTTGAAAGTATTTTATAAATCCAGTAAAGTTTATATATTATAATAAGATACAGAAATATTAAACATAAATTAACTATGTAATCATTAAATGAAATAATTGAGAAAAAATAAATTATTAATAATGGTGTGATAATTACAGAAAAAAATTTTTCATGTAAGAAAGTATGAAAGATTGAAAACTTAGTTAGTTCACCTATATTAAATATTTTACAAAGAAGTTTTACTGTAAAGTATTTTATGCAATAAAATAAAATTACAAAAGAGAGAATTTTTAGAAAATTACAATAACTATAGTCTTCTTTAAGAATAAGAAGCAATATTGAAATATTAAATATTAAAATAGTATTTATGATATAGTTTACTCGCTCTGAAAAAACATTATCTTTTTTTAAAAATTTAGCCGAACTCTTTTTATCGAAAGTTGACAAAAAAAACATTTTTGACAAATCTTTATATCTAGATTTTAAAATTGATAGAAGGAAGACAATAAAAACAAAAATTATAAAATATAATTCATTATTTAGCTCTATATTTTTTACTGCTTCCATAATGTAAATATAGTTTAGTTTAATTAGTAATTTGCAGTGCTTGATTTGAATATAATTCAATATTTTTGAAAAAAAAATACATGAAACCAGATTTATTTACATCTCCCGATTACTTTCATCTTAATGAGCTCCTTACTGAGGAACATAGATTAATAAGAGACACATCTAGAGAATGGGTTAAAAAAGAAGTTTCTCCCATTATCGAAGAAGCTTGTCAAAAAGCTAAATTTCCTGATCAAATTTTGAAAGGCTTAGCAGAAATTGGAGCATTTGGTCCATATATTCCAGCTGAGTATGGAGGTGCCGGATTAGATCAAGTCTCATATGGCTTAATTATGCAAGAGTTAGAAAGAGGAGATAGTGGAATACGATCAACCGCTTCCGTCCAATCATCACTTGTCATGTATCCTATCTATAAGTATGGTAATGAAGAACAAAGAAAAAGATTTTTACCAAGGCTTGCCAGCGGCGAGCTAATAGGATGTTTTGGTTTAACTGAAGCTGATCATGGATCTAATCCTGGTGGCATGACAACAAATTTTAAAGATTGTGGAGATTACTTTTTACTTAATGGCGCTAAACTTTGGATATCTAATTCCCCATTTGCAGATATAGCTATCGTTTGGGCTAAGAATGAAGAAGGCAGAATAAAAGGGCTGATTGTTGAAAGGGGTATGGATGGCTTTACAACGCCGGAAACTCATGGAAAATGGAGCCTAAGAGCATCGGCAACTGGCGAGCTTGTTTTTGACAATGTAAAAGTTCCAAAGCAAAATTTACTACCAAACAAAGATGGGCTTGGAGCACCTCTTGGATGCCTAGACTCTGCTAGATACGGAATTGCGTGGGGTGCAATTGGAGCTGCAATGGATTGCTACGACACAGCGCTAAGATACTCCAAGGAAAGACACCAGTTCGGTAAACCAATTGGTTCATTTCAACTGCAACAGAAAAAACTTGCTGAAATGATAACTGAAATAACTAAAGCTCAATTTTTGACTTGGAGGCTTGGGGTACTTAAAAATGAAGATCGAGCTAGCACTGCTCAAATCTCAATGTGCAAAAGAAACAATGTTGACATGGCTTTGAAAATTGCAAGAGAATCTAGACAAATTTTAGGAGGTATGGGTATAACTGGAGATTATCCAATAATGAGACACATGATGAATTTAGAGTCTGTTGTTACTTATGAGGGAACTCATGATATTCACCTATTAATAACTGGACTAGATATTACAGGGCTTAATGCGTTCAAATAATTTTTGCTATCTCATCCAGCTTTTTGTACCAGTCCTTACCATATTTTCTGATAAGTGCGTTTTTAAGAAATTTATATAATGGGGTTTTTTTGGATATTCCGCATGTAAAACCAGAGCTGCATATTTTAAGCTTTTCGATATTTAAAGCATCAAATGATTCATAATTAGTAATTCTTACTGGAAACAAATGACAAGAGATTGGTTTATTAAAATCAATATCACCATTTTTATAAGCTTTTTCAATAGAGCATTTATTTATCCCTTTTTCAGAAAAAACAAATACGCATTGTTTATCATTAACTAAAGTTGTAGTTAAGTCTCCTTCACTATCTACTACCGAAACCCCTCTTTGATTCACCTCATCTATTCCCTCTTTTGACATGTATTTTTTAATTATTTTGAGGCTTTTGTTAATCATTTTTACTTCATCAACAGTAACAGGAGCACCAGAATCCCCAATCACACAGCACATGCCTTTGCATGAAGATAGCTCACAAGCAAATTTTTCCTCTAATAATTCTTTACTAAAAATTTTTCCGTCAAGTTCAATCATGCAACTAAATTAAAAAAACAATCATAATTTTATACTTTTGTTGAATGAGTAATCAAAACGAATTATTTAAGAAACTGATTTCTCACTGTAAGGAGTATGGTTTTGTATTTCAGTCAAGTGAAATCTATGATAGTTTAGCGGCCACATACGATTATGGTCCCTTTGGAGTTGAGTTAAAGAATAACATAAAGCACTATTGGTGGAAATCGATGGTGGATATGAACGAAAATATAGTTGGTCTTGACTCATCAGTTTTAATGCATCCAAAAGTTTGGAAGGCATCAGGACATGTTGATGCTTTTAACGATCCTTTAATTGATAATAAAGATTCAAAAAAAAGATATCGTGCAGACCAATTGATTGAAGACCATATAAATAAGATACAGCTCAAAATTGATAAAGATATTTTAAAGGCTGAAAAGAAATTTGGAAGTGATTTTAATAAAAAAATATACTGTGAAACGAATAAAAGAGTTTCAGAAAGGATAGCTCAAATTCAAGAAATAAAAGATAAGTTAGTAAATTCAATGAACAAAAATAAGTTATCTGACATTAAAAATTTAATTGAAAATCTAGAAATTAAATGTCAAATATCAGGAACTAAAAATTGGACTGATGTTCGTCAATTTAATTTGATGTTTAAAACCAACTTTGGGTCCACTGATGATTCATCTAGTGAGGGGTACTTAAGACCAGAAACTGCGCAGGGCATTTTTGTAAATTTTTTAAATGTTCAAAAGACTGCTAGAGCGAAAATCCCTTTTGGAATTGCCCAAATTGGTAAAGCTTTCAGAAACGAAATAGTTGCGAGACAATTTATTTTTAGAATGAGAGAATTTGAACAAATGGAAATGCAATTTTTTGTTAGACCTGGCGAAGAAATTAATTATTATAATTTTTGGAAAGATCAACGACTAAAATGGCATTTGAACCTTGGCTTTAACAATGATATGTTTAGATTTCATAATCACCAAAATCTAGCTCATTATGCTAACGCTGCCGTTGATATCGAATACAAATTTCCTTTTGGATTTAAAGAGCTCGAAGGTATACACTCAAGAACTGATTTCGACTTAAAATCTCACCAACAATACTCAAGAAGAAAAATACAGTACTTTGATTCGGAACTTAACAAAAGCTATATACCTTACGTAATTGAAACATCAATTGGATTAGATAGAATGTTTTTGGCTATCATGTGTAATTCATATAAAGAAGAGGAAATAAATGAAAATGAAAAAAGAATCGTTTTATCCATTCCACAATTTTTAGCTCCCATCAAGCTAGCAATACTTCCTCTCACAAAAAAAGATGGTCTCAGCCAAAAGGCTAAAAAAATATTTAATGATTTAAAACTTGAATTTAATTGTTGTTACGAAGAAAAGGACTCAATTGGTAAGCGATACAGAAGGCAGGATGCAATTGGAACTCCTTTTTGTTTAACAATTGACCATCAAACTCTTGAGGATAATACATGCACCCTCAGATATAGAGATAAAATGAATCAAAAAAGAGTAAAAATTAAAGAAGTTTCTGAAATAATTGATAAAGAAGTTAATTTGAAAAATTTCATTGTTTAGTTCTAAATAACTCAATTGATATTTTATCAAAATTAGCATCAACTGGAGGACTAATTTTTTCAAGCTCAATATTTACTGATTGTATCAATTCAATTTTAAATAACTCATCCAATATTTCATTCGCAGCTGATTCAATCATATTTTTTGTTTTTTTCATTTGTTCTTTTACAATATCAATTACATGTACATAATCAATAGTATCTTCTAATTTATCAGTAGATACAACTTTATCAGAGTTGAAGCCTATCTCAAGATTTACAATAAAATGTCCTCCTAACTTTTTTTCCTCTTCAAAGTGCCCATGAAATGCATAAATTTTTATTCCTTTTATGTTAAGTTTTGTCATGAAATTTCTTTTAAAAAATTTTCAATTCTGTTAATTGTTTTTTCCTTTCCTATAATCTCGGCTATTGAATATAGTGAAGGTCCATAAAGTAAATTCGTTAAGGCAAATCTAAACAAAGGAAGTAGCATTGACATCTTTAAGTTGAACTCTTCTAAAACCTCGGCAAATACAGACTCAACATTAATTGAAGAAAAATTCTCAATTTTTTTTAACTTTTCACAAAGGGTTTGCATATGATTAAAACTATTTTCCTTTATCCTTTTTTGCACAAGCGAAAATTTATACCCATTAATATCCTCAAAAAAATACTTTCCCTCAATCCAAAAATCTTTGATAAAAACTACTCTCTCTAAAAAAAGATCGCATACTTTTTCAATATAGTCATTTGTAAATTCAAGATTATTTTTGGCTAAATAATCTGATATTTCTTTAACAACTAAATCTTTGGGTAACTTTCTTACATATTTTTGATTGAACCATTTTGCTTTTTCGAAATCAAATTTTGCACCAGATTTGCCTATTCTTTCTAAAGAAAAAGTCTGAACCAGTTCTTCTAAATCAAATATTTCTTTTTCATTTCCAGGATTCCACCCCAAAAAGACTAGCATATTGATGAAACTTTCAGGTAAAAATCCAAATTCTTTATAACCATCGTATTTCTCACCAGTTGTTAGATTTTCCCAAAGAATTGGAAAGACAGGAAATCCAAGTCTTTCACCATCTCTCTTGCTTAATTTTCCATTTCCCTCTGGCTTTAAAATTAGTGGTAGATGAGAAAACACTGGAATCTCTTTTTCCCAACCAAGATAATTATATAATAGTATGTGTAAAGGAGCAGATGGTAACCATTCCTCTCCACGAACAACGTGAGAAATTTTCATCAAATAATCATCTACCACATTTGCTAGATGGTAAGTTGGCATACCGTCAGATTTAAAAATTACTTTATCATCAAGGTTATTTGAATTTATTGACACCCATCCTCTAATTGTATCATTTAATTTAATTTCTTCATTTCGAGGAACTTTAATTCTAATTACATATTTTTCTGAACTAGTAATTCTTTTTTTTACTTCGTCTTTTGAAAGTGTCAATGAATTTTTCATGCTATTTCTTGTAATAGAATTATACTGGGGTGACTTTACTCCAGAAAGCTTCATGTTCTTTCTCATCTGTTCTAACTCATCTGGGGTGTCAAAAGCATAGTAAGCTTTACCTTCATCGACTAGTTGTTGTGCATATTTTTCATATATTTTTTTTCTCTCTGATTGTCGATATGGTCCAAATTCACCTCCTATTTCCGGACCTTCATCAAATTCAATTCCGCACCAGGAAAGTGAGTCAATAATATATTTTTCTGCTCCAGGAACATACCTATTTTGATCTGTATCTTCAATTCTTAATATAAATTTACCTTTTGATTTTTTTGCAAATAAATAATTGTAAAGAGCTGTTCTAACCCCACCAATGTGTAGAGGTCCTGTTGGGCTTGGGGCAAATCTTAATCTTACTGATCTCATAGCACAATTTTAAGCAAATATAGTTTTTGATAAATAATTTTTTAATAAAATAGACTCATAAAATTGTATTTTTGCTGTATGAAAAATTCCGTAATTATTGAAAAGATAAATTTATTTAGAAATAAGTTTTATTTGAATCTAATAATAAAGGGGATTTTACTTTCAATTTTTTTTTCAATTAATGGTTTTTTATTAATTGTTTTCCTGGAGCATTTGGTTTGGTTTGACTCAAAATTTAGACAATTTATTTTTTGGGGGTTCTGCATTTCTAGTTTAATATTTATAACATACAATATCATTATACCATTTCTTAAGATTTATAGCTTTGGTAATATAATTTCAAATAAACAAGCTGCTAATATTATTGGAGAATACTTTAGAGATATTGATGATAAGCTTCTGAATTTATTGGAACTTGAAGAGATTGATGATAAGCATTCTGACTTACTAATTGCCAGTATTAATCAAAAAACAGAACATTTAAATAAATTTAAATTTGAGGATGTAATAAATTTTAGTTCTAATAAAAAGTATCTAAAGCTACTAATTATACCCACTACAATAATAATATTGATTTTTATCACTGGAAATAATCAAATTATTAGTGAGAGTTCAGCTCGAGTCATAAATTACAATGAAACATTTACTAAGCCCGCCCCTTTTAAATTTATTTTAAAAAACAAGAAACTTGATTTGATAGAAAACCAAAAACTTAAAGTTCTTCTAGAACTTAAAGGTTCTAATTTACCTAATGAGGTGTTCATTAGAGTAGCTGACAGAGACCTTTTGATGTCAAAAGCTGAAAGCTCTGATTTTTATTCTTACGAGTTTTACAATATAAAAGAATCATTCAACTTTAACTTTTATTCCAATGGGTTCAAATCTAAAAAATATAAAATTGAAGTAAAGAAAAGACCTCTCATGCTAGAATTCATGATTAGTTTTTCATATCCGAAGCATACTTTCAAAAAAGATGATTCTCAAAAAAATATTGGAGAAATTTTTGTGCCAGAAGGAACTAAGACAAAATGGTCATTTAAAACAAAAAATGTTGATGAATTGATTTTTGCTCTTGATAATGAAATAGAAAGTAAAAGTTTTAATAATGATGATTTTGAAATTCAAAAAACTTTAATGAATTCTGGCAATTACAAATTAAAGCTTGTTAATAAGAACGGGGTTACTGATTCTAATTATTATTCAATAAGACTTTTGAAAGATGAATATCCAAAAATTAATGTTGAAGTTAATTTTGATTCAACTAATAATTTATTTGTCTATAATGGTTCGGCTTTTGACGATTATCAAATTTCAGATATCAAAATCAAGTATTTGAAAAATAAAAAAATAATAAATGAAACATCATTTAAGACAAACAAACAGCGTGAAGAGTTTTTTGAATATGAGATTAATACAAATAATATTAGCGAATTCGAATATGATAAATTGTATTTTGAAGTGTGGGATAATGATGGTGTAAATGGATTTAAATCAGCTAAAACTGAAGTTTTTAGCCTTAATAGTATAAGCAAAACAGATGCAATCTCTAATAGGAACCAAAAAAATAACGAGCTTAAATCAACAATGCAATCTAGCTTTGAAACCATTAAAGAAATGAACGAAGAAATTGAAAAGATCAAGCGCTCATTAATCAATAATAAAAGGCTTGATTGGAATCAAAAAGAAAATGTTAAAGATCTATTAAAAAAACAAATGAAGCTTGAGAACGAAATTCAAAAATCTAAAAATCTTCTTAACGATTTAATTGAAAAAAATGAAATTCTTAGCCCAGAAATTATTGAAAAGCAGAAGCTACTAAATGAGATGATGGAAAAGGTTTTTGACGAAGAGCTTTTAAAGATGATCGATGAAATGCAAAAAGATTTTGAAAATTTAAATAAAGAGGAGATTCAAAAACTCTTAGAAAATTTAGAGGACCAAAATTTAAACATTGAAGAAGAGCTTGACAGAGAAATTGAGTTGTTCAAACAAATGGAAATTGAGCAAAGATTATCTGAATTAAAGCAAAAAATACAAGAAATTAAAAGCAAACAAGACAGTTTGACCAATAATAAAAATATAGATCAAAACAGCCTAGAAAAACAAAATGATATAAAAAAAGATTTTGATGAGTTAAAAAAAGACATTGATGAAATGCAAAATCTAAATGACTCTTTAGAAAATCCTAATAATTTTGAAAACACTGAAGAATTGGAAAAAAAGATTGATGAAAGTATTGAAGAGAGCATAAAGAAAATGAAACTAGGTAATAAAAAAAGCTCAAAAAAGAGTCAAAAAAATACTAGTGATAAAATGCAAGACTTAGAGGATCAACTATCTATGATGCTCTCTAGCTGTAAAGGGAATCAAAATTTTGAAAACCTTGAGACACTTAGACAAATTCTTGAGAATCTCATATCTATTTCTTTCTCTCAAGAGGAACTAATTCTAAAAACTAAAGAAACAAATAAAAACAGTTCAGAATTCATACAAATAATAAGAACTCAGAAAAAAATTAAGGATGACTCAGAAATTGTCAAAGACTCTCTGCTCGCACTTTCTAAAAGAGTTATTGAGATAGAGTCAATTGTAAACAAAGAAATAAATAAAATAAATAGCTACTTATCGAAATCTATTAATTCGTTAGAGGATAGGGATATAAGAAAAGCAAATATTTCTCAACAATTTGTGATGACTTCAGTAAATAATCTTGCCCTTTTGTTAGATGAATCACTCAAACAAATGCAAAAGCAATTAGCATCGCAGACGCCTGGAAATAAGCAATGTAATAATCCTGGAAGCGGACCACCTTCGCTATCACAACTCAAACAAATGCAGAAAAAATTATTGGAAGAGATGAAAAATGGAGAAAATGGTAAAAATGGATCTAAATCACTTGGAGAATCTCTTTCAAAAAAACTTATGCAACTTGCACAATTACAACAAGAGGCTAAAGAAAATTTACTAAAAATGAGAGATGAGCTAGGAAATGGAAAAAATAAAGGTGATATAGATAAGCTATTAGACGATATGGAAAAAAATAATGATGATATAATTTTTAACAAAATATCTCAAAAAACAATAGATAGACAAAATAAAATATTATCGAGGTTACTAGATTTTGATGAAGCTGAAAGAGAGCAAGGTGAAGACGACAAAAGAGAATCCTTAGAATGGATAATGAAAAATGACATTGAAACTATAGATGAAGAAATCTCCAGACAAAAGAAAAAAAATATTTCTGAGGAAATTTTAAAAAGAAACAATGTTAAACTAAACCCTTTCTATAAAAGAATAAATACAGATTATTTTAATAAAATTTCTAAGGATGATTAGGTTTCATTTTACAAATAGTTTCACATTGAAAAACAAAAGGAAAATAAAGAATTGGCTTAAGGACACCATTGTAAATGAGAAAAAAAAGGTTGGGGATATTAACTATATTTTTTGTTCCAAGGAATACTTGAAAAAAATGAATAATGATTACTTAATAAAAAACTATGAGACTGACGTAATTTCTTTTGATTTCTCAAATGATAATAAAATTTCTGGTGATATTTATATTAGTAGTGAAACTGTAAAAAAGAATTCAATTATATTTAATGTTTGCTTTAATAATGAATTAAAAAGAGTAATGGTTCACGGACTACTTCATTTATTAAACTACAATGATAAGAGTAAGCAAGAACTTAAAATAATGAGAGAAAAAGAAAATTTTTATATTAATTTAAATAGTTGATTTTCAGTAAATTACGAATATGAAATATAATGTCATAGTAATCGGTGGAGGACATGCAGGATGTGAAGCAGCACATGCCGCTGCTAAACTTGGATCTAAAGTTTTGATGATAACTCAGAACCTTGAAACAATTGCAAGAATGTCTTGCAATCCAGCAATGGGTGGCGTTGCAAAAGGTCAAATTTTAAGAGAAATTGATGCTCTGGGTGGGATGTCAGCAATTGTGACTGATGAGTCAATGATTCAGTTTAGAATGTTAAATAGGTCCAAGGGTCCAGCTATGTGGAGCCCTAGAGCTCAATGCGACAAAAAATTATTTGAAAAAAAATGGAGATACCTATTAGAACAAAATAAAAATATTGATTTCAAGCAAGACACAGTTAAAAATTTAATTATTAAAAATTATAAAGTATGTGGTGTAATCACGATGCTTGGTAATCAAATATTTTCGAATACAGTAATTTTATGTAGCGGAACATTTATGAACGGAATAATTCATCTAGGATTAAAAAATTACAAAGGTGGTAGGTCAGGTGAACCATCAGCTAAAGGAATTACTAAGCAGCTAATAGATTTAGGCTTTGAACACGGAAGAATGAAGACGGGGACTCCTCCAAGATTAGATGGTAGGACAATAGATTATAATAAACTAATTGAACAAGCGGGTGATAAAAATCCGGGTTCATTTTCCTTTACAAATATATCAGAACTCACTAATCAATTAAGTTGCTTTATTACTTACACTAATAGTAAAGTTCACGAAATTTTGCAAGAGGGATTTGAAAAATCACCAATGTTCACGGGCAGAATTCAAGGGGTTGGTCCAAGATATTGTCCGTCAATTGAGGATAAAATTGATAGATTTAAAGAAAGGGAAAGACATCAGCTATTTATTGAGCCGGAAGGAAGAGAAACTGTTGAGATATATTTAAATGGATTCTCCACCTCATTACCAGAGGCAGTGCAGGTCAAAGCGCTGAGACACGTAAATGGCCTTGAAAATGCAAAACTATTTAGAGCAGGTTACGCAATTGAATATGATTATTTTCCTCCAACACAATTAAATTATTCTTTAGAAACCAAATTGATAAAGAACTTATTTTTTTGCGGGCAGATTAACGGAACAACAGGATACGAAGAGGCAGGTTGTCAAGGTCTCATTGCAGGTATAAATGCACATAGAAAATGTAAAGGTTTAAGTCAATTTATATTAAAAAGGTCCGATGCATATATAGGAGTTCTGATAGATGATTTAATTACAAAGGGCACTGATGAGCCGTATAGAATGTTTACATCAAGAGCTGAGTATAGACTTTTATTAAGACAAGATAATGCAGATATCAGATTGACAAAAATAGGATATGAAATTGGGCTCATTGACAGAAAGCGATATGATAAACTAAAAAGCAAAATTGACACTGTTAAAAAGCTAGAAAAAACAGTAAAGAAAATAAGTGCTGAGCCCATTAAATTTAATTCTATTCTAAGTAACAAAAAGTCATCACAAATCAAGCAAAAACTAAAGTTAGACTCCCTACTTTCACGACCTAATATTAGTTTTGATGATCTTAAAAATGGTTCGATTAAACTACGTGAATTTATTAATGAAAATAATATAAACAGGTTAGAAGAGGAGCAGGTAGAAATTAATATTAAATATGGGGGTTATCTAAAAAGAGAAAAAGATAATGTTGAAAAATCAAAAAGGCTCGAAGACGTAAAAATTCCTGATGACTTTGAATTTCACAAGCTACATTCTGTTTCTAGTGAAGCAAAAGAAAAACTCTCATCTGTCAACCCAAAGACTATAGGCCAAGCAAAGAGAATTAGTGGAGTTAGTCCAGCTGATGTGAATGTTTTACTAGTATACATGGGCCGGTGATGGAAAAGATAAACTGCCCACTATTTGAGAAAAAAACAGTCCTAAAGAATTACATTAATGTAAAGGATTACTCCAACACACAAGAAGAATTCACAATTGTTTCATGTGAAACAACTGGTTTTTTGTTTACAAACCCCAGGCCAGAAGAAAAGGATATTTCAAAATACTATGATTTTGAAGATTACATATCACACACAAATAAACAAAGTGATTTCATAAGCAAATTATATCAAAAGGTTAGAACTCTTTCGATTATAAAAAAATATAAACTTATCTCTGAATTAGTAAGGTCTAAGAAAATTCTAGATATCGGAAGCGGGACAGGAGAGTTTTTATATTACATGAAAAGTAAAGGATATGACACATACGGTGTAGAGATAGCAAAAAAAGCAAGAGAACTGTCTATAAAAAACCATAAACTATTTATCAAGGACTCGCTATCAAGTTTAAAGGAAAATAATTTTGATATCATCACAATGTGGCATGTGCTAGAGCATGTATATGATCTAGATGGGTATATGAAAAAAATAAAAAGTTTATTAAATGATAATGGCATATTAATAATAGCAGTTCCAAACCATAAATGTTTTGACCAAAAGTTTTATGGAAAACATTGGGCGGGTTGGGATGTGCCGCTACATTTGTGGCACTTTGATAAAGAGAGCATGCTAAAACTTTCTAATAAATATGGATTTGAAATTTCTTCAACCCATCCTTTATATTTTGACTCATTTTATGTATCGCTACTAAGCTCAAAATATAAATACAACTCATCAAAATTTGTTCAATCATTTATAATTGGATTATATTCCAATTTAATCGCAAGGTTTAAAACTGGGGAATACTCAAGCCTAATATACGTATTAAAAAAGAGCGTTTAGGGCGATTTAAGCAATTTAAGTACAAAATGAAGTTCTATTATTAAAAAAAAATGATATTGTCTTACACAAAAGATTTATAACTTATTGATTTTCAGGGATTTAAGGTTCTTTTACTATTTTTTGCTTATATTTGCAATATGTTAAGACTTCTAACCTTATTTGTATTTGCAGTATGTATTGAAAGTCAATCTCAATGCTTAAGCACAGATTCGACATATAGTACAAACATAAACTATACTAACGCCAAAGTAAATTGGGAAAAAGTAGATTCAGCAATCTTTTACAGAGTGAGATACAAAGATGTAAATGCAAGTACTTGGAGCTTTCAAAACAACATTGATTCTTCAGAAACTAATAAACTATTAATTGGACTAACACCCCAAACGCATTATGTATGGCAAATAAAATCATATTGTGACAGTCTAGCAAATACATCTTCACAATGGTCTACAGCAGATAGTTTTTTTACTGAAAATATAACACTAGCATACCCTACAAGTATTTACGCTAACAACATAACTTTTTACAATGCACAAGTCAACTGGACTGGAGCAAATAATACAGACCGCTTCAAAATTAGATATAGAATATTCGGAACAACCACATGGAATTATCTTTCCAATATAGCAGGTTTTGTCTCAAGCACACAATTACCACAACTAAACCAACTAACCTTATATCAGTGGTCTATAATGTCATATTATGACACTACAAATCTGCTTGGTTCCCTTTGGTCACCGATTGATACATTTACCACGGCTCAGTTTATTCCAGCACCTTTTTTACCTGTAATAAACACTTCAATTAGCTCAAATTTATGTGGAGAAAAAGTAGATTTATTTGTATCAATCAGTCAATCGGCTAATCAACCGGACATAGAGCAATCGGTTGTTACAACGAACGAAGGACAATTTGATATTGGAGGCTTATCAATTGGTGATACAGTTGGTTATGCAGATCTTTATTTATCAAATTTATCAGCTACAGCTACATTAAAAGTGGGAATTACTTTTGGTCAAAACTATGCTTTTATAAACGCTGTAGATAGTTTAGGAGATTTGATTGGATTCTTTTCAATTGAAAATGAAACAAACGGTGTTAAAATTACTTCCACATCTCCACCGGATGGCAATAATTACACAGGCGGGTTGACAACTGATATTACTTTTAATGAAATTTTTATAAATCCAAACTTTAATACGAACCTTATAATAACGACAGATATAGATTCTGAACTTCAAGACCAAGTTATGATTACGGATACAATACAAATAAATTGTCCGTCATCTACTTATGAAATAATAGATGATAAAAAAACAATATGGTATTTTAATTTAGTAGGAAAAAATGCAAAAAGAAAAAAATACTCTTTTAGTTTTCTAAACAATCAAAAGAAAATAATAATCTATGAGTAAAGTAATTGTTACAGGTGGTGCAGGTTATATAGGCTCACATACATGTGTAAGGCTTATCAAAATGGGGTATACTCCTGTAATTATAGACAACCTCTCTAATACAAGTATTGATAACATAAAAGGAGTTGAAAGCATTACAAATAAAAAATTAAATTATTACGAGATAGATTGCTGTTTTGCAAAAAAGCTTGATATGATTATAAAAAAAGAAAATGGTATAATAGGAGCTATTCATTTTGCAGCATACAAATCTGTTGAAGAATCAGTAAGATTGCCTGAAAAATATTTTAAAAATAATTTAAAATCTCTTGAGTCTTTGCTTGATGTTATGCAAAGTAATAATCTAAATAATTTGATTTTTTCTTCTTCATGTACTGTTTATGGTAGCCCAGATAGTTTACCTGTAGATGAGAATGCTCCATTCAAAAAAGCTGAATCTCCATATGGAGAAACAAAACAGTTATGCGAAAAACTCATTGAAAAATCAACTCTATTTAGCGTTTGTCTCAGATATTTTAATCCAATCGGTTCGCACAAAAGCGGACTAATTGGTGACAGATCTGCAGATAAACCAGCCAATTTAATCCCAATAATTTGTGAAGTTGCCACTGGTAAAAGGGAGAAATTAGTAATTAACGGCAATGACTATAACACAAAAGATGGCACGTGTGTGAGAGACTATATTCATGTTGAGGATTTAGCTATAGCACATATAAATGCTCTTGAGTATTGCATAAAAAATAAAAACAAAAGCGTATTCAATATAGGAACAGGTCAAGGTTTATCAGTAACTGAAGCTGTTAGAATTTTTGAAGAGTGCAATAATGTAAAACTAAATATAGAGTTTGGACCAAGACGAAGCGGTGATGTATCTGAAATATATTCTGATACAAAAAAATCAAATGAGTTTCTTAACTGGAAAGCAAAAAGAACTGTTAAAGAAGCATTTCAAAGTGCTTACTTTTGGGAGAAAAGAAAAATATTAAGCAAATTGTAACGCGACACAAATGAGGAAAACTTATTTTAAGTAATTTTAATTTATTTTGAAAATTAATTCATCGATTTTGCACCTTAACAAGAGACACCTTACCAAAACAATAACATGGAGGTTTGTTGGAACTTTAGACACAATGCTGCTTTCGTGGTTTATCACTGGTCAATTTGCAACAGGACTAAAAATTGGAGTAGCTGAAACATTAACAAAAATGATATTGTATTATATGCATGAAAGAGCTTGGTTTACTTCAAGAAAATTTAAAAGTTCAAAAAGACACATCATAAAGACTTTTACATGGAGAGCTATTGGCACAATTGATACGATTTTATTAGGCTGGCTAATCTCAGGCGATCATCTTATGGGGCTAAAAATTGGAGCCTTTGAAGTAGTAACTAAGATGATATTATACTATTTGCATGAAAAATTATGGTATAAGCTTAATTTTGGATTAAAAACTAATAATCGTTTAAAACCAATGTCGAAAAATGACTAATAATTTTACATAGTTTGATGACGACAATCAAAATGAATATAGAAATTAAAACAAAAACCATTATTAAATATGATTATAATTGAGTACTTATCGAGCATTTTAAAAAATCACACTTTACTAGTAATAGTGGCAGGTATAATAGGTTCTTTTCTAGTAACATCACAATCCCTTCCGTTCATAATTTACTTTAGTAAAATTAAAAATCTTACGGCTAAAGTTGATGAAAGAAGTTCTCATTCAAGTAATATACCAAATATCGGAGGTCTTGGAATTATTGCGGGCATATACATAATAACCCTATCTTTATCTTTTTTCATTTTAGACTATAAAGACTCAAAATTAGTTATAGCTCTATTTATTTCACTATTGATATTACTGTTTATTGGATTTAAAGATGACATGCTAGGCTTAAGTGCTAGGGCTAAACTATTAACCGAAATTTGTACTGCAGCAGGATTTATTATTTTAACAGATTGCAGACTAGATAATTTCTATGGGTTATTTGGCATTTATGAAATCAACTACTATGCTTCTTTATTTTTATCAATTTTCATATTTGTTGTTACTATAAATTCTTATAACTTAATAGATGGAATAGATGGGCTTGCTGGAGGTTTTGGTATAATTGCAATGATTGCATTTTTAATTTTAAGCATATCAGCTAACAATACAGTTGCGATTATATTGTGCACTACTATTATTGGCAGTTTAGCTGGATTTTTGAGGTTTAATTTAAGAAGTGATAAAAGAAAAATTTTTATGGGAGATACTGGCTCTTTAGTTGTTGGCTTTTTGATTTCTGTTATTGTAATGATTATTTTAAGTTCAAAATATAACAGTAATCTTTATGCAAACAACACCCCGGTTTTAGTTCTCTCAATACTATCATTTCCATATATCGACACGCTAAGGGTTATGGTTATCAGAAAAAGAATTGGTAAAAGGTTTTTTGAACCTGATAAAAATCATATTCACCACAAATTAATAGGAAGGGGCAAAAGTCATAAAGTTTCTTCAATAATAATATTGTCCGTTTATTTGTCATCTATTATTTTTTGTATATCGTTAATAAAATTAGATATTACAATTCATTTTTTTATTTCACTGATATACTCAGTACTGAGTTTATTAGCATTAGTATTAATTTTTAATAAATAATGACTGATTTAAAAATATGTGTGATTGGTCTTGGAAACGTTGGGCTAGATTTAGCAATAAATTTCAGTAAAAAATTTCATACAATTGGTTATGATATAAACAAGAGTTTGATTGAAAAAATCAAAAATCAAAAATCAAAACACCTAAAGATTTCAAAAAATGGAGTCGGACTTGAGGTTTCGTGCAATCATAAACTGATTGTAAACTGCAATGTTTATATAATAACCGTTCCATCTCCAGTGAATAAAAAAAAATTGCCTGATTTAGATAATATTATAGAACTAACTAAATTAATATCTAAATTTATAAGAATCGGAAATATTTTGATTTATGAAAGCACTTTTTATCCTGGCCTAACAGAAGAAATATTTATACCCATAATTGAAAGAGAATCAAAATTAAAATTAAATAAAGATTTTTATGTTGGATATTCTCCTGAGAGAATCAATATCGGAAAAAACAAAAGATTATCAAATGAGATTGTAAAAATTACATCTGGATCAAATAAAAAAGCAAGCAAAATAATAGATAGTCTTTACAAAAGGATAATAAAAGCTGGAACTTATAATGTAGAAAGCATAAGAATAGCAGAAGCTGTAAAAATTCTTGAAAACTGTCAGAGAGATCTCAATATTGCATTCATGAACGAAATAACTAAATTTTTTAATAAACTAAATTTAGATACAAAAAAAGTTATTGAAGCCGCATCTACTAAATGGAACTTTTTTCAATTTTATCCAGGACTGGTAGGGGGAGATTGTATTGCTGTTGATCCATATTATTTAATTTTTTCTGCAAAAAAAATTAAACATGACTTGCCGTTAGTTAGATTGGCAAGAGAAACTAATGAAGGAATGGTAGATTATATTTATAAACATATTACAAAAGCGATATCTAACTTAAAAATATCTGCGCTGGCTTTTTTTGGAATTTCGTACAAGGAAAACTGTAAGCAGATAAACAATAGTATGTATTTAAGAATCATTCAAAAACTAGAGAAAAACTACAAGGTTGATATTTATGATCATTTTGTTGAAAAAGCTCAACCAGAATCAAATTTTGTAAGGACAATGGAGTGTGCAAATAAAAAATATGATGTAATTATAATTGGCTCAAAGCATGATGAATATAAAAAAATGAACTTCAAGAAATTCTTGAACAAATTTGGGACTATTATTGATATTCATGGCATTAGTATGTACCCAAAAAATAAAATTTTATAGTCTTAATGATTAATTATAAAAAAGTTATTTTTGGGACAAATGATAAACAATATTTCTTGGTTGATTAACCGTTTAAAAATATGAGTTTAAATAAAAATCTCAAAAAACACAATTATAAAACAACCAAAATCCAACGCGAGACTTTGCATGGCCACAAGGCGTATTTAATTTGGTTTACAGGATTATCAGGCTCAGGTAAATCTACTTTTGCAAATTTGCTTGAAATTGAATTGCATAAAAGAGGGTTATCAACATATATCTTAGACGGGGATAATATCCGTCTGGGAATTAATAAAGACTTAAGCTTCAATCATAAAGATAGAGCAGAAAACATAAGACGTATCGCTGAAATAAGTAATTTAATGATTGATGCAGGTGTTATAACCTTAGCTGCTTTTGTATCTCCATATATTAAAGATCGCAAAAAAGTTAAACAAATTGTTGGTGCAGAAAATTTTATTGAAATTTTTGTAAATACGCCGATAGAAGAATGTGAAAGAAGAGATGTAAAAGGCCTTTACAAAAAAGCAAGAGCAGGAAAAATTAAAAATATGACAGGTATATCTGCACCGTATGAGTCTCCGGAAAACCCAGACTTAGAAGTGTTTACAGAGCGTCAATCGATTGAAGAAAATTTAGAAGTTATTATCAATTTTATTAATAAAAAATTAAATAAAACTCATGAATAATTATATAGTTAATCATTTACGTGAGCTAGAATCAGAAGCAATTTTTGTGATTAGAGAAATATCCGCTCAATTTGAAAACCCTGTCTTACTTTTTTCTGGAGGTAAAGACTCTATTTTACTAGTGCATTTAGCTAAAAAAGCATTTTATCCAGCTAAAATCCCATTCCCTCTAGTTCATATAGACACAGGAAATAATTTTCCCGAAACCATTTCTTTTAGAGATGATTTAGTTAATAAGTTAGGTGTTCGGTTAATTGTTGGTTCAGTTCAAGAATCAATAGATAAAGGACGCGCTAAAGAAGAAACAGGAAGCGATGCATCACGTAATTCCTTACAGATTGTTACCTTGTTAGACACTTTAGATGAATATAAAGTTGATGCTGCATTAGGTGGTGCACGACGTGACGAAGAAAAAGCTAGAGCGAAAGAACGTTTTTTTTCACATCGAGATGAATTCGGACAATGGGATCCAAAAAATCAAAGACCTGAATTATGGAATCTTTTCAACGGACGTAAAAATTTTGGTGAACATTTTCGTGTTTTTCCTATTTCTAACTGGACAGAGATGGATGTTTGGGAATATATTAAATTAGAAAATATTGATTTACCCTCACTTTATTTTTCACATCAGCGTGATTGTATAGTCCGAAATGGTGTAATTTTAGCTAATTCTAAATTTATCAAGTTAAAAGAAGGGGAAAAAGTAGTTAACATGACTGTTCGTTTCAGAACTTGTGGGGATATGCCTATTACTGGAGCAATAGAATCTGAAGCAGATGATTTAACTAAGATTATTAAAGAAATTGCTACTACTAGAGTTACAGAACGTGGGGGTAGAGCAGATGATAAACGAGCTGAAACAGCTATGGAGGATCGTAAAAAACAAGGATACTTTTGAAAAAAAAAATATGCAATATAAAGACAAAGAATTATTAAGATTTACTACTGCTGGAAGCGTAGATGATGGAAAAAGCACACTTATTGGTAGATTATTATACGATAGCAAATCTGTTTATCAAGATCAATTAGACGCCGTTGAAGAATCTAGCAATACAAAAGGCTTTGATTATATAGACCTTTCATTATTAACAGACGGATTGAAATCTGAGCGTGAGCAGGGAATTACTATAGACGTAGCATACCGTTACTTTGCTACCCCAAAACGAAAATTTATTGTAGCAGACACTCCGGGGCATATCCAATATACAAGAAACATGGTTACTGGTGCTTCAACTGCCAATCTTGCAATTATCCTTATTGATGCTAGAAAAGGCATGCTAGAACAAACTCATCGACATTCTTTTATTGCTTCTTTATTACGTATTCCTCACGCAATTGTTTGTGTGAATAAAATGGATTTGGTAGACTATAGTGAAGAGGTTTTCAACAAGATTGTAGATGACTATAAAGCTTTTGCAACAAAATTAGAAATTATTGATATACAATTTGTGCCAATTTCTGCACTCAAAGGTGATAATGTAGTTAATAAATCTAAAAATATGAATTGGTACAAAGGAGGTTCATTAATGTACCGTCTAGAAAATGTTCATATCTCAAGTGATAAAAACCACATAGACTGTCGCTTCCCAATACAAGCTGTTATTCGTCCACAAACTATAGAGCATCAAGACTTTAGAGGATTTGCAGGTCGTATTGATGGAGGTGTTTTTAAGACTGGTGATAGTGTGAAGATTTTACCCTCTGGGTTTATCTCCAAAATAAAAACTCTGGAACTCAACGGTGAACGCCTTTCAGAAGCATTTGCACCTATGTCGATTACAATGACACTAGAAGACGAAATTGATATTAGTCGCGGAGATATGATTGTAAGAGAAAATAATAGTCCTGAAGTAGGGCAAGACCTAGAAGTTTTAGTAACGTGGATGAATATTAATCCTTTACTAGCTCGCACGAAGGTAATTATAAAGCATACTACAAATGAGTGCGTTGCAATGGTGAAAGAATTAAGGTATAAAATTGATATCAATACTTTGCATAGGGTTGTAGACATTGAAAAACTGCAGATGAATGATATTGGTCGTATTTCTATACGAACATCTAAACCTTTATTTTTTGATACTTACAAGAAAAATCGTCAAACAGGCAGCATAATTATTATTGATGAACAAACGAATGAAACTATTGGCGCAGGAATGTTTATATAATAATTGAAAATTGGTTTTTATTAAATGAATATGAGGAAAATTCTTATTACAGGAGGTGCAGGATTTATTGGCTCTCACGTTGTTAGGCTATTTGTAAACAAATATCCAAATTATCAAATTTTTAATTTAGATGCATTAACCTATGCCGGTAATTTAGAGAATCTCATAGACATAGAATCTAACGAAAATTATACCTTTTTACGTGGTGATATTACAGATGAAGTCTATATCAATTCAATTTTTAAAAAATATTGTTTTGATGATGTAATACATCTAGCAGCTGAATCTCACGTGGATAGATCAATTAGTGACCCCTTAGCTTTTGCAAAAACAAATGTTCTTGGAACAATGATTTTACTAAATAACTTCAAAGAGCTACACAAAAATAATTGGAAAGGCAAACGTTTTTATCATATTAGCACAGACGAGGTGTACGGGTCATTAGGTGAGAATGGGCTATTTAAAGAGACAACCTCTTATGATCCTAACTCTCCATATTCAGCGTCAAAAGCAAGTTCAGATCATTTTGTAAGAGCCTATGGTGAAACTTATGGATTACCTTTCATTATTACAAATTGTTCCAATAATTATGGAAAACAACAATTTCCAGAAAAATTAATTCCTCTATTTATCAATAATGTATTAAATAATAAACCACTACCTGTCTATGGAGATGGTAATTACACTAGAGACTGGCTTTATGTAATTGACCATGCAAAAGCCATAGACATGGTATTTCACAGGGGCAATATCTATCAAACTTATAATATTGGCGGATTTAATGAATGGAAAAATATTGATCTTGTAAAGTTGCTATGCAAACAAATGGATAAAAAATTAGGTCGTTCAGTCGGAAGTAGTGAAAAACTTATCACATTTGTGAAAGATAGACCTGGTCACGATTTACGATATGCAATTGACGCCTCAAAAATTAATCAGGAATTGGGATGGAGCCCAACAGTTACTTTTGAACAGGGGCTATCCGAAACAATAGATTGGTATATTTCTAATGAACATTGGTTGAAAAATATTACATCAGGAAATTACCAAAACTATTACATGAAAAAATATAAGTGAAATTCGTAGAAATTATATAGCTTATTTAAAAAAAGCAGATCTTAAATTTTATACAACAATATAATTTTATAAATAATCCTTACGCTTAAATAAATTAAAAGAATAATTTTGTTCTTATTAAATAAAATGAAGATAAAATCAATATGTTGTATCGGAGCAGGTTATGTTGGAGGTCCAACCATGGCTGTAATTGCTTTAAAATGCCCACACATAAAAGTAACTGTAGTAGATATTAATGAAGAGAGGATTAAAGCATGGAATGACAAAAATCTTAGTAATTTACCAATATATGAACCCGGGTTAGCTGAAGTTGTTAGTTTAGCAAGAAATAGGAATTTATTTTTTTCTACAAAAATAGATAAAGCTATAGAGGAATCAGAAATGATTTTTATATCTGTGAATACACCAACAAAAACTTATGGGATTGGGAAAGGACAAGCGGCAGACTTAAAATACGTTGAACTATGCGCTCGTAATATAGCTAGAGTTGCAAAAGATGACAAAATTGTTGTGGAAAAATCTACACTACCTGTCAGAACTGCAGAAGCTGTCCAAACAATACTGGATTCAACTGGTAATGGTATAAATTTCGAGGTTTTATCAAACCCTGAATTTTTAGCTGAAGGAACAGCTGTTCAAGATTTATTTAAATCCGATAGAGTATTGATTGGTGGATCTCAGTCAAAAAGTGGTAAAAAAGCAATTGATCAACTAGTTGATATTTATGCAAATTGGATACCAAGAGAAAAAATTTACACTACAAATGTATGGTCTTCTGAGCTATCTAAACTTGTTGCAAATGCTTTCTTAGCACAAAGAATAAGCTCCATAAACAGCATATCAGCTTTATGTGAAAAAACTGAAGCAGATGTAGATGAGGTAGCTACTGCTATCGGAATGGATACAAGAATTGGTGATAAATTTCTAAAATCTTCAGTAGGCTTTGGTGGAAGCTGTTTTCAAAAAGACATTCTAAACTTAGTTTATATTTCAAAATCGCTAGGTCTAGATGAAGTTTCTGAATACTGGAATCAGGTTATTAAAATAAACAATTATCAAAAAACTAGATTTGCAAAAAAAATCATAAAATCTCTTTTTGACACAGTTTCAGATAAAAAAATTACTTTTTTTGGCTGGTCATTTAAAAAAGACACAAACGATACTCGAGAGTCTGCTGCTATATATGTGGCTGATATACTTATTGAGAATGGAGCTAAGGTTTTTGTATATGACCCTAAAGTTTCTAGAGAACAAATGCTCACAGATTTAGATTATTTAAATACAAGAACAAGTAATGAAAATAGAGAATCTTTAATTACAGAAAAAAACCCGTACGATGCGGCCAAAGATTCTCATGCGATTGCAATTATTACTGAATGGGATGAGTTTATATCATTAGATTGGAAAAAAATTCATAAAAAAGTTATGAAGCCTGCAAAAATATTTGACGGAAGAAATATATTAGACAGAAAAGAAATAAAAAAAATAGGGTTTGAGCTTTATTCTATAGGAAAGTACTAGTCTTAATTATTTTGATAACTAAAAGTACAAAAATATATATTGCCGGTCACAAAGGAATGGTAGGCAGTTCGATTTGGAATTTGTTACAAAAAAATGGTTTTAAAAATTTAGTTGGAAAAAGTTCATTTGAACTTGATTTAAGAAACCAAAAAGAAGTCCAAGACTTCTTTAAAATTGAAAGCCCCGAAATTGTAATATGTGCCGCCGCAAAAGTCGGGGGAATATTAGCTAACGTAAATAACCCTTTTAGAATTATTTCAGATAATCTTGATATCCAAAATAATTTAATTAAATCTTCTCTTGAACATGACGTAAAAAAGTTTATTTTTTTAGGAAGTTCATGTATATATCCAAAAAACTGTTCTCAACCAATAAAAGAGTCTTATTTGTTAACAAATACTTTAGAGCAAACAAATCAGTATTATTCCGTATCAAAAATTGCAGGAATAAAATTATGTGAATCTATAAGAAATCAATACAAGAAGGACTTTGTTTGCTTGATGCCATGCAATCTTTATGGCCCTAGGGACAATTTTGATCTAAAAAACTCTCATGTACTTCCAGCTCTAATCAGAAGGTTTTATGAGGGGAAAAAGAATAAAGCTTCAACAATATGTTTGTGGGGTACTGGTACACCATTAAGAGAATTTTTATATGTTGAAGATTTAGCAAGGGCTATTTTTTTTATGATGAACAAAAAAAAATCTGACTTCATATACAATGTTGGCTCTGGCATTGAAATTACAATTCGAGACTTAGCCTTAAAAATTCAAAATATAATTGGATACGAAGGAGAAATTATTTGGGATCATTCTAAACCAAATGGTGTTCACAGAAAGCTTTTAAATACACAAAAGTTATCATCCTTAGGATGGAAAAGTACGTTTGATTTAGATGAAGGAATAAATAATACTATCTCTTGGTTTAACAAAAACTATAAAAATCTTAAAAAAGTGACATTTTAACTAAAATTTAGTTGTTTTGTATCTCATGAAAAAAATTGCTTTAATTACTGGTATTACAGGCCAAGATGGCTCATATTTAGCTGAGTTGCTTTTAAATAAAGGTTACGTTGTACATGGTGTCAAAAGGAGGTCATCAATGTTCAATACGCAAAGAATTGATCACATATTTGAAAATCTTAAACTACAAAACAAAAGATTTTTTTTGCATTTCGGAGACTTAATTGATAGTTCTAATATAATTAGGCTTATCTCAGAGATTAGACCAAATGAAATTTACAACTTAGCAGCTATGAGTCACGTAAAAGTATCATTTGAAATTCCGGAATATGTCGCTAATACAGATGCTATTGGAACATTAAGAATTTTAGAAGCAATAAGAATTTTAGGTTTAGAAAAAAAAACAAGAATTTACCAAGCTTCAACATCAGAGCTTTATGGTAACAACATGCAAATTCCTTTAAACGAGGAGTCACAATTTTATCCAAACTCACCTTATGCTGTAGCAAAACTATATTCATATTGGATAATGATTAACTACAGAAAAGCATATAATATATTTGCTGCTAACGGAATATTATTTAATCATGAAAGCCCCAGAAGAGGGGAAACGTTTGTAACAAGAAAAATAACTATTGGAATTGCTAAAATTTTATATGGATTGAATGACAAACTTTATCTTGGCAATCTAGATGCAGTAAGAGATTGGGGACATGCAAAAGATTACGTTGATGCTATGTGGAGAATACTACAACATAAAAATCCGCAAGATTGGGTTATTGCAACAGGTTTGTCTTACTCTATAAGAGAATTTTTAATTGCATGTTTAAAAAAAGTTGGCTTAATACTAGGCTTTAGAGGCAAGGGGTTGAATGAAATTGGATATGTTATTTCTTCAAAAAATGAAAATTACAAACATTTAGTTGGAAAAGAAATCATCAATGTGAGTGAGAAATATTTTAGACCATCTGATGTCAATAAGCTTGTGGGTGATGCATCAAAGGCTAGACAAAAACTAGATTGGAAGCCAAAAAGTTCTTTTGATGATTTAGTAGAAGAAATGATAACTCACGATATGCAAATGATAGAAAAGAAATATTTTAAAAAATGAAAGTTTTAATAACTGGTATTGCAGGTTTTATTGGCTTTCACACTGCAAAAAAACTATTATCTCAAAACTATAAAGTTTATGGGGTCGATTCTATCAACGATTATTATAGTACAAAGCTGAAATATGACAGATTGTCTGAACTAGGCTTAGAAAAAGAGTGTGCAGATAAGTTTTATGTTGAGTGTAAAAGTGAAAAATTTAAAAATTTGATTTTTCAAAGAGCTGACTTGACAAATTCTGAAAAAGTTAGAATGATCTTTAAGGCTCATAAGTTCAATATTGTATGTCATCTGGCAGCTCAGCCAGGTGTAAGATATAGCTTAGTAAATCCTCATGCTTATATTAACTCTAATATCAATGGTTTTTTAAATATTCTTGAAGGATGTAGGAACAATAAAATTAGTCATCTGATTTATGCATCTAGTTCAAGTGTTTATGGAAATAATAAAAAATTGCCATTTAAAACAGAAGATAAAGTGGATAATCCTGTGAGTCTATACGCAGCCACAAAAAAAAGTAATGAATTGATGGCATATACCTACAGTCATCTTTATGGCTTTAAGACAACAGGGTTACGGTTTTTTACTGTTTATGGACCCTGGGGAAGACCTGACATGGCAATCTATTTATTTGCAGATGCAATTAAACAAGAAAAACCAATTAAAGTTTACAATAATGGCAACTTGTTCAGGGACTTTACATACATTGACGATATAGTGCAGGGAATATCAAATATTGTTTCTTATAAACCAAAACAATATTTGAGCAAAATTTATAATATTGGAAATAGTAAGCCAGTTAACCTTATGGATTTCATAACTTTACTTGAAAGATTCTTAAACACCAAAGCCAAGAAAGAAATGTGTGAAATGCAGCCAGGTGATGTTTACAAGACCTGGGCAGATGTTTCTGAATTAGAAAAAGACTATAATTACAGTCCTAAAACAGACCTAGAATATGGCATAAAGTCATTTGTTGATTGGTTTTCTTTATATAACATTCAAAAATAATTTTAAATGAAACGTCCTGACTTTCTTATTTGCGGGGCTCAGAAGGGTGGTACAACTTCATTATTGAATTATGCCAAAAAAATTAATGCTATTTTATTTTCCAAACTTTTTCCATTTTACATATTCACAATCTTAAGCTCAGTAAGCGAGTTATTATTTACTAGATATTTCATTATCAATGTTGGGGTTGAAGGGCTTGGTATGTATGCTCTGATGTTGAGTATATCATTAATTGCATTTAATGTAATTGAAACAAGAACCAGCGAAAGTGTTGTATATTTTCTAGCACAAAAAAATTCAAAAAATCTAGTTTTAACGACGTCTCTTTTTTTTGATATATTATCATTAATTCTGATTACTTGCTTGATGACAATCTTTTTCCCATTTATTAAAAACAACTTACAGGGGATGTCCTCGGTTCCAAATACAGTTTTTTTGTTGGGTATATTAATAAATACACCTTTAATGTTGTACAAAAGTCTTTCTGGCCTTTTTAATTACAACGAAAATTTTGTCTCATATAACTTATTAGCCATTTTTCCAATAATAATGAAAGTTGTATTGCTATATATTTTAAATCCAGAAAATATTTCTGAAATTATTAAAATTATTTTTTTATTAAATTTTATTTACGGTATTTTTAGCATTGCATTAATTCTTAAAAAAATATCATTTAAATTAAAATTTGATTTTTTGTTCTTTAAATCTTACTTTATTTTTAGTTATAAGTCTTTTTTGTCTACAACTTTAAAGTCATTGCATCAAAACTCTGATAAAATTTTTGTAAATATATTTATGGGTAATAGTTCGGTTGGAATTCTTGATATATTAAACAAGGTTGCTAGATTGGGTAATGTTATTATGAGTCCTATATCAACAATTTTACTTCCTAAAATGAGTAAAAGTTTTAGAGAAACAAAAAAAATTGATTTTGAAAATATTTTTAAAACTTCTTTATTATTTAGTATAATCTCTATCATTGTTGCTACATTAGTTTTCTCTCTTAAAGAACCATTTTTTTATATACTAGGTTTAAAATTGGACTCAATAAGCAATTCTTTAATTATCTTATTTTTAAGCATAGCAATAACTAAGTCAATCGCCTGGTGGGTAAGGGCGCTTCCTGTTTCAATAGGAAAGCCAGAAATACCTATTGGTACGAATTTAATAGAAGTAATTATTATTAACCTAAGCTTTTATTTATTTATCGATAAATATGGGCTATTTGCTGTTGGAATTGTTAAATTAATAATACCACTCATAACTATTTTATATGTTTATACAAGAGTTAAAAGTCATGTTAACCGTTAGTATCATTGTTAAAACTTAATAACTTTAATAGATGAGAAACAAAGAGTTTTTTGTTATTTCTGGAATACACAGAAGCGGAACTACATTCTTAGCAAAGTTATTAAATTCAAATAATTTATTTTCTTCAATACACGAACCTCTTAACTTTGATGTAGGAATCAAAAAAAATAAGTTCTGGTATCCATATCATTCTCTTTTAAATGAAAATTTTAAAGAAAGTGCAGCTCTAGAGAATGTGTCAAAAATAGACTTAGATTTTAAATCACCAAAAAAAACACTAAACCCATTAAGGGCTATTTTTAAATCTAGAGGCAATATTGATTTTTTAATGCACAAATATTTTTTTTCAAATAAAAAAGTATTGTATAAAGATCCTTTCATGTCAATGTGTGGTAATTATTTTTTACAGAAAAATAAAAAAACTAAGATAGTTTATCTAATAAGGCATCCTAAGTCTTTTTACAAAAGCAATTTAAAAATGGGTTGGGATTTTGATTTTAGACTTTTTCCGTTGAAGGGTGTATTATCTGATTTTCCCGAACTAAAAAGTAATATCTTTCTAGAAAGTCATGAAGAAAGATTATATAGTTTGTATAATATTATATATTTCGTAATATTTCTCACAATAAAAAATTTTCCGAACCAAACTTATCTTTTAAGACATGAAGATTTTTGTATAAATCCAGTCGAAGAAACAAAAAGATTATGCAGATTTTTACATATTAATTTTTCAAGTAAACACGAAAAATTTATTAAAAAACACATGTTAAATGAAGAAGATTTTATTAAAAAAGGGAAGCAGTTTAATTTTAAAAGAAACAGTAAAAAAATTGCTATTGAAACATTGGGAAAGAAAATAATTGAACTGGAAAAATATAAACATATTTTTAAAAGTGAAATTTTAAATTTTTACGAATGAAACATGTCTTTTTTTTTATCGTATATGTTTTGCTATATTTTGTTAACATCAAGTTATTTAATATTAACATAGCAACCTTTTTAGTTCCAGTTTTTATATTTTTTCAATCCTATCAGAACAGAAACCTAATAAATGTATTAAATGACAAAAATCTATATTTCTTGCTACTAATGTATTTATGGTACTCCATCGTCGTGCTTATAAATAACTCGATTTTAGAAAGCGTAGTAATTATTTCAAATTACTTATACGTAATACTAGCTGTGATGATTTGCAACAATTTAACCAAAAAAAACATCAGATTTATAAATTATTACTCCGCACTTTTTTTAGGGATATTTATTATTGGATTTATTTTAAATTATTTCCAAAGTGGGTCCACTCTTGAAATAAATGTTTTTGGATTTAAACATAGAACCGGATTAGCTTACCAAATATTTTACACATTCGTGTTGTTTTCTCAAACAAGTACCAATAGAAGATATTTAGTTAACATGTTTATAATAACATTTATTGCCTTGATAATAAATTCAAGTAGGGGTCCATTAATTATGATGTTAATTTTTTCTTTTTACTTATTTAGAAAAAACTTGAACTTTAAATTTATCACATACATTTCAATATTTTCAATTATTACATCACAAATTTTTGCTAAAGAATTTATTTTTTCTTTTGATAGATTAAAAAATATATTTTCACTTGATAGTTCTGGGGGTTCCAACTTGTATCGTCTTGAATCACACTTGTCATTAATCGAATATTTAAAAAACAATCCATTTGGAAATGGTCTTAATTCATTTTTAAATAACTTTCAAATGTTCACTAACTTAGACTTAAAAACTGCTGAAAATTTACCTCCTGATAGTTCCTTTGTTTTAATTGCCTACGACACAGGCATTATCGGCTTAGCATTATTATCTTTATTTTTCTTTAACTATGTAAGAAGAAACTACAATAACAAAATAACGCTAATACTGATACTTTGTATATTATTAAACTTTCTAGCAGATGAAAAGTTTAATGGTGGTATATTTGTGTCGATTGCTTCTTTATATCTTACTAAAAACAAATTATGAAAATTTTATTTGCATCACATACAGGAGTATACACTGGAGGTGCTGAAAAAAGCATGTTACATTTAATTTTACATGCAATGAAAAACAATAAAGTAATAGTTAACATTCCTGATGGTAATCAACAATATTATAAAATTTTAAAAGAAAATAAAATCAAAGTATCTAGGGTTTTAAAAGATAAAGACAAATCAAAGTATGTTGGATTTTTCCAACCAAATCTTTTCAAAAAAATAATTAGGCGAATTATTTATGTAATAAAGTTTTGTTTTTTTTTAAATGAAAAAAAACCAGATGTTGTTTATTTAAATACAATTAGAACATCATCTGAACTAATAGCTTGTAAAATCATGAATGTTAACACAGTAATGCATTTGAGAGGATTTGATGATAAAAGTAATTTTAGAAATTTTCTGCTAAGATTTTGTGATGTTGTTATAGTGCTTAACAACTATGCAAAAAAAATTGTGAATGAAAATGGTAAAAAAAACAATGTAATTGTAATAGCTAATGGTACGCCAATTAAACAACTTAAAACAAAAAAGTTTGATTATAAAAAATTAAACTTTTGTACTATTGGCCCATATAATTACAGAAAAGGTACTGACCACTTGTATTATTTTTTAAAATCATTAATACAAAACAAAATAAATTTTAAATATCATCATTTTGGAAAAGTAGATCCTGAAGATTTATTTTCAGAGAATTATTTAACGAAAATTAAACAACTAAACTTTGATTATGTTGAGCATGGATACTTAAAAAATGATAGTGTTATAAGTCATTTAGAAAAAATGCATTTTATGGTTCTATGCTCAAGAAAAGAGGGCTTGTCTAGAGCATTTCTTGAAAGTATTGAGAGGGGGGTCATACCAATTTTGAGTAAGATTAGTGAACATGAGGAATTAATTCATGACAAAGGATGTATTGGACTACACTTTAATGAAAAAATGCATTGTGATGTACTTTTTGATGCTATTAATAAGAAACAACTTGAAAAAATATCTAATAAAGCTAGAGAAAATGCTGTAAATAAATATGATTTGAAAAAAATTAATGAAGATATTTTAAATGTATTGAAAAATGTCTAAAATTTTATTAATACATAATACTTTAGCACCATACAGGCAACCATTGTTTAAACATATGAGTTCAATTTCAAAAATTGACTTTTGCATACTAGAAAAAGATTTAGGTTACAGAAAATGGGAGAATGAAATAAATATAAATTTTGATTTTTTTTATGCAAAAACAAGGTATGTGAATGTTTTAAGCAAGAAAATTTGTTGGTCTATAAAAATATCAAACATTAAAACTTATGATGTTATTATCATGCCTGATGACAAAGCATACCTGCTTCCTTTATTTAAAATTAAAAAATCATTAAATCAAAACCAAAAGATAATATTTTGGACAGCAAATAATAAACATTCCCTATTTCATATCAATTCTATCTTTAATTTTTGTTTAAAAAAAATATTTAATTTAATAAGGAGTTATTGTTTTTATGACTCTAGCAGCTACTTCTGGGCCTATGGGAAGTTCTGTGAAAAATATTTAATTAACAGATTTAATATAAAGAAAAATAAAATATTTATCGGACTTCAAGGCTACCCAAAAGAAAATATTCATTTTAATTTTAAAAAAATAAACTTTAAAGACAGGTTCAAATCAAAATCAATTGTTTTTATTGGGTACCCGTCAAAGCGAAAAAATTTAGGGTTTTTTGCTAAAACATTGTTCAAAATCAATAAAAATAATTTTGATTTACATTGTATTGGTCCATTGCCTAAAAAGAAAATAAAAGGAGTTAAATATCACGGATATTTAAATGGAGAGCAGAAATTTGATAAACTGAATGGTTTCAGCTATGCTGTATTGCCTAGTATTTCAGACCCCTGGGGATGGGTTGTTAATGAATGTATGTCGATTGGATTACCTGTTCTTGTGAGTGAAGGTGTTATGGCAAAGGAAATGGTTGCTGAAAAGTTGACTTTTAATTTAAATGAAAAAGATTTAGCTCAAACTATTAGATTTATAAATGAAATTAGTTTTGAAACATATCAAAAATTATCGAAACAATGTATGGAAACCTCAAATTACCATAGTCTAGATAAAACTAAACGTTCCTACAAAAAATTATTAGATGAAGTCAGATAGAAAAATAATTATTTACTGTAATGACTCTAATTATGTAATTGGTGGGGTTGAACTCTTTAACAAAAATTTGGAAGATGCTTTTGACGAAAAAGGTGTTTCTTACAAGTCAATTTACAAGATAAATTGTTTGAAAAAATTTAATATTTTAAGAGAGCCTTTTAGTATTTTATATTTAATTTTTGTGACAAGATTTATAAAAACTAAATTTATACTTATTCATCATTCAAACTTTTACTCAATTTTAATTCTTCCATTCATATATCCTTTTTTTAAAGAAATAAGGTTAATTAGTCACGTAGGTGATGAGTGGATGCACATAAAAAACAAGTTTTTAAGATGTTTAACTATTGTTTTACTAAAAAAATGTGTAAATAAGACTTTTGTAATTTCGGATAATCAAATTAGATTTTTTAAAGGAGTGGATACACATAAAGTAACCAGCATAATCCCTAAAAAATTTGCAAAATTACCTGCTACAAAAACTTCAAAAGAAAACTATATTTTATTTTTAGCGAGAGTATGTGTTGAGAAAGGCATTCTCGATCTGCTAAAAATTTATGAAAAGAATCATAAGTTTTTACCAAAGCTTAAAATATGTGGACCTATTGATAGTCAGTCATTAAGAAAAAAAATTCTTAAATCAGAAAATAATTGTAAAGGAAAAATAGAGATTGTTGAGCCCGTCTATCAAATAGAGAAGAAAATTAAATTAATTGATGAATCTATTTTTGGAATTTACCCCTCATACTATGATGCTTTTCCCCTAACTCCAATTGAATTTTTTTGCAGAGGAAAATTGTGTATAACTTCAAACATTTCAGAATCAATTAATTTTATAAAAGATAAAAAACTATTAATTGAACCTGGCAATTTTAATCATATAAAATCTTCAATTGAATATTGTTTGGGTTTAATAAAAAACAAAAAATCGAACTCTGAGATAAATGAAACTATAAAATTAGCAAGAGAAATAGCTGAGGGAAAAATTGTAAAATATTTATTATGAAGTTGTTAAAGTCAAATAATGAGTTTGAACTTAATCTTGATGGGTTAAATGGAAGATTAATTACCATAAACAACGAATACTTATTTTTACTAAACTATAAAATTGAAACAAGAAACATAAAATATTTAACAGTTGATTCCGGATACATACTAAGTTTTTTAAGAATATTTTACAGTAAAGAACTGAAGTTATTAACCGGCTTTGACTTGTTTATGTCTGCTATAAATCATTCAAATAGACAAATAATAGTAATTGGTAAAAGATTAAAAAATGAAACTGCTTTTTTAAACGAAAATCCAAAAGTAAAAAAAATAAACGCCATATATGGAAGTGCTGAAGAAATTAACAGTCAAATAAAAATTGATTATCCTGAAGTTGATTTTGACAACTGCATAGTTCTAATAATGCTAGGTGCCGAAAAACAAGAAAAATTAGGTGAAATTATTGAAAAAAGTTTAATTAAAAACAACACTTTAATTGCAGGCCTAGGTGGTACTTGGGAACAAATAGTAGACAATAAAAAAGTGCCTGATTTTTTTCTTTATTTTAGACTATCTTGGTTGTATAGAACAGTCATGTTTTGGGATAAATCAAAACCTAAAAAAATATTAAGAAGCATATACGCATTTTCTCTTTATTGGAAATTATTAAAATGGATAAAATAAATAAATAATGAATTTTATTTTTAATTTTGAATTATGAGATTATTCCTTTACTTAAGCATATTATTTTATCTTAGTTCCTGTACGACAAAAAATCAAATTCACTACTTAAAAGATTATGATGAATGGAATGATTTAGCGGTTTCTGATAATGTTAGTTTGATGAATTTTATCGAAGCGGGAGATATTTTAAAAATCGATGTTCAAGCTAGCGTTCATGAGGCGGCAATTCCATACAATAGAACAAAGCTAGCGCATTCTAATCAGCAAAACCTAGATTTACTTAAAATTGAAGGATATCTGGTTGATGAATTTAATGATATATCATTGCCTGTTTTAGGGAAAATAAATGTTAAAAATCTCACGGAAATAGAAGCTGCTGAGAAAATTAAAAGCTTGCTATTGGAAGGAAAACATTTGACAAACCCCTCAGTTAAAGTAAGAAGAGTTAATTCAAAGTTTACAGTTTTAGGTGAAGTAAAATCACCTGGAACATACAGCTACTATGACATTAGTTTAAATCTTTTTCAGGCTTTAGGTTACGCTGGTGATTTAACAATTGATGGCGATAGAAAAAATTTGAAAATAATCAGAAATGAAAATGGACTGAGCACATTAAAAAAAATTGATTTAACAAACTCAAAAATACTAAGCGACAAATACTTCTTACTGAAAAATAATGATGTAATTATTGTTAGTCCTTCATTCAGCAAAGTTAAAAGCGCTGGCTTTATAGGTAATCCATCTTCAATTGCATCTATGGCCTCAATACTTTTGAGTATTACATTACTGATAACAAACAATTAGATGACTGATTTTACCGATACTGATAAGAAAAAGTTAAATAATTCGTATCAACTTTACGATGAAGTGCTTAAGTATTTATTTTTTTGGAGATATTTTTTAATTAGCGTCATCATTTTTTTATTTATTGGATTCTCCTATAGTAGATATAGTCACAAAACATTTACAACTACAGCTAAAATAAAAATAATTGATCAGAGCGAATCTGCAATTGAGCTTCCTTCATATGAAAACTTTTTTTCGGGTAGTAACATAAATTTAGAAAATGAAATAGAGATTTTAAAATCTTATCCATTACTTGAAAAAGTGGTCAAAAATTTAAATCTCAATATTAAAGTTAAAAGAATTGGTAATGTTAAAAATACAATCACTGTAGACTATCCTTTTGATATTACTTTAAAACTGCCTCCAGATAGTTTGAAAGAAGAAAAGTACAGATTAAATATAATAAATGATGGGTTTGAATTAGTCAATCTCAAAGACAATTCAGTACTTTTATTTAAGGGTAATTCAACAAAAGGATTAAAACATAACCTATCATTTGATATTTATAACTTCGACGCTAAAGCATATATTCAAAATGATGTTGAAGGGTACTATATTAGTTTCATTACAAACGAAGAAATAATCACTCAATTAAAAAGAGATATCCAAATTTCTCAAATTGGTGATGACAGTGAAATTATAAAACTTTCGCACGAGTTTCTAAATCATCAATATTCTAAATTAGTTTTAGACAACTTAATTAAGGTTTTTAACGAGGATGGTATTAAAGATCGACAGCTGGTGCACAAAAGAACTATTGACTTTATTAATTCCAGATATGCATTTCTCTCACTTGAGCTTGATTCGATTGAAATAGCAAAGCAGATTTATAAAATTGATAATAATCTTGTAGATTTTAAAGCTAATTCAACATTGTCGTTAGAAAAAAGCTCAAAATCTCTTGAGGAAATATTTACAATCGAAAATCAAATTTCTCTCACTAGTCTAATTATTAATTCACTAAACAATTCAAAATTAGAATTATTGCCCAGTAATCTTGGGATTGAGAATTCAGAAATAAACATACTCATAAATAACTTTAATGAAAAGATACTCGAAAGAAAAAAATTAATTATTAGTGCTGGAGCAAGTAACCCTTCTGTGATACAAATTGATAATATTTTGAAAGAATCAAAAGAGAATATTAAAAACTCGCTGGAAAACAATTTAAAACAACTTGGTAGTCTGAGCAATAAATTCTCTAATCAAAATAATTTTATTGATAATCAAATAGCTGTTCTTCCTGAAAAAGAAAAAGTTTTAAGAGCTATAGAAAGAAATCAATCTATAAAAGAAAATTTATACCTTTTTTTACTACAAAAAAGAGAAGAATCTGAGGTTGCCTTCGCTATTACAGAACCTACAGTAAAAATTGTTGAGTCTGCAATAAGTGATAAAGTCAATTTTTGGCCAAAAAATAATTTGATTTACTTAATATCACTAGCGCTAGGAGTTTTAATTCCTTTTGGCATAATATACCTTATTTTCTTATTCAAAAACAAAATTTACTCAAGAGAAGATTTGGAAGGTTTAGGTATAAAAACTTCTGTAATTTCTGAAATACCTCAAATTGAAGAAGTAAATACAACAATTCAATCTTCCAATGAGAGAAGTGTTTTAGCAGAATCTTTTAGGGTCTTAGTATCTAATTTAAATTTTCTATTAGAAAAAAATAGAGATGAAGGCAGTGTAATTATTACTACTTCTACAATAAAAGGTGAGGGTAAAACATTTTGTGCAATAAATTTAGCATTAACTTACTCTACTCTCAACAAAAAAACACTTTTAGTTGGGGCCGACCTACATAATCCTCAAATTCATAAATACTTTGATAAAAACAAGTCAACATCTGGATTATCAAATTTTTTAGTAGATCCAAGTATCAATTGGGAAAAAGAATTAATTAATAAATTAGAAGGGGTGAATTGCGATATAATGGTTGCCGGGCAAATTCCTCCAAACCCTGCAGAACTTCTAAATAACGGAAACATTGATGTTTTGATTTCTCAAGCAAAAAAGAAATATGATTTCATCATAATTGATACTCCGCCCGCTTTATTGGTTTCGGATACTTTGTCAATAAGTTACCTAGCCGACATTGCATTGTTTGTAGTTCGTTGTAATCATACAACTCATCATGTTATAGATTTTATAAATGATGTCATTCAGAAGAAAAAGTTTAAAAGAATTACCACGCTTTTGAATGGTGTTGGAGCTAAAAACAGATATGGATACGGCTATTCTTACAAATATGGGTATAACTATAGTTATAAGTATGGCTATAATTATGGCTATGGATACGGCTATGAGGCGGACAAAGAAGAATAGTAGTTAGCATGTAAATCCAACTTGGGATTTCTTTTAAATTGGATTTAAGATCGAAAACGTCAAAACTGAAAATATTAGATATAGTTATTGCAATAACTAAAAATATCAAGATTCTTTTCCAACTTTTTTCCATAGGCGCTAAAATAATAAACCTCACAAATTTGTGAGGTTTATTATTAGTGGCCCAGAGAGGATTCGAACCCCTAACCATCAGAGCCGAAATCTGACATTCTATCCAGTTGAACTACTAGGCCTATCACAAAATTAAATGAATAAATCATATTTATAAATAATGTTCGTTTATATTTTAAATTTGTATTATGAGATATTTATTAGTGTTTTTTTTAATCTGTAATCAAAGTTTTTCTAACGAAATAGGAACGTGGAAAGATTACTATTCTTACAATGGTGCAAAAAAGGTTTTTTATAAAAACCATCAAACTTACTGTGTTACTAATAATGGGTTGTTTAGCTGTAACAATAATAATGAACTCTTTCTTTATAATAAATTAAACTTTACAAGTGATTATGGAATTAACAATTTAGCTTTTGGCTCAAACGCACTCATTATTTCATATGAAAATTCGAATATTGATATAATTGAGGATAATTTAACAATAAGTATCATGGACATAAAAAATTTAGAGATTGTAGGCAAAAGAATAAATAACTTAACTGTAATAGACAATGAGTTATTCGTTTCTGCATCTTATGGTATCTCTAAAATAGACTTAATTAAAAAAGAAATTAGTGACACATATTATCTTTATAAAGATGGAGAATCTATTGAAATTAATGATTTTAAAAAAATAGACAATTATTATTTGGCAGCCACAAAGCGTGGAGTATTTAAAGCTGAACAAAACTCATTACTAAACAATCCAAATAATTGGAACCAGATTGATACTAGCTCAAATGTTGTTAAAATAATTAATGGTTCCAGAATAATTTTTTTGTACAAACAGGGTTCAAATGCTAGATACAAAGTTTCAGAGGACTTGTCTAATATAAGTTCCGTATTATTTAATGCTAACAGCCTTAATGACATTACATACAGCAATGACAAGTTTTTATTTGTCTACGAAAATTCAGTAGTTACTAGTGCTAATGGGGTCGACACACTTGACATATATTATGATAATTCACAACAAACAATATTTAAAAGCGCTTGCTATGACGATAAAAACAACATTTGGATAGCTGATAGCATAAATGGATTGATTAAAGTGACTAATGGTATTAAAGAATCAAACATTCTTCCAAATGGTCCAACTTCGAATAGTATGTTTGATTTAAATTTTTCAAACTCAAAACTGTATATGTCTCACGGTGGACACTCGAATTATAACGTTAACAATTTAAATTATCAGGGCGTGTCAATTCTTGAAAATAATTCTTGGGCAAATTATTCATCACAATTTCTTGGAAACAGTAGAGATATTGTTTCAAGCACAACTAATGGTGATTACGAATATTTTGCATCATGGTATGATGGGATTTCAGAAATATCAAGTGATAATCTTTCAAACAAATTTGGATATAACAATACTAATGGAATACTTGACACAACATACTACTCTAATAACAGAATCCAAATTTCAGACTTAAAGTTTGACAATTATGGTAATTTGTGGGGGTTAAATTCTCAAGTTCAAAAACCATTATTTGTGAAAACACCACAAAATGAATGGTATTCTTACACATTAAATTTAGCTATTGAGGGATTATATTTTGATGAAATTTTAATAGATAACACAGGACAAAAATGGGGCATAATTGCAAAGGGAAGTGGGAAGGGGTTATTTGTTTATGATGATAACAATACAATAGATAATCAATATGATGACCAATATAAGTTAATCACAACAAGTGTAGGTCAAGGGGCGCTTCCAAATAACAATGTTAATTGCATAACAAAAGATAGAAACGGAGAAATTTGGGTTGGCACCTATGAAGGAATTTGTGTTTTTAATAATCCCTCTCTGGTTTTCAGTGGTTATAATTTTGATGCACAACAAATATTAATTACAGAGGGCGATTATGGTCAATATCTTCTGAGTACTGAGTCTGTAAAATGTATAGCTGTTGATGGAGGTAATAGAAAATGGATTGGGACACTTGGTGCTGGATTATATTTGTTATCAGATGATGGAACAGAAGAAATTCATCATTTTACAAGTGAAAACTCTCCTCTTCCGTCAAATAACATAATTGATATTGCTATAAATTCAAAAAATGGGGAAGTATTTATTGGCACAGACAAAGGCTTATTATCATATACTAGCGACGCAACTGTCGGAGAGAGCTCTCAAAGTAATTTAAAAATCTTTCCAAATCCAGTCAGACAAAGCTACAACGGCCTGATCACAATAGACAAGCTTTACACTAATGCCAATATTAAAATCACTGATATGAACTTTAATTTGATTTATGAAGGCTTTGCAAATGGTGGTAGAGCAACTTGGAATGGTAGAGATATTGATGGAAATAAAGTGCCAACGGGAGTGTATTTGATTTTTACTTCAGACGATATAGGAAATGAAAAGATTTCTGGAAAAATATTAATTATTAAGTAGATGTCTTACAGCTGTAAAGCCATCTCATTGGGTTATAAAAAAATTAATTCAAGCACAGTAATTTGCAATCTGATTACTGAAAAGTTCGGTCTAGTATCTTATTTAATTAAAGGATTTCAATCAAAAAAAAGTAAAACCAAAATAAATACTCTAGAACCCATGGGGCTGATTCAAATTAAATCAGCTCAATCTAAAAATAGAAATTTACAAAGGTTAGATGAAATACGGCTTTTAGTTCCTCCAACAAATTTTATTTCTGCCAAACTTTTGAAGATGTTTTATGCAGAGTTTCTTAAAAAAGTTATTAGTGAATCAACTGAAGATATTAGCTTGTTTAACTTCTTATGGAAAATCACTTTTGATTTAAATAGTAATGAGAGAATCAATAAGTCAGATCATTTATTGTTCATCATTAAATTAACTAATTATTTGGGCTTTTACCCAAATGTTATGAATATAAAAAACAGTTATTTTAACTTAGAAAATGGGGGTTTTGAAAATATTAAATCTGAAAACACTATTACAAAACAAGAGTCAGATATTTTTAAATCAATAATAAATGGCAAGTGTGATGATTTTAATAAAATTGAGAGACAGATAGGTCTTGATATTTTAGTTAAATACTATAACTATCATAATCATGAAATTAAAAATTTAAAATCAAAAATAATAATTGAATCATTAAATGAATAAGATAAAATTAATATTTAGTTTTTTTCTTTTAGCTCAGTCAAATGATGTTTTAGGTCAAATTATCTTAAACAATTATGAGCTAGATTCAATTACGATAATTTCTCCAAAATTTGAATTTAATAACAAAGAGTTTCAAAAAATAAAAAAAAAGGAATTAGAACTTGCTCCAATAAAAAATATTGATGATGTTCTACTCTCAAAGTTAAATGTGAGTATACAAAAAAGTCAATCAGGCTCGGGAAGCCCAAATGTTAGAGGTATGGAGGCTAGCAGACTACAATTAATATTCAACGGAATTTCTTTAAACAATTGTATTACGAGAAGTGGGCACTCTCAAAATTTAAAATATGTAGATTATTTTAATATTGATGATATCTATACGTCATCCTCTAACAGTGTAAGCTTCGGATCTGGAATTATGAACTCTGCTATATATATAAACAGTGCTCCAATAAGAAAAAGTGATTCACATAATTCTAGTTTTTTTCAAGAATTCTCTTCAGCACTTAATAGTTCAAAAATGAATCTTAGTTCTGTTTATGTAATTGGTAAAGTCAATGCCTTTACTTCTGTATCAATTAATGATTACGGTCTTATAAAAGCAGGTGAAAATAGGACTCATGGATATGAAGATTGGGGTGACTTACCTCACATGTTTGAAAATGGAGGGCAAAAGTATACTCAAAATCATTCTGTTTATTTGACGCAAAGGATTAGTAAAAACATCTCTGATTTTTCTATAGCAAATATAGACTTGTATAACTCTAATTTTAGTAAACTAAATAGAATCGATAAATTAAATGATTTGAAGGAAGGGTCGCCAAAATTCGAAAAGTGGTATTATGGCCCTCAAAATTATTTTTTATCTAAACTGTCTTTATTAAACTACAAGAGTTATATGCTAAGTGACAAGTTTCAAATAACAACCGCTTATCAAAAGCTCAACGAATCTCGTCACAAAAAAAAATTTACAGATAACTTTCAAAGTAACAGGTATGAAGATTTAGATGTTATTGATTCCAAAATGGATTTTAAAAAAAATTTAATAAAAAGCACTTTAAATTACGGTGTTAGTAATAGAGTAGAAATTTTAAATTCTAAAGCTAACCTTACTGATAGTATTTGCAATGCTTTTTATAATTCTACAAGGTACCCTGACGGTGGTAGTTATGTGGTTGATAACAGTATATATGCCCAAATCCAATATAAGATAAATGATTTATTTTCTTTGACTCTTGGTGGTGGACTAAACGATTATTTTATTGGTTCTAAGTTTAATGATACTAGCATAATTAATCTTGGCTATAAAAAGTTAGAACTCAAAAACTTATCAGTTATAAAAAACTTTTCATTAAACTACGCCAAATCCAATTTGGTAATAAACTTTAAATTATTTGATGGATTTAGAAATCCAAATGTTGATGATATGACTAAAATTTTCTCAAAAGATGACAAAAATGTTGTTGTCCCAAATAACAATTTAAGTCCGGAGAAAGTAAGTAATTATGAAATTTCAACAACTTACATAACAAATAAATTTGAGCTTTCATTAAATAGTTATTTAAGCTTTATAAATAATGCTATTTCAAGAGAATTTTCACAAATCAATAACCAAGACTCAATATTATACGATGGTGAAATTATGAGAGTTCAAATGAATAAGAATATTGACAACATTACAATTTATGGATTTGAAATTTTCACAAAAAGTCTGTTTGCTAATAATTACAGAATGGATAACAAGGTAATATTTACAGCTGGTCTAAAATCTAATAATGACCCATTAGCGCATATTGCCCCGATTCAAATAAAGAACAACTTTAAAAAGAAAATTGGTGATTCTTATATCGCGCTGTCACACACATATTATGGTAAGAAAGATAGTGAAGATTTTGACTTAGGTGGTATTGATAATTTAGATGAAGCAACAATTGACGGAATTCCATCTGTTAACTTTTTTGATGTTTCATATTTTAATCAGATTAATAAAAATATAATTATTAATTTTTCCATAGAAAACATCTTTGATATACACCATAAATTTTTCTCCTCCGCAATTGTTAGCAGTGGAAGAAATTATGTCATATCTTTGCAAAAAAAGTTTTAATATGTTAAGGTTTTTATTGCTTTCAATATCTCTGTTTTTTACACAAAGTTTATATACTCAGGTTTGGGAAGATAACCTAAGAAAAACAAATACTTCTCCGTCTATAGAAGATAAAATAAATGCTTTCGATAAGTACAGAGAAAGCATACCTTATGAAAAAGGAAATGGATATAAGCCTTATGCCAGAGAGCTAGATTTTGTTGAGAAAAGAGTTTCAAATGATAGAACATTTCCTCATTTAGCCCTTTACAATGAGTGGCTTAAGGAAAAAGGTAAAAGTGAGCAATCAAGTAGCTCAAATTGGAAGCCACTTGGCCCAACAAACGTCCCAATAATTTTATCCAACGGCAAAAATCGCGGTGTTGGTAGAATTAATGCTATTGCTTTTGACCCATATGATCAGAATATTATTTATGTGGGATCTCCAGGTGGTGGATTTTGGAAATCAATCGATGGAGGGGCTAATTGGGTGACAACAAGCGATGACTTACCAGTTCTCGGTGTCTCATCAATTGCTGTTGACCCAAACAATACAGATATAATTTATATAGCAACTGGTGATGCAAATGCTTCAGACACATACAGCATAGGAGTTTTGAAATCTATCGACCAAGGAGACACATGGAGCACCACAGGCCTTAGTTATAATGTTAGTGCAAACAAGAGGGTCAACAAAATATTGATCAATCCCAATAACACAGATAGTGTTTTTGCTGCAACAAACACAAACATAATGTTAAGCGTTGATGGTGGTATAAGTTGGAATAATTGTGCTCCTTTAGGTAGATGGAGAGATATAGAGTTTATGCCAGGTAATCCTAATATTGTTTATGCAGCTAAACAATCAAGTGGCGGTTCAAACGTATACAGATCCTTGGACGGTGGCGGCAACTGGTCTGTCATTAATAATGGCGTTGCTTCATCAGGAAAATACAGGCCGCTTATTGCTGTTACACCAATTAATCCCAACGTAATTTATGCACTTTACTCAGCTTCTGATTATAGTTTTCATGGAATTTATAAATCGATTGATGGAGGAGATAATTGGAGTCTACAGTCTAATTCACCTAATATACTTGGAAGAGATACTGACGGTACAGGAACTGGAGGTCAATCTTGGTATGATCTTAGTTTAGGTGTTTCAAATAATGATGAGAATCATTTATTTGTTGGTGGAATAAACTTATGGGAAAGTACTGATGGAGGTGCAAATTGGACTATTGAAGCATCGAGCGGAAATGGTAATTATGCATACATGCATGTTGATCAGCATTGTCTAGAATTTCATCCAATAACTAATGTGCCTTATGCTGGAAATGATGGCGGTTTGTACAAGTATTTAGATAATTTAAACAATTGGATAGATATTAGCGATGGACTAGAAATATCACAATTTTACAAACTAGGGCTTTCTGAATCAAATGCAAGTAGATTAATAGCAGGTGCGCAGGACAATGGAACTGAGATGCTAACAAACGGGGTGTGGGATGCAGTTAGAGGTGCAGACGGAATGGAATGCGCTATTGATCCTTATGATGAAGACCTGCTATATTCTTCATCTCAATATGGAGGGTTAAGAAAATCATTTAATGGAGGAAATAATTGGGACAATATTAAACCTGTTTCGTATGATGGCGCATGGGTTACCCCCTACAAAATACATCCAAATAATAATAATATGATTGTTGCTGGATATGATGAGGTATACTTGTCTCTAACTTCTGGTGCGGTTTGGGACTCTATCTCATACAATGTTAGTGGAGGGCAGTCGGTTAGAACAATAGCTCTAGCTCCCTCTAACGAAGATTATATTTACGCTGCAACCTATTCTAGATTAATGAAGACAACCAACAGTGGTCAGTCTTGGACCAGCATAAAACCAGGGTTGCCTAATTATAATATCTCAGACGTTACAGTAAGTGATAACGACCCTAACAGGCTTTGGGTCACTATGTCGGAGTATAATGCATCTAATAAAGTTTTTGAGTCTAGTAATGGAGGTGCAACTTGGACAAATATAACAGGTACTAATCTTCCTAACCTTCCTGTTAACTGTATTGTTTATCAGGCTAATGCAAACGAAGACCTCTATATTGGCACAGATATTGGTGTATATCATAAAGATAATACTATGAGCGATTGGGCGCCATATAAAAATGGACTTCCCAACGTTGTTGTCAATGAACTTGAAATACATTATCCCACCAACAGAATTAGAGCTGCAACTTTTGGTAGAGGTGTTTGGGATAGCCCCTTAAATTCAAGCTCTACGTATGCAAACTCTGAAATAGTTAATAATTTAAATATTTACCCAAATCCAGCCAGCAATCAATTATACGTTAAATTAAAATCAAGTGATTTAGTTCATTTTGAAATTAGAAGTATTTCTGGAAAAATCATAAAAGAGGGCACTCTTGCATCTAGTAACTATATAGATGTAAGCAGGATAAACTCAGGTACTTATATTATTAAAATTAGAGTTGGCAACTCATTATATCGTCAAAAAATCAGCATTACTCAAAACTCAAGATAGCTTCCATTTTTTTTATATAACTACGCTTATCCGCATTTGGTGCAAAAATAATACCAAAAGTTATAATCTCTGATTCATTGTAGTTGCTAATGATAATTGGTCCACCCATAAATCCTTTATTAAGCTTCCATAAGCCTCTATAAAAACCTTTGTAAAGAATTGGTTCGTACATATTCTCAATCTTTACATGCGAGCCTAATTTACTCCCTTTTAATAATCTTTGAGATAATGAGTCCGTCAACATATACAATTGATTTTTTGAAAGGATGGGGTTTTCAGACTTAAAAAATACTATATGTTGTATAAGTTCATTGTTTGACTTATTATCTGTAACAATTGTAACTTTATCGCTATCATATGCTTTTATAAAATTATTGGTAACTGTAAATTGCTTACCATACTTTAGACTCAAAAATTCTGAAAGTTTAGTATTTCTATTGCTATGGTTAATGGCCTTATAAGATTTCAACTCCTGCAAATAAAAATCATCAAAAATCTCATTAATTTTTTGATTAAAATTAATGTCGTTGTAATCAAGATACCACACTATTTGATTTTTTGACCAAACATTATTTACCTTTTTTGTCGGATACTTATCAGTAAGTATGATTATATTTTTGTGTCTTCTAATGATACTTATAAAATCAGACTCTTCTACATTTAAAAGTTTAAACTGAGGCTCAAATCTAGTTAGACCATAAATCTCACTTGAAAATAATTTTTCAAGTTTTTCTATTTGCTCATTATTTTCAGCACTAGCATTTGAAACAATAACAATTTCACTAGAGTGACCTGTAGAATCTAATTTAACAGACTCTGTTGAACAAGCAAAGAAAAAAATTATGATGATTAGTTGTCTCACGTTTGAGGTATAATAATTTCCATGCCTGGCTTTAAATTATCAGAATCAAGGTTATTCATCTCTTTTAGCTTCCATATTGACAAACCATCAAATCTACTTGCTATTCCCCAGAGCGTATCCCCTGGTTGAACTTTATATACATTAAGATCCCTTGATGCATTGTCAACTTGATTAGAATTATTTTTAACATATATAACTAACCTATCATTTATATCAATAAGTGAAGTTTTAAGATTATTCCACTTCTTAATTTCATAAACTTTAACTCCATAATACTTTGCAATCTTTCCTAAATAATCTCCATCTTTAACAATATAGTCTACACGTTGCTCATCGATTAATATTTCTTTTTTTTCAACTGAGGCAATAAAATTAATGCATACTTCCTCATTTTGTAAATAATCCTCAACTGCAAAGCTTGGTAAGATTATTCTATTATTATTGGGCACAATATTTGACTTATACTGAGGATTCAGAAATACAAGCTCATCATTGGTTACACATAACATTTCTCTGATACATGAATAGCTTACCTGATCATTTAATGTCAGAGTATCTAGCTCTTTTAATCTCAAGTCGACAGTATCTTTAATTATAGCATGTTCGTTATAATAATTCATAATATAATTCATTGCTATAAAAGTCGGAACATAATTTCTTGTTTCTGTTCTTAAATAAGGTCTTAAACTCCAAAAATCCTGCTTTCCTGTTTTATTAATTTTTCTTTTAATATAGCCTGGGCCTCCGTTGTAGGCTGCTAAAACTAGATTCCAATCTCCAAACTTATCATAAAGTTTTTGAAAATAAATACATGCAGCCTCAGTGGATTTATAAGGATCCTGTCTTTCATCTAGATAAGATGTTACTTTTAAATCATATTCTTTACCAGTTGTGTACATAAACTGCCACAAACCAACTGCTCCAGATTTAGATCTAGCTTTTGGATTGAGTGCTGACTCAACAATAGACAGGTATTTAAATTCAAGAGGCAGATTATATTTATCTAAACATTGTTCAAAAATTGGGAAGTAGTACTCAGAAAGATTTAACATTCTTGATATTAATCTACTATTTTTATTTATATAATTTTTAATGAAAGAATCTACATGTTCATTGTATTTTAAATCCATGGGGGATTGATTATTCAAATGATCTAACCTTTTTAAAAAAACATTTGAATCACAAATTTGTGTTTGGATAGAATCTTTTTCTTTTTTAAAACACACACCGTAACTCCTTGTGCTAAAAAAAATAAAAAAAACTAGTGAGTATCTTATAAAAATATACATCTTACAAAATTCTAAATTACTTTTAGGGATTTACAAATTAAAGCTTGCAATTATCAACTTAATATTGTTGATTATGACAACAAACATAAGGGTTAGTGTTTTTTGGTTAATGTGAAAATTATTTTACGGTTTCGTTAATGATTTTGCCGGATAGCCGATAAAGATTGAGTTCTGCTATTTTTGCCATAAATAATGATTGGTTTAATCTATTTTTTGAAATACTTAAATCTACTTGAGCTAATCTAAAATCACTTCTACTTAATTGACCTTGAAAAAACTGATTTTTTGCTCTCTGAAAAAATCTTTCAGACGCTTCATTATTTCTTGTTTCAATTTCAATTAACTTAATGTTATTTTCATATTGTTGGTAGGTAACATTAAATTCTTTTTGAATCTCTTTTTTAATAGATTCTAATTTTAATTCATTTGACTCAATTTCTATTTGTGTGTTTTGAGCAATTCTTTTTCTTGCCATAGCATCAAAAATATCCCATGATAAATTTACAAATCCTGTTAGTCCGGTATTTGATTGATCTAAAATTATACTAGTATTGCTTTCGTTTTGATTGTAGCCGTATTGAGCAGAAACACTGACACTAGGAAAAATTGAGGTATTATTAATTTTTTTATCTTTTCTAGTAATCTCAATCAAATATTGATGAAATAAAATGTTGCTATTATTTTGGTTTGTTAGTTCTAATAGCTCACTGTAATTTAAATCCTTATTAATTTCGACATAGCTTTCAACTGCATAATCTGTGCTTAAGTCTCTATTAAGTGTTTGATTAAGCCTTTCTTTTGCCGCTTTTAGTTGGTAGTCTGAGCTCATAACATTTACGCTGTCTTTGTTTAAATCTATTTCAGCAGCTAGCAAATCTAATTTTGATGCATTTCCAAACTCGTTCTGAATCTTAACTCTAGAGTACCTTTCTTTAGAGACTTCTAATAATTCATATAATATTTTATTTTCTTCTTGTAAATAAGCAATATCATAGTACTGTTTAGCAGTATTTAACAATACTTGCTCAATTTTCATAAGTAATTCTGTAGATTTTAAATCACTTTGTTTTTTTAATTTTTGATATGTATATACCGATGCTAAGCCTCCGAATAAACTGTAGCTGATTTCTACATTTCCGATTATACTTTTTGATTCAGAGTCAGCATCATTAATTTCAGGGAAGTCTTCTGTTGCAAATTCAATACTAGAGCTACCTGTGTTTCCAGATGCCGCACCATTAACTTTAATTATAGGTAGAACTCCCAAAACACCTACTTTTTCATAATTTTTTACTTGGTCTAACTCTGTAGTTTTGATTTTAATATCAATGTTTTCCTCAATTGTTTTTGCTAAAACTTTCTCCAAACTTATTGAGTTCTGAGCATCGACAGTTCCAAAGATGGACAGCAAAATAAATATCCATATGGCCTTTAATTTATTTAATCTTTTCATACTCCATTTCTTTAATTGCGGGCTCTCTAAGCTCACTGTTGAGACTTTTACCAGTGAAAATCCATTCTTTAGTATATCTAATTTTATTAATGACCTTTAAAAATGCTGGTAGGAAAACAAGTGTCAATAACGTTGCTAAAACAAGTCCGTATGCAATAGCTATTGCCATTGGAATTAAAAATTGAGCTTGCAATTGCTTTTCAAAAATTAATGGAGCAAGTCCAACAATTGTTGTTATCGAAGTTAAAATAATTGGTCTAAACCTGGACATACCAGTAGCTGTTAATGCATCCTCAAACTTTAAACCATCTTTTAGATTTTTATTAAACTTACTTATGAAGACAAGTGAGTCATTAACCAATATTCCAATTAATGCAATCATACCGAAATATGAAAACATTGAAAGCTGAAAGTCATGAATAAAATGTCCCCAGCCTACGCCAATAAAGCCAAAAGGAATTAGAACAAAAACAGCAAATGTTTGTAATATACTTCTAAAAGTAAATAATACAATAGTAAGCATTAATATTAGCACAATTGGTCCAGAAAATGTTAATGAGTTACCTGTCTCTGCTTGTGACCTGATTTGCCCCTCAACTGAGTGTTTAATAGACGGATAAATCGTTTTAATGTTTGAGTTAATAAAGTCCTCTAAATTTGATGCAATAGTAATAGGGTTATCTATTTTTGGGTTCAAAAGGTCAGCATCAATTTGCACTGATCTTTTTCCGTCTAAATGATCAATACTGAGTAAATCTCTTTCGATTTTAATATCAACTAAATCTCCAATAAGATAATTATTTCCCATTATTTTTATTCTCATATTTTCAAGATCATATATTGAATTTCTGTCTCGGTTATCATATCTAATCCATACCTTGACTTCATCCGTTCCTATTTGTAATCTTTGTGACTCAAAACCGTAAAAACCATTTCTTATTTGACTTAAAATTTGAGCTGTTGACAAATTCATTTGATAAGCTTTATTTTTGAGTCTTAGCTTTAATTCCTTCAATCCCTTTTGATCACTGCTTTCGATATTTTTCATCATATTTAAGCTAATCATATAGTCTTTTAATTTTTTAACAGCACTTAGCAGTTCACTATTATTTTGGGAGTAAAGAGCTATACTAATAGGTCTTCCAAATGGAGATTCAATATCAAATGAGAGTGATTCTGCTCCTGGAATTTCACCAACAGCTTCTTTAAAATATTTGGTTATTTCAGAAGTGCCTATCGATCTTTCTTCAGATGGGATTAATAGTACATTTAAATAACTTTTTTCAGAGCTTTGTGCGGTTGATAGTGTCCATTGATCAGCCGCTTGATTGTTTCCATATGTTTTTTCTATAGCCCTTATTAGTGAGTTACCATTGTTGAACTCATCGCTTATTTTATTGTTAACTTCTAAAATTTTATTTTCAACATAATTAATCCATTTTATAGATTTCTCTTCACTTGAGCCTGGCTCAAACTTTAAATTCACTAAAATACTTTCTCCTTCAATATTTGGAAAAACTGTTGATTTGATCAAGCCTGCACTCATTGCACTAACAGTAATAATCAGTGAACAGACAAATATTAAAATTACCGTTAATGGATTTTTTAAAGTAAACCTTAATAGTGGAGCATAAAACTTATTCTTTATGATATTAAGTGTTTCAGTGGTTTTATTTATTATCTTTTTTAATCTATAATGAGGCTCAACCCCCCTTAACGCTTTTGAATGGGCTATGTGAGTTGGTAGTATAATAATTCCTTCTATTAGAGAAAAAATTAAAGTTCCAATTACAACAAAACCCATTTCAGGAAAAAAATCACCAAGTATTCCTTCTAACATAAAAAACAATGAAAAAGCTACAATAGTTGTTAAAATTGCTGAAGTAACAGCTGGTAACACCTCCAAAGTTCCATTAATTGCGGCATTTATTCTGTCCTCCCCTTTTTCAAATCTTTGATAGATATTTTCTCCAATAATTATACCGTCATCGACCAAAATACCTATCACAATTATCATTCCAAATAATGAAATAACATTTAAGGTAACACCATATAAAGAGGCAAGGATAAACATCCCTGAAAAAGAAATAGGAATAGCTACAGCAACCCATCCCGCCAGACTAGGGTGTAAAAATAAAGTTAAGACCAAGAGAACTAGAACAAATCCAATAACTCCATTTTTTGTAAGAAGTGCGATTCTTTGTTCAATAATAACTGAGTTGTCAACAATGATATCTGCTTTTATATTTTTATTAATCTTATTGAAGTTTTCAAGATAAGATCTAGCTTTAGTAGCAACTATTGTAATATCTTCACTATTTGTATTGAAAACATTAATCACTACGCCTGGAATATTATTGTAGAACTTTCTGTTAGGGATATCCTGCCAAATTCTTTGAACAGTTGCAATATCTTTAATTTTTATTATTCTCTCATTTACTTTTTTTATTACTATTTCTGAAATTTCATTCGCGGTGTATTTTTTATTATTACTTCTGATTTTAAAATTCTCGTCTTTACTTCTTATAGTTCCGCCAGTAATATCAATATTTTCAGAATTAATCGCATTGTTTATATCTTGAAATGATAATTCAAATTTTTTAATGTCATTTTCTCTAACAGAGATTTCTATTTCTTCACTTGGATATCCAGAGATTCTTACTTTAGAAATTCCTTTCATAGCTTTTAAATCGTCTTCAATCTCCTCAGCTGTTTTTTTAAGTTGGCTCAAGGATACATCTCCGTTTATTGCAAATGAAATAGCTGGATTGAGGTCCTCCATTAAAGAAATCGAGGGGGATTCCATATCATCGGGAAAGGAATTAATCCTGTCAATAGCATTTTTAATATCTTGAACTACCAATTGATTATTAACATCATTCTCAATTTCAACAATAATAGTGCTAGTATTTTCTAATGACTTAGATGTTATTTTTTTAATTCCTGTAATTCCATCTATGTTATCCTCTATTTTAAGTGTTACCATCTGTTCAATTTCTAGAGGTGAGGCTCCTGGTAATACTGAATTGACAAAAATTATTTTTGCTGACCTTTCAGGAAAGAAAGTTTTTCTGAGATTAAACAAACTCATCGATCCAAATATTATAATAAGAATCATAATAACATTTGCTGATACTGGATACTTGACAAAATATTTTATGAAATCTCTCATTCTAATTGTTATATCTTATTTCCATGCCATCATAAGCATCTTTTATTGACTCATTTAAAATTAAATCATTGTTTTTTAAACCCCTGATAACAGCATTTTCCTCAGAGATTTGGATGATCTCTATTTTCTTGGAAACCAATTTATTACCCAAGATTACATACATTTGGTTTTTATCAATTAAATTCCTTTTAACTAAAAATGTGTTTTCAGCTTCACCGACAATTATTTCACCAAAAACATACATCCCATTATACAAGTCATTATCAGTACTTTCAATGAATACACTCATGTTCTGAGAATTTGCATTTATTGTTTTATTTATTCTAGAGACATATCCTAATCTTTCACCTTCAAACTCATCACTTTTTAGTAATACTTTCGCTTTATTTTTTACAAGTAAGGTGTTTTTGATTGATGTACTTGATTCAAGCTCTAAAGTTTTAGGACTATGATACTTAGCAATTTTTTGACCGAACACAATTGCAGTTCCGTTTTTTATTGATACCTCACTTAAACTACCGCTAAATTCAGCTATAAATAAATGCTTCTTTAGCCTATCCTCTGTTGCTTTAGCATTAAAATATGTGTTGAAGAAATTTTTTCCTGAAAGGTAATTCTTAAGTTTTTTGTTTTCAATGTTTGGTAGTGAAGGTAAAGGAGTATTAAATCTGATTTCCTGCATAAATTCATACCATGAATTATAAGACTCTGGAAAATCAAACTTTATTTCTGAAACTATTTTTGAAACTTGATTTAATAAAGTGCTTTTTTGACTATTTAAATTACTTTCTATTTCTTCAAACTTTACAAAGCCTAAGGTATCTCCCTTAGAAAAATTGACTCCTGATTTAAAGTTTGTGCCGTAGAATATACCATTAACCTCTGAAACTATATTTATTTCATTGCTCGAAGACAGCTTTCCATAAACAGGTACCGTTATTTTATTGCTTTCTAATTTTACATTTTCTACATTTACCAGTCTTGTAGATTCTGTCAGCTTGTTTATGCTTGTATCTTTTTTAAAGCTCATTAAAAGCTTTACGAAAAGAAATGATGCAAAAATTATTACTACAGCTCTTATGATTTTTCTTTTTGTTTCACGCATATTTTGGTTTTATATTGATGCTTAGCCTATATTTAGGGTTTGCAAATTTACTTTATTTATTTGTCATAGTAATTGATGCAATAACTTTGAGAGTCACAAAACTTATAAAATCTATGAATAAAGCGTTATCTTTGTATAATTATTTTAACAGATGTTTAAGCAAGGCTCCATACTATCTAAAATTAACGCGCCTAGTGATATTAAAAATTTATCATCAGAGAATCTGGTAATATTATGTGCTGAGCTCAGAGATTACATTATTAGTGTTGTCTCTGAAAAAGGCGGTCATTTAGGAGCTAGTTTAGGAGTAGTTGAGTTAACAGTAGCTTTGCACTATGTGTTTAATACACCATATGACCAGCTAGTGTGGGATGTTGGTCATCAAGCTTATGGTCATAAAATTTTAACTGGCAGAAAAGATAGTTTTCACACAAATAGAATCTATAATGGAATAAGTGGCTTTCCAAAAAGAAGTGAAAGTATTTATGACACTTTTGGTGTAGGTCATTCATCAACTTCTATATCAGCTGCACTTGGCATGGCCACTGCTTCAAAGCTAAACAGTATAAAAGATAAACAACATATCGCTGTTATTGGTGATGGATCGATGAGTGCTGGACTTGCATTTGAAGGCTTAAACAATGCGGGAATAGAAAAATCTAACTTATTAGTGATTTTAAATGATAATTGCATGTCGATTGACCCTGCAGTTGGCGCATTGAAAGACTATTTAACATCTATATCTACTTCTAAAAACTATAACAAAACCAGAAAAAAAATATGGAAATTGTTAGGAGAAATAGGAAAATTTGGACCTAATCCACAAAAAATTGTCAAAAAACTAGAGGGTGCAATAAAATCAACTGTACTTTCTGAAAGCAATTATTTTGAATCTTTAAATTTTAGATACTTTGGTCCTGTAGATGGTCATGATGTTGAACAACTATCAAAAGTTTTAAATGATTTAAAAGAAATTGACGGACCTAAAATTCTCCACTGTTTAACGGTGAAAGGTAAAGGATATACTCCTGCAGAAAAAGGAGATACAACTAAGTGGCATGCGCCAGGATTATTTGATAAAAAAACAGGCAGTATAATCAAAGGAAATGGTAATAAATCGGCTCCCAAGTATCAGGATGTTTTTGGAGAAACAATAATTGAATTAGCCAAAGAAAATGAAAAAATTGTTGGAGTAACACCTGCAATGCTAACTGGATCTTCTCTTAAACAAATGATGGAGACTATGCCTGAGAGAACTTTTGATGTCGGAATTGCCGAACAACATGCTGTAACATTTTCAGCAGGACTAGCTACACAAGACATCATTCCTTTTTGTAATATATACTCAACGTTTATGCAAAGAGCTTACGATCAGGTAATTCATGATGTTGCTATTCAAAACTTAAATGTTGTGTTTTGCCTTGACAGGGGCGGACTTGTTGGTGCTGATGGAGCTACGCATCACGGAGCTTTTGATATTGCATACTTCAGATGTATTCCCAATATGATTGTCTCTGCACCAATGAATGAAATAGAACTAAGGAACTTAATGTATACGGCTCAACTTCCTAATCAGGGGCCCTTTTCTATTAGATATCCTAGAGGGAAGGGTGTTACGATAGATTGGAAAAAAACTTTCAAAGAGTTAAAAATAGGCAAGGGGGTTATGGTAAAAGAAGGAAGTGATGTTGCAATTTTATCAATTGGCCATGTAGGCAATTATGTTATTGAATCTTACGAAAAATTTCAAAAAAAAGGCATAGATATAGCGCATTACAATATGATTTTTGTGAAGCCGCTTGACAAAAAACTTTTACACAGTGTATTTCAAAAATTTGAAAATATAATAACAATTGAAGACGGTTGTATACAAGCAGGGTTTGGAAGTGCAGTTATAGAGTTTATGTCTGACAACAATTACAAAGCGAATGTTGTTAGGTTAGGTATTCCTGATAAATTTATAAATCATGGGACTCAGGAGGAACTACATAAAGAGTGTTTATATGATGCTGAAACTTTACAAAAAACTGTTGTTAAACTAGTTACCAAAACAGTTGCCAATGTTGGATGATCAAATTATTTCAGTAAAGGAAATTCTTGAATTAGAAGCGAATAATCAAAAAATCGAAGTCAAAGGGTGGATTCGAAACAAAAGAGGTGGTAAAAAAACATCATTTTTATCTGTCAATGACGGGTCTACAATTAATACATTGCAAGTAATTGCAGAAGGTCAACTAATCAACGAAGCAACAATAAAGGATATAACTACAGGCTGCTGTGTTCAAATAAATGGAATTCTAAAAAAATCAATTGGTGCCAATCAGCGATCAGAGCTTTTCGCGAAAAAAATCAAAATATTGGGTTTGGCTGATGCTAATGAATACCCTTTACAACCAAAAAAACATAGCTTAGAATTTTTAAGAGAAAAAGCGCATTTAAGGTTTAGAACAAATACTTTTTCTGCAGTTTTTAGAATTAGGCACTGCATTTCTTTTGCGATACACAAATACTTTAATGACAGGGGTTTTTATTACATCAACACTCCTATTATTACCTCTGCTGATGCAGAAGGAGCAGGAGAATTATTTCAGGTTACAAATTTGAAAAATATAAATTCTTCTGACGCTAATTATGAAAATGACTTCTTTGGTAAGAAAACTAATCTGACTGTTTCTGGTCAACTAGAAGCTGAATTAGCTGCATTAGGTTTGGGCAAAGTATATACATTTGGGCCAACATTTAGAGCAGAAAACTCAAACACCTCTAGACACTTAGCAGAGTTTTGGATGATTGAGCCTGAAGTTGCATTCTATGATCTGAAAAAAAATGCTGCTTTAGCAGAAGATTTTCTGAAATATTGTATTAATTATTGTCTCGAGCATTGTAAAGATGACTTGTTGTTTTTAGAACAAAGGCTTGCTTCAGAGGAATCCTCATTAAAAAAAGAGCTTAGATCAGAACTGTCTTTAATAGAAAAACTTGTGCATGTTTCAAAATCTAGTTTTGAAAACCTTACTTATACAGAAGCAATAAGTATTTTAAAAAACTCCAAGCCAAACAAAAAGAAAAAATTTAAATATCTCATTTCAGAATTTGGGAATGAATTACAATCAGAGCATGAAAGGTACTTAGTAGAAAAAGTATTTAAAAAGCCTGTTATCATAACTGATTACCCGAAAAAAATTAAAGCTTTCTACATGAGACTGAACGATGATAATAAAACAGTGAGGGCAATGGATATCCTGTTTCCAGGAATTGGTGAAATTATTGGAGGTTCACAAAGAGAAGAAAGATTAGATGTTTTAAATAAAAATATTCTTGATTTCAACATTGATAAAGAAGAACTATGGTGGTTTCTGGAAACAAGGAAGTTTGGAACTTGTGAACATAGTGGTTTCGGGCTTGGCCTTGAAAGATTGGTTATGTTTGTCACTGGAATGAAAAATATCAGAGATGTTATTCCATTTCCAAGAACACCAAAAAATGTTTCTTTTTAAAAGATGCAAAAACAAAAGTTACAACAAAATCAAAAACTAAATATTAGCGTTGAGCAAATTCAGTTTTTAAACCTGCTACAAATTCCGGCAATTAATTTAGAACAAAGAATCAGAGAGGAACTTGAAGATAATCCAACATTAGAAGAGGAGTTAGTAGATGATGAAATAGAAGAAAAATCAGAACCAGGGTACTCAAAAAACACTTACTCATTAAAAAGCAAGGAAAATAAGACTGAGAAGGTCACTTTATCTTCGTTCTTAAAAAGCCAACTAATTGGTGAAGATTTTGATGATAAAAAGCTTTTTATTTTAGATTACATCATTGAAAGCATAGACACAAGGGGCTATTTAACAAGAAATGCCTATTCAATTTCAAGTGATTTATTAACTAACCATGATATTGAAATAGATGAAGACTATATAAAAAATTGCATCAAAATTTTACAAACTTTAGAGCCGAAAGGTGTTGGCGCTTCTGATTTAAAAGAATGTATACTGATCCAGCTTCAATTACTTGAAAAAAATGAGATATCAGAAAGGTCCATTAAGGTTATAGCTGATTTTTATGATGATTTTATAAACAAAAAATATGAGTTATTATGTGAAAAATTAAAAATAGACTTAAATACTCTAAAAAAAATTTATCAGCAAATTGAAAAATTAAATCCTTTTCCTGGTAAAAGTTTTGATACAGATGAAGTGAAAAACAACTATATCGTTCATGACTTTTCTATCTTAAACGTAGGTGGAAAGCTAGAAATGAAAATTGAGAAAGGTCATAACATTAATCTTAATATTAGTTCTTATTATGAAAACCTGATACAAGAAACAAAGGATAAGGAAGCAAAAAAGTTCTTAAAAGAAAAGATTGATAAGGCAATGTGGTTCAGAGAATCACTAATAAAAAGACAGATAACCTTAAAAAAGGTCGCTAAAGCCATTATGTCTTTACAAGAACGTTATTTTTTGTCAGGAGATATATCTACACTGAAACCCATGAAGCTTGCAGACGTTTCTGAACTTATCAACATGGACATATCAACTGTTTCAAGGGTCTCAAATGGAAAATATATAGAAACTTCTTTTGGAAGTTTTTTGATGAAAGAACTTTTTTCTGAAGCTTATAAAAAAGAAAATGGTGAACGTGTTTCAAACAAGTATGTTAAAATGCTACTAAAAGACATTGTTGAGAAAGAAAACAAATTAAAACCCTTAAACGATGAAAAAATTGTTGAAATTTTAGAAAAAGATGGGTTTTTTATTTCGAGAAGAACTGTTGTAAAATATCGTGAAGAGTTAAAAATTCCCAATGCTAAATTGAGGAAATCTATTGTATAGATGCATTGTTTTTCTTATTTGTTCCATCCTGTTTTTATGCCCCTAACGGTCTTTATGTTTATTCATCTTGGAAACAAATTCTTAGTTTATCCGATTCAAACTCATTTAAGCTATTTTTATCTCATATTAATCTTCACAACAATTGTTGCCCCTTTATCAATAATAGCGTTGAAAAAAAAATACGGAATCATTGATTCATATGAGATAAATAATCACAAAAAAAGGCATCACGCTCTTTTTCCTGCACTTATTTGGAACTGTGTTTGTTACTACCTAGTTCGTAGCTTATTATATTTTTCTGCTGAACTAAATATTATTTTTATCACTCCAATTATTTTGATTTTTATTTGTTTGATAATCTCTAACTTTTGGAAAATCAGTATACATATGACAGCTTTAGGTGGAGCAACAGGAATATTTTATTACCTGTCGATTACTTACAATGAATATTTTTTAATTTTTTGCTTTTTTGTTATTATTTCAGGCTTAGTTGCTAGCTCAAGGCACCTCAATAAAGCTCACAGTTTCACTCAAATATACTCAGGATATTTGTTAGGCGCATTAGTTTTTTTCCTTTTAATCAATATTTAAACTATTTAAAAAACCTCAACACTTCTTATTCTTACTTTCCTCTCTAAAATATATTCTATATTATAGATTGCTTCATCTTTATTTTTTGGTATTTCTAAAGTGCTATTATATTCGCCAAAAGGCATTAACTTAATATCTATTTGGTCATTTTCAAAAAATTGTTGTAAAACGTAAGAGTCATAAGATTCGATATAATTTTTTACACTGGAGATTCTCCTTTTTGATAAAGATTGATTGTATAAACTTTCAAATAATGGGCTTGCATAACCCTCAATTGTAATTGATATGCCTTTCCCCTGTCTAACTAAGGTAATTATCTGATCAATAAGATTATTGAATTTATTAAAGTTTTTAATCAATGAGTCTTCAAAAAAGCTAATGATTTGATTATTTCTGTCAAAATCATAATACTGGTTTTTTAAAAGATAATAATCAACGTAAGACTCATAATAATCTTTATTAGTAGTTGTATCTAATGTACAGCAATCAGGCTGATCATTATGAAAATATAAATTAATTGGTAATTCAAATTTTTGACTAAAATTTAATTTGTCATCTCTATTATAAGCTTTTTTTAAAATATAAATATCGCTACAACAACTTATAGAATCACTACAATTATCTCTACTGGAAGAAAAATAAGAAACAGTATCACAAATGACTGAAAAATACGTTTCATCATAGTTAGAGTTAATCTCTGAGTAAGATTTCGATGATTCCCATTTATTTAGAAAGCCTGATGAATAATATATGTCAAAACCCATTGATAAGTTTTTGTTTGAACTGTAGTACATAAGTTCCCGCGAAGTGTCATAAAAAGGAGTTATTTCATCATATTCTGAGTTAATTGCAGGCCCTGCATTTATTGGAGAACTGAATGTTCCGTCGTCATTTTTAAAAGAAAACCATATGTCCAAACCGCCATAGCCTCCTTTCCTATCGCTGGCAAAAAATAAAACTTTTCTATTATTATGATCAACGAAGAATGGATTTGTATTATTATAATTTTTTTCGTTAATAGTTTTTGGAAGCAGATTAAACTTTCTAATATTTCTAATGTTTTCTAAATATGAGATCTTACATGATTTAGCATTTTCACAAATACTAAAATATCCGGAATTATTATTTTCGAAACAAAAGTTTGCAATTTTTTTATTTGAAAAGAAGTTAAGTTCTCTTGACTTAAACCATTCATCTTGTTTTTTTACCGCATAAGACAAATTAGATTTCTCATTACTTAGCTCCGTATAAATTGCTGTACTGTCGTTAATATACCTAAAGTTGAGTTCAGAATTTTTAATAGTATTGATACTGCCCTTTAGCTTTTCTATTTGCAAAGATTGCGAAGTAGAAAAAAAATATAGATGAAGAAAAATTAAAATTAAATATAACTTGGACATTTAACTATTGTATTTTGTTGTTGTTTTTTAAAAAGATAGTAAATTAAAGTAAACTCAATAGCTCCATTATAATTGGTAGCTTTTGAAAACTCAGAAACATTAATGTCATATGTAAATGTAAACTCGTAGTTATTATGACGAAACCCAGCTCCTGCAACTATTGCATCAGAAAATCTATAGCACAAAAGTGGTTTTATTATTGTTTTATTTTTAATAGTATTTCTAAAAATATATTTAAGATTCAAGCCTAGTAATGTTTCGTTCTGGCTGTTTTGAATAGAATGAAAAAAGAATGTTTCATAATTTATATTGTTAAGATTCAAATTATAAAAGTATGCGAAATTATATTTCAATTGTAATTTATCATCTAATGAAATTAATGAAATATTAGGTTTATTCAAATGATTTATGGATAGTCCAATGTTGTGAGAATGATTATTATTAAAAACAAAAGAGTAATTAGTTCCAAGGGTAAAGTCAAAGTAGTTTTTTTTTGAGCTTGAAAAATATTCATATTGTTCAAAATTCAGTTCGGAAAAATTAACTGACCTTTGGTTAAAAGAAAATCCCGCTCCAAATGAAAGGCCTTCTACTAACATAATATCTTTTGAGAAAAAAAAATTCAAACTATTATTATTTAGGCTAGCATTTCCAGAATTATCAGATAAGAAATTAATGCCCAATGACCCTATATTTCGAATTTCTTTGATATAGACAGTTGCTGAAAATGTTTTAAATGGTTCTGCAACACTTTGCCATTGACTCCTAGATTGAACTTTAAATGCATAATCGCTAACAATTTTTTGAGTAAAACATGGATTTATTAGTAGTTCGTTTTTTGATATTTGTGAAAAATGAGTGTCTTGCGATCTACAAATAATTGATGAAAATATTAACGTGCAAAAAATAATTTTTTTCATCTAATAAGGTTAATATTTCCTTTATATATAAATTCTTTATTTCCGTAACATCTTATATCTAGGTAAAAGTCAAAAACCTGATTTGTCAAGACTTTTCCATCGTGTCTTCCATCCCAATAGTCAAAAATATTTTTTGATTCAAAGACTTTTTGGCCCAGGCGATTGTAAATTAGAATATGAAACCTTTCTACTACACCGTCATAATCTATGACTCTATAAAAATCATTTATCTGGTCCCCATTTGGAGAAAATGCATTTGGAATGTTTATTTTTGATAAATCGCAATTATAATTTCTTACCTTAACAAATATAGAGTCTTCTTCAACACATCCATTATTATTTACTTCAACAAAAAAAATTTTATCTGAATAAAGATTTAATGTAAAAGATTTGTTTTGATTGTTATTTGACCATGAATACGGAAAGTCAGTTAACAGACTAAGTGTTACTTCTTGGCCGTAGAATATTATAGAGTCACTTGCCCATAGTGAGTCAATAGTTGGTCTCTGAATAACTTCCACGTAAATGGAGTCATTAATTTTACAACCTAGATTATTGATTACTTCAACTTCATAATACTTTGAAAATTCTGGAACAACATATACTTGAGAGGAATCTGTTCCAAATGATGAGACGCTTTCATTCCAGTTGTAAGATTGAATTGGGTTTCCTGGCACTAAATTATTAACTATTATCAAACTACTGTCTCCAAAGCAAATACTATTATCGCCATCTAAAGATATATCAATATTTTCTGACTTAATTGAGACACTATCACTACTAAAGCAATTCCCATTATCAGCTCTAACAAAATATGTCATAACCTGTATCGCTTTAATACTATCTCCCGAACTTAAAATATTGGTAAAATTAACATCACTTGACCAAATAAAATTTGCAACACTATCATTTGAAACTGCAGTTAAAATAATTGAATCATTACAGTAAGATGTGTCATCACTAGCCAATACACTAATGTCATCTACATTAACTTTTTGAATTATCGTGTCAAAACAGTTGTTACTATAGTTAATTACTAAAGTATATTCTATTGTGGAATCAATATTGGTAAATGGCCTTTGAACATTGTAAGAGCTTAATCCGTTAATGGGATTCCAAAAGTAACTCGAATTAATTGAAATTGGATTGTTTATACCAATTCTAATTTTTTCATGCTTGCATTTGTAAAGCTCAGGAGCTGATTTTTTTTGATTACTTAGTATATACAATTCTTTTTGTATTGTATCAGAAATATTGCATGAAAGTGAGTCAATTGAAATAAGTCTAACCAAATAGTTTCCTGTCGTATCATATGTATGTGTGGGTGAGGGTTGATTACTTGAGTTACCATCACCAAAATCCCAATAAAATAATGTATTAGAAATAGTATCTGTAATATTATTAAACTGAATTGTCAAATCGCACCCTATTAAGGGTGCTTGAAAATCTGAAATAATAAGAGGTGTATTCATGTCAAATTTAAAAACTCCATTATTACAGTTTGGGCTATTATTTGTTGTTGAAACAGCTCCAGGATTTGGCTTCACTGGAAAGTCATTATTTCCATCACAGCCTGCACAAACTGACTGATATATTACACCTTTATTATCAAATCTTGATGTGCCACCATCAACATGCTCTCTGCTTACATTTCCCCCAAAAAATGTTGCATAATCAACATTATCCATGCCTTCACTGATGACCATGAAATAAAAATCATTGCCATCTGTTGTAATTTGATAAGCACTGTCTGAAGTAGGAAGGTTTAATGTTGAAAGCTGCCCGTTTATACCACTTCCCCAACCTGAAAGATAATAACTGTTACATAAATCAACCATAAATGCTGTTGGTGATATGTCAGGAGTTCCTTTACCTGAACCTACCGCAGATGACCTTATTATTGAGGATAAACTACTTGAAAGAGTCGAAATAAACTGCCCTGACTTTTGTGTAGATATTGTTGAGTTTTTAATAAAAAAATTATTGGTGTCATTTGTTTGTCCTAAGACGTGAACTTGATCATTTTTGGTAACATCTATAAAAAAAACCTGGTCATATGAGTCAGTACCAAAGTAGGTAGAGAAAAAGATACTATCTGCATTATTATCAATCGTAGTTATAAAACCATCTGGACTCAGTCCATTAGAACTATTATAACTTTGCTGAAACGCTAAAGGTGTTGTGTTTAAATCTGGCGATGTTGTTCCCCCTCCAAATACAATATCATTATTTCTATTAAAATCAATAGAGTAAATACAATCGTCGCCTGAACCACCAAAATACGTGCTCCAAATAATATTTGATAAGTGCCTGTCTAGCTTAAAAACACAACCTTCTAATCCAGAGCTTAAATTAGATTGGATTGGGTTAAGCGTGGGGAAGTCTGTGGATCTAGTACAAGTTCCTACTACTATATTGTTATCGTTATCAATTTCTATTTCTCCCCTCACCTCATCAGCGTAATTAAAAGTAAGTTTTGATGAGTTATTTAAACCATCATTTAAAGACCCCCCAAAAAAAGTTGATGCAACGAGTTGCCCCCCACTAGTGCTTAATTTTGAAATAATTATATCAGATCCGTTTGGAAAGCTAGCTCCTATTCCATTAGGCACAAAATTAGTTCCTCCATTAAAAGTTGTATCAAAGCTGGATTCAGTAGTGGGAAAATCTTCCGATCCAGTTGTTCCAAAAATATAAAGCTCTCCTAAATCACTAACTATCATGCTATGAGGTAATTCATCAAAACTCCCCCCTAGATAAGTTGAATATATTCTTTGTGTGCCAGTATTATTGTATTTAGTTATTGCTATATCTGTTCCGCCATTGCCAACACCTCCATTAAAGTTTAGCTGATAAGCCCCCAGTGTGGTTGGATATCCTGGTCCAAATGAAATACTTCCAGCATATAGGTTTCCCTGTTTATCATAAGTAGCAGTATATCCAAAATTATCAGCTGAAGAACCTGAGTAGGTTGAAAAAACTAGTTCTGGATCAATTACTAAGTCATAATTCTTATCGTATCCATTTGGAAAGGAAAAGCTAACAACATTATTTTCTAGTTGATATTTACAGTCTACATAGATTTTTTTACCGTTAATTATTTGATAAACTTCAGGTATTTGCTCCTCTACTTCAGTAAATGAAGCTTTTAGAATGATCGTGTTATTTTCAGTTAATTTTATGTCATCTACATAATTATATTCAATCTGTATACTTTCAGGATTATGGTTTTTTTCAACATGAATATCATATTTTATATTATTTCCTTCAAAATAAATTACATAGAATATTCCTTCGTAAATAGGTCGCTTAATTTTATTGTAAGTTTTTACATTCTCAACCCAATTTTCTTTAGAACCTATGTAATAATTTTCATAGTAATTAGCTGCATCAATATAATCTATCTCGTTTGATTTTAGTGAATTTATGAAGCTAACCTTGTATGAGTGAGCATCAATATAGCTGTCTTCAGAAAACCCCTCGTGTATATCTCTTAATTTATTTTTATCAAATAAGTTATATGTAAAGCCTCCCGTTTCAAGAAAAAAAGCCCCTTGAGAAAAATTAGCTTTTGAAAAAACTTTCTTTGGATGCTGACCGTCATTTTTAATAAAGTTATTTTGTGAAAAAGATGTAGAAGTTAACAAAAGAGTTAAAAAAAAAGAAATTAATTTTTTATCAAAGATCATAAAGTGTTTCTGATTGTAACAACTGTAACAAACTGTCTTTAAGAAGCATATAATTCTCTTTATTTTCTTTTTTTATTGGCTCTCCAGCAGGAAGTTTTTCTCTATAGGGATCTACTTGTCTTCCATTTTTCCAAAACCTATAACAAACATGTGGTCCGGTTGCTAGTCCTGTACTACCAACATAACCAATGACATCTCCTTGTTTAACAAATTTTCCTTTTTTTATACCTGAAGCTATTTTACTCATGTGTAAATATTGAGTTGAGTATTTTGTATTGTGTTTAATTTTAACATAATTGCCGTTATTTCTGCTGTATGAGGCTCTGCTAATCGTGCCGTTTGCTGTTGCCATTATAGGGGTTCCTGTGGGGGCTGCATAGTCGGTGCCAAAATGACCTTTCCACTGTCCAGTTACGGGGTGTTTTCGTCTTTTACTGAATCTTGATGAAATTCTACTGTATTTAATGGGTGCCCTTAAAAATGTTTTTCTCAGGTTGTTCCCCTCGTGATCAAAAAAATCTCCGTAAAGCTCATTTTCTTCAAAATAAAATGCGTAAAAATTATTTCCTGAATGTGTGAAAGAACTTGCTTTCACATCTCCTATTCCAATAAACTCTCCTTCAACATATTTTTCTTCAAACAATACTGTAAAGTAATCTCCTTTTTGAATTTTAAAAAAATCTAATGTCCAAGCATATATTGCTTCAAGCTCCACAACTAAAGCTGGGCTTAAGTTATTATTTATTAAAGCGTTCCATAATGAGCTTTCAATAGTGCCACTGGACAGTCTGTTTTTTATCTCAATGGGTTTTTTACCTACATAAACCTTAATATCATTTCTAATATCGAATACGACATATTCTGCGAGTGATTTTTCATAAATAAATACCTGTGCAGTTTCATTTGTGTCTTTTGAGCATAAGACTGTGTATTTTTTTCCGGGAACAGCTCTTCTAAAATCAAAAATATCTTTTGACTTTTTTACAATTCTATTAATTTGATTATGATCAATATGATGTAAATATAATATCTCACCTAGCACCTGCCCATCTTTTATCGTTCCACTTTTTATGCTAAACGAATCTAAATCAAACCCGAATTTTATGTTTGGCTCTTTAATTTCTTCCTCAAAAGTAATTTTAATCTTGTCTGTGTTGTTAACTAAATAAAAGATGGTAGATAAAACAAGAACTATTAGAATTAAATATCTTTTCACAAATGCAATTTAGTGTTTTAAATATTTGCTGAAAAAAACTTATAGTTTATTTATTAAATATTGTGTGTCAAAAATTGATTAACAAAGTTGAAAATTTTCTTTTCATCAAAGTTTTTAGCTTGTATTTGAATTCCAAATGGCAGGTTTTTCTTACATTTCCCTAAAGGAACTGATATCGCTGGGTTTCCTGAAAGATTAGCATGAACCGTAAAGATATCTTCAATGTAAAGGTCTGTCGGATCATCAGTTTCACTGTCTATTTCAAAAGCTGTACGAGGTGTTGATGGTGTGATAATAAAATCGAAATTTTCAAAAATTTTATTGGTTTCCTTTTGTATTAAAGACCTGATTTTTTGAGCTTTAGTATAATATGCTTCTTGATACTCAGAACTTAAAACAAAGGTTCCTAACATAATTCTTCTTTTAACTTCCTGTCCAAACCCTTCTGTTCTAGATTTTACAAATGTGTCATTAAGATTTTCCGCTTCACTACTTCTGTGCCCATATCTTATGCCATCATACCTAGCAAGATTAGATGAGGCTTCAGCAGTAGTAAGAACATAATAAGTTGGCACTAGATATTCAAGAAAAGGAAAACTACATGTTTCAACTTGATGTCCGCTAGACTTAAGTGACTCTATTAAATCTAATGTTGATTTTTTAATACTACTATCGAGTGCTTTTAAATCTAATGTTTCTTTTAAAAATGCTATTTTGTAATTGGGCTTCTTTTCGAAATTAGAATAAGGCTCAACTCTTTTCTTACTAGACGTATTGTCATTATGATCATGTCCGGAAATAACCTCTAAAACTAAGGCATTGTCAAAAAGAGAGTTTGATAAAACTCCTATTTGATCAAATGATGAAGCGTATGAAATTAAACCATATCTTGAAACTCTTGAATATGTAGGTTTAAAGCCAAAAACACCACAAAAAGATGCTGGCTGACGAACAGAACCACCAGTATCTGAGCCTAAACTCACCATGCAAAGATTTGCTGCCACAGCGGCAGCTGAACCTCCAGAAGACCCTCCGGTAACCATCTTTTTGTTTAATGGGTTTAATGGTGGGCCATATACGCTATTTTTATTAGTGCTCCCCATTGCAAACTCATCACAGTTTACTCGACCAATAATTATAGCATCCTCCTTTAAAAGTCTTTCGATTGCTGTAGCAGAATAATTCGACTTAAAACCTTTAAGTATTTTTGATGAGGCTGTTACAAGATGATTCTCATAGCACAAGTTATCTTTGATTGCTATAATCATACCAGCAAGCTTGCCCTGAGTTTTGCTTTTTATTTTTTCATCGATTTCATTAGCTCGATTTATAGCTTCATTTTCAAAAACCTCAATAAAAATATTTAAGTCTTTATTATCATGTATTGACTTTATGTAATTTGCAGTTATTGACCGAACGGTAGTTTTTTGGCTCTGAAGGTCATCTCTAACTTGTAAAAAAGATTTTTTGTTTTTCAACTCAGCTCTTATCTTTGTCTTTATCAATTTCCTTGGTAGCATCTTTGAATTCCTTCATTCCCTTTCCTAAGCCCTTCATAAGCTCTGGGATTTTTTTTCCACCAAATAAAATTAAGACAACTAGAACTATAAGAACCACTTGCCATGGTCCAATCATACCTAAGATAGTCATTGATTTCATAATTTAATTTTAGCAAATTTAACAATTTGTTGCTTAATAAAGTTTGTAAATCCAATCTCCAGGATCAACTTTATCATAACCTTTCCAAATTTCAAAATGTAAAAGAGACCTTTGTTCTTTTTCATTATATCTAACTTCACCTATCTTCTCTCTTGTTAAAACTTTCTCTCCGGTTTCAACAACTACATCTTGAAGTCCAGAGTAGACAGTGTAAAATTCTCCATGCGAAATTAATACTGCCTTTCCTTCTCCCTTAACGACAAAAATTCTTGAAATTTTTCCATCAAAAATTGCATTAACTTTGGCATTTTTTTCAGTTACTATGTCCACTCCATTGTTAAAAGTTTGAACTTCAGAAAAAATTTGATGTTTTTTGTTTCCAAATTTTTGAATAACAACTCCTGTCTCAACTGGCCACGGCAACTTTCTTTTGTTTTCTGCAAACTTTTTTGTTAACTCTAAAGCTTCAGGAGAAAGGTTTAATTTATTAGACTTTTCTGCAAGCTCTCTTGCTTTCTTAATCTCCTCTTCAATAATTTTTCTGATTTTTTCATCTAACTCATTAGCCCTTTTTTGTTTCTCTTTGAGTTCTCTCTTAAAATATTTTTCCGACTTAACAAGTTTAGAAATCAATTGTTCTTTCTCAGTTTTTTTATCAGAAATTTCACTAAGATTTTCATATTTGTTTTCATAAAGTTTTTTCTTTTGAAAAGTATTTTCCTCAAGCTCTTGTTTTATAAGTTCTAGCTTATTAATTTCTTGCTTTATCTCATTCTGTTCTTTTGATATTTGAATTGAATAGTTTTTTCTTTGAGTAGTATATTGCTTTACGTATAATAGCCTTTTATAGGCTTGATTAAAATCATCAGAAGAAATAATAAACATTAACTGATCTTTTAAGCCTTTATTTTTACTGTATGAAAAAATAATTTTGGAATAATTTTCCATAAGTGTTTCAAGCTCTGCTTCTTTGGTGGAAATAGTCTCTTTACTTTCTAATATTGTTTTATTAATATTTTTTATTTTTCTTTCTTTTAGTTTAATTTCAATGTTTAGCATTTTAACTAAACTCTCCTCTTTTTCTATTTGTGTACTAAGAGCATTCAAATAATTTAAAGATTTTAATTTGTTTTGTTTTGTTTTTTCTAATAGACCATTTGTTATTTTGATCTCATTTTCTATTTTTTTCTTCTCTTTTTTTAAATCGTCTTTACTTTGAGCGATGACAATTTTAGAGACAACTACTAAAAAAAGAAAGAATTTAAATTTTTTCATAGCTATCTGGAATGTTAATCTCAATTTTTTGGTTTGTTCTTTGAACTTTGTTGAGGTTAATTTTTAAAAAAACGCCTTCTTTATCTTCTTTTTTTAAAATTATATTTTTAGGAAATTTAGGAGTTGTAGCATCATTAAATTCACTAAAAAATAAATGAAAAGTGGTTCCTTTAAATTCTAATTCGGTATTCTCAAAATTCTTTATTTTCTCCAACAAATTTTCATTGAGGATTTTTTTTGAATCATTAAAGCTTATTTTTTGGTAGTTTTTTTCAATTCTGTTTATTAAACAAAGTGTGTCAGCTATTAAAATAACACGAAAGAGTTCTAAGTTAAATAATGAATTTACCGAAACCCAGAGATTATCACTATGATCTAAAATTAAATTAATTTTTCCATTAATTGGAGAGCTTTGTTCGTAGTACGTAAATTCTCCTGAAGCTTTGAAGCTGTTTTTAATTTGCAAATCAGAATTTTGGCTTTCACTAACATTCGTATTTGTTAAATAAGGAAGGCTACAAGATGTTAAGAAAAAAAACAATAAGTATTTAAGCTTACTCATATAGTTTTTTTTCTCTTATTTTTTTTTCTAATAGTTCTGAACCCTCTCCAATAACCTTAGCTTGCTCCCACTTTTCAAACGCCTCATTTTTTCTATTTAGCTTATAAAGTATATCTCCATAATGTTCTAAAACAACGGGACTTTCACTACTTCCATTTTCAACAGCTTTCAAAATCCATGATAAAGCTTCATCATATTGTTGTAATTTATAAAGTATCCAAGCATATGTGTCTTGAAATGTTCCGTTGTTTGGTTCTAGCAAATTACTATTAAATGACATTTCTTTTGCTTTTTCTAAATCAACACCTCTTAAAGATAGGTAGTAGCTGTAATTATTTAATACAGTTGGATTTGACGGATTTATCTTAAGTGACAATTCAAAAAGAGAATCTGAAGATTCATACTCCTTTGTTTCATTATAACATTCTGCTAATGAATTATAAAATTCATTTAATAAAATATTGTTGTCAAAAACGTATTCTATGCCTTGATTAAAAATATTGATAGAGGTTGTATATTCTTTTTTTCTAAGCAAGGATATTCCATTAAAGTAATAAAAAACAGCATTTGTTGGAAAATATAATAAAGCTTCTTCTGTAATATTTAGCACCTTATCATATTCATTTCTTTCTGCATTTACAAAAATTAGTTGAGTCCAAATTTGAGGCTTGGATTTGTCAATTTTTAAAACTTCATTATAATAAACCTCTGCTGAATCAAGCTGTCTGTCCTCATAAAGTAAATCCCCAAAGACGGCATATGATTTAGGATCTAAGGGGTGTGCTTGGACTATTTTTTTACAGAGATAAAATGCTTGGGCCCTATAGCTTGAATCTTGTAATAAGTTTAAATAAGAAACTAATATTGGTATTTTCCCATCAATACTTAAGCTACTGCTTTCAAAAGCTCTAGCGAGCTCCTTAAAAGCCTTTTCATTTTCTCCAATGGATTTATAGTAGTCATATAACATTAGATAAACTCTTCCATTATCTTTATCTAGTTCAGAAATTTTTTTAAAGATTTCAAATGCTTTTTCTTTTTCATTATTTAGTAAATAACCCTCAGCTAATATTTCCAAAACATCTGTATCCTCAGGAAACTCTTCTGCGAGGATTAAAAGCTCATTGTTTGCACTTTCAACATCTAAGGTTTGCATATATATTTTATGCTTTTGTAAAGAAAGCATTTTATTAATTCCTATTATACTTTCAAGTTCATTGTATGTTTTTACTGCGCCTTTAAAATCACTTGATAGTATATAAACATCTGCTAGTTCATAAAAGTATATTTCACTTTTTTTATTTGTTTTAGTTAAGGATTTATATATTTCTTTAGCCTGCTGGTATTTTTTTTGCTTACTAAGCAAACGAGCACATAGATACGCATATGTTTCATTAGCCTCGTTTAGCTTGTGAGCTTTTAAGGAGTATTCTAGCGCTTGATTGTTTTGGTTTAGATTTTTGTAAATTTTTGCTACCTCGTATAAGGGTGCTGCAACGTTGGGATCAATTTTTATGCATTTTTCAAATAGTACTAAAGCGTCCTCATAGTTTTCAAGATGTTTTTGTTTTAATGCTTCAAAAAAATTATGATCAAACTTCTTTCTTTCACCGTCACTTAAAACAAGCTTAGTTTTATTTTTTTCACTTTTTTTGTTCCACTGGGAATATGTGAATTCTGAGGAAAAAATTAATGAACATAATATTAAAATTTTAATTTTCATTCTATGACAGTAAAATCTCCTATACTAACTTGATTAGACGTGTTTTTCCCATCTATTGATGTAAAACTACCAACCATTGAGTTTTTGAGTTTAATTTTACTAATATCATTATTGCTTTGTAAAATAACATTGTTCAACTCACAATCTTCTATTTTGTTGTTGTCCTCGATTGAGACATGCGGGCCAATTTTAGAATCTTTAATGAAATTATTTTTACCAATATAGCATGGTTCTACAATTTCACAATTAATAATTTGGCTAGTTTGATCCACATTGTTTTTTTGATGAAATAGTACCCTTTGGTTAGTGTAGCATGTTGCGTCTTTGTTACCACAATCTAACCATTCTCGAACCTCTGCTGCGCTAAACTTGTAATTTTTATTTTTCATGTTTTCCAAAGCGTTGGTAAGTTGGTATTCACCTTTGTCTTTTATGTTGTTGTCAATCAAAAACTCTATTTCACTTTTTAAAATTGATGAGTCTTTAACATGATAAATTCCAATAATAGCAAGATCCGAAACAAACACATCCGGTTTCTCAACAAAGTCTGTGATAATATCATTATCCAATTTTACAACTCCAAATGAGCTAGGATCATCTATTTGTTTTACCCATATTGTTCCATCTGCAGATTTATTTATATTAAAATCAGACTTGAACAAAGTGTCAGCAAAAGCTATTACACAACTACCAGTCATTATTTTCTCAGCACATAAAACAGCATGCGCTGTTCCTAGAGGCCTATCTTGATAAAAGATGTGCCCATTGGCCCCTAACTTTTCTGCAATTTTTATTAAGTCTTCTTCCACCTCAGTGCCAAAATCTCCAACAACAAATCCAATATTATCAATTGCTTCCTCAAATGAAGCAGATATTTCTTCAACTAATCTTTGAACTATTGTTTTTCCGGCTAATTTGATTAAAGGCTTTGGTGTGGTAAGAGTATGCGGTCTTAGCCTTGTGCCTCTTCCAGCCATAGGTATTATAATATTCATTTAAAATTTTTATATAAATTGTTTAAGTTTTGGAGCCTCCCATCCTTTCGGCTTTAACACCTTTCCATCCTCTCGTTTAATTACTTTTCCTGTTTCTGTATTGATTTTAGCGAAGTTTGTCTTCATCACTTCTTTCCATGCACTTTTGCCCTTAAAATCACCCGCTCTAATGGCGCCTATCGTAACCACTAAGATATCGATTAATGCATCTAATTGTTCTACTCTGTCGTTTTCTTTAATAGCTTCTTCTAATTCATCCATTTCTTCTCGAATTAGATTAAGATACATATCGTAATTTTCTTTGCTTGGCTCTTGATCACAAGCCGTTGCAAATTTATTTATGTCTTCAAATACATCTGTCATTTTGTTCTTATTTTTTTTGTTTTAAACTCTAACACATAAGCTACAAAAATAAAGATTAGGATATAGATAGAATTAATTATTTCACCTAAATTATAAAATTGACTAATCATAAAAATAAAAATCATTAAAATAAAGTATGTTGATATTGACCTCAAGTCATAGGGGACTTTATAATTAAACCTTGAAAAATAAAACGAAACTATGGTCATTGTTACATAACAAACTAAAGTAGTTATTGCAGACCCAAAAATACCAATAACTGGCACAAGCATGAAATTTAGTGATATAGTAATAGCTGCTCCAAAAATTGAAATATATGCCCCGTAGCGTGTTTTGTCTGTTAATTTATACCAAATAGATAAATTGTAATAAAGTCCAAAGAAATAATTAGCGAGCATCAGAACGGCAACAATCTTAAAGCCTCTTATATCGTGAAATTGTGTTCCAATAAAGTGCTTGAACAAATCAAAATTTATCATTACTACTAAAAAAATAGTTGAAGAGACAATAACAAAATATTTCATTATGTCAGCATATAATTTTTTTGAATCTTTTTCCTTCTTATACCTAAAATAAAAGGGCTCAGCCGCATATCTAAATGTTTGTATGAATAGCATCATAAATATTGATATTTTATAAAAAGCACCATAAATTCCTATTTCATACATTATGTCTCCACTCGGATTTGCTGATGTATCTTGTATTGATGGTAATAGTTTTTTTAAAAGTACCCTATCAACAGTTTCATTAATCATTCCAGCTAAGCCCGCTACCATAAGCGGTAATGAATACCTGATCATTTTTTTCCATAAAATGTAATTAAGGCCCCACCTTATACCTTTCATTTCTGAAAGTAAAACTAATAAGGTTGCGGAGGAGGCAATTAAGTTTGCTATAAAGACATAGCCCACTCCAACTTTTGGGTCGTAAAAACTTTTTATTAGAACAGATAATGTGTCTTCGCTTTGTAATAGTGGACAGACAATAAGAAAAAATAATACTGCAAAAATATTTATGGCTATCGACATGACTCTGACTAGTGAAAATTTTAAAGCCTTGTTCTCATATCTTAACTTAGCAAAAACAATAGAACATACCGCATCAATTCCCACAATAATTGAAAACCATTTAACGTACTCTTGATTATTTGGATAGCCTAAAAAGCTTGAAATTTCAAATGAAAAAAGGAATACGCAAAAAATAAATAGTGATGAAGATAGTAGTAAAGAGATTAAAGCAGTGCTATATACATATTTTTTATCGTCATTTTTTTGTTTAAACCTAAAGAATGCTGTTTCCAAGCCGTATGTTAAAAAAACAATAAGGAATGCGAGGTAGGCATACATTTCTGTAATAACACCATACTCCCCAGGGTTGAATCCGCCTATTTCTGGTCTTGTTAAGATAGGTGTAAGTAAATAATTTAATAGTCTACCTATAACACTACTAACTCCGTATATGGCTGTTTGACCGGCTAATTTTTTTAATTGAATCAATTATATTTTGGTTTTCTTTTTTCAAGAAAAGCTGTCGTCCCTTCAACAAAGTCGTCTGTTTGAAAACATTTACCAAACTCCTCAATTTCAGTTTCAAACCCGCTTTCATTCTTTAAACTCGCATTTATGCATTTTATTGCCTTTGAAATTGCTCTTGGAGAGTTTTTAATAATTTTTCTAGCTATGTTTTCACAAGTGGGCAAGAGGTCCTCTAGCTCACAATATTCGTTTATTAAACCACTATGCTTTGCGTCTTCAACCCCAATCATTTTGGCTGTTAATATATATTCCATTGCCCTTCCTTTTCCAACTAAATTTGTTAGCCTCTGCGTTCCTCCGTATCCGGGAATTACACCTAGTGAAACTTCTGGAAGCCCAAGTTTAGAATTTTTCGAAGCAACTCTGATATGTGCAGATAATGCAAGTTCAAGACCTCCTCCTAATGCATATCCATTTATAGCTGCAATTACTGGTTTTGGGAAATCTTCAATTAAGTTGAATAGATTTAAATGACCGCTTCGTGATAAATCTGTACCTTGTTTGTTATCGTAATTGCTAAACTCTTTTATGTCTGCTCCAGCTACAAAAGATTTTTCTCCAGCCCCAGTTAAAACTATAACTCTTGTGTTTTTATCATTTTGCAAGTTGTTGAAGGCTTTTCCAAGCTCTTTGATTGTAGAAATGTTTAGGGCGTTTAGTTGTTTTGGCCTATTAATAGTAATCGTTGTAATAAGCTCTCTGTTGGAAATTAATAGATTGTTCATTTCACACAATTTTAATTGTAAATATATAAAAAGGCATTAATTGAGCTTAGCCGTTAAGAGCTTCTGCTCCACCAACAATTTCAAGTATTTCTCCGGTGATTGCAGCCTGTCTTGCTTTGTTATATGAAAGTGTTAACTCATTCTTTAGTTCAGTGGCATTGTCTGTGGCTTTATGCATTGCAGTCATTCTAGCCCCGTGCTCTGATGCGTTTGAGTCTAATATTGCTTTAAAGAGTTGTGTTTTTAACGATTTCGGTATTAATTCGTTTAAAATTTCATCCTTACCAGGCTCGTAAATATAGTCAACAGCTTCTTGGCTATTTTCAGATTGAGTTTTATTAAGTGGTAAGAAATCCTCTTGCATAACAATTTGGGTTGCGGCGTTTTTAAATTGATTATAAACTAAAATAACTTTATCAAATTTTTCATTTGCAAAATCATTTAATATCAGTTCTGCGATTTTTGACACGTCTTCATAGTTAACATCTTGAAAAACATCATCGTGAGTTGAATGAACATTGTACTTGTTTTTTTTAAAAAACTCTGAAGACTTTTTTCCGATAGACAGTATTGTTAACTCTGACCTAGAGTTTAACTCTTTTTCTATCTCAATTGTTTTTTTTATAATATTTGCATTAAAACCACCGCATAAACCCCTGTTAGATGTAATTGGAACAAGTAAAATTTTACTAACCTCTCTTACTTCTGAATATTTGTTTTTAGAACTGTCTTCTGAAGCTGATGATACTGATGACATTATTTCAGTTAGCTTATTTGAATATGGTCTTAATTGTATTATAGCATCTTGAGCTTTTTTCAACTTGGCCGCAGAAACCATTTTCATTGCTGAGGTTATCTGTATCGTAGACTTTACAGATGTTATTCTAGATTTTATTTCTTTTAAATTAGGCATTTTCCTTATACTTTGGAGCTAATTCATTTACTGCTTTTTCTAGACATGATGTTATTTTATCATCTAATTTACCTGATGCTAACTGATCCAACACATCTTGATGTTTAGTGTGTAAAAAAGAAATGTACTCCTTCTCAAACTCCTTTATTTTAGAAACAGGAACATCCATTAACAAGCCATTTGTTCCACAATAAATTATAGCTGCTTGCTCCTCTACTCTTAAGGGGGAATATTGGCCTTGCTTTAAAATTTCAACATTTCGCTTTCCCTTTTCAATTACAGCTGTTGTTGCTGCATCAAGGTCTGATCCAAATTTTGCGAAAGCCTCTAATTCTCTGTACTGCGCCTGATCTAATTTAAGTGTTCCTGCTATTTTTTTCATTGATTTAATTTGAGCGGATCCACCTACTCTAGAAACTGATATTCCTACATTAATTGCCGGCCTTACTCCTGAGAGAAATAAGTTTGATTCAAGAAAGATTTGACCGTCGGTAATTGAAATTACATTAGTTGGTATATATGCGGACACATCTCCCGCCTGTGTTTCAATAATCGGTAACGCTGTTAATGAACCCCCTCCTTTTACTTTTGATTTTAAAGACTCTGGAAGATCATTCATTTGAGAAGCTATTTTATCATCATTTATGACTTTTGCCGCTCTTTCTAAAAGTCTAGAATGTAAATAGAACACATCTCCTGGATAAGCCTCTCTGCCCGGAGGCCTTCTTAGAAGTAGTGAAACCTCTCTGTATGCAACAGCTTGTTTTGACAAATCATCATAAACTATTAAGGCGGGTCTTCCTGTATCTCTGAAATATTCTCCGATTGCAGCTCCTGAAAGAGGAGCGTAAAATTGAAGAGGTGCGGGGTCACTTGCGTTAGCTGAAACAATTACAGTATATTCAAGTGCGCCCGCTTCTTGTAATGTCTTTGCAATTGCCGCAACTGTTGAGGCTTTTTGTCCAACAGCAACATAGATGCAAAATACAGGCTCACCTTTGTCGTAGAACTCCTTCTGGTTAATGATTGTGTCAATTACAACAGCTGTTTTCCCCGTTTGTCTATCTCCAATAACTAATTCTCTTTGCCCTCTTCCTATCGGAATCATAGCATCAACAGCTTTAATTCCTGTTTGTAAAGGCTCGTTTACTGGTTGTCTGTAAATAACTCCTGGGGCTTTTCTTTCAATAGGCATTTGAAAAGTTTCTCCTTCAATTGGGCCCTTACCATCTATAGGCATTCCTAAAGTATTTACAACCCTTCCAAGCATCCCTTCACCAACATTAATTGATGCGATTTTACCTGTTCTTTTAACAGTATCTCCCTCCTTGATTCCTTTAGAAGGCCCAAGAAGTACAGCACCAACATTGTCTTCTTCCAAGTTAAGGACAATTGCCTGTAGGCCGTTTTGAAATTGGACCAATTCTCCAGACTGTGCATTATTTAAACCATATATTCTAGCTATACCGTCTCCTACTTGCAATACAGTTCCAATTTCTTCAAGTTTTGATTCAGTATTAAATCCTGATAGTTGTTTTCTTAAAATAGCTGATACCTCAGCCGGCTTTACTTCTCCCATATTTGTTTATTTAAATAGTTTTGTTCATATAAGTTTACACTAAAATTTTGCTTCATTTCATTAATCTTGTTGGAAACACTAGCATCTATTTGCTTGTTGCCAATATTGATTATTGCTCCCCCAATTATACTCTTATCAATTTTTTCCTGCAGATCTACATTTTTATGCCCCTTTTTCTTTATAAAATCTAACACCTCTTCTCTTGTTTCGTTATCGATCTCTGTAGCTGTAACTAATTTTGCAGATATTATGTTTTTCTTCTCTTTGTATAGAGAGATAAAACTTTTTGCTACTGAGTCTAGTATTGCCTCTCTCTTTTTGCTTGTAATTATTTTTATAAATCCGTTGGTAAGCTCTGATAATTTATTGGAGAATACTTCTTCAATTATAATTATTTTCTTATCGGTCTTAATTATAGGGCTTTTTAAAAGCAAATAAAATTCTTTAGATTCTTGACAGACAGTCAAAATCGTATTCATATCAGAATAACAATTTTCCAAATTGTTAGTTTCAACAGCTAGCTCTAGCAGAGCTTTTGCATATCTATTTGATACTTTTAAGTCTTTCATTAATTTAGATCTTTGTCTTGCATTGCATCAACAACAAGTTTTTTCTGAGCTTGTTTGTCTTTAAGTTCGCTTTTTATGATTTTTTCAGCAATTTCAATAGACAAGTCAGCTACTTGGTTTTTAAGCTCCGTTATCGCTTTCATTTTTTGATTATGAATCTGTTCCCTTGTATCGTCCATTATTTTCTCTGCTTCTAAGGTTGCTTTTTCTTTTGCGTCCTTTATTAAGCTTTCTTTCATTTCACGAGCCTCTTTTAAAATCAAATCTCTTTGAGCTTTTGCCTCTGCCAATATTTTTTCATTATCTGCGGTGAGGTTTTCCATCTCTTTTTTTGCATTTTCTGCAGATTGTAATGCGTCTTCAATATTTTTATTTCTTTTGTCTACAGAGTCTAGAATAGGTTTCCATGCAAATTTTTTCAAAATAAATATTAATAATATAAACACCACGCTTGTCCAGAAGACAAGACCTATCGCTGGTGTTACTAAAGCCATTGGGTCCATATAATTTGTTTTTATGTAACTAGCCATAACCAACCGTTATGGCTAGTTAGTTAATTAATAATTTTTAGCCTTGCAATAATGCAACTACAACGCCAAATAACGCTACACCTTCGACTAGTGCTGCAGCAATAATCATGTTGGTTTGTATCATTCCAGAATGCTCTGGCTGTCTAGCCATAGCTTCAAGTGCAGAGCCACCTATTCTTCCAATTCCAATACCTGCTCCGATTGCTGCCAAACCAGCTCCAATTGCTGCGATTCCTGTTATTTCCATTTTTTTGTTTTTAGTTATTAATAATTTAATTTAATGGTGTTCTACTGTCGCTAATCCTATAAACAAAGAGGTTAACAAAGTAAAAATATATGCCTGTAAAAAAGCAACAAGCACTTCTATAAAGTACATAAACAGCACGAATAGAACTGATACCGGCGCAACACCAAAAGCGCCTGCATTTCCTAAACCACTCTGAGCCATAAAAATCAAAGAAATAAGACTCATAATAATGATATGTCCTGCAGAAATATTTGCAAATAGCCTTATCATTAAAGCAAATGGTTTTGTAAATATTCCAACTATCTCAATAGGTATCATGATTGGCATCAAGGCCAATGGGACACCGGGAGGGTTAAAAATATGCCCCCAATATGTTTTGTTTCCTGAAAGATTGGTTACTATTAAAGTTATGAAAGATAAAACTAGAGTAACTGCAATATTGCCAGTTAAATTTGCTGCGGCAGGAATAAGACCTAAAAGGTTATTAACTAGTATAAAAAAGAATAGCGTTAGTAAATATGGTACGTACTTTTTATAGCCATGACCTATGTTTGGCTTGACAATATCGTCTCTTACAAAAAGAACAAGCGGTTCTAAAAAAGAGAGCAGGCCTTTAGGGGCTTTGTCTTTATTGCTTTTTCTTGCAGCGCCTACAAACAGCAGAAGAAGCACCATCACAGACAACAACATAGATGCAACATTCTTTGTAATAGAAAGGTCTACAAACTCTTTATTATTAACCTCTACTAAATGACCGTGATCCAACGCATATTCACGATCTTCGATTTTTACGTTTTTTTTGCCATGATGAAACTTAGAAGAAAAGAAAATATCTAGTTTCCCGTCACAAAATAATATTAAAGGAAGGGGTATTGAAACAGACTTTTTTCCCTCACCCCAAAGATGCCACTCGTGAGAATCAGCAATATGATGCATAATTGCAGGAACGGGGTTGTAAATCTCACCTTCATTTAGTGGTTTTGGGTCTCCTGAAAAAGAAACTAGTGGACATAAAAACAGAAAAATCAGAGCTGCTAATTTGTTTTTATTGTGAGTCATTTAATTATATTAAAACAAGACAAAATTAACTTTTTATTTATATTAAGGCTTGTCAATTTTAGCTTTTATTTAAATGTTTTTTTTTATTTATTAAATTAATTGTCAAAAGAACAAAATAAACGAGAAAAAAATTTATAATGTAGAGTTTTCTACCTGTGTTTGAAGATGAGATTTGAGGCAGTAAAAAGACAAGGCAAAAAACAATTCTAAAAAAATTTATTGATAATGCCAATAAAGGTTTTTTACTGTTGTTAAGTCGCTTTTCACACATTTGAGTAAAAACATCGAGAGCAAAAAGAAACAAATGAGAACTTACAGCAAAGTATAGCAGTTTTTTTATTTGGAAAACATATATGGCGCCAATATTGATAACTAAAAGAGCTAGTCTTAGATTAAGATTCATTTTTTGTTTTTACATACATGTAATAAAGTGAAATAAAAACAGATATTAAAGAAAAGGATATCGTGAAAAACTGATTGATTTCAAAAGCATCATCTGTTTTTTGACCAAGCCATGTTCCTATAAAAATAATTACCCCCATTTGCAGCGCAATCGAGGAAAACATTACATATTTCTTAGGCTGACCTTTCCTTTTTTTCAGGTTTTTCAACGTTTTTAATGTCTTTGATAACAGCACCCATGCTACAAGAACCTGTAAATGTTGCTCCAGGCTCAATAGAAAGTTTGCTTGTAACAATGTCTCCGTTTAGCCTTGCTGTTGCTTTTAATGACAGTAGCTTTGACACAGTAATTTTTGCGTTTATCGTTCCAGAAATATCAGCGTCCTGGCAAACGACATCACCCTCTATAGTTCCATTAGCCCCCAACACAACCTTCCCTTCTGTGTTTATAGAGCCCTTTAATGTTCCGTCCACACGGATGTCTCCTTTAGACTGAATGTCACCCGTGATAATTGTACCAGACCCAATCATGTTAATGGCTGGGCTAAAATCATTTTTTACCATTGAATCATTTTTATTTGTAAACATCTTGTTTTGCTTTTGGCAAATCTAAGAAATTTGTTTTATTAAATAGCCGGGTAGTTTTTTTTATAAAAATCTTTGTAGCCCTGTAAGTCTCTGTCTTTATAAAAATCTGAAAAGTTGTCTTTTGAAATTATTATTTTTTCAAAATTTAATTTTAACATTTCCTTCATAACTCCCTTGTCTGCTAAGGCCCTTAGCTCATAGTTTAGTGACCCATCATAATCCATATATGTTTTTATAATTAAGATGTGTTGGTCTAGACCCATCATCAATGAGCTAACCTCAATGGTTTGGGTGGAAAATTCTTTTTTGTTGAAGTCTGAAAAAACACTCATTAAATAGTTCATGTCGCTGTTTTCTTTTGGCATTACAAAAACTATCATGTGGTCATTGAGTAAATTTAGCTTATATGGGCTTTTGTTAACTGCCAAGTAGTTTGATTCTTGTATAGATTCAGGGTTTTCAATGCTCTTTAACACCTCAGTATATTCTTCTCTCTCTTTTTGACCCAGGTCTTTGTTGCTTATAATTTTATTAATTTCTGCTATGGCTGAAGTAGTATCACCAAGCCTGTACATTGAAAGGGCTCTCAAAAAAATCTCTTTATCAATCAGCGTTCGTGTTTTTATATTTGCAGTTAAGCTAATTACCTCTTTGTGGTTATCATTTAAAAAGCCGTCTATAATTGTTGAATAGTACTCCTCATCTTTCGCTCTTTGTTTTTCACCACTAGAGACATAAACAGAATCGGCAAGAATTTTTGCATACTTTGACTTTGGAAAATTTGACATTATGATTTCTTTGGTCTCACGCGCAAGACTCTTTTTTTCTTTATTAACATGGTTTAAATATATGTTGTAGTAGGCGAGAGGAACATAAATTGTGTCAGAACTATATCTTCTGAAGATTTCGTAAAAAGTAGCGTTGCTTTTTTTATAGTCATCGAAATAGTCTCTGTAAATAATTGCTACTTGATATAGCGCTTCTTTTATTTTTTTATTTGAAGCGATTACTTCTTTTTCGCTTTTTGGAATCTTAGAAAGATAGTAATTGGGGTTTTTCTTATCACTTAGTTGTTTTAGCTCATTTAACTGACCGCTTGTTAGTGTCGTGTCTTCCCCAAACTCATTTAAAACACCCTTGTCTCTCCTCCTCCAATCATCCTCTAATTTTCTTTTTCCCCACGTTTTTCTAAACTCAGAAAGCCCAAAGCTAAGTGTTGAGGGGTTGTAAAAGTACCACTTACCTCCTGATGTTTTGCTTCCAAACTGTTCTCTTGATCCATATCGGTTGTTTTCATACATACTTTGTTCTGTAAGCATTTTCTGCTCTTTTTCTTTTTTTTCATTTTCGATTATGTTGTTTATAATCTCATTAACCAGTTCGAGCTGAATATTTTTTGGTAGTACTGAAAGAGCTATTAAGCTGTCTTGCAGGTAAACAATGTCTAGGTTAGTAATGAGTTTGTTTAGGTTTTGAGAGGTTTCAGAAATTTCAGCATATTTTTCGTCATTTTTATCTACATAAAAGACAGTACTGTCATAGTAAAGCCCGGCTTTTCTATATTCCTGCTTCCCGTAGTATATCTTAGCGAGGCTATAAAAAGAGAGGGCTTTTTGAACGTCGTTTTCAAGACTGTATTTTGTTGAATTTAAAAGACTATTTATGCAGGCTGTTGTATCCATTTCAGCAATATCAATTTCAGAAATGGTGAAATAAATTTGATCAAGATATTCTTTGTTTTTATCATCTTTCAACATTTTTTTTAAAGCTTCTTTTGACTTCCTTACGTTGATTCCGGTTTGAATTGAAGATTTTGCCAAATTCATTTTAGCGTTAAAAGTCATTTCGTAATCTGAGCTTTCTCTAATTACGTCTTCAAAAAGTTCGTACGCGTTTTTTTGATTTCCCACTTTTTGATAAACTTGTGCTAAAATATATTTGAACCTAGAAGCTTGTTTTTTGTTTGAAAGCTTAATACATTGCTTTAATTCATCTGATGCAAGAGAGTAGTTTTGTTGTTTTAAATAACAGTCTGCTATCGAACTATGCTTAAATAGTTTTGTTTTTTTATTTAGTGTTCTTTTTTTATTAAGCTCATCTATTAACACCTCGCAAGCTAAAAAGTCGTTTTTTTCAGAGTAAGCTCTTAAAGCAAAGATTTTGGCCTCATATGCTGTCTCTGTCTTTTTGAACTCATCTATAATAAACAAAAATGTCTTTAACGCCTCATCAAATTCTCCTTTGTAAAAATAGGCTTTACCAATCATTAAGTAGTTGTCGTCTATCCACTTGCAATACTCTTTCCCCTTTATTTTCATCGAATGCCTTTGAATAACTACAGAGCCTTTTCTTATCGCTTTATCCATATAAGAGTGCGCTGATTTGGACGCAGAAAGGTCTTTTTCTTTAAAAACAGTAATTATTTGACTGTAATCTTCTTCTGAATTTTGGTTGATTTTATCAAGCCCTTTTTTAATGCTTTCTTTGCCATTAAAGTACCCATTATATTTTGCTGTTGTATTGTGATATTGTCTGTTTACCCATCTGTTTTTCTTTGTTGAACAAGATGACAAGAACATAACAAGAAGCAATGATTGTATAAGGAGCTGTTGTGTTGTTCGAGAATTCATTAAGACATTAACTATTATTATAGTTTTTTATTACAAATTTATCTTAAAAATAAATATGTTTATAATTTATGATATTTGTGACAAATATAGATTAGCTAATAAAATTGGAAAAAAAGAATAAGTTTTTTCGCTTTGCAATAATAAATGACAATAGCCTAGAGGAGATTTTTAATATTAAGTTTTCTAGAGCTAGTCTATTGTGGCTAACATCTGCTGTTTTACTAGCCGTGTCTGTTGTTTTTGTATTACTACTTGGCTACACCCCCTTACGAAACCTGATACCTGGAAAGTCTAAAACTCATGTGCAAAATGAATTAATAACGATGATTCAAAAGGCCGACTCTCTTGAAAAAAGTCTTGGCAACTATGGCCTTTACACAAAAAATCTAAAAAAAGTTCTTTCAGACAGTGTTTCTCTTGATAGTGTTAAGGATCTGTTTGAAGAGGGTTTTATAGTAAAAGGGGTTGATTTTAAACCTTCTGTTGAAGATTCTATTTTAAGGGCTGAGGTAGAGGCTGAAGAAAGCATAAGTTTAAACTCTAATTTAAAGGAAAAAAAACTGAGCGGCTTTTTTATAAAGCCTGTTGACGGGTTGATTACCGAAGAGTTCAATAAAAAGATTGGTCATTTTGGAGTTGATGTTGTTTCAAAAAAAGGAGCATTTATTTCTTCCATTGATGACGGAATGGTTCTGTTTAGCTCATGGACTCACGAATTTGGGTATGTTCTTATTATCAAGCACCAAAACAGCTTTATATCATTTTACAAGCATAACTCTGAGGTTTTTAAATCAAAAGGGGACTATGTAAAGTCTGGTGAAACAATCGCTATTATTGGAAATTCTGGAAAATATTCTACTGGGCCTCACTTGCATTTTGAGCTTTGGAAAGGCTCTTCGCCTGTAAACCCAATGAATTATATTTTATTTTAAATGAGTTTGAAAAGCATTCTTGCGTATCCTTTTGCATACATTGTCAAATTAAGAAATGATCGGTGGATAAAAAACCCTCTTAAGTTTCAAAAAAAGACTTTTCACAAGCTGATAAAAAAGGCGAAAAAAACAACTTTCGGAATTGATCATAGTTTCGAGAACATAAAAACATACGAAGATTGGAAAAAAAACGTGCCAATTAGAGATTATGAGGGGCTCAAGGAATATGTTGATTTAGTTGTAGACGGAAAGAATGATGTTTTATGGCCTGGTAAGCCTCAATATTTTTGCAAAACTTCAGGAACAACTTCTGGCGCCAAATACATTCCCTTAACAAAAGAGGCGCTTCCGTTTCACATTAAAGCTGCTCGCGATGCAATTCTTTCTTTCATATATGAAACAAAAAAAACTGCTGTTGTAAATGGAAAAATGATTTTTCTTCAAGGAAGCCCTGATCTGGAAAACATAAATGGTGTTTTAACCGGACGCCTTTCTGGAATAACCGCGCATCATATTCCCAAATACTTACAAAAAAACAGGCTTCCAAGTCTTGCCACTAACCGCATTGAAAACTGGGAAGATAAGGTTGATGCAATTGTGGATGAAACCATAAATCAGCCTATGAGCATAATTGGAGGCATCCCCCCTTGGGTTCAAATGTATTTTGAAAGGCTTTCAACAAAAAGCAACAAAAAGATAAAAGATTTATTTAGCAACTTCTCTCTATACATATACGGAGGTGTTAATTATGAGCCCTATCGAGAAAGCATTGAGTCTATAATAGGCGAAAAGGTGCCTTCTGTGGAGCTTTTTCCTGCTTCTGAAGGGTTTATAGCTTATCAAAACTCTCAAAAAGATGATGGTCTTTTGCTTTGTGTTAATCATGGTGTTTTTTATGAGTTTGTTGAGGCAAGCACTTTCTTTGATAAAAAGCCAAAAAGGGTTTCTTTAGATGGTGTTTCTTTAAACGTAAACTACGTTCTGATTCTCAACACAAACTCTGGGCTTTGGGGCTATAACATTGGGGATACTGTTATGTTTGTAAGCTTAACCCCTTACAAATTAATTGTAACCGGAAGGATTAAACATTTCACCTCAGCTTTTGGAGAACATGTAATTGGAAGCGAAGTTGAGAGTGCTCTTTCAGAGGCAAGTAAGATATATAGTTGTGGGGTAACTGAATTTCATGTCGCACCAGTAGTTGCCCCAAAAGAAGGTGGGCCGCACCATGAATGGCTCATTGAGTTTGATAAAGAACCAGAATCTTTAACTAATTTTGCAAATGAGATTGATAAAAACATGCAAAAAATTAATTCTTATTACTGCGATCTAGTAAAGGGTGGTGTTTTGGACAGTTTAAAAATTAGGGTTATCGAGAAAGGGGGGTTCGTTCAACACATGAAAAGTATTGGTAAGCTTGGTGGGCAAAATAAAGTGCCAAGGCTTGCAAATGACAGAGGAGTAGCAGACAACTTATTAAGTTATGAAAAAAAAGGTTAACATCGGTATACTTGGCTCAACCGGCTCGATTGGAACACAAGCCTTACAAGTTATTAGTGAATGCAAGTCAATAGATTATTCGGTAGACTTTTTAACTGCTAATAATAATTTTAAACTTTTAATACAACAGGCTATCAAACACAGGCCAAAAAGTGTCGTGATAGCTAATGAGGCTCATATAGAGGAAATTAAAAAGCAGCTCAAGGGGTTAGATATATCTGTCTACAGCGGAGCTTCGTCTCTTGAAAAGGTTGTTGAAACCGAAACGACAAATATTGTCTTAACGGCCTTAGTTGGTTTTAGCGGATTAAAACCAACGATTAATGCTATTAAGTGTGGGAAAAAAATTGCATTAGCCAATAAAGAAACCCTAGTTGTTGCTGGCGAACTAATAATGAGCTTATGCAAAAAGGAAGGTGTTCCAATTATACCTGTTGACTCTGAACACTCAGCTATTTTTCAATGTCTTCAAGGAGAGCCACAAAGACATGTTGATTCTTTAATATTAACAGCTTCAGGAGGGCCTTTCGTTGGAAAAAAAAGAGACAGTTTGAAAAATATACAGGTCAGGGATGCTTTAAATCACCCCAACTGGGAAATGGGAGCAAAGATTACTATTGATTCTGCCTCTCTAATGAATAAAGGTTTAGAAGTAATAGAGGCAATGTGGCTGTTTGACATCAGCGCCAAAAATATAGAGGTGGTTGTTCACAGGCAGTCCATTATTCATTCTGCCGTTCGTTTTATTGACGGCTCTATAGTGGCTCAACTCGGCTACCCTGACATGAAACTACCTATACATTATGCATTATCATTTCCACAAAGACAACCGTCGAGCTTAAAAAAATTTGACTTCTTAGACTACCCGAACCTTTCATTTGAAGAGCCTGACCACAAAACATTTAAAAACTTATCTCTAGCTTTTCTTGCAGCCAATAAAGGAGGAAGCGTTCCTTGTGTTTTAAACGCAGCTAATGAAGTTGTTATTCAGGCTTTTTTGGAAGAAAGAATTAGTTTTTTAAAGATGTCCGATATCATTGAAAATTGCATGGAAAAAATTAACTTTGTAAAAAAGCCTGATCTCAAATCATTGATTGATATTGATCAGGAAACTAGATTTTTAGCAAATAGCCTTATTAAATGATATTTTTAATTAAAGCCTCTCAATTGTTACTAAGCTTGTCAATACTTGTTGTTTTGCATGAGCTAGGTCACTTTTTGCCTGCCAAATATTTTAAAACAAAGGTTGAGAAGTTCTATCTTTTCTTTGACCCTTGGGTTTCAGTTTTCAAAAAAAAGGTTGGAGACACTGAATATGGAATCGGATGGCTTCCTCTTGGTGGCTATGTAAAAATAGCGGGGATGATTGACGAGTCAATGGACAAAGAACAGATGAAAAAAGAGCCTGAAAGCTGGGAGTTTCGCTCAAAACCCGCCTGGCAAAGACTTATCATCATGCTGGGTGGTGTGGCGGTGAATTTTTTGCTTGGTATTTTTATTTACTCTATGACCTTATACGCTTATGGGGACAAATACCTCCCAAACCAAAGCTTAAGCAATGGGGTATGGTGTGTTGACGACATGGCTTATTCTCTTGGCTTTGAAGATGGTGATAAAATTATTTCGATTGATAACAAAAAGCCTGACAGGTTTTCCTCAATTTTAGAATCCCTTCTTTTAGGAAGCGAGGTTCTAATTGATCGAGGAGGCTCGTTAATTAAGATGTCTTTGCCTAAAGACTTCGCAAAACAATTAATTGAAAACCAGCCCTCAATGCTGTTTTATCCAAGAATACCTGCTGTGGTAAAAGAAGTTCTAAAGGGCTCCAGCGCCGAAAAGGCAGGTTTGTTAAGCGGTGATAAAATTATTGCTGTAAACGACACCGAGATATTTTTTTTTGATGAACTAAAAAGGTCCTTAGAAAAATATAAAGAACAGAGCATTTCATTAACCATAAAAAGAGAAGGTGATGTTGAATCAATAAAGGTTGGTGTTGATGCTGAAGGAAAAATAGGTTATCAAGCCTTAATTCCTTCTATAAGCCAGCTTTCAGAAATGGGTATATACAAGTTAAAAACTGCCAATTTTTCCTTTTTTGAATCACTACCTGCGGGCTACAAAAAAGCCAAAAGCAAACTGGGCAGTTATGTGGATCAGTTCAAATTAATACTTAAGCCTAGTACGGGAGCATATAAGGGATTAGGTGGTTTTGGGGCAATAGGAAACTTGTTTCCAGCTGTATGGGACTGGGAGGTCTTTTGGAACCTAACCGCTTTTTTGTCTTTGATGTTAGCCTTTATGAATTTGCTTCCCATTCCCGCGCTAGACGGAGGTCATGTGGTTTTCTTATTATACGAAATAGTAGTTGGAAAGCCCGCGCCTGAAAAGGTAATGGAGTACGCTCAGGTTGTTGGAATGGTTATTTTATTGAGTTTGTTAGTTTATGCTAACGGTAACGATATAGCAAGGCTGTTATTCTAATGGAAAATCTAAGCTCATACGGATTGATCATTATATTTTCTTTAACGATTATTCTTTCCTATTTTTTTAATCTAATTTCAAGCAGGTCAGGCGTACCTTCTGTTTTAATGCTTATACTTCTAGGAATGGTTGTAAATTTTGGTTTGAATATGATGAATTATGACAAACCCAACCTTGGCCCCATACTAGAAATTCTTGGGGTGGTCGGATTGATTTTAATTGTTTTAGAAGCCGCGCTGGACCTAGAGCTTGTTAAAAACAAGGTTGGGCTGATTGTCAAGTCCTTTACCGCTGCTTTGTTAGGTCTTGCGGCGACCGCTTATCTAGGGGCTGTTATTCTACAAGCTTTATTTAATCTCGATTTTGAAACCTCTTTACTTTTTACCATTCCTCTTTCTGTATTGAGCTCTGCCATAATTATTCCTAGTTTAGAGGGGCTGTCTGAGTATAAAAAAGAGTTTATGATATATGAAAGCACTTTCTCCGACATCTTAGGAATCGTTGCCTTCTACAGCGTGTTGTCGCTTGCTGAAAGTGATTCAAACTCTGGTGTTTATGAAGAAGTTGCTGGTAACTTGTTGCTCACAGTATTTTTTTCGGTGATAATTAGTTATGTTTTAATTTATATTTTTCAGAACTTAAAAGGTCATGCCAAACTGTTTTTGCTGATATCTGTTTTGCTTTTACTTTATGCTGTAGGTAAAATTTTTCACCTTTCTCCACTAATAATAATTTTAATGTTTGGTGTGATATTAAACAACTACTCCTCGTTTTTCAGAGGGGGTTTATCAAAACTAATAAAGCGAGAACAAATGGATCATGTTTTAGGCGACTTTAAAGTAATTACCGCTGAATCTGCTTTTGTTGTCAGAACGTTCTTTTTTATAATTTTCGGCTGGAGTGTTTCTTTGATTTCTGTTTTTAATCTTAAAGTAATTTTAATTGGTTTTGCATTATTAGTAATTATTTATTTGTGCAGGGCTGTTGTTCTTTTCTCAGTTTCAGGAAAAAAAATAATACCACAACTATACCTTGCCCCCAGAGGTTTAATTAGTGTTTTATTATTTTACAAGATTCCCCCTCACTTTAAGAGTGGCTTAGAGTTTGAGCCATATCTCCTTTTTATAATTATAGCAACATGCTTAGTGATGAGCTGGTCTCTTATCAGACAAAAAAACAAATCAAGCGAATTAGAGTTGGTTAGTGGCGATTTAGACGATATTAAAAACGACTCTGAATCTAGTAATAGCTTATTAAATGATGATATTACTGAAGAGGTTAATGAAGAAAAAACAGTCGTAGAAGAGATTGATAAAGAATTTTAAAAACAATACAAATGATAGATATTAAAAAAACACTTGAAAAGTTAAATATCTCCAAAGAAAATATGGGAACCTCAACTGGAAACAATTTTTTTGGTAGTGGCCCACAAATTGAATCTTATTCCCCTGTTGATGGTGAGCTTATTGGCTCCATCTCGTCAACAACTAAAAATGACTATGATAAGGTTATTTTGACAGCACAAGAAGCTTTTAAGTTTTGGAGAAGCTGCCCTGCTCCAAAAAGAGGAGAGATAGTAAGGAAATATGGTGAGAAACTTAGACAAAACAAAAGTTTTTTAGGTGAGTTAGTTTCATATGAAATGGGGAAGTCTCTACAAGAGGGTCTAGGTGAAGTGCAAGAAATGATTGACATCTGTGATTTTGCAGTTGGCCTTTCAAGACAGCTAAATGGATTAACTATGCATTCTGAAAGGCCTAAACACAGAATGTACGAGCAATACCACCCTCTTGGCATTGTTGGGATAATCTCAGCATTTAACTTTCCTGTTGCTGTTTGGAACTGGAACACCGCTCTCGCATGGGTTTGTGGTGATGTTTGCGTTTGGAAACCTTCTGAAAAAACACCACTTTGTGGGATTGCTTGTCAAAACTTATGGGCCGATGTGGCTAAGGAAAATGATTTGCCTGAAGGTATTTCTTGCTTAGTAACTGGAAATTATGAAGTTGGTGAATATTTAACTACTGATGAACGTATTCCTCTTATATCCGCAACAGGCTCAACGAGAATGGGAAGAATTGTTGGCTCAACTGTAGCTAAAAGATTTGGGAAAAGCTTATTAGAACTCGGTGGAAATAATGCAATTATTGTAACGCCTAATGCTGATTTAAAAATAACAGTAATCGGATCTTTGTTTGGTGCAGTAGGAACTTGTGGGCAAAGGTGTACAACAACAAGGAGGCTTATTATTCATGAATCTATCTATGAGGATGTAAAAAATAAACTTTCCTCAGCCTATAAACAGTTAAAAATAGGTAATCCACTAGATGAGTCAAATCATGTTGGCCCATTAATTGATATTGATGCTGTTAATGCTTATCTCAATGCCATCGAAAGAGCTAAAAAAGAAGGTGGAAAAATTGTTGTTGAAGGCGGAGTTATTGAGGGAGAAGGGTATGAAAGTGGTTGTTATATTAAGCCCGTAATAATTGAAGCAGAGAACAGTTACAATATTGTACAGGAAGAAACATTTGCTCCTATTTTATATTTAATAAAGTACAATAATATTGAGGAGGCTATTTATATGCAAAACAATGTAAAACAAGGTCTTTCATCTGCAATAATGACTTCTAATCTAAAGGAAGCTGAACGTTTTCTTGCAGCAGACGGAAGTGATTGTGGAATAGCAAATGTTAATATAGGAACTTCTGGTGCAGAAATTGGAGGTGCCTTTGGTGGTGAAAAAGAAACTGGAGGAGGTAGAGAAAGTGGTTCTGATGCATGGAAAATTTATATGAGAAGACAAACCAACACAATTAACTACTCGTCTGACCTTCCTCTTGCTCAAGGTATTAAATTTGATTTATAATCTAAACTTAATTTAAGGCAGGCCTTTTATCTCTATTAGCAATTTCCCAAGCGGTTAAGAATATTAATTTAGTTATTCTTTCAGTTTTTTCTAAATCAATTTTATCTATTGTATCGCTTGGTTTATGATAATCTTCATGCACTCCATTAAAGTAAAATATTACAGGTATGTTGTTTTTTGCAAAATTATAATGATCAGATCTGTAATAATATCTATTTGGGTCGTCAACATCATTATATGTATAATCAAGTTCTAAACCTATATGATTTTTATTTGTTTCTTCACTTATTTCGTGAAGTTCGAGACTTAATCTATCTGAACCTATCAAATAAACATAATTATTATGTGTGTGCCAATCATCTATTCTTCCTATCATATCTATATTTAAATTAGCAACTGTATTCTCAAGAGGATAAACTGGGTTTTCAGTATAGTGTTTACTTCCTAGTAATCCTTTTTCTTCACCTGAAACAGGCATTATCAGAACACTTCTTCTTGGTCCTTTTCCTTCCTTTTTTGCAATCATAAAAGCTTCTGCTATTTCCAGCGTTGCTGCCGTTCCAGAAGCGTTATCATCTGCACCATAAAAAACCAAGCTGTCGTGCTTTCCTAAATGATCATAATGAGCTGTTATAATAATTAGCTCATCTTTTAAATCGCTTCCTTCAATATAGCCTAATATATTTTCTCCTCTTACCATCCTCTTCTTTCTTAAAATCCTTTTCATAAATGGTAAATCACAATCCTCGCATTTACAAACATGTCTATCTGATTTTACATTAAATTTTTGAGTGTATTTTTTTCTCTTATATGGTGGTATATTAATTCCTTTGAATGACTCTATTATATACTTCGCTGCTTTTTTTTGTCCTGGCTTACCAGTTTCTCTCCCCTCTAATGAATCTGATGAAAATACTGAAATGTGTTTAAACAAGTCTTTTTTATTTATTGTATTGGCATACCTTAAATTTTCTTGGCTAAAACATATTAAAGGAAATATTAAAAAAACTAAAATTCTCAATTATGATATGTTTATTTTTTTTACTCTTCTTTCATGTCTTCCTCCTTGAAATTTTGTTATTAGAAAGATATCAACTATCTCTTTAACTTCGTTCCAATTTAGATGCCTAGCAGGCATTGTTAATATATTTGCATTGTTATGTAGTCTAGACTGCTCTGCGATATGAGCGTTCCAACAAAGAGCTGATCTAATTCCCTTATGTTTGTTAGCGCTCATATTAATTCCATTTCCAGTTCCACAAAATTGTATTCCAAAGTCATTTTTTTTTATTTGAATGCTTTTTGCTAGCTCATGAGCAAAATCTGGGTAATCAACACTTTCTTCAGTATAACAACCAAGATCATTCACTTCAATTCCTTTTTCTTTAAGATAATTTTTTAAATTTTCTTTGTGTGTAAATCCTGCATGATCACATGC
>CACIJW010000002.1 GCA_902587125.1 uncultured Bacteroidota bacterium
CATTATATTAAAAAAGGGCTTAAATATTAAGTTGGAAGGAAAAGCTGATAAAGTTTATGCTGCAACCAAATCGCCTAAATCATATGCAATTAAGCCAACCGATTTCCATAATCTTACACCGAAGTTAACCGTCAAAGAATCTGAAAGTGTTTTAGCCGGTGACTGTATTTTTTTTGACAAATATAACGAAAGAATTAAAATTTGTTCGCCCGTTAGCGGTTCAGTTAAAACTGTTGTTAGAGGGGAAAAAAGAAAAATTTTACAAGTAGTTATCGATGCTGATCCAGAAATTAAGTATAAGAATTTTAATGTCCATAAATCAGAAAGCAGAGACGATATTATAAATTTATTGTTGGATTCCGGACTTTGGCCCTTTTTAAGACAAAAACCTTATGATATAATAGCTAATCCTGAAGATAATCCAAAAGCTATTTTTATTTCCTCATTTTCATCATCTCCATTATCAACAGACAACGACTTCGCACTATATGGTCTAGATGAACTCTTTCAGCTTGGACTTGATAAAATAACCAAACTGACAACTGGAATAACTCATCTAAATGTTGATGGTAATACTATCCCCTCAAAAGTCTTTACTAGTGCAAAAGGAGTGCAGATAAATAAAGTATCTGGGCCACATCCTAGTGGAAATGTAGGTATTCAAATACACCACATAGATCCAATAAACAAGGGTGATGTAGTGTGGTATCTTAGTCCACAAGATGTGATTTCTATAGGTAGGTTATTTCATGAAGGTAAAGCTGATTTTTCAAGAATTGTATCGCTTTCAGGCTCTATGGTTTCAAAGCCCAGATATTACAGAATGGTTGCAGGTTCATGTGTATTTCCGCTTTTAGAAAATAATGTTCATGAAGGAGATAAAAGAATAATTTCAGGAGATGTGCTTACCGGAAAAAAAATTAGTGAAAAGGGATACCTTGGGTTTTATGATACTCAAATATGTGTAATACCAGAAGGAAATACATCAGAGTTTTTAGGTTGGCTTCTTCCTGGATTCCATAAATTTTCTATGTCAAAAACATTCTTTTCTTGGTTATTACCAAACAAAAGATTTGACTTGAACACTAACAACAACGGTGAAGAGCGAGCATTTGTAGTAACTGGTCAATATGAAAAGGTTCTACCAATGAATATTTTTCCAATGCAACTCATCAAATCTATTATGATGGAAGATATTGAAATGATGGAGGGATTAGGCATATATGAAGTTTCAACAGAAGATTTTGCTTTGTGTGAATTCGTTTGCACTTCTAAAATGGATGTTCAAAATATAATTAGAAAGGGTTTAGATTTAATGTTAAAAGAAAATAGTTAAATGAAAGTTTTTAGAAATTTATTAGACGGAATAAAACCAAACTTTGAAAAAGGAGGTAAACTTGAAAAATTATATCCAGCATATGATGCATTTGAAACTTTTTTATTTGTTCCTGATCATACCACAAATGAAGGAACTCATATTAAAGATGCAATTGATTTAAAGCGTACAATGTTCATGGTTATTGTGGCACTTATCCCATGCGTTTTATTTGGTATGTGGAATGTTGGTTATCAGTACTCAATAGCAAGTGGAGAAAGTATGACTTTTATTCAGCAATTCAACTTTGGATTTTGGAAATTTTTACCATTAATAATAGTCTCCTATGCAGTTGGTTTAGCAGTAGAATTTGCTTTTGCGGTATTAAGAGGGCATCAAGTAAATGAGGGGTATCTAGTTACTGGAATGTTAATCCCTTTAACTATGCCAATTGACGTGCCTTTGTGGATGTTAGCGATTTCTGTAATTTTTGCTGTAGTCATTGGTAAGGAAGTTTTTGGCGGTACCGGAATGAATATTTTAAATCCTGCTTTAACAGCGAGAGCTTTTTTATTTTTTGCATATCCATCTTGGATGTCAGGAGATAAAGTATGGGTTCAGAATGCTTCAGTCGATGGATACTCAGGAGCAACAATACTGGGAGATTTAGCTTCTTCCATGAACTGGCAAAGTCTCTCAGGGCAGTGGAGTATTAGTGATATGTTTTTTGGAACTATTCCTGGCTCTGTTGGAGAAACTTCAATGGTAGCTATTATTCTCGGTGCACTAATTTTACTTTTTACTGGGGTAGGAAGTTGGAGAATAATACTTTCAACTTTTTTAGGAGGTTATTTTATGGCATATCTGTTTAATCTGTGGGGTTATAATGAATTGATGTCAACACCTGCACATATTCATCTAATGATTGGAAGCTTTGCTTTTGGTGCAGTTTTTATGGCTACTGATCCGGTAACTGCGAGTCAAACTAACAAAGGAAAATATATATATGGATTTTTAATTGGTGTTTTTGCAATTTTAATAAGAACTTTTAATCCAGCTTACCCCGAAGGAATGATGCTTGCGATATTACTAATGAATATTTTTGCTCCACTAATTGATCATTACATAGTACAAGCGAATGTCAATAAAAGACTAAAAAGAGCAACTGTATAATGGATTTAAATAAAAACACTTATGTCTTCTTTTTTTCTACTGCAATGGTCTTGGTTGTTGCTGCGTTGTTATCTTTCACATCCATAAAATTAAAACCTCTTCAGCAGAAAAATATCGCTCTTGAAAACAAACAAAACATACTTAGTTCAGTTGGTATTTATGTTTCTAGAGAAGAGGCTGATTTAAATTATGAGAAATATATTACCGACTCATTTGTTTTAGACTCTGACGGGCAAAAAACTGATATTGATATTTCATCAGTTCAACTTAATAAGGAAACAAAAAAACCAAAAAAAGAACAGAATATGCCATTATATATTTCAAATATTGATGGTAGCGAAAAATATATAATTCCATTAAGAGGAACTGGCCTTTGGGGACCAATTTGGGGATATATCTCTTTAGATAACGATATGAACACTGTATACGGAGCAGTTTTTGATCATAAAGCAGAAACTCCTGGTCTTGGGGCTGAAATTAATAGAGATTTTTTTGAAAAGCCATTTAATGGAAAGAGAATATTTGATCTTGAAGGAGATTTCGTTTCAATTGCTGTTGTTAAGGGTGGTGCAAAAGAAAATGACTATCATGGAGTTGATGGTATTTCAGGAGGAACCATAACATCTGATGGAGTAACTGCTATGTTAAAAGAAAGATTGGATAAATATCTTCCATATTTTGAAAACAAGATGAAAGAAAACGAAGTTAATGATATTATGAATTTTATTGATGAAGATATCAACCTAAATGATACGATTAACAAACTAAATTAAATGAGTCAAAAAAAAGAAGCTTTATTTTCAAAAAAGAATAAGAAATTAATTACCGACCCTCTCGATGATAATAATCCTATAACAGTACAGGTTTTAGGTATTTGTTCTGCATTGGCAATAACAGTTCAGCTAAAGCCAGCAGTTGTAATGTCTTTTTCAGTTCTTTTTGTTTTATCAGTTGCCAACGTTGTTGTATCATTATTGAGAAAGTTTATTCCTTCAAGAATTAGAATTATTGTTTTTTTAGTTGTTATTGCTACTTTAGTAATTTTAGTTGATGAGGTTTTAAAGGCCTATGTTTTTGACGTAAGCAAGGAGCTTTCAGTTTTTGTTGGCTTAATAATCACTAACTGCATAATAATGGGAAGACTTGAAGCATTTGCTTTAGGAAATACTCCTTGGAAATCATTCTTAGACGGAATTGGTAACTCTTTCGGCTATGCTTGGATTCTAATAGCAGTTGCTTTTTTCAGAGAGTTGTTAGGATCAGGTACTCTTTATGGATATCCAGTCTTAGAAAAGTTAGGAATTTACAATTTTGGATATGAAAATAATGGAATGATGATACTTCCTCCCATGGCATTAGTTACCGTTGGATTAATAATTTGGGTCCAGAGAATAAGAAATAAAAAATTAATAGAACCTAAATAACATAAAAGTGCAAGAGCTAGTAAACATATTTATAAAGTCTATTTTCATAGATAACATGGTTTTTGCATATTTTCTTGGAATGTGCTCTTACTTAGGGGTATCAAAAACTGTTAGCACATCTGTTGGGATGGGATTTGCTGTTATTTTTGTACTAGGCATTACAGTTCCAATTAATTATCTTTTAGAAAACTATGTTTTAAGAGAAGGTGCACTTTCTCTATTACTTGGTGATTCATTTAAAGATATTGATTTAAGTTTTTTATCTTTCATTATGTTCATTGCTGTAATTGCGTCTATGGTTCAACTTGTCGAAATGATAATTGAAAAGTTTTCTCCAGCTCTATACGGATCGCTTGGTATCTTCTTGCCGCTTATTGCTGTAAATTGTGCAATTCTTGGAGCTTCATTGTTTATGCAAGAAAAAGATTTCTCAAATATTACAGAAGCTACAGTATATGGTTTGGGTTCAGGAGTTGGATGGTTCTTGGCGATAGTTGCGATTGCAGCTATAAGGGAAAAGATTAGGTATTCAAACATACCGCCAGCACTCAGAGGATTGGGAATAACGTACATCATAACTGGCTTGATGGGAATAGCTTTTATGAGTTTTATGGGAATTAAATTATAATTATGGGTGGATTAACAGTTCTAAGCAGTATTCTTGTTTTTTTAGTAGTTATTTTAAGTTTAGTTGGGATTTTAATTTTTACTAAGTCCAAACTAGCACCTGCTGGAAAGATAAAAATAAAAATAAACGGAGAAAAAGAAATTGAGGTAGACGGTGGTGGAACACTTTTAACCACGCTCAGCGATGTTGGAGTTTTCTTACCCTCAGCTTGTGGAGGCGGTGGTACATGTATCCAATGTACTTGTCAAGTGAATAGCGGGGGAGGGAGTATTTTACCAACTGAAAAACCTCACTTTTCTAGAAAAGAAATAGCTGACAACTGGAGATTAGGGTGTCAAGTTAAGGTCAAGGAAAACATGGATATTTCTGTGCCTGAGGAAGTTTTTGGAGTGAAAAAATGGGAAGCAACCGTAGTGTCTAACTATAATGTAGCTTCATTTATAAAAGAGTTTATTGTTGAAGTTCCAGAGGATATGCCATATAAAGCTGGAGGATATATTCAAATAGATATCCCTGATTGTGAAGTGAATTATGAAGATATTGATATAACGGCTCATCCAGATGAGCATCCAGATGATGCTAATAAATTTCAGTTAGAATGGGACAAATTTAAATTATGGCCTTTAAAAATGGTCAATGATGATGAAGTAACAAGAGCTTATTCAATGGCCTCATATCCTGCAGAGGGAAGAAAAATTATGTTAAACGTTCGTGTAGCAACACCTCCTTGGGATCCCTCTAAGAATGATTATGCTGATGTAAATCCTGGTGTAGCATCTACCTATATCTTCAGTAAAAAGCCTGGTGATAAAGTTACAATTTCAGGTCCCTATGGTGATTTTTTTATAAATGAGTCTGATGCTGAAATGCTATACATTGGAGGTGGGGCAGGAATGGCTCCCATGAGGTCTCATTTGTATGAACTTTTCAAGACAATAAAAACAGGAAGAAAAGTAACTTTCTGGTACGGAGGACGTTCAAAAAGAGAACTATTTTATTTAGAACATTTTCTGTCTCTCGAGAGAGAATATCCTAATTTTAAATTTCATGTTGTTTTATCAGAGCCTTTGAAAGAAGACAATTGGAAAGTTAAAAAAACAATTAATGATGAGGGAGATGGCTTTTTAGGTTTTGTACATCAGGCAGTAATAGATCAATATCTCGTACATCATGAAGCCCCAGAAGATATAGAACTTTATTTCTGTGGTCCTCCACTAATGAACCAAGCTGTTTTGAAGATGGCTGAAGATTGGGGTATTCCTGATGAAAATGTTCGTTTCGATGACTTCGGAGGCTAGAATTTATGAAATTACATATCTTCTTACTAATATCACTTATTATAACCTCTTGCACTCAAAAAAAGTCTTTGTTCCAAAAAAGTTATTCTGGTCAAACTCAAGGTACATTTTTTAACATCAAATATTTTTGTGGTGAAAGCAGAGATTTTTCTAATGCAATAGATAGCATATTTAAAGTAATTGATTCTTCCGTATCATTATACAATCAAAAATCAAATTTGATAACGCTCAATCAAAAAAAAAGAATTTCATATGATCCAATTATTGATACACTCATTAAACAATCAATAAGAGTAAATAAGATAACAAATGAAAATTTTTCGTGTGCACTTTATCCAGTGATTAATTATTTTGGATTTTATAGTAAAAAAAGACCAGCATTTATTGATACTTTCAGCATTGTCAGCTTACTATCAAATTCTAGCATGAGCAATATTAAAATTGATAATGGTTATATCCATTTAGATTCATTCACATCTCTTGATTTTAATGCTATAGCGCAAGGTTATACATGTGACCTAGTAGCAGAATATTTTAATCAAAAGGATATTAAGAACTATTTGATAGAAATTGGAGGTGAGGTTAGAACTTCAGGATCAAATTATACAAAAAAAAAGAAATGGAGAGTCGGCGTTGAAAATCCAGATGAAACACCTACATCAAATTTTAATACAATAATTGAATTGAGTGACATGTCATTGGCAACATCGGGAAGTTACAGGAACTATTACATAGAGAATAATAATTTGATGTCACATATCATTGATCCGAGTACGGGTTTTCCCTCAAAAACAAAAGTCATTAGTTCAACAGTTTTGCATAAAAAGTGTTCACTAGCTGATGCTATTGCAACATCTTTTATGTGTATGGACATTAGGGAGATAAAAGATTTTTTGAAAACTAATCCTCACATTCAGGCTATTGTTATTTATCAGGATGAATTGGATAGGATTTCTACATATAGAACATCTGGCATAGATAAATTAACAATTAATTAAGAATTGTTACATTGTTCATCCGGCAAAGCACCACACAAACCACATGCTTTACCGTCTTTGTTCAACATAGGATTATTGCTGGCGCAAGTGCCGCTGAATTTACCATTTTTTTTTATTAGAATTTTTACTGAAATACCTGTTACTGCGATTAGAAGAAGAACAATGGTAATAATAAATACCTCCATTACTTGATAACTGAAAATCTTTTTAGTGGATTCCCATTTAATTTGATGAAATAAATTCCATTTTCAAAGTCAGTAACATCAGTTTTCCTGCTTTCAATTATAGCTACTTTTTTACCCATGCTATCAAAAATCTCATATTCTTTAATATTGTCAAAATCTTCAATTATAATAAAGTTATTTGTTGGGTTAGGATATAAATTGATAGATTTCTTGATGATATTATTACTTGTAGAGCTTGAAATAGCTTCAATTATTATGTTATCAAAATACAAGTTATTTCCACCACCACAAATAACATTTATAGCTAACATTACGTCAGGATTTCCATTGTACGCACTCAAGTCAACTGAATCAGTTCTCCAGTGCTGTAACGATGACGTGTTGTTTGATGGGTAATAATTTGTAGTTCCTCCAATTGTAAGAGGATTGAAGTTTCCTGAACTACTAACTGTACCATATGTCGCAGTTGAACTACCTGACATCTGACTGACAGTATTCCAAGAGACACCACAATCTGTTGAAGCAAGAATTTGAATAACATCTCCATCCCATGAATTTTTAAGTGCATGTGCTAAATCATACTTTATTTGATAATTTCCTGCATCAGAAAAATCAAGTTTTTCCCAAATTAATTTTGCACTTTGACCATTTGAAAAAGAATTTAGTCTAAATCTGTAGGAATTAACGGAATTGCCATATCCTCCAACAGGTAGACCTTGAGTATAGCTATCATCAATAATTCCTACCCAATTGTCTTGAGGATTTTCTAAAATTGCATTGTTTGGAGCAGGTGTTGCTAATGCAAAACCTTCAAAACCTTCTGAATGATTTGTAGCAAATGCCGTAGGTGATAAGGTGTTAAATGAACCACTTGAGGCAACATTGTTACTAGGAACATTATCAATAAAAGATGTGTTAGCGACAGTAGAAACTGTGTATGAGATATTATTCGTTCCAAGAGGAACAGATATAGAATTAAAGCTTATTGTTGTAGTACTTCCAGGTTGTAAAGAACTATAAACATTTTGTGTTACTGGTGCATTATTATTTAGTGTATAACTTACTCCAAAAGTATCGACTGGAACAGTTGTATTGTTGGCGACTGTTATCTCAGGTGTGAGGTTATTATCACAATAAGTGGAAGGTATACTCATGTTTGAGCTTGCTGCTAGATCAACAAGATTCATTCCCGGTGGAACAATTAAATTCATTGAAGCCATATTTCCTGTTACTACATTTTGTTGATTTTCAGTTAAAAATACTGCAACTTCAAGATTAAATAAATCAAACGCTACTCCGTTCAAATCGTTTGGTATGCTGTATGTGTATGTATCTGTGAAGAATGAACCATTGCTAGTATTTGTTATGTCAACACCCCATTGTCCAGTTAGCATGTGTCTTAGCATGTGTTGATGATTATAATTGCCATTTGGAAGTATCGCAGTCGGGTTGTATGATGCTCCAGTTTGAGGTCCTTCAACATTATTTTGCATTAGTGCTACATTTAATTTGTTTGTATTTACTGGGCTTGAACCAGTGTAGTATGCTTCAACAGTTACAGATAATTGCCTTGTACTTATATCTAGATTGGCCTGAGCAGCAACATTAACATAAGAAGGTTCGTTGAGTATTTGAGATGAAGCAGACTGCCAATTACCCCTACTCATTGCAGTACCACCGTTTTGACCAAGTCCAGCAAAAACACGTCTATTAACTGTACCAGCTGGATAACCGCTTAAGTTAGATTGAGCAGCAATGGCACTTCCAAACATTGTATTAAAATCAGTTCCTGGACCTTGCGGAGACGCATAACCACCAGTGTGTATATTTATTAACACTACGTCTGTTGGATTATTGTTGTAAATATCATTCGCTATTCTGTGTCCGTCTGGACAATAAGTACAAGATATTCCAGTAAACTCCTCTAAAACAACATTTTTATTTTCTGGTGTTGTACTAACAAATGTTTGGGAGTAAGAACCAATGGTTGCAAAAATTAGTGAAAGAGTAAATATATTTTTCATAGCATTAATGTTATCTACCAAATGTACAAATAATATAATAGATTTGTTCAAAAAAAACATGTCTGATCACAAAATTGAAAAACTCATTAAAATTATGGATGAATTGAGAGAAAAATGTCCATGGGATAAAAAACAAACAATTCAATCTTTAAGACATTTGACCATTGAGGAAGTTTATGAGCTATCTGAATCCATACAAAATCAAAATTATGATGAAATTAAAAAAGAATTGGGTGATTTACTTTTACATATAGTTTTTTACAGTAAAATCGCTTCAGAAAATAATAAGTTTACTTTTGATGATATTATTGAAGATATTTGTAAAAAACTTGTTGACAGGCACCCACACATATATGGAGATATGAGTTTGAGTTCTGAGGCTGATGTTAAGTCAAACTGGGAAAAAATTAAACTAAAAGAGGGTAGGAAGTCAATTCTCTCGGGTGTACCCAAATCACTTCCAACATTAATCAAGAGCTATAGGATTCAAGAAAAAGTTAGTGGAATAGGTTTTGATTGGAAACTAAAAAAGGATGTAATATCAAAAATTAAAGAGGAAATAAATGAGCTTGAAGTTGAAATTAATAACGATACTAATAAAATTGAAGACGAATTTGGAGATTTACTGTTTTCTTTGATTAATTATTCAAGATTTTTAAAAATAAATGCTGATGATGCCTTAAACAAAACCAATCAAAAATTTATTAAAAGATTTAAAAAAATGGAAAATATTATCCAAAATGGTTCAAAAAAAATAGAAGATTTAGATCTTAATGAGTTAAATCATTATTGGTTAGTTGCTAAAAAATCTTCTTAAATATGTGAGACGTATAGGTTTTGTATAAACTTTTTATGCAAAAAGTATAATTAATTATACAATATGTTATACAAAAATGTTATATTAGCCACGTTTAATCAAAAATATTATAATATGTTATTACTAGACGCAGTAAGACTAAGTCCAACAGATTATGTTGCATTTACGTTCTTTATTGGCTTTATGGCCATGTTTGCAGCTACTGTATTTTTCTTTGCAGAAATGAGATCAGTTGATAAAAAGTGGAGAATGTCTCTTCTTGTATCAGCTCTTATTACAGGTATTGCTGCTGTTCACTATTACTACATGAGAGATTACTATCTAGCATTTGGTGAAAACCCAACATTCTACAGATATGTTGACTGGATTTTAACAGTTCCTCTAATGTGTGTTGAATTTTATTTATTAACAAGAATGGCTGGAGCTACAAAAAGCTTAATGTGGAAGTTAATTATTGCATCAACATGGATGCTAATTGCTGGTTACATTGGTGAGTCATTCAATCCAGAAGGTGGAAGTACTTCTCACTCTGTTACATGGGGTGTTATTTCAACTTTAGGTTACTTATACGTTCTTTATACTGCATGGTACGGAGAAGTTGCTCAGCTTGCTGAGAAGAGTAATGATGAAGTTGTTAAGAGAGGTGTTAGAACATTAGCTTGGTTTGTATTAGTTGGATGGGCGATCTATCCAATTGGATACATGTGTATGCCAGGTGGATGGTTAAGTGGAGTTATGAATCCTTCGGATGTTGACCTATGGTACAACATTGCTGATGTAATTAATAAAGTAGGATTTGGACTTGTAGTATACAATATTGCAGTAACTTCAAAATCTGAATAATTGTCCATAATATCAGTATATAAAAGCAGGTTAGAAATAACCTGCTTTTTTTTTAAACAATGAATAAGTTTACATTTGTTTTATTAGTAGTGGTATATTTTTTATCATTAATTTACCAATCCTTTGGTCATCTTACAGTCGATAATCAATTAGTTTTTTGTATTGCTCTAGTATCTTTATTTGGTATTCCACATGGCTCTATAGACCATGTATTATATGTAAGCAAGATGAAATCAAGTAAATTGTTTTTCTATTCTTTTTATTTTGGATTGATATTTTTATATGTTTTACTTTGGCTTTATTTTCCTATTATTTCATTTGTTTTCTTTCTGTTTCTTTCAGCTTATCATTTTGGAGAATCTCAATTTCATTTTGTGTCCTTTAATATGTCTTTTTTAAAAAATATTTTCTATTTCGTCTATGGAATATTCGTAATATCCACTTTAATTTATTTTAATATTCCAGAACTTAAGTCACTAAGTCAATTTAATCAGGATACAATTATTTTAGACAAAATATTTGATGAAAACATAATTTCATATGCATACTATCTATCACTTTTCATAATTATTATATTCAAATTATCATTGTTGTACTTTAAAAAATTTTCTGTAGGTGGATTATTTAATGAAATATTTACTTTGTTTTTAATTAATATTATTTCATTTATTTTTCCGTTTGTTATATCCTTTACTCTTTATTTTGTTTTGCTTCATTCAATACCTGTAATGTTTCAAGAATTTAAGTTTTTAAAAGAGGATAATTCGAATTTTAACTATAGAAACTTCATTTTGTTATTATTACCATACACTCTTGTAAGTTTGTTTTTTACATTCATAATTTTTTATTGCTCCTACATCCAGTTAATTGATATTTCTATACCTTATTTATCAATGATTATTATTTCTGTTATTACATTACCACATGCTGTTGTAATGAATCTTTTCTATAACAAATAATCTATATATATTTGCATAGTTTTCTTCAAAAAAACCTATGCAAAAAGAAGTATTTTTTTCAATCAACAAGATAAATTCTGTGCCAGATAACATCCTCGGTGTTTACTTTTTATATAATAAGAGCAATGAAATATTATACATAGGCAAAAGTGTTAATATCAAAAAAAGAGTTAAACAACATATATCTTCGGGAAGAATATACATGAGATTACAAATTCAAAAAATTGGATATATTAAAATGCATTCTGAATTTGAGAGTTTGATGTTTGAATCTCAACTAGTAAAGAAATTTAGACCTATTTATAACAGACGTTTGAGGAAATCAAAGAATTCAATCTATTTATCTTATAGTTACTCCAAAAATTCATACGGTCAATTCAATTTCTTACAAAATAATGATAACTCAAATTCAATTTCATTTACATCTAAACACAAAGCGAAAAAATTTCTACAAAGAATTGGAGCAGAATTTAACCTATGTGATGTTGTTAATGGTATTGAAAAATCAAATAGCTATTGTTTTAATTATCATCTTAAAAAATGTAAAGGTGCATGCGTTAATTTAGAGAATATCATGACTTACAATGATAGATTTAATAGTTGCATAAAAAAGTATTTCTACACGTGTAAGAAAAACTATATTATCTCTTTCAATGATTCAATAAAAAACAAATCATATGCTGTAATAAATGATTCTCAAGTGAAAGAGTTTGGAGTTAGTAATATAAAAAGTTACTCTGTTGACTATCCCTCAAAAGATGAAATTAGGATAATTAATTTGTTTAAAGGAAAATATAAATTTAGAATTGCTGATGTTTGAAACAAATTATAATTCGGTCTTAGAAAAAATTGAAAAATTTGAAATCCATGATTATGCAAAAACAAGAAATTTCTATAATGGACATGTTTCAATGTTATCACCATATCTGTCAAGAGGGTTAATAACAGTTTCTTTTTTAATTGATTTTTTTTCTAATAAGGGATTAAGATATAACCAAATTTATAAATTTCTTCAGGAGCTTGCCTGGAGAGAATACTTCCAAACCAATTGGTTTTTAAAAAAAGAGGATATAATCCTTGATAAAAATCAAGTTTCCAAAAATTATAATAAAATTCCTATAGCAATTGTCAATCACTCAACTGGCATAAATGCTGTTGATCTAGCTATTAAGAATCTTTACGAATTTGGGTATATGCATAATCATATGAGAATGTACGTATCATCAATAGTGTGTAATATTTCTGGATGTCACTGGCTAGATGCATCAAAATGGATGTATTACCATTTATTTGATGCTGACTGGGGTAGTAATTCTCAGAACTGGCAGTGGATTAGTGGAACCTCCAGATCTAAAAAATACTTTGCAAATCAAGACAATATAAATAAATATTTTGGTACATCTCAAAGAAATACATTTTTAGACACGAGCTATGATTATATCACTGAAGTTGACGAGCCAAAACAATTAAAAGAAAAATCTAAAATTGAATTAAATACAAACTTAGACCACATAAAGTCTGATTTATTTAATTTAAATCAAAATCTAGATACACTGATTTATAATTTTTATAATCTAGATGTAAATTGGAGACAAGAAAAAGATTATAACCGGATATTGTTAATTGATACTGATTTTTTTTCAAAATATCCTATTTCTAATGAATCTTTAAAATTTTTTATAAATCTCTCAAAAAACATTAATGGATTAAAAATCTTTGTTGGTACATTTGAAGAGATGATATTAAAGCATAAACCAAATAGAGTATTTTACAAAGAGCATCCAACTAATCTGCAATATGCTGGAATTGAGGACAAAAGAGAATCATACTTTTCTCAAGACAGTCTTTATCCATCATTTTTTAAGTTTTGGAACTCCAACCAAAAAAATATTAAAAAATTATTTAGTGAAAGTTGAGTTCGATAATATAATAAGAATAGAAAAAATTAAAAGGTTAAATCTAATTAACTCAGTAGTTGGTGTTAAGCCTGTTGTCTTAGTTGGAACCACTGGACACAATCAAATTAATAATCTTGCAATATTTAGTTCATTAGTTCATATGGGAAGTAATCCACCACTTTTAGCACTAAACTTTAGACCAGTAAATAACACTAAAAGACATACTTATGAAAACATTATTCAAAACAAATTCTTTTCTATAAATCACATTAATGAGGATATGATTGACAACGCTCACTTAACATCTTTGAAGTTTCCAAAAGAGATATCAGAGTTTGAGAATTGCAACATTGAAATGGAAAATTTGAGTGGAGTCCCTTTTGTAAAGCACAGCCCTTTAAAAATGTTAATGAAGTTTAAAGAAGAAATAATTGTTAAAAGTAATAATTGTAGAATCATTATTTCTGAAATAAAAAAAATAATAATCAATGACGCTTATTTAGACGATAATTTTGAGATCGATTATAATAAGTGCAAATCTGTATCTGTTGGAAGTCTAAATACTTATTACTCTACGCAAAAGATAAAAAGTGTTCCATATATGAATTATGAACAATTTATAAAAAATGAAAAATAAAGAATCTAAGATTTGCATTATATGTAAAAGGCCTTTTACTTGGAGAAAAAAGTGGGAAAGAGATTGGTTAAATGTAAAATATTGTAGTAAAAAATGTAGAATGAATAAAAAATTTATAGCATGATAAAATTATCAAACTATGTTGGTAAAACACCTTTAATACCCTTATCAATTGGTAAATATACAGTGTGGGGAAAAGCAGAACTTATGAACCCCGGAGGGAGTGTCAAAGATAGAATGGCAAGCTTCATATTAAATGATGCAGAAGAAAAAAAAATAATCAAGAAAGGAGATACTCTTTGTGAGGCAACATCAGGAAATACGGGAATTTCTTTCTCGATGTTAGCGGCTGAGAGAGGTTACAAAATGGTCATCATAATGCCTTCTAACATGTCTGAGGAAAGAAAAAAAATATTTAAATATTACGGTGCAGAATTAATTGAAACAGATGCTGGAGATTTTGATGGAGCTATTGAACTTAGAGATAATTTATGTTCTAAAAACGGTTGGTTTAATTGTGATCAGTTCCACAATAAGTTAAATATTAGAGCACATTACGAAACCACTGGTCCTGAAATTTTTGAATCCATCTCTGATAAATTTGTTCCAGATGCTTTTATTTTGGGTACAGGAACAGGTGGAACATTAATGGGTACAGGCAAATACTTAAAGAAAAAATGGCCTGATATTAAAATTATTGCCATAGAGCCCGCAGAATCACCGGTCATGAGCGGTGGTGAGCCTGGGCTACATGGTATTCAAGGTATTGGAGATGGTAGTAAGTTTCTTGTAGATCTCGATTTTGTAGACGAAGTTCATTGCATTAAAACATCAACTTCAGAATCTGCTTCGAAACACCTTGCAAAAAAATATGGTTTGTTTGTTGGAGTTAGTGCCGGAGCTAATTTATATTCCTCATTTGATTGGCTTAGAAAAAATAATTGTAAAAATGCGATTACAATTATTTGTGATAGAGGAGAGAGGTACTTTAGCTGTTTGTAATATGTCTAAAGTTGGCTTAGTTTTTCCCCATCAACTTTTTGAAGAAATTGTTTTTTCAAATGATGTTAAAGAAATTTTTGTGATAGAGCATCCGCTATTTTTTACTCAGTATAAATTTCATAAGGCCAAATTAATTTTTCATAGAGCATCTATGAAAAACTACTCTGATTTTCTCAAAAAACTTGGTTTTAAAATAGACTACATTGATTTTAAAGAATATGAAAATTTATTTAATTCAATAAATAACAATGTTGAAGTTGAATACATTGATACAGTTGATAATTATATAGAAAAAGATTTAGAAAAAAAATTTTCAAAATTAAACATAAGATACAATTGTATTCAGAGCCCAATGTTTTTAAATGAAGAACAAGAACTAGAGGGTTTTTTTAAAAATAAAAAGAAATTATTACAGACATCTTTTTATATCTCAGAGAGAAAAAAAAGAAATATATTGATAGATAATTTTGAAAAACCTCTTTTTGGAAAGTGGACATTTGACACTGAGAATAGAAAAAAGTATCCTGAAAAAAAGATACCTCCTTCTGTAAAATTTCCAACAAAGAATAAATATATTACCGATGCTGAGGATTATATTAAGGCTAATTTTTCAGATAATTTTGGAGAAATAAGTGACGTTTTTAGTTATCCCATAAATTTTGATGATTCTAAAATTTGGTTGAAAAATTTTATTTCAGAAAGATTTAAAGAGTATGGAATATATCAAGATGCCATAGTTTCAAATAACAGCATACTCAATCATAGTGTTTTATCTCCACTCATGAACTCTGGATTATTAACACCGAAAGTTATAATAGAGCAGGTAAAGGGAATGCATGAAATAATTCCAATTAATTCCTTAGAGGGTTTCATAAGGCAAATTATGGGTTGGAGAGAATTTATAAGAGGAGTCTATGTTTTTTATGGAACAAAACAGAGAAATTCAAATTATTTCAATTTCAAAAGAAAAATTCCAAAAAGTTTCTATTTAGCAGAAACTGGAATCGAACCCATTGACGAAACAATAAAAAAAATAAATAAAAGTGCTTATGCATCCCACATTGAAAGGTTGATGATATTGGGAAATTTTATGTCACTTTGTGAATTTAGACCAAATGATGTTTATCAATGGTTCATGGAACTTTTTATTGATTCATATGATTGGGTAATGGTTCCAAATGTTTATGGAATGAGTCAATTTTCTGATGGTGGTTTAATGTCAACAAAGCCATATATAAGCAGCAGTAATTATATTTTAAAAATGAGTAACTTTAAAAAAGGGGCATGGACAGAAATATGGGATGCTCTTTATTGGAATTTTATCAGTAATTACGCTGACCATCTTAGAAAAAATATGAGAATGAGATTTATGGTTAAAATGTACGAAAAGTTCAATCCTGAAAAAAAAGAAAAAATCAAAACACTTTCAAAAGATTTTTTAAATAAATTAGAGCAGTCATAATCTATTTTGGATAAATCAAAAAAAATAATTGTTAATTACAAAGAGTTAGTAATTATTGACTTAAACGAAACTGATGTCAATCTTATCAGAAGTTCACAAAAAATATTGGAATATTCTTATTCTCCTTACTCAGGATTCAAAGTTGGTTGTTCAGCTTTACTTAGTTCTGGAAAAGTTTTGTGTGCCAATAACCAAGAAAATGTAGCCTATCCTTCAGGTATGTGCGCTGAAAGAGTTGCGTTATTTTACGCATCTTCAAAATATCCTAATAGTAAAATTTTAAAAATTGCTGTATCAGCTAGATCTGACGTTTTTAAAATCAATGATATGATTAGTCCTTGCGGTTCCTGCCGACAGGTCATCGCTGAATATGAGAGAAAACAAGGGTCTGATATAGAAATAATCTTACATGTTAATGACGATAAAATTTTAGTTTTTGAAAAAGCATCAGATTTACTTCCATTAGTTTTTGATAGTCCACCTCTAAGAAAATATTAATTTGGATCATTTACTTGAAACACCGATTGTATATTTAAAGGGAGTGGGACCAAAAAGAGCTGATTTATTAAAATCAGAACTAAATATTTTCACTTTTAAAGATTTAATCGAGCATTATCCTTTCAGGTACGTTGATAAATCAAAATTTTTTAAAATAAGTGAAATTAATGGAGATATGCCAAGCATTCAAATAGAGGGTAGTATTTTAAGTTTAAACGAACTTGGATTAGGAAAATCCAAGAGATTAGTTGCAAAATTTAGTGATGGCAGTTCTCAAATTGATTTAGTATGGTTTAAACAAATAAAGTGGATTCAAAGCTCTATTAATTTAGAGAAAAATTATGTTGTCTTTGGTAAACCCAATTTTTTCAATGGATCTTATAGTGTTATACATCCAGAAATCACTGAATCAGAGGAGTACTCAAAAATAAAGGCAAATTTTTTCCCAGTTTATTCAACTACTGACAAACTATCAAGAGTTGGCTTAAACAGTAGAGGAATAAGCAAGATTATAATTAATTTAATAACAAACTTGTCAAAAAAAATTGATGAGACTTTATCAAATGAAATACTAAGAAAACTCAATTTGCCATCTCTTCATGAATCTTTCATAAATATTCATCAGCCTAGTAGTATTTATCAAATGCAAATTTCTTCGAAGAGGTTAAAATTTGATGAATTTTTTTTCTTGCAGCTCTACTTACTTAAAAACAAATTATTAAATAAGAAGAAACTTAAAGGATATGATTTTAAAATTGTAGGAACTAATTTCAATAACTATTACAATAATGTTCTTAAGTATGATTTAACAAATGCACAAAAAAGAGTACTTAAAGAAATTAGAAAAGATTTAGCTGGATCAGGACATATGAATAGATTGTTACAAGGAGATGTGGGAAGTGGAAAAACCTTGGTCGCAATATTGAGCATGTTAATTTCTTTAGATAACGGTTTCCAATCTTGTCTAATGGCACCTACAGAAATTTTAGCACAACAACATTATGAAACAATCTCTAAAGAGTTAAAAAGTATTGGTGTTAATGTTCAAATATTAACTGGTAGTACAAAAAAAAGCCAGAGGAAAGTAATTCATGAAAAATTGCTATCGGGAGATATTGATATTTTAGTTGGTACTCATGCATTAATTGAAGACTCTGTTCAATTTAAATCATTAGGGATAGTAATAATAGATGAACAACACAGGTTTGGAGTAGCACAAAGAGGAAAATTATGGAAGAAAAATAAACTTTATCCTCCACATATTTTAGTTATGACTGCAACGCCTATTCCAAGAACTTTATCTATGACGATATACGGAGATCTTGATATTTCAATCATTGATGAATTACCACCAGGAAGAAAGGTTGTAAATACAATTTGGAAGTCTGATAGATCTAGGCTTCAAATAATTTCATTGATGAAAAGAGAAATTTCGTTAGGTCATCAAATATATGTTGTTTTTCCACTTATTGAAGAAAGTAAAAAGTTAGATCATAAAAATTTAATGGATGGATATGAAAATTTAATAAGAGAGTTTCCACTACCTGACTTTCAGATTAGTATTGTACATGGTAAAATGACAAATGAGGAGAAAGAGTATGAAATGAAGAGATTTGTTGATGGGATTGCAAATATTTTAATTGCAACTACAGTAATTGAAGTTGGAGTGAACGTACCTAATGCCTCTGTGATGATAATTGAAAGCTCTGAACGATTTGGACTCTCTCAGCTACACCAACTCAGAGGAAGAGTCGGAAGAGGGTCTGATCAATCATATTGTGTTCTAGTGAGCGGTGATAAATTAAGTAGTGAGGCAAAAAAACGATTATCAACCATGGTCAAACATACTGATGGATTTAAAATATCAGAAGTTGATTTAGAAATCAGAGGTCCTGGAGATTTGATGGGTACTCAGCAAAGTGGTATAATTAATTTTAAAATTGCTGATTTGATTAAAGACAATAAAATTTTAGTACGTGCAAGAGAGGAAGTTATAAGTTTATTGAAAGAAGATTCTGATTTGTCAAAACCCAAAAACATTTTAATTAAGAATAGACTTCAGAGCTATGAATCACAAAAAATGAACTGGGGCAGAATAAGTTAAAAAAAGGGTAAGCTACTTACATCGCACCGCTACAACCACCGACCCTTGCTACTTTCCAGTCCTGGGGGATTAAGTAGGAGCTGGTCGTATAAGACTTACCCTATGCAAATTTAATCCTTTTATCTAACGGTGCAAATCATTATCCATTTCAATTTTTTTATATTTGCTAGATAAAAATGAAAAAATTTTCAATTAATAACGGCAGTTTAATAGGTCTTGTTCTTGTTGCATGTGCTATCATCACTAGATCTTTAGGTATTGATGAGAATCAGTCAAGTATCCCTTCAATTCTTAACAACTTAGTAATTGTTTTTGGTATATACTATTTTATTGTTCAATACAGAGATACTCAAAACTCTGGGCTGATTTCGTATTCAGAGTCCTTAAAACTTGGTACTTCACTTTCTTTCTTTGCTTCAGTTGTACTTGCTTTTTATACAGTTTTTTATATCAATTTTATTGATACAGAATTTATAAATAATCTAATTTCACAAACTGAACAGCAAATTCTTATGTCTAGTCCAGATATCTCGGATGAGGACTTAGATAAAGCATTAGAAATAACTTCAAAAATGACCAAGCCTCATTGGTTTTTTATAATGGGAATGTTAGGAATAACATTTATGGGTTTCATATATTCATTAGTAATTTCTTTCTTCATCAAGAGAGAGTCAAAAAATAATTTAAGTGACTAAAATAAGTATTGTAATACCTCTTTTTAACGAGGAAGAATCAATAACTGAGTTAGCTCAATGGATTGATAAAGTTTTAAAAAAAAATAACTTGTCATATGAGATTATATTCATTGATGACGGTAGTAACGATTCATCATGGTCAGTCATAAAAAATGTTAAAACCGATAATCCTAATGTTTATGGAATTAAATTTAGAAGAAATTATGGAAAATCTGCTGCATTAAATGTAGGTTTCTCAAAAGCATCTGGAGATGTAATAATAACCATGGATGCAGATTTACAAGATAGCCCTGATGAAGTACCTGAGTTATATAACTTAATTATTAATGACAATTATGATTTGGTTTCTGGGTGGAAGAAAAAAAGATATGATCCGATCACCAAAACTATTCCCACAAAATTATTCAACTGGGCAGCAAGAAAAGCATCAGGAATCAACTTAAATGATTTCAATTGCGGTCTAAAAGCATACAATAAAAATGTAGTTAAGTCTATAGAGGTTTACGGAGAGATGCATAGGTATATTCCAATTTTAGCTAAATGGGCTGGATTTAAAAATATAGGTGAAAAAGTAGTTGAGCATCAATCTAGAAAATATGGTGTTACCAAATTTGGTTTTGAAAGATTTATAAACGGTTTTTTAGATTTACTAACTGTAACATTTATATCTAGATTTGGAAAGAAACCAATGCATATTTTTGGTACTCTTGGGACATTAATGTTTATACTTGGATTAATTTTATTTCTGTATATAGGTGGAACGAAGCTATACTATATATATAATTCATTACCTGCAAAAAATATTGCAGATCAATCAGCATTTTTTATTGCATTAACTACAATGGTGATAGGAGTCCAATTATTTCTCTCTGGTTTTATAGCTGAGCTTGTTTCCAGAAATTCACCTGATAGAAATAATTACCAAGTAGATTCTGAAATTTAGAGAATGGATATTCAAATTTTAAGTACCGCTTATCCGTACAGAGGAGGCATAGCTGTTTTTAACCAGAGATTAGCAAAGGAATTTAGTTCACAAGGAGATCAAATAAGAATAAAGACGTTTACTTTACAATATCCAAATTTTTTATTTCCTGGTAAATCTCAATTCACAAATTTAGAATATGGTGGGGATATTAAAATTACTAGAGAACTGAATTCAATAAATCCCTTTAATTGGGTGAAAGTCGGTAATAAGATCAGAGAAGAAAGGCCTGACATTTTAATTCTAAAATATTGGATTCCATTTATGGCTCCTTGTCTTGGTACAGTCGCTAGAATTGTTAGAAAAAATAATCACACTAAAGTAATTGTTGTTGTCGATAATATTATTCCTCATGAGAAAAGAGTTGGAGACAAGTTATTGTCAAAGTTTTTTGTAAAAAGTGTTGACGGTTTTGTATGTATGTCTAAGCAAGTTTTTAATGATCTTGAAATACTTGATTCAAAGGTTAATAAAATTAATAGTTATCATCCTATTTATGATAATTTTGGTAAATCAATCACAAAGCAACAATCGATAACTAATCTCAAATTAAATGGTGATTATAAGCATATTTTGTTTTTTGGAATAATTAGGAAGTACAAGGGATTAGATTTGCTGATAAAAGCCTTCTCAAAACTAAAGCAGGAGAAAATTAGATTAATAATAGCTGGTGAGTTTTATGACAATCAAAAGTATTATTTAGATTTAATTCAATCTCTAGATTTGGATGATAGTATTATACTAAAAAATGAGTTTATACCTGATGATATGGTTGTAAATTACTTTTGTTCTTGTGATATTGTTGCGCAACCATATAAAAGTGCAACTCAAAGTGGGGTTACACAAATCGCTTACCATTTTGAGAAACCGATGTTAGTTACAGATGTTGGTGGATTGGCTGAAATAGTTAAGCATGGTGTGTCAGGATATGTATGCAATCCTGATGTTGATTCAGTGTATCAATCTCTAAATAATTTTTTTAAGAATAATAGGTATGATGAATTTGTTTATGGAGTTAAGCAAGAAAAGAAAAGATTTTCCTGGAGTAAACTTGTCGGTGATATCAAAAAACTACACAAGGACTTGTATTGAAGAAGATTTTATCTTAATATATTTGCAATATGAATTTTTTAATTGCTTTATTGGCATTTTTAATTACTAATCCTATTCTTTCTCAGGAAATAAATATTTCTGATAAAAATGGTAATAAGCAAGGTAAATGGAAAAAGTTTTTTAAAAATGGAAATACTAAGTATGAGGGTCAGTTTAAAGATAATTATCCTGTAGGAATCTTCAAGTTTTACTACAAAACATCTGAATTAAAAAGCGAAAAAGAATTTTTTCACCAAGGTAAAGCAGCTGCAACACGCTTTTATAACAAAGAGGGTAAAATTATGAGCATAGGTTTATATGTTGATGAAGTAAAAGATAGCACATGGGTATACTTTAACTCTGATTCAATTGTTATTCTTTCTGAGGATTATAAAAATGGAAAATTAAATGGATCAACAAAGACTTACTATGACAATGGTAAATTGTATGAACATAAAATTTGGAATGAGGGTATTCAAGATGGACTAATGAAACAGTATTATTTAGATGGTTCAGTCAAGTTTGAATCGAATTTCAACTCTGGCATAAAAAATGGAATCCAAAAATCATACTTTCAAAATGGAAAAATTTATTCTGAAGGAAGCTATAAAAACGGAGAAAAAGAGGGGCTTTGGAAATATTTTAATATCAATGGTGATATTGATACAACATACTATATAAAATGAAAAAAGACAGAGTTTTAGTTGCTATGAGTGGAGGAATTGACAGTACTGTAGCTGCAATTCTTTTGCATAATCAAGGATATGAAGTCATTGGTATTACAATGAAAACTTGGGACTATCAAATTTCTGGTGGCAGAAAGAAAGAAACAGGATGCTGCAGCTTAGATTCAATAAATGATGCAAGAAAAGTTGCGGTTGATTTCGGTTTCCCTCATAATATCTTAGACTTAAGAGAGGAATTTGGAGAATCAATCATTGATAATTTTGTTGATGAATACATTTCAGGAAGAACACCCAATCCATGTGTTTTATGCAATACACATATAAAGTGGGAAGCACTAATTAAAAGAGCAGATATGCTCAATTGTAAATATATTGCAACCGGGCACTATGCTAGAGTTAGAGAGTTAAATGGAAGGTATGTTATTTATAAGGGAGTTGATGAAATAAAGGATCAATCATATGTTTTGTGGGGAGTCTCGCAAGATTGTTTATCTCGAACTATTTTCCCAATGGGAAAATATCACAAAGATGAAATTAAAAGATTAGCTATAGACTTGGGATATGAATCGCTTGCAAAAAAGAGTGAGAGTTATGAAATATGTTTTATTCCTGATAATGATTACAGAAGCTTTTTAAAAAGAAGAGTAAAAGGCCTTGAGGAGAAAGTTCAAAATGGAGATTTTCTGAATTCTAGTGGAGAAGTTATTGGAAAACACGATGGATATCCATTTTTTACAATCGGTCAGAGAAAGTTGGGAAAATCTTTTGGAAAAAAACCATCATACGTGATTGGTATAGACCCTTCTAACAATACTGTTACCATTGGTTCAAAACAAGATTTAAACAAGCAAATAATGCATGTAAGAGATGTCAATTTTGGAAAACTTAGTTCTATCAAAGATGGAACAAAGTGCTTAGTTAAAATAAGATACAAGCATGTTGGTGAGATAGCTACTATTTTTAATGTAGATAAAAATTTAAAAATAGTCTTTCATAAATACGTTAAAGGTATTGCTCCAGGCCAATCGGCAGTTCTCTATTCTGGAGATGATGTAATTGCTGGAGGGTTCATACTATGATTTATGAGTTGTAAAATACCTTATACGAAAACAGAATTTTTCAATAATTTGATTATTGACTTTATCAACAATGAGGAAAACATTTTAAATTTTATTAATGAGTTTCCTAATCTTAAAAATTTTGAGACAATAATCAATCAAAAATCATTAGAAGAAATTAATAGAGATACTCTTGTTAGTAGCTTAAAAAAACAGAATAAAAAATTTAAAATTTCTAAAGAAACATTAAATAATATAAATTCTCTGTCCTCTAACAACACATTCACAATAACAACTGGTCATCAACTTTGTTTATTCACTGGACCATTGTACTTTACTTACAAAATAATTGGTTGCATTAACTTATGTCAAAACTTAAAAGAAAAATATCCAAAATATAATTTTGTTCCAATATTTTGGTTAGCAAGTGAAGATCATGATATTGACGAGCTTAGCTCAGTTAATATTAATGGAAAAAATGTAAAATGGGAAATAGAATATGTTGGTCCCTCAGGTAAAGCCAATACAAAAAACTTTTCAGATTTTATTCAGTCAATAAAACATTCCTTTGGCAATCAAGTCTTAAGTGAGAGTTTTGAAGAAATTTTTTTCAATTCCTATTTAGAAAATAAAGATTTGAGTAGTGCTACATTATCAATGCTTAACAAATTATTTGGTAAATATGGTCTTGTTTGTATTGATGCAAATGCTTCTGAACTAAAGAGAAGATTAGTTAAAATAGCTGAGAATGATATTAAAACAAAGAAATACACTGATATTCTCAAAAAAACCTCAAAACAATTAGCAAGTAAATATCACAATCAAGTAAATGTATCAGATGATAATTTCTTTGCTATAAGGGATAGAGAAAGAGTTAAGGTGACAAAAGAAAACTTTTCTGAAATTAAAGATATTTCTAAAGAGATCAGTCCCAATGTATTATTTAGACCTGTTTATCAAGAGTTGATTCTTCCAAATATTGGATATATTGGAGGCCCTGCTGAAATTGCTTATTGGATGCAGTTAAAGGGTGTTTTTTCTGAATTAAACTTAACATTTCCAATATTAATTTTGAGAAATTCTCTTTTTATTTTAGATAAGAAAATAAAAATCAACTTATCTAAACTCAATTTAAGTGCAGATAAATTTTTAAAAAATCTTAATGATATTGAGAAGAAAATTATAATTGCTGAAAATAATTTTGATGAGTTACATAATGAAAATCAAGAAATTAAAAAAATTTTTGATGCAATCAAGTTTAGATTTAAAGATTTGCATCTTGAAGAAAGTATCAATTCAGAGTATCAAAAAGTAAATAAATCAATTAAAAAGATAAGTAAGAAAATAGTCAGAGATTTGAAGAAAAGAAACGAAATATTAATAAACAGAGTAGAGTTTTTAAGAAATAGATTTAACCCAAAAAATAGTTTGCAAGAAAGAAATGATAGTCTTATTCAGTATTATGCAGTTTATGGTGAAAACTTTATGAAAATGCTAAAGGATAATTTAAATCCACTAGATAATAATTTTCTATTTTTAGAGACAGATGATTGATAAAGTATTAATATTAGATTTTGGATCTCAATACACTCAATTAATTGCAAGAAGAATCAGAGAGTTAAATGTTTACTGTGAAATTTTTCCTTACAATAAGCATTTAAATCTTTCTTCAGCCAAAGCCATAATACTTTCAGGTAGTCCATTTTCCGTTAATGAAATTGATTCTCCAAGAATTGATTTAAAAGAAATCATTGGCAAAATTCCAGTGCTAGGTTTGTGCTATGGAGCACAGTTTATAGCTAAAGAATATGGAGGAAAAGTCACAAAGTCAAGCCTTAGAGAATATGGAAGGGCAAACCTATGCTATGTTTCTAAAATTTCACAACTTATGAGAGGAATAGATTTAGACTCTCAAGTATGGATGAGTCATGCTGATACAATCGTAAATCTGCCTAAAAATTCAGATGTCATAGCCTCAACTAAAGATGTCAGAGTAGCTGGCTATGAGTTAAGAAAAAAAACTGCCTTTGGATTGCAATTTCACCCTGAGGTTTACCATAGTACTCAAGGTTCAATTTTATTAAAAAACTTTTTAGTTGATATTTGTGGCTTTAAACAAGATTGGACTTCAGAGTCCTTTGTACAGTCTAAGATAAAAGATATTAGAGATAAGATAAAAAAAGATAAAGTTGTTTTGGGTATTTCAGGTGGAGTTGATTCAACAGTTACTGCATTTCTGATAAACAAAGCAATTGGAAGCCAGTTAAACTGTGTTTTTGTTGATAATGGATTATTAAGAAAGTATGAGTTTCAACAAGTATTAGATAGTTATAAAGAAATGGGTCTAAATGTTAAAGGAGTTGACGCAAAAGATGAATTTTACAGCGCATTAAATGGCATTACAGATCCTGAAAAGAAAAGAAAAATAATTGGAAATAAATTTATTGAAGTTTTTGATTATGAGGCATCAAAAATAAAAGATGTAAAATGGTTGGCACAAGGAACGATTTATCCTGATGTGATTGAGTCTATTTCTGCAACAGGAGGACCTTCTTCAACCATCAAATCTCATCACAACGTAGGTGGACTTCCTGAATATATGAGGCTGAAGCTTTTGGAACCAATGAATACTTTATTTAAAGACGAAGTAAGAAAGATAGGTGAGGCTTTGAAAATTAGTAAAAAAATGTTATTGAGACATCCATTTCCAGGCCCTGGTCTTGCAATTAGAATTTTAGGTGAAATTACTGAAGAAAAGGTTAAAATGCTTCAAGAAGTAGATTATATATTTATTGAAAGTCTAAAAAAACATAATTTATATAACAAGGTATGGCAAGCTGGTGCAATGCTACTACCGGTTAATTCTGTTGGTGTAATGGGTGATGAGAGAACCTATGAAAAAACAGTTGCCTTGAGAGCTGTTAGTTCAACAGATGGAATGACAGCAGATTGGGTTCATCTTCCATACGACTTTTTATCATTAGTATCTAATGAAATAATAAATAATGTTAAGGGTATTAACAGAGTAGTTTATGACATTAGTTCTAAACCACCAGCAACTATAGAATGGGAATAGCAAGAAAATTTATTATAATTTTATTTTTAATGTTATCAGCAAACGTATTTGCCAATGATACTATTCAGGTTGATAATCAATTTTATATCAAGCATATAGTTGGAAATAATGATAGTTTTAGCAAAATCTCTAAAAAATACAGAGTTAGTATTAAAGATATTATTGAGCACAATGATATCAACAGTGATTTGTACTATAAGCAGCTTTTATACATTCCGCTTGATAGTGGAGATGTAATTAGAGATTTTCAATTCAAAAGACTTAAACTTGACTCCACAAAAATAAACATAGCTATTATTTTACCATTTTACGTTTCAAGAAATGATACTTTATCTAAATCTTTTGACGATATAGAAGATGCAAATAACTTTATTTATGAAAGATCAAAAGTTTCACTTTCTTTTTTTCAAGGAGCGCAACTAGCCTTAGATTCAATCTCATCATTAGGAAAAAAAATTAATGTTTTTGTTTACGATAGTGAAAATGACAGTGTAGCTATTGAGCAATTAATTAATTCTAACGACTTAGCACTTATGGATATAATTATTGGCCCCTTGTATTCATCAAACATAAATTTGGTCGCTAAAAAATTAAAAAATAACAATAATCTTAAAATTGTTTCTCCTTTTTCAAGAAATACAGAGCAAATTTCGGGCCATAATAATGTTTATCAAATTAATACTCCTTTCAAAAACCAATCAGAATTGCTTGTAAATCAACTAAAGAAGTATAAAGATGAAAAAATCATAATCGTTTTTGAGGAAAAAGACAAAAGTTACTCAAGCTATATCTCTAACCAGCTCAGAAAAAATAATATTATTCATTATAAAAACAAATTGATTTTTACTCACGTAGATAGCATTAGACAAACCTTTGATTCCAATCAGGTGGTTGTTGTTCCCTCTTTCGATAAAGTCTTCGTTTCCAAAGTACTTGGATCATTGGGCAGTATTGATTCATCTTTTACTATATACGGGCTAAGTAATTGGAAAGACTTTGATAATTTGGATATTAATAACTTAATGAAATTAAATGTACATTTTTTTGATCCATTTTATTTTAACAATAATTCTGGTTTTTTTCTTGATTTTCAAAAAAAATATGAAAAGGAATATAATATGACCGTAGATAAATATTCTGCATTGTCATATCAAATTATATTTCATTTTCTGACAGATCTTAGTCAATTTAATTTTGAAAGATATCGTTTTAATCACGGATTTGTAAATACTAATTGTCAACTTGTCAAGTATGAGGACTACGAACTTGTTCCAGTAGTTATGACTATAGAGTAACTTTCATCTGTTAATCTCGTATATTTGTATAATATTTAGATTCTAAAATTGTACAAAAAGTTATACATATTACTAATTTGCGTTTGTGTGATATTTTGTGATAGAGCGATATCCCAAAATTATATACAAACTTCTCAAATAGCTAATGGAGGTAGTTCGATTTATTTTCCATTTCGAGTAAACTATGAGGATGCTCGCTCAGAGATTAGCTATCAAAATATAAGTTTTCTTGCTGATACAATCTTTTCCATAGGATTTGAAATTCAAGATAGAGGTTCTTTTTATGATTATCGATATCAAGTAATGTACGATTTAGAAATTAAATTTAGAGAAGGCTCTTCTGCATGGCAAACGGTATACTCTGGTAATTTTGCTCCAAAACAAGGTGTATGGAATGATATCTTTTTAGATATTCCATATTTGAAGCAGGCTTCAAATAGTTTAGAGGTAAGTATATGTTTTAACAATTGTGAATACAATACGTTTTCTTTTTCGACTTTGCTTGATGATCTAAGTCAATTAGGTCAGCTAGGCAGTACTTTTTATGATAGAAGTGATGGTGGCTCATATGCTTCACTAAATAATGAGTGTGTATCATCTCCAACAAGTTTTTTTCAATCCGAGGTGCCTTTTACAAGATTTGGTTACGATAATGTTAGCAGAAAAACTATTGAAGTTTGCAGTAACGCTGATTCAATAACATTAATTGGTACTTCATCAGTGCTTCCTATACTACAACTACAGGATATAGACAATGATGGTATTAATGACTTCAATAGTCCAGTTGCCTACACAGATATAAACTATACTACTTATCATTATAGATCCAGAGGAAGTGTTTTTGGATCTATTAATTGGATTAATGCTGATTATGTTTGTCAATCTGTTGGTGCTCATTTGTCTCACATTGAGACTAAAGCAGAAAATAATTTTATACTAAATAATGTTCAAGGTAATCGTAATAGATGGATTGGGGCATTTCAAAACTGCAATAGTACCTCTTTTTCAGAACCTTCTGGTGGTTGGCAGTGGACTAATGGTAAATCTGTCTCAATTAACTCTAATATAAATAGTTGGAATTCAAATGAGCCCAATAATTCTGGAGGTAATGAACACTATGCATCAATGTATGCTGCGAATAGTTCGACAAGTGGTTTGTGGAATGATGTTCCTATAACAGCTACACAAAGATTTCTTATGGAAGTTGAGGATATATATGTTTGGAGTACAGGTGATACTACTGTTACTGCTGAACTAACTATTGCTAATACTAATTTAAATTTATCCTCTATTATTTGGATGGAAAGGTTGGTTGATGAGGGTGGAAGAACATTTAAAAAAAGAGAATATTTCAAAATAGTTCTAGATCAATCACCAACTTTAGCTTTATCATCAGCAACAAATGCTGTTTGTCCAGGAGATACAATATTAGTTAGTGCAAGCTCAGCTACTGCTAATTCTTTTGACTGGAACTATGGACAATTAAATCCAATTTCTGGAATGATTACAAGTCAATATATAAATATAGATGATACTTTAACAATTTCTGTTACTGCATCAGATGTAAATAATTGTCAAACCACAGATAGTATAATCATAAACACTTATCAAATTAGTGATTTGAATATTCAAGTTGTTGACTCAATTTGTGATTCTAGTTTTGCCTATATATCTCAAATACAAAACAATAATCAATATTGTATTAGCAGACCATTTGACAGTTCATTTTATAACGTCTCTAACGTAAGTCTAAATGGTGATAATTTTAGCATAAATAATAATACTGCGTTCAATAATGCTTCGTATTCAAATTATACTAATTTAATCGCTGATGTTACAGCTGGTTCTAGCTATAATATTAACATAAATCTTCAATCATCTCTTGGATATATTAATTTTGGAGGAAAAGTTTATGTTGATTGGAACAGAGATGGAGATTTTTATGATAATGGTGAGTATATATCAGACTTAAGCTTTAACAATTCATCCCTTTACACAATTACACTAAATGTACCTTCATTTGCAATTAGCGGTAACACTAGGCTAAGAATTGTTTCTCAATATGAGAACAATTCAGATCTATCTGCAATAGGCCCTTGTGACATAGGAAGTAATTTCTCTCCTCCGTATTACGGAGAGACAGAGGATTACACAATATTTATTAACTCATCAAATAGTCCAACAAATAATTATATATGGAGTAATGGAATTATTGATACTATAATATATAATCTGAGCCCAGGAGTCTATTCAGCTAGCTATACTGACCAAAATGGTTGTTTATCTATTGATTCAGCTCAAGTTGGAGAATCTGCTTTAATAAGTGTTTTGGCCGATTCAAATCAAACTATTTGCTATGGAGGTCAACCAAATAATTTAATATCACAATCATTTAGTTCATTCGCATCATCATCAACTCAGTGGCAACCATCTAATTTCTTTGTTAACTCTAATATTTCTAATCCACAGTTTGTAAATGGACTTTCATTATTTTCTGATACAATATTTACAGTAACCTATGGAAACGGACTATGTTCGTCCACTGATACTGTAAGAGTAGAGGTTAATCAACGACCAAGCGTTAGCAACATAATTGTAAACCCCCTACCAGCTTGCGAAAATGATACTTTAACTATTTTCGCTATCACAACATCTCCAAATATCACACAATTTAAATTTCAAAAAAGAACACTTAGCAATAATAATTGGACAAATATGACTTCTAATAGTAACGGATGGGGAAACTTAAATCCTATAACTTATGGTCCAATTACTGAAACAACAGAATTTAAAGTTAAAATAAGAGAAAAGAGTGGGTGTAGACCAAGTGAATGGGGTGCACCAACAAACCAGGGGATTATTGTACCAATAAATAACATGAATAATCTATTAATATATCACAACTAAAATTAAAATTATGAACACAAAACAAATACTTATATCATTCTTGGCATTATTATTTTGTCAAAATTTATACTCACAAACAAGTACCTCACCAACACAAACTGTTTGTTGGGGTAGCGTAGAGCCCTATAAAGTTTTAGCTAATTCAAATTCAACTTACCAATGGAAAGTACTTTCTGCACCTACAAGCTTTGGAACAATGGATTCATTAGTTTCTCCACAAAATGATAGTGTTAGTATTTTGTGGAATGGAGCAATTGGAACTTATGACCTTCAGGTTGTTGAAATTGACTCTAATGGTTGTGAAGGAACACCTAGCATTGTAACCGTAAATCTTGTGTCTCAACCTTCAGCAATAAGTACAATAAGCAATATCACAAGTTGTGTCAATCAGCCAATTTCTTCTTTATTTGTTCCTGGCTCAAATATTAATTGGTATGTTGACACTTTAGGAAGTTCACCCATCTTTAGTGGTAACACATATAACACTGGTCAAACAGCAATTAACCAGTATGTATATTATGTAACAGAGACAAATAGTTCTGGATGCGAATCTAAGTATGCCTCAATAAGCTTAGATATTGTTGCTCAGCCTAACATAGCCCTAACTGCTTCAAGTTCGAATGTTTGTCTTAATGATTCACTTTTTTTGACTGCTAGTGGAGCATCCTCATATAATTGGTTCAACGGTGTTCTTAGTTCAAGTCAATGGATAATAGCTGATGTATCTGGGCTAAATAATTTTGTTGTGATAGGTTCAGATGTAAATGGTTGTTTGGATACAGCTTCAATTAGTGTTCAGGTTGATCAACTCCCAAATGTCGTTGCTAGTTCAGCTTTTAATTCAATTTGTTTAGGAGATTCTGTATTAATTTCGGCTTCAGGTGGTTTAAATTATCAATGGGGAAATGGGGTTCAGTCAAGTAGTCAGTATGTTAACCCAACAACAATTGGTAATAACTCTTATATTGTAACAGCTAGTGATGTAAATTTATGCTCTAATTCAGATACAATTAGTATATCGGTAAATAGTTTGCCTATAGCTCAAGTTTCTGCATCTGACACTAACATATGTATCAATGATACCATAACACTTTTATCAAGTGCTGCATCCAGTTATCAATGGAACAATGGGTCAAATAGTCAGTCACAAATATTAATACTTAGTAATGCTGGAACAAGTATTTTTTCTGTAACTGTATCTAACAATAATTCATGTTCAGCAACCGATTCAGTCATTATTAATGTAAACAACGATCCAATAATTTCTGTAAGTGCGAACAATAATAATATTTGTATAGGAGAAAGTGTAACTTTAAGTGCTACTGGAGCGATAAGCTATTTATGGGACAATGGGGTTACTTCTAGCACTCAAGTAATTACTCCGTCAACATCAGCTACAATAACTTACTCAGTAGTTGGAACTGATGCTAATTCGTGTTCAGCTAATGCTCAAGTTAACATAAATGTAAATCCATTACCAAACACTGGACCTATATTTCACAACTAAATGAACATTAGGCTTTTAATTATAGTCTTAATGTTCTCTTTTGGAAAGTTATTTTCAAAAGATAGCGTTATAGTATGTATTGATGATTCAATTCATAACTTTTATATAAATGGAAGTGCTGGATCTAATTATAATTGGGAAATAGAATCATCCAACAATATAGCCTATTTAATTTCTGGTAACGGAACTGATGAGATAATTGTCAAATTTAATAGCACAGGTTTTTTTAAACTAATTGTAGATGAAATTGATATAAATGGATGTTCTGGGTCAGACAGTTTAATAATTGTTATAACAGAAAATCCATTTGTGACAATTAGTTCAAATAGCTATGAAATATGTGAAGGAGATAGTTTAAAAATTACACTAGATTCAATGTACTCTGAAGTACTATGGAGCACTGGTAGTACAGAGGAATCAATATATGCAACCGACGAGGGTAACTACTATGCTCAAGTTACAGATAAATTTGGATGTAAGTCAAATTCAAACTCCATTTATATAAAAGAATATGAAAATCCAGTTGCTGATTTCACCTATTATGGAAATTGTATTAATAACCCGACAATTTTTCAGAACAATAGCTCATCAACAGATAGTATCCAGTTGCTAGAATGGGTAGTTCAGTCTAATAAGTTTTACGGGCAATCATTTGAGTATATTTTTAAAAACAGTCAGCAGTATGATATAAAGCTATTGATAACAACAAATAAAGGTTGTACAGACAGCGTGGTGAAATTTATAAATATTGATTTAAATCCAATTGCTGAGTATTCATTTTATACTTCCAATCTGAGTGATTATGATTCTCTTGTTTTTTTTACAAATCTTAGTGAGAATATTATTTCATATAAATGGTCTTTTGGTGATTCATCATTTAGTACTCTTGAAAATCCAGTACATATTTATCAAAAATCTGGTGTTTTTAATGTTCAATTAACAGTTTCTGATTCAAATTTATGTATAGATTCTGTAATAAAACAAATTGCAATCAAGCTAAAACATAATTTTTATATTCCAAATTCCTTTACCCCAAATGGAAATTTAATAAATGATAGTTTTGGTCCAGTTGGTGACATATTTAGAGATTGTAGACGTTACAAATTTTCTGTATATAATCGATGGGGTGAGATAATATTTTCTTCAAATAACATTGCAAAAAAGTGGAAAGGAGAAAACACCCAAGCTGGATTATATCTTTGGTCTCTTGAGATAGAAGATAGTGTTGGTGAGATAATTAAAAGAAATGGAGAGGTTAATCTTTACAGATAAAACTATCTTAGATCGATAATGTAAATATTTTCATATTTTGATGTATTGAAATCAAATTTCAAATTTTTACGATTATATCTAGATTTGATAACAGTATATGTGTAGATTGCTCCGTTTGACTCAAAAGCTTCAATCTTTTTTACCATATTTTCATCTTTGCTTATAGCTAGACTAATTTTAATAATTTCATTATTTTCCTCATTTGGAAACAAATCAATCAAGTGATAGAATTTGGAATCTATTTCAATTTCTTTGTCATATCTATAGTTGTACCCTTGTTCATAAATATTTAGTAAGTTCTTAGGATTCATGAACTCATTGGTTCTATCATATTCTAAAATCTGTACTTCATTAGTTTCTTTGGAATAAATCCATTGATCTTTACCGTTACAGACTATTATTTGATCATCAATTTCTAATTTGAACTTTTCATTTTCAATTATAATTTTACCACTTTTTTTTTCTCTGATATCTTCAAGTTCATTCTCATATTTAAAATCAAAATCAATTGATATATTTTTGTAAGATTTTGTTTTTTCAGAAAGACTGTTTAATATTTGACTGGCATCTTGACTAAATACAGTAACTGAAAAAGATAAAAATAGAGTAATCAGATATTTCATTTAATTTAGTTGATTTAAAATTTCTTGCAAAGATAGCTCATCTTTTACTAATACTTGTCTTGCTTTGCTTCCTTCAAATGGTCCAACTATTCCAGCAGCTTCTAACTGATCAATTATTCTACCTGCTCTATTATATCCCAATTTTAATTTTCTTTGTATCAAAGAAGTAGAGCCTGACTGATGTTGAAGAACTGTTCTTGCAGCTTCTTCAAACAATGTATCTCTGTCATTTAAATCAACAGCGGATGATGACCCCTCACTATCTCCAACATATTCAGGTAAAATATGAGCTTCTGAATAAGCTTTTTGACTTCCAATAAATTCACATAATTTATCTACTTCAGGAGTATCAACAAAAGCACATTGAAGTCTTGTCATTTCGCTTCCAGTTGAAATTAGCATATCACCCATACCAATTAGCTGATCGGCACCCCCTGAATCAAGAATTGTTCTTGAATCTATTTTTGAAGTTACTCTGAACGCAACTCTAGCCGGAAAGTTAGCTTTGATAAGTCCAGTGATGACATTTACTGATGGTCTTTGAGTTGCAACGATTAAATGAATGCCTATCGCTCGAGCAAGCTGAGCAAGTCGAGATATAGGTGTTTCAATTTCTTTTCCAGCTGTCATTATTAGATCTGCAAATTCATCAATGACCAATACAATGTAAGGAAGAAATTTATGTCCATCGTTTGGATTTAACTTTCTTGAAATAAATTTGTTATTATATTCTTTAATATTTCTGCATTGAGCCTTTTTACAAAGTTCATATCTTTCGTCCATTTCAATACATAAAGAATTAATTGTATTAACTACTTTTTTTGTGTCTGTAATAATAGCGTCTTCACTATCTGGAAGTTTAGCAAGAAAATGTCTTTCAATTTTGTTGAACAGAGTCAACTCAACCTTTTTAGGATCAACAAGTACAAATTTAATCTCAGCAGGATGTTTTTTGTAAAGCAATGATGTTAATATAACATTTAAACCTACTGATTTTCCCTGTCCAGTTGCTCCAGCCATTAGCAAATGAGGCATTTTAGCAAGATCAATTACAAATGTTTCATTTGAAATTGTTTTTCCAAAAGCGATAGGTAATGCCATATCATTTTCTTGAAATTTTTCTGAAGAAATAACTTCTTTCATTGAAACTACATTCTTATTTTTATTAGGAACCTCTATACCAATTGTCCCTTTGCCTGGAATTGGAGCTATAATCCTAATACCCTCGGCTGCAAGACTAAGTGCAATATCATCTTCTAAATTTTTTATTTTATTAATTCTAGTACCTGCTTCAGGAACAATTTCATAAAGTGTAATCGTTGGTCCGATAGTTGCTGAAATAGAATCAATTTTTATATTATAATGACCCAAAGTTTCAACAATCTTTGTCTTATTATTTTCGAGCTCCTCTTTGTCTATTTTGATTTCTGAATCACCATAATCTTTCAAAATATTAATTTTGGGTATTTGATATGAGGAAAGCTCAAGTGTCGGGTCATAATCACCTAATTCTTCTAATTTCTTTTCTATTTCTGAGCTTGACAAAATATTTTCCTTCTGATTTACATTTACTTTAACATCAAGCTCGTCTGTCTCAATATTATTATCATCTGTATCTAAGTCTTCTATTATATTTTTTTGTAATATTTCATTTTTGTCCTCATTTTCTTCTTCAATATTTACTTCATCAACTGAGTTTGTTTCTACCTCATTTAAAACACCAGCATTGTCATCAACACTTTTCATCTTGTTCTTTCTAATTGACATAATCATATTTTTGAAATGAATCAATTTATCATATAACCCTTTTAATTTATGATTATCAACTTCAAAAGTTATAGATAAGTAAAGTATAAGTAATGATATAAGAATTGTGGATGAGCCAAATGTGCCAAATAAATCAATTAAAAATATACTAATATAATATCCCATACTTCCAGAAAAAATTGTAGCTCCAAAAAAATGAGATATAAAAACTGGTACATAAATTAATGTGAGGGTAATGTTTGTGAAAGATTTTAAAAGATCAAAAGTTTTTATTTTAAATAGTCTTAGTGAAAGCAAAGAGATAAAAAAAGGTATTGTAAATGCACATATGCCAAACCACATAAAAATAAATTTATGAGAAATTAGTGCTCCTATTTTACCTAGACTATTAGCTATAATTATTTCTTTGTTAGATATTACTTCAGCCCAACTGTTATAATATATATTGTTGCTATCTATTTTCCAATTAAAGAAGAATGAAATGAAGGAAACAAAAAGTAAAAGTGAAACAACAAATAAAAAATATGCTAGAACCTTTAATTTATTTTTTGAAAATACTTTGGTTCTGAGATTATTAAATGATTTCTTTATTCTTTTCACTAATCAAAAATATCAATATATAGTTTTTTTTTTTGCTCTGTTGAGAGATTGTATCATCATTACTATGTTAATAATTTAATAATTATGATAAGTATTACTTAAATTTTAATTTATTTGATAATTAAATTTGTAAAATGATAAATATTAGGGTTGAAAATGAATATTCTAAACTTGAAAAAGTAGTTCTAGGAATTGCTTATGATTTTGGTCCGCCTCCAAAAATAAATGATTGTTATGATCCAAAAACAAGATTAAATGTGATTAACAATTCACATCCTGTTGAAAAAGAATTGACAAATAATCTTGATAGCTTTATTAATGTTCTAAAAAAATATGATGTTGAGGTACTAAGACCACAGAATATTAATAGCACTAATCAAATTTTTGCTAGAGACATTGCCTTTGCAATTAATGATAAATTTATTCTTCCCAATATAATTAACGAAAGGAAATCTGAGCAACATGGAATCTCTAAAATCATCTCACAAATTGACAGTGAAAACATCATAAGGTTAGACAACGAAATATTTATTGAAGGAGGAGATATTGTCTTAAACAACAATGATATTTTTATTGGCTATTCTAACAATTATGATTTTAATAAATATAAAGTAGCAAGGACTAATCTCAAAGCTGTGAAATTTATTGAAGAAAAATTTCCATCAAAAAATATACATAGTTTTGAATTAAAAAAAGATGATTTTAATGCACAAAAAAATACGCTTCATTTGGATTGTTGCTTTCAACCACTTGGCAGAAATCATCTTTTGATACATGAAAATAGTTTTAGAAACATAAGTGATTTAAGTTTATTATTTGAACTTTTTTCAAATGAAAAAATAATTAAAATAACAGATCAGGAAATGTACGATTTGAATTGTAATTTATTTTCAATTTCTGATGACGTAATTGTAAGTGATATTGGATTTACAAGAGTTAATAATATATTAAAGAATAGAGGTTTTATAGTTGAAGAAATAAATTTTTCAAAAATATCTAAGCTTGGAGGACTATTTAGATGTTCAACTCTACCACTTAAAAGAAAATAATGCAGCTTACTAATAATATTTTTATGATAAAACCTATGCATTTTGCATTTAATCATGAAACCTCTGAAAATAATTTTTATCAAAAAAATATTACGATTTCAGATAAAAAATTAAATAGAGATGTTTTGATTGAGTTTGATGGCATGGTTAATCAATTGTTAGAAAAAGGTGTAAATGTTAAAGTTTTTGAGGATAAAGAAAGTATTGTTACTCCTGACTCAATCTTTCCTAATAATTGGATCTCAACGCATAAGAGCGGAGAAATAGTTTTGTATCCTATGTATGCTAGCAATCGGCGTCTTGAGGTTAGAACAGATATTATCGAAAAATTAATTAAAGATTATAATTTTTCAAAAATTATTGATTTTAGAAAAGAAAACGAAGGCAAGAAATTTCTAGAGGGGACAGGAAGTATGATATTGGATAGGAAAAACAAAATTCTTTATGCATCAGTTTCTGAAAGAACCAATAAAGAACTTGTTAATCAGTTTTCAAAAGAGTTTGGTTACTCATCTGTTTTATTCAATTCCTACCAAAAAATTAATAATACTCTTTCACCTATCTACCACACGAATGTAATGATGAGTGTATGTTCAGATTTTTGTGTTATCTGTTTGGACTCAATTGATGACTTAAATCAAAAGAAAAATGTTATTTTGTCGTTGGAAAAGAGTAGAAAGAAAATAATTGACATTTCACAAGAACAGAAAAATAATTTTGCGGGCAACATGCTACAGCTACAAGGAAAATACAAAACTTTGGTCATGTCATCTTCAGCATTTAATGTACTATCAACTGATCAAAAAAAACTTCTAGAATCAATGACAGACTTTGCTATTTGTAATGTTGAAACAATAGAAAAAATTGGTGGAGGCAGTACTAGATGCATGATAGCAGAAATTTTTAGTTATGTTGAATAATTTAAAAGATAACATCAAGGACATAATTAGTTTGAAATATGGAATTGATAAAAATATTATTGAATTTCAAAAAACACGAAAGGAATTTGAAGGTGATCTAACCTTAGTTGTATTTCCTTTAATTAGAATTTTTAAAAAATCACCCGAAGAAATTTGTAATGAAATTGGTTACTTATTATCTAGACATATAATGTTTATTTCTTCTTTTAATGTAATAAAGGGATTCTTAAACATAGTGTTAAATAATAATTTTTGGATTGAGTCGATAATCAAAATATCCAAAACTAAAAATTATGGAATCACAAAAAAAAATAATAAATCTGAGACTACTTTAGTTGAATTTTCATCTCCAAACACTAATAAACCACTTCATTTGGGTCATGTGAGAAATATCGTTTTAGGAGATTCAGTTTCAAGAATAATAGAGGCAACTGGTAAAAATGTTAAAAGAGTTCAAATCATTAACGATAGAGGTATTCATATTTGTAAATCAATGCTAGCTTGGCAAACTTTTGGTAATGGAGAAACTCCAGAAAAGATAAATATGAAAGGAGACCACTTAGTTGGAAAATATTATGTAAAATTTAATCAAGAATATAATAAAGAGCTAGTTGAACTTAGAAATAAAGGTTATGGTGAGTATGAATGTATAAATAAGTCTAGGCTTAACACAAAAGCCAAAGAACTTTTACTTAGATGGGAATCTAATGATAGTGAAGTTATTAAATTGTGGTCTCAAATGAACAATTGGGTTTATGCAGGATTTAATGAAACCTATAAGAAATTAGGTGTTACTTTCGACAAAAATTACTACGAAAGTGAAACATACTTATTAGGAAAAGATTTAATCGAGGAAGGATTAAAAAGCAACGTTTTCTATAAAAAAGAAGACAATTCAGTATGGGTAGATTTGACTGAATTTGGATTGGACGAAAAACTTTTGCTAAGATCAGATGGAACAGCCGTTTATATAACTCAAGATATTGGAACTGCTATACAAAGATTTAAAGACTTTAAATTTTCAGAAATGGTATACACTGTTGGTAATGAACAAAATTATCATTTTGATGTTTTATTTAAAATTTTAAAAAAATTGAATTATTCATGGGCTAACATGTGTCATCATTTGTCATACGGAATGGTTGATCTACCTGAAGGTAAAATGAAATCAAGAGAAGGGACTGTTGTTGATGCTGATGATTTGTTAAATCATGTTCTATACTCCTCGCTTGAACTATCAAATCAGTTAAATAAAAAAAATGATCTTTCTAATAAAGATCATGAGGTAATTTCTCTTGCAGCAATAAAATATTTTTTACTTAAAGTTGATGCTAAGAAAAATATGATGTTTAATCCAAAAGAATCCATAGATTTCAATGGAAATACTGGTCCATTTCTTTTGTATACTTATGCCAGAATAAAGTCTCTAATAAGAAAAAATAATACTAATATTGAAATAAAAAAAGTTGAAATTAATTCAATTGAAAAAGATTTAATAAAAAAAATTATTGAGTATCCCGAGGTCATCAGAGACTCTGCTTTATCTTATAACCCCTCACTAATTTGTAATTATATCTTCGAAATGGTTAAAATATATAATAGATATTATCAAAATAATGAAATACTAGTTGATGATCAATTGACACGTAGTTTAAGGCTTACAATTTCTGAGGAAGTTTCTAAAATAATCAAATCCTCTGCCGACTTGCTAGGCTTTGAAGTTCTAGAAAAAATGTAAACTACTTTTCTTTTAAATAGTCTAATATTTTCAAAATTTCTTTTGCTTGTTTTACATCATGAACTCTAAGAAGTTTACATCCTTTGGTTAGAGCAATTGTATTCACTACTGTTGTTGAATTTAGTGCATCTTTCGAATCAATATCTAAAAGTTTAGTGAGCATTGATTTTCTTGAAACACCAGCAATAATTGGGTATCCAAATTTTTGAAATTTTTTTATGTTTTTTAATATCGTATAGTTGTCTTTAAGACTTTTTCCAAAACCAAAACCTGGATCGATAATTATTTTTTTTATTCCTTTATTATTTAAATAATTTATCTTTTTTTCAAAAAAATCAAGTAACTCTCTAATAATATTTTTGTAGGTAGGTTTCTCTTGCATGCTTTTTGGCTCTCCCTGCATATGCATTAAAATATAGGGGAGATTATTTTTTGCTACAACATCAAAAATTTTTGAGTCAAATTTTCCAGCAGAAATATCATTTATGATATCAGCATTATTTTCGATAGCAATTTCAGCAACTGAAGATCTAAAGGTATCCACTGAAACTATAGTTTTTGGAAATTTCTGCTTTATTAATTTGGTGTATTTTTTTATAATTTCTAATTCTTTTTTTTCTTCAACAGGAGATGAGCCAGGTTTTGATGAGCATGCTCCGATATCGATGATATCAACTCCTTCCTCAATCATTTTTTTGCATTGCTTTATTATAGAACTTTCTTTAATAAATTTACCACCATCATAAAATGAATTATTAGTGATGTTTAGAATACCCATAACCTTGGTTGTTGAAAAAAAAGTTGAATAGTTAATTTTTTCAATAGAAATGTCAGAATTAAAACTTTTATCTTTGTACATTAATATATATGATGAAGAGAACTTTAGTTGAATATGATTCTATAATTGACATTTGTTTAGACATTTTTACAAAGAAACTAAAAGATTATGGATCTGCGTGGAGAATATTAAGAATTAGTTCATTAACAGATCAAATTTTCATTAAGGCTCAACGCATTAGAAGCATAGAGTTAAAAGGCATACAAAAAGTCGATGAAGGAATTGAAAAAGAGTTTATTGGAATAGTAAATTATGCCGTAATAGGTTTGTCTCAAATTAAACTTGGGATTTCCGATTCAATTGATGATGTAAAAAATGAAGAAGCAATTAATTTATTCAAAAGTATAACTTCTGAGGCTAAAAATCTGATGATTGCGAAAAATCATGACTACGGTGAAGCTTGGAGAGATATGAGAGTAAGTTCTCTAACAGATCTCATACTTCAAAAGATATACAGAGTAAAGCAAATTGAGAAAAATAATGGATCTACAATTATTTCAGAAGGTATAGATGCTAATTATTTAGATATGTTAAATTACGCAGTTTTTGCGTTAATTAAATTAGAAAAAAGTGAATAAAATTATTTCTACCTTTCTTAGAGTTTTTATTGGAGTTTTTTTAATTATTTCAGGACTTTTGAAAGTAAATGATACTATTGGTTTTTCATACAAATTAAATGAGTACTTTCAAGTACTTAACATAGAATTTTTTTCTCCAATTTCTTTACAGCTAGCTTTTTTAATATGCATCTTTGAAGTTGTATTAGGAGCTCTCTTAATTACTGCTACAAAATTTAGATTTACATTCTTTTGTACTTCCGCGATGATGATATTTTTCACTTTTCTCACTTTCTATTCAGCTTATTTTGAGAAAGTTACAGATTGTGGGTGTTTTGGAGATGCCTTAAAGCTAAGACCATGGGACTCGTTTTACAAGGACGTAATAATATTAATTATTTTAGTAGTAATATATAAAGGAAAAGATAGCTTCAAATCTTTTTTTTCCAAAAAAGGAGACCATGTATACATTTTTTTAGTAACGCTAGTATCTACAATTTTTGCTTTTTACACATACAATAATTTACCATTGAAAGACTATAGGCCATATGCTGTTGGTCAAAACATAAGTGATAATATGAAAACTTGTTTTGAGTTAAATTTACCTTGCACTGAAGAGTCCCCAATCTATCTTGTAAGAGATATTCAAACAGGAGAAGAGCTTGAAATGGTTGCAGATATGTGGTTAAGTAATACAGATAGGTATGAGTATTTGAACTTCACTGATAAAACAAAAATACTTATGAAAGGCTATGAGCCTAAGATAACAGATTTTTCAATTCAAAATAAAAACATTGATATTACTGATTCGGTCCTGAATTTGGATAATGTTTTAGTCTTTGTTAGCTATGATTTAAACAAGATTAATAAGAAATCCATTATCAACATTAAAAACATATATATGCAATCAATAGATGAACAAATCATTTTTCTAACTGCTTCAAATGAAAACATAATCAAAAATTTTAATGATAATAATGATTTAAATATTGATTTCAGCTACTCAGATGAAACAGTTTTAAAAACTATAGTAAGATCAAATCCTGGAGTTTTGAGAATTCAAGGAGGAACTGTTATTGAAAAATTACATCACAATCATTTCGAAAAATTAATTAAATAATTTGAGAAATTTTCTGCTTACAAAAATATACGATACCATGCTAGTTATTTTGGGAGTTATAGTCGTTATATTTCTTTTATTTAATGTTTTACCTGCTGACCCAGCAAGAATGATGTTAGACAAAAGAGAGGACTCAGAGCAGCTTAATGAGATAAAAAAGAAATATGCTCTAGATCAGCCTGTGTTCATACAGTTTTTATACTATATTAATGATCTTTCTTTCATATCTGTTTTGGAGAACACCAATAAAGACAATTACACATATGCTAAACAAAAAAAATATAAATTTTTTAAAATTTTTAATATTGGTTCAAAATCAATAGTTGTGAAAAAACCATATTTGAGAGAATCTTATTTTAAGAAAGGAGAGAGTGTGTCATCTATTATTTTGAGTACTTTTCCAAATACAGTGGTTTTAGCAACAAGTTCGATGCTTTTGGCTTCTTTTTTAGGTATAATTTTAGGTATCCTTTGTGCAATATTTATTAATACTTTTTTTGACAGATTAATAATTTTTTTCACGGCAATTGGAATATCATTACCCTCATTCTTTAGTGCAATGTTATTTGCTTGGATTTTTGGATTTTTACTTCATGATTATACTAATTTGAGTGTGACGGGAAGTTTATTTGAGATAGACGACTATTCTGGAGAAAAAAAGCTGAGTTTAATTAATCTTATTTTACCGGCTTTAACACTTTCTCTTAGACCTCTTTCAATAATCACTCAATTGACAAGAAACTCACTGATTGAAGTTTTATCAATGGATTATATTAGAACAGCAACATCAAAAGGTCTTTCAAAGTTTAAAGTTCTTTTCAAACATGCTCTAGTAAATGCATTAAATCCAGTTATAACATCAATCTCAGGGTGGTTTGCATCTCTTCTCGCTGGTTCTGTATTTGTGGAATATATTTTTGGATGGAACGGAATCGGAAAGGAATTGGTTAATTCTTTGAATAATTTAGATGTGCCAGTTGTAATGGGTATAGTTCTTCTTGTATCTTTGATATTTGTTTTTGTAAATATTGTCGTTGATTATTTATATTCAATTATTGATCCTAGAATTAAAGTGTAATGAGTAAAAAATTAGTTATAGCAAACTGGAAAATGAATTTAGATTACTCTCAAGCCAAAGAGCTAAGTAAGATGATTTCCAAAAATAATTTTCAAAACAACTTAGTTGTTGCACCATCTAATTTATACTTAGAAGCTGTTCTTAAAATTTGTGAAAATAATCCGCAAATTATGGTTTCATCTCAAAATGTGAGTGAGTATGAAAATGGTGCTTATACAGGAGAGATATCTGCTAAAATGCTAAAGTCTTTAGGTGTAACTTATTGTATTATTGGGCATTCTGAAAGAAGACTTTATTTTGGCGAGGAATCTAAACTAATAACAACAAAAATTAATCAATGTTTAAAAAATAATATTGTTCCAATTTTTTGTGTTGGTGAGCATGAAAATGATAGAGACAAAAATGAGCATTTTAAAGTTGTAAAGAATCAGATATTATCGGTACTAGATAAAATAAATGTAAAAAGTATTAAAAGATTAATAGTTGCCTATGAGCCAGTTTGGGCAATTGGAACAGGTAAAACCGCAACACCATCTCAGGCTCAAGAAATGCATTTATATATCAGAAATTTAATTAAAGAGAAGTATGGTTTAGAAATTTCAGAAACAATAAAAATTGTTTATGGTGGTAGTTGCAACAAAAATAACGCAAAAGACTTATTTAAACAGAAAGACATAGATGGTGGACTAGTTGGAGGGGCTTCACTTATTCATGATGATTTTATTGAAATAGTTAGAATAGGTGAATTATTTTAAGTTTTCATTAACCCTTGGTAACTTTAATGAACAATCTGTTGAAATTATAACTGCTTTTCTTTTTCAACTTGGCTTTGAGTCTTGTGAAGAGGCCAAAAACAATATTTATGCCTACGCTAGCGAGGGTAATGTAACAGATGATTTAATTGATGAAATCGAAATATTATCTAAAAATCTTAATTTCAAATTCACCCATAATAAAATAATCACTGAAAATTGGAACAAAAAGTGGGAGAGTAATTTTGAACCTATACAAATTAATGATGACTGTATCATTAGGGCTTCATTTCACAAGCAGATTAACCTCAAATATGAAATAATTATCGATCCCAAAATGTCATTTGGAACTGGGCATCACGAAACAACTTTTTTGATATGCAAGGAGTTATTTGATATAAATTTAGAAAATAAGAATGTACTTGATTTTGGATGTGGAACAGGCATATTATCAATCTTATCTGCAAAATTAAATGCTAAGTCAGTTACTGCAATTGATTACGATAATAAATGCATAGATAATACTTTTGAAAATCTTAAAAAGAACAATATTGACAATGTGGAGTTAATAAAAGATGATAAAGTGCCAAAAAACAAAAAATTTGATTTAATAATTTCAAACATTAATAGAAATGTTATTTTGAAGAGCTTTGAAGCCTTTATTGAGACAGAAGCCAAGGAATTTATTTTAAGTGGTTTTCTTGAAACTGACTTTGAAATTTTGCTAAATAAGATTAAAGACTCAAAGTTTCAATTAACAACTAAAAAAAATAAAAATGGATGGTTAATGTTAAGAACAAAAAAATAACATTCTTATTATTTTTCGTTTTTCAGTTCAGTTTACTGAACGCTCAAATAAACAACGAATCTTCAATTCAGGAACAGTCAATTCAAAAGAAACTTGAGTCGTATTTAAAACTGAAAGAAAACAAAGATTTAAAATCTTCATATAAAAACTTTAGTAAAATCCTATCAGAGAATAAAGATTTGAAAACTGGTAGACTATTAAATTTTATGATTCAAAAAAAATTAAAGCCTAATTCTCATTTTAGAAATTTTTTCGAATCATATTTATTAGTTTTCTCATCCAACAGTCATGATTTAGATAGTTGGATCAATGTGTTACAAAAGGTTTTGCAAGAAAATACAATTAATAAATTTAATAATTTTCTAATTTATACATCAGATCTTGTTCAGCTAAAGTCTATTAGAAAAACTAAAACTTTAAATTGGTCTTATTCTGATTCTAAAGTTTTTTTTGAGTATGTAGGTGAAAATCCAGTTGTTGTATTTTCTGATCCTACTAATCTTATGTGCACTGCTAAGGGAAATTCTATTAAAATAAATTTAACCAGAGGAAAATATTATCCTTTTAAAAATAAATGGAATGGTGAAGAAGGAGTAGTAGACTGGTCAACTCATTCAATTTCCTCAGACAGCATTTATGTCATTTTAGATAAATACAAAATTGACACACGTTCTACTAAGATAAATTGTGATTCTGTTTTCTTTTATAATAAATATTTATTTGATAAACCATTAACAGGTAAGTTTCAAAATAGAATTTCAATTGGAAAAATGTCTCAAACATACCCAAGATTTACTTCATATTCAAAGAAAATTTTTCTTGCAGAAATTTTTAATGGGATAGATTATGAGGGGGGATACATGCTAAATGGTAAAAAGTTTATTGCTGATGGAGGAAAGTATGCTGATGCCAAAATTATATTTAAAAAAAATGGTAAAAAATTATTAGTAGCCAAGTCAGACCGTTTTAACTTGGAGAGTAAATCATTGACTTCAAGTTCATGTGCACTTAAGATTTACTTTGATAATGATTCAATTTTTCACTCTGATTTGAAATTAAAATATTTTGATGATGAAAGAAAATTACAACTTTTTAACTCAATCAATACTTCTTTCAGAAAACCAATGATTAACTCATATCATAAAATGTCAATTTATTTTGAAATGATGGAATGGTCAATTGATAGTAGCTTGATTGAGTTCGGTTCAGTGCCTGGTGCATCTATTTCAAATGTTGAATTTGAATCACTTGACTTTTTTGATGAAAAAAAATATGATATGCTAGCAGGAATTGATGAAATACATCCTCTAATACTAATAAGTAACTATGTTAGAGACAAAAAAGAAAATATCTTTTATGTCTCAGACTTTGCTAAATATATTGGATATCCGATGTTGCAAGTAAAAAACTATCTTATAAACTTGTCAAATCATGGATTTTTATTTTATGATTCTGGTGAGGAAAGAATTTATGTCCAAGAAAATGTTGAGAAATATATCAAAGCAAAGTCTAAACTAAGTGACTATGATGTTATAAGTTTTGTTTCCTCTTTAAGAAACAATTCAAAAAATAAAATTGTAAATGCAGCTATTAATTTAGAAAATAAGGATCTGATGATTGCTGGCGTAAGAAATATAACTCTAAGTAAAACTCAGAGTGTATTCTTAAAACCATTTAAAGGTAGGTTAGTATTTAAGAAAAACAGAGATTTTTCTTTTTCTGGCTTTATTTCAGCTGGATCCGGAAGATTCAATTTGTTCGGCAAAAAATTTGATTTCATATATGATGATTTCAAAATTAATTTAAACAAAATAGACTCTGTCAGACTTAAGGTTCCAAAATTACCTGTAAAGAAAGATATGTATGGAAATGAACTTTTGACTGATGTCAAGACGGTCTTGCAGTCAGTTACCGGAGATTTAGTAATTGATAATGAAAATAATAAATCAGGTATTTACAGAGACAGTTTTCCTAATTATCCAATTTTTAGAAGTTTTGAAAGGTCATTCGTATATTATGATGACAAATCAATTTTTAATTCTGTCTATGATAGGAAAAAATTCTACTTCCACTTGGACCCTTTTGAGATTGATAGTTTAGAGAATTACAGCGGAAAAGGTTTAGCCTTTTCCGGTGATTTTGTTTCTGCAGGCATCTTTAATAATTTTTCTGATACCTTAAAGCTTCAAGATGATTATTCATTAGGATTTAGTAAAATATTCGCAGATACTGGCGAAGAAATTTATGGCAAAACAAAATACTACACTAATATTAACTTGAGTAACAAAGGTCTAAAGGGAAACGGAAGATTAGAATATTTAAACTCTACTTATCATAATAAAGAAGTATTCTTTTTCCCAGATTCAGCTATTTTATTGACCGATTCAATTTTCATTGATCAAATAAAGGATGGAATCGAATTTCCTGATGTAAAAAACAGTGTTACACTTTCAAAATATCATCCATTTCAGGATAAAGTATTCATTAATAAAATTGATTCAAGTTTTTCTTTTTATGAAAATCAAGCCTCCTTTGATGGAAAATTATGTTTCCAACCCATAGGACTTACTGGTGCAGGTAAAATGAAGCTAGATAATTCAGAGGTTCATGCCCAAAGGTTCAACTTCAATGCAGAGTGGTTCAAGTCTGATACAGCTGATCTATTTGTATACAATGGTGATAAACTCAGCTTTGAAACAAAAAATTTAAGAACTAATATTGATATTTATGAGAAGAAAGGAACTTTCTTTTCAAATGGAATCATGTCATCAGTAAATTTTGTAACAAATAATTATTTCTGCAGAATAGATAAGTTGAATTGGGATATAAGAAATGATATACTTGAATTTGGAGACTCTTTAAATCAAAGTTCATTTTTAGAATTCGTTTCTACATCAAGCACTGAGGATTCACTATCATTTGAAGCTAACTATGCAAAATATGATTTAACTATTGATAAGTTAGAAATTTACGGAATTAACTCCTTAGTTGTCGCTGATGCAGAAATTAGTAACTCAAGCTCAAAGATATTCATTGAAAACGGTAGGGTGGAGTCTCTAGAGAATTGCAACATAACATTAGTTGATTCTAACACAAATTACAAATTTTATAATTGTAAAGTTGATATTCTTGATGCCAATAAATATTTCGCATCAGGGTATTACAATTTTAAGTATGAAAATCAAAAAGTATTTTTTGATTCTATTTATGTTACCAAAGATTTTGTAACTAATGCAAAAGCATCAATAGAAAAAGATAAAGAATTTAAGATTAATGACAAATTTAAGTTTAATGGAAAGTTAAAGATGTTTAGAAATTCAAGTGATTTTAATTTCAATGGATATTTTAAAATTGTTAGTAATTGTTTATTTACTGATTGGGTTAGTTTTAATTCTAAACTTAATTTAGACTCACTTGTTATTAATTTGGAGAAAAATAGTGTTAATGAATTTTCAAGAAGTATTTATTATGGACATTTTTTTAGTTCTGATTCTTTAACTGTATATCCACTTTTAATGAATAAAAAATTCAAATCAAATGATAAAAGTTTACTTTCATTAGAAAATAAGATAACTTTCACTAATAATGACACCTTTATTTTTGGACAACGAGATAGCTCTAGTAGTTATTTTTCTTTTGATGATAAGTCTTGTAAGTCTGTAAGTACAGGTAAAGTTAATCTCACTTCAGATGTGGGTAGGGTGAAAATAGATTCATACGGAAACTTTACCACCCATAATAATTTAAAATCATTTGAAGGCTTTCTTTTATTTGATTTTTACTTTAATGATGAAGCTTTACAATTAATGGTTGATGATATCTACTCTGCCCCTGGAGATTTAGATTTCAATTTTGATGAAAACTATCTTTTAAATTTGTGTAAGGTTGTTGGAACTAATGAAGCTGAAAATTTGTATTTAGATCTTGAAGTAAGTGATGAGTTCGCTGAATTTCCCAGCGAAATGGTTAGTACTCTTAATTTCACTAATGTTAATTTGGTTTGGAATTCAACTCTTAAATCTTACGTGTCAAATGGTTATATCGGACTTGGAAACATTTTAAATAATCAAATAAACTCACTTCTTGAGGGGAAAGTTATTCTTGATAAAAAAAGAAACAAAAATCAATTTACAATTTATCTTAAAACAGAGTTTGATGATATCTATTATTTTAACTACAAAAATGGTATAATGAAATGTTATTCCTCTAATGATGATTTTATGAATATTATTAAAGAAACAAAGGACTCTAAAAGGCAAGCAAAGCAAAGAAAAAACCAGAAACCATATAAATATACTCTAGAAACAAAAGCTAACGTTGAACGTTTCATAAAAAATTTAAATAAGTATAATTAATGTTTTTTTTCATAAGTTTTTTTTCATAATATTGAACGTTTTTAATAAAAGTAGAAACAATAGATGGCCAACAAATCTAAACCTTTAAGTAACCAAAAAAGTAAAACCCTTTTAAAAGAACTAGTTCTTGTAAATGATGATTATAACACTTTTGAACACGTTACTGATTGTCTAGAGGCTATTTGTGATCACACTCCGTTGCAAGCAGAACAATGCGCTGTTTTAACACACCTTAAAGGAAGTTGTGTTGTTTTAACAGGAGAGATTGACTTTCTAGAGCAATTTAGATATGATCTAAGTCTATATGGTTTAAATGTTGAAATAAGATAATTGATCAACATATTTTAATTTTCAGTTTTTAAATTTGTAAAATGGCTCTGTAGCTTAACTGGATAGAGCACCTGACTACGGATCAGGAGGTTGGGGGTTCGACTCCCTCCAGAGTCACTAATTTTATTTTCTATCTATGAAAATAATTATATCATTTTTCACTTCTAAATCAGTTTGAATTTGATATACCTTGTTCTCTACTTTGATTTCAACTGCGCTAGTATTTGGAGGATTAGTTCCTTCATTTATAGCACTAATTACTAATGTATTTCTGCCTTTACTTAGCTTTACTCTTCTTTTTTTTGGTTTATTTTTTGTTGAATAATTTTCAAGGATTAAATCATCATTAAATTTCATGAGAATCATATCATTATCTTCTTGATTTGGATCCCATACTTTTATGGTAACGTATTTTTTACTGCTTTCAATATAGAATTTATCATTTTTCTTTAGAGTTATTTTTTTGTTATTATCTTCTGATTTGTCATTTATACTTTTTTGAATTCTTTTATTTATTTTTTTCTCAATTTTTTTTAGTTTTTCTTTCTTAATAAGTATAACTTTTCCCTCAGCACATTTGTCTTTATTATCAAAATATCCAATAAATTCACCTTCAAGTCTTTTAGATTTAAAAGATCCCTTTTTACTTAGAACTATTCTTAAATGGCAAAAATTTTTAATACTTTCCTTTGATTTTGTATAAATTATTTGTTTTTCAATTATTATATATTCATTTTTTGTTTTATCAAAAGTCCCTTCAATACTTGATTTTGTTTCACTACGAGTACCATAATTAGTTATCGAATATCCTGTTATATTTTCTTTATTAATGATTAAATTTAATTCAAATGTATATATCGTGCTATCAGATAATATTATACTTCCAACATACTCCTCAGCATTTAATTGTGATTGAAAAAATAAAAAGATTATGATGAGTATTTTTTTCATTTTTTATAATTTGGTATTGAATTAAAATTATGAGCAAAATACATTTAATCTTTTGTTTCATGCTATTATTTCCTTTTTTTTCAAATGGATCATTTCCTGTTCAAAATTATGAAAGTCAAAGATTATCTGTAAAAACAAATAACCAAATGATTAATCAGCTGAAAACAGAAAAAAATGATTATGGGTTTCCTTTTGGATCCATCTCATTAGTTTCAGGTTTATTGTCAATTCCGTTATTTTTTGTAGCTCCCATAGTAGGTTTACTATTTTCAATTTTAGCAATAGTGCTTGGAAGTGTTGGATTAAAAAAAAGAGGTAGAGGAATGGCAATTGCTGGTCTATCGTTGGGATTGTTAACTTTATTATTAGGTATAATTTTTGTTATTTTTGCTATCGCATTTTTGATTTCATTAGGAAATGCTTTGGAATAAAAGCTTTAAGCTTCAATCAATTAAATTTTCAATATTGATATTATCAAAGTTTCCAGAGCTCATCATAAGAAGATTTGTGTTCTTAAAATGAAAAGATTTAATAAATTTTTCCAGTTTTTTTGAATCATCGAAAATATTTAAGTCCTTGTTTGCAAAAGCTTTAAAAATATCTTGTTTGCTAATTTTCTCAAGATTTTTTGACTTAATATTTTTTGGGTTGTAATAAATAATTGCAATATCTGCTTCATCCATACATTCTTTATATTCTGATAAATAAGACTTATTTAAGCTACTAAATGTATTTAACTCCATACATGCAATTAACCTTCTATTAAATTGATTTTTAACAGCATTAATTGTTGCTTGCAACTTTGATGGAGAATGCGCAAAATCTCTAAATAATGTTGATGTATTTGTTTTTTTAACTGTTTCTAACCTCCTTTCAGCACCATTAAAGGTTGATATGCTTTGCAAGAAATTTTTTTTATCGATTTTTAAAATTTTACAAACTTCCATTGCAGCTTTAATATTTTGCATATTGTGATTGCCAAAAACTTTTAGCTCCGTACCATTTATAATAGTTCTATTATTTATTATCTCATAAGCAGGTGCATTGTAAGCTATAAACTTAGCTTTGGACTTAGATTTCAGTACTAAATTTTTAAGGTTACTGTCATCTTCAAAATATATCAATTTTTCTTTGACCATTTCGATAAAAATTTTGAATTGTTCAACATATATGTCAAAGGTTTTAAAGACATTTATATGATCCCAAGATATTCCAGTTAAAACAGCCACATTCGGCTCATATTTATGAAATTTTGGTGTTGGGTCAATGGTTGATGAAAGATATTCATCCCCTTCTAGAATTATAATTTTATTTTTTTTTGTGAGTTGAAACATATTTTCAAATCCTTCTATTTTAGCACCCACCATGTAATCAAATTCAATTTTCATTGATTTTAATACATGCATGATCATAGAAGTTATTGAAGTTTTTCCATGACTACCTGCAATGACTATTTTAAACTTGTCTACACTATGCTTTGCAATATACTCAGGGAAGGAATATATAGTTATTTTCAACTTCCTTGCCTGCATAAGCTCAGGATTATCTTCCTTTGCGTGCATACCTAAAATAACACAATCAATTTTTTCATTAATCTTTGATTTATCCCATCCTAATTTTTCTGGAAATAAATTATATTTTTTAAGTCTACTTTTACTTGGTTCATAAATTTGATCATCTGAACCACTGACATTGTTTGAGTTTGATAAACAAATGGCCATGTTGTGCATAACAGCTCCTCCAATTGCTATAAAATGGATATTCATATCACCCAAATTAAATATTAATTCTAATTCTTATATTCGTGGTCATATAATTTGTCAACATGAAATTGTATACAATAAATACAGGATATTTTAAACTTGATGGAGGTGCTATGTTTGGTGTAGTCCCAAAGTCATTATGGCAAAGAACAAACCCTGCTGATGAAAATAATTTATGTACTTGGGCAATGCGATCGCTTTTAATTGAACAAGAGAACAAAATTATTTTAATTGATACTGGTATTGGAGATAAGCAAAGTGAGAATTTTTTCAAGCACTATTATCTGCACGGAGATGATACTTTACAAAAATCTATAAATTCTTTAGGCTTTAGTTCAGATCAGATTACAGATGTTATCTTAACACACTTACATTTTGATCATTGTGGAGGTAGTGTTACACATGATAAAGAGAAAAATAAATATGAACTTGCATTTAAAAATGCTAATTTTTGGACTAGCAAGAAACATTGGGAATGGGCAACTGATCCTAATAGTAGAGAAAAGGCATCTTTTTTAAAAGAAAATATCCTTCCGATAAAGGAGAGTGGAAGATTAAATTTGATTGAAAATGAAGGAAAGTTATTTGAAAATATTTCTGTCTTTTTTGTAAGCGGTCATACTGAATCACAAACTATACCAGTGATTAATTATAATGGTAAAAAGATTGTTTTTATGGCTGATCTACTACCAAGTGTTGGTCATATACCATTGGCTTATGTTATGGGATATGATACAAGGCCACTAATCACTCTTGAAGAAAAAAGACAGTTCTTAGATGAGGCAGCTAATAAAAATTATATACTTTTCTTACAACATGATCCCAACTACGAATGTTGCACTGTTAAGCAAACTGAAAAAGGAGTGAGGTTAAATCAAAAATTTAATCTTTCAGACATTTTATAGAGTTTAAAAAATTTCAAATTAGATACCAATGAGTTATCTTAAGTATTCTCCATTTTTAAAGAAGAAATTTGGTGTTAAAGTGCAAAAAGTATCAATTGATGCAGGTTTTACATGTCCTAATCAAGATGGTACTAAAGGAGTTGGTGGTTGTACATATTGTAATAATAACTCATTCAATCCAAAATACTGCAAGCCAAAAAAAAGTATCACAACTCAAATTAATGAAGGAATTGCTTTTTTTTCAAAAAAATATAAAAATTTAAAATATCTAGCATATTTTCAAGCATATACAAACACATACGCAGATCTTTCTAAACTAAAAAAGATGTACGAAGAAGCTTTAAAACATGAAAATATATTAGGCTTAATAATTGCTACTAGGCCTGACTGTATAAACACTGATACTCTTGATTATTTAGAACATCTTGTAAGAAAGGGATTTTACATAAAAATTGAATATGGTATTGAATCTACAATTGACAGAACTCTGAATTTAATTAATAGATGTCAAACATATTCTGAAACGATTAGAGCTTTTGAAATTTCAAAAAACAGAAATATAGATTTAGGAGGTCATTTAATTCTTGGATTACCAAAAGAGAGTAAAGAAGATATGCTTTCTCATGCTGAAAAAATATCTAATCTTCCGATTAATAGTTTAAAAATACATCATCTTCAAATTATCAAAAATACGATGATGGCCTACCAATTTAAGAAAGATAAAACATATTTTAATTTTTTTGACATAGATGAGTATGTTGATTTAGTTATTGATTTTTTAGAAAAGCTAAGGCCTGACATTATGATAGAAAGGGTTTTTAGTGAATCACCTCCTGAAATATTAATTTACCCCAAGTATGGACTAAAAAATTATCAGCTAACTTCTTTAGTAGAAAAAAGAGTAAAAGAGAGAAATACTTTTCAAGGAAAATTCTATCATTAAACTAATTGTTTTTTACGTATCAAAACAAAAGCTAACATAGCATAGAGTATGTTAGGGATCCATACAGAAAGAAAAGGACTGAGATTAGATTTTATGGAGAATGTTGTTGAAATTTGCATAAATAGAATGAAGCTAAATGCAATAAAGATACCTAATGCAATGTTTATTCCCATACCTCCTTTTCTTCTTTTTAAAGAAATTGCAAATGCTATAATTGTTAAAATAACAGTAGAAAATGGATAGGATAACCTTTTGTGTTTTTCTAATTTATAGTATAAAATTTGTTCGTTTCCTTTAATTTTTTCTTTTTCAATAAATTTATTTAGCTCAAATAAGTTCATTGTTTCAACAATGTTTTTTCTGTACTTTAAGTCGTCTGGGCTAAAATTTATAAGTGTATCAATTTGTTTCCCAAAAGACAATATTTCATTTGAATCATTAAACTTTCTTATCTGATAATTGAAAATTTTCCATTTAGAAATTGTAGTGTCATACTGAGCGTATGATGAATTTAGTTTAGAAACTAGTTTACCATTTTCAATATTCTCTATTGAAAATTTATAAGCAATGTCTCTCACAGAATTATAGCTGTCCATATAAATATATTGACCTGGAAGGATTTGTATGTTTTTGCTTTTAATTCTTTTATTTTTTTTCCCCTTAAGGTAATTGTTTTCAAACTCAATTCTCTCAATATTAGAACTGGGAATTATAAAATTTCCTAAGAAAAAGGAAAATGAAGCTAAAAGTAAAGATGTTATAAAAAATGGATAATACAATCTTTTTAAGCTTATACCACTATTGAAAATACTTATGAATTCCATATTTAAAGCCATCTTAGAAGAGAATGCTATTACTGATAAAAAGATGAAAAAAGGACTGAAAAGATTTATAAAATATGGTATGAAATTAAAATAGTATTTAAAAACTATAGCATTTATAGGAACATTATTTTCTAAAAAATCATCAATTTTTTCGGAAATGTCAAAAACAATAACTATTACTACAAAAATTGAAATTCCAAAAAAGAATGTTTTTAAAAATTTTCCTATTATATATTTATCAAATCTTTGCATGATTAATAAATTAGAGTCTTAATGATAGTTTTTTCAGCATGCTGCTTTTCCAATCAGTGAAAGAACCGTCATTAATTTTGTTTCTAGATTCTTGAATCAGCCATGAGTAAAATCGTAAATTGTGTAAGGTTGCAATTTGCTTTGCTAAAATTTCATTGCAATTAAATAAATGTCTTAAATATGCTTTGGTGTAGTATCTATCAACCTCAGACTTTCCATTTTTATCTAAAACAGAGTGATCATTTTTCCATTTGCTATTTTTTATATTGATGATCCCTTCTGAGGTAAATAGCATTCCGTTTCTTGCGTTCCTACTTGGCAGCACACAATCAAACATGTCAACACCTAATGCAATATTTTCTAGAAGATTTGATGGCGTACCCACACCCATTAAATAGCGTGGTTTATCTTTTGGTAATATTGAACAGACTATGTCTGTCATCTCATACATAATTTCATCAGGTTCACCAACAGATAGGCCACCTATTGCATTTCCCTTACAATCGGTTGATGAAATAAAATCTGCTGATAATTTTCTTAACTCTTTACTAGTTCCTCCTTGAACTATTGGAAATAATGTTTGTTCCCTTTCATAAATTTTATTAGTTGAGTTAGCTCTATAAATACATCTTTTTAGCCATCTGTGGGTAAGCTCCATTGATTTTTTCGCATAATCATAACCACAATTAAATTCAGGACACTCATCAAATGCCATTATGATATCAGCTCCAATTAATCTTTGAATGTCTATTGCATACTCAGGAGTAAAGAAATGGTAGCTTCCGTCAATGTGAGATTGAAATCTAACTCCTTTTTCAGAAATTTTTCTTTTGTTCGACAAAGAGTAAACTTGATAGCCACCACTATCCGTTATTATAGGTCTTTTCCAGTTTGTGAATGAATGTATCCCCCCTGCATTTTTTATAATTTTAACACCTGGTCTTAAATAAAGGTGATAAGTATTATTTAAAATAATTTCTGCTTTAGAATCTTCCTCTAATAAATTTTGCATGATACCTTTGACATTTCCCAATGTTCCAACTGGCATAAAAACAGGAGTTTTGATTATGCAATTATTTATAGTTATTTCACCTGTTCTAGCATTGGATTTTGTATCAATACTTTTTAATTGAAAGCGCATCGAACAAAAATAACTAAATACTAGTTTGTAGATTAAAATACAATTATTTATTTTGTGGTTGGTTACTGATACTATCGCTTGTAATCAAGAGGAAAGTCCGGACACCAAAGAGCAGTATAGCGGATAACATCCGTCCATGAAAATGAGGACAAGTGCAACAGAAAGTATGTACAGTTAGGCTGTAGTGAAATCAGGTAAACTCTATACGGTGCAATGCCATGTATATCAAGTTTTGATAGTTGCTCGCTAAACTTGAGGGGTAGGCAGCTCGAGTTGCAAGGTAACTTGTAACCTAGATAAATGATAGTACTCGCAAGAGAACAGAATCCGGCTTACGTGTAACCTAAAGCCAACACATTGTGTTGGCTTTTTTTATTTTTGTTAAATGAGATATATCATCTTAATGTTTTTTTTGTTTAAGAACTCATATTCACAAGATTCTCTTCCTTATATGGTGTTTCTTGATGAAGTTGATATAACTGTAAACGATACATCATTAAAAGTTGATGATTTTATTGAAATCATTAAAAATGATACTACTTTTTATAAATCGTTTAAATACCTTAGGTATTACTCTCATAATTTTTCTTCTAACTTATCTATTCATAATAAAAAGGATAATTTATTAGCATTTTCTAAGAAAGAAGGAAATTATATTTCAAATGGTAAAAATGCTTACATCAATTATAATACAAAAATAGATTCCGGAAAAATTTTTAAAAGAAGTGGTAAGTATAGATATTATACTCACAGTGCATTTGATCAAGTTTTTTTTCCTGTGGATACAATTTCTGTAAATCTTAAAATTTCAAAATCCAAAAAAGGAAGTAAAAATTATAGAGATGCAAAAACTATTGGCTTTTCTGTTGGTTCTTCTGAAACAGAGCAAAAAAAAGGTGGTCTATCAAAAAGACTTGAGATTTTTGATATATCAATGCAAAAATATTATGATTATTTTCTTAGTGAAACTAATTATAAAGGAATACAATGTTACAATTTTACCGTCTCAGTTAAGGACAGTTTGAAAAACAAAGAGTTAAAGAAAGCACTAATAAGAAAAATTGTAAGTTACTTTGATAAGAAGAACATGAACGTTTTATACAGAACTTACCATTTTGAATATAAATCAGTTATACTAAAACTAAATATGCTTATTGAGGTTAAATCTGATTACATTAAGGGCAAGCATCTTCCAACAAAAATTTCATATGATGGATATTGGAATGTACCATTTTATAAACCAGAAAAAATCAAATTTATTTTAAATTTTTTCGATTATGACATTTAGGTTTAAGTATTACGAGTAAGCCGAAAAAAATGCTAAATTTGTCAAAATTTTAAAAATGCCTAAAAGAACATTTCAACCTTCTAACAGAAAAAGAGTTAACAAACATGGCTTCAGAGAGAGGATGTCATCCTCTGATGGTAGAAATGTTTTATCAAGAAGAAGGGCCAAGGGTAGAAAGAGGCTAACAGTCTCCGATGAGATTGGTCACAAGTAAAAACTAGAAGTGCTTTTTTAAAGCACTTTTTTTTTGAAAAAATGTTAACAACATTAATAAATATCATTTCTCCAAAACTTAATTATTAATTTACTTAGCAAATAAAATGCCAAAAGATAAGTCCATTAAATCTATACTGATAATTGGAAGCGGTCCGATTGTAATAGGTCAAGCTTGTGAATTTGATTACTCTGGCTCACAAGCCTCTAGATCTTTACGAGACGAAGGTATCGAAGTATCTTTAATCAATTCAAATCCTGCAACAATTATGACGGACAGCGTTGTCGCTGATCATATCTATCTAAAGCCACTTGAAACCAAATCTATAGTTGAAATTCTTGAAGAGAGAGAAATTGATGCTGTTTTGCCAACAATGGGCGGTCAGACAGCACTAAATTTATGCATCGAAGCAAATGAAAAAGGCATTTGGGAAAAATATAATGTAAAAATAATTGGTGTAGATATTAGTGCTATTGAAATCACGGAGGACAGAGAGCAATTTAGAAAGTTAATGCATGATATTGATATACCAGTTGCCCCTGCAAAAATTGCCACATCATTTTTAGAAGGCAAAGCAATTGCTCAAGAACTTGGTTTCCCTCTTGTAATTAGACCTTCATTTACATTAGGAGGTTCTGGTGCATCCTTTGTTCATAACAAAGAGGATTTTGAAAAGTTATTGTCAAAAGGCTTACATGCTTCTCCTATTCATGAAGTATTAATTGATAAAGCAGTTCTTGGTTGGAAAGAGTATGAACTGGAACTTCTCAGAGATGATAATGATAATGTAATTATTATTTGTTCAATAGAGAACCTTGATCCGATGGGGATACACACAGGAGATTCAATTACTATTGCACCAGCCATGACATTGTCTGATACAGCATATCAAAGAATGAGAAACATGGCAATAAAGATGATGAGATCCATAGGAGATTTTGCAGGAGGTTGTAATGTGCAGTTTGCTGTTAGTCCAGATGAAAAAGAGGATATTATTGCAATTGAAATTAATCCTAGGGTTTCACGATCATCTGCTCTTGCATCAAAGGCAACAGGCTATCCAATTGCAAAAATTGCATCAAAACTTGCTATAGGATATACCTTAGATGAATTGAATAATCAAATTACCAAATCAACTTCAGCACTTTTTGAACCTACTTTAGATTATGTTGTTGTTAAGATCCCGAGATGGAATTTTGATAAGTTTAAAGGTTCAGACATAAATCTTGGTCTACAAATGAAGTCCGTTGGTGAAGTAATGGCAATTGGTAGGTCTTTTCAAGAAGCTCTTCAAAAGGCCTGTCAATCTTTGGAGATTAAAAGAAATGGTTTAGGAGCTGATGGCAAAGGACTTACAGATCAGGACAAAATCTTACACTCGCTTGCTAACCCCAGTGGTGATAGAATATTTAGGGTATATGATGCTATGAGATTAGGCATTACAACAAAGAAAATATTTGATATAACAAAAATAGACTATTGGTTTTTACATCAAATTGAGGAACTTGTGGAGCTTGAGAGGCTAATTGAGAAGTATTCTATTGAAGAAATTGAAAGAGATTTACTACTGACTGCTAAGATGAAAGGCTATGCTGATAGACAAATTGCACATTTGCTAGGTTGCTTAGAAAGCCAAGTTTTTGATAAAAGAAATGAACTTTCAGTTAATAGAGTATATAAATTAGTTGACACTTGTGCAGCTGAATTTGAAGCCAAAACTCCATATTATTACTCTACATTTGAAATGAACAAAATTTCAAACGGAAAAAAAATTGCTGAAAATGAGAGCATTTCCTCTGACAAAAAGAAAATTATAGTTTTAGGATCTGGACCAAATAGAATTGGTCAAGGAATTGAATTTGATTATTCATGTGTACACGGTGTATTAGCATCCAAAGAGTGTGGTTATGAAACCATTATGATTAATTGTAACCCTGAGACAGTTTCCACAGATTTTGATACTGCTGATAAACTATACTTTGAACCAGTTTTTTGGGAACATATTTACGATATTATTTTACATGAAAAGCCTGTAGGTGTTATTGTTCAGTTAGGTGGTCAGACTGCTTTAAAACTTGCTGAAAAACTTGATAGATATAATATAAAGATCATAGGAACAACTTATGAAGCATTAGATATTGCCGAGGACAGAGGTAGATTTTCAGAACTTTTGAAAGAACTAAGCATACCATATCCTAAATTTGCAGTTGCTCAAACCGCTGAAGAAGCATTAAATATTTCAAAGGATTTAAATTTTCCAATCTTAGTAAGACCATCATATGTACTTGGAGGTCAGGGTATGAAAATTGTTATAAATGAGGAGGAGTTAGAGCACCACATTGTCAACCTTTTAAATGAGATCCCTGATAATAGAGTCTTACTAGACCATTATTTAGATAAGGCAATTGAGGCAGAAGCAGATGCTATTTGCGATGGAAAAGATGTGCATATCATTGGAATCATGGAACATATTGAACCGTGTGGAATTCACTCTGGAGACTCATATGCTGTATTACCAACCTTCGATCTTAGTGACAATGTAAGAAATCAAATAATTGAAATCACTAAAAAGATTGCTATAGCCTTAAAGACAGTGGGATTAATTAATATTCAGTTTGCAATTAAGGACGAAAAGGTATATGTTATAGAAGCAAACCCAAGAGCATCTAGAACTGTTCCTTTTATTGCTAAAGCATATCAAGAACCTTACATAAATTATGCAACTAAAGTAATGCTAGAAGATAAAATGTTAAAAGATTTCACTTTCAGTCCAAAGAAAAAAGGCTATGCAATAAAAGTACCAGTTTTTTCTTTTAATAAATTTCCAAATGTTAATAAAGAACTTGGTCCTGAAATGAAGTCAACAGGTGAAGCAATATACTTTATTGATAATCTTCAAGATGAGTATTTCTTAAAAGTTTATTCTGAAAGAAACTTGTATTTAAGCAAATAAGATGGGACTTCTGAAAATTTTATTGCTTTTTGCAGTTTTTTACTATATTTCAAAATATTTAATAAGGCTATTTTTCCCCTTGATTTTAAAAAGAATATTTAAAAAATATTCGAAAGGATTTACAACTCAAACTTTTGACAAAGAAGATTTTAAAAAAAAGGAGGGAGAAGTAACCATAGATAAAATAAATGTTAAAAAAAATAAAAGTACTTATCATGATGATGGAGAGTACACAGATTTTGAAGAAGTAAATGAAGAAAATACTAGATAATAAACATCATTTTTTAAGTGTTTTAATATTTGTTGTAATATCATTTGGATATTTTACTGCCCTTCTTGAGGGAAAAGAAATTGAAGCCCATGATACTAAAACTTGGAAAGGAATTTCAAAAGAAGTCAGAGATTTCAGAGCAGAAAATGACGAAGAAGCTTTATGGACAAATAGGTTGTTTGGTGGAATGCCAGCATATCTTGTCAGCATGTCATACAAGTCAAACTTGGTTAGATATGTAAGTGAATTTCTACAATTAGGTATTCCAAGACCTGCAGATATGCTCTTTCTATATTTGCTTGGATTTTATTTTCTTTTAATATCTCTTAACATTAATTATCGTATAGCAATTTTAGGTTCTATAGCATTTGCATTTTCAACCTATTTCTTAATTATAATTCAGGCTGGTCATATGACCAAAGCACATGCTATTGCTTACATACCAATGGTTGTTGGCGCAGTTCTTTATTCATTCAGAGGTAATGTTTTACTAGGTGGTGTATTGACGGCTTTGTCAGTAGCAATGCAAATATATGCTAATCATCTTCAAATAAGTTACTACACTGCTCTTATACTTTTAGTAATTGGAATTGTTGAACTTTACCACAGAATTAAAGAAAATGATGTCAATAATTTTTTAAAAAGAGCATCTATACTCTTACTAGCGGCTTTTTTAGCTGCTGGTACATCAATGACACGGCTACTTGTAACATCAGAGTACGGAGAATATAGCATAAGAGGAAAATCTGAGTTGAGTGAAGATCAAGATAATAAGACATCTGGTTTAGATAAGGATTATGCAACACAATGGAGCTATGGTATAGCAGAAACACTAACTTTATTAATTCCAAATTTTTATGGTGGTGCATCAACTGGAGAACTTTCTGAAAAATCTAAAACTTATGAGGCAATTAAAAGAGCCCCAAATGCAAAAAAAATTATTAAACAACTTCCACTTTATTGGGGTAGTCAGCCAATAACATCAGGACCAACTTATGTAGGTAGTATTGTTGTTTTCCTTTTTGTACTTGGCTTGTTTATAGTCAAAGGGAGATTTAAATATTGGATATTGTCTGCAACAGTATTATCCATTTTATTAGCATGGGGAAAAAATTTCATGTTTTTGACTGATTTATTTTTGGACTATTTCCCAGCATACAATAAATTTAGAGCGGTATCAATGATACTTGTTGTGGCCGAGTTTACGATACCACTATTGGCTATCATGGCTCTAGACACAGCTCTAAAATTTAAAAAAGATAGTAAATTAATAATTGAAAATAAACTAAAATATAGTTACTATATAGTAGGTGGTTTTTGTCTAGTTTTAGCACTATTACCTAGTTTGGCTGGCGATTTTAGTGGAATGCAAGATCAAAAATTACAGGCCAATGGATTTCCAATTGATGCTATTGTTGAAGACAGAAAATCTCTACTATCTTCAGATGCATTTCGTTCTTTTGTATTTATTACTATATCCTTTATTTTAATCTTAGTATTTCTGAGAGGCAAGCTCAAATCAAATTTATTAGTTACAATATTGACTTTATTGATTCTTTTTGATTTATGGCCAATTAACAAAAGATATTTAAATGATGATAATTTTGAGAGAAAAAGTAAATTAAAAACAGTATACAAACAAACACCAGCTGATAGATTGATTCTTGCTGATAGTGATATAAATTTTAGAGTTTTTAATCAAAGTGTAAATACTTTCAATGATGCTAGCACCTCTTACTACCATAATTCAATTGGGGGTTACCATGGTGCCAAGTTAAGAAGATATCAAGATTTAATTGAAAAGCATATTTCGTCCGGCAATATGAAAGTTTTAAATATGCTGAATACTAAGTATTTTATTGATAGATCTGGTAAGGTCCAAATTAATCCTGGAGCTTTAGGTAATGCATGGTTTGTTGAGAATATTGTATTTGTAAAAAATGCAGACGAAGAAATAAGTAATTTGAATGATTTTGTCCCATTTACTGAAGTAGTAGTAAATGAATCTTTCAGGAATTTAATATCAAAAAATCAATATTCAAAGACAAATCAAAAAATAAGTCTAGACGATTATAAACCCAATCATCTAACTTACATTGCTGAGGTAAATGAAACAAGTCTTCTTGCTTTTTCTGAAATATATTATGATAAGGGATGGAACTTATACCTCAATGGAAAGGAATATCCTTATTTCAGAGCAAATTATGTTTTAAGAGCTATGGAGGTTCCAGCGGGTAATCACAAAATTGAATTTAAATTTGAGCCTGAAAAGTACTACTTAGGAGAAAAAATATCTCTAGCCTCATCAGCAGTTTTGATTATTTTATTGATTTTTGTGGGCTATAGAGAACTAAAGTAAATGAAAAAAGTTCTTATAATCTCATACTACTGGCCCCCCTCAGGAGGTTCCGGTGTACAGAGATGGTTAAAGTTTTCAAAATTCTTACCTAAATATGGAATTAAACCCTATGTATATACTCCTAAAAATCCAACTATTGAGCTTATTGATAATGAGCTAACTAAACAGATATCAAATGATGTGACTGTTTGGAAAAAGAAAATATATGAGCCATATAGCATAAAAAATATATTTTCAAAGAAATCAAAAAAAACAGAAACCTCTGGTGTCATTTCAAATTCAAAATCCGGACATATTTTTAATTGGATTAGAGGTAATTTTTTTATTCCTGACCCTAAGATATTTTGGATTAAGCCATCGATTAATTACTTAGAAAAGAGATTAATTGAAAATTCAATTGATACAATCATAAGTACTGGCCCTCCTCATTCAATGCATCTTATTGCTTTAGCATTAAAAAATAAATTAAATTTAAAATGGATTGCAGATTTTAGAGACCCATGGTCAGAACTTGATATGTTAAATGAATTTCACTTAACAAAATCTTCAATCAATAGACATAAATCGCTTGAAAATCAAGTTCTGAAAAAATGTAACATATGCTTGACAGTTAGTGAAAAATGGGTAAAAATGTTTAGTGAACTTGGTGCCAGAAATGTTAAATTAATAACAAATGGCTTTGATGAAGATGACTTCAAAGTTTCCACAGAGATTTCATTAGATAAGTTTGTGATTGGACACTTTGGTCTTATTAACCATCTACGAAATCCGACCATGTTATGGAAAGCACTTAATCAAATTTGTGAAGAAAATAATGATTTTGATTCTAAACTAGAGATTAGATTATCAGGCAATATTGATTTAAACATTTTAAGTAAGATAGAAAATTTCAAATATCTCAAAGGTAAAATCAAAAACTTAGGATATCTATCACATTCAGAAGTGATTAAACAATACAATAAATCTAATGTCCTTTTACTACTACTTTTCAATTCAGAAAGTGGTAAAGGAAATTATCCAGGAAAAGTTTTTGAGTATTTTGCTACTCAAAAGCCAATTCTTTCTTTTGGTCCCAGTGAAAGTGATACTAAAGAATTATTTTCAGAATTTAGTAAATCCTTTTATCACAGTTATGATGATACAATAGACACCATAAAAAAAACTATTGAAATACTATTTGGCAAAAACTATAAATCTGATCATTATGATTTAAAAAGATTTACTAGAGAAAATTTAACAAAAGAGCTAGCTGATCTAATTATTTCAATTGATTAAAATTGAATATAGTGTATAAATTACACATATATTTTTTTTGATTATTTTTGTTGGTATGGGCAAAAATAAATTCTTACTGGAGATAATATTTCTTTTTTTTGCTTTTAACGCATATTCACAAACAACAACTGTTACTACATCAATTTGTGATGGTGATAGTATTTTTTTGCAAGGAGCTTGGCAAAATAGCGCTGGAACATATACTGATGTTACTAGCTCAGGAACAATTATTACAAATTTAGTTATCAATCCACTTCCAGTAATTACTCCAAATTTTATATTTAATGGAACAGCTGTTGTTCAACCAGGTAATGTATTTCAGTTAACTCAGGCAACAAATGGTCAAGCAGGATCAGTTTGGAACAATATTATGATAAATTTAAACCAACCCTTCAGCTTTGATGTTGATGTCTTTTTAGGATGCAATGGAGGTGGCGCTGATGGTATAGCTTTTGTTCTGCAGCCAGTTAGTACATCTCTTGGCTTTACTGGAGGTGGAATTGGATATCAAAGTATTTCGCCTTCATTTGCAGTTGAATTTGATACCTGGCTCAATAGTCAATATTCAGATCCTTGGTATAATCACGCAGCTATTCAAAAAAATGGAAATTTAAACCATACAGGTCCTTCAAACTTAGCAGGTCCTGTTGGATTTCCTCCAACTGGTTTTTCATCTATTGAGGATTGTCAGTGGCACAAAGCAATTTTTAATTGGGATCCTGCAACTACAAATTTTACACTAGATTTTGACGGTGTCCAAATATTAAATTATACAGGTGATATTGTTAATACTATCTTTAATGGAAACCCAAATGTTTACTGGGGATTCACTGGCTCAACTGGTGGTGCAAATAATTTACAAAGATTTAGATTTAACTATGATTTACCAGACACAACAATATGTCAAAATGATTCCATCATAATTAACTCTTTGACAACTGCTAGTTCCTTTACATATAATTGGTCACCAAACTATAATATTTCAAATAATACTTTAGCCGCTCCGCTGTTTTACCCAGACACTACAACTATCTACACATTAGATATAACAAACACTTACGGTTGTACATACACTGATTCATTTACAATTAATGTTGATACAACAGCTACTGTAACATTTCCAAGTATTCCTCAACTTTGTGTTGGTGACAGTGCTATTAATTTGAATCTATCTCCATTTGGAGGGACATTGACTGGCTCCGGACTAATTGGAGTGAATAATGGATTTTTTAATCCAACTCAAAATCTTATTGGGTCATATAATTTAACGTATTCTATTTCAAACCCTCTCACTGGTTGTAGTGATTCAAAAACTCAAAGTATTGTTGTCAACGATACTCCTGTTCTGTCAGTAGTTTCCACTAATGTTTCAACCTGCTTAGGAAATGATGGTTCCGTCGATGTCAGTGTTACAGGAGGAAGTAATCCTATTAACTATGCTTGGAATAATGGACAAACAACACAGGATTTAAATAACATAGCAGCAGGTAATTATTCAGTAATTGCCACAGATGTAAACGGATGTCAAGATACTATATCTACATCAATTACTCAACCTAGTCCACCAACTATAATTTTCAGCAAATCAAATGTTTCTTGCTTTGGATTTAACGATGGTAGTATTGATGTTACTGTTTTTGGTGGTCAATCACCTTATTCATATTCTTGGTCAAATGGTGCAACCTCTGAAGATTTAAATAATTTATCAGCAGGTTTTTACTATTTGACCGTTACCGATTCAAACAACTGTGTTGTTTCACAAGGTATAGTAATTGATCAACCTAGTGAAATATTCATAAATTCTACAACAACTGATGTGTCTTGCTTTGGTTATAGCAACGGTAATGCTCAATTAAACGTTTCAGGAGGAGTATCTCCTTACATCCAAAACTGGAATGGATTTAACCCTAATAATCTTTTAGCTGGTACTTATTCATATAATGTAATCGACAGTACTGGGTGCTCAAAAAATGGACAAATAACAATTAATCAGCCAAGCATACTAAGTGTTTCAAGCACAGTAAATTCTGTTACTTGTTACAATGGTTCCAATGGAAGTGTAGGTTTAAATATTACAGGTGGTACACCTCCGTATATCTCTAATTGGAACGGATTTAACCCAAATAATCTTTCTCTAGGAACCTACAGCTACACCGTTACTGATTTTAACAATTGCTCATACACTGATTCAGTTTATATTTCACAACCAAGTCCTATACAGGTTTCTTCCAATACTTATGATGCAACATGTTATGGATATAACGATGGATATGTAATTTTAAATATATCAGGAGGTACACTTCCTTATACACAGAACTGGGGGACTTATGATCCAAATAATTTATTTGCTGGCACTTACAATTATGACATTCTTGACTCTAATGGATGTATATACAGCGATATCATTACTATTTTGGAACCATCTGCTGTGACAGCAGTAATAGATACATTTAGAGCAAGTTGTTTTGGTTACAATGATGGTTATGTTTTAACATCCTTTGTTGGAGGCACTCCGCCTTATGTTGTTGACTGGGGGAGTTTTGATCCTAACAATCTTTCTGCTGGAACTTATAATTTTTCTGTTACTGATTCAAGCTCTTGTGTTTATCAGTTTCAAGCTACAATAAGCCAACCTGAAGATATTTTAATAAATGAGATTACAAGTAATGTAAGTTGTTTCGGTTTTTCAGATGGAACAGCATCTCTTACGATAAGTGGAGGCACACAACCCTATAATGTTGATTGGGGTGGTATTGATATTAATAACCTCTCTAGTGGTGTTTATGTTTATAGCGTTAATGACGCAAATGGATGTGAAAAGAATGATTTTATAAATATTACACAACCAGATGAACTGATTGTAACGGAAATTGTTGATGAGGTAAGTTGTTTTAACTACAATGACGGCTCTGTTTTCTTAAATATATCTGGAGGTACACTTCCCTACATTCAGAACTGGAATGGATTCAATCCTAATCAATTATATACAGGCATTTATAATTACGATGTAGTAGATGCCAATGGATGTGATTTTTCATCAAATGTTTTTGTTGATCAAGCTAATAAAGTACTAGCGAACTTTTCAATTACTCCTCAAGTATGTGAAAATAGTAACGTAACAATCAATTTTGATATTGTCAATCCAAATTCAAATTTTTATTACGCCAAAATTATTGATGCTGATGGTTATGTTCATGAATTCTCAATTGATTCTTCAGGAAATCCATTTTATTTTGATCAAACTCTTGAATTTATACCTCTAACAAGTGGAGAGGTAATTTTTGAACTCATCTCTGATGAATTTGGTTGCCAAAGCGGAATTTTTGATACTAGCTTTACAATTGTTAATAAAAATCCAAATCTGCAAATGACAATCGATGACCTTTGCATTAATTCAAGTTCTTTTGAGCTCAATCAAGCAATACCTTCAGGAGGAATATACAGCATCAACGATATTGATCAAAACATTTTTAATACGGAGGAATTAGGTGTTGGTAGTCATCTTGTCAACTATTATTATAAAGATTTAAATACTGGATGTTCTAATTCTATTTCTGATTTAGTTGAAATATTTGATTATCCAAAGGCAAATATTTCTATTAGTCCTTCAATCACAGATTCTTTAAACGGAAATATTTATTTTAGTTCAGATTCAGAAAGAGCTAAATATTTTTACTGGTATAGCGACACAATACTATTTTCAAACCAGCAAGAATTTTGGTATGAATATGATAGAGTTGGGGAGTATTCAATTAATTTGGTTGTTTATGATGATTTTGGTTGTTCAGACAGTGCCAATGGTAATTTAGTTATTAATCCTGTTTTTTCAGTATTTATACCTAATTCTTTTACACCTGGAGACAATGATCAAGTGAATAATTATTTTGGTCCAGTAACTTATTCGGAATCAAGTTTTATTATTTCAATTTATAATAGTTGGGGACAAAAAATATATGAATCTTCAGAGTTTTGGGATGGTAAGGTAGACGGTAATTTTGTACCACCAGGTACCTACACCTATTATATAGAAGTGATTGACTTCAAAGGAAAACCAGTAGATTTCTCTGGAAAACTTCAGATAATTAGATAATGGGTATTGTCATAAATCAGAGCATTAAAAAGAAATTGTGGTTACTGTAAGTGTAATTGTTACTGTATATAATTCAGAGAGTACTGTAAAAAAAGTTATTTCTAGTATAAAAAACCAAATAGGAGTTGGAATAAATTTTAAATTAGAAATAATAGTTATTGATGATTGTTCCACCGATAAATCCTTCAGCATTTTAAAAGACATGGGAATTATTCTTCATAAAAATAAAAGTAATTCAGGAGGTCCAAATAAAGGAAGAAATTTAGGTATGAAATTAGCTAAAGGGGAATTTATTTGTTTTTGTGATCATGATGATCTTTGGAACAATGATAAAATAATTAAGATGCTTGAGTTTAGAAATTTAGCTCCAATAATTAGCTCAGGATACATTGTTAATGATTTGCAAAGCTCAAGAGTAATTAAACGCATAAAGTATAGCTCAAAAAGCAAATATCTGAAATATGAAAAAAACATTTCATTCTTTTCGAAACTTACAAAGAGTAATAGTGGTCAAAATTTATATCTAGGAAGTCTGATGATTCACAAGGACTTAAAAAAAATAAAGTTTGAAGAGCATTTTGGGATGGTTGATTATGATTGGATTCTTAAAATACTGCATAAAAATTCATCTATTGAGGTTTGTGAATCATTATATACAAGGAACGTTAAAAAGGATAATCTCTCTTTAGAAAGAAATTATAGAAAGAATGATTTTGAAATAACACATAAAGCTATTAAGAGTTTTTCTCAATTATATCCAAAAAAATCAATTATAGGAATAAAAAAATTACATGGGTCTTATGCTAGATATTTTTATTTAGTTGATGATATGGTCAAGGCAAGAACACACTTTTTAAATTCGGATTTTAGTCTTAAAAATATTTTATACTTTATAACTACATTTGCAGGATCTAAATTCGTAAAAAAGTACTTTAATGTATTTGGTTAAAAGTAATATTAAATGAAATATACCCCAATTATCATTATTGGTATGCACAGATCAGGGACAACTATGTTATCAAAGATACTGGAAAACTCTGGTGTTTTTTTAGGTAACAATAAAGACATAAATAATGAGGCATTATTTTTTCAAAAAATCAATACTTGGGTCATGCGTCAGGTATATGCTAGTTGGGATAACCCTGAGCCAATGCTTCATATGAATCAAAATGAACTTAATTACTTAAAAAAGATATGTTTGGGTAAAATTCAAGGCATGCAAACCTAAAGTTTTTTAGGTTTACAAAGGTTTTTAAGATCAAATAAGCTTACTGATATAAATACACGTTGGGGTTGGAAAGACCCTCGAAATACTTTTACCCTTCCGATATGGAAGAGTATATTCCCGGATTCTAGAATTATTCACATATATAGAAACCCAGTAGATGTTGCCAATAGTCTAAAATATAGAGCTGGTAATAAAGAATTGTTTAATTCTAAAATGTCATTTAAGAATTATATTAAGATATTTCTTTTGTCAGGTAAGATTACTGCATATAGGAGCATAAAGGTACGTAATCTATATGACAGTTATTTGTTATGGTCTTCTTATGTTCGGAGAGCTTTTGAATATAATAATATCATGCATGTTAAATATGAAGAATTACTTGATAATCCAAATAAAATTTTAAATAGTTTATTTGAATATTTAGATATTGAAATTAATGAAAATATGATTTCCGACTATTCTAGTCGCTTTAATAAGGACAGAAAATATGCTTTTCTTAAAGATGATAAATTATGTTCATTTTATGAAGATATTATAAATCAACTATTAAACATGTGTTATTTCACACTGTGATTTGTAAGTTTGCAATATGAGGATTGTATTGATACATGTGCCTAAAGCAGCAGGAAACTCCATAAAAAAGGTTTACGAAAAAGATGGCTTAATTACTTGGGGTCACAACCTTAGGAAAAGCAACTATACTCGATTTCCAGATTCTAGGCTAGCAAAATTAACCAATCGGTTTTACTTTTTGTTCCAGCATTTCTATTTCACCTTTGCAGTTATCAGAAATCCATGGGATAGAGTATTCTCAGCATACAAGTACCTGTCAAAAGGTGGTAATTGTCAAGAAGACCAAGACGATTGTAATAAATATATAGTTGACTACAAAGACTTTAAAGACTTTGTAAAACACGGACTTTCAAATGCCAGCAAAACACAAATACACTTTATCCCTCAAACGTTCTGGTTTTGTGACAATAACAATAATGTGCTTGCTAATGAGGTTATAAAACTGGACAATTTAGAAGAGTCCATAGCACAAATCATGAAGAGGTTTAATAAAAGTCATTACAAATTACCTGTCGTAAATAAGAGTAATAGCTTAGATTATAGGCAGTTTTATAACAAAGAGACAATCGGCATTGTGAAGGACATTTACAAACAAGAAATCGAACTGTTTAATTTTAACTTTGAATGATTCCTTCACCACAGTTTCCGAAAGTTTCTATCTGCATACCCACATATAACGGTGAAGAATATTTGGAAGAAACTATTTCTTCTATCGAAAAGCAAAATTATTCAAATTTTGAGGTTGTCTTCTCTGATGATCAATCAACAGATAACACATTGAAGCTTATTCGAAGCTTTCAAAACAGGTCCAAAATAGATATCAGAGTAATCGAACATCAGCCAAACGGAATTGGGTCAAACTGGAATAACTGCGTCCATTACGCAAATGGTGAGTTTATCAAATTTTTATTTCAGGATGATTTACTTGAAGCAAACTGCATCTCTGAGATGATCAGTCATTACCAAAAAAATGAAAGGAACAATATTGGAGTCGTATATTGTAATAAAGAATTAATTGGCAAAATAAATCAGAGCCAGATTAATCTTAACCAAAGTATTTTTGATCATTACAAGAATAAAACTAACAAGGAATTACTCTCCTCTTCTAAACTTTATAAAAAACCAAGAAATAAGATTGCAGAACCACCTTGCACATTAATAAAAAAATCTGTTTTCGATGAAATAGGTTATTTTAATGAGAGCCTAAAGCAGTCTTTAGATTATGAGTTTTTGTATAGAGTAATGACCAAGTTTGCAGTTATTCCTCTTGATCAAAAACTTATAAAATTTCGTATTCACGCTGCTCAAACCTCTGCACAAAACAACAAAACAATTATAAAAGATAGTTATTTGACTCCCTTACTCTTATTAAAGAAACACTTCAGAGTTCTTAATTACAAAACAACAGCATTACTAATATATAAAGTAATTTCAGGGGCAATCCTTTTCTTTATTTTCAAACCTTTTCTGAACGAAACTTAAAGTTTTGATTTAATCAAATCATAACCTTTCTTGACGGTACTATTAATTTCACTTGAAACTTTAGAAACAAGTATCAGAATAGAAAACAACCCTCCAACAATAAAACTCCTTGTTATTATATCAGTGATCAAACTTAACTCTGGTAACAAAAGTTGAGTTGTATACGACAAGAGGAAGATAGATATAACAACTAAAAACCTATAGTTAAATGGCTGAAATCCATACTTCCTGTATATAAATAGGTATTTAACTAGATTGGTTATAAACATAGAAATGGCGGAAGCTATTGCTGCTCCTTGAATACCCCATATCGGAATAAATATGTAGTTACTTACAATCACTAGTACTATAAGCAAGGAAACAAAAATAAGCATCATACGATATTGCTTTGAAAGACTAATTACAAGATTTTTAGCTCCTGTCCCCATATCTATAAGAAAGCTTAACCCAATAAAAAATATTACCCATTTAGCTTCTAAATAATCATCACCAAGTATTTCAAGAATATTGTCAATATTAACCCATATGCCTAAAAACAAAACGCACCCAAGAATAAATTGATTTAAACAACTTTTTTTATAAATTGAGTAAATCTTTTCTAAATCATTATCCTTCCATGCATCAGCAATAATTGTACCTGCTATTTTTAGTAAAGGTCGAGAAGGTATGACAACTAAGGTTCCAAAAAAGAATGCAATAGTATATACGCCTGTGTTACTTAAATCCAGGAGATTAAAAATGATAATCTTATCAATACTAAACACCGCAGATGTTCCAAATCCTGCTAACAAGCTAAACATTGCAACGCTTATGATTTCTTTTCTAAGTTTTGGTGTTATGAATGAAAGATTGGGTTTTAATTTTATAGACTTTTTTCTCCACAAATGAGCAATGATCAATATTCCTTTCATTGACAAAGCCAATGCATAAGCTAGAATAAAAACATTAATGTTAATAATCTTAAAGATAAAAAGAAGTGTGAATAGCAATATCAATAATCGCTGGACAAACTCTTGCAAAAAGGTTCCATATACTGCATCATAAAGAAGCTTATTATAAGAATCAAAGAATGCATAAAGAGAAACAAATAGAGTAACAACCTTAATTAAAAAAAAATGATCTATTAATAATACGCTATCAGCTTTTCCTTCTAAAAGATATGGACTGATAATTGAGAAAACAGCCAAAAACAGAACAAAGCCAATTAAAACAACTGAAACACCAATAAAAAGGAACCCATTATGTCCATTAGACTCATTACGGAAATAAGGAAAAAGGCGTCCTGTAACCCCCTTGATTCCCAAAGATGATAAGTGACTTGCAATAGTAGAGTATGCTACAATAACTCCGAACAAGCCAATAACTTCAGTACTAACATATTTTGGGAAAAGAAAAGATGTAGTAACAAAACCTAATACCACACCTAAATAGGACCAAAAACTCCCCATTATACTTTGTTTAATAATTAAGCCCATTCAATTATTTTTATAGGGGGCAAAGTTACAAATTCTCATTATTATTAAAGATATGACTAATAATATAAGATCTACGATTTTAAATTATCAAAAATTATTCATAAATAACATAAAAAACAATTCTTATAAAATTGATACTATTTAAGATTTTACAACATAATAGTTAAAATACTACTTTTAAGATTAAATATTTTTTTTAACAAGTATAGTCCTATTTTAGAGACAAATAATTAAATTTTATTAACCTAAATTATAAAATTTTTGATAATCCAAATAACCATCTGAACTGTAAAAAATCATCATCAGTTGCTGGTGGTCTATTTAAAAATAGAGGAAAGTCAAATCTTATTATAAGAGGATTAATAGTTTCTAATGGAGTCCACTCAGAAATATTAAATAAAAAACCTATACCAGCGTCAGCTCTTATTTCTGAAAAAGTATCTATAAAATTTTCTCGAGTCAATTCTTTATTGGTAATAATACCTGCATCAGCAAAAATATATGGTTTTATGCCAATAGTATTTATTGATCTTGGAATTAAACTAGTAAATTCAATTTCTAAATTAATAGAACCACCACTTGTTCCATTATAGCCAAAAAAATCAAAATTACCATTGTCATCATATTCTGGAGCTAGATAGCCAGAATATCCCCTTAGATTTAAGCCACCTGAATGATGAAAATTATTAATGCTCTCACCATATTCTAAATATTCTGAATTTATAAATCCTTTTGATCTAGTAAACTTATTGTTCATCATGTTCTCAAGATTTGATCCTGATAAATAAAGTTTACTTTCCGGAGCCCAATTAGAACCATTTCCAAATTGGAAAAAAGCTCTACTTCTAAAAATTAGTTTATTTAATTTTCTATTATTAGTAGCAGTGAAAATTAATTTAGTGTAGTCATAGTCACTTAAAAAACCAGAGTTCATTAAATCAATAGATAAAAGACCATTTCCTGAGTGATCTCCGCTGTAAAACTTAGTTAAGTTAATATCAATTCTATTATTAAATAAACCATAGGCCCAATCCTCATGAATTAAATAATTAGATACATTTGGGTTATTTCTATACAAAGATTTAAGTTTAATATTAACTTGAAATTTTTCATTTCTACTTTTATTTAAAAGGTTTATTTCATTAGTTGCTAATCCATCTAACATGCTAGAATATATGGAGAAACTTGAGTTTTTTGTCAGTAAATCAAGATTGTGTTTGTAATAAGCCCTAAATGAAAATTTATCATGTTCTTCTCTCTGATCAAAACCCTCTTGCATCATAGCTGAATTAATCCAAAAATTCAAGTCAAATATATGGTGATGCTTCATATATCCACCATTAACATGAATTCCATATTTAATTCCGTCATAACTATTCCACCATATATCAGGTCTATATTTTATCTCATAATTTCTCCAGTCAGGATATTGCCAGATATTATGATCTAGTGCATAATTAATATTTCGTTTTAAAGAATTGTCTGGCATATAACAATCTCCAAGTCTTTCTGATGGATCAATTATTACATCTTCAATTCCATTTGGAATATTTACAACTGTTTTGTAAGTAGGGTGAACCAAATCCCAGCCATGCCATTTTTCAAGAACTTTAGCTTCAGTTTCTTTTATAAACCATTGATTTGGAATATGAAATTTATATTTTTTCTTGTCTTTAGCTATTACTGTGAAGTCAATTGGAGATTGCATTCTTTTTTTTCTTTCAAAATGTAATTCATATTTGTCATTTCCAATTTTATTTACCTTATTTATCGAGTAATCTAATCTTTTATCTGTTTCTAACCACTGATCGAAAAACCAATTAAGGTCAACTTTTGTGTAGTTAATAATTACATTCCTAAAATCATCGTCATAGGGGTGTGCCATTTTCCATGTATTGAAGTAGTGTTTCATTGATTTTAAAAATAATTCATCACCAAGTACATATTGTAAATTATATAACATTGCTGCAGTTTTATAATAAACATGTCTATACCCACCACCATGTCCATGAGCATCATCAAATTGATCTGAATGAGTCGCAAGAACTGGGTCTTTTTGTTTTGTTGCGTCTTTTATATATGAATAATAAATTTCACTGTCTATCGCTCTAAAGGGCTTATAAAACTTTGATTTATACCAATTAGTTCTCTTGTTTTCAATCATAAATTCACCATCAATTTTAATTAAAGCCCAAGCTGTTAAAAATTGAGTAAAACCTTCATCTAAAAGAGCTCTGTAAGTTTCATTATTACCAATTTGACCGAAGAACCACATATGTCCTATCTCATGAGCAAGAAGATCTCTATATCCAGGATCAGAACCACGATCAAGAGTAATCATCGGATATTCCATTCCATCTTGCGCATCAGCAACAATAACTTTATGATAGACATATTCTCCAAAGTCCTCAGAAAAAACTTTAAGGCACTCAGCACCAAAATCTGCAGCATTTAGCCATCTTGATGCATGAGGTTCTTGTACTAAAGAATAACATACTTTATCCTTCCATCTTGCCTCTCCAATTCTATATGTTGGATCTGCGGTAAATGCAAAGTCGTGAACATTTTCAGCATGAAAATACCATGTTTTTCTATTGTTCTTGTTGTATGGAATTATAACAGAAGGTTCACTGTTCCATTTTTTATTTGCAAAGTTTTTTAGATCTAATTTTTCTCTAAGTTCATCAGGTAAAACCTCACCTCTGTTTACTAAATTTCCTGTTGCTTCAACAATAAAATTTGAGGCAAAGGTTAATCTGACATCAAATGTTCCAAAATTACCATAGAACTCTCTGCCTAAATGTTGATCCTTTGTCCATCCAAATTTACTATCATATACACAAATTCTTGGATACCAATGAACCCCGTTGTAGTGTTTATAACCCCAACTCTCATAACTTTTCATTCTTCTTCTAACACTTCCCTGATCGAAATATGTTTTAAAATCAAGTTCAAAAAGTATACTATCTCCCGGAAAAAGAGGCGAGTTAAGGTATATTTTAAAAATTGTGTTGTCTAAATCGGTAATAACATCTTTGTTATCAACCTTGATTGATTCTATTTTAGTTCCTAAACCTTGCTTTTCATATTTTCCATAAATAGGGTTCTTATGATTTTGTTTTTGAAGTTCATCATAATATGAGCCCGGCTGAAATGCGTTTTGATATAAATGGAAATAAACTTCATATAGCGTATCGGGAGAATTGTTCCAGTACTTTAACTTTTGAGAGGCAGATATTATATCAGTTTCTTCATTAATTTCAGCATCAATTTCATAATAAACGTCTTGTTGCCAATAGCCTGGATATGGTAATTTGTTTTTCCAATAGTTTGGATTTTCAGAACTCATATAGGAATTGGGAGGGTAAAGTGGATCATATTTTATTTGTGCTGATAAATTAATCGAAATTATGCAGAAGAGAAGTATTATGTTTTTAGCTGGCATTTTTATTAATTTTTTTTGAAAAGGTTGTATTGAGCTCAAATCCCAAAATTAGTATAAAAGAATTAAAATACATCCATAATAAAATGATCATTAGAGTTCCAATTGAACCATATAATTTGTTATAGGTGTCAAAATTATTTATGTAAATACTAAAAAGTATCGAAGTTATAATTATAAATAAAGAGGAAAAAACAGAGCCAATATTTATAAATCTAAATTTTGCTTTTTTGTTTGCAAGAAAGAAAATAATTGTTATTCCACTGTACAGAGATGCAAACAATATTAACCATTTTGAAAACATAAACATTTTTATCGAACTAATATTTACTAAATTTTCGCTAATCAAGAATGATATAAGTTTTTCCCCTAATATGATAAATAGAATTGATAAAATTACAAGTAGAGTAATGATTATAGTTATCTCAAGTGCTATTAACCTTTTTTTAAAAAATCCAATTTCATTGTTAACATGGTATGATGCATCAAAAGCCTCTAATAGCGAATAAGCTCCATTAGTTGAGAAAAAAATTGTTAGTAAAAAACCTATAGATAATAATTCAGCTCTGGGATTACTTAATACATCATTTATTAAAAATAATACTGAATCATTTGTCATTGGTGGTAATATATCAATAATGATTTCAAATATCCTTTTTTGAAAATCAGTAACTGGTATATAAGGTATAAGTGTAAATAGAAAAATTAGAGCAGGAAAAAAAGCTAAAAAGAAATTAAAAGCGATTGAAGAGGCTCTTGTTGAAATTGCCCCTTTTTTTAATCCATTAAAAAAGAATAGTAATATTTCTTTTAGCTCATATTTATTTAAAAAATTCACTATTTCAAAATTAATAAGCTCATGTCAAAACATTCAACACTGTGAGTTAGAGAACCACAGGAAATAAAATCAACTCCACATTCTGCATATTCAACAATGTTATCAAAATCTATATTACCTGACGATTCAATTTTAAATATGTTTCTGCATATATCAACTGCTTTATTTGTGTGATTGATATTAAAATTATCCAAAATAACTCTGTTGATTTCTTTAAATTGCAATATTTTCTTTAACTCATCAACGCTTCTAACTTCAACAATTATATTATATTTAAGATTATTCTTCTTTAAATAGTTGATTGTTTTTTTTACAGTTGTTTGAATATCTTCATTAAAGTCGATATGGTTATCTTTAATCATGATTTCATCATATAATCCAAATCGGTGATTAGTACCTCCACCAATTCTTACAGCCCATTTTTCTATTATTCGATTGAGTGGTGTTGTTTTTCTAGTATCGAGGATTTTACAATCAGTATGATTAATTAAATTTTGAAATTTTTTTGTTTTGGTAGCTATTCCACTCATTCTTTGCATTGAATTTAAAACAAATCTTTCTTTAGCTAGTATTTCTCTTGCATTTCCACTCACCGATAATAACTTTTGACCATTTTTAATTTTTTCTCCATCAGAAACAAGTCTTGTAAATACTAGATTGGTACTATTGAATTCAAAGATTTGTTTAGCCAATTCTATACCAGCAATTATACCTTCGTCTTTAGAAATAAGTACAGCAGATGTCCTCTTACTTTTTTCTATGCAAGATAATGATGTTATATCCCCATTTTTGATATCTTCTTCAAGTGAATCTGAAATAAACTTTTCTAAATTTTCCATAAAAAATTAATTTCTTTAATATTGATTTAAAAATACAAAATAATGAATATTGAATTGATTGTCATTGGTAAGACTTCAGAAAACTACCTAAAGATTGGAATTCAAGACTATCTTAGTAAGATTTCAAGGTTTTGTAGTGTTAGTATAAATGTTCTTAAACCCCACACTAATAAAAGTCTATCTACTAATGAAATAATCAAATTGGAGGCAAAAAGTATATTTCAAGTAATTAAACCAAAAGACTTTTTAATTTGTCTGGACTTAAATGGTAAAAAGATAAACTCTTTAGAGCTTTCGAAAGAAATAGGGAATTTAACAAACACTGGTAGAAGAGACTTAAAATTTCTGATCGGAGGACCATATGGAATTAGTGTTGATGTCAAAAAAAGATCGAATAAAATGATATCATTGTCTGCAATGACTTTTTCACACCAATTAGTTCGATTGATTTTTTTAGAGCAGTTATATCGGTCATTTTCAATATTAAATAACTTTCCTTATCACAAATGAAACAAATAGTTTTTTCTACACACAATGAAAATAAGTTAAAAGAGATAAAAAAAATACTTTCAGATAAATTTAAAATCTTAGGTTTAAGTGATTTAAATTGCGATGATGAAATAATAGAGTCTGGTAAAACCTTGGCGCAGAACGCATATATTAAAGCTTCATTCATAAACAAATCATATAACATTGATTGTTTTGCTGATGATACTGGCTTGGAGATAAAGTCTTTAAATGGAGAGCCAGGAATTTATTCTGCTAGGTATGCTGGTGATGAGTGCAGTTCAGAAAAAAATATTGAAAAAGTGTTAAATAGTTTATCAAATAAAAAATGCAGAAAAGCTGTATTTAAAACAGTTATTTGCTTAATATTCAACAAAGAAAAACATTTTTTTGAAGGAAAGGTATATGGTTCCATTTCACCAAAAATAATAGGAAAACAAGGTTTTGGATATGACCCAATATTTATTCCAGATGGATTTAATAAAACTTTTTCACAGATGTCTATAGATGAAAAAAATAGAATTAGTCATAGAGCAATAGCAGTTCAAAAGCTATCAAAGTTTTTAAAGAGTAGATTCACTAAATAGAATAAGAAACAAACTTTGAAATATCTCCATTATTTTTAATAATCTCTCTAACTATTTTTGAGGAAATATGAGAATAAGAAGGGGAGCTGATGAAAAAAATAGTTTCAATATTGTTGTCTAGCTCTCTGTTTGCGTTAGCAATATCTTTTTCATAAGTAAAATCGATTTCGTTTCTTATTCCACGAATCAAAAAATTTATATTCTCTTTTTTACAAAAATCTATTGTCAAGCCTTCATAATAATGAACACTAATTCTATTATTTTTTTTATAAAGTAAATTAATTTTTTCAATTCTTTTTTCTAATGAAAAAAAATTGTTTTTAGTTGAATTTTTTGAAATACCTATTATTATTTTGTCAAATAAATTTAGAGATTGCTTGACAATATCTTCATGACCTTTAGTGAATGGATCGAATGATCCTGGAAACAATCCTGTTTTCATTTTTAATTATTCATTTGCAAAGAAACTAAAATTTACATTTCCGTATCTTTTATTTAAGTAACAGTTTTCAAATCTATTATTATTGTCATGTTCAATTACTAAAACCCCATTTTTCTTAAGTAAATTTCTTTCATTTATTTTATCAATTAAGGAATTATAGTATCTAAATTTAAAAGGGGGATCACAAAAAATAATTTCAAAATCTTCTTCGCAAACGTCCAAAAATTTTAATGCATCTGATTGAATTACTTTTATATTAAAATCAAATTTTACTTTATTTTTTTTTAATGAATTTATTATTGACTTATTTATGTCTATGCATGTAATGTTTTTACAGCCTCTGGATGCAAATTCAAAGCTAATGTTGCCTGAACCAGCGAATAAATCTAAGACATTAATCTTTGAAAATTGATAATTATTGTTAAGTATATTAAATAATGCTTCCTTTGCAAAATCAGTAGTTGGTCTGATGTTAGAGTTCTTTGGATAAATTATTTTTTGACCTCTCTTGCTTCCTGAGATGATTCTCATATTATTTGATTTAAAACTATTTTGAATTTTGAAGAATCAGCATTTTCTATTTTTAATTTTTCAACTGTAAATTCTCCCAAGTAATCTTTTATTAGTGAATTTGTCAATTCATTTACTCTTCCACTTATTTTAATTGCACATTCTTCACGACTAATTTTTAATTGCTTAGTTGTATTAAGTATTAAATAAAGAATATCTTCTTCACTCTTAAAAATAAATTTATTATGAAATATAACTTCATTATTATAAAAATATGTAATGTAAATTGTATCATAGCAAATGTGAATTTTTAAAGATGGGAGAGGAGTTAATTCATTTAAATAATTTTTTATTAGTATGGTGTCTGAGCAGGAAATACTTGAGTTGTTAAAGTAATTGTTAAATAAGTTATTGATACTGTTAGGAATTGAATAAATTATTTCTAAAATACTATCATTGTGTCTAATTAAGTCAGATTTTATGTTTTCATGAATATCAGTTTCCAGTTCAAGCATTTTTAATTTTTCATTTTCTGTTGTTTGACCAGAACTATTGACAATACAATTTATAGATGAGATTGAAATTGTATTTGAATAAAAGTTTCGTTTCACGAATTCGTCAGAATTAATAATTGAAACTATTATATTAGATAGTTGATTTGTATTTTTAATTTCAATAAAGTATTCTCTTATTATTAGATACTTCATCGTGTTTGGATCTAATACTGCATATCTAAAAAAGTTATCACTTAACTCAACTGATAAATGATAATTTGAACAGGACTCAACTTCGAATTTTTTTGAAATAAAATTAAATTTCAATAAATTATTCTCCCCAATTTCCATTTAGAGATGCTTCATTCATTGATCCAACTTTTAAGAGTTTTTCCAAATCATATTTCTTATTTTTAGCATTTAGTCCAAATAAGACATTTTTGTATGTTGCTGATATTTCAAAAACCTGAACATTGACATTCCCTTTGTTAATGACTCCAGCCTCTATGTTGTAATCAATATCTGCAAATGGGATTTTAGTCATATTATTTTCATCAATGGGAAATGAATTGTTTCTTGTTTTTTTGTAAACTTCATCAAATAATGTTTCTCTTACTGCAACATATGATGTGTCTCTGGAAATTATTCCCATTTCAAGAGCTTGTTTATCGGTCAAAGTGTCAGGTGTTTCTCCTTCAGCTTTTACAATAAATAAAGAATCATTGAAATAAAATTTCATTAATGTATCAAAATTATCACAAAATTCATTGTTTGTTTTTTTATAAGCAACTTGTAACAGCCTTAAGTCTTTGAGCTTTTGAATGTTTTGGTCAATTCTGATTTTTGCTTCTTTTTGAAATGTTATCTCACTGTCGATGCTGTTAATAACAAGATATGAAAGAAATAAAATCAAAGGCCATAGTAATATTTTAATGTATTTTTCTTTCATTATTTTTTTGACAAATCTACAATTTTTCCTTTTTACTTAGTTTTATTTACCTTTTATTTGTATAGAATGTACAGAATTTCAAAAATAATATTTAGTTTTCTTGGTTGGAGAATAATTGGAGATAATATTTTTCCTAACAAATGTGTATTAATAGCTGTCCCACATACTTCTAATTGGGATTTTTTTTATGCAAGACTCTATTCCTACATCGTTAAAATTAAACCAAAATATCTAGCTAAAAAAGAACTTTTTGTACCATTCATTTCATATTTAATAAAGTTGAATGGTGGAATACCAGTTGATAGATCAAAGAATAACAAATTAGTTGACCTTCTTTCAAAGAAAATTATAGACAGTAAAACAATAATTTTATCACTTTCACCTGAGGGAACTAGAAAAAAAGTTGATAAATGGAAAACAGGTTTTTATTATATAGCTCAAAAATCAAATGTCCCAATTGTGATAGTTGGTATCAACTACAAAAAAAAAGAGATTGGAATTATAGATAAATTATCTCCTACAAGTAATATCAAAAATGATATGAAGCGTATTCAAGAACAGCTTACAAATATAAGTGGAAAAAATAAAAAAAATTTTAATCCTATAATATACTAGCATTGTTAATAAATGATGTAATAAATCTCATGACAGCTAAACCTATATTTAAACATTAATTTAAATTTAGCGATAAATGAAAGGCGTGAATCTAGCTACTGTTCATCAAGCAAAAGATATGGGTTTGCTTGAATCTGAGTTTGAAAAAATTAAAGAAATTCTTGGTCGAACACCTAATTTTTGTGAACTAAGCATATATGGAGTCATGTGGTCCGAGCATTGCTCTTATAAAAACTCTATATTATGGCTTAAAAAATTACCAAAAGATGGTCCTCATATGCTAGTTAAAGCTGGAGAAGAAAATGCTGGATTAGTTGATATCGGTGATGGTTTAGCTTGTTGTTTCAAAATAGAATCTCATAATCATCCTTCAGCTATTGAGCCTTATCAAGGTGCTGCAACAGGAGTTGGTGGTATCAACAGAGATATCTTTACAATGGGAGCTAGACCAATTGCTCAATTAAACTCTTTGAGATTTGGAGATATCAGCTTAGATAGAACTAAATGGCTGTTGCGTGGAGTAACTAAAGGTATTGGGGACTATGGAAATGCTTTTGGAATACCAATTGTTGGAGGTGAAGTATTTTTTGACAGTTCGTTTAATACAAATCCACTTGTTAATGCATTTTCTGCAGGTATTATGAAATCTGAAAATATGATTTCTGCAGTTTCAAAGGGAGTTGGAAACCCTATTTTTATTGTTGGTTCAAGAACTGGAAAAGATGGAATACATGGTGCATCTTTTGCCTCTAAAGATCTAAGTGAGGATTCATCAGAAGACTTGCCAGCTGTTCAAGTTGGTGATCCATTTCAAGAAAAATTATTACTTGAGGCTACAATGGAATTATCAAAAACTGACGCGATTGTTGGTATGCAAGATATGGGAGCTGCTGGAATTACGTGTTCAACCAATGAAATGAGTGCTGCTGGCTCGCATGGAATGAAAATATTTTTAGATAAAGTGCCTACTAGGCAATCTGATATGAAAGATTGGGAGATACTTCTTTCCGAAAGTCAAGAGAGAATGTTAATAGTAGTCAAGAAAGGAAATGAAAATATTGTTAATGAAATATTTAAAAAATGGGATTTATCATGTGAAAAAATTGGAGAAGTAATTGAAGGTGATTATGTAGAGTACTATATGCACGATTCGTTAGTTGCAAAAGTACCATATGATTCTTTAGTATTAGGTGGTGGAGCTCCAATTTACGAAAGAGAATATACAGAGCCAGAGTATTTTAAAAGCTATAAAACCTTTAATATTGAAAGCATTAAACTTCCAAGTGATCTTGTTAAAGTTGCTAGATTTATGTGTGAAAACCCTAATATTTCTTCTAAAAGATGGGTTTTTGAACAATATGATTCAATGGTTGGTACAGTAAATATGTCAACAAATATTAAGTCTGATGCAGCTATAGTTAATTTAAAAGGATCTAAACGAGCATTAGCAATGACCGTTGATTGTAACTCAAGATTTGTTAATTCAAATCCTCAAGAAGGTTGCTCTATGGCTGTTGCTGAGGCTGCAAGGAATATTGTTTGCTCTGGAGGAGTTCCTTCTGCAATAACTAATTGTTTAAATTTCGGTAATCCATATAACCCTGAGGTATATTGGCAATTTGTGAACTCAATTAAAGGGATGAAATTAGCGTGTGAAAAATTTAAAACTCCTGTCACTGGCGGAAATGTTAGTTTCTATAATCAAACAAGTGATGATAATATTGAAATACCTGTTTTCCCGACGCCCACAATTGGAATGCTTGGTATAGTTGAAGATAAATCCCATATAACATCTCTTTCATTCCAAAATGAAAAAGATTTGATATTTTTAATCGGAACCTCAAAAAATAATATTTCATGTTCCGAATATTTAACATCTTTTCATAACATTAAAGAATCATCAACTCCAGAATTTTGTCTTGATACTGAGTTTAAACTACAAGAAGCTATCAAGAATTTAATCAGAAAAAATCTTATTAAATCTGCTCATGATGTTTCTGATGGTGGTCTATTTATCTGCTTGATTGAAAGTTGCATAGACAAAAAATTTGGATTTCAGATAAATGGGGAAGAATCTATAAGGGACGATGCATTTTTATTTGGTGAAAGTCCAAGTAGAGTTATAGTTTCTGTTAGCAAATCAAAAGAAAATAATTTTGTCAAACATTTAGAGTCTGAGAGAGTTGATTTCAGATTAATTGGAAGTGTTACATCTGGTGAGATAAGCTTCAATGATATAAGTTTTGGTGATATAAAAGATTATAAAAATTTATATGAGAATTCTTTGTCAGATAAAATGAACACTTAAATTTTAATAATTAATCTCGCATTTAGTTGTCTTGATGTCAAGTAGTTTGGAACAGCATACTGTCTTCCATTAATATCACTGACCCAAAGGTAGGAAACAGTATTATTAATATCCAATAAATTAAATACCTCAGCAGATAACCATATTTCCTCAAAATAGTTGAGAAATTTAAATCTGGAAACTTTTTTACTGCTCTTTATTCCTGCAGAGAATCCAATATCAACTCTTCTATATGATGGTATTCTTAAAATATCCTCGTATTTTTCTGACTTTGGTGGACCAAAAGGTAATCCAGATCCATATTTTAAGTTTAAATGCATTTTATAATTTGGATTATTTGGAACATAATCTTGAAAGAAAAGTGAAAAGTTTACTCTCTGGTCTGTTGGCCTTGGAATAAATCCAACCTCTGATTGAATATTATCTTCGTTTACAATGTAATCACCTACAATATCTTCTGCAGTTTTCATTATTGATAAGCTTGCCCAACTTTCAACTCCGTTAACAAATTCACCATTAATTTTAAGATCAAGACCTGTAGCATATCCGTTCGATTTCTCAAAAGGTAAATATTGTATTCTAACATTGTCAATTTTATATGGAATTAAATTTTTTAAATCTTTGTAGTAGACTTCTGTTACAAGCTTAAAAGGTCGTCCCCACGAATAAAAAAGATAATCACTAGAAATTACATGATGTATTGATTTTTGAGCTTTAATATTATTATTTAATTGCCCACTTTCATCTCTTAGTTCCTTGTAAAAAGGGCTTTGATAATAAATTCCTGAGGCTAATCTAAACACAAAATCTTTTTCCCATAGGGGAGCGTATGCTAATGAAATTCTGGGGCTCAGTAAAAGTTTTTTATTAAAAGACCAATAGTTAGTTCTAGTTCCGGCTGTCAAAGAGAGATTCTTATAATCTTTTGAAAATTGGAAAAATGAAGTAACTCTATTTGAATTTATGTTTATTTCTGTTTTTCTAACTTCATCCAAAACAAAATTATTGTTATTTGAGATTGTATCAAATTGATTACTGGATGATGGAATATTATATCCAGCGGAATCAATAAGCCGCCATTCATTTATAATATCTTCGAAAGTTTCTTTTTGTAACTTAACTCCCCAATTTAAATTTGTGTTGTTTATAAAATGAGTTCCTTTCAAGTGTAAGTTAAAGATATTTACGTTTAAATTGTTTCTTGAGTGATCGATATATTTACCAATTCCTCTGTTATATGCTATATCTCCAAATGAATTAGAACCTAAATTATTATCTAATTGGTACAGAAAATATCTTCCCATTATATCATAGTTTTCACTCTCATTGATTTCAAAAAATGATAAATTAGTCTGCAAATTTGAGTTTTCGGAAATTTTAAATTTGTTGATTACAGTTGTGAAGAATGTTGTGAATTCATCTTTCTCTTGTCCATCAAAAAAAATTCTGAGTTTTAAAGCTTCGTTTATGTTACCAAATTCTGTATCTCTACTTGTTGGAATCATTAAATAATTATTGAAATTATAATTAGAAAGAATATTGAGGTTCCAGTAATCAAAAATTTTAAAGTTAAAGCTAGACTGTACATCAAAAAAACGAGGTCTATATTCAGCATCTGTATCTAAAGAGTTAAGTATATAGTTTGTAGTTTTATATCTTAATCCAATCAAAAAAGAATTGTTTTTGTTTTTTGATACTCCCTGAGTGTGAAAGTTGGTTCCAAGCAAACTTGTTGAAATAGATGTTTTATTTTCTTTTGGAACAATATACTTGATGTCTAAAACAGATGACATTTTGTCTCCATATTTTGCTTCAAATCCTCCCGATGAAAAATTAATTTCACTGACAAGATCAGAATTAATAAAACTTAAACCCTCTTGTTGACTGGAACTTATTAAAAATGGTCTGTAGATTTCAATACCATTGACATAAACTAAGTTCTCATCAAAATTACCCCCTCTAACTGAATATTGTGAGCTTAACTCATTTGCTGAGCTTACCCCAGGCAATGTTTTAATCATTGCTTCTACGCCGCTGTTTCCTGTAGGTAGAATACTAACTTGCTTTGGTTTAATTTTACTTAGTCCTTTTTTTCTTATTTCTTTATCACCAACAATAACCTTGTTTAGCAATATATTTTCTTCAAATAAAGTTATGTCAAGTTGGTAGATCTGATTTTTTTCTAATCTTGGAATTCTAATTTTTTCAGTTTGATATCCTACTGAGCTAAATTTCAGAACAATCGACTTCTTATTTTCAATATTAATTAAGTAATGACCATTTTTGTCCGATGTTACACCAATATTTTTATTTACTGAAATATTTATTTCAGAAAGTGGCTTATTATATTCATCAACAACTTTTCCAGAGATAATTTGTGAAAAACTCTCAAAGGTTATTAAGGATAATAAAAGTAGAAATGATAATTTCATGTTGGACAAAAATAAACTTAAATTTGTGCAGTAGTAGAACTTTAGTAAATGAAATTTATTGTATTGATAAGAATTATAGTAATAAGTATATTAATAACAATATCATCATGTAGTAGTGGAGATATTTCTAAATTTGATAAAGAGGTAATTTTTTCTAATGACTCCACTGATTATGAAAAAGTAAAAATTAAGACACATTAAAGATGAAAAAAATATTAATTCTTTGTACTGGAAATTCTTGCAGATCTCAAATGGCAGATGGAATTTTGAAAGAAAATTTGCCTAATTCTTTTTTAATTAAAAGTGCTGGAACAAAACCAGAACCAGTAAACAAATACGCTATAAAAGTAATGAGTCTAACAAATATCAATATTTCTAAAAATGAGTCTAATCACATTAGTGATTTCGACAATATATTATTTGACTATGTTATAACTGTTTGCGATAATGCCTTAGAAACATGTCCAGTATTTAATAATGCTAAAAAACATATTCACAAAAGTTTTCGTGATCCCGCAAAGTTTAAGGGAAACTTAAAAGACACACTAAATTTTTATTCAGAAATCAGAGATGAAATAAGTTTGTTCTTAAATAAATTAATAAAAGAAGATATACTTAAGGAAGAATCATGCTAAATTTTTCTTCATTTCCAACATTATCAGTAACAGTTAAATCTAATTTTATTGGAGCTGAATATACTGAATCTATTTCGTGAAAAATCTTATTTTTTTTGGGGTCATATTCAAATAGAACCCATTTATCATTTATTTTTCCTTCATAATTTTTTATTCCACTTTCGTTATCTTTAATTTTAAATGAAATTTTGGAATTTTTCTTTAGTTCTAGATTTTTTCTGTTTTGTAAAACAATTTTTGGATTTATACTGTCTACTGCTAAACAAAATTCACCAAAACTTTTGCTTTTAGCTGAAACAAAATTTCCTCTTATTTTATTACCAATATAAATCATTTTTCCATTATCGATTTTGGCTACATATAGATTTTTATTTCTTTTGTTTGCTTTAATTGAGATAACAAATTCTTTATGTAATGGTTCATATGCATAATGACATTTATATATTTTTCTAGCTTGATTTTCTGATTCAATGACTTGATAGTCAAAATCAATATCACGATAAAGAGACTTTTTCTTCATATGTAATTGAAAATCTTTTTCATTAATCACATTAGCTCTATCATAATAGAATTTACGTTTGAATTCATTTTCTTTTTTAATAAGTTTTATAGCAGGAGAATTTTTAATTTCAAATTCTAACACGCTTGTATTTAAGTTGTAATCAGAAATTTCAATTCTAATTTCATGCTTATTTTCACTATTTATTATTCCTCTGTTTATTAAGTCAACATAGTTTTCTAAAGTATTATTTATATCAACATAACATTTGTGAAACTTAATTCTGTTTACGTGTTTCTCGTAATAATCTATGTGATTATTAATATATCTGTTTTTACTAAAGTCTAGCTTATTAGCCTCAAATCTATATACTTTAACATTATCACAATATAAATCTATTGAATAAACACCATTTATATTTCTTGAGCCATTATGTTGATCATAACAATTTACACCAAATGCAATTTTTCCATTTGTTTGTATTATTTCTTTAATATAATAATTGTTGTTTTTTTTACAATTTAGAACAGTGGATGAATCTAAGTCAAAGAAATAAACTTTAAGTTTTTTAATTACGGGTGCAATATCATCTTTTACCTCAAGGTTGCAGGAGAGTGGATTAATAGGTTTTTGTGTTTTAGTATCTCTTATTTCAAAATGAAGGTGTGGGCCAGCACTGCTGCCAGTATTTCCTGAAATTGCAATTAAATCACCACTATTGTAAAAAAAATCTTTACTTTTTAAGTAATGGTCAATTTGAAATGTTTTTTTTTGGTATTGCAGAGTTTTTATGTACTTTTCAATTTCTTCATTGAATTTTTCTAGATGCGCATAAACTGAGGTTGTTCCATCATTGTGCTCTATATATAGAGTTTTACCATATCCAGAACTTGAAATTTTGATTCTTGAAACAAAACCGTCTTTTACATTAAAAATCTTTTCTCCAATCTTACCCTTTGTTTTAATATCAATTCCAGTATGAAAATGATTATTTCTTAATTCACCAAATGTTCCAGATAAATAAATATTTGAACCAATGGGACTTTTGCAGTTTTGAGATAAAGCTAAAATATTTATTAATAAAAATGAAAATGATAAAAATATTTTCAATTGTAATTTTAGTACCAATTTAATAATAATTAGGATATAAAATTGTTAATTTGTGTTGTTAAATTATGAAAGATTTAGTAATATCTGTCAAAGAAAAAATCAAAAAACTACTTTTCGTTTTAGATGAATTAAAAAAAGAAAATTCAATTCTTAAAAAAGATATTCAAGAACATAAAAAACAAAATGAAATTATGATAACTAAAATTAATAATCTGACTCAAAAGTCAGATTTATTAAAAATTAATCATTCTATTGAATCTGAAAGTGATTCAAACTATACCAAAAAAAAGATAGATCACTATATTAGAGAAATCGATAAGTGTATAAATTTAATCGATAACAGAAATGTCTGAAAAATTATCCATCAAAATAAATATTGCTAATCGTTTATACCCGATGAAAGTTAATAAAGAATCAGAGGAGCATATTAGATTAGCTGCAAAAAATATTGAAGAGAGAATTAAATTTTATGAAAATAATTATGAAATTAATGACAAACAAGACTTATTAGCTATGTGTCTTATTGAATTTGCAACAAAAATTAAAAGTCAAAGTCAAAATTACAAAAAGGAGAGGAGTGATATCTCTGATGATTTAAATCAAATCAATAATATTCTTTCTGAAAAATTAAGTTAAATTTATATTTGCAAAGGAATAATGTTAAACTCGACAATTATTATTATTGGAGTTTGACTTGGTTCTTCAAAAACGGGCCTCAACCAATTGGTTTATTTTTATGACAGTGGAAGTTTGCGATTAGCTAGCAACTCCATCCATTTCTAAATGGAGTTTAACAATTTCTTTGCGATTTATATAATTTTTTCAATTTCTGAATCTGAAAATACGAAACCTGTATCATTAATCTTTTTAGAACATATATTTATGTTGGACTTTATAATTGAAGATTTTTCTCCAAATATTAAATCTAATAAGTAGTCAGGAAGACTTATTATTATTGAGTATTTATATTTATTTAATCTTATATTTCTGAGTATATCTATTTTTGAATATTTTTTTGATGATGCAATGTTGAAAGGGCCTTGAATATTTTTATTTTTAATACTGAAGTCAATAAATCTACATATATCGTTTGTACTAACCCAATTTAAAATTTGATTTTTTTTTCCGAAAATTAATCCCATCCCAAATTTCATTGATAATAAATTATATTTTAGAAATCCATGTTTTTTATCAAATATTAACGGTATTCTAAGTTGTATGCACCTTGCGTTAAGCTCTTCAAATTTATTTGATTCATCTTCCCAATCGCTTACTAGCTTTCCAATCCAAGATTTTGATTTAGAGCTATTTTCCTTTTGATTGTTACCTGTATTTTCTTTATAGATCCCTATTGCTGACGCAGAAATAAAGGTTTCAATTTTTAATCCTAATTTTTTGATAGAATTAAATATCAATCTTGAGCTTATAATTCTACTATCATAAATTAGTTTTTTATTTTTTTTTGTCCACTTACTTAAAATTGGAAAACCTGCAAGATGAATAATATGACTACATCCTTTCAACGCATTGGCGTCTAATATTTCATTACTGGGGTCCCAAAAAAATACATTATTGTAAATTAGGGATTTTTTACTTGTTGTAAGAGATCTTACTATGTATTTTGTTTTTAAGAAATTTGTGAGGTGTTTTGCTAAAGAACCGTTATATCCAGTAATTAAAACAATTTCTTTTGTCAATTAGGCAATTAGTTTTATGAACTCTTGAATGTCATAAATAACATTGGCATTTTTGTTCAATTCTTTTCCTTTGGCTCTATCTTTAGACGTAATTAAAAATCTCTGAGCTTCTGGTTTTAAATTTTTTAAATATTCAATTGTGTAATCAATATTTGAGATAATAGGATTAGAAACTGCAAAAAATAATAGTTTGTCAACATCTACTTTTTCTACAACATGTTTAAGTGATGAGAACGGGAGGTTAGCTCCTAAGTAAATAACATTATACCCATTAAGCTTAAGTATAAGATGAGAAACGAGTAAACCAATTTCATGAAACTCGTTTTCTGGAAGGAACAATACCCAATTATCGGTTTTGGTTATAGATTTTTGTTCTTCAATTTGCTTTGCTATTTTAGTTTTAATAAGTTCTACAAGAAAGTGTTCTTGTGATGGTGCTATGAAATTTGTTAGCCACAGAATTCCGATTTTGTTTAGCGATTGTATAAGAACTTTTTCATAAAATTCCACAATACCAAATCTATCAATACCATTTTCATAAGTTTTTTCAAATAATTTTTTATCAAAGTTTAGTCCTGACTCTATAGTTTTAGATATTAATAAATCATGTTGATTGACAACGTTTTCATTTTTAAGGGCATTAACCATTGACATAATTTGGTTAATTGTCATTTTAGCAATATGGGAAATCTTGAAATTATTGTCAATTAATATCTTGGTGTTCAATGCCTTAACTATCATATTATCATCATACAACCTGAGATTTGTTTCTGTACGACTGGGAACAATAAAACCATATCTGTTCTCCCAAGTTCTTAACAAAATTTTGTTGAGGCCGGTTATTTTAGAAAATTGATCTATACTGTAGGTTGACATATATTAAAAAACTATACAAATATAGACTTATTTTATCAATGCATAATTAAAAAAAAAAATAATTATGCATTTTGTATAATATTTATATCTAGTGTTATTCTATTTTTTTATACAATTTGTATATATTTGTTAGTGAATTTCTATACAAAATATTTAAATGAAAAAAATTACTGTAATTGGTAGTGGGTTCTCAGGACTCAGTTGTGCAGCATATTTAGCAAAGAACGGATGTGATGTTACAGTAATAGAAAAAAATGATAATTGTGGTGGTAGAGCTAGACAATTTACTCACAATGGTTTTAAGTTTGATATGGGGCCTAGTTGGTTTTGGATGAAAGATGTCTTTGATAAATTTTTTAATGATTTTAACAAAAAATCAACTGATTTTTTTGAAACTATAAAATTAGATCCTGGTTTTCAAATAATTTTTAAGGACAATCTTTTAAAATTGCCATCAAATTGGGAAGACATACTAGATCTTTTTGAATCATATGAAAAGGGTAGTTCAGTAAATTTGAAAAAATTTATGATTGAAGCTGAGGCTAAGTACGATATTGGTATTAATACGCTAGTACAAAAGCCAGGATTATCAATTTTTGAACTATTAGATTTAAAAGTCATTAAGAATCTTTCCAAACTAAAGCTTTTTACTTCTTACAGAAGTCTTGTATATAAAAGTTTTAAAAATAAATATTTAAGATCACTGCTTGAATTTCCAGTATTATTTTTAGGTACTGCACCTAAAGATACTCCTTCTATTTATAGCTTGATGGCTTATTCAGGAATTAAAGAAGGAACATTTTACACTATGGGAGGATTTGTTTCAGTTATTAATGCAATGAAAACTATTTGTGATGATTTAGGCGTAAAATTTAAATTTAATTTTGATGTTGAAAATGTTGAAATAAAAAATAATAAAATAGTGTCTGTCAGCTCTAGTAATAGTAAACTTAGTACTGAAACTGTAATTTGTAGTGCTGACTACAATTTTTTTGAGCAAAAAATATTACCAAAAAAATATCAGTCTTATACTAATCGTTATTGGCAAAGTAGAACAATGTCACCTTCTAGTTTACTTTTCTACTTGGGAGTTTCTAAGAAAATTAAAAATTTAGAACATCATAATCTTTTCTTTGATGAGGACATTGAGGAGCATATTGACGATATCTACAAGAAACCAATATGGCCTAAAAAACCGCTTTTCTATGTTTGTTGTCCGTCAAAAACCGATATTGAAGTTGCTCCAATAGACAAAGAAAACATCTTTATTTTGATACCTATTGCCCCTGGAATTGAGGATACGAGCGGTATAAGAAAGAAATATTATGATATTGTATTAGATAGATTAAGTAAATATTGTCAAATTGATTTAAAACAAATCATTGAATATGATAGGAGTTATTGTATTAATGATTTTATATCTGATTATAATGCATTTAAGGGAAACGCATATGGCCTTGCTAATACTTTGACACAAACTGCTAATCTCAAACCAAAAATTAAAAGCAAAAAATTAAATAATTTGTTTTACACTGGGCAGCTGACAGTTCCTGGTCCTGGAGTACCCCCTTCACTGATTTCAGGTAAAGTTGTTGCTAATTATATCTTAAATAAAGAACCATGTTAAAAATATTTAATCAAATTTCAAAATCAACATCAGAGCTTACTACAAAATCATACAGCACAAGCTTCAGCTTTGGTATAAAAGCTTTAAGTAAAAGTATACAACAGCCGATATATAACATTTATGGTTTTGTAAGATTTGCTGATGAGATTGTTGATACATTTCATAATTTCAATAAACAAGAGTTATTAAAAAAGTTTAAAAAAGACACATTTCACTCTATTGAAAGCGGAATAAGCTTAAATCCAATACTAAATAGTTTTCAAGCTGTAGTTAACAAATATAATATAGATCATAAGCTCATAAATTTATTTTTTAATAGTATGTTCATGGACTTAAATTCAAGCGTTCATGATGACGACTCATACAAAAAATATATACTTGGATCCGCTGAAGTAGTAGGATTAATGTGTCTTAAGGTTTTTGTGGATGGCGACGAGAAAAAATATAATAAGCTTAAACCACATGCAATGAGTCTTGGATCAGCTTTTCAAAAAGTTAACTTTTTAAGAGACATTAACGATGACTTTGTTAAACTTGGAAGAACTTATTTTCCAGGTGTTGATATGAACAATTTTACTGAATTTGATAAAATGGTAATTGAGGATGATATAATCAAAGACTTTGAAAATGCTTTAATTGGTATTAAACAACTTCCATCATGTTCTAAAGGAGGTGTATACTTAGCTTACATTTATTATTACAAACTTTTTAAAAAAATTAAAACTGTTCCTTACTACGAAATATTTAATAGAAGAATAAGGGTTCAAAACTCAAACAAAATTCTTTTAATGTTTCAATCTGTTGTTAAGAACCAATTTAATTTGATATGAAGTTTATTTTTCTATCGATTTTTTTAATCATTTCCAAGAATATTTTTTCATCTCAAATTGATGATATCAGAAAGTTGTATGTGCAATCATCAAACTCACTAGAGAATGCGTTCAAATTACAGAAAATAACTAATGATTTAGTTTTTAGTGATAATGCTTTTAACAAGCACTCAGAAAAGATTTTCAAAAACCCCAATATTAGTGGATACTTAGCGTCTTCATTTTTTTTAATTGCTAAAAATTCAAAAAATATATTTTTAAAATTTAAAAACTTTGAAATTGGGAAGTTTATTCTTGAAAAGTTAATCCACAAATTTCCAAATAATTTAGAGCTCATAATTCTTAGAAATAATATTCAAACAAATTGTCCAAAAGCTTTAAATTATGACGATTGCTTAGTAGAGGATATTTTTTTCATAGAAAAAAATATTCATCTTTTTGATAATTTAAAAATGCTTACCAATGTTCGGTGAGATGGTTGTACTTGCTAATTATACATCCAAATTTTAACAAAAAATAAGTTTCAGATTTTAAATATATGAGCATTGAAGATTTAGAAATAGAAATTAATAAAATTCCTCAAAATTATAATCATTGGTTCAAGTTGTGCGTTCCAAAGATTAGTAAATTTGTAAAAAAAATATAATGATTGGCATACTGTTTAATATTCTGATTACTGTCCTTGTTTTTATCTTTATGGAATTTTTTGCTTGGTTCGCTCATAAATATATTATGCATGGTTTTTTATGGTCGTTACATAAGGATCATCACCAAGTCAATCATGATCATAAGTTTCAAAAAAATGATTATTTCTTTTTAATTTTTGCTATTCCTTCAATCATTCTTTTTGTATTAGGTTCCAAGGATTTTAACTATATGTTTTTTTCTGGCCTTGGTATTGCATTATATGGGCTGGCATATTTCATAGTTCATGAAATAATAATACATAGAAGATTGCCCCCCCCCTAGTAAAACTAAAAGCAAGTATATCAAAGCAATTAGAAAGGCTCACAAAATTCATCATAAAAATAGGAATAAAGATCATTGCGTTAATTTTGGAATGTTGATTGTTCCATTTAAATACTTTAAATAATATTTACATGGCTGCATTTCAATTCAAAAGAGAACAAATAATTAATAGTGATATTGATACCATTTGGGATTTTGTTTCATCACCTAAAAACTTGAAGGAAATCACACCGGATTACATGCTTTTCCAAATAACTTCAGATAATATAGATCAAAAAATGTATCCAGGTATGATTATAACTTACAAAGTAGCTCCAATCCTAAACATAAAAATTGATTGGATGACTGAAATAACTCATGTCCGAGATAAAAAGTTTTTTATTGATGAACAAAGAATGGGACCATATAAAATGTGGCATCATCAACATATTTTTGAAATCAAAGATAATGGAGTGTTGATGAAAGATATCATAACTTATATTCCTCCACTAGCTCTAATAGGTCAGATTGCAAATAAGATATTTATCAAAAAACAGTTGAAAAATATTTTTGATTACAGGCAAAAAGTAATAAACAAAAAATTTAATCAGTAGCTAGAGAGCTTTTATATGTTTGTAAGCACCGTTTTCTAGCAAATTTATGTTCAACAATCCTTTTGATGTAGTTAGAAGAATCAAAATCATTAATCCATTTTTTCACATACTCATATTTTGAATCAAACTTTATCTGCTGAGTTTCAGGATTAAAAACTCTGAAGTATGGAGCACTATCACATCCGGTTCCAGCTACCCATTGCCAATTTCCATTATTTGATGACAGATCGAAATCTAATAATTTTTCTGCAAAATATCTTTCTCCCAATCTCCAATCAATTAGAAGATGTTTAACTAAGAAGCTAGCAGTTATCATTCGAACTCTATTATGCATATATCCTGTAGAGTTTAATTGATTCATTCCAGCATCTACAATTGGATATCCTGTTTTTCCACTACACCACATTTGGTATTCATTATTATTATCCCTCCATTTTATTTTTGAATATTTTGCTTTGAAAGGTTGATTAACAACATGTGGAAAGTTATATAGTATTTGACTGTAAAATTCTCTCCAAATTAGCTCACTGAGGAAAATTTTATTTTTACTAAATGCGTATTTCACACACTCTCTTATCGAAACAGATCCAAATCTTAAATGTGGGCTTAGAAAAGATGTTTTATTTTCTGATGGAAAGTCTCTGAACTTTTCATAATCTTTTATGAAATCAAAGTTTGGATTAATTACTTTGATAGATGATTTTTTAAAACCAAAGTCTTCAAGATTTATTGTCTTTTCCTTTATTTGATAGAGATTTTTTATTTTTTTTTCTGAATCGTAGAACTTGAGATCTTCACTATTAATTGAGCTTATCCATTTATTCTTGTATGGAGTGTATACTGTATATGGGTTTCCATCATCTTTTGATATTTCATTCTTTTCAAAAATTAAATGATCTTTATATGATGATGTTTTTATATTGTTTTTAGTTAAGAGATCAATTATTTGTTGGTCTCTTTTAATAGCATACGGTTCATAATCTCTGTTAAAAAAAACATTTGAGATTTCATACTCAGAAATTAGTTCTTTCCAAATATCAACGGGATTACCGTATTTACAAAGCACATTACTTTTGAATTTCTCTATTTTTTTATTGATATTATTAATGAGCGAACTAATGAATGTTACTCTTGGGTCATCTTTTTTGAGATTTCTTAGTATTGAGTCATCATATATGAATAAAAGTAACGTCTTTCCGCTACTTAAACTATTGTAAAGTCCAATATTATCTCTAAGCCTTAAATCTCTTCTAAACCAAAATACATTTATCTTATCCATTAAATAACAATTATTTATTTCAGTTGATACTGCAGTTTAGCCAGCCTTTTTCACAATTAGAACCAAATTTTTTGTAAAAATTTATAGCATCTTTGTTCCAATCTAGTACCTGCCAGCAAAATCCATTATATTCTTTTGATATAATTATGAGATTCTTAAAAATTTCTGAGCCAAAACCTTTACCTCTATGTTTTTCGGTAACAATTAAATCTTCCAAATATAAAATCTCTCCCTTCCAACTCGAATATCTAATATAATACATTGCAATTCCAACAATTTCATTGTTAAACTCACCAACAATAAAATTATAGCTTGGTTTTTCTTTAAAACAATCATTCAAAAGGGAATCCTGACTTATTATTAGCTTATGTTCTGACTTTTCATATATCGCTAATTCTTTTATGAGTTTGAAGAGAGAAGTAATATCTTTTTTTTCACCTTTTCTTATTTTTAAATTTTTCATCATTTTTTATTAAGATATATGGCACTATTGTTTTCGTTTTCGCTGAATTCAATTTTTCTAATATTAACTCTACTACTAGTCTCAAGCTTGATAAACTCAGATAGCTTGTTGTAGATATATTCGGCGAAACCCTCTGCTCCAACATAGGGTATTATTCTCAATTGGATAATTTTATTTTCATTCATTTTTATGAACTCTTGCAAAAAAGGATCATCTTCTGCAATTATAACTGTATGATCAAACATATACTTTATCCACTCATCTGGTCGCATTCCATCGATTTTATTTTTTGCTCTTTTCATTCCTCCAAAATCCCAGACCCAGTTATTCTCATCTAGATCACCCTCAAAATAGACTTTAAATGATATTGCGTATCCGTGTAGAAAGCTGCAATGAGTATGCTTTGCTCTCCATTGCCTAAAGCAGCAAGTAAATCCGCTAAATCTCTTTGTTGAAATAAATTTTTTCATTGTATATTTTTTTGATTAATAAATTATTTTGTTTTGGGTTTTTATATTGCAACTTGTAAATTGAATTCTCAATTTGAAGTGTAAGTACATTGTCGTTACTCATAATTTTTAGTTTATTAAAATGACAACAGTCTAAGTACTCCTCGTTTTTAAATCTGAAATGCAGTGATATACCCTTTTTTCTTATCTCTATATTAGAGTAAACAATATCTGAAGACTCTGAAAATTCATCACTGAGATCATTATTTCTAATTGAAATGATTCTATACTGTTGTGAACCATAAATACCTTTTTTAATTCTTTCAATAAATGTGTATCCTTTACCTGAGAAGTCATTTAACAAACTTTGTAGTTCGGTTTTTTTTATTTTTTTATTCACTAACACTTAGTATAATTTATATGTAAAAAAGTTATGCAAAATTAGTAAAAAAAGTGGAGCTGGTGGGATTTGAACCCACGTCCAAACAAGCAATTTAAAAGGGTTCTACATGCTTATCATTACTTTTATTTCAAATTATTAAGGTTGTAATGAAAACCAAACAAATAATTCAATTCTCTAATTCTCATTAAAATAGCGAGAAATTATTTTAACTATCCTAACAAATATGATGCCTCAAAGTAAACCGTTAGGAAAATTTACAAGAGACAAAAGCTAATTAATTATTAATTAAGCAGCTAAAGCGTAATTATTTTCGCCAATTAAAAAAGTTGTAATTATGTTTAACGAGAAAATTACAAGCTCGACATGCTAGCTAAAAAATTATTCTTGTTGTCAAAACCTGTCAGCCCCAAAATATAAAGATCTGATGCAAAATTAAAAAAAAAGCTGATTATAAAATCCTTTTATATTTTTGTACAATGAAAATAGGAATAATTAGGGAGGATAAAATACCAGTTGATAAAAGAACTCCTTTAACTCCGAAGCAATGTTTACATATCAAGGAAAAATTCAGTGAATTAATTATCTATGTTCAAGAAAGTAGACACAGGTGTTTTACTGACAGTGAATATTTAGATTTAAATATTAAAGTTGTAAAAAATCTTGACCATTGTGATATAATTATTGGCATTAAAGAGATTAAAATAAATAATATAATACATGGGATGTCTTATATTTTCTTCTCACACACAATTAAAAAACAAGAGTACAATAAGAAACTGCTAAAAAGTCTATTATCATCAAATAATACATTATATGACTATGAGGTTATGAAAAATAATGGAAAAAGATTAATAGGTTTTGGAAAATACGCAGGTATTGTGGGAGCATACAATAGTTTTCGCGCTTACGGTTTAAAAACAAAAAAATTTAATATTGATAAAGCTTCAACTTTTAATAGTAAAGAAGAAATTTTTAAAATATTAAATAATATTCAAATTTCAAATGAAAAAATTCTTATAACTGGAGTAGGTAATGTCTCAAAAGGTATAGTTGAGGTTCTACAAAATATGAGTATACGAAAAGTAGATTCAAATGAGATTATTACTCAATCTTATAATGAGCCAGTATACTCACAAATTGACTGTTTAGACTATTACAAAAGAATTGATAATTCAAATAAAGATATTTATGATTTTTACAATAATCCCTCAAGCTATGTTTCTACAATGAAAAAGTATTTATCATTTGTGGATATTTTAATAACAGGTCATTATCACTCAGAACTTTCTCCACCAATTATCACAAAGTCTGACTTTAATTTAAAAGATCTGAAACTTAAAGTTATTGGAGATATCTCATGTGATATTGCAACAGCTATCGCTTCAACAATTAGGCCCTCAACAATTCAAAATCCAATTTATGGTTATAATTATAAGACTCATGAGGAAGATGATTTTCTAAAAGAAAATACAATTGCCGTTATGGCTGTAGATAACCTACCTTGTGAATTACCAAGAGATTCCTCAAAAGACTTTGGAGATCAATTAATCAAACACTTAATACCTTTTATTGCTGATAATAATCATTTTATTTTAAAAAATTCCATGATTTGTAAAAATGGAGTATTAACAAATAATTTTAGTTATCTAAAAGACTTTGTTAGTACTGCTTGAGTTTTTTTATTGTTTCAATAGGATTTTCAGATTTGAACACAAAACTGCCTGCAACTAATACGTCTGCTCCAAGACTCACAAGCTCTTTAGAATTTTGAAGATTTACACCACCGTCAATTTCAATTAAAAAAGAACAATTTTTATCATTTCGTATTTTATTTAATTCTCGGACTTTGTTAAATGTATTTTTAATAAACTTTTGACCTCCAAATCCAGGGTTGACTGACATTAAGCAAACTAAGTCAATATCTCCAATTACATTTTCTAAACTATTTATAGATGTGTGTGGGTTGATTGCAACTCCAGCTTTCATATCATTTTCTTTGATTTCACAAATAGTTCTATGAAGATGGTTACAAGCTTCAAAGTGAACAGTTAAGATGTCAGCACCAACGCTTTTGAATTTTTGTATATATTTTTCTGGATTAACAATCATTAGGTGAACATCTAGCTTTTTTTTGGCTAAAGATTTGATGCTTTTGATAACAGGAAAACCAAAAGAAATATTAGGAACAAAAACCCCATCCATTACGTCTATATGAAACCAATCTGCCTTGCTTTCATTTACCATTTGGCATTCCTTGCTTAGATTACCAAAATCCGATGCAAGAATTGATGGTGCAATGAGATGATTCACTGTTTTTTTAACCTAAATAAGTTTTTAGAATTTTACTTCTTGATGTGTGCTTTAATCTTCTTACAGCTTTTTCTTTGATTTGTCTAACTCTCTCTCTAGTTAAATCAAACTTTTCACCTATCTCTTCGAGAGTCATTGCATGACCACCACTTAATCCAAAGTATGATGAAATAACATCAGCTTCTCTAGGCGTAAGTGTGTCTAATGCTCTACTTATCTCTTCTCTTAGTGATTCTAAAATTAAACTACTGTCAGGGCTAGGACTTTCTTCAGAACCCATAACGTCATATAGGTTGCTGTCTTCTCCATCAATTAGAGGTGCGTCCATAGATACATGTCGGCCAGAGTTTTTTAGCGATTGTTTTACTTCAGCTATTGATAATTCTACAAGTTCTGCAATTTCTTCAGCGGTTGGTGGTCTTTCAAATTCTTGTTCAAGCTTTGCATAAGCCTTATTTATTTTATTTATTGAGCCAATCTTGTTTAAAGGAAGCCTTACAATTCTAGACTGTTCAGCCAATGCTTGCAAGATAGATTGTCTTATCCACCAGACAGCATAAGAAATAAATTTAAAACCTCTAGTTTCATCAAATCTTTTAGCTGCCTTAATTAATCCAAGATTTCCTTCATTTATAAGGTCTGGTAATGTTAGTCCTTGATTTTGATATTGTTTAGCAACCGATACAACAAATCTTAAGTTTGCTTTTGTGAGTTTATCTAAAGCTTTTTCATCACCAGCTTTAATTTTCTGAGCTAGTTCAACCTCTTCTTCAGCTGTAATCAGTTCAACTCTACCAATTTCTTGTAAATATTTGTCTAACGATGCAGTTTCTCTGTTTGTTACCTGTTTAGTTATTTTTAATTGTCTCATTTTAGATTTTGATGTTAGTTTGGTTTGATTTTACGGATTCTTGTGAAAAAGGTTACAAAAATTATTCTTTTTTAGTTTCTTTTTTTTCAATTAATACTTTTCTTGAAAGTTTGAGTTTACCACTTTTTTCATCAATATTAATAAGTTTAACTTCAATTTCTTGACCTTCTTTTAAATGATCTTCTACTTTTTCAACTCTTTCCCAAGCTATTTCAGAAATATGAAGTAATCCGTCCGTATTCTTTGAAATACCAACAAATGCACCAAATGTAGTGATATTCTTGACTATTCCTTTGTAAACTTTATTTAGCTCTGGAACAAATGCAATACTTTTGATTTCAGAGATCGCAAAATCGATTTTTTCTTGATCTGTACCAAGTATCTCTACAATACCTTTTTCGTCAACCTCTTCTATTGAAATAGAGGTCTCTGTTTTTTGTTGCATTTCTTGAATTACTTTTCCTCCAGGCCCTATTATTGCACCTATAGTCGATTTAGGAACTGTTAGTGTTATTATTTTTGGAGTCTGTGGTTTAAGATTTGTTCTTGGTTCTTTAATACATTCCTCAATTTTATCAAGTATATGAAGCCTACCATTCTTAGCTTGATTTAAAGCTTTTTCGAGTATCTCATAAGACAGTCCTTCAATTTTAATATCCATTTGGCATGCTGTAATTCCGTCCCTTGTTCCCGTAACTTTAAAATCCATATCTCCAAGATGATCTTCATCACCTAATATATCTGAAAGTATGGCATATCTTGATTTATCCTCTTTGTCTGAGATTAATCCCATTGCAATTCCTGAAACAGGTTTTTTTATGTTTATTCCAGCATCCATTAGAGCCAATGTACCAGCGCAGACAGTTGCCATTGATGATGAACCATTGGATTCAAGAATGTCTGAGACAATTCTTATTGTGTAAGGAGTATCATCTGGAACGACTTTTGCTAAAGCTCTTTGTGCTAAATTACCATGTCCAATCTCTCTTCTTGATGTTCCTCTAATTGGTCGAGCTTCTCCAGTTGAAAATGGAGGAAAGTTGTAGTGTAAGTAAAACCTTTCACTTCCTTGTTCAGTAACACCATCAATTCTATTAACATCAGTAGCAGACCCCAATGTAACAGTAGTTAAAGACTGAGTTTCTCCTCTGGTAAATACTGCAGAGCCATGAGGAGATTTTAAGTAGTCAACTTCACACCATATGTTTCTAATTTCATCACTTTTTCTTCCATCTAATCTTATTCCCTCATCCAAAAGTAGATTTCTGACCGCTTTTTTTTCTGTTATGTAGTAATATTGATTTATTAGTGAATCATTCTCTTCAACAAAAGATTCATCCAGATCGGTTTTAAAATCTTCCTTAATTTTTGAAAATTCTAAACCTCTTTCTTCTTTACTCAAAGATTTCTTTGCTACATCATAAATTTTCTGATAAGTTTTTACTTCGACTTGATTTTTTAAATCATTATCATGCTTTTCATGAGAATATTCTCTTTTATCAGATGATTTTGTTTCAATCTCTAATTCCTTTTGAATTTCACATTGAACTTTTATTGCTTCATGAGCAAACTTTATTGCATCAATCATTTCCTTTTCTGAAACTTCGTCCATTTCTCCTTCAACCATTGCAACACTGTCAGATGAAGCTCCAACAATTAAATCTAAATCACTTTTTTCAATTTGCTCAGGAGTTGGATTTATAATAAAGGTATTATCAGTTCTGGTTACTCGAACTTCAGAAATAGGTCCATTAAAGGGAATATCAGAAACTGATAGTGCAGCAGATGCAGCTAAAGCAGCTAAGCAATCAGGCATAACATTTTCATCATGTGAATTGAGTGATATCATAACTTGAACATCGGAATGGTAATCATCAGGAAACATTGGTCTTAAAATTCTATCAACTAATCTCATTATCAATATTTCATGGTTCGAGGGTCTAGCTTCCCTTTTTAAAAAACCTCCAGGATACCTTCCATCAGCAGCAAATTTTTCTCTGTAGTCTACAGTCAAGGGAAGAAAGTTAATGCCTTCCATTGCGTCTTTGTTGGAAACTACAGTTGCTAATAAGTGAGTTGACCCCATTGTTACTTCTACTGAACCGTGTGCTTGCTTTGCAAGTTTACCAGTTTTTAATGTTATTTCTCTCCCGTCAGGTAGAGTTATAACTTTTCTTATTTCTTTAAGCATATTATTGTATTTGTGGGAGAATAATAATTATCTCCTTAGTTTGAGATCTTTAATAAGTTCTCTGTATTTGATTATATTTTTTTCTCTTAGATAGTCTAATAAATTTCTTCTTTTACCAACCATTAGTTGTAGGGATCTTTGTGTGTTGAAATCCTTTTTATTAAGCTTCAGATGATTAGTAAGTTGGTTTATTCTTTCAGTAAATAATGCTATTTGACTGTATACTGAGCCAGTATCTTTTTCATTATTACCATATTTTTTAAAAATTTTCTTTTTGTCTATTGTTTCTGACATATAATTTTATTAAGGCTGCAAATCTACTAAAATTAAATGTAAATTCAGATATGAGTACTAGTTTTTGAAAAACACTAGCAGTTTTTTGATTTTTACTTTTAGATCTTTTCTGTGAACAATAAAGTCAAGAAACCCTTTTTCAAGTAAAAATTCTGAAGTTTGAAATCCTTTTGGTAAGTCTTTTCCAATTGTCTCCTTTACAACTCTTGGGCCAGCAAAACCAATCAAAGCCTTAGGTTCTGCAATATTTACATCACCAAGCATAGAAAATGATGCAGTTGCTCCACCAAAAGTAGGATCAGTTAGTAGAGATATGTAAGGAATTTTATTTTCACTTAGCTTGTGAAGTTTAGCTGAAGTTTTTGCTAGTTGCATTAAAGATAATGCTGCTTCCATCATACGAGCTCCACCAGACTTTGAAATTATTATCAGAGGGTATCTTTTTTTAATGCAAACATCTATTAGTCTTGATATTTTTTCACCAACTACAGAGCCCATTGATCCTCCAATAAATTCAAAATCCATGCAGGCCAAACAAATTGAATCATTGCCAATTTTTCCAATGCCTGTTTTTATTGCATCATCTAAGCCTGATTTTTTTGTTGCATTTTTCAGTCTTAGGGAATATGAAATCTTATCTTCAAAATTGAGAGGATCAATTGATTTTATTTCTTTAAATAGTTCTGTAAATGATTTTTTTTCACAAATTATATTTATGTAATCATTTGATGATATTCTTTCATGGTGATCACAATATGAACATACAAAATAATTTTTTTTATGATCCTCAAAAGGAATTATTTTTTTACAATTAGTGCATTTGTGCCAAAGTCCTTCGGGAGTTTCTTTTTTTTGTCTGGTAGAGGTAGTAATTCCCTCCTTAATTCTTTTAAACCAACTCATTTATTTCTGTTAACGTTGTTAAGATCAGTGAAACATTTAGTAAGTCTTTCTTTAAAAGTAATTTCTCCTTCTCTCAACCATACTCTAGGATCATAATATTTCTTGTTGGGAATATCTTTTCCTTGGGGATTACCAATTTGAGATTTTAGATAATCTTGCTTGCTGCTGAAGTAGTTTCTAGTTCCAATTGTAAAACCCCATTGAAGATCTGTGTCTATATTCATTTTTATAGCACCATATGAAATTGCTTCTCTAATTTCATCTACAGAAGATCCAGATCCACCATGAAAAACGAAATCTATTGGCATTGAATTTTTAGTGGAAAATTTTTCATGTACAAATTTTTGAGAATTTAAGAGAATTTTTGGTGTTAGCTTAACATTACCAGGTTTGTATACACCGTGTACATTTCCAAATGCTGCAGCAATTGTGAACTTATCACTAACTTTTATTAATTTTTCATATGCATATGCGACTTCCTCAGGTTGAGTATACAATTTATTGCTTTCGATGTCAGTGTTGTCGACTCCATCTTCTTCTCCTCCAGTAATTCCTAATTCTATTTCTAATGTCATATCTATTTTTGATAAAACTTTTAAATATTCAACGCATGTATTGATATTGTCTTCAATTGGCTCATCAGATAAATCTATCATATGAGATGAGTATAAAGGCTTACTGTGCAAATTGAACCATTTTTGACTTTCAGAAATTAAACCGTCAATCCATGGTAAGTTTTTTCTGCTACAGTGGTCTGTATGAAGAATTACTGTGGCTCCGTAGCTTTCGGCAAGTTGATGAACATGCATCGCTCCTGAAATTCCTCCTAATATTGTAGCCTTGTGGTTATTGTTACTGAGACCTTTTCCACTAAAAAAATGACAGCCACCGTTTGAAAATTGGATAATGACAGGTGAGTTTAGTTCAGCTGCTGTTTCTAGCACAGCATTAACAGTACTTGAGCTTGTTACATTTACGGCAGGTAGCGCGTATTTATTAATTTTAGCATCCTCAAATATTTCTTGAACTAATTTGCCAGATGCGACTCCATGTTTAAATTTTGACATTTTATTCACAAAAATATTAAGATTGATAATATATCATACAGATTTTTTAAATAATTTTAAGTAATGGAAACTGAAAAAAAATTAATCACTAAAAAGTATATAAAATTTATCAAATCACTTAGATTAAAGAAAAATAGGTATTTACATCAGAAGTTTACTGTCGAAGGAGAAAAGAATATTGATGTTCTTTTAGATTCTAAATTTAAAGTTGATAAAATTATAATCAGTAATAAGTTAGTTCTGAAAAAAAAAATTAAAGATATTGAGATACTTATTGCAAGTAGTTCTGAAATGAAACAAATTTCAAATTTTAAAACACCAAGTAATATTTTTGCTGTTGTTAACATGAAGGAAAAAATTATTTATGAGAAACAGAAAAAAATATTGGTTCTTGATAGTATAGCAGATCCAGGAAATCTAGGTAATATTATCCGCTCCTCTCATTGGTTTAATATTAAGTTAATTGTTTTATCAGAAAACTGTGTTGATATCTATAATGAAAAAGTTATTCAATCTAGTATGGGATCTATTTTTTGTGTTGATTTTATATATAGTAACATATCTGAGTTCTTAAAAAAATGTGTTGATGTTCCTAAAATCTCTACAACATTATCTGGTAATGAATTTGATGGAAATATTAGTTTTGAATCATTTGCTTTAATTTTAGGAAGTGAATCTCATGGAATACGCAAAGAGATACTTGAAATCTCGGATTACAATTATACGTTATCAAGTAATTCTCAAAATATAGACTCTTTAAATGTAGCTTCTGCGGCAGCTATATTTATGTATAAATTAAATAATTAGCTCCACCTTAGCCCTGTCCAACCACAATAACGACATTTATATCTTTTAAGATTGAAAATATTGAATGTTAAAATTATTAACAATATGTCAGTTTTACTTTTTTGGACTCTAGTAAGAGGACTAATTTTATTTTTGTGTTCTAAACACTCAGGACAACAATTATTACAGTTTCTATTTGATATTTTTTTTCCAACTTTAAAGATTTTTAATAAGTAAAGTATAAAAATATAGCTAATAAGTATTATGAGAACTTTTAAATATATGTCCACATCATAAATATAGTTTTTTTATTCGAAAGTTACACTAATTATCCAATTTCTGCTTTTTAAGTTTCTCAAGTGTTTTGTGAATAAAATATTTTTGTTTGATAGCAAATCTAAAACTCCTGTTGCTAATTTTATTTGAGGTGAAAATTTGAAGTATGGCAGATAAAAATCAAAACCAAAACCGAACTCAGCCAATAAATCATTTTTTTTGAGTTTTACAATTTCTAAATTATCATTAGTAACTTCTTTTTGTGATGCTATATCTAAACTATATTTAATTCCTGATAATGTAAAAGCTCTAAAATTATTGTATCTCTCAGATTTGTACTTAAAAATAATTGGGAAATCAATAAGAGTTGATTCAATAATTTTTTTTGTAGTGATTTCATTTAGAAATGTATATTCTAAATGTCTCTCTCCAAAAACAAGTGATGGTGTAAATCTTAGGTCAGTATATCTTCCAATTCTCAAGTTAGATACAATCCCTAGATTGAAACCAAGCTGATTTTTTGATTGAATGACTTGAACAGAATCATCATTTAAAAAAGAGAAATATTTATTGTCGTTAAAGTCCAATGAATTTACGCCTAATGAAAACCCAAAATGTAGTTTTTTAAAGTCATGTCTAGGTAAATTCTGAGGTTTTTTAAACTTTTGACTTAAACATTCATTTGAGTATATTGTAAAAAAAAACAATAATAAAAAATGGGACAAATATCTGTTCATGAGAATAAAACAGAAATAATTAGAATTTATTGTAATGTGAAACTGCTTCTTTGTATAGTTTTTCCTTTTCTAATTTTACAACACCAGGATATTCACATACAATACCACCTGCTAGATTGGAAAGAAAGCCTAAAAGTTCAATAGGAGTATTTTGACTAAGGCAAAGTGCAGCAACTGAAATTACAGTATCTCCAGCTCCTGAAACATCTACTATTTTTCTATCGACATTTTTAAAATGTGATGAAGAACTTTCAGTTTTAATTTGCATTCCATTTTCTGACATTGTTAGCATAATAATATCACAGTTTAATCTTTCTTGTAACTTTTTAGTTGCAAAAGTCACATCATCATTTCTCTCAGGATTAATTTTTATTCCACCACCATTTCTTATTTCGGATAGATTTGGCTTAATTAGTGTACAGTTTTTGAAAGAATAGAAATTTTTAATTTTTGGATCACAGAGAGTGGGAATATTTCTTTTATTGGCATATAATATCACTTCTTCGATAACATTTTTTGTTAGATTACCCTTATTGTAATCTTGTAATATAATTGCATCAATTTCATTCATTTGACTTTTTATCAAAGAAATGAACATTTTCTCATTATTTATGTCCTCAACAATTTCATCATCAATTCTGATGTGGTGCTTATTATAATTTCTAGAAAAATATTTTTCAGAAATAATTCTTTTTTTCTCTGTTGTAATTCTATTTTTTTCAGAAATGATTCCATCAGTATTAATATTTTCTTTCTTTAGCAATTCTTTAAATACTTTTGATTTATAGTCATCACCAATAACGCTACAAAGTTTTACTTTGGCTCCAAGTGCTTTTAGATTCAACGCTACGTTGGCAGCCCCTCCAATTCTTGATTCTTTTTTTGTCACATTAAGTAGAGGTACGGGAGCTTCAGGAGACATTCTGTCAATTTTACCCCAAACGTATGAATCAATCATTGAATCTCCTACAACAAGAACATTTGATTTATTAAATGAATTAAAAAGTGAATCAATTTCTAAGCTCATTTTAACTTTTCTAAAGATTTTTTTATTCTTTGTGTAGCTTCAGTTATATTTTTAGTCGATGTTGCATAAGAAATTCTTATACACTCGCTGGTACCAAAAGCATCGCCAGCAACTGTAGCGACATGAGCATCATTCAGCAAATACATGCTTAAATCATTGGAGTTTTTTATAAAACTGTTATTTTCGTCTTTCTTATCGAAGAAATAAGAAATATCAGGAAATACATAAAATGCTCCGTCTGGAACATTACATTTAATTCCTTCAATTTGTGAAAGTTGATTAACTATCAAATCTCTTCTTTTTTTGAATTCAATTTTCATATGTTTAGTTGAGTCTTCAGGCTTTGATAATACTGCTGCCTGGGTAGCTTTTTGGGCTATTGAGCATGTCGCGGATGTGATTTGGCCTTGAATTTTATTGCAAGCGCTGGCAATAAATTCAGGTGCGCCAATATAGCCAACGCGCCAACCAGTCATGGCAAAACCTTTGGAAACTCCATTTACGGTTATTGTTCTATCTTTCATACTTTCGATTAATCCAAAGCTGTAGTGTTCATTAGTGAAGTTTATGTGTTCATATATTTCGTCCGATATCACAAATAAATTGTCATATTTTTTTAACATATCTGCCATTAATATAAGTTCTTTTTTAGAGTATACTGAGCCACTAGGGTTACAGGGAGAACTAAATATTAAAAGTTTAGTTTTGTTTGATATTTTCTTTTCAATTTCTTTAACTGAAGATTTAAAATTATTTTCGATTTTTGATTCTACAACAATTGGTTTTGCTCCACATAATTTAACTATCTCAAAATAGCTAACCCAATAAGGAGCTAGTAAAATCACTTCATCTTCCTTGTCTAATAAACTGAGACAAACATTTGCAATAGATTGCTTGGCACCAGTTGAAACTACAATTTGATTCTCATTAAATTCGAGATTATTATCTCTGTAAAATTTTTCACAAATACTTTTTCTAAGCTCAAGAATTCCTGGAACTGGAGTGTAATGTGAGAAATTGTCATTAATCGCTTGAACTGCACTTTTTTTTATAAAATCAGGAGTATTAAAGTCTGGTTCACCTAAACTTAAAGAAATCACATCTTTACCTTGCTGTTTAAGTTCTCTGCTTAGTCTTGACATTGCTAATGTTGCAGATTCAGATAGATTGTTGATTCTTGTCGAGAGTTTATTCATGTTGCAAATTTATAAATTTCTTTATCTTAAAATGAACTGATATATTCTAAAATCTTGTGAATTTGAGGATTAGCTTTAAAACTATTAAGAAACTTTAAGTGATTATTGTTTAAAAGTAATTTCTCATAGTTTTTATTACCAAAATTTATCTTTAGTTCAATTTCAAGCCAATAAATTATTTGATCTTTCCTATTAGAAAAAATTTTGTTTTTGTTGATTTGAAAAAAATCTAAAATACTGTCATAAATAGTATCAATCCCAATGCCTTGAGTTGATGAAGTAGCAACTATTTTAGTATTTCTTTCATAAATATTTAAAATATTTTTTAAGGCATTTTTTTTTGCAGTAATTTCATTTTTGTCCAAGATATCAGATTTATTTATTGCTATAATATCAGCAATTTCCATTATCCCTTTTTTCATTGCTTGTATTTCATCTCCTGTATTAGCTATGTTTAAATATATTAGAAAATCAGTTATTTTACTTATATTGTATTCAAGTTGTCCCGATCCAACGGTTTCAATTAAGATAACATCAAACTCTGCTAATTCACATAAATTTATACTACACAAAGTTTCAAAATCAATTGCTGAGTTTTTGTTTTTTGATGGTGAAGGTCTAACAAAAGCATTTTTGTTATTGTTTAAAAAATGCATTCTCATTTTATCCCCAAGAATACTTCCTTTGCTAATGGCCGAGGATGGATCAACTGCTATTACAGCTACTCGATGTTTTTTTTTAAGAAAATAATATCCTATCTGATTTATAAATGTACTTTTACCAACACCTGGAGGACCAGTAACTCCAATTCTCATTGTATTATTTACTGATTTTAAATAGTTAAGTAATTCAATTTTGTATTTTAAATCTGATTTTTTTTCACTCTCAATTAGTGTAATTCCTTTTGCTAATGAAACTTCATCTTTTTTTTTGATTTTATCAACTAAATTTTTCATTTATGTGCAATAAATGATATCTCTATATTGGCATTTGCCGGTAATCCTTTTACTTCTACAGTTTCTCTAGCAGGAAACCTTTTTTTAAAATAACTTTTGTAAACTTCATTAACCATATCGTAGTAGCTCATGTCAACAATGAAAATTGTTGTCTTTACTATGTTTTCAAAATCTAGGTTTTCGCTAATTAATATTTCTTTGATATTTTTCATAATTTGATGTGTCTCTTGAGAAATATTTGAATTGATTAAATTATTAGTTTCTGGACATATTGCTATTTGACCTGAACTGTATAGAATATGGTTTTTAAAAATATATTGTGAGTATGGGCCTAAAGGTTTTATTTTTTTCATAATTATTCAAATAAAAGACTACCAATTCTAAGCATGTTTGAACCACTTTTGATTGCAACTTTATAATCATTACTCATGCCTATAGAAAGATATTTAAGATTGTATTTGTTTTTAAAAATATTAAAAAAATGATTTAACTCATCAAATTCTGAGCTTACTAATTTTAAATCATTAGTATTAGTACCCATTCCCATTAAACCAATTATATTTATGTTCTCTAATTTTTCACAATGTAAAAGAAAGTTCTCTAACATTTCACATCTAATTCCAGACTTAGTTGCTTCTTTAGCTATTTTTACCTGAACAAGACAGTTTATTTTAATGTTTTTATAAGTGGCTCTCTTATCTAATTGATCAGCTAGCTTGATAGAATCTAGCGAATGTATTAAATGAACTTTATTAAATATTTTTTTTACTTTTTTGGTCTGTAAATTGCCAACAAAATGCCAATTAATATCAGCTGGTAATAATTCTTTTTTTGTAATTAACTCTTCAACTCTATTTTCACCAAAATCTCTGTGACCATTTTTGTAATAAAATAAAATTTCTTCAACAGATCGTCTTTTTGAAACAATAACAACAGTTCCAAAAAATTGAGATTTAATTTTTTTTAATTTTTTTAGATTAAGTTTTGAAATCATAGATTGTAATTCCAGAGCGAATTTTTGGCTCAATGTAGGTGCTTTTTGGTGGCAATATTAAATTGTTATCAGCTATTTGCATTAATTGTTTTGAATCTATTGTTTTAGTAAAAATCAATAACGAGTTTTTTTTCAAAGGATTTTGGTTTAAAAATAATTCGATTTTCGAACTTTCTATGAATTTAACTCTTTCTGTTTGTTTGGTGTCTCTTATTTTTAAGATCTGATTAAATATATGAAAATCAATTATCTGTGTATCTGTAAAATGAGCACAATTAACATATTCTTTTTTTAATTGTAAATCATAATAAGTATTATTAAAGAAAATAGTTATGAAATCAGACTTAGATTTGATACTGTTAACTTTTGACTCTTTATATATGTCTTTCAACTCAAACTTTTTTTTAATTTCTTCTAAAAAATCAGTATTAGCATATTCAATGGTATCAATGTATCTTATAAAACTTCCACAAAATATATTTTTCTCAGAAACTAAAAATGATAGAAAAAAAGTTTCTTTTTTTAGTTTATTTGAAATTAAATTAGAAGAGGAAACTCTGTGATGACCATCTGCAATATAAAATTCATTAATTTGATTGTAGTTAATAATAATTTCATCGATTAGTGATTTTTCAGAAATTTTCCAAAGTTTGTGATTCACTCGATCAGTAGTGGTAAAATTATATGTATGATTTTTCTTTTTATACAGTTCAATAATTTTATTAATTTCTGAATTTTCTTCGTGGAAAATGAGTACTGGTTCAGCATTAATTTGAGTCTCTAATAGATATCTCTGAAAAATTTTCTCTCTTTTCGTTATGGTATTTTCATGTTTTTTTAAGATTCCTTTTTTTAAGTTAGAAGTTGGAAATAACGAAATAATGCCAATTGATTTCTTTTTCTCTCTAGAAATTTGATATAAATAAAAAGATTCTTCTTTGTCTTTAATTAAAATCTGATCATCAATAAATTTTTCAAACTGTTTTCTAATTTCAGAAAAATTATTGGTGTTATTAGATTTTGAAATTATGTTTAAAAATGAATATGGATTGTTAGATATTTTGTCTTGAAATGTTCTCTTGTCATAAGATTGATGATTTCTTGTAACAAATAATCCAACCTTGTCTTCCGCTGCTCGAACAGCTTTGAATGGTAGAATCTTATTCATTAAATTTATAAAAGCTTTTTATTTCTTTCACAATTTCATCTCCAATTCTTTCTTGAGCCTCCACTGTTGAACCCCCAATATGTGGAGATAAGGAAATTTTATCATGCATTAATAATTGTATGTTGGGTGTAGGTTCATTTTCAAATACATCTAGCGCCGCGAATGAAACTTTTTTATTATTTAAAAATTTTATCAATTCACTTTCATCAATTAGCCCTCCTCTGGAGGTATTAATGATTCCAACTCCTTTTTTCATTATATCGAACTCATCTCTTCCTATAAATGGTTTATCGTTGATTTTTGGTATGTGAAGTGTTATAAAATCAGATTCTTTCAAAACATCATCCAGAGAGGATGTTATTAAATCAAAAAAGATATTTTGATTTTTTATATAATCCAATTGAATTTTTATTTTTTCGATATTTTTATCAAATGCAACAACATTCATTCCCAATGAAAAAGCTCTTTTTGCAACTTCCTGACCAATTCTTCCCAATCCGATTATACCTAATGTCTTGAACATAACTTCACTGCACTTAGAACTATGGCTTTTAATCTCTTTAAATTTTGTATCACCATTTAGTGGCATGGTTCTGTTTGTGATATGTAGGTCTCTATTGGCTGAAAGCAAATGTGAAATTACCAGCTCTGCAACGGAAATTGAAGATGCATTGGGAGTATTGAAAACCCTTACATTATTTTTTTTAGCTGATATAAGATCAATATTATCTAATCCAACTCCCGCTCTTCCGATCAACTTAATACTTTTACAATTGTTTAAAATCTCAGAATTTATAGTTGTTGCACTTCTAACCAAAATTATTTCTATGTGATTCTTGTTTATATATCTGATTAACTCACTTTGATCTATTTTTGTATCAAATATTTTAAAATTTAAATCAATTAACTCTTTTTTAGAGTTTTGAGAAATTCCATCATTAGCTAAAATTATCATGCAATATCTTTTTCTAATTTAACCATACAATTTACTAGGGCATTGACACTTTCAATGGGAAGTGCGTTGTAGAGAGAGGCTCTATATCCGCCAACTGACCGATGTCCATTGATTCCACTGATTTTATTTTTAGCACAAATTTTTTCAAATAAATTTTTGTGATTTTGATCTTTGAGGTTGAAAGTTATGTTCATCTTAGATTGATCCTCTTTATTTATAAGTGTTTTAAATAATGAATTTCTATTGATTTCTTGATAAAGAATTTTTGATTTCTTATTATTATTTTTTTCAATGTAATCTAATCCACCTTTGGCTTTTAACCATCTTAGATTTAGCATTGATACATATACAGAAAAAACAGGAGGGGTATTAAACATACTTTTTTTATCGATATGAGTTCTGTAATCTAGCATACTAGGAATATCTCTTTCACTTTTACCCAAAATTTCATTTTTTACTATTACTAAAGTTGCACCAGCTGGACCAAGATTTTTTTGTGCTCCTGCATATATTAGACCAAATTTGTTGACATCTATTTTTCTGCTGAAAATATCGGAGCTCATGTCACATACCACAGGAATATTACATTCAGGGAAAGTTTTTATTTGAGAACCATAGATTGTGTTGTTTGATGTGCAATGAAAGTAATCATGAGTATCAGAAATTATAAAATCTTTTGGGATATAGTTGAAATTTTTATTGGATGAGTCTCCAACGATTTCAATATCACCAAACTTTTTAGCTTCAAAAATAGCTTTTTTGGACCATGTTCCAGTATTCAAATATGCGGCTGATCCATTATTTTTTTTCAATAGATTTAAGGCAACCATACAAAACTGTAAGCTAGCACCTCCTTGCAAGAAAATTATTGAATAGTTAGATGGTACGTCAAGGATATCTCTTACAAGTGTAATGCTTTCAGACATTACATCTGTGAAAGCATTACTTCTATGAGAAATTTCTAAAATTGATAGCTCATTATCAAACTCTAATACTTTTTTAGAGGCATTGGTTATTACAGATTGTGGTAAAATACTAGGGCCAGCACTAAAATTATGTGTTTTCATTTTACTCTTTCAATATATGTTTTCTTTACTGTGTCTATTTTTATTTTGTCACCAACATTAATAAATAGAGGAACCTGAATTTCAGCTCCTGTTTCAGTTTTTGCAGGCTTAAAAGTATTTGTAGCAGTATTTCCTTTAATTCCTGGTTCTGTCTCAGAAATTTCTAAAATTAAGTGAGGAGGAAGTGATGCTGATAATGGTTTGCCCTCATCAGCATGAAATAAAACCTCAACATTTTCTCCTTCTTTTAAAAATTCATTATTTTGGATAGCTGATCTCTGGATAGAAATTTGTTCAAAATCGTCATTATTCATTAACACACAATCATCACCATCATCATATAAAAATTGATATTTTCTATTTTCAATTCTTATGATTTCTATTTTGACGCCTGCAGTAAATGTATTCTCAAGTAGTCTTCCAGTGTTTAAATTTCTAATTTTTGTTCTTACAAATGCTGGTCCCTTTCCAGGCTTAACGTGCTGAAATGATTCAATTTTCCAGGGCTCGTTGTTATGTCTTATACAAAGACCATTTCTAAAATCTGAAGTATTTGCCATTTTATATTGGTTTATATCCTCTCATAATTCCTCTTATTGAGTTCTGAACAAAGGTTATGATTTCATCTCTTTCATCAGAGATGGGCATGTCAGTTTCAATTATTAGTATTGAGTTAGTGTTATTACTATTTTTTTGATAAAGAATTCTGTAAATGTCCTGAATTTCATTTATTTTTTCTTTTGTAAATCCTCTTCTTCTAAGCCCAATGGAGTTTATTCCTACATAAGACAAGGGGTTCCTTCCAGCTTTAACATAATGAGGAACATCTTTACGAACTAGTGAGCCTCCCGAAATCATACAATGTTTACCAATTTTTACAAATTGATGAACTGCCGTAAGTCCGCCAAGAATTGTATATTCTCCTATTTTTACTTCTCCTGCTATTTGCACACTATTTGAAAGTATACAGTTATTTGATATTAAACAATCGTGTGCTATATGTGAATAGGCCATAACAAGTACATTTTCTCCAACAAAAGTTTTTCCTTTTGATTGTGTTCCTCTGTTAATAGTGACACATTCTCTGATTGTGGAATTATTTCCAATGTAAGTATATGTTTGTTCACCATTATATTTTAAGTCTTGAGGTGGAGCTGAGATCACTGCACCCGGAAATATTTTACAATTTTTTCCAATTATTGCTCCTTCCATAATAGTGACATTGGAGCCAATCCATGTACCACTTCCGATTTCAACATTTTTTTCAATTGTAACAAAAGGATCAATTACTACATTCTCTGCAATTTTAGAGTTTGGGTGAACATAGGAGAGAGGTTGTATCATTTATTTTCTTAAAATTTGGGCTAAAAGATCGGCTTCAACAACTATTTTCTCATTTACATAGCCTTTGCCGTGCATATGACATAGTCCTCTTCTAATAGGAGAAATAAGTTTTAAATGAAAAATAATTTTTTCATTGGGAACAACTTTCTTTTTAAACTTGGCATTGTCAATTTTTAAAAAATAAGTTAAGTAATCTTGAGGATTTTCTACGGTACTTAAAATTAAAACTCCACCGGCTTGTGCCATAGTTTCAAGTTGAAGCACACCAGGCATGACTGGTGCGCCTGGGAAGTGTCCCTTAAAGTAATATTCATCTTCATTTACATGCTTGGTTCCAATAATATAATCTTCACCAAGTTCATTAATTTCATCAATAAATAGAAAAGGGTCTCTGTGAGGCAGAATATTCTTAATCTGTGACTTGTTATATATGATTTTTTGGATGTATTTCATAACAAATTATTTTCATGAAGTTTTTTAATTTTTTTTGCTAAAATGATATTTTCTTTGTGAGAGGGCATGTAAGCTTTGATGCTAAAGTTTAAAATCATCTCAGTCAAAGACAAATCACCAATCAAGTCTAGGATTTTATGTCTTGCTGACTCATTTTTAAATCTTAGCGGTTCATTGTTTAAAATATTATTATCCGACTTTTTTAAAGTTTTTACTTTAAATTTTTTCTTCAACAGTTCTATTTTTTTCTCTTCAATTTTTTTATCTATGTAAACAACGCAGTTGTCTAAACTGCCACCATTAATTAAATTTTTTGATAGTAAAAGTTCAATTTCACTTATCATACAAAATGTTCTACAGTTAGAAATTTCTTTGTCAAATTTATTAATATCATTTAGGATAGCAAAATTCTCGTATAATATTTGCTTATCATAGTTGAGCTCTGCACTTATTCTAAATTTATTGTGAGGAACTAGTTCGTAATATGTGTTCGAAAATTCACTAAAAATAGTTTTTGGTTTGCTCAAGAAAATTCTTTTTCTCTCTTTTTTTTGATTTAAAACACCAACTTTATTTATTAAATTACAGTACTCTAGCGAACTTCCATCAAAAATGGGAAGTTCATAACCATCAATTTCTACTAATATGTTACTAATCCCATAATAGTATAGTGCTGCTAGAAAGTGTTCTACTGTACTAATGCTTACATTATTATTGCTAATTACTGTACTTCTTTCAGTTGATGATACATTCTCTAAAGTAGCCTTGATTAAATTGTTTTTTTTAATATCAGTCCTTTTAAAAACTATTCCATGATCTTCTTTTGCTGGAATAATTTTAATATTGACTTTTTTTCCACTGTGTATACCAGTTCCGCAGCATAAGATAGTCTTATTGATTGTCTTTTGATTCAATTTTTTTTTCAATATTTTCTATCTTTTTTACAATTTCTGGAAGTCTTTTAAATAAGACATTTGATCTTTGAAATTTCTTTAAATCGTAAGCAAACAATGAGCTCTGAACTACGCTATCACTTTTAATGTTAGAGCCAACTCCACTGTGCCCTGCAATCTTTACATTATCTCCAATAATAAGATGACCAGCTATAGAAGAATTTCCACCAATCAAACATGATTTTCCGATTTTTGTGGAGCCAGCAATAGCAACATTTCCGGCAATCATTGTATAGCTTCCAATTTCAACATTATGTCCAATTTGCACTAAGTTATCAATCTTAACATAATCTGAGATTACAGTTGAGTCAAATGTTGATCTATCAATGCACGTATTTGCACCAATCTCTACATGCTTACCAGTAATCACATTTCCTATGTGTTTTACTTTTTGTAAAGTTTTGTTTTCAAAAGCAAATCCAAATCCATCACTTCCAATCACTGCATTACTGTGTATAATATTATTCTCACCAATTACACTATTGTCATAAATTTTAACTCCAGGATAGATTACAGAATTGTCTCCAATTGTAACATTTTTACCTATATGGCAATTTGAAAGAATTTTTACGTTATCTCCGATTTTTGAGTTTGAATTAATTTTTACGAAAGAGTCAATAAAGCAATTTTTACCTTTTACAAAATTTTCAGTAGTTTCATGTTTAAGATTAATTTCATAATTTTTGTTTTTTGACATAATCAAGTCAATTATTGTATTTGTCGCAATTGTGATATCTTTTACAAAAATGAAATTTAAATCAAGACTATCAACTTTATTTTTCAAGCTATTACTAACTAAAAAAGCAGCTGCCTTACTTTGTTTTAAGTCATTGAAATATTTTAAGTCTGAAAAAAACGAGATTTCATTTTCTTTTGCGGACTTTAATGAACTAATTCTGGTAATTTTTAAGCAAATTTTTTTTGAAAAAACTCCATTGACTTTTTCACATATTTCATTAATGTCATACATAAACACAATAGTTTTTATTTAACATAGCAAAGAAAGTATTTTTTTTTGTTGGTTGACATGCTGAATTTTATTCGTTTGGATATTTCAGAAATATCTAATGTATCCCTATTTTTTTTAAGTATCTCAATTTTTTTTTCATATTCATCATAAAGTTTGTTAGAAATTGTGTCAGTGAAAATAAAATAACTTGAAATCTTTTCATTTACACCATGTTTTTTTTTGAAGTTTTTTATGAGATTAGAAATTAGATCTTTATTAAATTCTTTGTCGGAAAACTCTATTTTTAGAAGTTCTCTGCTGATAAGCATTTTTGAAAGCTTTGAAAGTACAAAATCTTTGGAACACATTGATTCTTTGAGTAGTTGAACTATATCACTGTCGTCAATTTCTGCAAAGATTTTTAGTTTGTTTTGAGTTGAAAGTTTAGTAGATAATAATTCTTTGAACTTATTATTGAGTATATCATTTTTTCCACATTTTTGTAAATACTTATATCTTTTGAAAAAATTAAGTAACATCTTTTCTGCAATAACCACAGTTTTATGTAAGTATACTTGCCAGTACATAAATTGTCTTGATATTAAAAATTTTTCTATTGAATATATAGCTTTTTCTTCAGCAACTAACTGATTGCCACTAATGTTAAGCATGTTTATTAGTCTGTCTGATCCAATATTACCCTCTACGACACCAGTGTAAAAACTATCCCTTTTTATGTAGTCAAGTCTATCAATATCAAGCTGAGATGATACGAGTTGATTCAAAAATCTTTTTTTGTGATTATTTGTAAATATTTTTATGCATCCAGACAATTTTTTTTTAAATTTTTCGTTTAAAATTTGCATGAACATAAGAGATATTTTTTCATGATTATGATCATCAATGATAACATTTTCAAGAGCATGAGAGAATGGACCATGACCTATGTCGTGAAGCAATATTGCTAATTTCAAATCAATGGCTTCTTTCTTACTAATGAAATTACCTTTGTTGTTCAGATGAGTAATGACTTTTTGCATTAAATGTAAAGTTCCTAATGCATGTTGAAATCTAGTATGATTAGCTCCTGGATAGACTAAGTTGACTAGTCCTAGTTGGCTAATTCTTCTTAGTCTTTGAAAATATGGATGTTCTATTATCTCATGAATAATAGGTTCTTTAATGCTTATTATTCCATATATAGGGTCGTTAATGATTTTATCTTTTATATTTTTATGCATTGGTAATAAAATATAAAATTAATAATAATATGGTTTCTATTCTTTGGGTTGATGATGAAATTGATTTACTAAAACCACATATTATATATTTGAATCAAAAGGGATATAATGTGCAAAGCTCTAGAAGCGGTGATGAAGCTCTTGATTTATTAAAGCTTGAAACCTTTGATTTAATTTTTTTGGATGAAAATATGACAGGTCTTTCTGGACTTGAAACTCTTGCTCTGATTAAAGAAAAATATCCAAGAGTGCCTGTAATAATGATAACGAAAAATGAGGAGGAAAGTATTATGGACGAGGCTATTGGATCTAAAATATCGGATTACCTTATAAAGCCTGTAAATCCAAGGCAAATATTATTGGCCATCAAAAAAAATATTGAAACTAACCAGCTAGTAAGACAAAAAATGATTAGGAGATATCAATCAGAATTTAATAAATTAAGTCGTGATATTTCATCAAATCTCGATCATAATGAATGGAAAGACTTATACAAGAGAATTGTTTTTTGGGAGTTAGAAATAGGTTCTTACTCTGATGTAGAGATAAGTGATATATTAGAAATGCAAAAAGTTCAAGCAAATAATCAATTTTGTAAGTTTATTACAAAGAATTATAAATCTTGGCTTCATAATAACAACTCTCCGCTACTTTCAAATAAAGTATTTCAAACAAAAGTTTTCCCTGAAATTGAAAAAAATAAAACACTATACTTTGTATTAATTGATAATTTGAGATATGATCAATGGAAGATGATCAGCTCGCTCGTTTCAAAAGATTTTGATGTATTAGATGATGATATTTACTACAGTATTCTTCCTACCTCTACTCAATATTCAAGAAATTCATTATTCTCAGGATTATTACCTCTTGAAATTCAGAAAAAGTTTCCAGAGTTCTGGAGAAATGATTCAGATGAGGGTGGAAAAAATATGTATGAGGAGTTATTTTTAAGAAAATTAGTAGATGAAAAATTTAATCATGACATCAAATTATCATACAATAAGATTACTAATATTGATTTTGGTAGAAAATTCGTTAATCAAATTAATAATCTTTCAAATAATGAGTTAAATGTAATAGTTTACAATTTTGTAGACATGCTATCTCATGCTAGAACAGATATGAAAGTAATTAAAGAACTGGCAGAAGATGATTATGCTTACAGATCATTAACACTTTCTTGGTTTGAGCATTCTCCATTGAGAGAAATATTAAGAAAAATTTCAGACCATGGAGCAAAACTCATTATCACTACTGATCATGGAACAATTAATGTTGAGAAACCAATTAAAATCATCGGAGATAGAAATGTAAATTCTAATCTAAGATATAAACAGGGTAAAAATTTAAATTTTAAAGCTAATGAAGTCTTTGAAATTTCTGACCCACATAGTTATTTTTTACCAAAACAAAATATCAGCTCTAAATTCATATTTAACACTGAAAAAAACTATTTTGTTTATCAAAATAACTACAATAATTTCGTAAATTTTTATAAGAATACATATCAACATGGTGGAATTTCTATGGAAGAAATGCTTGTACCCATCATTAAGTTAAATTCGAAAAAATAAATGTCTTCTTTTACTATAACAAATGAAAATGAACTAGTAAAAGTTGCTAAGTTCATATGTACACATCATTTACATAACAAAATATTTCTTTTTTATGGTGGGGTAGGTGCAGGCAAAACAACTTTAATAAAAAAAATTTGTGAATATTTAAAAGTTGAGGATAATGTCACAAGTCCAACTTTTTCTATAGTAAACAATTATACTTATGCCAATAATCATACTATTAGTCATTTTGACTTTTACAGACTTGAAAGCATTGATGAAGTGTATAATATTGGAGTTTATGAATATATTGATAATTCAAAATTTTGTTTTTTTGAGTGGCCGGAAGTTGCTAATGAAATTTTTACAGATAAGTATCTTAAAATATTCATTAGAGTAAATAATTCAAAAAGAATAATTAATATTGTATCACAATGAAAAATATCTTAATTGATAAATCTATTAAATTACTTCCAGAAGAGGAAATGTTGGAGGTTAATCAAAATTTTAAATCATTAAGTATTGGTATACCAAAAGAATCCTCTCTACAAGAAAAAAGAGTTGCATTAACTCCCGAGTCAGTTGAACTATTAGTAGACAGTGGTCATAAAGTGTATGTTGAAAAAGATGCGGGTAATTTTTCAAATTTTTACAACGAAGAATACATAAAATATGGTGCTGTAATTACCGATAAAAGAGATGAGATCTACAACTGTGATTTTGTTTTAAAGATTGAACCCCCAACAGCAAGTGAAATTAATTTTTTATCTGAAAAAAATGTTATCATTTCGGCACTTCAATTGAATATGCATAAAAAATCTTTTTTTGACTCAATAAATAAAAAAAATATCACAGCTGTGTCATTTGAATATTTGCAGGATAATGAGGGTAAAAATTCTATCGTTAGGAGCATGAGTGAAATAGCTGGAAATACTTCAGTCTTAATTGCCAGTGAATGCTTAAGTAATATTAATGGTGGAAAAGGAATATTACTTGGAGGTATTTCAGGAGTAATATCTACAAACGTTGTTATTCTTGGTGCAGGAACTGTAGCTGAGTTCGCTGCAAGATCTGCCGCTGGACTAGGTGCTAATATTACCATTTTTGATAATTCAATCACAAAATTAAAGAGATTACAAAATAATTTAAACATAAGAGTAAATACTTCAAGTTACACATCTAGGTCTCTCATAAAATCTCTCATGAGAGCTGATGTTGTTATTGGTGCATCATCTAGTCATAACTATAAACAAAATGGAATATATGTTTCAAGTGATATGGTTAAAATGATGAAAAAAGGTTCAGTGATTGTTGATGTTAGTATTGATCAGGGAGGTTGTTTCGAGACATCAAAAATTACTAATCACAAATCACCAACCTTTGAAAAATTTGGTGTAGTTCACTATTGTGTTCCAAACATACCATCTAGAGTTTCAAGAACCGCATCAATTTCAATAAGCCAAGTTTTGACTAATTTACTGATTAAAATAGGAAAAAGTGGTGGAGTTATTAACCATATGAAAAATAATAAGGGATTTAGAAGTGGAGTCTTTTCTTATGATGGCTTTACTACGAACAAATACATTTCTGAAAAATTTGGCTTAGTTTATAAAGATTTGGGCTTGATTATGCCGAGTTTTTAGATGATAAAAAGAATAAGATTATTTGGCTTTGGTTTTTTAGCTGGAATACTAATTCTTTCAATTGGTCCTGAAAATCGGTTAAAGAAAACATTTCTGAGTTATATTGACTATTTTAACATGAGTAAAAGAGTACACTATCACATTTTAAAATCTGAGATAGTTTTAGAAGATAAGCTTAAAAATAATTATGAAATTGATGAATTAATAGAAGCTATTAAGATTTCAAAAATAAATTTTAAAAAAAGTAACACGGACTTAGGAGAATGTAAATATTATGTGCTAGAGACTAAGCTCAATCTACAAGACTCTGAAATAGACATAAAATATTGTGAAAAGGATAAAAAATCTTTTGTTTCTAAAATTGAAAAATCTTTCTATTAGAAATTTCCTTTTTTAGTTGTAGTAATTCTCTATTCATTTGGCCTTTTATTGACTTATTTTCTTCTGCTCGGCGAGTGAGGTATGGTATTAGGTCTTTTACTGGGCCATATGGTAGATATTTCGCTACATTAAATTTATTCTCAGCTAAAGTAGAAGTAATATTATCACTCATTCCAAATAACTGTGAAAAATAAATTCTTTTGTCGGAGTTTAAGATATTATTTTGCTTAACTAAATCTATCAATAAATTGGTACTTTTTTCGTTATGAGTTGCACAACAAATGCTTACAGAGTCTAGATTCTCTACACAAATTTTTAATGCATTATTAAAATCTTCATCAGTTTTTTCTTTTGTTTTGTTTATTAGAGATGTGTTACCATTTTTGAATGCATTATGGCTTTCTTTTTCTAAGTAAGCTCCTCTAACAAGTTTAAATCCACATTTTATTTTTTGTTTTTTGAATTTTAGAATTATTTTCTTTAAGTAATCTAATTTATCGCTTCTATACATCTGAACTGTATTAAAAATCAGTGTTTCTTGTTTATTGTATTTAATCATCATTTCTTCAACTAAATGATCAATGATGGGTTGAATCCATGATTCTTCAGCATCTATCATTATTGGAATATTTTTTTTGGATGCATATGAACATACTTTATCAATTTTTTTATAGAGAACTTTATATTTACTTGAGGAAATATCAATCAATTGTTGTGAGAGTTCTTTTAATATATTTATTTTCTCAATTCCAGAAAATTTAAATACTACAAATGGAATATTTTTATTCTCAGATGCAAAATCAATATTTTTTATAACCTCTTCTAAACAATTATAATGCTTAGATTCTTCATTGTTATTTTCTGAAGCATAGTCTAATATGGTGGAAATATCTTTATTATAAAGACTTTCAATTGTTTTATTACATTCATGCAAATTTTCACCTCCACAAAATTGGGAATAAATAGTTTTTTTTATTATAAATTTTATCGGAAGATGTAGTTTGAGTGCAAGTTTTGCAAAAATTATTAATGGATTTGAAATTTTTTCTATACTAATTATTTTAAAAATAAAATATGATTTCAATAATTCAAAATTTGTTTTATCCTGAAGTATCCAATTATTATTTTTACTAAAATTAATTAACATTTTAATCTTTAATTTTTTGGCAAACCATTATCCCGTCCCTAATTCCAACTATTAAATTTTCTACTCTTTCATCATTTTTTACTTTGATATTAAAGTTTTTTATTGATTGAGTTTCATCATCAATGACCTTTTGAGTTACTTTTCCACTCCATAATACATTATCAGCAACTATTAAGCCTCCATTTTTTAATTTTGGAAATAGCATGTCATAATATTTAGTATAATTTACTTTATCAGCATCAATAAAAGCTAAATCAATTTTTTCGCTGATATTTTCAATTGCCGTAGTAGCATCTTCAATAAGTAGACTTATTTTTTCTTTATATTTAGATCTATCGAAAAACTTTTTAGCTATTGATGCAAACTCTTCATCTTTTTCAATAGTAATAATCTTTCCATTTTTTTTTAGTCCCTCTGCTAAACATAAGCATGAATAGCCAGTATATGTTCCAACCTCTACGATAATTTCAGGATTAACTAACTTACTAATCATTGATAGAAATCTTCCTTGCACATGTCCAGAAAGCATCCTTGGCAAAATTACCTTTGAATTAGTATATCTATTTAACTCTTTTAGTATTGGTGATTCCGACTGAGAAATGTTAGAAATATATTTTTGTATGTTTTCTGGTAAAAAGTCCATAAAAAAAGTCACTCCCTAAGAGTGACTAAATTTAAAAGAATATTTAAAAATAAGAAAACTATAAACTTATTTTTTAGCTATTTTTTCTTTGTTTTTTGAACTACAACATGATTCTTTTTTCTGGACGTTACTCGCAATTTTAGAACTGCAACATGATTCTTTTACTTGATCATTTTTTGCAGTTTTTGAGCTGCAACATGATTCTTTTGAAGCTGTTGTTGAGCTACAATCAGATTTCTTAATATCACAGTCTGCTTTCTTGTTAGAGGCGTAATCATTTTTTTTAGAAAAATTAAATCCAGATACTTCTTTAGCTTTATTGTCCTTTGAACAACAACTCTTTTCGGTTTTCGAAGAACATGTATTTTCAGTTGATTTATCTGACGTAGTAATCTCAGTTTTTAAATTATCATTTGATAAAATTTCATTAGCTGTTAGAGCAAAAGCAACAAAAAATGCAAGAGCAAATGCTACTAAAATTGATGTTTGTTTGTTCATTATATAAATTTTAACACAAATATAAAAAATTAATATTTAGCAATTATAGAAATTTTAGCTTTAACCTTTTCATTTAGCTTAACATTAATCTCAGTGCTAAGAGGAAGATATAAATCAACTCTCGAGCCAAATTTTATGAAACCAAGTTCCTCACCAGAAGTAACTCGTTCATTTCTCTTTGAATATGTAACAATTCTTCTAGCTAGAGCTCCTGCAATTTGTCTAACCAGAACACTAATTTTTGTATTTTCAATAACGACAGAACTTCTTTCATTTTTTGTTGATGACTTTGGATTCCATGCTACCAAAAATTTACCAGGGTGATACTTCGTATATACGACATTTCCATCTATGGGATAATGATTTGAATGAACATTTAATGGAGACATAAATATCGATACTAATATTTTTTTTTGTTTAAAAAACTCGGTTTCTTCAACTTCCCTAATTTGAACTATTTTGCCATCGCAAGGTGCAAAGACTACGTTTTTTGAAGTTTTAATTTTTCTATTTGGAACTCTAAAAAAGTATACTATTAGAAGTAAAGTCGATAGTAAAATAAAAGACAAATAAAAATATGGGAAAAATAATAGAATTGTTAAACTTATGATAATGAAGTTTCTAATTATTTTATATCCTTCTTTATGTATTTTCATATTACCAAATTTAGTATTGGAAAAGTGAAAAGGATTGAATCCATTCGATCTAAAATACCACCATGACCAGGAATTAATTTACCAGAATCTTTTAGATTAGCTTTTCTCTTTAGGTGTGAAATATAGAAGTCTCCTGCAGTTGCTGTAATGGGTATTAAAGAAAACTTCAACATTTCAATCTTTGATGATATTTCAAATAAAAAATCAGGTGCAAAAAGATATACCAAATACATGTACATTAAAAATGCAAAAAAGCCAGAGAAAAATCCTTCCCATGATTTTTTTGGAGAAATTTTGATAAACATTTTGTTTTTTCCAAACTTACTACCCACTAAATATGCTATGGAATCAAAAATCCAAATAGCAGAGAAGATAATTAGGATTTGATTCTTATTATTAAATCCAAAATTTTCAGAGAAAACCAAAATAGAGAATGAGAGGGTTAGAACTAATATATTCAGAAATAAATTTTTTTTACTACTGATTTTAATAAACTCATAAATGCAAAGAATATATAAAATTGCAAATAATGAAATTAAAGTAGCATTCGACAGAGTCGTACAAAAAAAAATAGTAGTAACAAAAAGTAAGCCAGAAGCTAATCTGATAATAAAGTTGGACATCTTTATTTTTTTGCTTCTTTGTCCATTTCATCTAGTTTCTCTTCATCATGACTCTTCCATTTCCTTTCACCAAAAATATTAACTAAATCAGATTTAAATATTACCTCATTGTCAAGTAGTGAATTAGCTAACTTAATCACTTTTTGCTTATTTTTTTTCAAAACATCTATTGCTCTTTTGTATTGAGATTCAATGATTCTTGTAACTTCTGTATCAATTATTTTTGCACGCTCTTCTGAATAAGGTTTAGTAAATCCAGCATTTTGACCACTAGAATCATAATAGCTAATATTACCAACTTTTTTGTTCATTCCATATATCGAAATCATAGCGTACGCTTGCTTAGTGACTTTTTCTAAATCAGATAATGCTCCAGTTGATATCTTTTTGAAAAAAAGCTCTTCGGCAGCTCTTCCGCCTAAAGCCGCACACATTTCATCTTCAAGTTGTTGAGTTGTTGTAAGTTGTCTTTCTTCAGGTAAATACCAAGCTGCTCCAAGAGATCTTCCTCTTGGTACAATAGTAACCTTCACTAGGGGAGATGCATATTGTAACATCCAACTTACAGTTGCATGTCCAGCTTCATGAAATGCAATTGTCTTTTTTTCCTCTGGAGATATTATTTTAGATTTTTTCTCCATTCCACCAATTATTCGGTCAACAGCATCTAGAAAGTCCTGCTTATTTATGGATTTTTTACCTTTTCTTGCAGCTATTAGAGCAGATTCATTACAAACATTCGCTATATCAGCTCCAGAAAATCCTGGAGTTTGTCTGGCTAAAAAATTTACATCAACTTGTTTACTTAATTTAAGCGGTTTTAAATGAACTTTAAAAATTTCTTTTCTTCCAACTAAGTCTGGTAAATCAACGTATATCTGTCTATCAAATCTTCCAGGTCTTATTAAAGCCTTATCAAGTACATCAGACCTATTAGTTGCTGCCATGACTATGACGCCTGAGTTAGTGCCAAAACCATCCATTTCAGTAAGTAACTGGTTTAGTGTATTTTCTCTTTCATCATTACTTCCTGTTATTGAATTCTTTCCTCGTGCTCTTCCAATTGCATCTATTTCATCAATAAAAATTATGGAAGGAGCTTTTTCCTTCGCTTGCTTAAATAAATCCCTTACCCTAGACGCACCAACTCCAACAAACATTTCAACAAAATCAGATCCCGATAAAGAAAAGAAAGGAACTTTGGCTTCACCAGCAACAGCTTTTGCTAGCAATGTTTTACCAGTTCCAGGAGGTCCTATTAGCATAGCACCTCTGGGAATTTTACCTCCAAGTTTAGTATATTTTAGAGGTGCTTTTAAAAAATCAACAATCTCACTGATTTCTTCTTTGGCTTCATCTAAACCAGCTACATCTTTGAATGTAATTTTGATATTAGTTTTATCAACTAATGTGGCTCTAGATTTTCCTATTGAAAATATTTGCCCTCCAGCTCCAGCACCACCTCCACTCATTCTTCTCATGATAAAAATCCAAATACCTATAAAAATTACTAACGGGAGTATCCATCCAAGTATATCACCAAAAACATCTTTTCTAGTTTCATAATATGGAAATATTTTATCTTCTTCTTGAAAATTTACTTGAGCTTCTTTTAGTTCAGAACTAAAATTATCAACAGAGCCTATTTCAAAATAGAAATGAGGACCAAAATTTTTGCTATTTCCAAAAGGTTTCTTGGCTACTCGTTCAAAAAATGGCTCACCAAGATTTTTGTCTTTAATGTGTATGTACGCCTTTTCTTTGTTTACAATTACAATTTTTTCAACTTTGTTTTCAAGAAGCATTTTATTTTTAAATTCTTGCCAGTTAGTTTTCTGAACAGAGTTGCCCGAAAAAAATTGTATTGATATAAAAAACAGAAATATCGCTCCATAAATCCAGTAGATGTTTATATTTAATCCTTTAGGAAAATTATTTTTTTTATTATCTTTTTTCATTTAGTTATTTTCATTGATTTCAGTAGAAATTGAATCACCCCAAAATTCTTCTAATTTATAATACTCTCGAGTTTTTTTTTGAAAAATATGCACTACAGTGTCAGAGTAGTCCATCAATATCCATTCAGAACTATTAGTTCCTTCAACTCTTAATGGATTTTCATTGTGTTTTTTTTTTATATTTCTTCTAATTTTATCTTCAATTGCTTTAGCATGTGTGTTGGAATTACCAGTACATATCACAAAAAATTTACAAATTGCATTTTCAATTTTACTTAAATCTAAAAGAACAATATCCATTCCTTTTAGTTCTTTGATAGAATCTATGATTTTATTTAAAATTGTGTTGCTTTCCAAAGTCTTAAGCATTATAATACTAATTTAGTATTTGCAAAAATACAATATTATATAGACGTGAATAAATTTTTTTTAAATAAGAAGCTTCATTTTGACTCATTAAATTCAACTAATGAAACTCTTGGTAAATTATCCAAAAAAATTGAACTTCAAAATGGTTTTTATATAACTTCAGATTATCAAAAATCTGGAAAGTGTCAAAATAACGATAAATGGGATAGTAATCCCAAAGAAAATTTGCTTATTAGTATTTTTTTAAATCTTGATTTAAATATTGAAAATTTATTCATGCTAACCCAATTAGCTTCATTGGCTGTTTTAGATACCCTTAGTAAATTCTTAGAACAAAAAATTGAAATTAAATGGCCTAATGATGTGTATGTAGATAGTAAAAAAATTTCAGGAATATTAATTAATAATATTGTTAAAGGTGGAATAATAAATTCATCTGTAATTGGTATCGGAATAAACGTCAATCAAACAAATTTTAATAAAAAATACATTGCCACTTCAATGAAGTTATTAAGTAAAAAAGATTTCAAACTAAATGAAATTGAGAAAATTTTAATGAAGAATATCAAAAAACAATCAATGATTTTATTAGAAAAGAAAATATCATTACTGTCAAGTAGATACAACAATCACTTGTATGGAAAGAATTTAGATTCTTTATTTATCTTAAATAAAAAAAGAATCTATGCAAAGGTGATTGAGGTTAATCAAAATGGTAAAATTAAGTTAATGTTTGGTGATGGTGAGGTAAATGAATTTTCTCAAAATGAAGTAAAATTGCTAAGATAATTTTGAAGCAGCATTACTGATTTGATTGATGAAGCTTTTTATGGGTTTTTCTAGCATCATTTTTGTCATCAAATTTAATTCAATATCAATTTCAAAAATTAAATATGAACTATCATTGTCAATTTCTTCAATGAAAGATTTCATTAGAAAAGGTACGGGGCTTTCACTAGCTGAATAGCTCACAAACTTGTTTGAAATTTTCTCATGAATGTTTAATTTAATTTCAGGAAGATTGGCAACTTTTATGACGCAAGTCTCACCTTTTGATTCAAACTTCTCAATATTGGGAGGTAAGAAATTTTTTAAATTTTCAAATTCAATAAGTGTATTGAAAAGGTCTTCACTATTTTTTTTGATTAAAACCTTATCAGATTTATAGCTAGACATTATCACCCCATTTAGAAGGATTTTCAGACCATTTCTCTAAAATTGGAAGATCTTTTTTTGTTATGTAGTTACTTTTAATAGCCTCTTCTAAAAGTATTTGATAATTACATAGTGACAGATATTCACATTCAAATTTTTCAAAATTTTCTTTAGATTGTGGAAATCCATAGTTAAAGATTGAAGCTACACCTTTGATATTTAAGTTTTTACTTTTGAGTGCTTCTACAGCTTCAAGACTACTTTTGCCTGAGCTTATCAAATCTTCAATTAATATCACAGATTGCCCCTCATTGTAGTATCCTTCAATTTTATTTTGTCGACCATGACTTTTATTAGAGGATCTTACATAAATAAATGGCAGACCAAGTTCCTCAGCTACTAAAACTCCGTGAGGAATTCCTCCAGTAGCCACTCCAGCAATTAAATTGGCTCCTTTGAAATGAGTTGTAATGGCTCTTGCTAGGTTTTGTCTAATAAATGTTCTTACCTCAAGAAATGATAATGTCCTTCTGTTATCACAATATATTGGGGATTTCCAACCAGAGGCCCATGTAAAAGGATTTTCAGGTTGTAAAATAATTGCGTTAATTTGCAGGAGAGACTTTGCTAGTTGTTTAGCTATTTCCTTATCAAGAATCATTATGCAAAAATATAAAGTTTTCGTTAACAATAAACCTATTATTATTTCGCATGAATGGGAAAATTTTATTTCAAATTTCCAATTAGTAGTTGCAGCAGGGGGATATGTTAAAAACAAAAAGAAAGAAATACTTTTTATTAAAAGAAATGGAATATGGGATCTCCCTAAGGGAAAGCTTGAAAATAATGAATCTTTATTTAAATGTGCTGAAAGAGAGGTAGAGGAGGAGTGTGGAGTTAATCAACTTACTATTAAAGAAAAAAGATGTGAAACCTACCATACCTATAAGCTAAATGGAATTAATTATCTAAAGCATACACATTGGTATAATTTTGAATGTGATTTTAATGGCATGTTAGTACCTCAAACCTCAGAGGGTATTGAGCTAGTAAAGTGGGTTAGTCAAACAGAAATAAAGTCTCACATAAGAAATAGTTTTAAAAGTATTCAAGAGGTAGTAAATGCATAAGTTGTTACAATACGTTCTTAAGTTTAATATTTTCTGGCTGATTTATTTTTTTGTGTTAAGACTAACATTTTTAGCTTTTAATTTTAGTTATGTTAGATCTGATTCTTTTTTTGAAATTTTTAAAGTATTTTATAAAGGGTTTTCATTAGACTTATCTTTTATTGCTTATTTAGTTTCTTTAAATATTCTTTTACTTTTTTTTAATAGTTTTTTTATGAAACCTATTAATCAATTTCTAGAATCAATTACTCATTACATAAATATTTTATTCATTTTTCTTACAAGTCTAATTTCCGCTGGAGAGATAAATCTTTATGGTGAGTGGTTATCAAAAATTAATTTTACAGCACTTTCTCATTTTGAAAATCCATCAGAGGTAATCAGAACATCTAGCAGCTTTCATTACTTAATCACCATACTGTGTATTATAGTTGGTTTTTCTTTTTTTAAAATTTATAAAAGTTGGTTCAGGAAATATAAAATTTTCAATAATCATTCAATTTCTCTAAAAAAATCTTTGATTAATTTATTACTTTATCCACTTTTACTTGGGCTTATGTTGATAGTCATAAGGGGAGGAGTACAACCAATTCCAATAAACATGAGTGACGCTTATTTTTCTAATAGCAACACTTTAAATGATATCGCTGTAAATCAAAATTGGAATTTCTTTCAAAGTATACTAAAGAATAGAACTAACTTAAAAGGCAATCCATATGAGAAATTTAGTGTAGAAGATGTCGAATACTTTAAAGAAAAATTTGAGGATACTTCAACTTCAAAATTGGAGATACTTGATAATAAAAACCCAAATATTGTTTTTATTATTTTGGAAAGTTGGTCATCAGACTGTATTAAATCACTTGAGGGGCTTTCTGGCATAACACCTAATTTTGAAACTTTGGTTGATCAAGGATATCTTTTTACAGATTTTTATTCTAATGGATTTACATCAGATCAAGGCATGTCGTCTATTTTTTCATCTTTTCCATCATTTCCATCAGTAAATATCATCCAGCAATCAGATAAATCTAGGCTTCTTCCAACCATAAATAAAAAACTTAGTAATCATCAATCATCTTTTTTCTTTGGAGGCCAATTGACTTATGGAAATATCAAAGGTTATTTGCTATCAAATGGATTTGACATAGTCAAAGACGAACTAAACTATAAACATTTACCCTCAGGGGGGTTAGGTGTTCATGATGAGTTTATGTTTAATCAGTTCCTAACTGAGATAGATAAACTAAATAAACCATTCTTTACAACTTTGTTTACAATTAGCTCACATTCTCCTTACGATCATCCAGGTGAAAGAAATATTTCTTTTAGCTCACGTGAAGATCCATATGTTAATTCAGTAGCCTACACTGATAAATTTCTTGGTGATTTTATGAGAAAAGTCAAACTTAAGGACTACTATAAAAACACATTGTTTATTATAGTTTCAGATCATAGTCATAATTCACCAATAAAAAGAAGAGTTGCTGAAAAGGAAAGATTTAAGATACCAATGTTGTGGTATGGAGAGCCAATCAAACCACAGCTAAGAGGTAAGAAAAATAAAAATTTAGGTTCCCATTTCGATATTGCTAAATCACTTTTGAATCAGATGGACATTGAATCCAGTGAGTTTATTTATGGTAGAGATTTGTTCTCAGAAACAAAAAAAAGATTTGTTCCTTTTGTATTTCCCAAGGGATATGCAATGATTCAAAATGAGGGCTATTATGCATTCTCAGAAACTTACAATAAAGTAATAGAATCTCCAGATGAGGATGAAATTGCAAAAGTTTTAAAAAAAGATACAGAGTTGTTTTTTCAAATATCTTTTGATGAGTATTTAAAGTTGGGAAGAAAGAGCCTGGTTCAATAAATCTCTGATTCCTTCACTAGACGGTCTGAGTGCATCGGTGCTAATTACTTTACTTTCTCTATCAAATAACATAAATCGAGGTATTCCATTTATTGCATAATTTTTAGTAAGTTCATTATCCCATCCAGATGTATGAAGATGTATGCCGCCAAGATTCTTTTCCTCTATCATTAGCAACCATTTTTCCTTATCTTCTTTCTCGTCAACAGATACACTTAAAAATATTAAATCATCATCACTGAATTCTTCTTGAAGTCTTTGAAGGTATGGTATCTCAGCTTTGCATGGACCACACCATGTAGCCCATATATCGACGTATACTATTTTACCTTTTAAATCGGTTAATGATATATACTTTCCATTTTGGTTTGGATAAGTAAAATCAATTGCTAGTTCACCTTTTTTAGGAAGATCTTTCATTTGGTTATACCTTTTTGAAAGGTAAGACTTAATATTTTCAATTTCCTCTCTCTCATTTTTATAGAAATCACTGTTTTTGAATCTGAATTTTAATAACTTTTGTTCAGTTTTTTCAAACATTCTACTTAATAAAGCATAAAATTCATTTTCTTCAACACTGAAATCTGTTGGTCCATTTTTTTCCATTTCTAAGTATTTCCATGCAAGGAAACTACTTTCATCACTTTCAGAATATGAAATTGACTCATCAAAAATCTCAGTATCAAGAGACAAGCCAATATTGTCCCCTTTACTAATGTACATCCTGGTTAGCTCTAAACCATGAAAAAAATTAAAATAATCAGAGCTCTTTTTTGATGGCCAATCGAATTTATAATCAAACTTATTTTCTTTGTTTAAAACAACTGTAAAAATGGTATCACTGTTATAGATCCTAATAGTGTCGTTTATTGGATTTATAATCTCACCATAAATTCGAGTAGAATTTTTTTTAGTTCCAAAGAAAAAAAATATAGATAATGCAAAACATGCAAGTACAGTAGTCAATATTTTTTTATTTCTTTTCATGATTGTTTTTTTTCTAAATTAATGAATAATTCTCTACCTAATCTTTGGGGTATAGAATTTTTACAAGCTTCCATTTTTTTTATGTTAAATAGATTTTTGAAGATTATCTTATATTCTTTTTTTGATCCTCCAAATGGGGGTTTTTCATTGTTGAGTTTATCATCAAATAATAAGCCAATAATTTTTCCATTTTTGTTAAGTAAATCATTACACTTTTCGCTATACTTTTTTCTTAATTTAGGATAAATTGCACAAAAAAAGGTTTGTTCAATGATAATGTCAAAATTATCTTTATAATCAAAGAAATTACAATGAATTAATTGATTAGTTGGAAATTTTGGATTTCTCCTTTGAAAGTTAATTAATGGAGTTATGGCATAGTCTAATAAAAAGGTATTAGTAAACCCTTTATTGAATAAAAATTCAGCTTCGTAAGAATTACCACCACCTGGAATTAAAATTTTAAGTTCTTTGTTTTTTACCTGATTAAAATATTCTTTGATAGGTGTGCTAACATAGCCAATATCCCAGCCAGTTTCTTTATCAAGATATCTTTTGTTCCAAAATTCACTATTGAGTGTTATCATCTTATTAAATCTCTTTAAAATTAAAAATATTATTAAACTATTTTTGTTTTATGTTCTTTAAAAAGAGAGTTTCAAATGCTGTAAAAGGAAATGCTGTATACATGTGGAATATTAATCCAAATGAGCACAAGCCTGTTCCAATGAAAAATATATTTAAAAATCAAGAGTACTTCCATTATCGAATTGTAAATAAAAGTATTTTAGAAAATGCAGTTCATGAATATGCAGATAAAAAATTATTAAACTTATGGGCAAAAATACCGTGGTGGATTGTAAAAGCTGATTTAGGTAGGTTGATATATGTTTATTTAAACGGAGGTTTTTATTTTGACGTTGATTGTCTTGTCAAAAAAAACTTTTATCATGAAGTAGGAGAGAGCATGGTTTTGTTTATTGAAAAAAGACTAAGCTCTACAGAAAAATTAGGTCCCAGAGAGCAAAAAACTGAGGATAGAAAACTAAGAATTGCTAATTATGCTTTTGGAACTAATCAGAAAAAACATCAATTTATTAGGCAGTGTATTGATGAATGTGTTCTAAGACTTGAGATAATTTTTAAAGAAAAACTAAAAGAAATTTCAGAAATTGATATCGTTTGGTTATGTGGGCCTGATGTGATAACTTCAGTTTATCATGATAACAAGCAAAAATTTAATGATATTATTTTATTAGAGAAAGACTATATCAAACATCAGTCGTTTAGCGGATGGAGAAAATAAGAGAGTTATTATAAAATTTACACTTCTAATAAAAAAACGCAAACTAGTTGCGATTTTTATATTTTGACTATTTTTACACAAAATATTAAGGCAATGAAAAACAAATTACCTGTGACTGTGTTGAGTGGATTTTTAGGCGCTGGAAAAACAACACTACTCAATCACATCTTACATAATAAAGAAAATTTAAAAGTAGCTGTAATTGTTAACGACATGAGTGAAATAAATGTAGATGCTGAGCTTGTAAAAAGTCAAAATACTTTATCAAGAACTGAAGAAAAATTAGTTGAAATGAGTAATGGTTGTATTTGTTGTACATTAAGGGAAGATCTAATGATTGAGGTAGAAAGATTAGCAAAAGAGAATAGATTTGATTACTTACTCATTGAAAGCACTGGAATAAGTGAACCTGTACCTGTTGCCCAAACCTTTTCATTTGTTGATGAGGAAAATGGTATAGATTTATCAAGATTTAGCTATGTTGATACTATGGTAACTGTAGTTGATGCCTTTAACTTTTTCAAAGATTTTGGAAGTCCGGAAACATTAATGGACAGAAAGTTAACTGATATAGATGATGATCACAGAACAATTGTTAACCTATTGACCGATCAAGTTGAATTTGCTAATGTGATTATTTTAAATAAAACTGATTTAGTTGATGCTCAACACTTAGGAGTTTTAAAATCAGCAATTAAAAAGCTCAATCCATCAGCTGAGATTATTGAATCTAAATTTTCTAAAGTTAGTCCAAAAAAAATATTAAATACGGGTCTTTTTGACTTTGAGACTGCTGAGCAAAGTGCTGGATGGATTGAAGAATTAGAAAAGGATGAGCACACACCAGAAACAGATGAGTATGGAATAAGCTCTTTTGTTTACAGGAGTAAAAAACCTTTTGACCCAGATAGATTTTGGTTTTATGTTCAAAATAAATTTCCAACAAATATTATTAGAAGTAAGGGGTTGTTTTGGCTTTCCTCTAGAAGTGAGCAAGCACTTACTTGGAGTCAGGCAGGTGGTTCACTTAGAGCTGATAGTGCTGGAGTTTGGTGGAGTAGTATGTCATTTGATGAGAGAATTCAATATATCTCTTTTGTTGAGAACCAAAAAGAAATAGAGAAAGGCTGGAGCAAAACATTTGGAGATAGAAAAAATGAGATTGTTTTTATCGGTCAAGAAATGGATGAACAGTGCATAAAGGCTGATCTTGATAAATGCTTAAGTACAGATGTTGAAATAGATAATGAAAGCTGGAAAAAAGCTTCACATGATTCATGGCCAGTCGCCAGAATAAAACATGTTGATTAAAAAGGATTTGTCGCCCAGACATTTAACTCATTAATAAATCCTCTGTCATCCATCTCGATTGCTGAAGTTATTGCATGTGCTATCTCTTTGACTGTTAACTTGTTACTAACTTCATCTCTCTCAATCCTTTCCTTATTTGCAAAGGCAGTTGGAACCTCACTGGGGTTTACTTGACAAACTCTAATATTAAAAGGTCTCAGTTCAGCTTGCCAGCACTGAGTAAGGGAACGGACAGCAAATTTAGATGCAGAGTAAATACTTCCACCTTTGTATCCCCGCAAGCTAGCAGTCGAACCTATGTTTATTATTGTGCCATATTTCTTACTTTTCATAAGCTCAGCAATTTCTTTTGTAAGTAGTGATAAACCAATTACGTTGGTATTAAATACTTTTTGAAAATCCTCAATATTTATTTGATCTAATGATCTGTAAGCTCCAGTGCCTGCGTTATTTATCAATACATCTATTTTTCCATCAAAAATATCAATACACTCTTTTGCTTTTTCTTTAATTTCTTTTAAGTTGGATATATCAAAGACTAGTGTTTTTGCATTATTGTAGGATGCAGATTTTTTGAGTCTTTCAAGTGATCTACCAGTAATTAATACATTAGCACCTTTGTCAGTTAAATACTTAGCAGTTTCTTTTCCTATTCCTAGACTGCCACCGGTTAAGAGTATATTTTTATTTTTTAGATTCATCACCACATTTTTTTTCGTATTCCTCACAGTTCTGAGTTAGATTGCAGAACATCTTCAAATCTTCACAATAATCAATTCCCATTACCTTTTTTACAGCTGCTCTAATATTATATGTTACTGCGAATGTAGGTTGCTTTTGGATTACTATATCTAAATCATCAAGTGCAAGTTTTTGAAATTCTTCTTTCTTAATGAATTTACTCTGGAAAAGGACTGAGTCAGCATTTTCAAAGATAACACCGTAGAGGTTAGCTCGGCACAGAAAATCAAAATGATGATCTGTTTTTTTTATCTCTGAGTCTAGACAATCAAGTAATTTCGACCAATTCTCAGAAAGAGAATATTCAGAGCAATTACTACAAGCATTTTGTGAATATGCATGTAGATGAATTATTAGAAAAAGTGAAAGAAATACTAGTTTTTTTAACACATGTAATACTTATTGTAAAATTAACAAAAAGATTAATTAATAACTCATTTTCATCATTTTGTTGTTAATCATCTTATCTTTGCGCATCTTAAATTAATTCTCTTGAACTTCACAGAAATCAATCTTAATAAAAACATCTTAAAATCTATTAGGGATTTAAAATTTGTTCAGATGACTGAGATACAAGAAAAGGTAATACCTTATCTTTTGGATACTGATATTGACTTAATTGGATTAGCACAAACTGGTACTGGTAAAACAGCAGCTTTCGGTATTCCTCTAATTCAAAAGGCTATTGTAAGCGATTCCAATTTCGCCTCAATAATATTATGCCCAACAAGAGAACTCTGTAAACAAATTGCTACAGATATTGAAGACTACAGCAAATATTGCCCAATTAAAGTTGTTGCTGTATATGGCGGTGAGGACATAAAAAGACAAATTATTAAAATCCAAAAAGGTTATGATATAATTGTTGGAACCCCCGGTAGAGTAATGGATTTAATTAAAAGGAAGAAAATAATTCCTAAAAACCTTGACACTGCTGTACTTGATGAAGCTGATGAAATGCTTAATATGGGCTTTAGAGATGACATTGAAAAAATACTAAGTAAATTATCTCATCATAGACAAACATTACTCTTCTCTGCAACTATGCCTAAAGAGATTTTGAAAATTACAAATGAGTTCATGAACGATCCAATGATGTTCGAAGTTGCAAAAAGAAATGAAGGAGCTAAAAATATTGAACATATATGCTATTATGTTTCCAATAAAGACAAGTTTAATACTTTAAAAAGAATTTGTGATTTTAATCCTAATATTTATGGTATTGTTTTTTGTAGAACAAGAAGAGAGTGTAATGAGATTTCCGATAAATTAATGAACTCTGGCTATAATGCTGACACCTTAAATGGTGATTTATCTCAAAATCAAAGAGATTTAGTGATGAAAAAGTTTCGAAATAAAACAGTTCAGATTTTGGTTGCAACTGATGTTGCGGCAAGAGGTATAGATGTTGATGATATCACACATATCATTAATTACAGTCTTCCTGATGATAACGAAATTTATGTGCATAGATCTGGGAGAACCGCAAGAGCGGGAAAAAAAGGTAAATCAATTGTTATTGCTTCAAATAGACAAAAAAAGAAAATCAATAGTATAGAAAGAATGATATCAAAAGATTTTCTGACTGATAATGTACCTTCTAATGAAATGATTATTGAAAAGCAAATTGTACATATGGCTGAGTCAGTGATTTTAACAGAGAAAAATGATCAGATCGATGAATTTTTAACTGATATTTTAAAAAAATTCAAAAAAATTAAAAAAGATGATATCATTAATAAATTTATAACCTTAGAGTTTAATAAGCTTCTTTCTTATTACAATAAAAATAAGGATGTTAAATCAGAAAAGTCTAATGGTAGTGCTTATGATGATAGCAATATGAGTAGATTTCATATCAATATTGGTAAGAAGAATGGTTTAGAGCCACAGTATCTATTAGGTATTATTAATGAAAAATTAAAATTGAGAAATGTAAGAGTTGGCAGAATAGATATAATGAGCAACTTTAGTTTTTTTGACATAGACGGAAATTACAAGGAAGATGTTTTATTAAAGTTAAACAATACTAAGTGGAAAAAGCATAAATTGAAAACCGAGGTTGCCCAAGAAAAAAAGCATTCTTCAAAAAATAAAAGAAGAGATCATTTCAAGTCTAGCAAAAAAAGAAAGCCCAGAAGAAGAAAAAGATAGCTTGCAAAAAATCATTGATAATCTGCAAACTATCTCACTTATTTAATCTCAATTAAAGCAGTATCCACCAGGAATTATTCCTACTTGATTAGAATCAATAGTATTTCCATAACGGTCATATTTATATGACCAACCACTTTGAACGTAATCCATAGCATCGGTTCCATATACATTCAATCCATCACAACCTAGGCCATAGAAATATTTATTGACAAATGGAATTGAGTCAAGTGACGCATTAGAAGTACTAAAAGAGTATATAGTACCATTTAAATAGTATAACTTATCTCCGCTTCTGTTACTGACCAAGTTTTTTGGGTGCTGTCCAACTGGAAATTCTAAGTTACTTATAACATTATCAGTGTATGTGTCAATATTTGCCAAAGCTCCTGCTGTTTCATTTACTATGTTCCAGTTGGCGTCATATTCAGTATAACCGCCACTCAGTACCCACAGATTTCCAGTAGCATCTACAACTGCAGAGTTTGGTTTATCATTCACATTAATGGTTGAAACAACCTGATCGCTAGAAATATCAATGACTGAGACAGTATTTTCTAGTCCCCATCCGCCTACATTACAAACGTATGCCTTGTTGTTAGCAACAGTTATTGATTCTGGTCCAGCTCCAACAGAAATAGATCCAACAACATTGTCTGTACTCAAGTCAATAATATGTACAGAGTTTGAATTCCAATCAGATAAGTAAGCTTTATCTTGTGTAACTTGAGTAAAATATCTTGGTGAGCCCACATTTTCAATAGTTTTAATATGATTCATTGAATCCATATCAACAACTTCAACTTTACCAGAGTTATTTACAACAATATACCCTTTATCATTTGCTGTTGTCATTGACTGTACTACGTCACCAAGATAAAACATATTGGTATTGTAAAATACATCGTTTTGTACTGAACCATTATTTGAAATAAAAGAAACTGAACCATTTCCAGAGCCAAAGTTACCTTCATTGGTCACAAAATATCCATCATCAAAAAGTGGATTGTTCACAGGTCTATCTGGACCACTTGAACATGAGTAAATTAAAGTTACTGTTAGAAGTATGTATAAATAATTATTTTTCATTTGAGTTAAATTTAGTTAATAGTATAGTTAATAGATAAAACATATTCTCTTCCTGGATTTGGATAGTTTAAATATGTTTGATATTGTTGATTAGTTAGGTTTAATACCCTCAAATCTAATTTTAAGTCTTCATTAAAAAGTTTGTACGAGGTGCCAGCACTTACTAATGTATATGCATCTAGTTTTTTATTATCACCACTACTATATGATGTTATAACTTCATCTGTAAAAGTTATATTAAGAAAAGATATTATTTTTCCTTCAACATAAAGTAATGTTGTGTTTAGTTTATTTTTAGGTACGTATCTAAGTTGCTGACCAACGGAAATATCTAAATCGTTGGATGCTTTTTCAGACGTGGTTTTAGTTAGAGAGTAATTAAGCTCCAATAATATTTTTTTGTAATTGTATTTTAATTGTGTCTCTATTCCTCTACTCCAAACTTCTTTTATATTTTCAGGAGACCAAATACCATCAATATTTTGACTCCATAGAATCCAATCTTTTACGTCTAAGTTAAAAAGTGTTGATGATAATCTAAATTTATTTTTTTTGAGATGAATACTAAATTCTGCGTTGTTGGACATTTCAGGTTTTAGTTCAATATTTCCTCTTGATCCACTGCTAAACCAATACCTATCATTAAAAGTTGGAGATCTAAAATTTTTATTGAGCTTTATTGATGATTGAACCAGTTCATTGAACTTGTATTCAGTGCTAAAAAGTGGTGTCAATGGAACTTCATATTCTGAGTTGTCTTCACCTCTTATTGCCAATTGTGTCTCTAGATTATTGTTTTTGTAAGTAGTAGAAAAAAACATGGTTTTTGATATATCTTTCTGCTTATTATTTTCAAAATTATTGTTATTAATTTTGTTCTTATTATATGAAAATGTTGACTGGAAAATCAAGTTTTTAAAATTGTAGCTTAAATCAAAATTGTTAAAATCTTTACAAGCTAAATATTGACTATCAATATTTTTTATTTCTTCAGTATATCTAAAATCTTCATAGATTAATGCTTTTGATATCTTGTAGGAGAGATTTTTTGCAGAGTATGTGCTAGAAATGGAAATTCTATCATTTACGTCATATTGCATGGCGTCCGTGAATCTGATTGTCATGTTTTGAGGAACCTCTCTAGTACTGTTATCTCCCCAATAATTAAACTGAATGATGATATTTGGATTTAGTTTAAAATTAAGATCAAGCTTATTTTGAAAAGAAACTATTTTTCCATGTTTATTTGTCTGTCTTGGATTACCAGCTTGAGAAATATTCGTAAACTTAAATTTATTTTTGTCTTTTAATTTACTATGTAAAATGTAAAAGGATACTATATCGTCACCATATTTTGCAGAATAACTTTGACTAGATAGACCGTTACTTCCACTTTCAAAATTAACATTTGAGGATAGTTTTTGATTTCTAATTTTTTTGGAATTAATGTTTATGCTTCCACCAATCGAACCGCTTCCAAAAATTGTACTATTTCCTCCTTTGATTAGAAAAATATTGTCGTTTGTTAGAGCTGCAATATTCGATAAGTCACCTAATCCATTAGCTATTGAATTTATTGGGATTCCATTCCAATTTACAGCAGTGTGTGATGATGATGTACCTCTTATTGTTGCTGTTGCAAGTGCTCCATATTGTTTGATATATACAGAAGAATTTGAACTAAGTAAATCAGCAATTTTTTCAGTTTGAGATATTTTTATTTTAAAAGGATCAATTTTTTTAACATTGGAACCATTTGAAAATGTTACAGATTTTGGAGAGATGACAGAAACTTCATTCAAATTGACGGTGTCAGCAATACTTACACAGTATCCGTACGCTGGCGTACATACTATAATAATTATGTATTTGTATATAACTTTCATACGAGGCTGTTTCTTCCAGAACAACTTTTGTTTTTTTGGTAGTAGGTCTTCTGACTTACCCAATTTGAACATGCCTTCCCGCTAATTCAGCAGTGGCAAAGATTTGTTCAAATGTTTTTTGGGATTACAGCTTCTGGTAAAGTTGAGGATTCTCACCTCATTCCCTTGAACACTAATAGTGAACTACACAAACAAATATATATTTTATTCTTTAAAAAAAATATTTATATTTAATTTTGTAGTAAAAATTAAAAATGCATAGTGTTCGAGTTTTATCAGCTTTAATAATTTTAATTTCTCCTTTTTATTTAAATGCTCAAATCCAACAAACAAGAACCATTTTCTATGGAGGTGAAACACGTGAATATATCATATATGTTCCATCTATCTACAGCTCAGCTACACCAACTCCATTAATGTTCAACTTTCATGGTGGAGGAGGAGATGGCCAATCTATGATGGGATTAAGTGATATGAGACCAATATCTGATACTGCAAATTTTATTGCTGTATACCCATCTGGTTCTGGTGGTGCTTGGATGCATAAAGTTCCGACAACTTACAATGATATTTATTTTGTTGAAGCAATGATTGATGAATTAGCAACGGAATTTAATATTGATAATGACAGAGTTTATGCTTGTGGTTATTCTGAGGGTGGGATATTTAGCTATGAGTTAGCATGTCGGTTAAGTAACAGAATTGCTGCTGTAGCCTCAGTATCAGGATCAATGATGACTGATATCTTCAGAAGCGATCCAGCACCCAATGGCTATGGATTTCCAGCTTGTTCTCCTTCTCATCCCACAGCCATAATGTTCGTCCCTGGAACAATTGATATGAATCCTCATTCAATGTATAATGGTCTATCACCGTATTACATGTCAGCAAGCGAAATTTCAACATATTGGTCTTCTCAAAATAATACGAACTTATCTCCGACTGTTGTTTCTGTTCCAAATACAAACACATTCGACGGAAGTACTGTAGAAAGAAGAACCTGGGAAAATGGTGATAATTGTGTATCAGTTGTTGAGTTAAAAGTAAATAATGGTGATCATGACTGGCCAGGCACTTTTGGTAATATGGACATTGATGCTTCTCAAGAAATATGGAAGTTTGTTTCTAAACATGATATTAACGGTCTGATTAATTGTAATTCTACATCAACGAGTAATTACAATCAATTAGATGAAAAAAACTTAGTAAAAGTAATAGACCCTTTAGGAAGATATAACAACAATCTTCAAAGAAATAACATTCAATTTCTTTTGTATGATAACGGATTAGTTGAAAAGCGAATAATTATAAATTAAAAATCAAAATAATCATGAAAAAGTTTTATTTAATAATTTTTATATCATTAGCATCTTTTTTTGCTTTTGGTCAGCAGTTAACAACTGAAAATATACTGTATGATGGAAATAATAGGCAATATTTAGTTTATGTTCCTCAATCTTATTCTTCCTCATCACCAACTCCAATTTTATTCGCATTTCACGGAGGATCAGGCTATGCAAATGATTTTATGAATTACGAGGCTGATTTCAGATCAATTGCTGATACGGCAGGTTTTATTTTAGTTTATCCTCAAGCATTAGAAGATCCAAATGATGGCGGATCTACGAATTGGTTACACAAGGAACCCACTGATCATAAGGATGAATTTTTTGTTGAAACTTTAATTGATACTTTATCATCAGTTTATAACATTGATAATAGTAGGGTTTATGCTTGTGGATATTCATTAGGCGGGATGTTTTCTTATACACTAGCATGCAGCATAAATGATAAGATTGCAGCTATAGGTTCTGTTGCTGGCGCATGCTTTTATGGTGCTTTTGCTGCTTGTAATGTAAATCATCCAACAGCAGTATTAACTATTAATGGGACTGATGATGGTATTCATCCATACAACGATCCAAATGGATGGTATTTTCCAGTTACATCAATTGATAGCTTTTGGGCAACTACAAATAATACTGATATAACACCAATAGTTACTCAGGTCCCAGACATTAACCCAAATGATGGAAGCACTGTTGAAAGATATTCATGGCAAAATGGAAATGGATGCGTATCAGTTGAAGAACTAAAAATAATAAATGGAGGACACGATTGGCCATCTCCTTTAAATTCTTGGGCCAATCAAGATATTAATGCAAATGTTGAAATTTGGAATTTTGTTTCAAAGTTTAACACTTCTGGTTTAATTAACTGTTCTAGCACAAACACTGAAAATCAGCAACTATCTCAGGATGGTAAGCTTGTAAAAAGATTTAATTTACTTGGTAAAGAAGTGAAAAATGGCTCTTTGGTAATTGATTTGTTTGACAATGGAAAAACAAAGAAAGTTTTTATAGTTAAGTAACTATTTCTTTATCAAAATAATCTTTTCAGACTTTCTGTCTGACTTTCTTATCATTAAATTACCTTTTTTTATTGTTTTAATTTTTTGTCCATTCAAGTTAAAAAATTCAATATTTGTTTCTTTAGAATCTTTTATCTCGTTAAGATTAGTTGGGTTAATGTTTAACCGTAGGCCTACTGGTAAATGATCAGAAATTGTATTGTCATATTGATAAAAGTTTTGAAAATAGTTGTCTACTCTAATTGTTTTCACATCAAGTTGTTGGTCATTTACTAATGGTAATAAACTTTTGGATAAAATAATATGATCTAAGTGGGACGGCCAGTTGGGAAATGACCAATTACTAGTTATCTGATTTGGTATATGATCATCAACAATTTTCCAATTTAGAGAATCATTAATTACTGATATAAAGATGTTGTCATATATATTGTCTTCAATTAAATCATTCAAATCACCAAGAACAATAGCATTTGAGTAGTTATTATTGTCAATATAATTTTTTAGATAATTCATAGCTTGTAGTCTTCTGTTTTCTTCGTCAGAGCTATCTCCTAGATTCAATGTTCCATCACCACAACATTTAAAATGATTATTAAATATATTTAAGTTCATGCCATTGTAGTTTATTTCTAACACAAATGGTGTTCTACCCGCAAAAACATAATCATAATCATCTAATATTGAATATGATGAATCAATTGTAATTAAATTCTTGTAGAGAAAAGCAAGATTTAGATTTGATGTATTTTTAACTAATCCACTGTATCCTAAAAGTTGATTTTTTAAAATATTGAAACTTCCAATATTATCAATTTCTTGAAAAGCATAAACATCAGCATCAATCTTTTCAATTATTGATTTTAAAGAGTCAATAGTAATATTTCCATTTTTAGGAAACCACTCAAGATTCCATGTTACTATGTCTAATGTGTTGCTAGTGCCAAAATCTAAATAATTATTTTGTGCTTTAGTAAGAAAGGGTAATATGATAATAACTATTAGATATAGTCTCATCAAATCATATTATATAGCAAAATTAGAATAGTTAGAACTGCTAAAGCAGGAACAGATTTTTTAATAGGATCTTTAATTTTAATATGCATAATTAGTGATCCAAACATTATGATAATTAAAGTTAATATTGCAATTTCTTCAAATGATTTTAGCCAAATACTAAGAAATATTAGTGATGCAGTTAAAACTTTTAAAGTGCCTATAAGATAAAAAGACCACGTAGGTAAATTGTAAACTGAAAATTCTTCAAATAATGTTTTAGCTTCACCACCTCTGAAAGGAGTAGATAGATTTTTCCTAAACAACCATACATTTAGAATAGTTGAAAAAATTATAAACTTTAGTATATAAGTTATTGTTATTAAGCTCACCTAACAAATTTATTAATTTT
>CACIJW010000003.1 GCA_902587125.1 uncultured Bacteroidota bacterium
AAAGCTTTTGAATGCAATTCAAAATCAAGAAAAGGAAACTAAGGAGAAATTGCAGAAAAATAAAAAACAAAAGAGAACAAGAAAAATAACAAAAGACTGGTGATGAGGAGAGTTTTATTTCTTGTTCTGATCAGCTTTAATATATCTTTTTCTCAGAAAATTGAGGTTTCTGTAAACAAGAATCCTGTGCTGGTTGGAGAAAGTTTTGCGATAAGCTTTTCTTTTGATGAAAAAGCCAATAATATAGATTTTAATTTATCCAATAATGAGTATGTAAAATTCTTAAGTGGACCTAACAAGTCATCATCAAGCTCAATAACTATTGTTAATGGAAAAAGAGAATCAATTTTAAATACAACATTCACTTACTATTTCAAAGCAATAAAAAAAGGGGAATTTATTATTCCCTCAGCTTCCATAACTTATAAAAAAGACATATTTAGCAGCAATGAACTCAGAGTTCAAATCCTTGATGCAAGCAATAAACAAGCAAATAATTCATTTTCCAATAACCTTTTTGTCAAAGCAGAAATTAGCAAAAAAAATGTTTTTGTAGGAGAACAATTATTGGTCACATATAAACTTTACAACAGATATGACTTAGCAAATACAGAGATGACTAAACTTCCAAATTTGGATTCTTTTTGGAAAAAAGATCTCGAAACTAGTAGTAGATTTAAAAGAGAAGTTATAGATGGTGTAGCTTACAATGTTGCAACTATAAAAAAGACAGTGTTGACGCCTCAAAAAGATGGAACTCTATTAATCGATCCTATTGAAATAAAGTGTAGTATAAGGACAAACAACAGAAGTAATGACCCATTTGCTAGCTTTTTCAACTCATACAGTGTTCAAGAAGAATTTATCAGCTCAAATCCTATTAAGATCAAAGTCAAGAACTTACCCAGGCCCGTTCCTAAGAACTACATAGGAATCGTTGGTAGTTTAAAAGTTGAATCTAGTGTAGATAAAAATACTGTAAAAGCAAATGATGCCATTAACTATAAAATTAGTTTTATTGGAACGGGTAATCTAGAGCTTTTAGCTGAACAAAAAATTGATTTCCCCACAGACTTTGAGGTTTATGATGCTAAAATTGATGAAAGGATATTTCAAGGAGGGCTAAAAAGAAGTGTAAAAACATATGAGTATCTAGTGATTCCTAGGTATGAAGGAAAATATGAAATTCCAAAATGTGTTTTTTCATACTTTGATAGCAAATCTGGAAAATTTAAGGAAATTAGTTCGACAGCACATAAAATTAATGCAGAAAAATCTGAAAAATTTCTTCAAAGCTCACAAACAAACTCAATTTCGAAGCAGTTAGTTTCTGACAATAAGAAGGATATTAGACACATTAAATATGATTTTAATAATAATAATAAGATATCCAATAATTCATTTAATGTTATAATCTTTGTTCTTGTATTACTATCAATACTTTCAAAGTACTTTTTCGATTACATAAAAAATATTTTTCAAAAAGATACTAGAGATAATAAACTCTCAAAAATTAGAATTAAAAAAGCTGAAAAGTATTTGAAAAAAAATGATTTAACAAAATTTTATGAGGAAATTGAAAAATCCATGCTATTATTTTTTAGTGAAAAATTGAATATTGAAATTGGAGATTTTTCAAAAGAAAAACTTGAAGACTTAATGAAGAGAAAAAAGTATAACACAGAAATTCAAAATCAAATTTTAAAAATTTTTAATGACATTGAAATTGCTAGATATTCCCCAATGAGTGATTACGAGAAATCTAATGAGCTTTTAAATGAGTGTGTTTTAGTTATAAAGAATATTGAATCAAACAAAAAATGAAAAAAGAATTTTTACTGTTCATAGCTATATGTTTTAGCTTTTTTATCAAAGCCGAAGACAATTTATTTAAAAAAGGAACTGAGTTTTATGACAGCGGAAACTATCAAATGGCAATCGCCTACTTTGACTCGTTAATTAGTTCTGGAATAATCAGCAGTGAAATTCATTACAATAAAGGCAACTGTTATTTTAAGCTAGACAGTCTTGCTTTAGCTATAGTAGAATACGAAAGAGGTTTAAATATTAACCCCAAAGACTTAGATATAGTTTACAATTTAAAAATTTGTAACGATTTAATTATTGATGATATTAATCAACTTCCTGAGTTATTTTACAAACAATGGTTTTCCAATGTATTTAATACAATTTCTATTTATAACTGGCAAATCTTGATTATTATCTCTTTGATATTATTAATCATAAGTTTGATTGCAACTAAAATTAAAACAAACAATAACCTTAAAATTTTCAATACTTTTTTATCTGTAATCATTTCTATTTCTTTAACTATTTATTTTATTGGAAACTTTACTGAAAAAAATAATATACAAGCAATTGTAAAGGAAAATGTTGTAAATATCAGAAGTGCTCCTTCTGCTGAAAGTTCAGTTCAATTTACTATCCACTCAGGTACAAAAGTGGTAATCATTGATGCCGTTGAAAATTGGTTTAATATTTCAATTGCTGACGGTAGAAAGGGATGGGCCCAACATACAAGTTTCAAAGAAATATAAATCTCTAAATAACAATTTTTTCAAGAGTTTAATTTATTGTTATGAAAATTAATTTTTTGTAACTTTGATGTAAACAAGTACTTATGAGAGGGCCTTTTTGTATTAAATTACTTACTATATCTTTTATTTTGTTAAGCTTAACAGCCCTTAGTAATGAGTCTAAATGGAACCTTATTCATCAAAGTGATGAAGTCACCATAGAGAGTAAGAACTACAACTGTGATTTTTCAGATGCTTATGACCAAGAATTTATTTTTTTAAGAATTACCAATCTAACTGACTCAAGTTTAACTTTAAGCTATTACCTTGAACTTTGGTATGATAATAATTGTATTAACTGTGAAAACAAAAAACCAGAATACGTAAAATCTTTCAATTTAAGTGCCAGAGAAATTACAATATCTGACTGTTTTAATAAATCAAATGAATCGAAAATTTTTGTTAAATTTTCTCTACCCCTAAGTAAAATGCCTGGCGTTAACAAAATAGTAAAGCTAACGGATTTCGAACTAAAAAATATATCACTTAAGTATGAGTAAAAATTTATTATTAATATTTTTTCTTTTTGCTGGAAATGCTACATTTTCTCAAAGCTCTTCAAGTGGTTGTGTTACTAACATATCTGCACTTACTGACAGTATTGCATGTGGAGAATCTTTATTTTTACAACAAGTTGGTGTTGGTGGTGCTTCATCTGATGATTTTTCGGCATCAACACTTAGTGGCTTGTGGCAAAGCGTGACTTCAGGATACGTTCTTGGTGGCCCTTGCGGTACAAATCCATTAGGAGGACCTGTTCTTTGGTTTGCAAATGGAGCTCCTACACCTAGAAGAGCTACAACAGTTCCGGTTGATGCAAGCTGTGGTGGAAACATTTGCTTTGACTTTAGAATGGAAACTCAAGGAGGAACTGCTGGATGTGATGGGCCTGATTTAGCTAATGAGGGTATTTATTTAGAGTACAGAGTAGCCGGTGGAACCTGGACTCAAATTTTTTATTTTTCTCCAATCGGATTTCCATACACAGGATGGCAAAATCATTGTTTCCCTATACCTATTGCTGCTCAGACTACTTCTACGCAATTTAGATGGTCCCAAACTGCTACCTCAGGTCCCACCTGGGACTTTTGGGGAATTGATAATGTTAATATTTCAACTTGTGCTGGTTACTCTACAATTTGGAATGGTGGTTCAATTACTGGCTACACCGCTGATACTGTTACTGTAAATCCATCTCAATCAACAACTTACAGCCTAATATATTCAAATTTTGTAAATGACACATGCTATGCTTCAATAGATGTATATGTTGATCAACCAAGTATTCAAGCTAGCGTATCATCATCAACTTGTGCAGGCTCTGATACTTTATCTGCACAGGCTACAATTACTGCTAATTGCTATTATGAGCTTGAGCTTTGGAACTATCTTCCTGGTACTGGTGCCACACAAGCAGGCTGGACAGCTGGTACTCAAGGAGGGGTTTCTATTTTTCACAATCTTGATGTTAACATCAACGGAAGTCTTTATAGTAATTACACTATGATTACGGGAGGAAATGCAGCAACTGCATCATATCCTCTTTATGTTTCTGATGGAGATGTAATTGAAGCTTTTTTTAGTTCACTTGGAAGTTCAGCGAACGAAGCAATGTATAGATTAAAGGACAGTCAAGGTAATTATTTAACAATAAATCCACTTGCCCCACCTGTACCTGCAATTGGACAGACAACACAAGGTTTTCCTGGTAGTATCCCTGGAGATTTAACAATTGGACAGGGAAATGCAATATATGTTTCTTGCCCAGCCACAGCAAATTACACATACAGTTGGAATAATCTTACCAGTGGTGGTAACACTGGACTAAGTCCATCATCAAATATCCCTAATCCTATAGCGACAGTTGCCACCGCTACAGATTTTCAAGTAATAGCTACAGATTCGCTGAATCCTGGGTGTTTTGCCATTGATACTGTAACAGTACTTCCCAATGCTAATAGTATCTCTGCAACTTTAACTGGCCCCAATGTGATATGCTCAGGTGATATTGTAACTCTTGGATGGAATCTAGTTGGGACACCACCTTTTGATTTAATAATAAGTGATGGCGTTTCAAATATAAACTATCAAATTGATGGTTTTGGATTTCAAACAAACGGACTTGGACCTATTACCTTCACTCCTAGTTCAAATACAACATATTTTGTAGTGAGCTTGTTTGATGCAACAGGTTGTCCCGCCTCTGTAACTAATCCAGCTCTCAATGTTACAGTTTCTTCTATTGCTAATACTGGAGTTTCAACTAGTATAGTTCTTTGTGACAATGACCCTATTTTATATGATCTATCAACATTTTTAGGAACATCTGATCCTGATGGTAATTGGTCAGGGCCAACAGGGGCTTTGCCACCTCCTCCTCTTGGAACATCAACTTTTAATTTTGATCCATCTAATGATCCTGCAGGTGTTTACACATATTCTATCACAAACTCACCATGTCCATCTAGTTTCTCTACAGTTCTTGTAAATCTGAACACAGCACCTAGCGCAGGTAATTCAACTACTGCAACCTATTGTAGCAATGACGGTGTTGTGGATTTATTCACTTTGTTAGGTCCCGCAAGCCCAACAGGCATATGGTCTCAGACTGGTAATGGCCCTAGCCTTAATTTTGATCCATCAACATCATCTCCAGGAAATTATGATTACACTGTAACTGACCCCACTGGCGCTTGTGCACCAGTTACGTCAACAATAACTGTTAATGTAAATTCAGCTCCTTCATCTAGTATTAACTCTAGTTCTACTGTAATATGTGCTGGAGAGTGCATAGACTTAATTTTTAATCTTACGGGTTCAGCACCATTCAATCTTACATATGCTGATCCCAACATAGTAAATGTTGTTCTAAACTCCTCGGGCAATGATAATGCAACAAACCTACCAATTAACATATGTCCTCCAAACTCAACAAACTTGAGTATTGTGAATGTTACCGATGCTAACGGATGTTCAAACACATCAGCTTCAAACATAGGAATTACTGTCAATCCAGGTCCATTTGCAGGAAACGATAATACCATAAACATCTGCGCTGATGATGTTGCTATATATCAATTACAAAATCTTCTTGGAGGCTCTCAAAATTTAACAGGCTACTGGACATTACCAAACTCTACTCAACTACCAAATAACCCAAATTTCAATTTTGATCCTCAAACTATGCCAGCTGGTAATTACACTTATACAGTTAATGCACCACCATGTAATCCTTCAACTGCAAATATAACAGTCAACTTAGTTCCAGCCCCAACCTCAGGAACATCAAACAATTCAAGTATTTGTATTAACGACTACAACTCTGCTAACACTTACGACTTGTCTAATTTGATAATTAATGCCGACCCAGGTGGTTTCTGGTACGCCGGAAATAGTGCGTCAGGTTCACCAATATCTCCTAGCATTGATCCTAATACATATGGTGTTGGAAGTCATGACTTTACCTACCAAGTAAATGGAATTCCTCCTTGCGCTAACTCATCAATAACTGTAACTTTAATAATTAATCCTGAACCAGTTGTTAATACCTTCACAGCAAATCCTTTAATTGTATCTCAAGGAAATACAACTACATTATCAATTGACATGCTTAGTGGAACACCTCCATTTAATGTCAATGGTGTTGATAATGCTACTCCAGCAAATACGTTTCAAATTAATACTAACGCTAGCATGCAAGGATCAACTGTTGTTACACCTACAGTAATTATACCATTTACAACATATTCCTTAACAAATATTTCTGATGCTAATGGATGCTCATCTTTATCTGCTTTATTTGTAAATATTGATGTAGAACCCTTTCCAATAATAAACCCATTTACAACAACTACTCCAAATATCTGTGAAGGAGAAAATGCTAATATTTTAATGACCCTAAGCCAAGGAGAAGCACCAGTTACTGTTAATTACTCCGTTAACGGAAATAACTTTTCTGAAATTATTGGAAGTGCTGGTCAGTCAACTCCAATAATTGTTAACATTCCAATTGTCAGCTCATTACTTCAGCTTGGCAATAACACTATTTCAGTAGTATCTGTTGTTGATGCCAGCGGTCAAAATTCCCCTGCAAATGAAATTCCTTCTGACATTAACATAGTAGTTAATGAAAATCCATCAGTTAATTTATCTATTTCTAGCCCTGAAGTTTGTGATGGTGATCCCGTTAATCTAATATTTAACTTTACCAGTGGAACTGCTCCATACAGTGTTGATTACTCAATAAACTCAACTCCACAAACTCCTATCTCATTTGCAAGCTCTGGAAATCAAAACTACAATCTTGACAATCCCTATCCTTCCATAGGTACAAACTCATATCAAGTGATATCTTTAGCTGATATCAATGGATGTATAAATACAACTCCCACTCAAATAGTTGATGTAATTGTAAATGAAATTCCAAATATTGATATTGCGATAACTGGTAATAATCCTTTATGTTTAGGGGAAAGTTCTGAAATATCATTTCCAGTTTTCTCAGGTACCGCTCCATTTAGTGTAATTTTCACTGATGGAATTAACTCAAATACTGTTACTGTTGACAACAACGGACTAGTTAATGGATCTCCTTTATCAATTAACCCCTCTTCAAACACGACATATTCATTAGTTTCTGTCAATGATAACAAAGGGTGTTTTTCTACTTCTTCAAACGACGCATCTGTTACTGTTAATGAATTACCTAATGTCAGTGTCTCAGGCAATAACGAATTATGTGAAGGAGAAATTACTCAATTATACTTTAATTTTACATCAGGCTCTGCCCCTTGGACAGTTAATTATTCTGTTAATGGTGCGCCAACATCAGTTACTCTTTCAAATATTAATGATTCCATTTCAGTTAGTCCTAACAGCTCATCGATATATGATTTTACATCATTAGCAGACCCTAATTGTCTAAATAATATAAATGATCAGGTAAGTATTAGTATTAACCCTGTTCCCAATGCTACAATGTCTGGTGGTGGATCAGTTTGTGATGATGGAAGTCAAGTAGATGTTTTTATCAATATATCTTCTGGAACACCTCCCTTCAACACTCAATACTCTGTTGGAATTGAAACAAAATATCTTTCTAACATTGGATATAATCATACAATCTCTACTAATGATGCTGGACTCTATTCTTTAATTGAAATATCCGACAGTAAAGGATGTAAGGCAAACACAAATGGCTTTGCAAATGTTTATATGAACTCAATTCCTCAAGCAGATTTTACCTTCTTTCCTCAACCGGTAGATTTAAATAATCCTCTTGTTTTCTTTGTTGATCAATCGACAAGTCATTCTAGTGGTTATTGGGACTTTGGTGATAACTCACCATATGTCAATACAAATTTTGGTGAAATCTCTCATCTTTATTCTTCACAAGATTCAGGTACATACAATGTTACACTTACAATATCATCAGACAGTGGTTGTACTAATTCAATTACTAAACAAATTGTAGTAAATAAGTCATTTTCAATATATATTCCTGATGCATTTACTCCAAACAATGATTTGAAAAATGATCATTTTATGCCAATAGTAGATGGTACAAAATCTTTTGAATTCAACATATACAATAGATTTGGTCAGAAAGTTTTTAGTTCTGACAAACCATCCAATAATTATTGTTACTCAGGTTGTGAGTCTGCATGGGATGGTAAATTTGAAAATAGTGAAGAATACGTACCGGCTGGTCATTATGCATATTCAATTTTCGTAAAGGATATAAATGGTAAAAAATATACTTACGAAGGCACATTAACTCTTATCAGATAGTTCTATTGAAAAATATCTGTTTAATTTCAGATACTCATGGTAAACTTGAGAGTTGGGTATTCAAATATTTCGAAGATACTGACGAAATTTGGCATTGTGGAGATTTGGGATCAATTAGTGTAATTGATTCAATTAACAAAAATTTTAAACTTAGAGCAGTCTATGGTAATATCGATAATGCTCAAATTAGGAAATCTTTAAAAAAAGATTTAATCTTTAAAGTTGAAGGCATCAAAGTTTTGATGACTCATATTGCAGGACCAGTAAAAAAGTATAACGCTGAAATATTTAAAATAATTTCAGATGAAAAGCCACAACTTTTAGTATGTGGACACTCACACATACTAAAAGTTGTTTATGATAAAAAATTTAAAATGCTTTATATGAACCCCGGATCTTGTGGTAGTTTTGGTATACATAAATTAAAAACTCTTTTGAAGTTTAAAATTGAGGGAAATGATGTTAAAGATTTAAAAGTAATAGAGAAAGAAAGATAATTAACGAATCCTTTCAGATGATTTTACAAGCTTTTCATCTTTTTTTATGAAGTAGCTAGATAAAATCAACAGTATATAAGGAATTGCAAATAATAATAGTTCTACTTTTACATTTAATTCTTTTTTGTACATAAAAAGTAATAAAATCAGTGCAATTGTGATTTGAGTTCTTGAAAAGGAGCATAACAAAATCTGTTTCTTTCTACTCTTGTACAAATTGATTGAAATTAGACTTAGAAAAGCCGAAATAAATAAAAACACTTTAGCCCACAAAAAGTCGCTAGCAAACATTTCTTTCGATCCTATCTCAAAAATTGGCACAAAAAAAATCATTATTAATGTAATAATGGAGCTTAAGAAAAGAAAAACGCTTTGAATTCTTTGTAACATTTAACAAAATTAAATTTTTTAATATAAAAAGCTCTTAAATAACATTTATTTGTAAATTTACACATCTAAATTGACAATCAGTCGATTACAAATTATAATCCCAAAAAACACATAATGTACACAATCCAAGAATTAAATTCAAAGAAAGTTTCCGAATTAAGAGAAATTGCATCAGAATCTAATATTCCAAAAAATGAAAAGTTAAAAAAACAAGATCTTATATATGCTATTCTTGATGTTCAGGCAGAAACTCAAGAAACTAAAGATAGCAATATAAAAAATCAAGAAAAATCAAAAACTAAAGATTTTAAAAAAAGACCAAGAAAAGAATCTTCCTCAAATAATTTAAGATCTGAAAAGAACTTTAAAAAAGAAAGAAATTTTGAAACTCATAAACCAAATGAGAAAAAAGATTTTTCTAGCAAAGATAATGAACAAAAAAAGCATCATTATGATTTTGATTTTGATGGAATAATAAATGTAGAAGGTGTAATCGAAATCATGCCTGACGGATACGGGTTCATGAGATCAAGTGATTATCATTACCTATCATCTCCGGATGATGTATATGTTTCACATTCTCAAATTAAATTTTATAATCTCAAAACTGGAGATTCCATAAAAGGAACAGTAAGACCTCCTAAGTCTGGAGAAAAATATTTTCCACTAATCAACGTTGAAGATATAAATGGTAAGGATCCTTCAATTATAAGAGACAGGATACCATTTGAGCATTTAACACCACTTTTCCCTTTTGAAAAATTCAATATTTTAGGAAATGGTCACAACAATATTTCAACTAGAATGCTTGATATTTTTACTCCTTTGGGTAAAGGTCAAAGGGGACTTATTGTCGCACAACCTAAAACAGGTAAAACTGTGCTACTTAAAGATATAGCAAATGCAATTGCAGATAATCACCCTGAGGTATATATGATTATTTTGCTTATTGATGAAAGACCTGAAGAAGTAACTGACATGGAAAGAAGTGTAAATGCAGAAGTTATCGCATCTACATTTGATGAACCAGCAAGTAGACACGTTAAAGTTGCAGATATAGTTCTCGAAAAGGCCAAGAGGATGGTTGAATGTGGACACGATGTTGTTATATTACTCGACTCAATAACAAGACTAGCTAGGGCTTACAATACTGTTCAACCTGCATCTGGAAAGATTTTAAGTGGTGGTGTTGATGCAAATGCATTGCATAAGCCTAAGAGATTCTTTGGTGCAGCCAGAAAAATTGAAAAAGGAGGTTCTTTAACAATTTTAGCAACAGCATTAACTGAAACAGGAAGTAAAATGGACGAAGTTATCTTTGAAGAGTTTAAAGGAACAGGAAACATGGAATTACAATTGGATAGGAAAATTTCAAATAGAAGAATTTATCCAGCTGTTGATCTTGTATCATCATCTACACGAAGAGAAGATTTACTTATTGATCCGGAACATATTCAAAGAATTTGGGTCCTTAGAAACTATTTAGCTGATATGAATCCTGTTGAAGCGATTGAGTTTATGAAGGACCGTTTGATGAAAACTCAAGATAATAAAGAATTTTTAATTACAATGAATGGTTAATGCATAGCTTTTTTTAATAAAAAGTTATACATTTGAAAAAATATTCATAAATGAAAAAAAGTACAATCACTTGTGATATGGAAGGAGTCATTTTGACAATGAATGACGGCGCTGAGCAAATCTTTGGTTACAAAAAGGAAGAACTTATTGGAAAAAAAAGAGTATCAATCTTTTCACCAGGTGAAATCGTTCTACAAAATGTCGCTGGATGGCTTGACGAGGCTGTAAAAAACGGCGAGTATGTTGGAAAAACTTACTTCATCAATAAAAACAAGCAAAAAATTAATGCAAAAATTAGAATTACGCCTACATTTTCAAATGGTAAAGACAATCCACAAACTGGATACTGTGGTGTTACTGAGGTAATAAATGAAGATGTTAATGTACCGATATCTTTTGCTACTAAAATGATTAAAGGCTTGGCAATAACCAGAATGCCTTTTACTTCTGCGTCGCTTTTACCTGTTTTCGCGGTTGGAGCTTATTTCGCAGGTATTGGTGATAATTTATTTAACATAACAAACTTCATACTTTGTATTCTTGGAGTTTTAATCGCACATTTAGCTATTAATGTTTTTAATGACTATTTTGATGTTAAAGATGGTACTGACGAAGCAAATGCTGAATATTTTCAACAAGTTTCTGGCGGAAGTAGAGCCATTGAACTTGGCCTTATTACATTAAATGGGACGCTAAAGCTTGCAATTTGGCTAACACTAATTGCTACACTTATTGGTGTTTTTCTTGTTCTAAGAGTCGATAGTTCTTTAATTACTCCAATAATTTATACAACTTTGGCGGGTTTATTTTTAGGTTACTTTTATACTGCCCCCCCTCTTAGACTTGTTGCTAAAAGAGGTTTAGGTGAATTATCTATTTTTCTTGCCTTTGGACCTCTTTTAACAATTGGTACGGGACTTGCAATTTTTGCAGGAAATTTTGCAGATTTTGTAGAAAATGAGCATTTCTCTAATTGTCTTTTACTTGGTATACCAATGGGATTGCTAACCACCAATATACTTCTGATTAATGAATTCCCTGATATGAAAAGTGATAAGACTACAGGTAAGAACCACTTGGTTGTAACTTTTGGAAAGAAAAATAGTAGATGGTTGTATTTAATTTTTCTGCTATTAGCTTTTTTATCTTCATATTACCTATACACAAAATTCAGTGATGTATTGATACTTGTTCCAACATTAATTTGCTTAGGTTACGGTTTATATTTATTTTCAACAATAATGAAAAAGTATGAAAGCAGAGAGTTGATTAATGCAAACTGGGGTACAATTGGTCTACAAGCTATATACTCAATTGTACTTTGTATAATATTACTATTTTAATATGTTTAAACAAAATAAATGTGTTCCATGTCAAGGAGGAATACCTCCGCTAAAAGGAGAAGAAATAAATTCTTTCTTGAAATTAATTGACGAAAATTGGTCAGTAGCAAATGAAAAAGAATTAAGTAAAAATTTTCCATTTGAAACTTATTCAAAAGCCATAGCTTTCTCAAATTCTGTTGCTAAACTTGCTGAAGATGAGGGTCACCATCCATACATTCATATCAACTTCAAAAATGTTAAAATCATTCTTTTTACTCACAAAATAGATGGATTACACGAGAATGACTTCCTTATGGCATCTAAAATCGACAAGTTAATCGGTTAACTAAAGAATCTTAGCATTTTTGGTAAAAAAATCAAGTCAAAAATAACAGCAACGATAGCTGCGACAATTGAGATCGATGCTAGTTGACTAACAGATTTGAACTCTGAAAAAAGAAGAGGTATCAATGTAAAAATAATTACTATGGTAGTTTTTATTACTGCTCTTGATGTTATTTGTGTAACATAATTTACTGACTTATCTATAGAAAGGTTTCTTTTAATACAAGATCTGTAAGAGCTGATTATATGAATGGAATCATCAACAATTAAACCAAAAACAATTGCAAAAATAAAAGCGTTTGATAGACAAAAATAAAATGAGAAAACACTAAAAATTCCAATTGTAGAAATTATTGGTATGATGTTTGGTATAAGAGCGATTACAAAAAACTTAATTTTATAATTGTTGATAATAACAAACAGTAGTCCAACAAGTACAATTGCTAAAACTAGCCCAATTAAAACTTCTTTAGTCATTTTATTACTCAAATTATCAAATAAAAATCCAACTCCTGAGTATGATATATTTAAATCTAAATCTTCACAATATTGAGATATTTTTTCAATCAAAAGATTGGTATTTCTTGATCCAATGTCCTTTGTTCTACTTTTAATAGTTGAACTTAAATTAGAAGGGCTTAGTATGCTAGCGGATGAAAAATCAATAACAACTTCATTTTTTTTGAGAAAATTTTCCAATTCAACTATTTTTTCTTTTGATAATGAACTATCTCTTGAAATATTGAAAGTTATTGGCTTGATACCTCCAAAATTATCATCAAAAAACTTTATTTCCTCATATAGCTTTGAGTTTTTATTAATCTCATCTGTAATATAATTATCAATTCTTAGATTGAGTATTCCAAAAATTGAAAAGAATATAAAAATTGATAATAAAAAAATAGACTCAATTCTTTTAATATTTGTGACTTTCTGAATAAAATTATTAATTGTATTATTAGCTTTTTCATTAATTCCATATATTTTTTTGTCGACTACTACAGAATAAAAAATTAATATTGAAAAAAGTGAAATAAAAATCCCAATACAAGTAATTATACCAAACCTTGTCAATGGCATTACATCTGAAAAAATAAAGCTTAAGAAGCCAATAGCCGTAGTAATTGAAGTTAAAAAAACAGGTACACCAATTTTTTTTACTTGATTTTGAAATAATTGAAATTTATCATTTTTTTTAAGATCATCCTTGTTGAAGTTCGTCAAATGCAAAAAATCTGAAATACATACTATAAATATTATAGCTGGCATTAGTATCATAACGAGCTCAATACCTCCATATAATAGTTGAGAAATAGAAAAAGTAATTGAAATCGAAAATATAACGCAAACAAGATTTATTATCACAAACATTATATTTCTGACAAAAAACCATAACACAATAGCACAAAAAATAGAGCTAAATAATGTCATGAATTTTATTTCCTTAGTTACACTGTCTTGCATATAATGTTCTGACTTAGACTGTCCAGTGATATAGACTTTAGAATCATTTATTTTTGATAAGTCTGACTTTAGACCATCAAAAAAGAAAGTCAAGTTGGTATCAGCATTTTCATTTTTATTAATAACGAACAGAAGTGATTTCAAGTCCTTTGAAACAAAATTACTTCCTTGGTTTTTTATTCTATCAAACGATTTTTTAAAACTTTCCTCGCTACTTAAATTAAGTCTTTTAGATGAAATTGGAATGATAGAAGAAGTAATAATTTTTTTTTCATTAAATAAACTTCTTACAGTTCTAATTGAGTTTCTGTTTAGTAATGATTTATGGACTGAATCTACTCTAAGTGCAAATTCATAGTTAATTTCTTTATTAAATTTAATTGAAGCTAACAATAAATTTTTGTCATCAATGGATTCATCAATTACGTCTTTTTCCTCACTAGACATTTCTAGTATTCTCTCAGTATCAAAGTAAATTTTGGGATTTTTTAATACAGATAAGCTGAGACAAAAAAGTATGAATAGAAGTAATATAAGTGGGTACCTATATTTCCAGATAAAACTAATCATCAGACTTTTACAGCAGACATACCTCCATCAATGCTTATGTCTTGACCTGTAATCCAAGAAGATTTTTCAGATAGTAAGAATTCAATAAAGTTGGAGATATCTGTTTTTTTTCCAGTTCTTTTTAGTGGATGTCTGTTATTCATTAATTCAATTTGTTTTTCGTTTCTAAAAAACTTAGAACCCATTTTAGTATCAACGAGTGATGGTGATATACAATTAACCCTAATATCTGGTGACCATTCAGCAGCAAGAGTTCTGCACAGTGATGCTACACTTGCTTTGCACATAGCTATTGAAGCATGAAATGGCATGCCAAGCTTTGCAGCTACAGTACTAAAACAAACTAAAGATGAGCCTTTATTTAATGAAGGTTTATAAAATTGGAGGACATTAATTAAACCCTTAACGTTAATATTATAGTCATTAGTAAAATCATCGTCTTTAAATCTTTCAAAAGGCTTTAGATTAATTGTACCTGGAAAATAAACAATACCATCTATTTCAGAGATAGTTGGAAAAGTTTGACTATTTAATATATCAAAATTTGCATAATCAGATTCTTCATTATTAGAACTGAGATGTAAAAATTCATAATAACTTTTGAAATCTTTACAGAGTTGTTTGCAAATGTCACTAGATGACCCAATTAGCAGTATTTTTTTCATTTTACAAATATTTTAAAATTTTATCACTAGTTGGTGAAACATTTGAATTAAAGTGATTAATCAAAACTCCATTTTCATCAATTAAATATTTCTGAAAATTCCATTTTACTATAGATTCACTTATACCATTTAAGCGTTTTGTTGTTAACCATGCGTAAACTTCATGTTTATTTTTTCCTACAACTTTTGACTTTTTGGTTACTGGAAAACTAACGTCATAATTTTCTTTACAAAATTTTAAAATTTCATTATCGGAGCCTGGTTCTTGAAATCCAAACTGGTTGCATGGAACTGCAAGTATGTTTAGTTTATCACCATAATTGTTTTGAAGTTCTTGGAGATCTCTGTACTGTCTAGTAAAACCACATCTTGAGGCAACATTCACTATTAATAATTTTTTGTTTTTGAAATTATTTAACTTAATCTTTTTTCCACTGATTAACTCAACAACAAAGTTTTCACTATATATTGAGTTTTGTGATGTGACCTTGTTATTGAATAAACCAAACAAAACAATAAGTATTAAGTATCTAAATTTAAGCATTATTTATTCTGTAACTTCCACTTGGGTATTTTTCTAACCACTGTTTCAACTGCTCTTTAGATCTCAAAGTTACCATAATATTTTTTGCATGAAAAACTATTTTAGGTGTACTGGACTTGATCTCATTTAATATTTTGGTTGTTTTTTTACTGAGTTTCAACTCTTTCTTTTTCATTTTGTATAATTTTTTTGATTAAACATTATACACAAATGTATAACTTTTTATTTAATTATTTATACAAAATAGTTTTTTTTATATTTAATAATATATAATTTTGTGAAATGAAGAAAAAGAAGCCCGATTACATCGTATTTAATGAAAAAAGTAAAAAATATGATGCTTCAATTAGAAAATTTCCAACTAATCTGAGTGCACCAAATTTTACAACTCTTAAAGTAAATAAAACAATTCCATTTGAATGCAGAGATTATTTTGAAACTAGATCATTAGAAATAAATAAAGAAATTGAAAGATTAGTAAATGAATTTGAATGGACTAAATTAATATATAATTCAGAATACAGCTTTCAACCAAAAGTAGGTGTTAAATATTACTTATACCAAAGAAAAGATATGAGCTCTTTTCTCAGCTTGATTTCACCGAACGAGTGGGATAAAAAACTTATTGGGAAATTTAGATTAAAATCTGATGGAAGATGGGTTTTAGAAAACTAATCGCTGATTTTTTTTTCAGCTGACTTAACCATTTTTGTAGTTTCAAATAATGGAATGAAGTGACTATTATCTCTGTCGAGAAAAATATATGGTGACATCATGAAAAGTAACCATATATCTTTACTTCTTTTTGTTTCGATAATTTCATGTGTAATATCATTAATTTTAGATTGAAGTAAACTAGAAATTGTTTTCTCATGCTTAGTATCCTTACTTTTAACTTTCCAAATATATCCGATCTTTTGAAGAGAAGGATACATTATGTTTAGGTAAAAATCTGATAAACCAAATTTTAAAAAACCATTATATATTGTGTTATCAAATAAATTTCTATCATATTGTAAAGCAGATCTTATTATTCTGGAGATATAAATTTGGAAATTTTCTGTTTTCTCGTGAAATTTATCATCAACTGCTTCTAATATTTCTTGATATGATAGACTAGCAATGTTTGAAATTTTAATTTTTTCAGTTAATAAAGCTTTGACATTAATAATGCATATTAGATCATCTAACTCATAATATCTAATGTTGGTCTTTGACCTTTTTGGTAAAATAAAATCATGTCTTTCCTCCCAAGACCTAATAGTAATTTTGTTTACGTCAGCTATGTTTGATAAATGATCTATGGTATAATTCACTTGGCAAATATATAAATATTAACAAAAATAACTATGCAAAGATGTGTTTTAGTATTATCTTTGAAAATGAAAATTTTATTTCTTTTTTTTATTACTAGCATGTGTACCAATTTTCAATTTTATGAAACGATTAAGGTTATTGAAAACATTGAAATAAGAAAATACGATGAACAAATTATCGCGTCACACATTTCAAAAGATAATCAAAACAATAATTTTTCAATTTTAGCTAATTATATATTTGGAAATAATTCAAAATCAGAAACAATTGGAATGACCTCTCCAGTAATTTTAGATAAAAAAACTAATAAAATGAGCTTTATTATGCCAGAACGATATCTAATTTCAAACCTACCTATTCCAACAAACAAAGAAATTTCAATAGAGGTCTGCAAAAAGTCATACAAAGCAGTAATTAAATATGGAGGATACACCAACTCAAAAAAAGAAAATAAAATGATAAAGACTTTAAAAAGTAAATTAGAAGAAAATAACATCATCTTTTTTGATGATTTTGAAGTTCTTGTTTATCAATCACCCTACAAAATTTTAAATAGAAAAAATGAGATTATTGTTAGCATTAATTATGACAATTAATATGAATTCAAATATTGAAAAAATCGTACTAGGTGGAGGATGCTTCTGGTGCATCGAGGCGGTATTTGAAAAAATAAATGGAGTAATCAAAGTTGAAAGTGGGTATGCTGGGGGTAAAAAAATTAATCCAACTTACAGAGATATTACAAAAGGCCTTACCAATCACGCTGAAGTTTGTCAAATTACCTATGATAAAACTGTTATTGACTTAAAAGAAATTTTAGATATATTTTATGTTGCTCATGATCCAACTCAAGTAAATAGACAAGGAAATGATATTGGACGACACTACAGATCCATAATTTTATATGGCTCAAAAGAAGAAGAAACTTACATAAATAATTTTATAAACGATAAACAAAAATCATTTGAAAATAAAATTGTAACAGAAGTAAAAAAACTTGATAAATTCTTTGTTGCTGAAGGATATCATCAAAATTATTTTGAATTAAACTCATTTCAGCCTTACTGCAGGCTTGTAATTTTACCTAAATTAAAAAAGGTGAAAAGTAATTTCCCTAACTTCTACTAATGCCTGAAGGCCCTGAAGTCAAAATTTCTACAGATTTTCTCAAAAAAAATGCGAGAGAAGTCAAATCAATAAATATTGAATCAGCACCTTACAAAAAAAAATTCTATCAAGTAATTAAAATTGCAAATAAACATTTAACAAAAAAAACTAGTTTTTTTTGTATTGGGAAAAATATCTTTTTAAGATTAAGTAAGAAAAATAACCTTCACATACATTTAGGCATGACTGGATCATTTACGTTCAAAAAACAAAAACACAATCATCTATCTTTTTCTACACCAAATGGTAAAATATTCTTTAATGACATTAGACGATTTGGTTTTGTAAATATTATTTCGAATGAAGCTATTAACATGAAGTTCAATAAAAAAATTGATATTTTAAACGACAATTATGATATCTCAACTCATATCAATTTACTCAATAATATTTCAAGTAATTTAGAAATATGTAAGATTCTTTTAAATCAAAAGTTTTTCCCTGGAATTGGAAATTATCTTAAATCAGAAATTCTCTTCGCACTCAAAATACATCCAAATAGAAAATGGAAGACAATAAAAAAACATATATACAAAGATATTTGTTTCGTTGCAAAAAAGATCACAACTGAGGCTTATAAAAAAGGAGGTGCTGAACTTCGTGACTTTAAAAATCCAAATTCTAAATCCAACTTTATACTTAAGATTTATGGTAGAGATAAAACAGATAATGATTTAAATGTAAAAAAGATAAAATCAAAGGATAATCGCACGTCATTTTATTGTAGCCTGCAAACCTAACATTTTTCAAAAAATGCATATACTGCTGATCCTGTACCAGTCATGCTAGCATAAATTGCACCGTTATCATATGCAGTCTGTTTAATTTTAATTATTTTGCTTTTACTGTTATGTAAAGCCTCAAAATCGTTGTGTATGTGATTTTTCCATAAATGAATTGGTTTTGCTATATTTTTAAGAATTTTTCCGTCGTTATTGTGATTTGGTAATATTTTGTCAAAAGCATCTCTAGTTGAAATTTTAATTTTTGGCATGTATATTTGAATATCATAATTAGATAAATTCAAATCAATATCGCTCAATATATCTCCAGTTCCGGCTACATACTTGGGTTTATTACTAATAAAAAATGGACAATCTGAGCCAATTTTAGCTGATATTGATTCAAGCATATTTCTTTCCAGTCCAAGTTCAAAAAGATTATTTATAGCCTTGATAGTGAATGTAGCATCAGAGGAACCTCCACCAAGTCCTGATCCAATAGGAATATTCTTATGTAAATGAATTTTTATGTTTGGAATATCATATTTTTCTTTGAAGTAAGTGTAAACTTTGTAGCATAAGTTCTTCTCAGGCACACAATCTATTCCAATTCCACTTGTTGTAAACTCGAATTTTTTTGACTTAACTACTTCTAAAATATCGTAAACATCAAAGATTGGGTAAAAGATAGAGTTTAAATTGTGGTAACCATCAATTCTTTTACTTATTATATTTAAGCCAATATTAATTTTTGCATTAGGATAAAAAATCATTTTTCTTACAAAGAACATTTTTTTTTTTTTAACAACTCCTATTTTAATTAAATTTGTTTTTTTTACATATGCAATATCTTGAATTTGAAAAACCAATAGAGAAACTTGTTGATAAACTCATTACGATTGAAAAATTAAACAGTGAAGGAGTTGATACAAAAAAAACTATAGCTGATTTAAAGTTAAAAATTAAAAATAAAAGGAACGAAATTTATTCTTCGCTTACCCCTTGGCAAAAAGTTCAACTTTCCAGACATCCGCAAAGACCATATACACTCGACTATATTTTACAAATTACAAATGGTAATTTTGTTGAACTTCATGGTGACAGATCATTCAAGGATGATAAAGCAATTGTAGGGGGGTGGGGCTCAATTGATAAAAAAACATATATGTTCATTGGTCAGCAAAAAGGAAGAAATACCAAAGAAAGGCAGTTTAGAAATTTTGGCATGTCAAATCCCGAAGGATATAGAAAGGCACTCAGGCTAATGAAAATGGCGGAAAAATTTAATAAACCAATTGTTTGCTTTATTGATACACCTGGAGCATATCCTGGTCTTGAAGCAGAAGAAAGAGGTCAAGGACAAGCTATAGCTAACAACATTATTGAAATGTGTAAACTTAAAACCCAAATCATCTGCATTATTATTGGGGAAGGCGCTTCAGGGGGTGCGTTAGGTATTGGTGTTGGTGATAAAATACTTATGCTTGAAAATTCATGGTACTCTGTTATATCACCAGAAAACTGCTCGACCATTTTATGGAGATCATGGGACTTCAAAGAAAAAGCTGCAGATTCTTTAAAACTTACAGCTGAAAACATGTACAATTTAAATCTTGTTGATGAAATAATTAAAGAGCCACTTGGGGGAGCACATACTTTTCCTCAAAAAACAATAAGCACCGTTAAGAAAAAAATTCAATCACACTATAATGAGTTATCAAAATTAAGTCTTGAGGAATTGATTAATAAGAGAATTAATAAATTTACTGAAATGGGCAAATTCAAAAATAAAAAATGAATAGAAAATTAGGTGAAATTACAATTGAGGGAAAGCTTCAACCTCAGGCGGTAGAGCTTGAACAAGCAATACTTGGTGCTCTTTTAATTGACAATGAATCTTTATCAGATGCTATTGATAGTCTTCGAGAAGAGTATTTCTACAAAATGGAGCATCAAAAAATCTTTTCTGCAATTGTAGAATTATTCAACAAAACTCAGCCTGTTGATATTTTAACAGTTTCAGAAGAACTTAAAAGAATGAAACAGTTGGAAAAGGTTGGTGGCATTTCATATATAACCGAGCTAACTAATAATATTTCATCATCATCAAATACTGAATTTCATGCTAGAATAGTGGCAGAAAAATATATCAAAAGATCACTAATTTCAATTTCAAATAACATTATTGGTGAAGCTTTTGATGACTCTATTGATATTTTTGATCTTTTGAACAAAGCCGAAGAAAAATTATTTAGTGTAACTGAAGGAACTATTAGAAAAAGTTATGATAAAATGAGCCTTTTAATTAAAGGAGCTCTTGATAATATTGAAATTTTGAGAAACAAAGAGGATGGACTAAGTGGCATACCTTCAGGATTTACCAATTTAGACCGAGTTACCTCAGGGTGGCAGAATTCTGATCTTATTATTATTGCAGCTAGACCAGGTATGGGAAAAACTGCTATGGCACTTACTATGGCAAGAAACATAGCTATAGACCACTCAAGAGCCATAGGTTTTTTCTCATTAGAAATGTCATCAGAGCAACTTGTAAATAGGCTAATTGCATCTGAAGCTGAACTTTCTTCAAATAAACTTCGTAAGGGAGATTTAAAAGATCACGAAATGGTTCAACTTCATCAAAAAATAAAGTACCTATCCGATGCTGAAATATTTATTGATGATACTCCTGCCCTGACTGTTTTTGAACTAAGAGCTAAAGCAAGAAGATTAGTAAAAAATCATAATGTTAGTATTATTTTGATTGACTATTTACAGCTAATGCAAGCTGGAAATAACTCAGGAAATAGAGAACAAGAAATTTCAACAATCTCAAGATCATTAAAGAGCATAGCAAAAGAACTCAAGATACCAGTTATAGCACTTTCACAAGTTAATAGAGGAGTTGAAACCCGATCATCTGTTGGAAGTAAAAGACCTATACTCTCAGATTTAAGAGAGTCAGGAGCTATTGAGCAAGACGCAGACATTGTTACTTTCATTTACAGACCCGAATACTATAAAATTACAGAATGGGAAAATGGTGATGATTGTCATGGCCAAGCTGAGATAATTATTGCAAAGCATAGAAACGGTGCTCTAAAAAATATAAGAGTAAAGTTCATAAGCGAATTTGCTAGATTCTCTAATCTAGAATACAATGAAGAAATTGATAGTATTGATTCTTCAATGATTTCATTACCTTCTAGCTTAAATTCTGAAAATGAGTCAACTCCTTTTTAATGTATAAACTATTATTTTCAGCATTAGCTCTGATTTCAGCACTCAATAATTTATTTGCAATTAATATTCTTATTGAGATGAATGATAAGCAGAATAATCATCTTAAAGCATATGGTGTAGCTTATAGTGCTGTAGAATCAGGAAAAAAAGTAGAATGGTTATTAAATCACGAGGGTGGAAGTTTTATGTTCAATTATACAGAGAAAATAGAAAAAGAGTGTAAGCTTAAAGGAGTTTCCTATACAGTTATTCCCAAATTAGTTGCTGAAAAAATAAGAGAAAACATTGCCCGAACTGAAGTTAATAAAGAAATCGTAATTCTTGAGAAAGCACCAAAAATTGCTATTTACTCTCCAAAGAATAAGCAGCCTTGGGATGATGCCGTAACTTTAGCTCTTTCATACTCAGAAATACCTTATGACGTTATTTATGATAGTGAAGTTCTAAACAATATTTTGCCAATGTACGACTGGCTTCACCTACATCATGAAGATTTTACTGGTCAATATGGAAAATTTTACTCCGCATTTAAAAATGCGAACTGGTATATTCAACAAAAAAAAGAATTTGAAAGAGATGCAAGAAAATTAGGCTATTCAAAAGTTTCAGAACTTAAACTTGATGTTGCAAAAAAAATAAAAGATTATATTTTTTCTGGAGGGTTCCTTTTTGCGATGTGTTCAGCAACTGATAGTTATGATATTGCCTTATCCTCAGAGAATTTAGATATATGTCATAATGTCTTTGATTATGATCCTATTGATTCTGATATAAATGAAAAACTAAACTTTAACAAAACTTTTGCATTCAAAGACTTCAAACTAATTTCAAATCCTAATATTTATGAATTCTCAAATATTGATAACACTAGAGATAGAAAAGTGAGGGAAAAAGAAGATTTCTTCATTTTATTTGACTTTTCAGCAAAATGGGATCAAATACCAACAATGTTATGTCAAAATCATCAAAAGATTATTAAAGGATTTATGGGTCAAACTACTTCTTTTAAAAAAAAATATATTAAAAAAAATGTTACAATTCTTGGAGAGAATAAATCTTTAGAAGAAGCTAAATATATACATGGAAAGTATGGAAATGGTACTTGGACATTTTATGGAGGTCATGATCCTGAAGATTATCAGCACAGAGTTGGGGACCCAAAAACTGATTTAAATTTGCATACTAATTCACCTGGTTATAGACTAATACTTAATAACATACTATTACCAGCAGCTAAAAAAAAGAAACTAAAAACTTAATTCACAAAAATTACTTTTTCTGAAGAGGATTCCCACTCTGGATATCTTTTACTGTAAGCACTTTCAATTGTATTTCTTTTTATTTTCATTGAAGGTGTCAAAAAGTTATTCTCCACAGTCCACTCAGTTTTTAAAACTACAAACTGTGAAATTTTCTCATAATTTGCAAGATTCTTATTAAATGAGTTCAAGCTGACCTCAAAATATTCTTTTAGTTCTATCTTGTTTAACTTCTCAGCTTGTAAAGATAAAGTAATCAATGCAATTGGTTGAGTTAAACCTCTACCTACAATACAAACTTGTTCAATATTATTATCTTCTGATAGTTTCATTTCAATTGTAGATGGTGAAATATATTCTCCTTTAGTTGTTTTAAATATATCTTTAACTCTACCTGTAATTTTTAAATATCCTTCACTGTCAATTTCTCCAACATCTCCAGTATGAAGCCAGCCATTTTTAATAGTTTCATTTGTTAGCTTTTCAGATTTGTAATAACCATCCATCAAAGCTTTATGTTTGATTAAAATCTCATTTTCACTACTTAATTTTACATCACAATGTGGAAGATTTTTACCAACACTTCCAACTTTAATTGCGTCATTTAAAGTAACATGTGAATAACAACAATTTTCTGTCATTGCATATGCTTCCTGAATACGTATATCCAATTTTTTAAACCAGTATATTAAAGATTCAGGTGTTGGGGCAGCACCAGTAAAAATGTTCTTAGCATTACTCAGGCCAAGATTAGATTTAATTTTCTTTTTTATGATTGAAGATATTATTGGAACAGACAAAAGAAAATTTAACTTTTTAGATCCTAGCTTCGCAATTACTGCTTGTTGAAATTTTGTCCATATTCTAGGAACACCTAAAAAAACTGATGGTGATGCGTCAGCTAAATTCTTAGCAAATGTATCTAAACTTTCAGCAAAAGAAATTTTTCCACCAGTGTAGAGACTTCCCATTTCGACTAATAGTCTTTCAGCAATATGCGATAAAGGAAGGTATGAAAAAAAAGTTTCTTTACTTAATTTAACAGCATTTACTGCATTAACTGTTGCAAATCCAAAATTGAAAAATTTATGCATAACTCCCTTCGGATCTCCAGTTGTCCCAGATGTATAAATTATTGTAGCTAATTCACTATGATCTCTATGTACATTTTCTGAAATTGGATTAATACCGTCAATCACATTATCCCAAATCTCATAATTCTGAGAATAAAATGGGTAAGTTACACATTTTATGTCATCATCAATTCCGCTTTTCATATCATTAAAGTTGTCTAGTTTTCCAACAAAAAGAAATTTAGTTTGACTATGATCTAATATACTTTTTAAAGCCTCTGCGCTGAGATTTGGATATAATGGTACTGATATATGACCCGCCATCATAATAGCTAAATCGCTCATAATCCAGTGCGCACAGTTTTTCGAAAGAATTCCTATTTTTGAGTTTTCAGGCAAATTATCTTTCAAATATGCAGCCATCTTTCTTACTTCTTTTGATGTCTCTTTCCAGGACCATTCATGAATTTTTCCGTCAATAGGTTGACTTAAATATATTTCGTTAGCTCTTTCTTTTTCCCATCTGTAGAGCATTTCTAAAGGTAAAGTGTAATCCATTTTTTTCTTAAATATAACTTTATTTATATATTTAAAGTCAAAAGTTAAAAAAAATGATACCAGAAGATACTATTGATTATAACATTAGAAAAACTTGGTATAGTATTTCTAAAATGTATAATAAAACAGCTAATGAATATATGGCCAGTATGTCATTAGGAATGTTAATTTTGAACATTGATATTTACGATGGTACACCCTCAACACAAATAGGACCTTTAATGGGAATGGAATCAACATCTCTATCAAGATCATTATCAAATCTTGAAGATAGAGGTATTATTACAAGAGAAAGAGACTCATCGGATAGGAGAAAATCAATAATAAGACTAACTAAGTACGGAATTGAATCAAGAGAGATTGCAAAAAAGGCAGTCATGGATTTTAACAATAAGGTTATGGAGCACTTTGAAGAGGAGGAAATTGATGAGTTTTTTAAGTTCTTAAAAAAAGTTAACGAGATAACGAAGAGTTTGTAAAGAGTTACCTATTCCTAATATTTATGTAGTCCCTTTGCTTTTCTCCAGTGTAAATTTGCCTGGGACGTCCAATAGGTTCATTCTGCTCTCTGCTTTCTTTCCACTGAGCAATCCATCCTGGAATTCTACCCAAAGCAAACATCACAGTAAACATGTCTGTAGGTATTCCTAAGGCTCTGTAAATAATACCTGAATAAAAATCAACATTTGGGTATAATGATCTGTCAATAAAATATTGATCTTTTAAAGCAATTTCTTCCAATTCTTTCGCAACATCTAAAACAGGATCCGTAACACCTAGCTGTTCTAAAACCTCATCACATGTCTTTTTTATTATTCTTGCTCTTGGGTCAAAACTTTTATAAACTCTATGTCCAAAACCCATAAGTCTGAAAGGATCTGATTTATCTTTAGCTTTTTGAACATATTTCTTAACATTTCCTTCATCATTTCTAATCTGCTCTAACATTTCAATTACAGCCTGGTTGGCACCACCATGCAAGGGACCCCACAGAGCATTAATTCCAGCAGAAATTGAAGCATAAAGTGATGCGTGAGAGGAGCCTACAATTCTTACAGTTGACGCTGAACAGTTTTGCTCATGGTCAGCATGAAGAATTAATAACTTATCTAATGCATTGGCAACAATAGGATTCACGTTGTAGTTTATAGTTGGTAATGCAAACATCATATGTAGAAAATTAGATGAATAATCTAAATCATTTCTTGGATATATGATTGGCTGTCTTACTCTGTTTTTGTAACTCCACGCAGCTAATGTTGGTAACTTTGCTATTGTTCTGATTATTGTACCATTTATTTCTTCTGAGGACCTATTTGGATCAAGTGATTTGGGATAGAAAGCAGTGAGAGAGGAAACGAGAGAACACAATACACCCATTGGGTGAGCTCTTGGTGGAAATCCATCTAATATTGATCTAACGTCCTCTGCAACAAGTGTATGATTAGTTATTTCAGATTTAAAATTATTGAGTTCATTAATGTTGGGTAATTGTCCGTTTATCAATAAGTAAGAAACCTCAAGAAATGATGAATGTTGAGCGAGATCTTCTATGGAATAACCTCTGTATCTTAAAATACCTCTTTCACCATCAAGAAATGTTATTGAGCTTGATGTGGATCCAGTATTTTTAAAACCTCTGTCTAATGTAATTAGACCCGTTTGAGATCTTAATTTGCTTATATCTAGAGCTTGTTCATTTTCTGAACCAGTTATTACTGGAAGCTCAATTTTTTCGTTTTGGAAGCTTATTTCAACTTTTTTGTTCATTTCTAAATTTATTAAAATTTTATCTTATTTCCTAAATAAATAGTGCCATTACCAATTTCCTCTTCTATTCTTAAAAGCCTGTTGTACTTAGCAACTCTGTCAGATCTACTTAGTGAACCTGTTTTTATTTGACTCGTACCGAGTGCAACTGCTAAATCTGCAATTATAGTATCTTCAGTCTCACCAGAGCGATGACTCATTACAGTATTAAAATTATTTGCTTTTGCTAAATTAACGGCGTTAATTGTTTCACTTAAAGTACCAATTTGATTTGGTTTAATTAATACAGCATTGGCTGCTTTTTCTTTAATTCCTCTTATTATTTTTTTTTCGTTAGTAACAAATAGATCGTCTCCAACAAGCTGTACTTTATTACCAATTTCTTTGTTTAGTTGAGTCCAGCCTTGCCAATCATCCTCGTCCAGTGCGTCTTCAATTGAAAAAATTGGATACTGATTAATCCAACTTTTCCAAAATTCAATCATCTCTATCGTTGTTTTTTTTGTGCCTGAAGATTTTTTAAAATGGTACTTTTTCTGATTTGGACAATAAAATTCAGAGGCTGCCGCATCAATTGAAAGAAGAATATCATCCTCTATTTTATATCCTGTATTTTCAATAGATTTTAGTATTACCTCAACGGCGTGTTCATTACTAGAAAGATTTGGAGCAAATCCCCCCTCATCACCAACATTGGTAGATAGATTCTTTGATTTTAATAATGATTTAAGAGAATAAAAAATTTCTACTCCCATTTTTACCGCATCTTTAAATGAGTGGGCACCAACTGGCATAATCATAAATTCTTGGATATCAATTGAATTGTCGGCATGAGATCCACCATTCAAAATATTCATCATTGGAACAGGTAATGAGTAAGTATTTCTGCTTATTATTGATTCGAATATAAATTTGTTATTGGTTTTGGCAAATGCTGAAGCACATGCTAACGAAACAGCAAGAGTTGCATTTGCACCAAGATTACTTTTATTCTCAGTAGAATCTAAGTCAATAAGTTTTTGATCTATTACAGACTGATTATTAACAGATTCACCTGTTAATTTTTTTGAGATAGTTGTATTTATGTTTGAAACTGCTTTAGAGACACCTTTACCAAAATAAGAGCTTGGATCATTATCTCTCAATTCAACTGCTTCATACTTTCCAGTTGATGCTCCAGAGGGAGCTATTCCTCTAGCTCTAACGCCATTCTCTAAAAAAACCTCTGCCTCTACAGTTGGGGTTCCTCTTGAATCGATTATTTGTCTACCAATTACTCTTTTTATTATACTCATCTTTTAGAAACTTTATGAATAAAATCATCAAAAAGATATCTAGAGTCATGAGGACCAGGAGATGCCTCAGGGTGGTATTGTACTGAAAAACAATCTTTATCAATTAACTTAATACCCTCAATTGTTCCATCATTGAGATTAATATGAGTTACCTCAACATTTTTATTTTTTTTGATATCATCTTCATTTACTCCAAAACCATGATTCTGTGATGTTATTTCGCATAAGCCCGTCTTTAGATTTTTTACAGGATGATTTATTCCTCTATGTCCGTTATGCATTTTAAAAGTTGATATTCCCTCAGACAATGCTAAAATTTGGTGACCCAGACAAATACCAAAAACTGGTTTTTTTGAACAAGTTATTCTTTTTACTAGATTAATAACATCTGTCATTGCTGATGGATCTCCAGGGCCATTTGAAATCAAAAAACCATCTGGAGAAAAACTCATAATCTCTTCATAGCTAGATTTCATTGGAAATACTTTGCAAAAAGAGTTTCTATCAGTCAAGCAATTTAAAATGCTTTTTTTAAGTCCTAAATCTAAAACAGCAATTTTGTATTTGGCTGATTCATTACCATACGTATAGCTTTCGCATGTTGTTACTTTTGAGGAGAGTTCCAAACCATTCATACTAGGAACATCAGACAAAAATCTGGATAAATCATCTAAAGTGTGTTCTGAGTTGCTAATAATTGCATTCATTGCTCCTTTACTCCTTATGTGTCTAACAACAGCTCTAGTGTCAACATCAGTTATTACAATCTTATTTTGAGAAATAAAATAGTTATTTAACTCATCGAATCCTGCTTTTCTTGAAAAACCAAAATTGAAGTTTTTACATATTAAGCCTGAAATTTTCATATTTTCAGATTCTGATTCATTTTTATGTACACCATAATTACCAATATGAGCATTTGTAGTAATCATTAGCTGTCCAAAATAAGAAGGATCTGTAAAAACCTCTTGATAGCCAGACATGCCAGTGTTAAAACATAATTCTCCAGTAGAAAAACCTGAAATTCCAGCAGATTTACCTTCAAACACTGTACCATCTTCTAAAAGTAATAAGCTATTTTTTCTATTTATATTAACCATAATTAAAATTAAAAAAAAAGGAAAAAACAAACATTTTTTCCTTTTTTAATTTCTTATTTTTTTAAACATTATTTTTCATCTGGCTTTTGGTCTGAATCATTTTTTTTTTCTGTATTCAAAACCCCTATATCTTTTTCATCACTATTTGAATCGGCAACAGATTTAGCTTGCTGTGACAAATCACTGGCTTCTGCATCTCTAGAAACATCTAAATTAGCTACAGATGAAGCTTTCTTTTCAGAAGTTTTAGGTAAAGATTCATTGTTAGGAGATTCTGCTAATGATTTTGTTTTTGATCTAGATCTTCTTCTTTTTGATTTTTTATCAACTATGTCTTTAATATAAACTTCGTTGTAGTCAACTAACTCTATAAAACACATTTTCGAGTTATCTCCAATTCTATTAGCTAGCCTAATAATTCTAGTATATCCGCCTGGTCTATCAGTAATTTTAGTTGCAATATCCCCAAAAAGTTCTGTAACAACATCCTTTTGTTTTAAATAGCTAAAAACAACTCGTCTAGAATGAGTAGTGTCATTTTTAGACTTGGTAATTAACGGCTCAAGGTAAACTCTTAAAGCTTTTGCTTTTGCTAAGGTAGTTTTTATTCTTTTATGCTTGATTAAAGAACAAGCCATGTTGGAAAGCATTGCTTTTCTGTGTGGAGCTTTTCTTGACAGGTGGTTATTTTTTTTTGCGTGTCTCATTTATTCATTTTCTAAATTATACTTTGATACATCAAAACCAAATGTCAGACCCTTTTCCTCAATTAAATCTTCAAGTTCTGATAGAGATTTCTTACCAAAGTTTCTGAATTTTAACATATCGGACTTTTTGTATGAAACAAGTTCTCCCAATGTATAGACTTCTGCAGTTTTTAAACAATTTAATGCTCTAACGGATAATCCAAAGTCAGTTAGTTCAGTTTTTAATAATTGTCTCATGTGAAGTGTGTCTTCATCAAAATCATCAGAAATTTCATTTTCTAAATTGATTTTTTCGTCAGAAAATAGTAAAAAGTGTTGTATTAAAATTTTAGATGCGTCAGTGAGAGCTTGTTTAGGATCAATTGAACCATCGGTTTCTATGGTGATATTAAGCTTTTCATAATCTGTTTTTTGCCCAACTCTATAATTATCAATATTATATTTGACATTTCTGATTGGAGTAAAAATTGAATCAAGTGAAATAGTTCCAATGCTTGCTTCTTGGTTTTCATTTTCTTCTGCAGAAACATAACCTCTTCCTTTTTCAATAAGTATTTCAATTTCAAAATTTACAGATGAATCCATCTCACAAATTAAAACTTCTGGGTTAAGAACTTGAAAACTTGATAATGAATTAGCGATATCTTTTGCAGTAAATGATTTTTGATTTTTTAGTACAATTGTAGCACTTTCCTCTTCAACATCATTAATCTGTTGTTTAAATCTAACTTGCTTTAGATTAAGAATAATTTCTGTAACATCTTGAACTACGCCTTTGATTGAAGAAAATTCATGATCAACACCTTTTATTTTTACTGAAGTTATTGCAAAACCTTCTAATGAAGATAATAAAACTCTTCTTAATGCATTGCCTATTGTTAAACCGAATCCAGGTTCTAAAGGTCTAAATTCAAAATCACCAGTATGATTTTGATTGTTTATCATTACAACTTCTTCAGGTTTTTGAAAATTTAAAATCGACATATTTTTTTTTTTTAATTATTATTTTGAGTAAAGTTCAACAATTAGTTGTTCTTTAATATTTTCTGGAATCTGAACTCTATCAGGTAAGGAATTTACTTTTCCAGAAATACTATCAATGTTTAACTCTAACCAATCAACTTTACAACTATTATTTTTTAATGAATCAGTGATGACTTCTAAGGACTTTGATCTCTGTCTTACTGAAACAACATCACCAATTGCCAATGAATAAGATGGGATATTACATACTGCTCCATTCAATAAAATATGCTTATGACTAACTAATTGTCTAGCGGCTCTTCTTGTTGGTGCAAATCCCAATCTATAAACGGTATTATCTAATCTCAACTCACAGAGTTGTAATAGAATTTCTCCAGTTATACCTTTTCTTCTTAAAGCCTCCTTAAATAAATTAGAAAATTGTTTCTCTAAAATACCATAAAGGTATTTAGCTTTTTGCTTTTCTTGAAGTTGAATTCCATATTCGGATTGCTTTGCTCTTCTTTTGAAATTTCCATGCTGTCCAGGTGGGTACGATTTTTTAGCCAGAGCCTTATCGTTACCAAAGATTGGCTCACCAAATTTTCTGGAAATTCTAGATTTTGCTCCTGTATATCTTGCCATATATTATTTTTTTATTAAACTCTTCTTTTATTTGGTGGTCTGCAACCATTGTGTGGAAGCGGTGTAACATCAACTATTTCTGAAACTAATAGTCCAGTGTTATGAATTGATCTTATAGCAGATTCTCTACCTGCACCAGGACCTTTTACAAAAACTTTTACTCTCTTTAATCCGAGGTCAATAGCAACTTTAGCGCAATCTTCAGCTGCAACTTGTGCAGCATATGGAGTATTCTTTTTAGAGCCTTTGAACCCCATTTTTCCTGCTGATGACCAGGAAATAACTTGGCCTTTATTGTTTGTTATCGAGATTATTATATTGTTGAAAGAAGCCTGAATATGTGCTTTGCCTTCAGGTTCTATCTTTACTTTATTTTTTTTGGTTGATTTAGCCATACTATTTCTTTTTGTTTGCTATTGTTTTCTTTTTACCTTTTCTCGTTCTTGAGTTATTTTTAGTTCTTTGACCTCTTAAGGGTAACCCTGTCCTGTGTCTAATTCCTCTATTACAACCAATATCCATTAATCTTTTGATATTTGTTTGAGTTTCAGCTCTCAATTCTCCCTCAACAGTGTATTCATCATTAATCAGTCCCCTAATTTTATTGGCCTCTTCATCTGACCAATCTTTAATTTTTTTATGTTCAGAAACATTAGCTTTTTTTAATATATTTCTAGCAAAAGTGCTGCCTATACCGTAAATATACGTAAGACCAATTATTCCTCTTTTTTCTTTTGGTAAGTCTATTCCTTTAATTCTAGCCATTATCCTTGTCTTTGTTTAAATCTTGGGTTTTTTTTATTAATAACATATAATCTACCTTTTCTTTTGACAATTTTGCAATCATCGCTTCTTTTTTTTACTGATGTTCTAACTTTCATTTTTCTTTTATTTAGTATCTGTAAGTTATTCTAGCTTTAGTCAGGTCATATGGTGACATTTCTAACTTTATTTTATCACCTGGTAAAAGCCTAATATAAAATTTTCTCATTTTTCCCGAAATGTGTGCAGTTACAATATGCCCATTTTCAAGTTCAACTCTAAACATAGCATTTGATAAAGCTTGTTTAATAACTCCGTCTAGTTCTATGTTAGCTTGTTTAGCCATTTAGTTGACTTTCAATATTTTTAAAACTTGTTAATAATTCAGCTTTATTTTTTCCCACAATAACAGTATGTTCAAAGTGAGCTGAAAATTTATTATCAGCAGTAGTAATTGTCCATCCATCAGAATGTTGATAAATACTTTTTGTACCTAAGTTAACCATAGGTTCAACAGCTAAAACCATACCTTCCTTTAGAACTTCTCCTCTACCTTTTTCACCATAATTGGGAACTTCAGGACTTTCATGCAAATTTTTTCCAATTCCATGTCCAACTAATTCTCTAACAACACTCATTCCATTTGATTCAACATAACTTTGTATGGCGTGACCGATATCACCAATAAAATTTCCATCAGTGCAATATTCAATTCCTTTGTATAATGACTCCTTCGTCACATCAAGCAAGTTTTGAGCATCTTCGCTAATTTCTCCTATTGGATAAGTATAAGCAGAATCACCATAAAATCCGTTCATAAAAACTCCACAATCTATGGAAATTATATCACCATCTTTTGTTTTAGTATGATTTGGAATTCCATGTACTACTTGTTCATTTGGTGATATACATAATGTATTTGGAAAACCATTATAGCCTTTAAAAGCAGGAATACCTCCGTTGTCCCTAATAAACTCCTCAGCTATTTTGTCTAAGCTGAGTAAGGTTATGCCTGATTTGATAACACTTGCTATTTGAGCATGTGTTTTAGCTACTAAGTTGGAACTTGCTCTCATTAATTCTATATCTTCCTCTGTTTTTATTTTAATCATATTACATATATCTTCCTGCAGATTTTCCTTTAATTCTTCCTGAATCCATCAATCCGTCGTAGTGTCTCATTAGTAAATGGCTTTCAATTTGTTGTAAAGTATCCAATACAACTCCTACAAGAATTAACAAAGAGGTTCCACCATAAAATTGAGCGAATTGTATGTTTACTCCTGCTTTCATCGCAAATGCAGGCAAAATTGCAACTATTCCTAAAAATATTGATCCTGGTAAAGTTATTCTAGACATTATGTTATCCAAATATTCTGCTGTAGATCTTCCAGGCTTAACTCCTGGAATAAATCCACCATTTTTTTTCATATCATCAGCCATTTGGTTAGGATTTACTGTAATTGCTGTATAAAAATATGTAAAGCCAACAATCATTATAAAGAATATTAAATTATACCAAAAGCCAGAAAAATCAGTAAGAGTTGCTGCTAATCCCTGTAAAGCTTCTGATTCAGAAAAGCCGACAATTGTAATTGGCACAAACATTATGGCTTGAGCAAAAATTATAGGCATTACTCCAGCAGCATTAACTCTTAAAGGAATGAATTGTCTAACACCACCATACTGTCTATTACCCACAACTCTTTTAGCATATTGCACAGGAATTCTTCTAGTACCTTGGACGAGCAGAATTGTAACTGTTATTACAATTAATAAAATTAACATCTCAACTATAAACACTACGAGGCCTCCACCAGTACTACTAAGAGAAGAAACAAATTCTTGAGTTAGGGATTGTGGGAAACTTGCAATTATACCAATCATAATTAATAGTGATATTCCATTTCCAATTCCTCTGTCTGTAATTTTTTCTCCTAACCACATCACGAACATTGTACCAGTTACAAGAATTACGATAGAAGACAACCAAAAGGTCCCTGGACTTAATAAAAAGGCAGTCTCAGGAAGAGTTGCCTTGAGGTTTGCAATATATCCAGGCGCCTGACCTCCAGTGATAAATATTGTCAAATATCTAGTTATGTTGTTTATTTTTCTTCTACCACTTTCTCCTTCTCTTTGTAACTTTTGGAAATAAGGGATAGCCATACCTAAAAGTTGAATAACAATGGAAGCTGAGATATATGGCATTATTCCAAGAGCAAAAATTGAGGCTTGAGCAAATGCTCCACCAGTAAATAAATTAAGAAGCCCTAGTAAACCATCTGATGCTTGATCTTGCAGTGCAGATAATTGAGCAGAATCAACACCTGGGATTACAACAAAAGATCCAAATCTGTATATCGCAATAAATCCTATTGTTAGCAGAATTCTATTTCTGAGATCCTGAATATTCCAAATATTTTTTACTGTTTGAATAATTTTATTCATTCTATAATAATTATTTTTCCACCATTTTTCTCGATTGATTCTTTTGCACTGTTGGAAAATGCGTGAGCTGAAATCTCTAACTTTGAACTTAACTCTCCTCTGCCTAAAATTTTCACTAAATCTTTCTTTTGGACTAAACCATTTTCTATCATCAGCTGTATATCAACTTTTCCTTTTTTAATTTTTTTATTGTTAACTAAGCTTTGCAATGTATCAATATTTACAGGCTTAAATTCTTTTCTATTAATATTGTTGAACCCAAATTTTGGAACTCTTCTTTGAAGAGGTTGCTGGCCACCTTCAAAACCACTTTTTTTAGAATATCCTGACCTAGATTTTGCTCCCTTATGCCCTCTTGTTGAGGTACCTCCTTTTTTAGAACCTTCTCCTCTTCCAATTCTTTTGGAGCTCTTTATTGAACCATTTGCAGGCTTTAAATTGTGTAATTCCATACTAATCTAAAATTTTTATTAGGTGATTAACTTTATTTACCATTCCTAAAATTTGAGGGGTAGCATTGTGTTCAACTACCTTATTAATTTTGTTTAAACCAAGAGCATCAAGTGTTCTTTTTTGATCTTTCGGTCTGCCTATTCTACTTCTAATTTGCTTAATTTTTATTTTTTCCATTTTGTTATCCGTTAAAAACCTTTTCCATTTTTATTCCTCTATTACTTGAAACTGTCAAAGGATCTCTAAGCTGAAGTAAAGCTAACATAGTTGCCTTTACCAAATTATGTGGATTTGATGATCCTTTAGATTTTGCCAAGACATCTTTTACACCAGCACTTTCTAGCACTGATCTCATTGCTCCACCGGCTTTAACACCCGTTCCATTAGAAGCTGGTTTAATTAATACTCTTGCTCCTCCAAATTTTGCAAATTGCTCATGAGGTAAAGTACCTTTATAGATCGGAATTTTAACTAAATTCTTTTTAGCTGAATCAATAGCTTTTGCTATTGCGGTAGAAACATCTTTAGACTTACCAAGTCCAATTCCTACGATGCTATTTTCATCGCCTACTACAACAATAGCTGAAAATCCAAAAGCTCTTCCACCTTTGGTTACTTTAACTACCCTTTGAACTCCTACAAGTTTATCCTTTAACTCAATGTCAGCAGGTATTTTTACTCTTCTTTTTTGTAATAAATCTTTCATATTTAAAATTTTAAACCTTTCTCTCTAGCAGATTCAGCAAATGCTTTTATTCTCCCATGATAAATAAATCCTCCTCTATCAAAAACAACTGTTTTTATACCTTTTTTAATTGCTTTTTCAGCAATTTCAGCACCAATACTTTTGGATATTTCAGTTTTTGTTAATTTCTCTTTTTTTAAGTTTAAAGATGTACTTGAAAATAAAGTATGACCTTTGTCATCATTAATTATTTGTGCATATATCTCATTGTTACTCCTAAAAACTGCAAGCCTAGGAACGGATTCTGTCCCAAATATCTTAGACCTAATTCTTTTTCTAATTTTTAGTCTTTTATCTTTTTTAGAATTTAATTTCATAATATCATATTTTTATGCAGCTGCTGTTTTTCCTGCTTTCTTTCTAACATATTCACCTACATATCTTATTCCTTTACCTTTGTAGGGTTCAGGCTTTCTAAAAGACCTAATCTTCGCAGCAACGTGCCCAAGTAATTGTTTGTTTATTGAGGTAAGAGTAATTATAGGTGCTTTACCTTTTTCAGTTTCAGTTGTTAACTTAACAGAGTCAGGTACTTCAAAAACAATGTTATGAGAAAAACCAACGGAAATATCCAATAACTGTCCCTGATTTGATGCTCTATATCCCACACCAACTAATTCTAGTTTTTTTGTGAATCCTTCTGAAACACCTTTGACCATATTGAAAATCAGTGCTCTTGTTAGACCATGCATAGATTTTATCTCATTACTATCGCCTTTACGTGTTAATTTAATTTCTTGTTCACTAATATCAATATTTATATTGCTATCTATGTTCAGTAAAAGTTCACCAAGTTTACCTTTTGCAGTAAATAGACCACTATTGAAATCTATTGTAACTCCTTCAGGTATTTTTATAATACTATTTCCTATTCTAGACATAATTTAATATACATGACAGAGGACTTCTCCTCCAATTTTTAACTCTCTTGCTTTCTTATCCGTGATAACTCCTTTAGATGTTGACAGAATAGCGATTCCAAGTCCATTAATTACTCTAGGTACACTTTCATTATTAACATATTTTCTTAAACCCGGCTTGCTAACTCTAGTTAGTTTCTTAATAGCTGGAATCTTAAATTTGTCATATTTGAGAGCAATTTTAATAACTCCTTGGTAGTTAGTGTTGTCATCAAATCTGTAGTTGGCTATATATCCCTGATCAAAAAGTATCTCAGTAATTTTTTTCTTGAGATTTGACGATGGAATATCAACTACTTTATGACCTGCCATCTGGGCATTTCTAATTCTTGTCAAAAAATCTGCTATTGGATCTGTTATCATATTTTTATCTTTTACCAGCTGGCTTTTTTTACGCCAGGTATTAAACCAAAATTTGCCATTTCTCTAAATTTTACTCTAGAAATTCCAAATTGTCTCATATATCCCTTTGGTCTACCAGTTATTTTACATCTGTTATGTTTTCTAACTGGTGACGCGTTTCTTGGAAGCTTTTGTAATCCAACGTAATCTCCAGCTGCTTTCAAAGCTGCTCTTTTTTCAGCATATCTTTCGACACACTTTTCTCTTTTTACTTCTCGAGCTTTCATTGATTCTTTTGCCATAATTCTAATTTTTAATTTTAAATGGTAGACCTAATTCTGTTAATAGTTTTCTTGCATCTTCATCTGATGTAGCATTGGTTACAAACGTTATGTCCATTCCAGTAATGTTATTTACCCTATCTATGCTTATTTCAGGAAAAGCAATTTGTTCCTTAATACCTAAAGTATAATTACCTCTACCGTCAAATCCCTTTGGAGATATTCCTTTAAAATCTCTAACTCTTGGTAGTGCTGCAGTAATTAGCCTGTCTAGAAATTCATACATTCTGTCTCCTCTTAGAGTTACTTTGACACCAACTGGCATACCTTTTCTTAGCTTAAAATTAGAAATATCCTTTCTAGATTTTGTTATCATTGCCTTCTGACCAGAAATTAATGTAATTTCTTTTTGAGCAAAATCAATTAGCTTTTTATCAGAACTTCCTTTTCCAACTCCTTGATTAATTATAATTTTAACCAACTTGGGTACTTGCATTACTGATTTGTAGTTTTCTTTTAAATTAGAAACTATTTCTTCATTATATTTTTTCTTTAGTCTGGGTGTATAGTCCATTAGCTTATGAATTCTCCTGTTTTTTTATTATACCTATCGAACTTTTTCGATTTTTCATTCATTTTTTTTCCAACTTTGCAAGGATTACCAGATTTTGGATCTATTAAAGCAACATTTGAATAATGAATTGGAAGTTCTTTTTGAATTATACCTCCATCAGGATTGGCAGCATTTGGTTTAGTATGCTTAGAAACAACATTAACACCTTCAACTATAATTCTTGAAAGTTTTGGTAAAACCTTTACTACTTTTCCTCTTTTACCTTTACTAGAACCAGTTAAAACTAGAACAGTATCATTTTTTTTAATATTAAGTTTTTTCATATTTACAGTACTTCAGGTGCTAGTGAAACCAACTTCATAAAATCATTATCTCTTAACTCACGTGCAACAGGTCCAAAAACTCTAGTTCCCTTCATTTGTTTATTCTCATCAATGATCACGCACGCATTATCATCGAATCTAATGTATGATCCATCCTTCCTTCTTCTTTCTTTTTTAGTTCTGACTATAACGGCTTTTACTACTTGACCTTTTTTTACATTTCCAGAGGATGTGGCAACTTTTACAGTTCCGACGATCTGATCACCAAGTGAGGCATATCTTTTTCTGGTACCGCCTAAAACTCTAATACAGAGTATTTCTCTTGCTCCGCTGTTGTCCGCTACTTTTAATCTTGATTCTTGCTGTATCATTATTTTGCTCTTTCAATTATTTCAACTAACCTCCAGTTTTTTCTTTTACTTAAGGGTCTTGTTTCCATTATTTTTACCTTATCTCCTTCGTTACAATCATTATTCTTGTCGTGAGCAATAAACTTGGAAGTCGTTTTCACAAACTTCCCGTAAAGTGGATGTTTAACTCTTCTTTGTATAGAAACGACAATAGATTTATCCATCTTATTACTGGTTACAAGCCCAATTCTTTCTTTTCTTAAATTTCTTTCTGTCATAAATTAATTTTCTTTATTACTTTTTTCTCTAGAACCCAACTCTGTTAATATTCTTGCTATATTTCTACGAATAAATTTAATTTGTTGAGGATTCTCTAATGGAGAAACACTGTGACTTAGTTTCAAACTAACAAGTTTATCCTTTTCACTAATTAGTAAATCATTTAGTTCGTTTATTGGCATTTCTTTTAACACTTTCGCTTTCATATTACTTTATAAATTCTCTACTTACTATAAATTTTGTTTTGATTGGAAGCTTTTGAGCAGCTAGCCTTAGAGCTTCCCTTGCTGTTTCATAGTCAACCCCTTCACATTCAAACAAAACTCTTCCTGGCTTAACTGTTGAAGCCCAATACTCTGGAGATCCTTTTCCTTTTCCCATTCTGACCTCAGCAGGCTTTTTTGTAATTGGCTTGTCAGGAAAGATTCTAATCCAAACTTGTCCTTGTCTTTTCATATATCTTGTTACAGCTATTCGAGCAGCTTCGATTTGTCTAGCTGTTATCCAACACTCATCCAAAGCTTTAATTCCAAAAGATCCAAATGCAAGAGTTGTCCCTCTACCGGCATTGCCTTTCATTTTGCCTTTTTGCATTTTTCTATATTTTGTCTTTTTTGGCTGTAACATAATTACTTTCTTCTGTTAAACTTTGATTCTTTTTTATTAGGAGTTTTAAAATGTAACATCAAATCCCTTTTTCCATATACTTCACCTCTACAAATCCAAACTTTTACACCAATTTTTCCATAAGTGGTACTAGCTTCTGAAATTGAATAATCAATATCTGCTCTAAACGTATGAAGAGGTGTTCTTCCGTCTTTATACATTTCTGATCTAGCCATTTCAGCTCCATTTAATCTACCTGAAATTAAAACTTTGATGCCTTCAGCTCCCATTCTCATAGTTGAAGCGATAGCCATTTTGATTGCTCTTTTGTAAGAGACTCTACCCTCTATTTGTCTAGAAATATTTTCTGCAACTAATGTTGCTTCAAGCTCAGGTCTTTTAATTTCAAAAATATTGATTTGAATATCTTTTTTTGTGATCTTTTTTATTTCTTCTTTTAAAGTTTCAACTTCCTGCCCACCTTTACCTATAATAATACCAGGTCTTGCAGTATGAATGGTGATTGTTATTAACTTCAAAGTTCTTTCAATTGCAATTTTTGAAACACTGGCTTTTGCCAATCTAACTTTTAGATAATCTCTGATCTTATTATCCTCAGCTAATTTGTCACCAAAATCTTTACCTCCATACCAGTTGGATTCCCATCCTCTGATAAAGCCTAATCTATTTCCAATTGGATTTGTTTTCTGTCCCATTATTTATTTTTTATTTCTTGAATCTATTACTAATGTCACGTGATTAGATCTTTTTCTAATTCTATGAGCCCTTCCTTGCGGTGCAGGTTGTATTCTTTTGAGCATTCTTCCACCATCAACTTTTATTTCTGAGATAAATAAATCACTTTGATCTATACTTTTACCTTCGTTTTTAGTTTCCCAGTTAGAAATAGCCGATAATAAAAGCTTTTCTAGTCTTCTTGACGCCTCTTTCGGATTAAATTTTAATTCGATCAAAGCTGATTCGACATTCATACCTCTAACTAAATCTGCAACTAATCTCATTTTTCTTGGTGATGTAGGACAATTATTAAGCTTAGCAAATGCTAAGTTTTTATTTAGCTTTTTTAGTTCTTGTGCTCTATTTCTTTTTCTTGCTCCCATTTCTATTTTTTATTTCCTGAATGGCCTCTAAATGTTCTTGTTGGTGAAAATTCACCAAGCTTATGTCCTACCATGTTTTCAGTTACATAAACAGGAACAAATTGTCTTCCATTGTGTACTGCTATTGTTTTGCCAACAAAGTCTGGAGTTATCATTGAAGCTCTTGACCAGGTCTTTATTACACTACTTTTACCTGATTCATTTAATTCATCAATTTTTCTTTGTAGTTTATAGTGAACAAAAGGACCCTTTTTTAATGATCTAGCCATATTTTACTTTTTTCTTCTTTCAATTATATACATATCAGACTTCTTTTTCTTGCTTCTTGTTTTAAAACCTTTAGCTGGTATACCGTTTTTGCTTCTAGGAATACCACCTGAATGTTTACCTTCACCTCCACCCATTGGATGATCAACAGGATTTTTTACAGTAGCTCTTACCCTTGGCCTCCTTCCTTTCCATCTAGATCTTCCTGCTTTGCCGGAAACTTGGAGCTGATGTTCAGAATTCGAAACTGAACCTAAAGTAGCTAAACATGATATGAGAATTTTTCTTACTTCACCAGACACTAACTTAATAGTTGCATATTTACCTTCTCTAGCCATTAGCTGCGCATATGAACCAGCACTTCTTGCAATTTTAGCTCCAGAGCCAGGATAGAGCTCAAGATTATGGATTACTGAACCCAGTGGTATTTTAGATAGTGGTAAAGTGTTTCCTACTTTTATAGGCGCATTCTCAGATGAAATAACTTCGTCACCTACATTTAAACCATCAGGTGAAATTATATATCTCTTTTCTCCATCAACATATTTTAACAATGAGATGAAAGATGTTCTGTTGGGGTCATACTCAATAGAATCTACTTTAGCTGGTATATTCTTTTTATCTCTTTTAAAATCAATCATTCTATACTTTCTCTTATGTCCACCACCAATATATTGAATTGTCATTTTACCTCTAGAATTTCTACCACCACTTTTTTTGTTTGGTTTAAGTAAGCTCTTTGTTGGCTCGTTCTTGGTGAGAGTATCAAAAGAAACGACAAGTTTGTGTCTTTGACCTGGAGTAGTTGGTTTTATTTTTCTAACTGGCATCTCTAATTTTTAAATATTGCTGTATATATCGATCATTTCTCCTTCATTAAGCTTAATTATCGCTTTTTTGTATTTCGAAGTTTTTCCTTTTATCATTCCAGATTTTGTACCTCTTACTCTAATTTTTCCAATGCAAATCATAGTTTTAACTGAATGTACTTTTACATCGTATAATTTTTCAATCTCATTTTTTATTTGCACTTTGTTTGCTTTTAGATCAACAACAAAAGCATATCTATTTAACTTTTCGGTTAAATCCGTCATTTTTTCACTTACTACAGGTTTTTTTACAATGCTCATGAAACTATTTTAATGATTCTGTTAAATTTTTAATACAAGACTCCATCATAATCAGCTTGTTTGCATTCATTAATTGGTATGTGTTAACATTTTCAATTTGTGCAACATCTGACTTTTTGAGATTTCTGCTGGAGAGATAAATATTTTTACAATTGTCATTGGATGTCAATAACGTTTTTTGATTATCTATTCCAAGATTTTCTAAAATCTGCTTGAAAGCTCTAGTACTTGGTTTATCCATTTTGTAGTCTTCAACTATAATGATGTTAGATCTCGTGTAAAGGGATGAGAATACCGATTTTTTAGCGAGACTCTTTACTTTTTTGTTCAACTTCAATTGATATTTTCTTGGCTTAGGACCAAAAACTCTTCCTCCTCCTCTAAAAATTGGATTTTTTATATCACCAACTCTAGCAGCTCCACTACCCTTCTGCTTTCTCAACTTTCGTCTGCTTCCTTTAACTTCTCCTCTTTCTTTAGACTTATGAGTGCCGAATCTCTGTGATGCCAAATATTGTTTGACGTCTAAATAAACAGCATGCTCGTTAGGAGAAATACCAAAAATTTCTTTTGGTAATTTAACCTGCTTTTTAGTTTTCTGTCCTTTTATGTTATATACGTCTAATACCATTACTTTTCGATTAAAATAAACGAATTGTTAAAGCCAGGAACTGCACCTTTAACAACAATTATATTTTTTTCAATATCAATATTCAAAACCTCTAAATTCTCAACTTTGACTCTCTGATTTCCCATTTGTCCTGCCATTCTCATTCCTTTAAAAACTTTAGCTGGATATGACGCGGCTCCAATTGATCCAGGTGCTCTCATTCTATTATGCTGACCATGTGTGGCATCACCAACACCAGCAAAACCATGTCTTTTTACTACACCCTGAAATCCTTTGCCTTTTGAGTTTCCTATCACAGTAACATAATCACCCACATTAAACAAATCCACTTTTAACTCAGATCCTAACTCTGGCTCATTATCAAAATTAAACTCAACTAATTTGTTTAAGTTTTTAGTCTTTGATTTCTTTAAATGCCCAAGTTTTGCTTTGTTGATATTCTTGATTTTCTTTTGACCAAAACCTAACTGTACTGCTTTGTATCCATCTTTTTCAAATGTTTTGAGTTGAGTTACAATACAGGGCCCAGCTTCAATTATAGTGCAAGCAATATTCTTTCCACTTTCATCAAAAATAGACGTCATACCAATTTTTTTTGCAATTAATCCAGCCATCCTATATTACTTTAATTTCAACATCAACACCACTAGGCAGCTCAAGCTTCATCAGAGCATCAATTGTTTTCGATGAAGAACTATATATATCCATTAGTCTTTTGTGATTGGATAATTGGAACTGTTCTCTTGACTCCTTATTGACATGAGGAGATCTTAAAACAGTATAGATTCTTTTGTGAGTAGGAAGTGGAACAGGACCACTTATTACAGCACCTGAATTTTTAACTGTTTTGACAATTTTCTCAGCGGATTGATCTACTAGATTGTGATCAAATGATTTTAATTTTATTCTTACCTTTTGTGCCATATTATTTTGCGTTTGAAACGTTAACATTCGCTATAACCTCCTCTGCTATGTTTTTAGGTGCATCTTCGAATTTAAAAAACTCCATTGTGGATGTCGCCCTACCAGAGGTAATAGTTCTCAAATCTGTTATATAACCAAACATTTCAGAAAGAGGAACTTTTGCACTGACTACTTTTGAACCAGCTTTGTCGTCCATACCTTCAACTTGCCCTCTTCTTCTATTTAAGTCTCCAATGACATCTCCCATGCTTTCCTCAGGTGTAACAACACTTAATTTCATAATTGGCTCAAGAAGAGATGGAGCTGCTTGCTTTGCAGCAGCTTTGAATGCTATCTGAGCACAGAGTTCAAATGATAGTTGATCAGAATCAACATCATGATATGAACCATCATATAGTCTAACCTTCATGCTGTTAAGAGGGTAACCAGCTAAGACACCATTAACCATAGCCATTTTGAATCCTTTTTCAACAGAGGGAATAAATTCTTTGGGGATATTTCCTCCTTTTATTTCATTTACAAATTGAAGGCCTTCACCTTCAAAATCACTGTCAACAGGAGAAATCTCAAATTGTATATCTGCAAATTTTCCTCTACCACCTGATTGTTTTTTGTATATTTCTCTGTGCGTTACAGCAGAGGTAATTGCTTCCTTGTAAGCGACCTGTGGCGCGCCTTGATTGCATTCTACACTAAATTCTCTTCTTAATCTATCGATGATGATATCTAAATGTAATTCTCCCATACCGGAAATGATAGTTTGTCCAGAATCTTCGTCAGTTTTAACAGTAAACGTGGGGTCTTCCTCTGCTAATTTACCTAAAGCAACTCCAAGCTTATCAAGATCTTTTTGAGTTTTCGGCTCAATTGCAACTCCGATAACTGGATCTGGAAAATCCATTGATTCAAGTACAATAGGTGCGTTTTCTGCGCAGAGTGTATCACCTGTTTTGATGTCCTTAAAACCAACTAGTGCTGCGATATCACCAGCTTGTAGGGAATTAATCTGATTTTGCTTGTTAGAGTGCATTTGATAAATTCTGGAAATTCTTTCTTTTGATCCTGATCTAGTATTCATTACATAAGTACCTGAATTCAAAGTACCGGAGTATGCTCTTGTGAAACATAATCTACCAACATAAGGATCAGTAGCAATTTTAAATGCAAGAGCAGCGAAGGGCTCATTTGCATCCGGTTTTCTTTTTTCTTCATCTCCAGATTTAGGGTTTGTGCCTTCAATTGCTTCAACATCCAAAGGGGAAGGTAAAATTTCCATAACCATATCTAGCATAGTTTGTACACCTTTATTTTTAAAAGCTGATCCGCACATCATGGGAACAACTTTACCAGAAATTGTTGCTTCTCTTAGTGCATCTAATATCTCTCTTTCAGTTAAAGAGTTTTCATCCTCAAAATATTTTTCAAGTAAGTTATCATCAAATTCAGCAACCGCTTCTAATAACTTTGAGCGGTACTCTCTAGCCTCCTCTAATACTTCACTAGGTATTTCAACTTCTTTAAATGTCATTCCTTGATCTTCTTCGTTCCAAACAATACCTTTAAAGTTGATTAAGTCTACAACACCTTTAAAATCCGCTTCGTTTCCAATTGGAATTTGTAATGGTAAAGCATGAGAACCTAACATCTCTTTAACTTGCTTACAAACGTTTAAGAAATTAGATCCTTGTCTGTCCATTTTGTTGACAAAGCCAATTCTAGGTACATTATAATTATTTGCTAATCTCCAGTTTGTTTCGGATTGAGGCTCTACACCGTCAACTGCTGAAAATAAAAATACTAATCCATCTAAGACTCTTAAAGATCTGTTAACTTCAACAGTAAAATCGACGTGTCCTGGAGTATCAATGATGTTGACATGGTAATCTGTACCTCTGTAGGGCCAGTTAAGAGTGGTTGCTGCTGAAGTAATTGTAATACCTCTCTCCTGTTCTTGCTCCATCCAGTCCATTGTAGCTGCACCATCATGTACTTCTCCAATTTTATGATTTACACCACCATAATACAAAATTCTTTCAGTGGTAGTTGTTTTACCTGCATCAATGTGAGCTGCAATACCAATATTTCTTGTATATTTTAAATCTCTAGCCATATCAATTAAAATCTAAAATGTGAAAATGCTTTGTTGGCTTCAGCCATCTTATGAGTATCTTGTTTTTTCTTGAATGAAGCTCCCTCTTCTTTATAAGCTGCGACAATTTCAGACGCAAGTCTCTGGCTCATTGTTTTTTCATTTCTGTTTCTTGCAGCATTAATCATCCACTTCATTGCAAGGGATATTCTTCTGTCTTCTCTAATTGGGTGAGGGATTTGAAAAGTTGCTCCACCTATTCTTCTACTTCTGACTTCAACGTGTGGCATGACATTTTCAAGAGCTTTTTCCCAAACTTTAATACTCTCTGAGTCATCAATTTTCTGAGAGACTCCATCTAATGCTTCATAAAAGATTTTAAAAGCTACATTTTTTTTACCATCAAGCATAATATTGTTGACAAATCTTGTAGCTAGTTGACTGTTAAACTTTGAGTCAGGAGTTAAATATCTTTTTTTTGCTCTTTTCTTTCTCATTTAATTACTTTTTTTCTCGTTTAGCACCATACTTTGACCTCCTTTGTGTTCTTTCACTTACTCCAGATGTGTCTAGTGCACCTCTAACGATATGATATCTTACGCCAGGTAAATCTTTAACTCTTCCTCCTCTAACTAAAACAACAGAGTATTCTTGTAAATTATGACCCTCACCTCCAATGTATGCATTTACTTCATTACCGTTTGTCAATCTTACTCTGGCAACTTTTCTTAAAGCTGAATTAGGTTTTTTTGGCGTCGTCGTGTATACTCTAGTACAAACTCCCCTTCTTTGAGGGCAAGAATTCAGTGCTAAAGACTTGCTCTTTTTCTTCAAAGAAACTCTTCCTTTTCTTACTAGTTGCTGTATAGTCGGCATATATTTTTGTTTTTAAAGGCCGGCAAATTTAGCAATTTATTCATAAAAGATGAAATACTTTAGTGATTTTTTTGCTTTGAACGTTTAAACAGTAAATTATGAAATGAAATAAAAAATTACGTAACTAAATTACTTAAGTGAAATTTTCTTGTAGAATATTTGATCTTCATCTATTTCTATCTCCACAAAATAGGTTCCTTTAGCCTTGTCTCTAGACTTTATTAAAACCTTATCTTTATTCTTTGTTTCTATTATTTCTATAACTTTTCCATATATATCCATTACCCTTACAACTACATCCGACACTGATTTTCCTAAATCAATCGTAGCTTCATCTCTAAATGGGTTCGGATATATTTTTATCTCACTTATTCCAGCTTCTCCGATGCTTGTCTCATTAAACAATACAGAATTAGATGTCTGTGTACACCCATTAGCATCTGTTACGATTACATAATAATTCCCGCCTTGAGTTACCATGAACGACGTACCCCCTTGTATCGAAACATTAGGATTAGAAGACTCTCTCCATGAATATGAATAAGGAGATGTACCTCCAGTTAAAGAGGACACACTAAGTAGATAATTATTCTCAGTAACACTAATATTCAAAATATCTGGTTGCGTTACTGTAAAGGTTCTTACATCGGAACACTGATTAGCATCTAATACATTTAATGTATAAACTCCAGCACTTAAATTATTAGCTGTACTCGAGGCTCCTCCGCTAGGTAACCATGAATATGAATATGGAGGTGTTCCTCCTGAAACTACTGTACTAATACTACCTGTACTTGATCCAAAACAATCTACTGCGACTATCCCGTTATTTGAAATTTCAACAGCTGATAGCTCCGAAATAGTAACAGTATCTGATGATGTACATCCTGGGTATATTAGATTTAAATTATTTGAATCAGAATAATGTGCTAATAATACATAAGTCCCAGCAATTAAGTTTGATGCTGTTGTAGTATTTGAAACTGTAACTCCAGGATTATTTACATTTTCCCAAGAGTAAGAATAATTTGTATTATTTGTAATTGGGTTCAAAGCACTTACAGAACCAGTAGCAGATGAGTTACACAATACATTTACCACAGAAGAGAAATCAATAGATGCCGTTGTTGATAACGCAAATGGAACAGTAGTCTGATTGTTACCTCCACTGATTATAGCACTAGAGCAACCATTAGCATCAATTAATGCAATTGTATGATTACCTGAACAAACATTAGTAATTAAGCTATCGCTAGGCATAATACTTGATCCAGTATGTCCAGTTACATTATTGGTGAAAATACCTACATAAGGAGCGGTACCACCTGATAATTGTAATGAAACTGTTCCATCACAAGAACCAAGACATGTCTCAGTAGTAGAGGAATGAACACTATATAATAAATCTAATGGCTCAGTAACATGTATACTTGTATTCACCATACAATTATTTGTATCTGTAACACTGACAGAATATATACCAGCAGAGAGTTGATTGATAGTATCATTACTACCACTAAAGCCTGAAGGGCCAAACCATTGGTAAGAATAGGGCTCATGTGCTCCTGAAGCTGACACATACACTTTCCCATCGTTTGCACCATAACAGCTTACGTGATAACCTCCATTATACTGATTTAATGCAGTAATATGTGCATTCATTGTATTTGTAACTGTATCTATGTCTCTAGAATCTGTAACTATACAACCTCTAGAGTCTGTAACTGTAATCGTATAGACTCCTGATAATAAACCTGTTGCTATTGCTGTTGTTTGAGGAGCAACACTATTATCATCCCATTGATAAGAATAGCCAGGTGTACCGCCAGATGCAACCGCTGTAAGTGAAGCTGTATTAACCCCTACACAATAAGCCAAAATAGTCTGTGTATCATCTATATCTACAAATAACTCATTGGGCTGATTAATAAATACTGTATCACTTGCTACACAACCTTTAGCATCAGTCACAGTAACTGTGTGTATACCTGGAGTTAATGTGTTTACAGTATCCCCTTGCTGTCCGTTTGGCAACCATGTAAAAGTGTAAGGAGCTGTACCTCCCCAAGCATATGCACTTGCCAAACCATCGTTTGCTCCATAGCAAGAAATCCACTCTATCTCACTAGCCTCCATTGACAAAGGTTCTGGCTGACTTATGTCTATACTATCTACAACTTCACAACCTAAAGCATCTCTAGTAGTAACATAATAACTTCCAAATAGTAAACTATTTGCCGTATCTGGCATACTAAAGCCTGTATGGCCATTACTCCAAAAATATATGTAGGACGGAATACCTCCTGACGAAGTGACACTTGCAATACCGTCAGAATTACTATAACAACTTACATTCTGAACAACGCTAACTGTTGACTCAATTAGAGGGTTCTCATTAATTTGAATACTATCCTTTACTGTACAACCCCAAGCGTCTGTAACAGAAACAGTATTATATCCAGCTTTCAAAGATGTGGCGATTAAATCTATTTCTCCACTTTCCCACAAATACGAATAATTAGGCATACCACCGCTAACATACATCCTAGCACTACCAACACTGTCTCCATAGCAAGCAATATCTAAAACAGTTAATAAGCTGTCTATACTTAAACTGGTTGCAGGCTCTCCTACAGTTAATATATAATCTTCGAAACATTCCTGTGAATCATATATGTGTAGCCTGTAGGTGCCAGCAAAAAGATCTCTTAACGTATCCCTTCCCATCATAAGTCCTGTGTATCTTAAAGTATCTCCGCTGGAGCTCATCCAGTAATATTTATATGGTGCGAAACTTCCTCCTCCATCTGCAATGATCATACCTGTGCTATCTCCTCGACAAGAAACACCGTAAACCTGTGGAGAGGCTGTTAGTGGAAGTTGTGAGGATATTACTTGTACTGTTGTAAACGTATCGCAACCGTTTGCATCCATAATCTCTACAAAATAACTACCCGTGGAAACGTTAAATAAACTATCATCATTAGACAAACTACTTAAATTATAATCAAACCATTCATAGCTGTATGGTGGCGTTCCTCCTGCTCCAAGTGCAATAATTGGTCCTGTAGTTGATCCGCTACAAACAGGTACTTTAGATTGAGCTATTGCTCTTAAAGGGTAAGCAGGCGAACCAATTGAAATAGTATCTCTAATGGAGCAATTATTATCATCAGTAACGGTTATGAAATAATTACCTGGTGAAAGATAAGAAAAAACACTATCGTAAGGAGGTGGGTTAGTATTGATTTGGTTATTAAGATAGAATGTAAATGGTGGTGCACCATTAATGACTTGAACAGCTATTTCTCCATCACTTCCATTGTAACAACTTACATTGGTTGGAACACTAGCAATTTGTAAAGCGATAGAATCTTGATAAATAATAAAGTTTTTTGTTCCTGAACAGCCAGAGATTGGCTCTATAATTTGAGCAAAATATGAGCCAGGATATAAACCGGAAAAAGAAGCAGATGAAAACACATTCTGTTGACTTTGAATGACACTTCCATTATTATCTAGTATGTTAATGTTCCACGGAGGTTGTGATGTTAAAGTATTAGGAATTACAGTAACTTTACCATCATCACCTGTACAGCTAGTATTCTCAGTTATTAAATTTGATTGAATACCAGAACCAACAGTGATTTTTATTGAGTCAACAATCGTACCTGAGCACTGACTTGTCATTGTTGCATAGTATGTGGTTGTAGAAAGTGGCATAACAGTTATTGAATCTCCGTATCCGACTATATTTCCAAATCCGTCAGTCCATGTTGTTGAACCAGCAGCTACAGATACAAAAGGAATTGGACTGATGTTGTAAGAATTAACACCATTTGGAACAAATTCCCACCCTTCATTTGTCGCTGTCCAGTTTAGGGGAAAATTTCTATCTAAAATTTGAATAGGGTCATTAACTATATCAAAATTAGTACTAGTTGCATCAACTAAGCCTTGCACTGCAGCTCCTGCATTCCAAGTTGCACAAAGAGGTTTATCTTGGAGATACATTTCAATTTTATTTGAACCTTCATACATTCTTAGTTGTGAGGTGTAAATCAAGTTATTGCATGAAAACATTGCCAAACCACACCATGTGACTACATACACTCTATTTGGTGCAGCACCATAAGAACCAAAATAAATTGCACCAGCAACACCAGGATCTGTGTCTTGCCAAGTAACCATTATTGAATTCTCTGGTGGCGTTCCTGGGTTTGGGATAGCAGCATTTATCGCCCATGGAGAATAACCACCTGCACTTGTTGTATCAAATGTTACATATCCATTTGAAGAAATGAGCATTTTGTTATAAGTAACTCCGTAGAAATCAAAATCAAAACCTAGATTGATTATTTGAGTGTAGGTATCATCTGTAACCAATGAATCAACTGATGCACTGATGGCATATAAATCTAAATTCTGCATACCACAAACTGTGGTATCATTTGTTAGAATTATCTGACTGTATGAACTTTTTAATACAAAAAGCAGAATAAAGTATAATAGAATTCTTTTCATTAAAAATGCAATAGAATTATCTAATTAAAGTAACAGTACCTTTCTCTCTGTAAAACTCTCCATCTATGCCTTCAGCTTCCATAATATAGAAATAAACTCCCTCAGGAAGCATTTGTCCATCATATCCTTTACCGTCCCATGCTTTTTTCTCTCCCTCCCAAGAAAATACTGTCTCACCCCATCTATTATAAATTTCTACTGTAAACACATTCATTGCATGCTCACCAAAATCATAAGTATCGTTAATTCCATCCCCGTTTGGTGTGAAGACATTATTAATTGGGTCATCAATGCCTTGGACCTCTACATTAAATGTTAATGAATCTGTGCATCCTGAATTAGTATTTTCAACTATTACATAAACAAAGTTGTTACCAACTGTATTAAATGTGTTTGTGAATATCTGTTGATTGGAATTAAAGTAAATATCAGCTGATTCATTTGGTGACCAATACCAATAATGATTAATTGGATCATTATTTATTGTAGATGTATTATCTATAAAATCAACTTGATAAGGTGCTTTTTGAGGACCGGTATAATTTACAGAATCTACATCCGCAATAAAGAAATCAGCTGGCTCATCAAGACTAAATGTTTCTGTTATAGAACAACCATTTGCATCAGTTACGGTTACTGAGTAGTTACCCGCAGTCACATTATATATTGAACTCATATTCATTGGACCGTTGATACTACCACTCCAATTATACTGATAAATACCTCCTGAATTAGCAACACCTCCAGAAGGATTCAACTCGATCCATCCATCGGAATCTCCTTTACACGAAATATCAAATGCTCCAGGAAAATTGCTAATATCACCACTTTCTGTTGCATTCGCTAATAATTGAGTTGGTTCAATTAAAGTTATATTGCCAATTTCAGAGCATCCGTTAGCATCAGTCACTGTTACAGTATAATTACCAGCGCTTAAAATATTTCCAGTATTTGCATTTGTTGAAACAACATTTCCTGTTGCATCAGCCCAGCTGTAATTAATAGGACTAAGTCCACCGCCATTTATTACGATTGCAGAACCGTCACTCAAACCAATACATGAGATGTTGTATGGATTTCCGCTTTGGTCTTCACCATAAAACGCGTTAGCATCAGTTGATGCAATAATTTGGTCTGGTTGATTGACATCAACACTAAATTGCCCCTGACAACCTTTGGCATCGGTTATTGTTAATGTATAAGTTCCGGCAGATAAATTATTTGCGACAGCAGCGTTTCCTCCGCTTGGTGACCAGCTGAATGAATAGCCTGGAGTACCTCCATCAGGCTGTGATGTTACAGAGCCATCTTGAAGATTAAAGCAAGTAACATTAGAAATATTTATAAAATCATTAGTTAAAGCATCAGGTTCTAGAACATCAAAATTTTGTGTTATATCGCAACCATTAGCATCAGTTATTGTAACTGTGTAAGTTCCTGGTTGTAGATTATTTAAATTTTGACTATTTATTTGATTTGATCCTATTGGAACAGATGTTGTTGTGTCCCAAAGGAATGAAAAAGTTCCTGTCCCTCCGCTAGGATTTAATGTAATTTCTCCATCAGTATCGGTGTAACAAGTTACATCAGTTACTATTCCACCTGAAACAATTGCTGGAGGACCTGAAATTGTAAAAGGAAGAGCTACATCACATCCACTATATACTTGACCAAAATTCGCACTGTCGGAATAATGAGCAACTAAATTATAATTTCCAGGAAATAGCAAGTTTGTCGAAGAGCCGGTATCAATAGTTGATGTTATTGGATCTGTTTCCCATGTATATGTAAAAATAGGACTAGGCCCTGGCCAAGGAATCCAAGCATATCCATCATTTGAATTGAAGCAAGTAGCATCAACAGTATTTATATTGTTATTAACTACAACCACTCCAGAATCGACAAATTCCTGCCATGTCCCACCCCACTGAACAGTTCCAACGCAGTTATTCGCATCAGTGATATAAATACTGTGATGTCCTGTACATAAATCTTTAATTAAGGTATCTGAAATCAATTGAACCTTATTAGCTGCTGCAAATGGGAAAGTTCCAATTTCTGAAAAATCATAGTAGTATGGCCATGTTCCACCCTCAACATCAACCCAAATTTGACCATTACATGCTCCAAAACAAGAAACATCAGCAACGTTGTAGGTATTATATTCTAACTGGTCTGGTTGATAGAGTTCAGTATTAATAGTTACTGCGCATCCATTAGTATCAGTGATAACGCATGCGTAACTTCCTGCATAGAGGGAAGATATTGATGAATCTGTTGAACTATAACCAGAGGGACCTGTCCATTGATAAGAATATCCTGGAACACCTCCGCTAACCAGATTAATAGTAATAGATCCGTCATATAGTCCAAAGCATGTTACATCATTTTGTGACGTTGATACTCCTGAAGAAGTCATTGAATTAGTTATTGAATCTAAATCAAAAGAGGTTGTTGCAATACAATTTCTATCGTCCATAACTATTACTGTATATAAATCTGCTTGTAAATTAAATGCACAAGAGCTCTGTTGACCAAGAGGATCATTCCAAACATAATTATAAGGAATTGTACCACCAGATGCAACTGCACACAATTGCCCGGAGTTTGTTCCTGAGCAATATGAATATACTGTCATAGTATCGTCAATTGAAACTACTAGCTGTGTAGGCTCTGTTATAACCACAGTATCTTGAGCTGTACATCCTTTACTGTCAGTGACGTATAAAATATGAACACCAGGTGTTAGATTAACAGCATTTTGACCACTCTGACCATTTATACTGTCCCAGACATAAGTGTAGGGTGATGTACCACCGGTGGCTGTTCCATATGCCATACCGTCATCGAAACCGAAACATTGAACTGGTTGAACAATTGTTGCTTGAGCAAAGATTTCAGTAGGCTGATTAATTGTAAATTCAACAATTTTTCGACAACCCTCCATATCTTCTATAATAATGTCATGACCTCCATAACAAAGATTATAAGCAGTATCTGGACCACTACCAAAATATGTTTGGCCATTATCCCAAAAATAATTATGCTGTAGTACTCCACCTGTTGAAGAAAGTTGTGCAATACCATCACAACCATTAAAACATGATACATCCTGCAAGATTGAAACAAACCCTAGTATTTCAGGGTTTACATTTATAATTTCTATACTATCTCTAAGAGTACAATTGTTGGCATCAGTAAAGGTTACACCTTGCCACCCTGCCCAAAGATTGCTATTAATTTGTGTTGAATCTCCGTTATCCCATGCAAAGATATATGGGAACTGCCCACCTTGAACATTCGATATAGCCTTTCCTGTTGAATCTCCATAACAAATTACATGCTCAAGTAAATTTACAGTTGAAGACAAAACGTCCTGGGGTTCTTCTACAAGAATCTGAGCTTGCTCTGGGCACCCAAAATTAAATGAAAAAGCACCAGGTACAGTATCAAAAACATAAAAGTCATAATTATTACTTGGCAGATTATCAAAAGTCACTGTATCTAAAATGTTATCTTGAAATGCAATTGTATCATTTCCAAGCATTAGAACTGCAATGCTGGTGCTAAATCCACCTGAAACAACAGCCGTAATTTCACCAGTTGAGTCACCTTTACAAGCAACATCAGTTTTAATTATCGTATCAATATTCAAAGGAGTAATAGATTGTAAAACTACTAAGTCCCTTTCGTAAGTACAGCCTAAGCTATCAGTAATAGTAACTTTAAAATTACCAGCTGGCAAATTTGTTGCAGTCTGGCTTGTAGACCATACGGTTCCTGATGCATCAGTCCAAATGTATTCATAATATTCATCCCCAGAATTATTTACGCCATCTGGATTAAAAGGGAATCCACCGTTAGCATAAACTGTGGATGACGCAGTACTATCTCCGAAACATGCATATGCAGTATCTTTGCTTGGGCAAACAAGCTTATATATCTTAAAATCTAACTGGCCTGATGATCCAATGTAATCATTGTAGATATCTTCATAGAAAAAATTAAATTGTGTTCCGTTACCTGGAACAACATATTCATACACATGTGAGGAATTATAAAAATCATTTATTGGCCTAAGATTATTTGTTCCATTAATTGCCCAAGGATTTGATAAATGAGGAGTAGGAGGATTTTGATTAAAAATATATGCTGCGTCCATGTAATTAACAAAAAGCGTATCTCCAAAAGTTCCAGAAACTTCAACTAAGTACTCAAGTCCGGGCATTGTAGCTATAGAAGTAGTATAGCTAAATTGATTATCAAAATCCATTGAAAAAGATTCTAAAAGTATTCGGACTTTTGTTTGATTATCACCACATGCATATAGAGAATCAGGTTGCAAAATAGTTATAACAGTATCATCTGAAATACAACCTATATTATCTGAAATACTCAAAGTGTAAGAACCCTGAGGTAAATTATTGATGGTATCTGAAGTATTTGTATTATCAATGTAGAACTGATATGGTGGAAAGCCAAAATTAGTATCAGCTTCAATCACTATTGTACCAGAGGAGTCTCCAAAGCAGGAGGCACTAACAGATTGAATATTAGCAAATTCAAGAATGTTCAATCTCCACTGTACACTAATAGTATCTGTTTTGGAACAACCAAAATTATCCTCTACCTTAACTGTTACAGTTTTTCCATTCGTTCCAGGATTAACAAGAGCTGTAGAAGAATCACTTATCAAATTAGGACCGAATGGAGTTAATTCGTTCCATGTGTAATTATAAATTGGGATATTCAGTTTAAGCTCATATATTTTAAACGTTAATGAACCCGTATAACTCTGGTTGTTGTTAAAGAAAATTATCTCATGTATGCCATCTCCAATAAAAGGATAATAGTATTTGTGATTCGTATTGTAAGAGTTTGGAACTGGAGTATGAGTAAAATTCCCATCAAAAGACCAATCAAGATTGGGTATGGGTGAATTAAAATTTCTGAAAGCAGCATCATATTGTAATCCAGAAAAATCAGAGTAAGTTCCTGTCACTTCTAAAAGATATGTTGTACCTACATTTAAGGTATCTGAAAACCCAAAAATATTTGGTGTATTCAGACTTCCTATATTTATAGTGATATCATTTAATAAAATTGTATCATTAGTAAGATTTCCACCAGTTGCTGCAACTTCTAATACTGTATCTTCTCCACATTCAATTAACAAAGGTTGATTGTATGCATTGGATATGATGATATCATTTGGCTCAACTAAAGAATATTGTGCAGTAACTGGTCCATTATTATAAAAATCGTATGCGTGTAGTTCGTAATTTCCTGCACATCTGTTGGTGTAAGTAGCCACATGAGATGGGTTGTACCAAACAGATCCCAAAGAGTCAACTTTTAGGGTATCACCGTTAGAATTAAACCAATAGTAAGTGAATGGAGGAACTGAATGAATTCCAACATCAAACATCTTTGCAAAAAGTCTACCATTACAATCTCCAAAACAAGATGGATTGGTTTCAGAAATCGAATCAATGTTGAATTGTGGTGAGACATTTTGGGGATCTAAGAACAATGTATTTGAAACAGTACATCCATTAGTATCAGTTATTTGTATAGTGTATCCTCCATTAAAAGTATTGGAATACCCAAGTGATGTTTGTACGAAAACACCCTGATTTGTAAGTGGGTTACCCACAGAGTCAAGCCATAAGATGCTGTATGGAGTTGTACCTCCAGTAATAGAATCTATAGTAATAGATCCGTCCTGAGTATATGCAAATGTGGGATTAATTTGCGATGTAAATAGCTGAACTGGATCAGGCTGAGTCATTAAAATTGTATCACTAACGCAAAAAGAGGACCATGACTTGTCTTCTACTGTAACTAAATATTGTCCAGCGGCAATATTGGGAAAGATAAAAGATATGTTATTAGATTGTTGAGTACTTACAAAACCAGTTGAGTTAGATATTTCACTTAATGTATATACATACCTAGGTCCGCTATATGACTGATTTCCTGATCCTATGCTATTTGTGTCAACATTTATTTGTAAAACCCCTACTCCATTATAACAATTAATGCTATCAAAAACAGAAGCTGTAGCAATACATGGATTAAATTGAACATCAATACATTTCGAGTATGTACATGAACTTCCATCTGTGACAGTAAGACAAAAAGTGTCAGAACACAGATTGATGATACTTGAGTTAAAGCCCGAGTTTGATGAAAAAATAGTTCCATTCGTATCCCACTGAAAGGTGTAAGGAAAGTTTCCTGTTGTTGGTGTTGCAAAAATTGAACCATTACATAAAAGCGGATCTGTGACATTATTTACTGATGTATTAACTTGCAATGGAGTTAAATTAACGTCAATTGTATCTCTGGAAACACATCCTGTTGTTGTTTCTGTAACATTTAAAAAATACAATCCATTACTGTTTGAGCTAGCAAACGTTATCGTGTCATCAGTTGAAATTAAATTCTCAATAACACCTGAACTGTTTGAAAGTTCATAATCATAAGAAAAAGATCCAGTATTCGTCATGTTCATTGTAGCCGAGAGATTTATGGACTCATCACATACATCATAATTGGAAATGAAACTAGCATCACAAGCGTTCACAATTGTAATAGTTCCATTAACAATACATCCTGAACTATTGATAAAGTAAGAGTAGGTGCCAGCACTAAGGTTTTGTATTGTATCTCCATTAGTCCAGTTGTTTAGTGTTGAACCTGTTGATCCAGAACTCCAAAATATGCTGTAAGGCGGATTGCCACCAGATGCAGTGATAGCAACTGATCCTAAATTATTTGGACCTAAAATATTAGAGGTGTAAACAGAAGCAGATAAAGTACCTGAAGAAACAGTAAAAGTATCTATTGTTACACAGCCATTGTCAAGATTGGCAGCAGACATATAATAAGTTCCTGCTCCAATAGCTGGTAGCGAAACTGAATCAAGAATAGAATTAGCTGAAAAAAGTACACTTCCAGATGAGTTTGAAAGTGCGTAATCAATTCCAAGCGCCGGATTCAAATAACTACATCCACTAAGATTTGCTGTTAATTGGGTAGTAGTATTAATACAAAGGTCTAGTAGTCCAGAATAGGAAAACAAACCGCCAGGAGCTGAAATAAAAATTGTATCATTACTGAATGTGCCTAATCCTACATCAATAAAAGTGAGTAGATATGTTCCTGAGGGTGCATTAAAAAAAGTATCAGCTGTAGCTGTAGTATTTGTAGGTCCGTAAGCAGGAAGATTGGTACTTAGATCTTCCCAATAAAATGTATAGTTTCCTGATCCAGGATTTACTGAAGCTACAACTTGACCATCATTTGCATTAACTGATGATGCATTAGTTATACTAAATGTAACCTGTGCATTTGAATCAAAAAATATTAGCATAGAAAACACTAATAAAAACGATTTCAGTTTTAAAAAACTACTTCTAAATTTTAAACTCTTATTAAAAAAATTAATCATATTATAAATTTTTCATTTTGATAAACCACAAGATTAATCCATTATTAGTTTCTTGTAGAATATTTGATCTTCATCTATTTCTATCTCCACAAAATAGGTTCCTTTAGCCTTGTCTCTAGACTTTATTAAAACCTTATCTTTATTCTTTGTTTCTATTATTTCTATAACTTTTCCATATATATCCATTACCCTTACAACTACATCCGACACTGATTTTCCTAAATCAATCGTAGCTTCATCTCTAAATGGGTTCGGATATATTTTTATCTCACTTATTCCAGCTTCTCCGATGCTTGTCTCATTAAACAATACAGAATTAGATGTCTGTGTACACCCATTAGCATCTGTTACGATTACATAATAATTCCCGCCTTGAGTTACCATGAACGACGTACCCCCTTGTATCGAAACATTAGGATTAGAAGACTCTCTCCATGAATATGAATAAGGAGATGTACCTCCAGTTAAAGAGGACACACTAAGTAGATAATTATTCTCAGTAACACTAATATTCAAAATATCTGGTTGCGTTACTGTAAAGGTTCTTACATCGGAACACTGATTAGCATCTAATACATTTAATGTATAAACTCCAGCACTTAAATTATTAGCTGTACTCGAGGCTCCTCCGCTAGGTAACCATGAATATGAATATGGAGGTGTTCCTCCTGAAACTACTGTACTAATACTACCTGTACTTGATCCAAAACAATCTACTGCGACTATCCCGTTATTTGAAATTTCAACAGCTGATAGCTCCGAAATAGTAACAGTATCTGATGATGTACATCCTGGGTATATTAGATTTAAATTATTTGAATCAGAATAATGTGCTAATAATACATAAGTCCCAGCAATTAAGTTTGATGCTGTTGTAGTATTTGAAACTGTAACTCCAGGATTATTTACATTTTCCCAAGAGTAAGAATAATTTGTATTATTTGTAATTGGGTTCAAAGCACTTACAGAACCAGTAGCAGATGAGTTACACAATACATTTACCACAGAAGAGAAATCAATAGATGCCGTTGTTGATAACGCAAATGGAACAGTAGTCTGATTGTTACCTCCACTGATTATAGCACTAGAGCAACCATTAGCATCAATTAATGCAATTGTATGATTACCTGAACAAACATTAGTAATTAAGCTATCGCTAGGCATAATACTTGATCCAGTATGTCCAGTTACATTATTGGTGAAAATACCTACATAAGGAGCGGTACCACCTGATAATTGTAATGAAACTGTTCCATCACAAGAACCAAGACATGTCTCAGTAGTAGAGGAATGAACACTATATAATAAATCTAATGGCTCAGTAACATGTATACTTGTATTCACCATACAATTATTTGTATCTGTAACACTGACAGAATATATACCAGCAGAGAGTTGATTGATAGTATCATTACTACCACTAAAGCCTGAAGGGCCAAACCATTGGTAAGAATAGGGCTCATGTGCTCCTGAAGCTGACACATACACTTTCCCATCGTTTGCACCATAACAGCTTACGTGATAACCTCCATTATACTGATTTAATGCAGTAATATGTGCATTCATTGTATTTGTAACTGTATCTATGTCTCTAGAATCTGTAACTATACAACCTCTAGAGTCTGTAACTGTAATCGTATAGACTCCTGATAATAAACCTGTTGCTATTGCTGTTGTTTGAGGAGCAACACTATTATCATCCCATTGATAAGAATAGCCAGGTGTACCGCCAGATGCAACCGCTGTAAGTGAAGCTGTATTAACCCCTACACAATAAGCCAAAATAGTCTGTGTATCATCTATATCTACAAATAACTCATTGGGCTGATTAATAAATACTGTATCACTTGCTACACAACCTTTAGCATCAGTCACAGTAACTGTGTGTATACCTGGAGTTAATGTGTTTACAGTATCCCCTTGCTGTCCGTTTGGCAACCATGTAAAAGTGTAAGGAGCTGTACCTCCCCAAGCATATGCACTTGCCAAACCATCGTTTGCTCCATAGCAAGAAATCCACTCTATCTCACTAGCCTCCATTGACAAAGGTTCTGGCTGACTTATGTCTATACTATCTACAACTTCACAACCTAAAGCATCTCTAGTAGTAACATAATAACTTCCAAATAGTAAACTATTTGCCGTATCTGGCATACTAAAGCCTGTATGGCCATTACTCCAAAAATATATGTAGGACGGAATACCTCCTGACGAAGTGACACTTGCAATACCGTCAGAATTACTATAACAACTTACATTCTGAACAACGCTAACTGTTGACTCAATTAGAGGGTTCTCATTAATTTGAATACTATCCTTTACTGTACAACCCCAAGCGTCTGTAACAGAAACAGTATTATATCCAGCTTTCAAAGATGTGGCGATTAAATCTATTTCTCCACTTTCCCACAAATACGAATAATTAGGCATACCACCGCTAACATACATCCTAGCACTACCAACACTGTCTCCATAGCAAGCAATATCTAAAACAGTTAATAAGCTGTCTATACTTAAACTGGTTGCAGGCTCTCCTACAGTTAATATATAATCTTCGAAACATTCCTGTGAATCATATATGTGTAGCCTGTAGGTGCCAGCAAAAAGATCTCTTAACGTATCCCTTCCCATCATAAGTCCTGTGTATCTTAAAGTATCTCCGCTAGAGCTCATCCAGTAATATTTATATGGTGCGGAACTTCCTCCTCCATCTGCAATGATCATACCTGTGCTATCTCCTCGACAAGAAACACCGTAAACCTGTGGAGAAGCTGTTAGTGGAAGTTGTGAGGATATTACTTGTACTGTTGTAAACGTATCGCAACCGTTTGCATCCATAATCTCTACAAAATAACTACCCGTGATTAAAGAATCTACAAAATTTGATGAGGAAATAGAAACAGTGTCACCGAAATTAAACCATTCGTAGCTGTATGGTGGCGTTCCTCCTGCTCCAGAAACTGAAGCAGTGGCTGTATTCTGACCAAAGCAAGTGTTAAGAGTATCTTCAATGAGAAGTTGAAGAGGAAAACCTGGTGCTGAAATATCAATTGGTACGGTTATATCACAATATGCATTATCACTTACAGTAATGCTATATGTTCCTGAGCTGAGTGTTGTGAAAACAGTATCATACGGGGGTGGATTAGTATTTAGGACTCCATTAATATAGTAACTAAATGGATTAAGCATGTTGGTTAAAACCTCAACGGAAATCATTCCGTCAATATCATCCCAACAACTTACATTTTGAGATGAAATTTTAAATTCAATAGGAGTTATTGTATCAGAAGGAAGTGATTCATTTGCGCAAGTAGACTCATTTGTCATGTAAAAGTACTGAGCTCCATTTGGAATCAATGAAGAGTCAATTGTATAAATATCTGAGGGGAAAGATACATCCGCCACATTGATGTAAGGACCACCAATATTATCAGATGCATAAAGATGGTACAGTGTGGAATTATTGGCTCCAGTATTGTGATTCCAGTCTAAAGTAACGTTTCCATTTCCATCGACGAAAGCACATTTCAAATCTGGTGCTGGCAATGATGCTGCTTGAGTAACTTCGATTGTTATTGTTGCAAAAGTAATAGCATTTGCAGGACAGAAATCATCATATGCCTTTATTGCAAAATTGTAAATATTTGATACATTACCACAACCTGCGTCCGAGGCAATATGAGTACATGCTGTTTGCCACTCAAAAATTCCATTTACAAGAGATGGGGATGAAAAAGGTGGTGGATTACCTAAATTATCAGTAAATGTAGCGCAGGGTGGGCTAGCACAATCCGTGGTTGTTATGAAATCACCCGCCATTTGACCACCAGTAATTTCTAAAGAAACATCTTGTGGTATACCAGCTGCATATAAATCAGCATCAGTAGCGCTAATGTTGAACGAAACTAAAGTCCCAGCAGCTACTGAAGTATAATATGGCGTTGGTGCTGGAAATGGTGCTGGAATAGTTGGAGGTAAGTTTGCATTTCCTCCTGCTAGTGGAGGACAAGCAATTAAAACTGCTTGAATTTCTCTATAAATTTGAGCAACTAGCTGATTACATTTATATGCATCAACCCTAACTACAGTTACAAAATTTCCAGAAAGATTAGATGTGTAAGATATCTGACCGTTTTGAGGGTTAAGAGTAGGATTACCAGGAAGAGGATTGTTTGCATTATAAGGAGGTGTATATGTCAGTAAGCCTGGAGTTATAGGTGGATTATATGCGCCAAAAAAGTCATCTAGTGGCTCATCCCAACTGTAGACTAAACTATCCATTTCTTGATCTGAGGCGTTATGTGTGTATGAAAAAGGATATCCTGTACAAATAATTGTTTTTGGACTTTCGTTAAATATTGGTGAAGAATCAAAACATGGATCAGTTGGTGTTGAATTTCCGAAAGGATCAATATATGCAAACATTGAGGCTCTCATAGTAAATCCGTCAGAACTAGGTGTGGCTAAGTTTACAATAGCTCCGTTTCTACAGCATGAATCCCATGTAAAGTGCCATCCGTGCGTAGTTGGTGTTGGAGGATTGGAAATTGGAGGTGCACCAACTAAAGCAATTGGCAATGATTGATAGATGTACTCTTCGACAGCTCCAACTGGATTTGTAGAACAATCTAGTGCAGGATTCCCACTGTTTGTAACATCACAATCAGGTGAAATGTCAGTATTTGAAATAAATTGTAAACTGATTGTAGATACTGTTGGGTGATTCCAAACATTTAGCGTCTGATTGGTTGTTGGTAAAGAGATACCATCACAATCTCTGTATAGTTTCATTGTGAAGATATACTTACCAACATCTGGGTTTAGAGGATCTTTGATACACTCCCAAGTAATCTCTCCTCCCATAATGTGACTAGCACGAACGCCAAATGATAGAAAAACCAAAAGAATTAGTCCAACTATCTTTTTCATAATCGATTATTTTGAACAAATTTACAAAATTCACTTCTAATACAGCGATTTAAAGTTAAGTTTTGTTGTGAACTTCCCTATCTTAATAAATTGATATGACCATTCGTTTGATACACTTGACCTGAAATACCAATAGCATCTAACACAAAATAATAAACTGATTCAGGAAGAATTTTTCCACTATATCCTCGACCATCCCATTTAAAATTAATTTCACTCCACTCAAAAACCTTTGTTCCCCACTTATTATAAATTTTGACATTAATATCTGAAAATAGAGACTCGTCAAACCCATAATAATCATTGATGTTATCTCCGTTTGGAGTAAAAGTATCAAATGTATCAAAACCTTCAATTTCTATTTCATATTTTGATGTATCGTTGCATAAATTAGAAAGCTCTTCATTTGAAGCAATTAGTTCAATTATATATTTCCCCTGAATTGTGTAAGAATTGCTGACAGCTTCCAAACTGTTGATAGAAATCGACGTTCCATCACCAAATCTCCATTCAAATTGGTTTGCATTTTCACTCAAGTTAATAAAATCAATTACTGCAGGTTCAACCAAATTATAAGAATCAGTTGTAAAATTAGAAATAATAGGGTCAGGCTCATCTAATGCAAATAATGTATCGAACTCACATCCGTTGTAGTCTGAAATTTGGATTTCATAGCTTCCTTTTTCTAAATCATTCAAATTTTGAGTATAATTTTGATTTAATGTGAAAGAATTTGTTAGTATTCCGTCATTAAATACACTACAATTGTAAGGGGATGTTGCTGAATTTAAAGCTAGTGACATACTACCATCTGATGAAGCACTACAGTTAGGGTTTTGGGTTGTCAAATTGAGATTTAAATCACCAGGCTCACCGAGCTTGATGTTTTTTAATGTATCGGAAATACAATTCTTGATATCAACAATGCATGCAACATAATTATCTGCAAATAAACTATCAAAAAAACTAACTTGAGTTTCATGAACATAGCTATCACAAGACAAAAAATATTTGTGATATGGTAAATTACCACCATGCCCTTGCAATAAAATATTTCCATTATTCTGAGCATGGCAAACATTATCTGTAATATTTACAACAGTAACATAAAACGAATCCGGCTGCAATATTCTAATCGTATCAACAAAAGGACCACATTCAAGGCTATCAAATATGTGTACAGTGTAAAAGCCTGATGATAAATTATTTTGATTTTTACCAAAACCAATTGTATCATACTCGGAGCTAAGCCAGATATAAGAATATGAAGAATCTGTGAATGGCACTCCACCTGAGGCCAAGACCTCAGAAAAACCGTCTTTACCTCCAAAGCAAGTAACATCAATATTTGTAACTTCGTTAGACTTAAGTGGCCCTCCAAGCTCTGCTATATAAAAAGTATCTACTGATGTACACTGGTTTTCATCAGTTGCTCTAACAATATAGTGGTTAGATATTAAATTATTGATAAAGGGATTTGTATCATTGTTTAATGACCACAAAAAATCACAGCTTTTTTCAGAGTTAGTGCTGACTGAAATATAACCATCATTACCTTCATAGCAACTTACATTTTTTATACTATCAATTTGAATTAATAGCTGATCATATTCCAAAATTTCAATTTCTAAATTTTCAGAACATCCTAAACTATCATAAACAACAATGTGATAATTTTTTGCTGGTAAAGATGTAAATATCGAGTCGACTTGAACAGTGAGTCCACTATCTACTGAGTAACTTAATGGATATATGCCAGATGAAAATATTTGTATAAAACCATCATTAACTGCATAGCAAATGGAATCAGAATTAAAATTTACTGAATCAATCGTTAAAAGATTTTCAAAATTTAATGCCCCAACAAAAGTAGTATCAACTGTCCCCCAACTAGGCGATCCGACACATCCGTTATTATCAACAACGCTTAACACAAATGTATCTGAACTCAATGAGAAAATTGTATCACCAATTCCATAACCACTTGAACCAGAACTGGAAATCCAACTATGAAAAAATGGTAATGTACCTCCTGTTATTTCTAATATTATTTGACCGTCATTAGAACTATTAAAGCAAGTTTCCTCAGTTATACCATTCGAACGTACTTTAAAAAGTAAAGTATCAGGATTCTCTAAAATTAAACTATCAGTGACAACACAACCAATGGAGTCAATTATACTTACTTTAAAGGAACCTGAACTGAGACTATCAATTCTATTCGATAATAAAGTATCATTCCAAATTGTTACGAATGGACTTTTCCCCCCACTAAAATAAACATCAATTTCACCATCAGAATTTCCGTAACATTTAATTTCACTTTTAATTAATGAATCTATTCTTAATGAGTTATCAACGATTTCAACAGTATCTAAATACTCGCATGCATTTGCATCCAAATATCTAATTTGGTATTGTCCAGAACAAAGAAATGAAAATGTTGAATCAACAGAAATTGGACCTTGAGGTATGTTACTTCCAAATCGATTCACATAATAGTAAAAAGGAGAAATTCCACCTGTGACAAGTCCCGCTGTAATCATTCCATTACAATTTGAAATATTGGAGCATGTATTTTCAACAGACAAAGCATTAGTTGAACTCAACTCATCGGGTTGAGAAATGTAAAAAACACTTGAGGAATCAAAGCAAGTTTCTGAATTTGACTTCGCAATAAGTCCATAATATCCTGGAACAAGATCATTAAAATAGGTACCTGAATCTGTAATCAGCTGCGGAGTATTTACTGTATATCTCCATAATTCATATTTAAAGCATGGGTCCGGAAATAATAATTTAAAAGTACCATTTGAATCATTATTGCAAATTACATCAGATACTTGAGATGCCATGCTAATATTAGCATTAGAATCAATTTTTAGTTCAACAAATAAACTATCTCTACAAAAATTTTCATCTTTTATGTAAAGATAATAGTTTCCATTTTGTAAAGAGTTGAAAGAATTTTGTTGAGACCAACTTAGACCACTGTCAATCGAAAAACTATGATTATAAATTGAGCTAGAAAATATTTCTATATAACCATCACCACCACAGCATGATTCATTTACTAAATTAATAGAGTCAATTTTAGTAGGTTGAACTTGCCCTAGATAGAAATAGCCAAAGTTTTTTACACATAAGCTATCATCCCTAACTAGGATATCATATGTTGAGCTTGAAAGAGAATCTATCGTGATTGTATCAATAAATATTGGTGCAGAAAAATTTAATCCTCCATCAAGAGAATATGAAAAATTTCCATTTCCACCTGTGACTATGATTTCTATTACTCCATCTCCTTCTGTGCATGTTTCAAGACTTGAATTAACAATCATTTGTATAGAATCATTGCAAGGCGAAGGCGTGATTGAACTTTGGGCACTTGATGCTACTGAAAATTTTAACAATAAAAATGATAAAAATCCCAATAATGATATGTTTGAATTTCGCAACCTAAGAAATAACATTTAATTGATCGTAATACTAATTTTAATCTAGTATAACAAATGTAGAAAATCTTTTTTATTTTGCATAATAATATATTTTTAAGACTAATTTTACAAAAAAAAAAAAAATTGAACGACTATTTGAATCATTTAAATCCTGAGCAAAAACAAGCAGTAGAACAAATAGACGGCCCAATGATTGTCATTGCAGGAGCTGGGTCAGGAAAGACGAGAGTTTTAACATATAGAATTGCTCATTTAATAAAAAATGGAGTTAATCCATTTAATATTCTTTCATTAACCTTCACCAACAAAGCTTCTAGAGAAATGAGGGACAGGATACAAAAAATTATTGGAGATAATGATGCTAAGAATATTTGGATGGGGACATTTCATTCTGTATTTTCTAAAATTCTGAGAATCGAATCTCACTATATCAACTATCCAAAAAATTATACAATTTACGACACTGAAGATAGTAAAGGTTTAATTAGATCCATAATTAAAGAGCTAAACTTGAACAAAGATTTTTATAAAGTTAATATAATAAGATCTAGAATATCGACTATGAAAAACAACTTTATCTCTCCAGATGAGTATGCTAATAATCCGGAAATTGTATTAAAAGACAAAATAGCCAAAAGAACAAACTTCATAGATATTTACAAATCATATATTAATAGATGTATTAAGTATTCTGCAATGGACTTTGATGATTTATTAATTAATACATACAAATTATTGAATTCTTTCCCGGAAATACTTTTAAAATACCAAAGAAAATTTGAGTATATCTTAATTGATGAATATCAGGATACCAATCATATTCAATATTTAATTATAAAAAAGCTTGCTGCATTAAACGAAAATATATGTGTAGTTGGTGATGATGCGCAAAGCATATATGCTTTTAGAGGTGCAAACATACAAAACATACTTAATTTTCAATCTGATTACCCTGACTTTAAATCATTCAAGCTAGAGCAAAATTACAGATCTACAAAATCAATTGTAGAGACTGCTAATCATCTCATTAGCTTTAACAAAAAACAATTACAGAAAAAAGTTTGGACTAACAATAGCATTGGAAGCTCTGTAATAATACACAAATGCAGCTCTGATAATGAAGAAGCAAAGTTAGTAGCAAATACAATTTTTGATTTAAAAATTAGGGATGATTTCTTTAACAATGACTTTTGTGTTCTTTATAGAACAAATGCCCAATCAAGAGCAATTGAGGAAGCTTTAAGAAAGAAAAACATAAATTATAAAATTTATGGTGGAATATCTTTTTATCAAAGAAAAGAAATTAAAGATATCTTAGCTTACTTTAGAGTGATAGTAAATCAAAATGACGATGAATCCTTAAAAAGAATAATAAACTACCCTAGCAGAGGTATTGGATTAACAACATTAAACAGATTAAGTCTTAAAGCAATAGAAAAAGATAGAAGTATTTGGAGCATAATTGAAAACATAGAGCATATTGATATAAACATCAACAATGGGACAAAGAAAAAGTTGATTGAATTCTATGAACTTATTCAAAAGTTCATATTGATGAGTCAAAAATGCGATGCTTACACTCTTGCAAACGATATTATTCACAGCTCAAAAATTTACACAGAACTACATAATGATAAAACACCTGAGGGTGTAAGTAGATTTGAAAATATTCAAGAATTATTAAATGGAGTTAAAACTTTTGCAGAGCAATCAGAAGATGAAGTTTCCCTTGGTAATTATCTGCAAGAAATTGCATTGATCACAGATATGGATAATGAAAATGACAACGAAGTAGACAAAATAACACTAATGACGATTCATGCAGCTAAAGGACTTGAATTTCCTAATGTTTTTGTAGTTGGACTTGAGGAAAACCTATTTCCGTCCATGTTGAGCTTAGAAAGTGAGCAAGATTTAGAAGAAGAAAGAAGATTATTTTATGTTGCAATTACTCGTGCTATGAAAAATTTATTCTTATCGTACTCTACATTCAGATTCAGATGGGGACAATACATTGACTGCTCTGAAAGCAGATTTTTAAATGAACTGGATGAAAAATATGTGGTTAGAAATGAACAAGAGATTCAGTTTTCGAAGCCTAAATTTAGTTTCAAAAAAAAATCATTTCCAACAGCTAACAGAAGCTTGAAGTCAGTAAAAAAAATAGAAAATCATGAAGCTGAAAATTATGTCGAGCATAAATTTTCTATCGGAGATCGAATTGAACACCAAAATTTTGGCAAAGGATCAATTTCAAATATCGAAGGATTTGGTTCAAGCACTAAAGCATGTGTAAATTTTGACAACTTTGGCGAAAAAACTTTATTGCTAAAGTTTGCTAAATTAAAGCTCTTGAATAATTGACAAAGAAGTTTGCTTATCAATATTTAGCTGATCTATCAACTTATCCTTACTTTCAAACTTAACTTCATTTCTGATTTTTTTTATCACCTCTACTTTGATAATTTCTCCATAAATATTTTCTTTAAAGTTAAAGATATGAACCTCAACCTTTTTTTCATCAAAAATATCATTTTCAAAGGTAGGGTTATAGCCTACATTCATCATTGCTGAATGCCTGACATTTTTTACATATGCATGCACAGCATACACTCCATTTTGAACATGAACTTTTTCTTCACTAATTTGAAGATTTGCTGTTGCAAAACCTAACTCTTTTCCAATTTCATTTCCTCTAGTAACAATTCCACTAAAAAAATAGCGATAACCTAGTAGGCTATTAGCCATTTCTATCATCCCAGAAGCTATTAAACTTCTAATTTTAGTTGAACTAACTACAATTTCAGAGTTTTTATATACATCAATTTTTTTTAATGAAAATCCTAAAAGTTGGGAATATTGTTGCAAACTATCAAATGTTCCATTTCTATTTTTTCCAAATTGATGGTCATAGCCGACAATTAAATATTTTAAGTTCAATTTGTCAACTAGAAAATCTCTGATAAAGTCTAGTGGATCAATCTTTGAAAAATTTTTGCTAAATTTTTGAATGACTAAAAAGTCTAATGACATCAACTTGAAAAGCTCAATTTTTTCTTCAGTTATTGTAATTAAATCGAGGCTTGAGTTATTATTAGTTAAAACTTTTTTTGGATGAGGTTCGAAAGTAAAAACAACTGATTTTAACTTTGACTCTTTTGCAGTTTTAATTAGTTCTTCAAAAATTTTTCTGTGCCCCGTGTGCACTCCATCAAATGTACCTATAGTTACTGATGTTTCAATATCACTTGGAAAATCGTCAATTGAATAAATTACTTGCAAATTTGATTAATTGGAGTGTTAAAAATTTGTTCAAAATTAATAATTAATTTATATAGCTTTTCATACTTAAAAAACAAATTAAAAATATTAAGTTTGCCCAATAAAAAAACCCATAAAATAAATTTAATGCCAAAGCAAAAAGGAAAGGTCGCTCAAGTTATTGGACCAGTAATTGATGTAACTTTTGATTTAAATGATTCAAGTCTACCTGACATCTACGATTCTCTAGAAATCACAAGAGAGAACGGTGATAAACTAATACTAGAATGCCAACAACACATTGGAGAAGATACAATTAGAGCAATCTCAATGGAATCTACTGATGGTATTAGCAGGGGTGTTGAGGTAACAGCAACAGGAGCCCCAATAAAAATGCCAATTGGAGATGCCATCAAAGGAAGAGTGTTTAATGTTGTTGGAGATGCAATTGATGGAATGGAAAATCTAGACAATGAAAACGGTCTTCCAATTCACCGAGAAGCTCCAAAGTTTGAAGATCTATCAACTAGCACTGAGGTACTTTTTACTGGTATCAAGGTAATTGATTTAATTGAGCCATACGCTAAAGGAGGAAAGATTGGATTATTTGGAGGTGCAGGAGTTGGTAAAACTGTACTGATTCAAGAATTAATTAACAACATTGCTAAAGGTCATGGAGGACTTTCTGTTTTTGCTGGAGTAGGCGAAAGAACCAGAGAAGGTAATGATTTACTTCGAGAAATGTTAGAGTCCGGTATTATTGACTATGGAAAAGAGTTTAATGAATCTATGGAAAAAGGTGGATGGGATCTCACTAAAATAGACAAGAACCAGCTGTTAAACTCAAAGGCAACTTTTGTTTTCGGTCAAATGAATGAACCACCAGGTGCAAGAGCTAGAGTTGCTCTTTCTGGACTAGCTATCGCTGAATACTTTAGAGATGGTGATGGAAAAGGAAAAGGTAAGGACGTCCTCTTCTTTATTGACAATATCTTTAGATTTACACAGGCTGGTTCTGAAGTTTCAGCATTATTAGGAAGAATGCCATCTGCTGTTGGTTATCAACCAACTTTAGCAACAGAAATGGGTTCAATGCAAGAGCGTATTACATCAACAAAAAATGGATCAATCACCTCAGTTCAAGCTGTTTATGTTCCAGCCGATGACTTAACTGACCCTGCCCCTGCCACAACATTTGCCCATCTTGACGCTACTACTGTACTTTCTAGAAAAATTGCTGAGCTTGGTATATATCCTGCTGTTGATCCTCTAGATTCTACATCTAGAATTCTTACTCCAGAAGTTGTGGGTGAAGAACACTATAACTGTGCACAAAGAGTTAAAGAATTACTCCAAAGATATAAAGAGCTACAAGATATTATTGCAATTCTCGGAATGGACGAACTCTCTGAGGAAGACAAACAAGCAGTTCATAGAGCGAGAAGAGTACAAAGATTTTTATCTCAACCTTTCCACGTTGCTGAACAATTCACAGGCCTACAAGGTGTTCTTGTTGATATACAGGATACTATTAAAGGGTTCAATATGATTATGGATGGTGAAGTAGATAAATATCCCGAAGCAGCTTTTAATTTAGTAGGAAGTATTGAGGAAGCAATTGAAAAGGGTGAAAAAATGCTAGCTGAAGCCAAATAATATGGATATTGAAATCATCAGCCCTGAGGAAATTATTTTTAAAGGTAATGCAAAATCCGTTAAACTGCCAGGTGAGTCCGGAGGCTTTGAAATTTTAAATAATCACGCAGCTATTGTATCTAATTTGAAAAAAGGTGTTATCATCGTTAAAGATGAAAACAACTCAGAACATAAATTTGAAATCAATAGTGGTGTTGTTGAAATGAAAACCAATACTATTTCAATTCTAGCAAACTAATAAAGTTGCGAATAATATTTGCATTTATATTTCTATCATCATGCTTCCAGCAAATCGAAGAAGAATTTACCTTTAACGATGGCGACTTTCTATTTCAAGATTTAGATTCCTCTCCCCTTTGTGAGGCTATCGAAAATGTTACTCCAGGATTTAATAACATGAATTTCTCACATGTTGGGATTGTGTCTATTATCGATGGAACTCCAATGGTTTATGAAGCATACCCTCCATCTGTACAACTGATTGATCTCAAAGTTTTTCTAAATCGAAGCCTAGACACAAATAATAAACCAAAAGTTATTGTTGGCAGACTAAAAAAAGAATATCGCAAATCTATTAGAAGCGCTATTAGTTTTATTGAAAATAAAGTTGGCACCAAGTATGATGACTTTTTTTTGTACGAAAACAATCAATTCTATTGCTCTGAGTTACTTTATGATGCTTTTTTAAAAGATTCCATTTTTGAACTTCGACCAATGAATTATAAATACCAAGATTCTAATGAATTTCAAAAACAATGGATAAACCACTTCAAAAAACTTGACTCTGAAATTCCTCAGGGAAAATTAGGCATTAATCCTGGCACAATGTCTATCTCAGAAAAAATTGAAATTGTTCAAATTTTTGGAGAAGTGAGTAAAAAATCTAATTAATTTTTGGATTGTTTTTATGCCTTTTCTTATCTCGAATTGATTTAAGTTTCATTTTTTTTTGAAATTCTAAATTCAAATCAGTATTTGTTTGATTAGCTATACACAAGACAACAAATAAAATGTCTGCAAGCTCCTCGCCTATGTTATTCTTATCGTTTTCTTTAAATGACTGTTCACCATAAATACGACTCATCACTCTAGCTAACTCCCCAACTTCCTCCGTTAAAATTGCCATATTTGTAAGTTCATTAAAATATCTAACACCGTGTTGATTTATCCAATCATCAACTTGAATTTGTAAATCTTTCATATTCATTATTCTTTGTTTTTTGAGTCAATAATTATTGTAACCGGGCCATCGTTTTCTAGTCTAATTTTCATATCAGCGCCAAAAATACCCTGGCTGATTTTGTTTTTATAAAGTTCTCCTATAGTTAATATAAATTTATCATAGAGTGTCTTTGAAGTTTCTGATTTTGCAGATTTAATAAATGAGGGTCTATTTCCTTTTTTTGTTTTAGCATGCAAAGTAAACTGACTTACTATTAAAACATCTCCTTTTACATCTTTCACACTTAATTCCATTTTATTTCCTTTATTAGAAAATATTCTCAAGTTTAAGATTTTATTTGCGATCCAATCACAATCTGTAGTATTGTCATTAATCTCAAAGCCTACAAAAACCAATAATCCCTTGTTTATTGAACTTATTTTTTTTTCATTCACATGAACAGATGCATTTAAAACTCTTTGAATAACAACTCTCATCTATATATATCTTCAGATCTAAACATTGAACAATAATTATCATATCTTGATGATAAAATAACTCCTGAACTTACTAGTTTTTTAATTTCACAGCTAGGCTCATTAATATGCACACAATTTGAATACTTACATTTGTGTTGATTTTGCACAAACTCAGGAAAATATTTACTAATATCTTTCCTATCAATTTTAACCAATCCAAATCCTCTAATACCCGGAGTGTCAATTAATGAGGTTTCATTATCTAGGTCATATATTTCAGAAAAAGTTGTAGTATGTTTTCCTTGCTCATGATAATCTGAGATTTCAGAAACTCTAATGTTAAAATTTGAATTAAGCTTGTTTATTAATGTTGATTTTCCAACACCAGAATGTCCTGAAATTAGGCTAAATTTCCCTTTAATAAGTTTCTTAATACTTTCAAGGCTATCGTGCTCAAATGATATTTTCAAACAACTATATCCAATTTTTTTATAGTAATTAAACAAAGAATCAAGACTTTGTAATTCTTCTTTATTTAACAAATCTGTTTTGTTAAAAATTATTGATACTGGAACATTATTATGCTCACAAGCAACTAAAAATCTATCAATAAAACTTGTAGATGTTTTAGGTGATTTTTTTGTAACAATTAATAAACACTGATCAACATTAGCGGCTATTATATGCCTTCTTTTACTTAGCTTAACAGATTTCCTTGCAATAAAATTTTTTCTTTCAAAAAGTTGGACAATAGACCAATCATCATTTTGATTTTTGATTTCCACTTTATCTCCAATAACTATTGGACTAGTAGAGTCAGCATCTAAATTTCTTAATTTTCCTGCTAATGTTGCAGTTACTATTTCTCCATCATTTTTTTTTACTGAAAAATATTTTCCAAGTGACTTTTGCACAACAGCTTCCATAAAACAAATATAATCAGTATTTTCTATCTTTGCTTTATGATAATTTCTATAAAAAATATATCTAAAAGTTATGCCAATATAAATGCACTTTTGAATGTTTCAATTGATCTTAATGAAGGTGATATAGTTGGACTTATTGGAGAAAATGGTGCTGGAAAAACAACACTATTAAAAATTATATCTTGTCTTTTAAGACAGTCTGCTGGTAAAGTTTTTATAGACAAATTGGATACTGAATATGACGAGTATAATATTAAATCTAAAATTGGATATTTGGCTGAGAACAATCCATTGTATGAAGAAATGAAGGTTAAAGAATATTTAATTTTCACATCAAAATTATACGGTTTAAAAAACTTTAAAAAACAAATAAATGAATATCAAAAACTTACAGAAATATCTGATTTATCATTTAGAAAAATTAGCGAGCTTTCAAAAGGACAAAAGCAAAGAGTTGGATTATGCTCATGCTTGTTACATGAACCAAAAATTTTAATTTTAGATGAACCAACAACAGGATTAGATCCTAGGCAACTAATTCACTTCAGAGATCTAATAAAAAAAATCTCAAAAAATAAAATTATAATTTTTTCCACCCATATTATCAACGAAGTGAGCAAAGTTTGTAACAGAATTGTAATTCTAAAAAAAGGTATTGTAAAAAAAGATATAAGCATTAATGAAACAGATAATATTGAGAAAATATTTGAATCAACAATTGAAAGCTAATTAAATTTTGAAACTATATCAATTATGTTAGATGAATTTCCCATAGTGTAATAGTGAACACATGGAACTCCGTAATCGATTAACTCCTTAGTTTGGTTTATAGCCCACTCAACTCCAACTTTTCTAATATCCTCATTGTTTTTACACTTTAAGATATTTTTTACTAGTTCCTCGGGTAAATTTAGATGAAATCTGTGTGGTAATAAATTTAAATGTTTCTTTATAGATATTGGCTTTAGCCCTGGAACAATTGGTACATTAATATTATTATCTCTACATAATTTTACAAAATCAAAATATTTTTGATTATCAAAAAACATTTGTGTTACGATATACTCAGCTCCTAATTCAACTTTTTTCTTTAAAAAATAAATATCCGAATTCATATTAGGAGATTCAAAATGTTTCTCTGGATATCCTGCCACACCGACGCAAAAATTTGTTGAATGTGTATTTTTTATGTCTTCATCTAAATATTTTCCTTTGTTCATAGAGCAAACTTGATTAATGAGATCACTGGCATATTTGTGTCCGTCATTTTCAGGTGAAAAATAAGTTTCAGATTTGATAGGGTCACCTCTCAGTACTAAGACATTATCAATTCCCAAGAAATCTAAATCTATTAATGCATTCTCCGTTTCCTCTTTGTTGAACCCACCACAAATTATGTGAGGAACTGTATCAATTTGAAATTTGTTCATAATTGCAGAACAAATACCAACAGTTCCAGGTCTTTTTCTTACTGCTTTTCTTTCTAGCAATCCATTATTTTGTTTTTTATATATGTATTCCTCTCTATGATAGGTGACATCAATAAATGGAGGGTTAAACTCCATTAATGGTTTTAGATTTTCGTACAATGAATTTATACTTTTACCTTTTAAAGGTGGTAATATTTCAAATGAAAATAATGTTTCTTTAGCTTGCTTAAAATGTTCTGTAACTTTCATAATTTAAATGTTTGATAGAAGCCATTTCCTAACTTCCTTGATTGTCATATTTTTTCTTTTTGCGTAATCCTCAATTTGGTCATCCTGTATCTTTCCAACAGGAAAGTATTTTGAGTTTGGATGTGAAAAATAATATCCACTTACTGTTGAACTTGGAGACATAGCCATACTTTCAGTAAGTGAGGCTCCAATATTTTTCTTTGCGTTTAAAATTTTAAAAATTTTTAATTTTTCAGTATGATCAGGACAAGCTGTATAGCCTGGTGCTGGTCTAATTCCAGTATAAACTTCATCAATTAAGTCACTGTTAGAATAATTTTCATCACTAGAATATGCCCAAAGTTCTTTTCTAACTTTTTCATGCATATATTCAGTAAGTGCTTCTGCTAATCTGTCAGAAATAGATTTAAACATTATTGTGCTGTAATCATCTTGATCTAACTCAAAATTCACCAGTGGAGTTCCTTTATATAAGTCTGCAGAGCAAACAAATGCGCCGACATAATCATTTTTTCCAGACTCTTTTGGTGCAATGTAATCTGATAAAGACAGATTATTTTTTGCTTTTAAAGTTTGTTGTCTCAACATACAAAAGGTTTCTAAATGTGAATTATCAGAATTTTTTAATAGAATATCATCTCCATCTGAGCATGCAGACCAAATTCCAATCACAGATTTGAGCTCTATCCAATCATTATCAATAATTTTCTTAAGCATTTCATTAGCATCATTAAATAACTTTTGAGCTTGAACACCGTACTTTTCATCTTCGAAAATATGTGGGTATTTTTGCTTCATTTCCCAAGTGTAAAAAAATGGAGTCCAATCAATATAATTAATTATATCCTCAATTTTTATTTTAAAAACCTTGACCCCAGTAAAACCAGGAACAGGAATATTATACTCTTTCCAATTTGTTTTTAATTTATTGGCTCTAGCTTCATCCAAAGAAATAAATTTCTTTTGGTTTTTTCTCTCTAAGTAATTTTTTTTAATTTTTTGATAATCTGAGTCCAGTTCATTACAAAATTCAACTTTCTCTTTTGAAAATAAACTACTGATGACACCAACAGATTTTGATGCATCAAGTATGTGAATTACTGGACTTTCATAATGATGATTTATTTTTACTGCTGTATGCACCTTGGAAGTAGTTGCGCCACCAATGACTAAAGGAATCTTCATGTTCCTATTTTGCATTTCTTTTGCAACATATACCATTTCATCTAAAGAAGGAGTAATTAATCCACTCAGTCCAATAACATCAACTTTATTTTTAACTGCCTCATCTAAAATCTTGTCACACGGAACCATTACACCTAGGTCAATAATTTCATAATTATTGCATCCCAAAACAACACTAACTATATTTTTTCCAATGTCATGAACATCTCCTTTCACGGTTGCTAGTAACACTTTTCCAGCTGTCGATTTCTTTCCTTTGCTTCTTTCAATATATGGTGTTAAAATTGAAACCGCCTTTTTCATGACTCTTGCACTTTTAACAACTTGAGGAAGAAACATTTTGCCAGATCCAAACAAATCTCCAACAATATTCATACCATCCATCAACGGACCCTCTATTACCTCAATTGGTTTTTTAAACTTTTTCCTTGCTTCCTCTACATCCTCCTCCAAGTAAGAAATAACTCCTTTTACTAAGGAATATGATAATCTTTCATTTGTATTTCTTTTTCTCCACTCTAAGTCCTCTTTTCTTTCTTTACTCTTTCCCGATACCTTCTCAGCTACAGATAAAAGTCTTTCTGTTGCGTTTGAATCTTTGTTTAACAAAACATCCTCCACAGCTTTTAAAATGTTTTTTGGTATTTCTTCATATACCTCTATCATACCTGCATTAACAATGCCCATGTCTAGACCATTTTTTATAGCATGAAATAGAAAAGCAGAATGCATTGCCTCTCTTATTATATTATTTCCTCTAAATGAAAAAGAGACATTGCTGACACCTCCACTAACTTTTGCGTTTGGTAAATTTTCTTTAATCCATTTTGTTGCCTTAAAAAAATCTACTGCATAATTGTTATGTTCTTCAATTCCGGTTGCAACTGTTAATATATTGGGATCAAATATTATATCTTGAGATGGGAAACCAACTTTTTGTGTTAGTATTTCATATGCTCTTTTACAAATTCTAATTTTATCTTCATAGTTAACAGCTTGTCCATTTTCATCAAATGCCATTACAACTAAAGCTGCACCATAGCGCATTACTTTTTTTGCTTGTTTAATAAAAATCTCTTCACCCTCTTTTAATGAAATCGAGTTAACAATTCCTTTACCTTGAACATGCTTCAATCCTTCTTCAATTATTTCCCATTTGGAAGAATCAATCATAATTGGTACTCGAGAAATATCTGGATCCGAGGCAACTAGATTTAAAAATTTAGAAATTGATTCTTTACCATCAATCATTCCATCATCCATGTTTATATCAATAATTTGAGCACCACCCTCAACTTGATTAAGAGCAACTTCTAGAGCATCTTCAAACTTATTTTCTTTTATTAATTTTCTGAACTTTAAAGATCCTGTTACATTAGTTCTCTCTCCAATATTTACAAAGTTGAGTGAATTATTAATCGTTAATGGCTCTAGTCCACTCAATCTCATCTCATCTTTTATACTTGGCACTAATCTTGGGTTATGAGCCTGCGCAACTTTGGAGAAAATTTTAATATGATCTGGCCCCGTACCGCAACAACCCCCAATAATATTTACAATTTTTCTGCTGAGAAAATCATCAAGATAAGAAGCCATTTGAGATGGTCCCTCATCATACTCTCCCATTTCATTTGGTAAGCCTGCGTTAGGATAGGCACTAACAAAAAAAGGTGCTTTATCAGATAATTCTTTTATGTAAGGAATCATTGCCTTAGCTCCCAAAGCGCAATTAAATCCAACACTTAACAAGGGAATATGAGAAATAGAGTTTAAAAAAGCTTCTGTAGTTTGCCCTGATAATGTCCTACCACTTTCATCAGTTATTGTTCCTGAAACCATAATTGGAAGTCTTATTTTGAGAAGTTCAAAAGCCTCTTCGGCAGCATACAACGCAGCTTTGCAGTTGAGAGTGTCAAAAACTGTTTCAATCAATATTAAGTCAATCCCACCGTCAATCAAAGCTAGTATTTGTTCTTTATATGATATCCTAAGTTGATCAAATGTAATTGACCGAAATGAGGGATCTTCTACATCTGGGGAGATTGATGCCGTCCTATTTGTTGGACCTATTGCGCCTGCAACAAATCTAGGTTTTTCCTTACTTGAAAACTTCTTTGCAGCCTCTTTTGCAATTTTTGCAGACATGAAGTTTAAATCATGTATGATTGTTCCTAAGTTATAATCATCCTGAGCTATTTTGTTACTGCTAAACGTATTAGTTTCAATTATATCAGCTCCAGCCTCTAAAAATTCTTCATGTATTTGCTTAATTATTTTAGGCTGTGTGATTGATAACAAATCATTATTACCTTTTAAATCACAATTATGATTAATAAATCTCTCTCCTCTAAAATCTTTTTCTGAAAGAGAATACTTTTGAATCATTGTTCCCATCGCTCCATCAAGAACTAAAACTCTATTTTTTAAAATATCTTCAATCATTTTAATTAATTAGCGCAAATCAAAAAAGTCGGAAAATTAAATCAGTAATTCTCATCTTCCTTCAATCTTTTGAAGTGGGAATTGGCACCATCTTTAAAGGTTGCCAAGACATCATAGGGCCCATCCCTCCGTCTTTCTTGATAAGTCATCACAAATTTAAAAATAATTCGTGAATAATATTATCTTTGTTTAGACAATATCTTTATTAAATCAAAAGATATTTAACCCAAAACAAAAAATTGATATTATGTCATATTTCTTTACATCTGAATCAGTCTCTGAGGGACATCCTGATAAAGTAGCTGATCAGATATCAGATTCACTGCTTGATAATTTTTTAGTCCAAGATAGTGAATCAAAGGTGGCTTGTGAGACATTAGTAACTACTGGGCTGACTGTTCTAAGCGGAGAGGTGAAAACAAATTCGTATGTAGACGTTCAAGAAGTTGCAAGAGAAACAATTAGAAAAATTGGATATACCAAATCTGAATATAAATTTGACGCTGATAGTTGTGGAGTTATTTCTGCAATACATGAACAATCATCTGATATCAGACAGGGAGTAGTTGAAGGTGAAGGACTACACAAAGAACAAGGTGCTGGAGACCAAGGGATGATGTTTGGGTATGCAACAAATGAAACTACAAGTTATATTCCTCTCGAACTTGACTTATCTCACCAAATTTTAGTAGAGTTATCTCAGATTAGAAAAACAAAGAAAGAAATGCTTTATTTGAGGCCTGATTCAAAATCTCAAGTCACAATTGAATATAATGATGAACATATTCCGGTGAAAATCAGTTCAATTGTAATTTCTACTCAGCATGATGATTTTGACACTGAAGAAAACATGCTAAAGATAATTAAAGATGATATTTTGAATATTTTGATGCCCAAAGTTATCGAGAAACAATCTGATACTAACAAGAAACTTTTCGGAAAAGAAAAATATCATATAAATCCCACAGGAAAATTTGTTATTGGTGGCCCACATGGCGATACTGGACTTACTGGCAGAAAAATAATCGTTGACACCTACGGTGGCAGAGGAGCTCACGGTGGTGGTGCATTCTCAGGTAAAGATCCATCAAAAGTTGATCGTTCAGCTGCTTATGCTACCAGACATATTGCAAAAAATATTGTAGCTGCTAAACTTTGTGATAAAGCGCTTGTACAGGTTTCTTATGCAATTGGAGTTTCTGAACCTATGGGAGTTTTTATTGATACTTTTGGAACATGTAATACAAATCACAATGACGGAGAAATCGCAAGTTTAATTTCAAAAATGGATTGCTTTAACCTTAAACCTGCATCAATAATATCTAGACTTAAACTTAAAAACCCCATTTACTTTGAGACTGCTGCATACGGACATATGGGAAGAGAATCAGAGATAATCGAAAAGACATTTATTGTACAAGGTAAATCAAAAAAAATACAAGTTGAAACATTTACGTGGGAAAAGCTTGATTGCGTAGATGAAGTAAAAACAACTTTTGGTATACAGTAAATGCAACTTTATTTTACTTTATTACTTCTTTTTTTTTCTAATCTTTTATTTTGTCAACTTGAGCAAAAATATGATTTGAGTTCAAAAAATCTACCATATTGGGTCACTCTAATGTATGACGAGAAATCTGATGTGTGTAACGTAATTCAAGAGTATGAAAAATTTTATAGAGAAAATGAGTTTAAAAAAAAAAAATATACTCAATATTACAAGAGATGGCTTAGAGATTAAAGTAGAAGTACAAAAGTTGACCTGACAGCACACAAAAAAGGTATATATCAGATAATTTTTGAGAGTAATGATAAATTAAGAAACTTCAAATTAGTAAATCTCTAAATATGAATTACTTCATCATAAGCGTCTGCAACAGCTTCCATTACAGCCTCACTCATTGTTGGGTGTGGATGAACTGACTTTAGTATTTCCGTTCCTGTTGTTTCTAATCTCCTTGCAACTACAGCTTCAGCTATCATTTCTGTGACATTATAACCAATCATATGACAGCCTAGCCATTCTCCATATTTTGCATCAAATACAACCTTTACAAAGCCATCCTTATGTCCTGCAGCAGATGCTTTACCAGAGGCTGAAAAAGGAAATTTTCCAACTTTTACTTCATATCCTAGTTCTTTAGCTTTTTCCTCAGTAAGTCCAACTGACGCAATTTCTGGCGAGCAATAAGTGCATCCTGGAATATTAGAATAGTTTAAAGGTTCAACATCATGACCAGTAATTTTTTCCACACATAAAATTCCCTCAGCAGATGCTACATGAGCCAATGCTTGAGTTGGTAACATATCACCAATTGCGTATATTCCTGGAATATTTGTTCTGTAAAACTTGTCAACAATTACTCTGCCATTTTCTATGCTAACCCCTAATTCCTCAAGCCCAATTCCTTCAATATTAGCTTCAATTCCAACTGCTGATAAAACAACATCACAATCAATAGTTTGTTCAGAATCTTTTGTTTTTGCGTGTACAATGCATTTGTCTTTGACATCAACCTTTTCCACAGAAGTTTGAGTTAATATTTTAATTCCAAGCTTTTTGAACGATCTCTGTAATTGCTTTGAAATATCATTATCTTCAATAGGAACGATATTTTTTTGATATTCAACAATTGTCACCTCTGACCCCATTGTAGCGTAGAAATATGCGAATTCAACGCCAATTGCACCCGAACCAATGATTACAAGCTTCTTTGGAATTTCTTTTAGGGTCATTGCTTCTCTGTATCCAATAACTTTGGATCCATCTTGAGGGATATTCGGTAGAACTCTAGATCTTGCACCTGTAGCTAAAATAATATGAGTAGATTTATAAGTTTCCTTTTTTCCAGAACTTGTCACTTCAACTTTTCCTGGTTCAGTAATTTTTCCATGTCCAAAAATCACATCAATTTTATTTTTTTTCATCAAATATTCAATTCCTTTGCTCATACCATTTGCTATGTCTCTAGACCTTTTGATAACCTCGACAAAATCTAAATTTGAGCCATTTACTTGAATACCATATGTAGAGGCCTTATTTATGTATTCAAAGACTTGAGCACTTTTTAAAAGAGCCTTCGTAGGAATACACCCCCAATTCAAGCATATTCCACCCAAACTCTCCTTTTCTATTATTGCTGTTTTCAATCCTAGTTGAGACGCTCTAATTGCAGTAACATAACCACCAGGACCACTTCCAATTACTATTAAGTCGTAATTCATTTTATACGTTTTAGTTATTATTCTTTTTTGACCAAGATATTTCCCAATCTTTAAATTCTGCAGCTAAACAATCAATCTTATAATCTTTTCTACCGCCAACTTTTTCTTGAATTATATTCTTTGCAGTATTTCTTATTCCATTTAGTCCATGTGTTAGCTCTAAATTATTACCATCTTTAATTCCTTTTCTGTAATTGGATTCATTATGCCATATATGTAAGTTCATTTGAGATAGTACAATGACAGCTCTTATTAGTTCAGAATCCTGACCCTCTAAATTTATATCGTGCAAAATTTCTTGAATTTCTTTTGCATATTCCTCTTTATGCTCAGGAATAAAAACCTCTTTTAATTGAACTATTGAAAGTCTGTCTATGAGTTCAGAAAGTGTTGGTAAATATTTTTTCATTTTTTTCTTCAAATCTAATAAAAAGTAATGTTTTATTCTGATTAAATTAATTGAAATGATTTAAAATTTAATTATACCAAATTTGTAGATTTGAATGATGATTGAATATAACATTAGCTATAAAAAACCTTGGAGACATTTTATTGATTTTGAGTTGAAATTTGAGACTAATGGTTGTAAAAAAATTATTTTAAAGCTAGCAAGTTGGCGCCCAGGAAGATATGAACTGGCTAATTATGCACAGTATATCCAAAAATGGTCTGCGTTTAGCATTAACGGGAAAAGATTAAAATTCAAAAAAATTGATAAAGATTCTTGGTTAATTGAGTGCAATGGATTAGAAAAAGTAAAAGTAAAATATAACTTTTATGCAAACCTACTTAACGCTGGTAGTTCATTTTTAGATGAAAACCAATTATATCTAAATCCGGTCAATTGTATTTTTTACCTTGAGAATAAAATTGATGAAAAATATAAACTAACATTAGATATTCCCTCAAATTATAAAATTGCAACTTCTTTATCAAAAAAAGGTAATACATTACATTCTGAAAATTTTGACTCATTAGCTGAATCACCAATTATATGCTCAAAAAACTTACAACATAATTCCTACGAAGTTGATAATATTTTATTTCACCTTTGGTTTGAAGGAAGTTGTAAGCCTAATTGGAAAAAATTAATTTCAGATTTCAAAAGATTTACTCAAAGTCAAATTAATCATTTTGGAGACTTTCCAGTGGATGAATATCATTTTTTATTTCAAATTACTCCCTACCGTTCCTATCATGGAGTTGAACACACAAAAAATACAGTTCTTTTACTTGGCCCAAGTGATGATTTAATGACAGAAAGATATGACGATTTATTAGGCGTATGTTCTCATGAACTTTACCACACATGGAACATTAAATCTATTAGACCTATTGAAATGTTACCTTATGATTACTCAAAGGAAAATTACTTTAGAACAGGCTATGTTGCTGAGGGAGTAACTACATATATGGGTGATTTATTTCTTATCAATAGTAAAGTTTTTTCATGGGATGATTTTATTAAAACACAAAATCAAAATTTATATAGGCATTTAATGAACTATGGACGTTTCAATTTATCTGTTGCAGATAGTGGTTTTGATAGTTGGCTTGATGGTTACAAAATGGGAACACCTGACAGAAAAGTGTCAATTTATCCTGATGGAGCATTATGTATGCTAATGATAGACTTAAACATTATAAAAAATAGTGACACGAAAAATTCTCTCCACTGTGTGATGAAAGATCTTTACACAAAATATGCAAAAAAAGAAATTGGGTACAGTGAAGATGATTTTAAATCTTTATGCATAAAATATGGTGGTAATGAGGTATCTAAAATTTTTCAAAATCATATATACGGAACCAGTGATTACATACCAAGTTTAAAAAAATCAATTGAAATTGTTGGCTTAAAGCTTGTTGAAAAAAAGAATCCTGACTTGCTTTGTAGATATTTTGGTATTGTCTCACAAATTTCCAATAATAAGTTAATTATTAAAAAAGTTGAACCAAACTCGACAGCTGATCAAAATGGCATTGGACCCGAGGATATTATACTTGAAATTAACAATAATAAAAATGTAAAAGACTATAAAGAAATATTAGCTAAGTCTGATAATTTAGTTTCAATGAAAATTGAAAAAAAACTTTCTTTAAAGAATTTTGAATTAGAAAAAGGCAATTACTTTAAACTTTTAGAATTCAAAAAAGAATACAACATTTCTGACAATCAGTCTAAATGCCAAAAAAAATGGCTTAGTTGAATATACAATTATCAATATATGATTAAAATAAATAACAAGATTTTTGAGAAGTTTATTTCAGATGTTGAAATAGAAAATTCTATTTCTAGAATAGCTAATGAAATAAGTTCATTAAAAATTGAAAAACCAATTTTTTTATGCGTATTAGATGGATCATTCATTTTTGCCTCTGATTTAGTCAGAAAAATTAATCAAAACATTGAAGTAACTTTTGTTAAAATTTCATCATATATAGGGACAAAATCAACAGGAACTGTAAAAGAACTAATAGGACTAAAAAACGATATAAAAAAAAGAAATATTATTATAGTTGAAGATATTGTTGACACTGGAACCACTTTATCTGAATTGTTTAAGATTCTCAAAAAACTTGAAGTAAAAAGCATAAGAACTGCTACCTTACTTTATAAACCAGATTCCTACCATGGAAAAATTCCAATAGATTTTATTGGTTTTTCTATCCCAAGTAGATTTGTTATTGGATATGGCTTGGATTATGATGAAATTGGTCGTAATTTGCCACACATTTATAAATTAAAATATTAATTATGCTTAATGTAGTTTTATTTGGACCTCCTGGAGCAGGAAAAGGTACTCAAGCGGATTTATTAGTTCAGAAATATGAACTTAAACATCTTTCAACTGGTGATATACTTCGTAATGAAATAAAAAATAAATCTGAGCTAGGTCTAAAAGCTCAATCTTACATGGATTCCGGCAACCTAGTTCCTGATAGAGTTGTCATAGATATGATTTCAAAAAAAATTGATAATAATATGGATGTTAAGGGATTTATTTTTGATGGATTTCCAAGAACAACAACTCAAGCTGAGGCGTTGGATAAATTGCTTGATGAGAAATGTATTCCTATTAAAATCATGCTCTCATTAACGGTAGATGATGAAGTACTAATAAAAAGATTAATAAAAAGAGGACTTGAATCTGGAAGAGCCGACGACCAAAATCAGAAAATAATTGAGAACAGAATCAAAGAGTATAATAAAAAAACTTCCCCTCTAAAAGACTATTTCAAATTACAAGAAAAATTAGAGGAAATAGCTGGAATGGGAAGTATTGAAGAAATCTCAAAAAAAATACACTCCGCTTTAGATAAGATTTAATCTATCATGAAGGCAAAGAACACAAACTTCATAGACTATGTAAAAATATTCTGCCGTTCTGGTAAAGGAGGTGCCGGTAGCACTCATTTTCATAGAAGCAAAACAACTTCTAAAGGAGGCCCAGATGGAGGTGATGGGGGAAATGGAGGTAATATCATTCTCAGAGGTAATAGTCAAATGTGGACCCTATTACACTTAAAGTTTAAAAAACATTTATTTGCTGAGCATGGTTCATCTGGAAGTGGTAATCACAAGCATGGTAAAGATGGAAAAGATACAATAATTAATGTACCCTTAGGTACTGTTGCTAAATATGCAGAAAGCGATCAAATTATTTTCGAAATAACAGAAAATGAAGAAGAGAAAACTTTGGTTAAGGGAGGAATGGGTGGTAGAGGAAATTCTCATTTTAAAACTTCTACAAATCAAGCCCCAAGATATGCTCAACCTGGAATTGATTATGAAGAAGGTTGGTTTGTTCTTGAGCTTAAAGTTCTTGCTGATATAGGCTTAGTTGGGTTTCCAAATGCAGGAAAATCTACACTATTATCTGTTCTATCTGCAGCAAAACCTGAGATTGCAGATTACCCATTCACAACACTTACCCCTAATCTTGGAATTGTCTCATATTACAATAATCAATCATTTATTATGGCGGATATTCCTGGAATAATTGAGGGAGCAGCAGATGGGAAAGGTTTGGGTCTAAGATTTTTAAGACATATTGAAAGAAATTCCGTACTTCTTTTTATGATTCCTGCTGATAGTAATGATATAACACAAGAATACAAAACGTTAAATAATGAACTTAAAAAATATAACCCTGACTTATTAGATAAAGAAAGAGTTATAGCACTGACAAAATGTGATTTATTAGATGACGAACTTAAACATGAAATAAAAGAAGAAATAAGTAAAGAACTAACTGATGTTATTTTTATATCATCTTTATCAAATTTTGGACTCAGTGACTTAAAAAATAACTTATGGCAAAAGCTTAATGATGCATAATTACTTATCAAATTTTAATGAAAAGGTTTTTTTTATGATTAACCAGTCAGGTTTCGAAACGATTGATCCCTTTTTCATAATGATCAGTAATAAATTTATTTGGATACCACTATATTTATACTTACTATATTTAATTTATAGAAAAAAGGAATTTATTTTTTTTAAATTAATTATTACACTAGTGATATTAATTTTTATATCTGATTTTGGCAGTGTACATTTATTTAAAAATCAATTTAAGATTTTGAGACCTTGTCATGATTCATTGATTTCACAATCAATGAGACATGTTGTTGATTGTGGTGGCTTATATTCATTTATTTCTTCACATGCAGCAAACTCTTTCGCAGTTGCATTTTTCACAAGTATGACTATAAAAAATAAGATATTTTTTATATATATCACAAGCTGGGCAATACTTATATCATACTCTAGAGTATATCTCGGTGTTCATTTTCCACTTGATGTTATTTTTGGGATGTTGTGGGGACTTATGGCCTCATTAATGAGTTATAAATTATTGATAAAATTTGCAAAAATTGATTAGCATGAAGTTATTTGACAAATTTTGGTTTCTTTGGCTTACTTTAATTTGCATTTGGAACTTTGGATGGCCTAATGCTTTGGCTCACTATGACGTATTAGTTGCAATTGCTTTATCTATTATAATTTTTAAAATTAAACTTAAAAAATGAAAAAAACACTATTAATCATCATAATAAACCTACAGTTTTTTTATTCATTTTCTCAAGAGAAAAAAATTCTAGTTGTTGGTATAGTTGTCGATCAAATGAGATATGATTATGTGTACAGATTTTGGGAGAACTTTAATAATAGCGGATTTAAAACTTTAGTAAACGAAGGATATTTTTTTAGAAACACTCACTTTTCATTTATGCCTACATATACTGGACCCGGGCATGCAACTATTGCCACAGGGACAACCCCTTCAAATCACGGAATAATAGCAAATAATTGGTTTGATAGATATAGCAAGGAAAACATATACTGCGCTGGAGATGGAGAAATGCATACAATCTGTAATTGTGACTATAAATTTGACATAATTTCTAGAGACGGACAAATGTCTCCTAAACATTTACTAACCTCTACCATTGGAGATCAAATAAAATTGTTTGACGATAATTCAAAAGTTTTTGGTATTTCTTTGAAAGACAGAGGAGCAATTCTATCTGCAGGTCACTCAGCTGATGCTTGCTATTGGATGAATAAAGAGGGTGAATGGATATCAAGCAGTTATTATATGAGTGAGCTGCCTAAATGGATTGTTGATTTTCAAACAAAGAACTCTGCAAAATCATATTTAGCAAAAAACTGGAGTTTAGACAAAAAATTTAATTATAATTTAGATTCATTATCAAATTTTGAGGGAAATGGGATTATAAAGTCAACTCCTCACGGAAATTCTATTTTGGCTGATTTAGCAATAGAATTAATGAAACAAGAGAAATTAGGCAAAAATGAATCAACTGACTTTTTAATATTAAGTTTTTCTTCTACAGACTATATAGGTCATAAATATGGACCTCATTCTCCAGAAATTGAAGATACATACAATAAATTAGATAATGACATAGCAAAAATTATCAGCCATATTGAAAAGTATATTGGTAAAGAAAATTCTCTTATTTTTTTAACAGCTGATCATGGAGTAGTTTCTGAACCAAGTGTTTTGACATCAAAAAAAATACCATCGGGCTACTTCTCAACACGTAACTTAAAGTCAGACTTAGCTGAACATATCAGAGACAGATTAAACTTATCAACAAAAGATATCAGCGACAACGAACTCATTCTTAATGTATCAAATGATCAAATTTTTTTAAATAGAGATTTTATTATGGAAAATTTGGGATATGAGGTCATTGAAAAAATAAGAAAAATATCTGTTGACTATTTGATAGATTATCATCCAGCGATAAAAAAAACATATCATTATAAGCAACTTGAAGAGAGTGAGTATTTAGATGCCCCAAATTCTCTAATTCAAAAGGGGTTTAATAGTAAAAGATCTGGTGATATAATTTATACACTTGAACCAGGCTGGATTAACTTTAGTTGGAAAAAAGGAGGTACTACTCACGGTTCATGCTTTAGCTACGATACTCATGTTCCATTACTTTTTTGGGGTGGTAATATTAAAAAGGGTCACACTGATCGAAGAACCAATGTTAAAGATATTGCACCAACTATTGCTCAAATATTAAAAATTTCACATCCAAATGGATCAACTGGTAATCCTTTATATGAAATAACAGAATGAAAAGTATAATTTGTGAAAATTATAAAATTTTTATTGGAGAAAATATCTTAAGAAACGTTCAACTTGGTTCTTACAAAAAGATATGTTTATTAACAGATAAAAAACAAAAAAATAACATTTTAGACTATTTTCTTAAAGAAATTAAAACTGAATTTGATATAATTGAAATTGAATCCTCTGAAATCAATAAAAATATTTCATCAGTACTAAATATTTGGAATTTTCTATCTCAAAACAATTACAATAAAAATTCACTAATAATCAATTTAGGCGGAGGTGTTATCTGTGATGTAGGAGGATTTTGCGCTTCTACTTTCAAAAGAGGGATTGATTTTTTAAATATACCAACAACATTACTGTCAATGGTTGATGCATCTATTGGAGGTAAAAATGGAATCAATTTTCTTGGTTTTAAGAATCAAATAGGCACATTTAAAAATCCAATTTCTGTTTACATTGACACAAATTTTTTAAATACATTAGAAAAAAATCAATGGTTATCAGGTTATGTTGAAATTGTCAAAAGTGCGCTAATATACGATTCTGATTTTTGGACCTTACTGAGCTCCAAATTTTATAAAGATCATAATATTAATGATCTAATATTTAAATCATTAAAAATTAAAAAGGAAATTGTGGAAAAAGATCCATTTGACAAGGGCCAAAGAAAAATCTTAAATTTTGGACATACAATTGGTCATGCCATTGAAAGTTTTTACTTAAACAAAAAAAAGAAAATTACTCACGGAAAAGCAATTGCAATGGGTATAATTATGGAGCTTAAATATTCCAGAGCAAGAAAAAAGAATGAAATAATTAAGTACATTAAATCAATTTATAACGAAATCGAAGAAGTTGATATTAATTATTTAATTAAATATTTAAAGCATGATAAGAAAAATGAAGATAATCTTATCAACTTTTCTATTTTAAAGGAAATTGGCAAGTGCGATTTCAATAATCATATAAATATTGATGATTTATAAAATATCACTAAGAAATAAAACAGTAAATTGTGAAGTTGAGCTTCCAATGTCCAAAAGTATTTCTAACAGATTAATAATTTTATATAATCTCTATAAACATAAATATATAATTGATCAAATAGCTGACTCAAATGATAGCATTAGATTAAATAATTTAATAAAATCGCAAGAAAAAAAATTAGATGTTGAAGACTCAGGCGCTTCTTTAAGATTTTTAATATCATACTTTTCTATTCAAGTTGGTAAAACAGTAATAATAGATGGTAATGAAAGAATCAGAAAAAGACCTATACTTGAACTTGTTAATGCTCTACTGGATATTGGGGCTGACATTAAGTTTCTGAAAAGATATGGATATGCTCCAGTTCAAATCATTGGCAAAAAGTTAATAGGAAATGAAATTACAATTGATTTATCAAAGACTTCTCAATATGTTTCCTCTTTAATTATGATTGCGCCAAAATTGGAAAATGGACTTTCAATTTCTTTAAGAAATAATCATTTTTCAAAATCTTACATTTTGATGACACTAAAGTTAATGACCAAATTTGGGTTAAAGTACAAATGGAATAATGATAAAATAATAATCAAAAAACAAAAAATTGTTCCTTATGACATTGTCGTTGAAAAAGATTGGTCAGCTTCTTCTTTTTGGATGCTTATTTGTTCACTAGCGATAGATTCAGAAATTCTTCTTAAAAAATTAACTTACTCTGAACTTCAAGGAGATAGTATAGTTTTTAGAATTGCTGAACATTTTGGTGTTAAAATGATTAAAAAAGGAGAAGATATGCTAATGAAAAAAATTAAGAATTTTAATGAACTGAATAGCTTAGACATCAGAGATTTTCCTGACATTTTTTTACCAATTTCAATTCTTATTCAAGAACACAATCTAAAGACAAAAGTTTATGGAACAGAAACTCAAAAATTTAAAGAAAGTGATCGGGTTTTAAGTTTTCAGATAGGATATAAAAACATGAAACAAAAAAAAATTATTTCTACCTTTTATGACCACAGGGTTGCAATGAGCTTTGCTGCACTAGCCATTAACAATAACTTTGTTCTAATCGAAAATCCAGATATAGTCAAAAAATCTTATGAAAATTTTTGGAAAGATTTGAAAAAAGCCAATTTTAAAATAATGAAATTAACTCATCAAGATTTTTTATCTCAAAACTAATTTTTTCATTATGAATGTTCATATTTGGATTAAAATAAACTGCTCTGATTCCAAAATTTTCTGCTCCCAAGATATCTACTTTTAAATCATCACCTATCATAATAGAATTTTCTTTATTTGCTTTTGCAGATGTTAACGCAAAACTAAAAATTTTGGGATCAGGTTTCTTTACTCCAATTTTTTCTGATGTAATAATCTGATCGAAATAATCTGATAAGCCTGAGGATTTTAATTTTATAATTTGTACTTCTTCAAATCCATTTGTTATGATATGTAAATTGTATTTATTTTTTAGATAATCTAAAATTTTAATTGTATTAGGAAAAAGATTTTTTTTCTTTGGACACTTTTTAACATAATAATCAGAAATTTCTATTGACAAATTTTCATTATAATAATTAAATAGTTCTAATGTCTGCTTAAATCTACTATATCTCAAAAACTCTTTTTTAATTTTTCCAATTCGATATTGATTCCATAAAGTTTCATTGATTTTTTTATATTCGTCTATGAATATTTCTTTTTGAGCACCAATTTTTTCCTTAAGGTTAAATTCAAAAAAGATTTCATCTAGAACTAATTTAGAGTTTTTTTCAAAATCCCATAAAGTTCTGTCAAGATCAAAAAAAATATTTTTAATCACCTAAAGTGCTATTTTTTTGTGACTACGTTAAAGTGTTTGTTTAGCTGAGATTTAAGGTTTGAGGCCTTATTCTTATGTATGATGTTATTTTTAGTTAGCTTATCAATCATTGAAACAACTTTTGGAAAAAGTTTTTTTACAGATTTTTTATCAGTATCATTTTGAAGCTTCTTGATAGCATTTCTTGCAGTTTTATGCTGATACTTGTTGCTAGCTTTTCTTTTTTCGTTTTGACGAATTCTTTTTATTGCTGATTTATGATTAGCCATAATTTTTTATTTTGTAGCCCGACGGGGAATCGAACCCCGGCTACCAGGATGAAAACCTGGCGTCCTAACCACTAGACGACCGGGCCGAATCTTTTATCAAACAGATTGCAAAACTATGATTTTTTAATTACAAGACAATAGAAAAACAAATTTATTCATCCGACAATCTGTAACCTAGTTTTTTTGCAGTTTTTAGTTTTTGATTATTGCTCATTTGCATGATATGATGAACATTAATTATTTTATAATCATTAAAGTCTGGAACAATTAAATCATCATTTAAACAATAAATTATGCATGTAGAAAGAATTTTTTCAATCAAATCAGATGTAACATTTTGGTTAGGAAAATCTCTAAACAAAAACCCAATTGGTTTTTCGCCCTCAACAAAAAAATTATTATCCTTATTAATAAAAATTCTACCAATCAAATAAACCTCATCATTTAATCTTTTATATTTATATGAATCAGAAAGAAAATTATATATATTAATTATTCCACAAAAAGATCTCTCTAAGTCATTTTTTAAATAATCAGAATTTTTAAAAGCATGGTTTTTAGGCAAATCAAATACATTTGAATGCATATTGAACAGAAGAGTCTCTCCTGACAATTGCAACATAGCTTCAAAATTTCCACTACTTAAATATTTAATTTCGATTTCTTTATTTGAACTTGTTACTCTATCTATTAAGTATTTCTCCGTTTGAATTAATTTTTCTTTAAGATTTTCAAAGAAAGTTTTTGTATTTGAATAAACAAGCTGCTTATTTTTTGATTTTGTTTTTAAAATATTGATTATCTCGCTTTTCATTTAATAAGATTTTGCAAATATGACTTTATCTTTAGATTGCTTGCCAGTTATTATACATTTACCCATAACTTTTGATTTTTCTATTGGAATACATCTTATTGTTGCCTTAGTTTTTTCTTTAATCTTATTTTCAGTTTCTGTTGTACCGTCCCAGTAAGCTTTAACAAAAAAGCCAGAACCTATCTTTGAACTGAAATCATCGAAATCTACACACTCAACAGTATTGTCTTTCATTCTTTTAAGATTAATGTTATAGAGATTATCTTGAATTTCATCTAATAATCTTTTGATCTCGTTAGAAATGCTGTCAAACTTGTATATTTTTTTTTCTAATGTATCTCTTCTTGCTAATTCAATCGTATCATTATCTATATCCCTTTTGCCAATTGACAATCTAATTGGCACACCTTTCAGCTCATATTCTGCAAATTTCCAACCCGGTTTGTGAGTGTCTCTATTGTCATATTTATATGATATCCCTTTTGATTTTAGCTCTTGGATTAAATCATTGACTTTCTCATCAATTAAACCCAGCTCTTCTTTTCCTTTATAAATTGGAATGATTACAACTTGAAATGGAGCCAACTTGGGAGGTAAAACCAAACCTTTATCATCAGAGTGCGACATTATTAATGCGCCCATGAGCCTTGTTGATACTCCCCAAGAGGTTGCCCAGACATAATCTAACTTTCCTTTTTTGTTAGCAAATTTAACATCAAACGCTTTTGAAAAATTTTGTCCCAGAAAGTGTGATGTACCTGCTTGTAAAGCTTTACCATCTTGCATCATAGCTTCGATGCAATATGTTTCAATTGCACCAGCGAATCTCTCATTTTCTGTTTTAGTTCCAATGATAACAGGCATTGACATGAATTCCTTTGCAAATTTAGCATACACATTAATCATTAACTTAGACTCTTCTATTGCTTCATCTTTGGTTTCATGAGCGGTGTGTCCTTCTTGCCAAAGAAATTCTGCAGTTCTAAGAAATAACCTTGTTCTCATTTCCCATCTTACAACATTGGCCCATTGATTTAATAAAATAGGTAAGTCTCTGTATGATTGAATCCATTTTCTATAAGTATCCCAAATGATTGTTTCTGAGGTTGGTCTAACGATGAGTTCCTCTTCTAGCTTAGCATTAGAATCAACTATGATATTCCCATTATCATTTTTGAGTCTATAATGAGTGACAACAGCACATTCTTTGGCAAAACCCTCAACATGTGCTGCCTCTTTATTGAAATATGATTTTGGAATAAACAAAGGGAAATATGCGTTTGAGTGTCCAGTTTCTTTAAACATTACATCAAGTGCTTGTTGCATTTTTTCCCATATTGCAAATCCGTAGGGTTTAATAACCATGCATCCTCGAACGCCAGAGCTTTCAGCAAGTTCAGCATGCTGTACTATGTCATTATACCACTGAGAATAATCTTTATTTCTTGGTGTAATTTTCTTTGACATATTAACAATTTTTGTTTAGCTATCGCGTTTATAATTGTGTAGCAAAATTAACAAATTAAACTATCTTTGTAAGTAAGCAATAAATATTTAAGCTATGTCAAAATTTATTACACTAATTTCACTTTCACTTCTTTTTTCATGTAGCTCTACATTATACATGTCTCATTTTGATGATCCCAACTTTCTTAATGCTGATGAATTTAGCTCACATGATGAAATTGTTTCAAATTATAAAAGCATTGAAAAAGATAAAAATTTCATCAGTGCTGACAGTATTTACAGTGACGACACCTCTCAAGCAACAATAAACAATTATTACTTTGATAATTATTACCATTCCAGTAGAGGGCTTTACAGACCATATCTGTATAATAGATATTTTTCTTCCAACCCATTCTACTATGACAGATGGAATACATTTTATGATCCCTATTCTTACAATTTTGGTATGTCTATTGGATATGGCTATGGCTATTACTCTCCATATTATAATTACTCATACTATAATCCCTTTCATTACGGATATTACGACCCATTTTATAGCTCATATTGGAACTATAATCACAGTTATCATAACCCAAATATTGTTATTTCAAATTCAAGTGGGAAAAGATTTTATTATGGCAAAAGAAACTCATTAAGCGGAACTTACAATAGTTCTAGCGTAACAAAAACAAGTAAATACAATTCTGTTAATTTAAAGAACAAAAATTTTAACGCAAGAACTATTGTTCCAGCGAAAACAAAAAATTTTGACAAAAGAGAATACAAAACTGAAATAAAAAAATCTACAAATAGAAAAAGTAATTATTATAACAAAAAAACTAGTAACAATAAAAACTCTTTCAGAACAAAGACCAATAACAGCTTTAATCGTTCAAATACCAAAAGTTATAACAGAAATACAATAAAAAGAAAGCCTTAAACATGTTTAAAAAATTAATCTTTACAATACTTTTAATATTATCAGCTACATTCTCATATTCTCAATATGTTAATGATGCTCTCAAATTTTCAAGTCAAAACACTTTTGGAACATCAAAGTTCAATTCAATGAGTGGGGCCTTTGGATCTTTAGGCGGTGATTTTTCTAATCTAAGTCATAATCCAGCTGGTTTGGGAATGTACCAGTTTAGTGAGTTTACATATACTAATTCATTTGGAAGAAATATTGTAACATCTGATTTTAGAGATATTAAGGAAAGAGATTGGCAAATAAATTCTCAAACAGAAAATATTGGAATAGTTTTATCAAACCCCAAAAGTGATTTGAATGTTAAAAGGATTAATTTTGGTGTTGGTTGGAATCAAACAGCTAGCTTTGATGAGAGGGTTTTTATTGCAAGCACCAATACAGAAAATTCACTTGCTGATGTCTTTTTATCAAGATCAAACGGACATTTAATAAATGATCTAGACCCTTTTCTTGAATATTTAGCTTTCTGGACTGATGTAATAGATTTAGCTGATAATTCGATTGACACATCAACTAATTATTATTTATATGACAACGGGAATTATATTTCTCATGTAAATAGTGTTTCCGAAAAATTTCAGTATCTCCAAAAAGAATCCTCTGGCTATACAGGCGAAGTTCCTATTTCACTTGCAACTTCAATTGATGACAAATTATACTTGGGTGTTACCATGGGAATACCCATAATAGAATATAGTGAGAGAACATTATATAGTGAAAGCAGTTTTTCAGATACAATTTCTGATTTAACTGCATTTGATTTAAATAGATCATTGATAGTTTCTGGAAGTGGTATAAATATCAAAGCCGGAGCAATTTACAGACTCAATAACAACTTTAGAGTTGGTCTTTCTGCACATTCACCTTCATATATCTACATACAAGAAGAATTTAACTCATCAATGAGAACAAGCTTTAGTAATGGTGAGAGTAGTTCTGAGTCCTCTCCTTATGGTTTCTTTGAGTACGACTTGATAACGCCCTGGAAAATTATATTAGGTGCATCCTCTACTTTTAACAATTTACTTTTAAGCATTGATTATGAAACAATTGACTATAGCTTCATAAGTCTTCAATCAGACATTGAAAGATTTAGTGAAGAAAATGATTTTATGTCAACAAATTATGTGAGAACTAATAATATCAAAATTGGTGGTGAATATAGATCAAACAACTTGTCACTTCGATTTGGTTATTCAGAACATGGTAGTCCCATCGAGGACAACGACGATTTTAATTTGGTTACTAATTCAATAGGAGTTGGATATAGTATTGGTAATTATTTCATAGATGCAAGCTACACTAATTCCAAAGGAAAGCAAAACTATAACTTATATGAAGTTAATGGAGTTTCTGAAACTGCAGAGCTTGAAAAAGATAGGCACAGGATTGTGCTAGGTATTGGACTGAAATTCTAATTAACTTTTCTGAAGCTCCTCTTCATCGACTAATATTCTTCCACAGTGCTCGCAAATAATAATTTTTTTGTGAAGCTTAATATCTAGCTGTCTTTGAGGTGGTATTTTGTTGAAACAGCCACCACAAGCGTCTCTTTTGACCGAAACCACTGCTAAACCATTTTTTACATTACCTCTTATCTTTTCATACGCTAACAACAATCTGTCATCAATGACCTTTTTCGCTTTTTGTGATTTTTTTAATAGAGCTTCTTCTTCTTTTTCGGTTTCTTTAACTATCTCATCTAACTCTCCTGATTTTTTATCCAGCTCATCTTTTCTTACATTTAGATCATCATTTAAACTGTTAAGTTTTTCTGTGTGATGAAGTAAATTTGCTTCAGAGTTTTTGATTTTCTTCTCTGACAGTTCAATTTCTAAAGTTTGGAATTCAATCTCCTTAGTGAGTGACACAAATTCTCTATTATTCTTGATATTCTCAAGTTGTTTTTTATACTTTTTAATTAGCTCATTTGATTCTGCTATTTGATTAGTATTTTTTGTTTTTACTTCATTTTCTGAATCAATTTCTTTAACTACTTTTTCCTTTCTTTTAGAATAGGCTTCTATGGAGTCTTGCAAATCCTCAATTTCTAATGGAAGCTCGCCTCTCACAGTTCGTATTCTGTCAACTTCTGAGTCTATTAACTGAAGCTGATATAATGCTTTTAGCTTTTCCTCAACTGATTTTATACTCGCTGTTTTTGTTTCTTGCTTTTTTACCATTAATTTAAATATTTTATTGGGTTTGTTTTAACATTAGATAAGTGGACGGCAAATGTACTAAAATTTTGAGAAATTTTTTCTTTTATTAAATCCATAGTAAACTGTTCACTTTCAAAGTGTCCAACATCTACAATACATATCTGATCTTGATAATCAAAGAAATCATGATATTTTAAATCGCTAGTGATAAATACATCACATTTATTTTTAATCGCACTTTCAATTAGAAAACTACCACTTCCTCCACAAAAAGCAATCTTATGAATTTTTTCATTTAATACCTTAGTGTGCCTTATACCCTCTGCTTTAAAAATACTTTTTAGATGTTTAATAAAATCAACTGTTCGGGTTGATTTGGCAAGAAAACCATATCCTCCAGAGCCAGCATAAAGATTTTTATTATTCAGTTTAATAATTTGATGAGCAATTTTTTCATATGGGTGAGATTTTTCCATCGCTTGAATAACATTTTTCATTTGATTTTCATAAAATATGAAATCTAATTTTTGCTCGCTTACAATTTCAAGCTTATTTTTTTTACCAATCGAAGGTTTTGATCCAGATAGTGGTTTAAAAGTACCTTTACCATTAACATTAAAACTACAAGAATCATAATTGCCCATTTTTCCAGCTCCAGATTCAAAAATGGCATTTCTGAGCTCATCACAATGCTCATCAGGACAGTAAACTTCTAATTTGAAAATATTTGATATTGGTTTTAAAATGTTGTAATCATTAATCTTTAACTTTTCTGCTATTTTATAATTTACACCATAAAAAGTATTGTCAAGGTTGGTATGAATACAATAAATTGAAATATTATTTTTGATTGCTTCTACAATACAATTTTCAGAATTGTTCGAACCTGTTATTGATCTTAAATTTTTAAATATTATCGGATGATGCGTTATTATCAGATTACAATTTAGACTTATTGCTTCTTTAATTACTTCAAGATTACAATCTAAAGAAACTAAAATATTAGTTAATTCATTATTTATGTTCCCAATATTAAGACCGCTATTGTCATAGTCCTCTTGTAGAGAAATTGGTGCAAAATCCTCCAAATAATCAATTACATCTTTAATCTTCATTTTTCAAAAATAATATAAATATCTTATTGTATATCTTTGCTTGACTAATGTTACTATTAAGATTTTTTTCATTCATTTATGGAATTTTTTCCGAGTTCAAAAACATTCTATTCAATTACAGTATTTTAAAGTCTGAAAACTTCAATAAGACTTTAATTTGTGTCGGCAACTTGTCTGCTGGTGGCACGGGAAAAACTTCGTTTGTGGATCACCTCATTAATATGCTTTCAAAAGACTATAAAATAGGGATTATTTCTAGGGGTTATAAGAGAAAAAGTAAAGGATTTCATTTTGTTGATGATATTGATACTAACAAATATGGTGATGAGGTTTGTATGCTTAAAAGCAAGTATCCATTCTTAATAATTGCAGTTGACGTTAATAGACAGAGAGGAATCAAAAAATTGATTGATAAGAATGTTGAACTAATAATTATGGACGACGGATTTCAAAACAGATGGGTTAAAGCTGACATACAATTTATTTTGACAACATTTAAAAATCCATTTTTTAATGATTATTTGCTACCTTTTGGTAGATTAAGAGAAAAAAAGAAAAACTTTAAAAGATCTGACTATATCATAATTACAAAATGTGGTTTGTCATTAGACAATAAAAAAAGGAAGTACTTTTCAAATCATTTGTGCAATAAACCTACTTATTTCTGTCAAACAAAATATTTAGATTTAACACATATTAGAACTAAAAAAAAATTTAATATCAGCTCCAAAACTGAAATTCTTTTAGTGACAGCTATCGCTGACAACACTGAATTATTTAACGATTTAGCAAAGATTAGTAGAAAAGTTCACACTTACTCTAAAACTGACCATTATAGCTTTAAAAAAACTGATGTCGATGAAATCATAAAAACATTTAATAAAATAGATACAACTGATAAAATTATAGTAACTACAGAAAAAGATAGAGTAAAATTGATGAATTTCATTAGATTTATTGGACAGTATCCTTTTTATGTACAAAAGATAGCTCTTGATTTTCACGAAAATGATAATTTTGAAAAAAATATTCTAGAACATGTTAGAGAAACTTCAAAGAATAAAGAACTATCTTGAAAATTTAATAGAAATGAAGCCTAAATATGGTATTATTTTAGGCACTGGTCTTAACAATTTAGTTGATAGTCTTGAAATAATAAAATCTATAAGCTATGAAAATATTCCTGAGTTCCCTAAATCTACTGTTGAAGGACATGAAGGAAACCTAATCTTTGCCAAAATCAACAACATAGATGTAATGATTATGCAAGGTAGATTCCATTTCTATGAGGGCTATTCTATGGAAGAGGTTACTCTACCAATAAGATTAATGAAAATACTTAATATTCGAAAAGTTATTTTAAGTAACGCAGCTGGTGGAATGAACTCTAACTTTGAAATTGGAGATGTTATGATAATAAATGACCATATTAACTTAGCCCCCTCACCTCTTATTGGTAAAAATATTTCAGAACTAGGAACAAGATTTCCTGACATGAGTGAGCCTTACAGTAAAGAACTGATTGAGTCTGCTGAAAGAATATTTAATGAAAGTAAAATTTGTTTTCACAAAGGAACCTATGTTTGTGTTACCGGACCTAATCTTGAAACACCTGCTGAATATAAATTTTTAAAAATAATTGGTGGTGATGCTGTTGGAATGTCTACTGTTCCTGAGGTAATTGTAGCAAGACATATGAACATGCAATGTTTCGCGGTTTCAGTAATTACTGATCTTGGTATTGAAGGAAAAATTGAAAAAGTTACTCATGAGGAGATACAACAAGCTGCTAAAAAAGCTCAACCTAATCTCATAACATTAATTAAAAAGATTATAAATTGAAAAACACAATAACAATTTTAATACTTCTTTTCTCTTTTTTTTGTAATTCTCAAGAAGCTAACTTAATTTATAATTGGAATGATACTTCCTTGGTTGGTTCTTGGGCATATGACAATACTTACAATGAAATTTGGGGCTTTGAAATAAATAATCATGAATTTGCCGTAATCGGTTCAACTGCTGGCACCCATATTTTTGATGTTTCTAATGTTCAAAATATTTACGAAACAGCATTTATCGCTGGAGCGTACACCGGTGGAGGTGTTATTCACAGAGACTATCATGATTTTGATGGCTACTTATATGCAGTGTGCGATGAAGGTAGCTCTAGTACTCTACAAATCATTGATATTAGTAATTTGCCCTACTCATTTAATGTTGTATATGATGATAATGCTTTATTCAACAAAGCACATAATATTTTTATTGATACAAGTACAGCCAAATTATATGCTTGTGCCTCAAATAATGCAATGGATGTTTATTCACTTGCAAATCCAGTTTTACCTATTTTGATAAACGAGCTTAATGATCCTACAATAGGGCATGTACATGATGCGTATGTAAGAAATGATACTGCATATTTAAATTGTGGAAACGATGGTTTCAGAGTCTTTGATTATTCAAATGTTAACTCTATTTCAAATCAGCCTAATTTGCTAGGATCTTTAACTTCATACCCTGACGCTGGATATAATCACTCAGGTTGGTTAAATCAGTCTGGGGATATCTATGCAATGCAAGATGAAAATCACGGCTACGATATTAAAATTCTTGATTTGTCTGATTTAACTAATATCTCTGTAATTTCAGTATTTAACTCTGGAGTTGATGCAAATTCAATGGCTCATAATGCTATTATTAAAGACAACTTACTTTATGTTGCTTATTATCATGATGGCCTAAGAGTTTACGATATCTCAAATCCAAATGCTCCAATTGAAGTATGTTATTACGATACCTACAGTCCAAATAATCATATTTCTTACAGGGGCGCATGGGGTGTTTATCCATATTTAAGTTCAGGGAACATCCTTGTTTCTGATATGCAGACTGGATTGTATATATTTAAATGCGATGCTACTTCTAATTTAGAAACTGAAAAAATTAATGAAGTAATCTTTCCAAATCCCGTTAAAAATTTCTTTTCACTAACGGATGAAAGCGATGGAATATTAACCATTTACGATTTAAATGGAAAAATATTATTTCAAGCTGATATTGATAAAGATCAAACTTTTAATATTTCGTTAAATGATGGTCTTTATATTTACAAGATTAAAAATCAAAAATCAACTACAAAAACTGGTAAATTTATTGTTAGGAATGATTAAGAATAACTATACATCAGTAATTGGTCTTGAGATTCATATACAGTTAAGTACAAAGAGTAAAGCCTACTCAGCTGACGAAAATATTTATGGAGCTAATCCCAATACAAAGATCTCACCTATTTCACTTGCATATCCAGGTACTTTACCTTCTGTTAATACTAAGCTAATAGAATATGCCTTAAAGCTTGGAATTTCTTTAGAATGTGATATAAATAAAAAAAATATTTTCTCAAGAAAGAACTATTTTTATGCTGATCTTCCTAAGGGCTATCAAATAACTCAGGACAAAAATCCAATTTGCAAAGGTGGTCATTTGTTAATTGATTTGGAGGACGGCTCAAAGAAAAAAATAAATCTGACGCGAATTCATATGGAAGAAGATGCTGGAAAGAGTATCCATGACATTGATCCATATAATTCATTAATTGACCTCAATAGAGCTGGAGTACCTCTTCTTGAAATAGTAACTGAGCCAGAAATTCGTTCAAGCTTTGAAGCACAAAGCTTTGTTAATGAGATCAGAAAAATTGTAAGGTACTTAGACATCTGTAACGGCAATATGGAAGAAGGGAGTTTAAGATGCGATGCCAACGTATCAGTGATGAAAGAAAATGACAAAGACTTTGGCACAAAAGTAGAGATTAAAAATATGAACTCTACAAGAAATATTAAAAAAGCCATAGACTTTGAAATAGATAGACAAATAGAACTTATTGAACAAGGTAAATTTATTGTACAAGAGACAAGAAACTTCAATGCACTAACTAATGCAACAAATTCAATGAGAACAAAGGAAAGAGCAGATGACTACAGATACTTTACAGAACCTGACTTACAGCCTTTGATTTTAGATGAAAAATATATTCAATCCATAGCTAATGATTTACCTTTATTACCAAATGAACTAGAGAGAAAGTTTAAAAAAGAATTTGATTTAAGTAGTTATGATATCAAGCTATTAATTGAAGACAAAGGAATTTCTGATTATTTTCAAAAAATTTGTAAGATCATAAAAAACTATAAGTTAGTAGCTAATTTTGTTAATGGACCAATAAAATCATTTCTAAATACGAATTCAGTACCAATTGATAAATTGCCTATTGACAGAAAAAAAATTATTGCATTACTATCTTTTGTTGATAATAAAAAAATCTCGATTTCGTCTGCTCAACAAATAATTTTCCCTAAGCTTTTAAACTCAGATCTAGAAGTTATTGAAATCATAGAAAAAAATAATCTATTTTTTGAAAATGACTCCATTGACCTTGAAGAAATAATTTCTAAAGTTTTAGAAAAGTATACGCAAAAAGTAATTGAATATAACGAAGGGAAAATTGGACTTATTGGTCTTTTTATGGGTGAAATTATGAAAATAACAAAAGGTAAAATTGATCCAAAAAAAATTAACACTGAACTAAAAAAGGAACTTGAAAAGCGAAAAAAATAAAATTTACTTTGCATCTGATTTCCATTTAGGAGATAGCGACTCATTTAATGAAAATAATAAGAGAGAACTTAAAATTGTAAAATGGCTTGAAAAAATTAAAAATAATGCTAAAGAATTATATCTCGTCGGTGACACATTCGATTTTTGGTATGAATATAATGACGTAGTACCTAAGGGTAATCATAGATTTTTTTCTAAAATCATTGAGCTAATTGAAAATTCAACTGATGTTTTCTTCATTACAGGAAATCATGATTTATGGATGAACAAATACATAGAAAATGAAATTGGTGCAAAAGTCAGAGATGAAATGCTAATATCAATTAATGATAAAAAAATTTTCATAACTCATGGTGATGAAATACACAACAAAAAATTATCTTACAAGTTCATTAAGTTTTTATTTAAATCTAAATTTTGTCAAGCACTTTTTTCCTCACTTCATCCTACATTTGCTTTTTCAATAGCTAAAATGTGGTCAAGTGTTAGCAGAAAGAAAAATGATTCAAAATTAATAGACAATCAGAAAATACATGATCCCCTAATAAATTTTTGCAAGAGAAAAAATAAAATTTCTAAAATTGATTATTATATATTTGGCCACTTGCATGCTCCAAAAATAAAAATAGAGGATAAATTTACTTATGTTAATCTAGGTGATTGGATTAATCATAATACATATGCAGTTTTTGAAAAAGATAAAATAGTGCTTCAAGAATTTATTTCTTAGAACAAATCTGCATTCATTACTTTATTCCATGCACAGATGAAATCACATATAAACTTTTCATTGTTGTCATCTTGAGCATAATGCTCAGCATATGATCTAAGTATAGAGTTAGAACCAAAAATGAGATCAAACCTACTTGCAGTCCATTTAATTTGATTATCATGCCTACTTACCAGGTTAAATTTGTTAGCTTCTACTTTTTCCCATTTATAATCCATACTAAGAATATTTACGAAGAAATCGTTTGATAATGTTCCAGGTCTGTTTGTTAAAACCCCAACACTTGAGTTGCCGTAATTAGCCTCTAATACTCTCATTCCACCAACTAAAACTGTCATTTGGGGAGCAGTTAGTCCCAGGAGGTGAGCTTTATCTAGTAAATATTCTTCACAATTTGATGTTAATTCTTCCTTAACCCAATTTCTGAAACCATCTGCAATTGGCTCAAGCGAAGCAAATGAATTTTCATCAGTCATTTTTGAGCTGGCATCTCCTCTACCTGATTTAAAAGGGACATTCACTTTATGACCACTTAGTTCTATGGCTTCTTCTATAGCTGTATTGCCTGCTAAAACAATAATATCAGCGATACTCACATCAAATTTTTCTGATATTTTTTGATATTGAGGTAAAATTAAAGCTAACTCATCTGGCTCATTTGATTGCCAATTGATTTGAGGAAGTAATCTTATTCTTGCCCCATTAGCACCTCCTCTTAAATCTGAATTTCTAAAAGAACTAGCACTGCACCATGCAACCGAAACTCTTTGTGAAATGCTTAAATTAAGGCATTTTATTTCTTGCTTAACTTTTTCTATATCATAATTTTTATTTCCCTCAGGAACAGGATCTTGCCAAATTAAATCTTCCTTAGGCAAATCGGGACCTATATACCTTGTTTTTGGCCCCATATCTCTGTGTGTAAGCTTAAACCATGCTCTTGCGAATGTTCGAGAAAAATAATCTTGATCGTTCATAAATTTGAGCGATATATCTCTGTAAATTGGATCCATTTTCATAGCCATGTCAGCGTCAGTCATTATTGGATTATTTCTTTTATTAGGATTATTCGCATCAACTGGTTTTTTGTTTTCAGCAATTTCTTTAGGTTCCCATTGCCATGCACCAGCAGGACTTTTTCTTAATTCCCAGTCATGATTGAAAAGCATATCAAAATAACCATTATCCCATTTAGTTGGATTGGTAGTCCATGCTCCTTCAATTCCACTTGTTACAGCGTCTTTACCATTACCTAAACCACTAGGATTATGCCACCCAAAGCCTTGTTCATTGATATTTCCACCCTCAGGCCCCGGACCAAGTAAATTTGCATCACCATTTCCATGAGCTTTTCCAACTGTATGGCCTCCAGCTGTAAGAGCAACAGTTTCCTCATCGTTCATGGCCATTCTAGCAAAAGTTTCTCTGACATGAAGCGCTGTCTTTAATGGGTCAGGCTTTCCATTGACACCCTCTGGATTAACATAAATGAGACCCATGTGAGCCGCTGCTAAAGGTTTTTGCATGGTTGATGGTTCATTTAAATCATCATATCTTTGTTCGCTAGGAGCTAAAAACTCATTCTCAGGACCCCAATTAATATCAATCTCTGGGTGCCAAATATCTGGCCTTCCATATGAAAAACCGAACATTTCTAACCCCATACTTTCATAAGCAACATTTCCTGCAAGAATAAACAAGTCAGCCCAACTTATTTTATTTCCATATTTTTTTTTGATAGGCCACAAAAGTCTTCTAGCCTTATCTAAATTAGTGTTGTCCGGCCAAGAGTTTAAAGGTGCAAAACGTAAGTTTCCAGTTCCTGCACCACCTCTACCATCAGAAATACGATATGTACCTGCTGCATGCCAAGCCATTCGAATCATCAAACCTCCATAATGATTCCAATCCGCAGGCCACCATTCAACTGAGCTAGTCATCATTTCATTCATATCATTTTTTAGTCCATCAAAATCTAATTTTTTAACTTCCTCTCTGTAATCAAAATTACTAGAGTTAGGATTTGATTTAGAGTCATGTTGATGTAAAATATCTAGATTTAATGATTTTGGCCACCATTTATCAATTGATGAAACCTTAGTTGTGCTCCCACCATGAAAGATGGGGCACTTTCCATTGCCTTGATTGTTCATATTTAAACTTAGTTTAAAATTATTTTTTTCGTAAACGATTTATTTGATGAACTTGTAGCTCTAACAAAGTATATCCCGTCTTTTTTGATACGAGCTCTTAAATTATTAATTTCAAAATAATCGCTTTGTATAACTCCCTCATATATATTGTAAACCTTCTCACCAAGAATATTTATGATATCAATGCTTGTCTCTAGTCCACCAAAGTTTTCAAGTAAAATAGAGCTAGACTCATCCAGAGGATTTGGGAAAACAGACACTTTTTGAGAAATTGAATTATTGTTTTCATTTAGTAAAGAGGATGCCTCTCCAATTTTTATATAATCAATGTATATGTTATTGTGGGCAGTAGTACCTGCATCATATGAAATCTTAAACTTGACATTATTGTTTTTTAAAGCATTCTTAGTAAGAACAGTATCCAACCAATCATTTTCATTTGGAACAAAATTGGTTGCTATATATCCAGTTCTAGAGGTTGTAACAGGGTCTAAAGTGGCTAAAGACAACCAGTTTTCACCGCAATTTGTTGAGTAATGAACTCTTAATTCATTAGTGGGAAATGTATTCAAAGCAGCGCCAGACCAACTAAATTTAATTGCAGGAGTAGTGTATGATGAAAGATTAAAAGATTTAGAGATAATTTCTGAGTAACCACCAATAATTCCTTTCTCTGAAAGTTCAAAGTTGCTAATTTTAATACTTCCATTTCCTGAATACCATTCCCATTTAGCTTGTTGTGATAAATCAGAAATTGCCCAAACACTGTTATCATAATTATTTTCAGTTACAGTCCAGTCTGTATCTAGACCAGTGATAAATTCGTAAGTTTCGGGAGAAGTGTTTTGAGATGATGCAGGGTTTACAGTTACAAAAGCAGGTTTTACTATTTCAGCAACACAAGTATTAGTATAATCGTATTCGTAGATTGTTTCTTGAACCTTACCTCTGTAGAATGTAGTATCTTCTAGTCCCCAATATTTACCTAAACTATCTATGTAGTGTGAGGAAATATTAGAGGCAGACATATTATTTAATTCATCTTGTGTTCCTTGTACTATTTTATCAGTTGTGATTGCTTGAATTAAACTTGGATCACTTGCTGGAATTAAAGAAGGATCACTTGCCCTTACTTTTATTACTTCATCATAAGTTATTTTAAATTTGACATCATAGGTACCTTCATTAGCATATGTGTGAAGTTCATAGTGACCTAACTGTCCGTTATAGCTACCACTTGTAATTGTTCCATCACCAAAGTCCCACTCGACAGAAGAAATACTGTTACCAAATATCCTTGAATTTGACCTAAACCAAGTTTCCTCTCCAATACAAACTTGATACGCATCATTGTTTTCAAAAATATTTAGTTGCTTAGTACATGTGGGAGGCAGATACCCATCTCGTGTACCGGTTGAATCAATGTTTATATCAGACCACATATATTGTCTGAACCCCGGTACTGTTCCGTCACCTTCCAAAGTTTCATTTATAGCTTCAACTTGGCCTTTACTGAACATGGTAGTAAATTGATCTGGAGTATAGTCCATGTAGTTCATAAACATTTCACCTGCCCAGTTCATTGAATCTGCTATACATCCTTGATTTTGTAATCCAACATGATAAGGAAAATTATTAAAACTAACCCCATAGTTTGCTTCTCTAGAGGGTGGTGTATCAAAAATATTGTCATCACCGCATGTTCCTGCACCACAATCCCAAGGGTGGCATAAACCTAACCAATGACCAGCTTCATGAGTTAGTGTACTAGATGATGGGTCATTAAATTCACTGTAAATCAATACAACACCATCCGTTGCCATTGATCCGGAAAAGGGAAATTGAGCAAACCCAAGAAGAGTGTTTCCATTAGATTCGGGTAAGAACTTTTTAATAACCCAAATATTGAAATACTGATATGAATTCCAATAGCTAACTGATTTAACAGCGTTTCTTGGTGAAGGTTCATTAGTTAATGGAGATTTAACTCTAACAATTCCGTTTGTTGATTCTCCATTTGGATCAATTCGAGCTAATCTGAACTCAACATTTGGAACACCTCTAAGCGCTGCAAACACATCGGGAGTTCTTGACTCAAACAGGTTACTTTGTCCGTTGATATTTCTATTAAGTGCGTCAATAGCTTCCTGTACAACCTCATCAGAAACATTTTCTGGGCCGTCATCGTGTATTATATGAACAACTACAGGAATTATCTTATTGTTATCAGATGTTGATCTTAGGCTACTGATGTCTAAATTGTTTTGAATTCTTTCAAACTCTTGCTTTAAGTTTTGATTCTTTTCTGAGATAGATTGGTAAAATTCAGGGTTTTGATGCATGTCATCTTGAATGTAACCTTTATAACTTCCACAAACTTTATTTTGTGCAAATGATTGGAAAGGGACCGTCAAAAAAATTGATAAAATTATAGTTGTTAGAAATTTTGTCATGCTCTTGCTCTATTGTTAGATAACAAATATAATGATTCTGATTAAATTTTGAAAAAATTTATGAACTAATGAATATGCCTAGCTGCATGATATGAAGACCTTACAAGTGGGCCACTTTCAACATGCCTAAAGCCTAACTCCAAGCCAATTTCCTTTAATCTAGAAAATTTTTCAGGTTTAACAAACTCACTAACTGGCAAATGCCTGAAGGTGGGTTGCAAATATTGGCCTAAAGTAAGAATTGATACACCTACTTTCCTTAAATCTTTCATACTTTCAATAATTTCATCTTCGATTTCACCTAATCCGAGCATGACACCAGATTTTGTCTTCATTCCTCCCTCATGTAATACTTTTAAAGTATGTAAACTTCTATCATATTTGGCTTGAATTCTAACTTTCTTAGTTAAACTCCTAACTGTTTCTAGGTTGTGTGATACAACCTCTGGCGCAACATCGACAATCATTTTAATATGTCTATCAACTCCTTTAAAATCTGGAATAAGTGTTTCCATTGTGGTATCAGGTGAAATTTTTCTAATTTGTTTGATTGTCTCTACCCAAAAACTCGCTCCACCATCTTCTAGCTCATCCCTGTCAACAGAAGTTATTACAGCATGTTTAACTCCCATGAGCTTGATAGAATTCGCAACTTTGAGAGGCTCACTCCAATCAACAGGTAATGGCTTGCCAGTTTTCACATTGCAAAAACCACATGATCGGGTACAGATATTTCCAAGTATCATAAAAGTAGCAGTTCCTTCACCCCAGCATTCTCCCATGTTGGGGCAATTGCCACTTTCACAAATTGTATGCAAATTATTTTCAGAAGTAATGGATCTGACCTTCTTGTAAGCATCACCAGTTGGTAATTTGACTTTTAGCCATGAAGGTTTTCTTTTTCTATTTTTAATAAAGTCTGATTTGCTTTTTTTTAAATCTATACTGACCCAAGGTTTTTTTGTTTTTTCTACTCTTTCTTTTATTTCGATGCTGGCACTCATATTTAATTTTTAATAAGCATTTATTTGCTACAATTAAGAGTTATTTACTTCGTTAACAATATTCATTTTTTTTGAATTGTTTTCAGAAACACCATCGCATTTTTCTTTGTAAACACTGCAAGAGGAAGCAAATAAAAGGATTAAACCTAAAAATAGTCTCATATTTTTTTTTACAAAAATACACATATAAAGTTATGTTTGAAAACAAAAAAAATCAATTTATTTTTATCTTTATTAACATTTTAAAAAATTGAATCCTATTCTAGAAAAATCATGGAAGATGGAATTATTACAAGAATTCCAAAAAGATTACTTTAAAGTTTTAAAGAAAAAAATTTTACAAGAAAAAGCAAAAACTACTGTTTTTCCAAAGGGAACAAATATTTTTAAAGCATTTGAGTTAACTCCACTTAATGACGTAAAAGTTGTCATATTGGGCCAAGACCCTTATCATAATGAAGGACAAGCAAATGGATTATGCTTTTCTGTCAACGAAAATATTTCCCTGCCACCATCATTAAAAAATATTTTTAAAGAAATAAGAAATGATTTAAAAGTTGAATTAGCTATTTCTGGAAATTTAGAAAGATGGGCAAATCAAGGAGTTTTACTTTTGAATTCTATTTTGACTGTTAGTAAGAACCAAGCAGGTTCTCATAAAAATTTTGGATGGGAAAATTTTACTGATAAAGTAATACAAATTATATCTGATAAAAAAGAGAATATTATTTTTCTTTTGTGGGGAAAGTTTGCGCAAAGTAAATTATCGATAATTGACAGCTCGAGGCATCACATTTTAGTTGCAGCACATCCCTCACCTTTTTCAGCTCATAGTGGCTTTTTTGGATGCAAACATTTTTCTAAAACAAATCAAATTTTATATCAACTTGGAAAACAACAGATTAAATGGTGATAAATCTATACCTAATATTTTTATTTACAAACTTGTTCATAAGCGACGATTTGATAATTAAGGAATGTGAAAATTATTTTTTTCAGAAAAATAGAAATTTACCATCAAGTTTTATTTGTATCGAAATTAAAAATCAAAAGCTTTATTTTATAGAAGAAAAAAAAATTACAGATATTTATTCAATATCTAGCTCTGAAAAAGGTATAGGAAATAAAGCTGGAAGCAACAAAACTCCAATAGGAATACATCGCATAAAATCAAAAATTGGTGATAATGTTCCAATTAATTCAAGATTTATCGGAAGAAAGTTAACAGGAGAAATTGTAGACGTAATTTCTGACACAAGTAAAGTTGATCTTGACATAATATCAACTAGGATTATGTGGTTGAGTGGTGAAGAATATGGGGTAAACAAAGGCAATGGAATAGATTCTTACGAACGTTATATTTATATACATGGAACCAACGAGGAAGGAAGAATAGGTTTACCCTCTTCTCATGGGTGCGTTAGAATGAAAAATAAAGACGTAATAGATTTGTACAGAAAGGTAGAAGTTGGTACATTGGTACTGATTAAATAATCAAATTAAAGTTATGGAAATTATCATTTTATCTCTCTTAATAATTCTAATAATAATATCAGCACTAATCTTAAAAACAAAAAATAATGTCGAATCTTTGGATGAAAATCGTGAACTGCAAAAAAATATTATCCAAAAAGAAGAAAAAATAAAAAGTTTAGAAGAGGATGTAAAAATAGCCAAGGCGAGACTATTGTCTTTTGATGAAATAAAAGCCGAAAAAATTCAGCTTGACGAAAGATTAAAAATAGCAGAACAAGAAAAAAGTTCTTTGAAAAGCGAGGTTATCAAATTAAAGTATAATGAAGAAAGCAGAAATGAAACACAAAGAAAAGGGATTGAATCAATTAATACAATTCAACAAAATCTACAGTCAGAAATTGCAAGAGTAAATGATGAAAGAGTTCGTGAAGAAAAAGAAAATATCGAAAAAATGAAAAAAATTTGGAACGAACACGAGAAAGACGTACAAAGTTATATTCAATTGATTTGTAACAATCATGTAATTAAATACATAGGTCAAGAAGATTTTCCTTATCCAAGAAACAAGCCTGATAATTGCATTGAGATTATGGACCAGTTGATAATTTTTGATGCGAAAAGTCCGGGAAGTGATGACTTAAGCAATTTTCCAAAATACATTAAAGATCAAACTGAAAATTTAAAAAAATATGCAAAACATGAAAATGTCAAAAAAGATCTTTTTTTAGTCATACCATCTAATACACTATCTGTAATTGATAAATTTACTTATAACATTGGTGATTATAATGTTAGTGTAATAACTAAAGACTCCTTAGAACCAATAATTCTAAGTTTAAAAAAAATAGAAGAATATGAATTTGCCGATAAACTTAGTCCAGAGGAAAGAGATAATATCTGCAGAGTAATTGGTAAATTTGCACATACAACAAAACGAAGAATCCAAATTGATCAATTTTTTGCAAGTGAATTTTTAGAAACACTCAGTAAAACTGGTTCCTTACTTCCCAGAGACATATTAGAAAGCGTCATTCAGTTTGAGAATGCTGAAAAATTAAACCCTCCAATGGAAAAAAGAAAAAAACAAATACTAACAAAAGATTTAAAAAGTCAATCTGAAAAAATTAAAAAAGAAATTGAATTAAGACAAATTCCTGATATCGAGGCAAATATCGAATTTAAAAAAGATGAAAAATAAAGAACTTATATATGGAATAAGATCTATAATTGAAACAATAAGCTCAGGTAAAACAATTGATAAATTATTAATTCAAAGAGGTTTGAAAAACGATTTGTTTGCTGAGCTATGGAAGCTAGTCAGATCAAAAAGAATAAATTACAAGCATGTACCAGCTGAGAAAATTAACCGAATAACTAAAAAAAACCACCAAGGAGTAGTTGCATTTCTGTCACCAATTGATTTTCACAAACTTGAAAATGTTGTGCCAGAAACTTATGAAAGAGGTAAGACACCACTAATAGTAATACTTGACAATATTACTGACGTAAGAAATTTTGGAGCTATTGCAAGAAGTGCTGAGTGCCTACAAGTAGATGCTATTTTAGTACCAGAAAAAAACTTTGCCTCGATAAATTCAGACGCAATCAAGACATCAGCTGGAGCATTATCAAAAATTAAAGTATGTAGGTCTTGGAATCTTCAAGAAAGTATACAATTTTTAAAAGAATCTGGCTTAAAAATAGTTGCTTGTAGCGAAAAAGGGAATAAAAAGATTAGTGATTTTAATTTAACAGATCCTATTGCAGTTGTAATGGGATCTGAGAACTTAGGCATAAGTAAAAATGTTTTAAAAATATGCGATACCTCTTTAAGAATAGATTTGTTTGGAACTATTAACTCTTTAAATGTTTCTGTTGCTACAGCAATTGTTTTATACGAAATTCAAAGCCAAAGGAATGAATAAAGCTTACTGGTATGAGAATTGGTTTGATTCCAAATATTATCATATTTTATATAGAAACAGAGACACCAGCGAAGCTAATCACTTCATCAAGAATTTAATTAACAAACTAAATCTTGAAAAAAACAATAGAATTTTAGATGTTGCATGCGGCAAAGGTAGACACTCAATTTTTTTAAACTCTTTAGGCTTTCAAGTAACCGGAATAGACCTCTCTTGTGAAAGTATTAATTTTTGTAAAAAATTCGAAAACGATTGCCTTAGTTTTCACAAGTTTGATATGAGAAATTGTTTTAAAGTGGACTATTTCAACCTATGTCTTAATCTATTCACCTCAATTGGATACTTTGATGATGAAAAAGACAATTTTGATGTAATTAAATCAATGGCTGATAGTGTAAAAAAAAATTGTCATATTGTGATTGACTTTTTTAATGTCGAAAATGTAATTAAAAACTTAGTTAGCAACGAAAAAAAACAAATTAATGATGTTATTTTTTTGATAAAAAGGTATATTAAAGGCAATAAAATCATAAAAGAAGTAAGAATTGTAGATAATGATTTAGAATTTAGTTATTACGAAAAAGTTAGCTTACTCAAGCTTGATTATTTTAGAGACGCATTTGAAAAATTAGGAATAGAACTTGTTGGCTTATTTGGAAATTATAGCCTTGAAGAATATAAAAAAAACTCTGAGAGATTAATTATACTTGGTAAAAAATTATAATAAAAATTGAATAATATTCTTTCTAAAAAAGTAATAATTACTGGACCTCCGGGAAGTGGAAAAACTTCAATTATATCACAACTTAAAAAATTAAAATATAATTGCTTAGAAGAGGTAGCCAGAGATTTTGCCAAAGAAACAAATCAAAAAATCAATTCTGTTGATAACGATAGCGAAAAGATTATATTAAAAGAAAGAATTAATCAATATAATAGTTGTAAAAAAGGATTGTATTTTTTTGACAGGGGTATTTTTGATTCTTTAGCATATTTAAAATTCAAAAATCTTTATATTGACAATGAGCTCTGGCATAGATTCTTATTAAAATACAAATACAATAAAAATATTTTTTTTGCACCGGCATGGAAAGATATCTATAAAAATGATAACAAAAGAAATGAAGATTATAAAACAGCAGAACTAATTGGTAAAATTTTGTTAAACACATACAAGGAATGTAAATACAATGTGATAATGATTCCTAAAACCTCAGTAAAGAAAAGAGCTCAATTTGTTATTAAAAACATATGAAAAAATATCTAACTGAATTTCTCGGAACTTTTGTCCTTGTTTTTACGGTACTTACCTTTAGTAATCCTATGTATATTGGTATTACTCTAGCGATAATAATTTACATTGGTTATCATTTTTCAGGGGCACATTATAACCCTGCAGTTACATTTTGCATTTACCTAATGAAAAAACTAACTCTTAAAGAATCTTTTTTTTATGTATGTTCTCAATTATTTGGTTCCTTGTCAGCTTCATATTTAAAGTTATTAATTAGTGGCATATTAATTAATAGATTTGATAATGTTGATTATCATTTTTATGAAATTATAGCATGTGAAATATTATTCACTTTTTTTCTCATTTCAACAATTTTATTATTTGCTGTGAGCGACAAAACAAGAGGAAATTACATCTACGGTTTCTTAATTGCCTTAACCGTGGTTATATCAATTCTAGCTGTAGGTAATATTTCAGGAGCTGTGTTAAATCCAGCAGTTGCGATTGGTCCTTTATTAATTAGTAATTTCATTGAGGGTCAAGATATTATTAGTAATCTTTTTTATTATTTATTAGGCCCTTTTTTAGGAAGCTACATTGCAACAAAAGTTTACAGTTTCTTTTGACTTAGAAATCATATTATTATTTTTGTAAAAAAAATATGTCTGTACTAACAGGAAAAAAAGCCCCCTCATTTAATGCAAAAGCTGTAGTTAATGGTTGCGAAATCGTAGATAATTTTTCAATTGAACAATTTTTAAACAAAAAATATGTCTTATTAATCTTCTACACAAAAAATTTCTCTTCAATATGTCCAAATGAACTTTATGCATTTGAGAAAAGACTTGATGAATTTAAAAATAGAAATGTTGAAGTTATAGCTTGCTCTGCAGACTCTGAAGAGTCACATAAAGCATTTCTAAATACTTCAAAAGAAAATGGTGGAGTCAAAGGTGTAACATTTCCATTAATTTCAGATATGACAAAGACAATCTCATCTAATTATGGAGTTCTGTATGGAGATTATTCATTAAACGAGGAAGATCAACTCACTTGTGATGGACCAATGATTCCTTTAAGAGGTACTTTTTTGATTGATAAGAGTGGTGTAGTGCAATATCAAACTGTCAACTTCTTTACACTTCAAAGAAATGTTTCTGAGGTAATTAGAATGATTGATTCACTAATTTATTTTGAAGAAAAAGGAGAAAGTTGTTTAGCTAACTAACTTTTTTAGCATAACAACCGCATAGCAAGAGACGCCTTCTTCCCTGCCAACGAAACCTAACTTTTCAGTGGTAGTTGCTTTGATTGATATTTGAGATAAATCTATTTGCATACATTTAGCAAGTACAAGCTTCATCTCTTGTATGTGGTCTTTTAATTTTGGAGATTGAAGACACACTGTTGAATCTATATTTGAGATTTCAAATTTATTTTCAAACATCATTGCAATTACCTTTTTTAATAGTATCTTACTATCAATACCTTCATATTTTTTTTCATTATCAGGGAAATGGAAACCAATATCTCTCAAGTTTAATGCTCCAAGTAATGCATCACATATTGCATGTATTAATACATCGGCGTCTGAATGGCCAACCGACCCCTTACTATGATTCAATTTTATACCACCAAGTGTGAACGGTTTACCTATTTCAAGAGAATGAACATCGTATCCTATTCCTACTTTATACATTATATTCCCTCTTGTTGTAATGCCCCAATATCAAAAATCATTGTGAATCTCATAGTATTTGCTAATGGATTAGTACCGTTTATTGTTCTACTTGCATTTATTAAATATGAGAAATCTAAAGCAAAAACGTTGTATTTAACACCTGCACCAAAAGTGAAAAATTTTCTACCTCCTTTGGTGTCATGTTCGTAAAAATATCCTCCTCTAAGAGCGAACTGTTTAGCATACCAGTATTCTGTTCCAAAAGATAAATTAATTTCACGAAGCTCTTCTGAAAATCCATCTGGCGCATCAGAGAAAGATTGAAAAATACCGCTTACAACTGACACATTTGGATCTTTTCCTGCAATAATTTCGTTTTCAGAATTATAAAGTGGTGGAGTTGGAACAAGAAGCTTATTAATGTCAAATGAATAAGACATGCTATTATAGTCATCAAAATTAATGTTTAATGAAGAACCAAGTTTTAAATTGATGGGTATAAAATCTCTCTCACCCACATTTGTATATGAAATTTTGTTTCCAATATTAGAGATATTAAATCCGAATGATAAGTCAGAATCTTTTTTTAAGAATCTAATTTTGTTAGTGAAATATCCTGCAACATCAGCTGCAAAAGATTTTCCAGCATTGGTTTGAATATCTCCAGCCATCTGTCCTCCTGTAAGATTTGAGTATATATATCTTGTTGCTAGAGATAATGAAAATAAGTCTGAAAGCTTTCTAGAATATGAACCTCCCAATGCTAATTCATTAGGATTAAATTGACCTAAGGTGTTTCCTAAAATATCAGTAAATGTAATATCACCAAGCGAAAAGTATCTCAACTCAAAAGCAACTGCATCATTCTGATTTAATTTTTTATAGCCACTAATGTATGAAAGATTGATGTCAGGCACTAGTGCTCTTAGCCAAGGAACATATGAAATTGAAAAGCCTAAATCATCTTCTATGAAGCTATATTTAGCTGGATTTGTACTTATTGAGCTAGCATCTGGAGAGGTAGCAGCTCCAACATCTCCCATTGATCCAGATCTTGAATCTGGAGTTATCATTAGAAAAGGTACTGCTGTTGTTATTGTGTTAAGACCGCCTGTCAGGTCATCAATTTCTAACTGATTTTGAGTGTATGCAAACTGGTTAGCTAAAATTATCAAAACAAAAATGCTAATAAATCTCATGTTTCAAATATATTGCAATTAACGTTATTATTCATTAATTATTATAATTCTATTTGATTTAGTCTTAGTCAAGCCCATTTCGTTCTCAACAAATAACTTAGCAATATATATACCCCCGTCAATTTCATTGGTTTCATCTCCTAAGTTCCATAATATAGGACCAATTCTGCTACTCTGACCATCAAATGCTCTTTTAATTTTTTTGATTTCATTTCCAAGCATATCATAGATAATTATGTTGATTTTTAGAAAAGTTGATGATTGATTGTGCTCAAAATAGAAATTACAGTTACCTACAACTGGATTTGGTAAGCATTGAAAATTTTTAATGGAGAGAACATTTCCGTCTCTGATGAAGAAAGCTATACTTTTCTCGCTGGAATTGTTAAAAGAGTCCCATGCCTTAACATTCACTATGTACTCACCATCTTCAAGTGAGAAAAATTGATATTCTATTGTTCCAGATCTATAGTTATCTAATGCTGATGTATAAAAATCATTCAATATTAATGGTGGTCCACCATTCAAAGTGGCAGTAATCTGATGTCCAATCCCATTAAGTGTTGTGTTAATACCACTCTCATCAAATAAATCAACGATTAGCACAGGGTTTTCACTGCTAAGTCCTCCATCAACAAAATTTCTATTGTCGATATATAAATCAATTTGAGGACCTTGATTATCCTCAACAAAGTTATTTTCAATGCCACCTATTACAAAACTTTCATCATAGCCCTTAGCATCAGAAAATGTATTAGTTGTATCAAATGCATACATACTTATCTTGGCATTTCCAAACAAGTATGAGATATCACCTGGTACAGTAAATTTAAAATTAAAGTCTCCGTTCACAACCGTGCAGTTTCCGTTAAATATCAAAGAGCTTTGATCTCTATACGGCATTGGTGTACAATTCTGTTGCCCTAGCGTAGACAAATTTCTTTCATATTCATAAACTTTGGCATTTAAAAACCCATTAAAGTTCTCAATTTTTGAACCTGAATTATTTTTTACTATTCCTTTTACCGAAACCTCTGAAAACGCTTTCATAGTATCGACAGAACTTTCAGTTATTTCAATTAAGTTTTCAGCGAAATTAATTGTCAATGCAGGATCTCCTAAAAGGGTAAAATTTCTGTTATTTAAGCTAGAACCACTATTAACTTTTGTCTCCAGAAAAATATCTCCAAGTTTAATTTTTTGATCGTTAAGATTAGCATTATGAACAATAGAATTGATAAACTTTTTATTTAGGTTATAGTTTGGATTAGAATAAACTAATCTTGTAGTACTGAGCAATGCAATTGCACCACCTTTTGGATTTAATAAGAGTTGTTCCCCGGCAGAACTGACAGTTGGTGAGTCGAATCTGCTAAATTTACAGGTTGCAGTCATAAAAATCGGCATTCTATCAATATTAGACCATTGATTTATTTGAGAAAGCTCAAGTATTCTCTCTTGTGTCCATCCCAGTTCACCACCGTGTCCAGTATAATTAACAAAAAGAGAACCCTTACTGATGGCTTCATTTATTGCATTTTGGGCTTCAGGACTTCTAGGACCGCCAGGAGTTGAAATTTGATTGTAATTATCTAGAAAAATTTTATTTATGTTAAAATTTTGAACATTATCGTCAATTATGTTAGCCAAACTATCAGCTTGCCACATGTGTGTATTGGATCCTAAAAATTCATTATCGCAATCGTCAGCAACAAAAGTGAAATTATTTCTCCATGAACCAAGTGAATGATTTGAATAATAACTGTATAATTTTTCAACGAAGTCATTTGCTTGCTGTTGGTTTGAAATTGGTATTCTGCCAATTGGCAAATCAATTATATCGTTTAAAAAATCACCATCATCTTCGTCTAGCATCACAAAGTAATCATCAGAAACATACGAATTGACTGGATGAAATGAGTTTTTAGCTTGATAAGTTGGTATAAAATCAGTGTTGTTTTGAACTCTATTTTTCATGTCATATGAACCATCTCCAAGTAGAAGAATGTATGAAAGTTGAGAATTTTCTTTGAGGTATAAAAATCTTATAAAATCTCTTATAGCAGTGATATCTTTTACACCTGAAGAAAATTCATTATAAATATAATCTACAACAACAACTTCACAAACTAAATTATCCTTAGATGAATGAAGATCTGAGATTTGATACGCATGAGATTCAAAATCTTTAGAAGTTATAATTATATATTCAGTCTCATTAGATATTTCTTTTAAATTTTGATTCTCGATTTTTCCATGAAAGCTAGGTAATAGATAGTTGGAATTGGTGAATATAATGAATTCATTACACAAATCATCTTTCGAAAAAATCTGAGCCTGATTATTTGAAAACATAATTTCTTTTTGAACAACGTCATTTTTATTGGTTATATCCCAAATTGATTGATTAGTACTGACGTTGTTAATGAGGTATTTTCTATCTTCTGATGTAATAGATTTACAATTTGTAAATAACATTTGAGTACCTACAAAATTTAGTTCTCTTTCTGCATTAATTTCAATGTAATCAAGCCAGCCTGTAGAGTTGGAAATTTGAGGTACATAAGTTAACTCAACTTGCAAATTATCAGAGTTAGACAAAAAATAGTTACTAAAAACTTCATCTTTTGCATAGTCTGAAGCATAATTTCCTGAAATTGGAGATATGTTTATATTACCAATTATATTGCCCTGAGCTCGAATATCAAATCTGGAGCTTGAAGTGGAACGAGAAACAGCTGAAATTTTTAAATAAATTGAATCATTACTTAAATTAGGAAAATTAAAACTATAGGATTTTTGAACTTGTAAATCGAATCTTTGTCCAAACCATTGACTACCTGACTCTATAAGATTTTCTGTTTCATTTTCAACAACAGCCATATCATTAAAGGTATTAACGATTGTTGGAGATATTGTAGAAACATTTTCTAGCACTATTCTCTTTGATTGACCAATTCCTTCAACATTTATGAAATAGCAATTTTTATCATCATATAAATGTTGCTCGTACTCAAAATTTTTAGAACTAGAATTAAAAACCCATTCGTTTGGTGATTTTCCATAAAATAAAATTATATCCTCACTCTCTAAAATATTGTTTTGATTCAAATCAATTAATTTTATATTATTCTCAGTGATTTCTAAAGGTCTATAATCTGAATTTTTATTTGGAAGCATGCCAAATGAGTTGCCGAAAATTGAAATTTGATCACAATAAATTGGGTTGTCTATTCCCATGTTATTGAGATCGTCCTTACTTAATTTATAAACTCCATCATTTTCAACACAAATCTTGTACCAGTTTCCTGTTGAGAAAATCGAACTATTTTGAGAATTTTCTTGTGAAAAAGAACAAAAACTAAAAATAAGAAACACAAATATTAATCTCATGTCACAAAGTTAATTAACCTTTTCTAAACGAAACTAATTCTTGTTTATTTCAACTAAAAAAAGTTGAAAACAAATAAATTGTTTATTTTTGTATTAGACACAACTAATCTATAAGAAATTGAAGAAGATAAATCTAGTAATGATTTTTGCAGTTGTTTGTTTCTTCTTATATCAGAAAGAATCAAAAGCTCAAGACCCTGCCTTTAGTCAGTTTTATGCTAACCCATTATATCTCAACCCTGCCTTTTCAGGATCAGCACCCAAAGGTGCTCCTAGAGGCAATCTAAATTATAGAGATCAATGGCCAGGTATTGGTCGAACCTATGTTACAACAGCAGTTTCATACGATCAATATGTTGACAAAGTTGGTGGTGGATTAGGAGTCATGTTCGTTAATGACAGGAGTGGTGATGGAAATTTACAAGTCAATACTGCATCACTAATTTACGCTTATCACCTCGAGGTAAGTAGGAAATTTCGGATAAATGCTGGATTTGAAGCAACTTACAGAAGAATGGATCTTAACTGGGACAACCTAACATTTGGAGACATGATTGATCCAAAATATGGTTTTATATACAATACTCAAGAGAACATAGCCAACAACCCCAGCTACAAACAGTTTCCTGACTTTTCGACTGGTTTCGTAGGATACACCGAAAATTTCTATTTTGGTTTTGCTGCTCACCACTTAACCCAGCCTAATCAAGGTTTTATTAGTGAAAGCTCATTACCAACAAAAATAACTACACATTTTGGTGGAAATTTTCCAATCAAAAGATACAGTAACAATGTAACTATGATTTCTCCAAACTTTTTGTATCAGAAACAACAAGATTTTCAACAGTTTAATTATGGTATGTATGTTTACAGAGGACCATTTGTAGGAGGATTATGGGCTAGACATAGTATTGAAAACTTTGATTCCTTTATCTTACTAATCGGTCTATTACAAGATAACTTCAAATTTGGCTACAGCTATGATATAACAGTGAGTAATCTTAAGAACAGTAACACCCTTGGAGCGCACGAACTATCATTTACAATTTATTTGCCCAATAAAACTAGAAACAAATCATTTAACACAATTAGTTGCCCTCAATTTTAGATTAAAACAATAATTATGAAAATATCATTTAAAATTTTAACAATAATAACAATAAGCTTAGCTCTAAGCTCATGCTCTAAGAAAAGTACATCACCTACTACTGGATGGAACTATAATGAAACCAAATCAGGTGGGTTTGAGGTAAATACAAAATTTACTGAACAAATGACAGGTCCTGGACTAATGTTCATTGAAGGAGGAACTTTTTCAATGGGTAGAGTTGAGCAAGATGTAATGTATGAATGGAATAATGTTCCCAGAAGAGTAACAGTTTCATCATTTTATTTAGATGAAACTGAAGTTAGCAATACAGATTATTTAGAGTATTTATACTGGTTAAAAAGAGTATATGGTCAATCATATCCTGAAGTTTACACAAAAGCTCTTCCTGACACTTTAGTTTGGAGAGATAAATTAGGATATAATGAGCCATACGTTACCCAATACCTAAGACATCCCGCTTACAGAAATTATCCTGTTGTTGGTGTTAGTTGGTCACAAGCAAATAATTATTGTAATTGGAGAACTGATCGTGTTAATGAAAGAATTCTCATCAACGAAGGAATTCTTAAAGAAGATATTGAACAAGTTGATGACAATACATTTAATACCGAAGCTTATCTTGCAGGCCAATACGAAGGAATTGTCAAAAAGAATCCGAGAAACTATGATCCATCAACTGGTGAAAAATCCAGAAGAATAAAAATGAGAGATGGGCTTTTATTACCTAAATATAGACTCCCAACCGAGGCTGAGTGGGAATTTGCTGCACTTGGATATGTTGGTAATACAAACGATGAAAATATTTCCGAAAGAAAAATATATCCCTGGAACGGAGCATCTTTAAGAAATAGCTCAAACAAAAATCAAGGAGAAATAATGGCAAACTTCAAAAGAGGAAGAGGTGATAACATGGGTGTTTCGGGTAACCTTAATGACAATGCTGATATCACTGGACCAGTGAGATCTTATTGGCCTAATGATTATGGTTTATACAATATGGCCGGTAACGTTTCCGAATGGGTACTTGATGTATATCGTCCTGTAATCGAGCAAACTTTTACAACAGATCATAGGCCATTTAGAGGAAATGTATATATGACACAGAAAAAAGATGAAGATGGATTCATTGCGGAAAAAGACAGTCTTGGTAGAATAACAATGGTTCCTGTTGATGATGCCGACAATGTCTACAGAAGAAACTACAAAAAATCTGATAACATCAATTATTTAGATGGAGACATAGAGTCGCAAATGGGAATTGATTGGAACACTTTTCTTGATGAGACTTCAGATAAAGACACTTCAAAAGTGAAAATTGACAAGTGGAACCAACGTGCTGATAAATATGAAGACAATACGAGAACCGGAAATAGTACTGAAATGTATGACTACGGAAACTCTTCAATGATCACAGATAGAACAAGAGTATACAAAGGGGGATCGTGGAAGGACAGAGCTTACTGGCTTAACCCAGGTACCAGAAGATTCCTTGATCAAGATCAATCCTCTGACCATATTGGATTTAGATGTGCAATGGATAGAGTTGGAGCTCCAAAAAGCAATCTTGCTGAAAATCAAAGAAGAGGTGTCAATTATGAAAAAAGAAGACAATAATTAAATGACTTAAAAAAATAGAAACCCCTTAACTGGGGTTTTTTTATGCAAATAGAAGATATATATAAATTATTTCTTGAATCTGAAGGAGTATGTACTGATAGCAGAAAAACAAAGAAAAATACTATATTTTTCAGCCTAAAAGGCAAAAACTTTAATGGAAATCTTTTTGCAGATCAAGCCCTATCACAAGGATGTTCATTTTGTGTAATAGATGATAAAAAATATAAAAAAAGTGAAAAGTACATTCTCGTTGACGATGTTTTGATTTGTCTTCAAGAACTTGCAAGCCTTCACAGATCTAAGTTAGCGTGCAGTTTAATAGCAATAACTGGATCCAATGGAAAAACAACATCAAAAGAACTCATCAGCTCCGTTTTAAGAAAAAAGTTTAATGTTTTATCAACAGAGGGGAATCTGAATAATCACATTGGAGTTCCTCTCACATTATTAAAACTTAATAAAAGTCATCAGCTAGCCGTAATAGAGATGGGCGCAAATCATCTCAAAGAGATAGAATTATTATGTGAAATTGCAAAACCTAATTTTGGAATAATCACAAATATAGGAAAGGCACATATTGAGGGATTTGGCTCTATTGACAATATTTTAATAGGAAAAACTGAACTTTACAGATATCTCGAAAAGAATAATGGTACTGTATTTGTAAACAGTGACGATAAAAAATTGTCAAAAAGTACTTATGGATTAAATTCGATTAGCTATGGATCTGAATCAATATATGCACCACAAATTACTATCGATGATATATACGTAAATATTTTTTGTCTTGGAATAACCTTTAAATCAAATTTAATTGGCAAATATCAAAAATTTAATATCGCCTTAGCGATTTGTATTGGAGATTACTTCAAAATTGATAAGTTTTTAATTCAAGAAGCTATTCAGAACTATATTCCAAAAAATAATAGATCACAAATAATAAAAACAAAAAGAAACAAAGTTTTGATGGACGCATACAACGCAAATCCAAACAGCATGAGAGAAACTATAAATTATTTTGATTATATAAATTATGAAAAGAAATTTTTAATATTGGGAGATATGTTAGAGTTGGGAGATAAATCAGAAATAGAACACAAGGAAATAATTAACTTAATTACAGAAAAAGAATATGAATTTATATTAGTTGGTGATATTTTTAGTTCTATAAAAAAAGAAAATTCATTTAAAAATGTGGATTCAGTTCCTAAGAAAAATTTATTAAAATTAGAGAAGTATCTTATATTGGTTAAAGGATCTAGATCGGTTACTTTGGAGAAAATTCTAAATTACTTGTAACTAACTTAAAATTGATCTAGATATTACTATTTTCTGAATTTCAGATGTTCCTTCATAAATTTGAGTGATTTTTGCATCTCTCATTAGTCTCTCAACATGATAATCTTTTACAAATCCGTAACCACCATGTATTTGTACAGCCTCAACAGAAGCTTTCATTGCTAAATCAGAGGAATATAATTTTGCAACAGCACTAGCCTCGTCATAGTTTATACCATTATCTTTAAGCCATGCAGCTTTTATACATAGAAGTCTAGCAGCTTCAACTTCTGTGGCCATTTCAGCAAGCTTGAAAGCAATTGCTTGGTGTTTATTAATTTCCTTACCAAAAGCTTTTCTTTCCTTAGAGTATTTTAGTGAAAACTCTAAAGAGCCAGATGCAATTCCTAAAGCTTGAGCTGCAATACCAATTCTACCTCCTGAAAGAGTCTTCATCGCAAATTTAAATCCAAAACCATCCTCACCTATTCTGTTTTCTTTCGGGACCTTAACATCAGTAAACATAATTGAGTGAGTGTCAGACCCTCTTATTCCAAGCTTGTTTTCTTTTGGACCAACAACAAAACCTTCAAAATCTTTCTCCACTATAAAAGCATTAATTCCTTTATGTCCTTTTTCAGGATGGGTTTGAGCAATCACTAAATAAATGGATGCTGAATTTCCATTGGTTATCCAGTTTTTTGTGCCATTGAGCAGATAATGATCCTCTTTTTCAATAGCTGTAGTTCTTTGTGAAGTAGCATCACTTCCTGCTTCAGGCTCAGAAAGACAAAAAGCACCTATTTTTTCACCAGTAGCTAACAATCTCAAATATTTTTCTTTTTGAAAATCGTTTCCATATGTTTCTATACCCCAACATACTAACGAATTATTAACTGATACAATAACAGATGTTGAGGCATCTACTTTTGAAAATTCTTCCATTGCTAATACATATGAAACTGTGTCCATTCCACCTCCACCATATTTGGGATCTACCATCATTCCCATGAATCCTAATTCTCCTAATTTTTTTATTTGATCTTTCGGAAATTGCTGATTTTCATCTCTCTCAATTACACCAGGAAGTAAATGATTATTAGTGAATTCTCTTGCTGTTTCACGGATTAAAATCTGTTCTTCTGTTAATTCAAAATTCATTTTTGTATTTTGAACAAAATTACACTTTTTAATAAACTTAATGAGAAGTAATTAAATGAAAAAATACAATGTAATAGGTGTTATGTCAGGTACTTCAGTTGATGGACTTGACATTTCATTTTGCAGATTTATTAAAAACAAAAAATGGAAATATGAAATCTTGAATTCTAAAACTTACCACTATTGTAATTTTTGGAAAAAAACCTTAATTAATCTTCATTCAGAGAGTAAAAAAAAAATAAAAGAGATTGACGTTGAATTTGCAAAGCATATAAGTGACAAAATAAATCATTTTACAGAGAAAAATAAAATCAAAGCTGATATTATTTCAAGCCATGGACATACAGTTTTTCATGATCCTTCAAAAAAAATTACATTACAAATTGGCTCAGGAAAGGTAATTAATGAGCTATGTAAGATAACAACTGTAAACAACTTTAGAAAAATAGATATTGACCTTGGAGGTCAAGGAGCTCCTCTTGTGCCAATTGGGGATAAATTATTATTTCAAAAATATAAGTATTGCTTAAACATCGGAGGATTTGCTAATTTATCTGTAAAAGCAAATAATTCAATTAAGGCATTTGATATTTGTCCCGCAAATATTGCACTTAACTTCTACTGTAGAAAGTTGGGGAAAGAATTTGACAGTGGAGGTGAAATTTCTAGAGGCGGAAATATGATTAAGTCCTTATATGATGAATTAAATAAAATTCAATTTTATTCTTCAAACAGTCCTAAATCTCTTTCAAGAGAGTGGTTAGAACAGAATTTCTTAACAAAAGTTAGTAGTTCATTTAAAGTAATAGATATTTTAAGAACTATTGTTGAACATATAGCCTTTCAAATAGGTACTAATCTAAAATCTCAAAAAACACTGGTTACAGGAGGGGGAGCTAAAAATAAATTTCTTATGGATAGAATTTGTGATTTTTCTTCTTCAGAAATAATTATTCCATCGAACAAACTAATTGACTTTAAAGAAGCAATGATATTTGGTTTTTTAGCAGTCCTAAGACTAAATAATGAAATTAATTGTCTAAAAAGTGTTACTGGAGCAGTAAAAGACTCTATAGTTGGAGATGTTTATAAACTATGTTGAAATGTTTTGAATGTCATTTAGTATTGTGTACACATAAAAAATTAGTTATTATTAAATTTGCATCGAAATAAATTTATGGAGCTTCTAAAAAAGTTTGAAAATAAAAAACCTGAAATTGTTTTTGAATGGCAAGATGAATATACAAGTGCTAAAGGATGGCTAGTAATTAATTCATTAAGAGGTGGAGCCGCTGCAGGAGGAACAAGAATGAGATTAGGTGTTACTAAAGAAGAAGTTCTTGCCTTAGCTAAAACAATGGAAGTTAAATTTTCTGTTGCAGGTCCTAACATTGGAGGAGGAAAGTCAGGAATCAATTTCGATCCAAGAGACGAGCGGAAGACTGATGTCCTAAAAAGATGGTTCAAAGCTGTCAAACCCTTATTAAAATCTTACTATGGTACAGGTGGAGATATGAACGTTGATGAAGTTGAGGAAGTAATTCCATATTGTAAGGAAATTAATATTGAATTTCCATTGGAAGGCATCATTAGTGGACACTTTGGTAATAAAAATACTAACAAAAAACTATTACTAGATCAATTAAGTAAAGGAGTGCCCTCAATTGTAAATTCCAAAGATTTATCTCCCAACATAAACTCAAAATACTCAATTGGAGATTTGATTACTGGCTATGGAGTAGCTGAATCCATAATACATTATTACAATATATACGGTGGTAAATTACATGAAAAAAGAATTATTGTGCAAGGATGGGGTAATGTTGCGGGTGCAACTGCATTTTACTTAAGTAAAATGGGCGGAAAAATTGTTGGAATTATTGATAAAAATGGCGGAATACTAGATGAGAAAGGTCTCACTCACAACAAAATAATTGAATTACTAAATTCAAGAACATCAAATTTTTTAATTGATAAAGATCTTATGCCATTCGAACTAATTAATCAAAAAATTTGGTCAATCGGAGCTGAAATTTTTGTTCCATGTGCAGCATCAAGATTAGTTACATTAGAACATCTTAACCAAATGATTGCAAACAACTTAGAGGTGATTTCTTCAGGCGCTAATGTTCCCTTTGATGAAAATGAAATTTTTTATGGTCCAATTTGTCAAAGAGCTGATGAGATGGTAAGTGTTATTCCAGATTTTATATCAAATTGCGGAATGGCTAGAGCATTTTCATATTTTATGCAAGAAAATATTGATATGCAGCCTAAATCTGTTTTCCAATCAGTTTCAGAGACAATCAAAAATGCTTTACTTGAAAGCCATCATGAAAATAAGCAAAAAAATAATATTTACAAGACTGCTCTTGAAATTGCATTAAAAAAACTTTTAAAATGAATGTAGATTATCTTAAAAACACAACTTTTTTTGAAAATAGCCTATTAGATTTCACATATTTCGTGTTGATCTTAATTATTGGATTATTATTAAAAAGACTATTTATTAATTACATCAGTAAATCAATTTTTAATTACTTAACTAAAGATAGTAGTGAAGAGAATTTTAGTGATTTTAAAAATGATACCATAAAACCGTTAAACCTATTTTTTAACTTATCAGTTCTCTTCCTCGCTTTTTCGCAAATTAATTTTCCTTCAAGCTGGGAGTTAGCTGAAAAAAATAAGTTTGGATTAAAATTGTTTATTAACAAAAGTTTTTCACTAATATATATTTTCTCAATATTAAAAGTCATACTTAAAATTATAAGTTATGTTGGTAGTTTGCTGCTAAAAAAAGCAAGTAAGACTGAAAATAAAATGGATGACCAGTTAATTCCATTTGCTGTTGAAATTATAAAGATCTTAGCTATTATTTTTGGTCTTTTTATAGTCCTTTCTAATGTTTTCAATGTAAATATAACAGCATTAGCGACAGGCTTAGGAATAGGTGGAATTGCGATTGCTATGGCATCTAAAGAAAGTCTTGAAAATTTACTTGGTTCATTTACAATTTTCTTTGATCAACCCTTCACAGTAGGAGATATAGTTACTGTAGGTAACATCACTGGCTCAGTTGAAAAAGTTGGATTTAGAAGCACTAGAATTCGAACTTTTGATAAGAGTTTAGTTAGTGTACCCAATAAAAAAATGGTTGATGCTGAGCTAGACAATCTGGGGAAAAGGAATGTAAGAAGAGTAAAGTTTTACCTGGGTCTTACTTATGACACACAAATTAATCAAATAAAAAAAATTGTTTCAGAAATTGAAATTTTAATAAAAAGTCATAAACTAACAACTGATAACTGTATGGTGAAGTTTCAAGAATTTGGAGCTAGTTCATTAGATATACTGATTGTATATTTTGTAAATAGCCCTAACTGGGAAGACTTAACCAATGTCAAGCAAGAAATTAATTTTGAAATCATGAACATAGTTAAAAGCAATAATTCTGATTTTGCTTTTCCTTCAACAACTGTATACTTAGAAAAATAAAATAATGGAGATATTTTTAATAATTATTTTTATCATAGGCTATTTAGCCATTGCATTTGAACACCCAATTAAAATTGATAAAGCAGCCTCAGCTTTGGTAATGGGAGGTATAATTTGGGGGGCTTTAGCTTTAGGAATAGATGAACTAGTAACTAAAGAATTTCTTACAGAATTTTATGAAAAATTCAAAACGAAATTTAATTCTCTTAAAGAATTAGGATTTTACTCTAGCGATGAATATGCTAAACCAATTAAATTTTTAAAATATGAGCTGTCGCATCATCTAGTAGACATAGGTGAAATCTTGTTTTTCCTTTTAGCTGCAATGACAATAGTTGAGTTAGTTGATAGTCACCAAGGTTTTTCAATTATTACAGATAAAATAACCACTAAAAGAAAAGTTCCACTGATGTGGATCTTATGTGTCATTTCTTTTTTCTTTTCTGCAGTTCTTGACAACTTAACTACTTCAATTGTTATGGCAGCTTTAATATCTAAAATGATTAAAGACAAAAAAGACTTATGGATGTTTGCAGGGATGATTATTATCTCAGCGAACGCTGGTGGAGCCTGGTCTCCAATGGGTGATGTTACAACAATAATGCTTTGGGTAGGTGGACAAGTTACTGCTTGGAATATTATCTATTCAATCTTCATTCCTTCATTAGTTTGTATGATTGTTCCTCTTGTTTACATTTCTTTCAAATTGAAAGGGAGTATCGAAAACCCTGACTTAACAAGCCTAAATTCTGAAATTAGTTCTGTTAAAACTTATGAAAGAAACTTAATTTTTTACATGGGAGTAATAGGCTTATTGTTCGTTCCTATTTTCAAAATAACTACTGGACTACCGCCCTATGTAGGAATGTTACTTTCACTTGGTGTCTTGTGGGTTACCACGGAGATCCTACATAGTGACAAGAATTATGAACAAAGACGTCATTTATCAGTTATCGGCGTGTTAAAAAAAGTAGATACCCCAACTATATTTTTCTTCTTAGGAATTTTATTAGCTGTTGCTGGACTACAGTCAGCTGGTCAATTGGATATAGTGGCTAAATATTTAGAAAACACTTTCTCTGGTGAGAATAAAATATACATAATTAACGTACTGATTGGCTTGATGTCAGCGTTGGTTGATAATGTACCATTAGTTGCGGGAGCTATGGGTATGTATGAAATAGGGCCTATTCAAGATGGTATTTTAGCATATCCTCAAGACCATAAGTTTTGGCAATTTTTAGCTTATTGTGCTGGAACAGGGGGATCAGTTTTAATCATTGGTTCAGCCGCTGGAGTAGCTGTAATGGGAATACTTAAAATAGATTTTATGTGGTATCTAAAACGCATTTCTTTTTTAGCCCTAATAGGATATGTTGCAGGAGCGATTACATATATAATAATGCAATAAATTTTTAAAATATATCGTTAGGAAAATATGGAAAATAAAATTCAAACAGATAGTTTAAGTCATATTGGTACAGAAACTTTATCAATTATTGACCTAATTACAAGTGGGGGAACTGGTGGAAATATTATAATGGTCACTTTAGGTGTCCTCTCATTTTATGCAATTTTCATACTTTTTGAAAGATACTCTGCAATAAAAAATGCTAGTAAAGAAGATGAAAATTTTTTTAATACCATAAAAAATTTTGTTGAAAATAAAGATTATTCAGCGGCCAAAACACTATGTCAAAATACTAATAATCCAATTTCCAGAATGATTGAAAAAGGAATTGACAGAATTGATAAGCCCATGACTGATATTTCTGCAGCAATTGAAAATCAAGGTAAACTTGAGATCTACAAAATGGAAAATAATCTTTCTAATCTTGCAACTATATCTGGAGCTGCTCCAATGATTGGTTTTTTAGGTACTGTAATAGGAATGATTCTGGCATTTCATCAAATGGCAAGCTCTGGCGGTAATATTGATGTCGAGATGTTATCTCAGGGGATATATACTGCAATGGTTACAACAGTTGCTGGTCTGATAGTTGGAATAATAGCTTACATTTCATATAATTTTCTTGTAAGCAAAGTTGAAAAAGTTGTATTTCAATTAGAAGCAAGAACAACAGAATTTTTAGATCATCTACATCACAATGAGTAGAATATGGCATTAAGGACTAGAAATAAAGTAACACCAAACTTCAACATGTCCTCAATGACAGACATTGTCTTTTTGCTTTTAATCTTTTTTATGCTAACCTCAACTTTAGTTAGTCCTAATGCTCTAAAGCTTCTTCTACCAAACAGCAAATCAAAAACTCTAGAGAAACAAACTATTTCAATTTCAATTGACAAAGACATCAATTTTTATATTGATGAGAATCAAGTTGATATTACTGAACTTGAAACAAGATTAATCAATATTTTAAGCTCTGAACTAGAACCGGCAATAATTTTACATTCTGATAAATCTGTAGATATTGAGCATGTTGTAAAAGTCATGGACATAGCATATCGTAACAACTATAAAATAGTTCTTGCAACAGATCCTAGTTAATGAATAAATCCAGTTCTAAACATAAGCTAAAAGGAATTATATTCAGCTTAATTTTTCATCTCATAGCCATAGCTTGCTTTTTCTATTTTGGTTTATCTTATCAAACACCTCCTCCAGATGAAAAGGGTATTGCAATAAACTTTGGGTTCAATAATACCTCTAACAATATTAATATCGAAGAAGTTAAGACTCCACCAGAAATAAAAAAGGTCAATAATTCAAATTTAATTACACCTCCAAATAATACTATTATCAATCAATCTGTTAAAGAAACAATAAGCGTAAATGAAATTGAGGAAAAAATCAAAGAGCCTGTTACTAAGCCAGAAATTATTGAAGAAGAAGTTGAATCAGTAAATGAAAATGATGATGAAAAAGAGACCGAAGAAACTATTGAATCAGAAATAAAAAATGAAGTTATTGAAGAGGAACAACAAGTTGTAGATCCAAAAGCTATTTTTTCAAAAAAAAATAAGAACGAAAATTCATTTGACGAAAGCAAAATAGACTTTGGTGGCGAAAGTAATGTTAAAAATGAAAATATTGACGGTCATGAATCAGGCTCTGATGGTATTTCATTTAACTTAGCGGGTAGAAACGTTTCTTTAAGAATATTACCTGACTATGATGTTCAAGATGAAGGTATTGTTGTTGTTATAATAACTGTAAACAGAGATGGTATTGTAACTAATGCTATAACGGGATCTAAAGGAACTACAACTTTCAATAAAAATTTACTTTTAAAAGCTAAGCAAGCAGCTTTAAAAACAAGATTTTCAGTGAATAATAATGCACCTATCAGTCAACAGGGAAAAATTATTTACAACTTTAAACTCAACTGATGGACTATAAAGAGGCAACAGAATTTCTCTTTAATTCGCTTCCAATGTATCAAAGAATTGGCAAAATTGCTTACAAGAAAGATATCGGAAATATAAAAATTGCATGCGATGAATTTAATCAGCCCCAAAAAAATTTTAAAAGTATTCATGTTGGTGGAACAAATGGCAAAGGTTCTGTTTCACATATGATAGCATCTGTTTTACAAGAAAAAAAATTAAAAGTTGGACTATATACCTCACCTCATCTAAAAGATTTCAGAGAAAGAATTAAAATCAATGGAAAGCCCATTTCAAAAGAAAAAGTAGTTGAATTTGTAAAAAACAATTTTGATTTTTTTTATGAGAATAAACTTTCATTTTTTGAAATGACAGTGCTTTTATCTTTTCTTCATTTTAGCAGTGAAAAAGTTGATATAGCTGTTATAGAGGTTGGACTTGGAGGAAGACTTGATAGTACTAATATTATAAACCCTATTCTTTCAGTTATTACAAATATTAGTCTTGATCATACAAACCTGTTAGGCAATAGTATTGAGAAGATTGCACAAGAGAAAGGGGGAATTATTAAGAGAAATACTCCAATTATAATTGGAAGAAAAAATAAAATTAGTGATCGTGTTTTTAATAAAATTGCATCAGAAAAAAAATCAAAAATTTTTTTCTCAAACAAAAAGAATAATTATACTACTGACTTAAATGGAAATTTTCAAATAGAAAATATTAATACAGCTGAAAAAACTTTTCAGATTTTAAATGAAGAAAAAATACTAAACATTTCAGAACTAGAAATATCTAAGGGATTGAATAGAGTTATAAAAAATACTGGATTGAGAGGTAGATGGGAAATAACATCATTAAAACCCAAAACAATTTTTGATATTGGTCACAACATTGATGCAATTAATAAAAGTATAAATCAAATTAATGAACTATCTTATGAAAATCTTCATATGGTAATCGGATTTGTAAATGATAAAAATTTAAAGAAAATTTTGAATTTATTACCCAAGAGTGCCTATTACTATTTTTGCAAGCCCAATATTCCAAGAGGTTTTTGCGAAAAAGAATTACTAAAAATGTCACAAGAATTTAGCTTAAGTGGTAATTGCTTTAGTAGTTCTTCTATTGCGTTTGAAAAAGCAAATGAAAAAGCAAATGAAAATGATATAATTTTTGTAGGTGGAAGTACATTTTTAGTAGCTGAGTTAATTTAATGGTTGTAGTTCAAACAAAAAATTTATATTTGCACTCTCTACAGGGCGATTAGCTCAGTTGGTTTAGAGCACCTGCCTTACAAGCAGGGGGTCACTGGTTCGAATCCAGTATCGCCCACCAAAAACAAACCCACTCAATTGAGTGGGTTTATTAATTTTTACACTTATTAAATTTCTAACAAATGTTGATGTCAAATCTGCTCTTCAAGCGAAAGAAATGCAGATGTAAAATCTCCATAATATTGCAGATAAATTATTTTTCCTTCATCGTCAAAATCAAATGAGTTATACATTGGCATTGTGACAGAGTTTCCATTCTCTGTTAGTGTTATTGTAATATCAAAATACATTCTAACAGAGCTATCCATTTTTTTTGTTTCAGGATTAACGCCAGGTAACGGATTTAAAGGAGACATACTAAAATCATATTTCTGCCAAAGTTCTTGATGTGCAATCATACGATCAGCAACATACATTGAATCTTTATCACCCAACATTGTACCCTTTATTATTGCATTTTCTGAGTAGAAAATTTCATAATCAATACTCTCCTCACAGAAAGCAGTCTCATAAGCTATTACAGTCTCACAATTCTCTTTAAATATTTTGTATATATTTTCATCTTTTTCAACTAGGGAAACTTCAGAGCTACAAGAAGAAACAAATAATATAATAGACAAAAAGTAAATAGTTTTTTTCATAATCATTAATTTAATTTTTCAAACATACATTAATATTTCAATTGGCTATATTTTTTACACATCTAAATCCAACATGAAATAAAGAACTTTCTGCTGAAGTTGCAGATCTTGCTGAAAGTCTAAAACCATAACAATAATTTGGATTGCATAAAAAAGAACCACCTCTCTGTGCCTTTCCTTGTAGCGCATCAGAAAATATTTGATGATTACCTTCATACGGTAAATACATATTATAACACCATTCCCATACATTACCTGCCATATCAAAAATTCCTAATGAATTTGCTCCGTAATATCCAACTGGAGAAGTATATTTAAAACCGTCTTTAAATCCGATAGAATTTGGATAATCCGAAGCCCAAGTATTACACATATATTTATTATTTATCACAAGATTATCACCCCAATAAAATAATTGATTTTTCTTTTGACCTCTTTCACTTGCTGCGTACTCCCACTGAACCTCAGTTGGTAAAGTTTTATCACAAAATTCACAATAGGCCAAAGCATCGTTCCAGCTAACTTGAGTAACGGGGTGATCATCTAAAGCAATTAGATTTGAGTCACCCAAAGGATATTCCCAACTCGCTCCATCAATTAACTGCCAATTATTAATTGAATCGACAAATACTATTGCATTTCCAAACTTTTCTGCTTCTGTGATGTAATTACTTTCATCAACAAAGTCTCTAAAATCTTTAACAGTTACTAAATTTTTATCAATTAAAAAACTTTGAATTATAACCTCTTGTTCAGGTTTTTCTCTATCTAATCCATTATCATTTCCAAAAATAAACTTACCACCTTTGATGAATTTCATTTTACTTGTTTCATATGATTCAATTTTTTCAGAAACTATATCAACTTCTTTGATACTTTCAATTTTATAGTACTTTTCATTTGTTTTATTAGATACTTTTTTTTTGTTAACATCTCCACAACTCATTAAAATCAGTATATATATAGAAAAAATAAATTTTATAAATAAGGACATAAGAGGAAATTATTTTTATAAATATAAAAAAAAGA
>CACIJW010000004.1 GCA_902587125.1 uncultured Bacteroidota bacterium
CATAGAACGAGTTATTTATACTTGATGTCCCGCTGTTAAGATAATTACTATCAGAAACCCATGATAAAAATGAATAAAGCGGATCTATATTGGCGTTGATATCAACAGTATCATTTAGCAAGAATGTTTCAGTGTGAGGAAAATTAACAATGTTATTTCCATTAACATTAAGCGAAGTATTTGTTCCACCAGGACTTGTGTTGAAAACAATATCTTTTGTGGGTATCGGAGCAATAAAGTTGGCAATTACTGTGACATCACCCTGAAGGTCCAAAACCAGAGTATCTACATTTGGATCATATGTATAAACTCCGCTTGGAATAACATCCCAATTTTGAAAGTTTCCGTTCTTGACTTCAAAGGGTAACTTAACCCCCCCAAATCTTTGATCGTTCCAAGGAGTATTTGCATCATTAATAAAGTTATTGTTACTCATTTCAACCTCTCCTTGGCCAAGAATTTCAACAGTAACATCATAGGGGCCGGAAATTGCAGGCTGATAGCACGGCACAAAACCAACATTCATTGTTGAACATCTTTGATTAATAAAATTTCTTAAGTCTTGTACATTTTGTTGCCAAGTTGAGTATGAGCCACCCCAACGAGCAATTTGAGCTGGCATTTCAGGATCAATAACATTAATCATGCTGTCTAGAACATCAATCATGTTTGCACATGCAAGATGTCCGTTTGCTAAGTCTTGCCATCGGTTTAGGTAATCATCAAAAAAATCTTCATTTGTTATAAGCGCATTCCAAATCGGTATGTGTCCTTGCCCCCCTGGGTCATTAAGACTGCTTGGGTCACATGGATCTGCATTTACAGATTGTGTTGGAATACCCGTGTAATTTGTACCGTGATCAAATGTGTTGTCCATATCCCACAAGGTATATCTCCATTTCTTTTTTTCTCCCGTCTGTGCCATACCTCTCCACCAGGCCGTATTCCAGTTTAGCCAATCTGCACAAACTACATATGAGTTAAGTAAGAAATAGTCAATTAAACTACCAGTATTGAACTGGCTTTTTACAGTTGTATAGTTTGCTGCACTGTTCATAGGGTTTGAGAGGATATAGTTTTTGAGGTTGTCCCAGTCAGTCTGGGCTTGAGGGCCTCCATATTCAACCCAAGTTCCTCCCCAGGTTTTTAAAAATTGAATACTGTCTTTTTCCTGGTCATAATAGTGATCTGTAAAGTCATGATCATCAACTTTTTCTCTAATTTCGTATACACCCCAATATCTTCCGTTCATATATAAGATACAGTTAGATGAAGACCTTTCATCCATCCTTAAATCAGAAATTTGAGATAAATGTTGAATATAAGCGTCTCTAATGTGAGCTCCTGAACCTCCAAATGATGCAGGGTAATTATCATTTGCAGCCGCTTTAACAATAACTCTTTGATACTCATCACGGTCTTTTGTATAAAACAAATCATCTTTTAACGCATAGTTATAACCAAACTGATCCCTCATAACGTAATCAAAACCTCTTTGATCGTAAGCCCATGAATCATTACCATGTTTGTTAAAATCACCAGTTCCTTTATCAATTAATACTCCTTGAGCATTAAACCATTCAACAGTTCCATAAGGCTCATGAGGTGTTCCGTTCCACCAACTACCAATATTTTCCACACCATCCTCAATCAAAACATCTACACTATCTCCAGAAATAGATAGAATAGGAATTGTGTGATTATCATTTATGAAATATGTAGCATATTCTGTAAAACTAGCTGGAACATTTGCCAAAGAACTAACGCTTATTGCTTTTAGAACTGAGGTAGTTGTTAGTGTTATTGGGGAGCTGTAAACAGATGAGTTAATAGTTGGCTGATCACCATTTGTTGTGTAATAAATAGTGGCATTTGGATCGTTAGTTGTGATTGAGATGTTTACTGATCCAGTGTAGTAACCGGCAGCTTGTGAAAAAGAGGGTTTTTCACTATACTCTAATTGTGCATTAAAGTTATTTGCTGATGGAGTTGGAGTTGTAAAAACTGACCAATTTATTGAGCCATTGGTTTCTCTTCCTCTAGAATGAGAAGTAAGGTTGGGAACTAAATCAACAGAATCAACAATTGTTCCTGTAGGATCTGAAAGAATAATTTTCTCATTATTTTTAGTTTGTGTGAGCTTAAAATTTGTGTGAGCATTGTTTCCAATGATTTCATCTCTGCTTGAGCAAAATATGACTGCGACTCCATTTGCAGGAATAATAAAAGATGAGGTAAAATTCCACTTCATAGGATTAGACGCTCTATCAGAAAGATACCACCCGTTCAAGTCAACACTATTGCTAGAGGAATTATATAGCTCAACCCAGTCCTCATATTCATTATAGTTATCTAAGTATGAGTCAAAGTTAGCAGCTGAGTATTCATTTATTAAAACTTGAGCTCTTGAAAATGATATAACAAACATCAATAAAAAAATAATTTGTATTCTTTTCATAATTGCAAAAGTAAGAAATACTCGAGAAACTATTTTCTAAATAGGCCAATTTGATAAAATGTAATTTCTAATTTTGTCTTGATGAATGAAAAAAACAATATTAGTAAAGATCTTTTGCAATTTATTAAAATTGTTAATGAGCTAATTTCAAGCGAAAACAATGAGCCAGTATTTAAAGAACCAGAGGAACTTCTAAAGTCTGTCGACATCATCCTTAGTGATAAACCAACTGATGATACAGAATTTTATCAAATCTTAAAAGAAGTTATAAAAGAAACCCCAAAAACATCATCTAAAAGATTTTTTAACCAACTATTTGGAGGCAGGCATAGTAAATCTGTGATAGGAGATCTTCTTGCGGTTTTACTCAACAACAGTATGGCAACATACAAAATCTCAGGAATACAAACTTTGATTGAAAAACAGATTTTAGAAGAAGTCAGAAAAAAAATTAAATATCCCCCTGAGTATGGAGGTACTTTCCCAACAGGAGGGTCAATGAGTAACTTCATGACATTAGTTGCAGCAAGAGACAAGATTAGTAATCATAGGATTAATGGTGAGTCAAAAAAAAGACTCATACTTTACTGTTCAGAAACAGCACACTATTCAATTAAAAAAAATGTTTCCTTTTCAGGAATTGGAACAAACAACATTAGATCTATTTCTGTTGATAATAATGGAGAAATGAATTGCAAAGAGCTCGAAAAAAGCATTCAAATTGATCTAAAAAACAATCTAAGTCCTTTTTATGTTAATACGACTGCTGGAGCTACAGTATTAGGGTCATTTGATCATTTTGATGAAATCTCTAAAATTTGTAAAAAATATAATTTGTGGTTGCATATTGACGGAGCTTTTGGAGGCTCATTAATTTTTTCCAACAAACACAATGAACTCTTGAGGGGAATAGAAAAATCAGATTCATTTTGTTTTAATGCTCATAAAACTTTAGGAGCTCCTTTAAGCTGTTCTATTTTATTATTCAAGAATGATCAAGACTTATTGCGTTCATTTGATACAGATGCCAATTATTTGTTCCAAACACATAATGACAAATATAATTTAGGTAAGACATCTTTGGAGTGTGGAAGAAGAAATAATGCATTAAAATTTTGGACATTATGGAAAAGCATTGGCAGCGTTGGAATACAAAATATTGTAGAAAAACAGCTTTTAATTTCAAATAAAATTAAAGAATACTTGTCAGAAAAACCAGAATACAAGCTTATAGGCCCAAGATACTCACTACCAATCTGTTTTACATATAAAAATATCGACCCTGTTGATTTATGTAATCAACTTTATTTCTCTAATAAGTTAATGGTTAGCTATGGCTCTCACGCACATAAAACATTTGTGAGGTTAGTTAATGTAAATTCTCAAAATGGTATCGAAGAGGTTAAAGGCTTCTTTAAAATTATGGAAGATTTTGTTGAGGAAAATTATGAGCGTCTCAAAAAGATTAGTAATTAATGCAAAACGGGACAATAATAGTATTGGCATGGCCTGAGGGTATGGTAAAAAATGCTGATTCCTGGTATGATTTTTTTCTATCAAAAAACGGAATGTATAGAGTTGGGCACTCAGCAATAATTTTAATTAACAATGAATTAGAAAGTATAAATTATTTTGATTTTGGAAGATATCACACGCCAAATGGATTTGGGAGAGTAAGAGATGTGGTTACTGATCCAGACTTAAAAATTTTAACAAAACCAAAAATTAAGAATGATAAGCTAACAAATCTGCATTCAATTTTGTTAGAAACAGCTGATAAAAAATCAACTCACGGAAAAGGGAAAATGTACGCTTCAGTAATGAAAAAAGTAAGTTTTACAAACTCTTACAATTGTGCAAAAAAATTACAAAAAAAAGATATGATTGTTTATGGTCCTTTAAATTTCTTTGGAACAAATTGCTCTAGATTTGTTTCTAAACTAATGTTTAAATCTCTAAAATTTTCATTTAAAAAGTTGAGACTATTTCTACCAATAACTATTTCTCCATCACCAAAAAGAAATGTTTGTATTGGCAACAAAGAATATTATGTTATTGAACATAACAAAATAAAGACTATAAAAAAATCATTTTTAAAGTCTTATTTCACAAGTATTGAAAACTATTAGCCTTGAAAAAACCCTTAAATATCCCACCTAACTCACAATGGCTTTCTGGAATTGGTTCGGGTTCATGGTTTCATATTCAAAAAATAGGTGAGTTTTATAGAATCAGAAGGTTTTGCCCAAACGGAAGTATTGAGTGTGATAAGAAGTTTTTATTAACTAACAAGGGCTTTGAAATTAACAAAGATTTTGAATTTACTTATATTTCTCACTGTCAAAAATGTACAATTAAACAAAGCGATCATCTTTACATATTTTTATTAAAAGACAAACTTGAATTATGATAAATAAAGTAAATAAAATGTACATTTACCCAAACTTTTCAAATGAGTGATTTTCTTCAACACGAATGTGGTGTAGCTATGGTTAGACTATTAAAACCACTGAGTTATTACAAGGAAAAATATAATACATCGTTTTATGCACTTAACAAAATGTATTTAATGATGGAAAAGCAAAGAAATAGAGGTCAAGATGGAGTTGGTTTAGTTAACATAAAGCTTGATGTAAAACCTGGCGAAAGATTTATAAGTAGAAAAAGATCCGTTTCTGCCGATCCAATACAAGAAGTATTCAATCATATAAATAGTTATTTTGATACTTTATCGGAAAAAGATAAGTTAAACGATGTTAATTGGTTAAAAGAAAACCTTCCATTTACAGGAGAAATTTTTTTAGGCCATTTAAGATACGGCACCTACGGTAAAAACAAGATTGAGAACTGTCATCCTTTCCTCAGGCAAAATAACTGGAGGTCTAGAAATTTGGTGCTTGCGGGCAATTTTAATATGACAAATGTTGACGAGCTATTTAATGACTTGATTGAGCTAGGACAGCATCCTAAAGAAAAGGCAGATACTGTAACAATATTGGAAAAAATAGGTCATTTCTTAGATGAAGAAAATCAGCGTGTTTTCAAAAAATACAAGCAGAAAAAATTTAATAAGCAGGAAATTTCAAAAAAAATCGAATCCGAGATTTCATTGACCGAAATATTAAAAAAGTCAGCAAAACATTGGGACGGAGGGTATGTAATTTGTGGTATCATGGGCCATGGTGACTCATTTGCTTTAAGAGATCCAAATGGGATAAGACCAGGCTATTATTACGCAGATGATGAAGTTGTAGTCATTGCATCGGAAAGGCCAGTAATTCAAACTTCTTTTAATGTAAATATAAATTCAATTAAAGAAATAGGAGGAGGAAACGCTCTGATAATTAAAAAAAGTGGCCAGGTTTACGAAAAAAACATACAGCCTCAAAAGGAGAGAAAAGCATGTAGTTTTGAAAGAATATATTTTTCAAGAGGGAATGACAGAGACATTTACAAAGAAAGAATTAATCTTGGTAAAAGAGTTTTTAAAAAAGTAATTAAAGCAGTACAAGGGGATCTAAGCAACACAGTTTTTTCATATGTTCCAAATACTGCAGAGGTTTCTTATTATGGTTTAATCAAAGAGTGTCATAATTATTTAAATAAAATTAAGAAAGAATACTTTCTTAAAGAACCAAATTTTCAAAGTAAAGAATTTGAAAATTTATTTAGCCTTAAAGTTAGATCTGAAAAAATAGCAATTAAAGATGCTAAGTTGAGAACTTTCATTTCAGCCGATGAAGGAAGAGAGGACTTAGTCACCCATATTTATGATACAACATATGGTATTGTGAAAAAGAACGACACATTAGTAATCATTGATGATAGTATTGTCAGAGGCACAACCTTAAGACAAAGTATTTTGAGAATTTTAGACAGATTAAAGCCAAGAAAAATAATAATCGTTTCGTCAGCACCACAAATCAGGTACCCAGATTGCTACGGGATTGATATGGCCAAGCTGGGCGACTTTATAGCTTTTCAGGCAGCTATTAAACTCATTAAGGAAGCTAATAAAGACAATTTCATTAACGAGATATATGAAAAGTGTAAAAAAGAAAACGAAAAGAAAAAAAATATAAAAAACTGTGTCAAAGAAATATACAAACCATTCTCAGCGGAACAAATTTCCAACAAAATCAGTGAATTATTAAAACCAAAAGGAATTAGAGCAGAAGTTGAAATTATTTATCAGTCGATCGAAGACCTTCACAGCTCATGCCCAGAGCACACAGGTGACTGGTATTTTAGTGGTAATTATCCAACCAAAGGAGGTAACAAGGTTGCCAACAGAGCTTTTATAAACTTCGTGGAAAAAATTAACAAAAGAGCTTACTAAGCCATTATTTTCTACTTTCAGCAATTGTCATCTCATCAATTAGATAACCAGCTTCAGCATATTTGTCTATTATAAAAAGTATGTATCGTATATCAACAGAAATACATCTTTGTAAACCCTGTTCATATACAATATCACCACTCATTGCTTCCCAATTGCCATCAAAAGCAGTGCCTACCAATTCACCATGAGCATTCAAAACTGGGCTTCCAGAATTACCACCCGTTATGTCATTATTATCAATAAAGTTTACTCTAAGATTTCCATCTGAATCAGCATATTTTCCAAAGTTTCTATCGTTGTATAAATCAATTAATTTCTCAGGCACTATAAACTCTTCATTAGTGCTATCCTCTTTTTCAATAATTCCCGCAATGGTAGTATAATAATCATAATGAATAGCATCAGAGGGGATATAATCCTTAACATTTCCATAGCTTAACCTCAAAGTTGAATTAGCATTTGAGTAAAACTTATTTGAACTATTCATTTCTTTCAAAGCTGAAATAAAAAGTCTATTATTTTTCGAAAGCTCATCTCGAACTTCTTTTCTTGTTTGACTAATATTATTAGTGTAAAATGAGTAGATAGATTCTATAATTTGATATGCTGGGTCACTTCCAAGCTTATATAAGCTAGGAGTTTTAATAAATTTGTTAAACTTGTTTTGACTAGAGAAAATAGATTTTTTAAAAACCTGAGAGGCAAAGTAATCAAAATCTAAACTCCTGCTAAATGGTTGGTTTTTAATTTTTTTAAATATGGAAGGGTGTTGGTGTTCAGGAACATTATAGTAATACATCTCTAACATTGCTGATAACATTTTTTCATCTATTGATTCATCATAATTTTTGTAAAAATTAACAGCTCTACTTTCTAGTTCGTCAAGCATGTCTGTGTTTCGACTTTCAACAGCCTTTTTAATTTCTCTTTGCATACTGTATGAAAAATATAAAATTTCAGGACCTCTGAAAATAGCTTCGTTAAGATAAGTTCTTGAAATAAGAATAGCTTCATTTTTTTTGTATGCATTTTCTATTGAGGGCAATATATTTTTATATTTCTCAACTTTTATGTCACCGTCAGAATGCATCCATTTTTTCAATCTTTTTTCTTGATTTTTTTTCTTTTCTAAAACTTTCAATTTCCTAAGCCCTCGATTTTGTCCAATGTAGTACTTCCAATAATTTGATACACTACTATATTTCGTTGCATATTTTAAAAATGTTTCTCTATTCTTGTTCATTCCTTCCTTCATTATCTCTAGCTTCTTTGAGCGAATATCAATTATAGTTTTGTTTTTAAGTTTCAATGCTTGACTAACACCGAAAGAAGTTAAGTATCTATCTGTTGATCCCGGAAAGCCATATACCATAGTGAAATCATTATTTTCTACTCCGTCAAGTTGAATTTTAAAATGGTATTTAGGTTTATAAGGAACATTTTCTTTAGAGTATGTAGCGGGTTTGTTATTTGTGTCAGCATAAATTCTGAGAAGAGTAAAATCTCCAGTGTGCCTTGGCCACATCCAATTGTCAGTATCTCCACCAAATTTTCCAATGGAAGATGGAGGTGCTCCAACTAATCTGACATCTAAAAATGTTTCATAAATGAAAAGATAAAATTCATTCCCTCCGTAAAATGATTTTAATCTTGAAGTATAGTGAGATGTATCTGAAATTTCATTTGAAATTTCATTAGCAACAGCTCGTATCTTTTTTCTTCTATCGTCCTCAGTATCTGAACCGTTAATTTTTGAAAAGACTCTTTCAGTAACATTTTCAATTCTAACCAAGATCGATGCGGTTAAATTTTCATTAGGAAGTTCTTCAGATCTGTTCATTGCCCAAAACCCATTTTTTAAGTAATCTTTTTCAGTGGTACTGTGAAATTGAATTAAATCATCTGCGCAGTGATGATTTGTTAGTAGCAAACCTTCTTTAGAAATAATCTCTCCAGTGCAACTACCCCATGAAAGGGCAACAACTGCATCTTTTAGTGATGATTTGTTTACGCTATATATATCCTCAGCACTCAAAGATAATCCATTAGACTGCATGTCATCAATATTCATTGTACTAATCAAATTAGGCAGCCACATTCCCTCATCAGCACGAGAAGATACTGATAAAGAAAAAAGAAGAATTAAAAAAAAGATTCTAATGTTGTAAAGAAACATAATCTATTAATTAATATCATTATTAATTTTGTCCCAAAGTAATTTTCTAGCTTTAAGACATTTGATAGCAACCTCTTGAACTTCATCCCACTTTTTTTCATCATCTCCACAAAGATTACAAATAAGTTCAAGCGCTAAAGGACCGTGATCACCGCCGTCTAATTCAATGTGCCTCTCTAAATAATAAACAAATTTATCAAAAGACTTCTCTTTGTTCATATCGTTAACAATAGCTAAAAACATGTCAGGAATTAGATCTTCTCTTCCAAATGTAAATGCTGATGCAATTTCATGAGATTTTCCACCCTCGATTATAGAAAATGTAGTATTCAAAAAGCTATCAATGTCTTCATTGATTTTAGGTCTTGAATCTTTGTTTAAATTTTTCATAAATGTTTCAATTGTACTTGTTTCAGCCTCACATTCTCTCATAGCTTCAAGATACAATTCAAAATGAGATGCAGGGTTTCCCTCAGAGTCAACATCGCTCTCCTCTTCTAAAACAATTGAGTTTACTAGTCTTCTAATTTTTGGATCGCCTATCGGTCTCCAGGGAATTTCAAAACATGTTAGGTTTATTTGCAAAGCTTTGAGAAGAGACATAAAATCCCAAACTGCAAACACGTGTGACTCCATAAGTTTTTTGATATCGGACCTAGTTTTTAGCTTAGAATATAACTTATGTTTTACTATTTCGTTTCTGTAAGGTTGTAGTTTTTTGTTTAATTCTGAGATTTTCGGATTCATTTTTTTTTTACAAAATTACGTCATGTTTTTAATATGCGCTATTTTTTTTTCATATAAATTGGAACCGAAGAGCAGGCTTCACCAAACATTAATTTTTTAACAACGGGTAATAATAATTTAGTTATTTCAACATATAAATCTGAACTTATGTCTACATCACTACACCCTTTAACTAAAACAATTTTTTGATTATAATTTTTTATGTCTAACGTTTTTATTTTTTCGATGGCTAATTGATTTGTAACTATTTTTTTTTCACCAAAATAAGCGTTAGCTTCTACTTTGTTTAAATATGAAACAATGAGCATATAAGCCCATTTTGGTAAAATAGTATCAGCAGAGCAAAAAACAGCTACATTTTTGTTAGATAATTTTCTCCAGTCATAATTTGACAAACTCTTTCTAAATTCTTTTTCAACAACAATATTGTTTTCTGTTAAAAAACAACATATATCAAGCTCAATAATTCCTTTTGTGATAAAGTTAGATAAGTCAATGTTAATTAGACCGCTCTTTTCAATACGATTTATTATTTCTTTAGACATTTCAAAGCATTCCAAGTTCTAATTTAGCCTCATCACTCATCATATCTTTATTCCAAGCTGGTTCAAACACCACATTAACTTTACAAGACTTTATTTCATCTATACTCTTAATTTTTTTCTCAATGTCTAAAGGAAGTGACTCTGCAACAGGGCAGTTTGGAGATGTTAATGTCATGTCAATTTCGACATCATAGTCCTCATTAACTTTTACATCATATATTAATCCAAGGTCATAAATGTTTACTGGTATTTCAGGATCAAAAATTTCACATAAATTTTTTATAATTATGTCTCCAAGTATTGAAATTTTGTCTTTATCCATTTTTTTCTTTAAATCCGATCGCGTAAATTTTTATTTGTTTTATCATGCTCATTAATCCATTTGCTCTTGTTGCTGACAAGTGATTTTTTAAACCAATTTTATCTATAAAATCAAGCTTTGCGTTAATAATATCATCTGGTGACTGATTTGAAAAAACTTTTATTAAAAGAGCAATTATTCCCTTTGTCATTATAGCGTCACTATATGCATGAAAAGAAATTTTACTATTGTTTTCTTTCGCATATAGCCATACTTTACTCTGACAACCATTTATTAGAAATTCATCTTTCATGAACTTTTTATCAAAATTAATTTCATCTTTTCCAAGCTCAATTAAATATTCATATTTTTCCATCCAGTCAGAGAATAAACTTAATTCTTCAACAATTTCATTTTGTACTTTTTCAACGCTAGTCATCAATACAACATTTTGTAAGCTCTGCTTAGGCAATCAAAGAAATAATCGATTTCATTTTTGGTATTATAAATTCCAAAAGATGCTCTAATGGTTCCATCCAAATTAAATTTTTTGTGTAGAGGCTGAGTGCAATGATGACCTGTTCTAACCGCAACACCCATATTGTCTAAAAGTACACCAATGTCATAGTGATGTACCTTTTTTAAATTGAATGAAGCAATTGCCGATTTATTTAAACTTGTTCCAAAAGGTTCATAATACTCAAGCTTATTTGATTTTTCGTTGTAATGATTTAACAACATAGCCTCATATTCAAAAATTAGATCTAAATTAATATCTTCGATAAATTCAATAGCTTTACCCAAAGCAATTACTCCTGAAATATTTGGAGTTCCTGCCTCAAACTTAGATGGCAACTTTGCATATGTTGTTTTTTCAAAAGTTACCAATTCAATCATTTCACCGCCTCCTTGGTATGGAGGCAACTTTTCTAAAATTTCTTCTTTCCCATATAAAACACCTACTCCTGTTGGCCCATATAATTTATGAGCTGAGAAGCAGTAAAAGTCTACATCTAACTCTGTCACATTTACTTTTTGATGAGCAATTGCTTGCGCTCCATCAATGAACACTTTAGTATCAAATTTACGAGCTAATTTAGTTATTTCAGTAATTGGATTTATAGTTCCTAAGGTGTTAGATATGTGAGTGATTGATAAAATTTTTGTTTTTTCATTTAAAAGTTTTTCTAAATGGTCTATATCTATTTCTCCTTCTTTAGTGACTGACACAACCTTTATTTTTGCACCAGTTTTTTCAGCGCATAGTTGCCAAGGAACAATATTAGAATGATGTTCCATTTCTGAGATTAAAATTTCATCCCCACTCTTAAGAAATTTTTGGAAAGATGTGGCTACTAAGTTAATTGAATCAGTTGTTCCTTTAGTAAATATAATCTCTTCTTCTTTCTCAGCCCCAACAAACTCTCTTACTTTTTTTCTGCTTTGTTCAAAATCTTCTGTTGATATGTTACTGAGATGATGTACTCCTCTGTGTATATTTGAGTTCTGTTTATAGAAATAATCTCTAATAGTATTTGTAACTTGAGTAGGTGTTTGTGTAGTGGCAGCATTGTCAAAATACACAAGTTTATTATCATTAACTTTTACATTAAGTATTGGAAAACTACTTCTAATTTTTTCAAAATCAATCACAATAAACCCTTTTCAATTGAAAGTTTTTTTGCTATTTCGGTTTTTGCGTAATCAACAATTTCTTTTGTATTAAGCTTTTCAATAACTTCAATTAAAAATGCGAAGGTTAAAAGTCCCTTTGCAGTTTTTTCTGAGAAACCGCGTGATTTCATATAAAAAAGCGACTTTTTATCAATTTGTCCAATTGTACAGCCATGACTACATTTCACATCATCAGCATAGATTTCCAGCTGCGGTTTTGTTTTAATACTGGCGCTGTCACTAAATAGTAAATTGTTGTTTGACTGGAAAGCATTGATTTTTTGAGCAGCTGGCCTTACCATGATCTTGCCGTTAAAAACTCCTTTAGTATTGTCAAAATATACACCTTTGTAAGACTCATTGCTTAAGCAGTTTTGAAATTTGTGATCAACGAATGTATGATGATCAACAAAATTAGACTTGTTAATGATAGTTATTCCATTCATATTACTTGTACAATTTTCATTGTTTTGGTAAAAGTTTAGATTATTTCTGATAAAAGAACCATCAAAACTAAATGTATTAACATTGGCAGTTGAGTCTCTGTCTTGGTCAACTAAAGTGTTGTCGATTGTATGCGTGTTGTCATTATAACTTTGTAATTTGCTAATTTCAAAAAAGCCATTTCTTTTAACATCTGCGTGCATACAACTATTTATTAGAGTCTTTTTTCCAATGTTGCAAAATCTCTCAACTAATTTTACATTTGAACCAGAACCACAAGTAATCTTTGTTCTAAGCTGCAAAAAGTAATCATTATCATTATTGATAAAATGTAAAATTTCGATAGGATTATCTAAATTTAAATTTTTGTCAAATATAATTTCATAAGTATTTTCACAGATTGCTTCGTTCAAATAGCATAAAGCACTATTTTTTGGCATGCATAGGTCTCTCGTTTTTTTAATACTTAAACCTGATATTTTCGGCTCTGAATAAATCTTACCATTTTTAAATATTATTTTGTTCTTAAATCCAAGAGAATATTGTTGAATTATCTCATCATTTAGTTCAAAATCAGAAGATTGTAGAAAATATTTCCTCTTTATAACTTTTTTTAAAGGTGTATATTTCCAATCTTCATCACTTGTTGTTGGAAATCCATTTTCAAGAAAGTAATCAAGGCTCTTTTTTTGTGTACTGGTTAGTTCAGTATCAACAACATGTTTTTTTATTTCTTCAATCAACATTATTAATTAATTTAAAAAACTATACCCTTCCTTTTCTAATTTCTGAGCTAGCGACTTATCACCGGACATTACAATTTTACCATCTTTGAGTATGTGTACGAAGTCTGGCACAATGTAATTAAGTAGTCTTTGGTAATGAGTAATTAAAATTATGGAGTTGGAGCTAGATTTTAATGAATTAACCCCATTTGCGACTATTTTAAGAGCGTCTATATCCAAACCTGAATCAGTTTCATCTAAAATAGATAGCTTTGGCTCCATCATTGCCATTTGAAAGATTTCATTTCTCTTCTTTTCCCCGCCTGAAAAACCTTCATTTAGAGACCTGGACAAATATTCTTTGTCAATGTTTAACAATTCACATTTTTCTTTGAACAATTGTAATAGTTCCTTAGCGCTAATATTTTCTTGTCCAAAGGCTTTTCTTTTTTCATTAATAGCAGTTTTTATAAAATTTGAAACGCTTAAACCTGGAATCTCAACTGGGTATTGAAATGACAGGAACACTCCTCTGTGTGACCTTTCTTCTGGAGCCATTTCCAATAAGTCGTCACCTTCATATGTAATGCTTCCCGAACTCACATCATAATCTTCATTGCCTGCGATAACTGAGGATAATGTGCTTTTACCAGACCCGTTTGGTCCCATAATGGCATGAACCTCGCCTTTATTTACTTTTAAATTTACTCCATTGAGAATTGTCTTGTCCTCAATCTGTGCTTTTAAATTTTTAATCTCTAACATGTTTATCTTTTTTATCCAACAGAGCCTTCTAGACTTATTTCTAATAATTTCTTTGCCTCAACAGCAAATTCCATTGGTAATTTGTTTAAAACTTCTTTACAATATCCATTAACAATAAGTGCAACAGCCTCTTCAGTTCCAATACCTCTTTGATTACAATAAAATATTTGATCCTCTCCAATTTTAGATGTTGTTGCCTCATGTTCTACTTGCGATGATTTATTGTCAACTTCGATGTAGGGGAACGTGTGAGAACCGCACTTATCTCCCATCAACAGAGAATCGCACTGTGAAAAATTCCTTGAATTTTTAGCACCTTTCGCAATTTTTACTAAACCCCGATAGCTTCCGTTACTTTTTCCTGCGCATATTCCTTTGGCTATAATTGTACTTTTAGAATTCTCACCTAAATGAACCATTTTAGTTCCTGTGTCAGCTTGTTGAAAGTTATTTGTAACAGCAACTGAGAAAAATTCACCAATGGAGTTTTTTCCTTTTAATACACACGATGGGTACTTCCATGTGACTGCTGAACCTGTTTCAACTTGTGTCCAGGAAATTTTAGCATTGTCATGACAAATCCCTCTTTTAGTTACAAAATTAAAAACGCCACCTTTACCATTCTTATCACCAGGGTACCAATTTTGAACTGTAGAATATTTAATCTCAGCACTGTCTAATGCAACTAACTCAACAACAGCAGCGTGCAACTGGTTTTCATCTCGCATTGGAGCAGTGCAACCTTCAAGATAACTAACATAACTACCTTCTTCGGCAATAACTAACGTTCTCTCAAACTGTCCAGTACCCGCTTCATTTATTCTAAAGTAAGTAGATAATTCCATAGGGCACTCTGTTCCCCTAGGAATGTAACAAAAAGAACCATCTGAAAAAACTGCAGAATTTAAAGCAGAGAAAAAATTATCTCTTGTAGGAATAACCGTGCCAATATATTTTTTGACCAGCTCAGGGTATTTTTGAATAGCTTCTGAAATGGGGCAAAATATAATGCCGAGTTCAGCTAATTTTTCTTTAAATGAAGTTGCAACTGAAACAGAATCCATAACAACATCCACAGCAACATTAGCTAGTCTTTTTTGTTCATCAATAGAAATTCCAAGCCTATCAAATGTTTTTTTCATCTCCGGGTCCAAATCGTCAAGACTATTTAATTTTTTCTTTTGTTTTGGTGCGCAGTAGTAAACTATGTCCTGGTAATCTGGCTTTGGATAATTTACATTAGCCCAATCAGGCTCTTCCATTTCTTGCCAAACTTTAAAGGCTTCAAGCCTAAAATCAAGCATCCAATCAGGTTCATTTTTTTTCTTGGAAATGAATTTGATTACATCCTCATTTAAACCCTTTTCAATTTTCTCAGATTCAATATTTGTTGTAAAACCGTATTCATATTCTTTACTAGTTACTTCGTCCAGTAAAATATCTTCGGATATTTTTGGTTCAATTTTCATGCCTCTATTTATAATGAAAAACTTTCTCCACAGCCACAAGTCCTATTTGCATTCGGATTATTAAATACAAACCCTTTACCATTTAGTCCGGATGAGTACTCTAATATTGTACCTGCTAGAAATAAAATGCTTTTTTTGTTAATAACGAGCTTGATATTGTTATGCTCAACTAATTCATCTTCATTGTCCATGCTATCATCAAAATCAAGTTTATAAACAAGTCCAGAGCACCCACCGCTTTCAACGCCAACTCTTACGTACTCCTTTCCGCTATTGTCTTCAATCAGAAGTTGATTTAACTTGTCTCTTGCATTATCGCTAACTAATATCATTTTACAAAATTACAAAATTTCAAATCAGAAAACACATAATATTTATCTTTGCTTAATAAATGGCAAAAAACAATTCTGAATTAGGTGAGTTTTCATTCATTGAAAAAATTACTGAGAATTTTGAAATAAAAAATTCTGAAAGTTTATTAGGGATAGGTGATGACTCGGCTATTATAGAAAGTTCTAAACTACATACACTCGTAAGTAAAGATTTATTGTTAGAGGGAATACATTTTGATCTAACTTACACACCTCTTAAGCATCTTGGATATAAAAGTGTAATTGTTAATTTGTCGGATATCTATGCTATGAACGGCATACCAAGGCAAATAGTTGTAGGAATAGCAATTTCAAATAGATTTAAAGTTGAGTCCATACAAGAACTATACAAAGGAATAAAGCTAGCTTGTGAAAAATATGAGATAGACTTAATAGGTGGTGATACCACCACTTCACAATCGGGTTTGACTATTTCAATCACAGTCTTGGGACAAGTAAAAAAAGAAAGGGTAGTTAAAAGAAGCGGTGCTAAAAAAAATGATTTAATTGTTGTTACTGGAGATTTAGGAGCAGCTTACCTTGGCTTACAACTCTTGAAAAGAGAAAAAGAAATTTTCTTGGATAACCCAGGTGTTCAACCCAAACTTGATGGGTATGATTATATTCTACAAAGACAATTGAAGCCAGAGGCACCAAAAAAGTATTTTGAAATATTAAAGGAATTAGAAATTATACCCACTTCAATGATTGATATTTCTGATGGCCTTTCTTCAGAGCTTTTACACATTTCAAAATCTTCGAGAGTTTCTGTTAAAATTTATGAAGATAAAATTCCAATTGATTATACTGTAATGAATAAGGCAGCAGAATTAAGCTTAAACCCAATTTTTTGTGCTCTAAATGGAGGTGAAGATTATGAACTGTTATTTACAATTGATCAAAAAGAATATTCAAAATTAGAGAAAGACCCTGACTTTACTATAATTGGTCATATTACTGATAAGTCTGAGGGTAATTTTTTCATAACCAATGATAACCAAGCTCACGAGCTAACCGCTCAAGGTTGGGATTCTCTTAAGAGTTCATAATCTCTTCAATGTGATCAGCCTCTATAGGTATGTTACTCATCAAGTCAACAGGTTCACTTTCAGAAACGAGAATATCATTCTCTATTCTTACACCTAAGTTTTCCTCACGAATATAAATTCCCGGTTCACATGTAAAAACCATTCCATTTTCTATTGGAAGTTTTACATTACCAACATCGTGTACGTCAAGACCAAGAAAATGAGATGTTCCATGCATGAAATACTTTTTATAAATTGGATTTTTTGCATCTTGCTTTTTCACATCATGACTGTTAATGAGTTTTAGCTTTATCAATTCATTTTGCATGATTTTTCCAACCTCTTTATGATAGTCTTCAATGAATGTGCCTGGAACAAGCATACTTTTTGCGCAATTGAACACATGTAAAACAGAATTATATACATCTTTTTGTCTTTTTGTATATTTTCCATTTACTGGAATAGTTCGGCTAAGGTCAGCACAATAGTTTGCATATTCAGCTCCAAAATCCATTAGTAAGATATCACCATCATTACAAATTTTATTATTTTCTATATAGTGTAAAATACAAGAGCTAAATCCGGATCCAATTATTGGTTCATATGCGAACCCTTTTGAACAATTAGAAATAAATGTATGAGCTATTTCAGCTTCAATCTCATATTCCATTACACCTGGTTTTACAAATTTTAAAACTCTTCTAAAAGCCTTTTCAGTAATGTCGCAAGCCATTTTCAATAATTTAATTTCCTCATTTGATTTGATTCTCCTTAAATCATTAATTATAGGAGCAGCTTCTAAAATTTCTATATCTGAGAATTCTGATTTTATTTTCTTTCTAAATCTATCATCTCTTGTTTCAACGTTATTTTTTGATCTCGCATGTATGTTTTTATTTAGGAATATTGAATTGATTTGATTGCATAAATTTTTAAAATCTTCTAAAAAACATTCATTCCAATGAATTGAATCAATACCAGAAATTTGTTTAGCACATTCTTTTGTTAACTTTTCGCCTTCCCAAATGGATATATGTTCATTCGTTTCTTTGATATAAAGCTTTTCGAAAATTTCACCATTAATTTTTGCAATTATAAGAGTAGTTTCTTCTTGATTTATTCCTGTCATCCAAAACAGATCGCTATTTTGCCTGAAGGGCATCGTTCCATCAGCATTAGTTGGCATTTGATCATTCGAATTAAAGACAGTTAAACTGTTATCAGAAGTTTTTTGATTAAATTTAAATCTGTTATTGATGAATAACTCTCTGTTAATTTTTTGATATCTCATAACACTTAATTTTGTTACAAATATAGTTTACTTAATCTTTTTTTTTTCTATTTGTTGAATTCATATAATTATTGTTGCTAATTTGAGTTCTGTGGTTTAAATTTGCATAATGGTTAATACCAACTCTTCGATTATTAAAAAAATTCTCATGGCAGTTTCTGGCATGTTTTTAATGATTTTTTTAATTCAACATTTTACAATAAATATAACTTCTGTTTTTAGTGAAAATATCTTTAATACGTTCTCACATTTTATGGGAACAAATTTTCTAGTGCAGTTTATATTACAACCAATTTTAATTTTTGGTGTAGTTTTTCACTTTGTGATGGGTTTTGTGTTAGAGATACAGAACAGATCATCAAGAAAAAGTAGATACCAGTACTTCAAGGGCTCAGAAAACTCATCATGGGTTTCCAGAAATATGATTATTTCAGGCTTAGTAGTCCTTTCTTTTTTGTTTTTACACTTTTATGATTTTTGGGTGCCAGAAATGCAATATAAATACATAAATTTCTTGCCTGAAGACCCTAATAGATATTATGAAGAATTGGTACATAAGTTTCATAATCCAGTTCGTGTAAGTCTTTATGTTATATCTTTTATTTTCTTGTCACTACATCTGCTTCATGGCTTTAGCTCTTCTTTTCAAAGTGTTGGAACTGACAGAAAATATGCAAATCAAATAAATTTTCTCGGAAAAATATTTGCAATAGTAGTTCCGTTCGGCTTTGCATTTATTGCTATATATCATCATCTAATGCATTAAAAAAATGGCAGATACAAAGTTTTTACATTCAAAAGAACCCTCTGGAGATTTAGCAGGAAAATGGGAAAGACACAAAAATGAAATTAATCTTGTTAGTCCTGCAAACAAAAGATTAATTGATGTTATTGTTGTTGGCACTGGACTAGCTGGAGGTTCTGCATCTGCAACTCTAGCTGAGCTTGGATATAATGTGAAATCATTTTGTTTTCAAGACTCACCAAGAAGAGCACACTCTATAGCAGCTCAAGGAGGTATTAATGCAGCAAAGAACTACCAAGGCGATGGAGACTCTACATACCGATTGTTCTACGATACAATTAAAGGAGGAGATTATAGATCCAGAGAATCAAATGTGTATAGGCTTGCCGAAGTATCTGCTAATATCATTGATCAATGTGTTGCTCAAGGAGTACCATTTGCCCGAGATTATGGAGGGCTATTAGATAATAGATCTTTTGGTGGAGTTCTGGTTTCTAGAACATTTTATGCAAAAGGTCAAACGGGCCAGCAATTACTACTTGGTGCATATTCAGCGATGAACAGACAAATCTCAAGAGGAAAGATAAAAATGCATAGCAGACATGAAATGTTAGAACTTGTAATTGTTGATGGAAAGGCAAGAGGAATTATTACTAGAAACCTGGTCACTGGTGAAATAGAAAGACATTCAGCTCATGCAGTTGTAATAGCTTCTGGGGGATATGGAAATCTTTTTTACTTATCGACTAATGCTATGGGAAGTAACGTAACAGCCTCATGGAAGATTCATAAAAAAGGAGCTTTTTTTGCTAATCCTTGTTTCACTCAAATTCACCCAACATGCATTCCAGTCTCGGGAGATTATCAATCAAAGCTTACTTTAATGTCAGAGTCTTTGAGAAATGACGGAAGAATATGGGTGCCAAAATCCAAAGAGGATGCCAAGAAAATTAGAGAAGGAAGCCTAAAACCTACTGATCTTAAAGAAGAGGACAGAGATTATTATTTGGAAAGAAGATACCCTGCATTTGGTAATCTTGTGCCAAGAGATGTTGCTTCAAGAGCAGCAAAAGAAAGGTGCGATGCTGGATATGGAGTAAATAAAACAGGTGAGGCAGTTTATCTAGACTTTTATGATGCCATAATAAGATATGGAAAAGAGCAAGCTCAAATAAAAAATTTAGATATCGAGGATAAAGATCTTATTGAAAAGCTTGGAAAGGAAATTGTTAAATCAAAATATGGAAATCTATTTCAGATGTATGAAAAAATTGTAGATCAAAATCCATACGAGACACCAATGATGATATACCCAGCTGTACATTATACAATGGGAGGGGTTTGGGTTGATTATAATTTGATGACAACTATTCCTGGATGCTTCGCAATTGGTGAAGCAAATTTTTCTGATCATGGAGCAAATAGGCTCGGAGCATCAGCACTTATGCAAGGTTTGGCTGACGGTTATTTTGTGCTTCCTTACACTATAGGTGACTACTTATCTGCTGATATTAGAACTGGTCCAATCTCCACTGATACTAAGGAATTTGAAGAGGCTCAAAAATCTGTTGAAGAAAAAATAGAAAAATTATTATCCACTGATGGAAGTAAAACAGTAGATTATTTTCATAAAAAGTTAGGAAAGATAATATGGAATAAATGTGGTATGGCAAGAAACAAAAAAGGATTAGAGGAAGCTATACATGAAGTAAAACAGTTAAGGTCCGAATTTTATAAAAACGTAAATGTTACAGGAAAAAATAAAGGATTTAATGAAACACTCTCAAAAGCTTTAAGAGTTGCAGACTTTTTGGAGCTGGGAGAATTGTTTGCAAAAGATGCTCTTGATAGAGAAGAGTCATGTGGCGGTCATTTTAGAGAAGAGCATCAAACAAAAGAAGGTGAGGCTTTGAGAAATGATGAAAAATACAACTTTGTTTCAGCTTGGGAATACAATGGAGAGCCATCAGAAGCAATTTTACATAAAGAAGAATTAATATTCAAAAATGTAGAACTTAAAACAAGATCATATAAATAAGATGAAACTAAATTTAAAAATCTGGAGACAAGAAAACAATAAATCCAAAGGAGAATTAAGAGACTATGAAATTTCTGATATCACACCAGATATGTCTTTTTTAGAGATGATGGATGTTCTAAATGAGGAGTTGATTAACAGAAATGAAGATCCAGTAGCCTTTGATCATGATTGTAGAGAGGGTATATGTGGTTCATGCTCTATGTTTATAAATGGACAAGCTCATGGTCCTGATAGATTAGTTACAACTTGTCAGCTACACATGAGAAAGTTCAATGACGGTGATACCATTTTTATAGAGCCATTTAGAGCAAAACCATTTCCTGTGATAAAGGATTTGGTTGTTGATAGGTCAGCATTTGACAGAATTCAACATGCTGGAGGCTATATATCAGTAAATACATCAGGAAACACTCAAGATGCCAACGCAATTCCTATAGAAAAAAAAGATGCTGATAAAGCATTTGATGCCGCAACATGTATTGGATGTGCTGCATGTGTTGCTACTTGTAAAAATGCCTCGGCAATGCTGTTTGTATCTGCTAAAGTATCACAGTACTCATTATTGCCACAAGGAAAAGTTGAAGCCACAGATAGGGTATTAAACATGGTTAAACAAATGGATGAGGAAGGCTTCGGTAATTGCACTAATACTGGAGCTTGTGAAGTAGAGTGTCCAAAAGGGATATCACTAGATAATATCGCTAGACTAAACAGAGAATTTTTAAAAGCAAAATATAAATCTCAGTAAATAATGAGTTCAAAGCTGGATGTTTGTCTAGTAGAATCAGGAATCTTAGGTTCTGATATAAATCAAAACCTTGAGAATATTTACAATAAGTTAAAAAATTTAATAAATATTGATTTAATTGTACTTCCCGAGACCTTTGATACGGGATTTAACTTTCCTCCTAAAAATATTTATGACTTTAAAAATAACCCTTCAATTTTGTGGATGAAGACATTAGCTAGAGAAAAGCAGTGTGCAATTTGTGGCAGTTTAATGGTTAAAGAAAATGACAATATTTTCAATAGGTTTATTTTTTACGACAATGTAAAAGATATCATACACACCTATGATAAACTTCATTTATTTTCTATTGCAAATGAAGGTAAATACATTACCTCAGGTACTGAAATAAAATCATTTAAGTATAAAGATTGGAACATTTGTCCACAAATTTGTTATGACTTAAGATTTCCAGTATTAACGAAAAAGGATGTATTTGACATAATAGTATATGTTGCAAATTGGCCGATCCAAAGAATTAATGCATGGGACTTATTATTACCTGCAAGAGCAGTTGAAAACCAATCATTTGTTATCGGAGTTAACAGAAATGGATATGATGATGAAAATAATATTAATTACCCAGGGCACTCAAGGTTGATAAGCTTTACAGGAGATGATTTACATAACCAAAGCAATGAAAATGATTATTTAGTTTTTCAAATCGATTTAAATAACTTAAAAAAATATAGGCTAAAATATCCTTTTCTTGAAGATAGGTATTAGTCAATAATCAAGTCAACTTCTGTAGACCAATTTTCTAATACATTTATACTTTTGTTATAACTTAATTTTATTTCAGCCTGCTTTTTTAAAAAGCTACCATTGCTGAAAATTTTATTCGAATCTAAATCGATGAAATATTTTAAACTGTATTCCCCTTTTTTAAGATTACTAAGCGTACAAGCCTTATTAATTACTTGCTCACGTTTTATCAATTTTTGGTTATTGTAAAGTTCTATAATTAAATTTTTGTCTTTGTTAAGATTAACAATAATTTGATTATTCGTTTTAAGACTGTCACTAAATACTGAATCATTTTTGAAAGAAAGCTCAGAATTATATGCATTTAGATGAGTGTTGATAAAAGAGGAGTCATGAACTAGATAATAGTCGTCACTAAAAGATACATACTCTTTATAATCATAAAAGTTAAAGTTATTTTCTATTGAAAGAAGCTTGTAATTGTCAGGCTTTATATCCTCAAATTTAAACTCACCATTTTCATCAGATTTTGTGATATATGATGGTAATTCTTTAAAAATTAAAGAGTCAGAAATACTTTTACGATATAGAGTTATCCAATGATTTTTAAGTGGTATATCATCGTAGACACATTTTAGGGTTCCTTTAAAAGTATTATTGTAAACAGTTTTGGACTTAATTTCAAGTGAGTCTAAAATATTACCCTCGTTGTAGTCCTTTACTGCATTTGATAGGCTTAATTTATAGTTATGTTTAATTAAAAAATATGGATCAAAGTATATACTAAGTTTTCTTTTATTTACATTTTTTTTAATTATGCATTCGCCAGGTGGAGATATATAAAAGTTTTGGTTCCAACTATTCAATGATATGTTCTCATCAAATAGTAAGTCTACTTTTTTTAGTTTATTATTATCCACTAATATTTCATAAGAAACTAAACGTGGGGGCTTTGTGTCCAGCGGTCCTCCTCTAGGGGGGATGACATTAGCGCAAGCTGATAGATAAACAGCTACTATCGAAAATATTAGTTTTTTCAAGTTAGGCTTCGCAGGAAGCACATTCTTTTTTTTGTTTAAATTGTTGTGCCGCATTCATACTATGTTGATAGTATAAAGATTTTAAACCAAGTTTCCATGCTGTTATATATAATTTATTTATGTCTTTTGTGGGCATGCTTGGATGTACCATAAGATTCACTGACTGTCCTTGGTCAATGTGGTTCTGTCTATTAGCAGCTTGATAAATTATATCCATTTGATCTATTTCAGCATAGGTTTTAAACACCTCTTTTTCATGATCAGATAAAAAATCTAAATGCTGAACCGAACCGTCTTTATCTCTAATATTTCGCCATACATCTTGTGAGTTCCTCCCCTTTTCTTCAAGCAATTTAACCAAAAAAGGGTTTTTAATTGTTGATTTGGTTTTTGCGATATCTTTAACATATATGTTTGACCATATAGGCTCAATTCCTTGAGAAACTTGTCCAAGAATGAAAGCAGATGATGTTGTTGGAGCAATAGCATTTAATGTTGTGTTTCTTCTTCCAAATCCTTTTAACACTTTGGGCTCTCCGTACATTTCTGCTAATTTAGCTGATGCTTCATAGGATTTGATTTTTATAAATTTAAATATTTCTGAATTTAAGTTATAAGCATCTTGACTGTTAAAGGAAAGCATCTTAGATTGTAATAATGAGTGCCAACCTAATACCCCTAAACCTAAGGCTCTATGATCCTTTGCAAAATTATATGCCCTTTTCATGAACAAAAAGGTTTGTTGATCGTCTAAGTTGGAAGAATCTTTATAAACATCTAGTTTTTCAACAAATTCACTTATTACTGCGTCTAAAAAATATATCATAGTTTCAACGGCGTCTGTATTTTTCCAGTCGTCATAATGTAAAGCATTGAGAGATGAAAGGCAACAAACAAAAGACCACTCATCATTTGAAGGCAACATTATCTCAGTACATAAATTACTTGCATTTACTGTGTAGTTATTCTTCTTATAAACTTCTGGAGCCCCATTGTTAGCGTTGTCTTTAAAGAATATATAAGGGTAGCCAATTTCCCCTCTTCTTTGAAGAACTTTCGCCCAAACAGTACGCTTTTCCACATCACCATCAATCATTTCTTCAAGCCATTTGTCAGTAACTGAAACACCATGAGTAAGTTCTTGTATTGGATTTCCTTCAGTTCCAATATCAAGGAATTCTAAAATATCTGGATGTTCAACAGGTAAATATGGAGAAAAACGACCCCGACGAACAGATCCTTGACTAACCACATCAACCATAGTTTCAAACAATTGCATAATGTGTACCGAACCGGACGCTTCACCATTGTCTTTAACACGTGCTCCTCGATGTCTTATATTTCCAAAATATCCAGATGTTCCTCCACCAAGTTTTGACATCATACCCACTTCTGATTGGGTGTATAAAATATTGCCCATGTCGTCGGCAATATTCGATCCAAAACAGCTGATAGGGAGGCCTCTTTTTTTTCCAAAATTTGACCACACGGGTGACGAGAGGGAATAATAGCCCTTTTCCATATAGTTAAAAAATTTATCACTAAATCCCGGTAACTTTAATATTTCTTCGGCTCTGTTGGCAATTTCTCTAATTCTTTCTTCCGCTTTAACACCTTGTGCAACATACCCAGCTGCTAAAAAATTTCTACTATGCTCAGTTAACCAGTCAAATCCAGCATTTTCTTTTTTTGCGTTTGTTGCTTTTGATCTGGCGTCAAGAAGGTACCCGTAATCTGAATTTTTTTTGTCTTCCAAAGATTGGTTTTTCGCTAAATCTGTTTTAGTGTTTGGCATATCTTAAAATAAGTCTTGAGCGGTTATACTTTGAGCTTTTTTACTGTAATTGATAGATCTTTTGACGAAAAAATCAACATGTTTGGTTCCGATAATTTCGTCATTAAACCATTCGGTTTCATTTAATATATTTGTATCTGTTTCAAATACTTCTTTAACTCCAATGCTCGACAATGATCTGTTAAATCTGTCTTTTATAAACTCTTTAATCTGATGCTTAGGCAAGAAATCAACCTCTCCTTTTTCAAAAATCCAGTCTACAATTGCACTTTCAGCTTCATATGCGGTTTTGCACATATTTTGCACCTTATACTCGTACTTGACGTCAAACCATTGTGGGTTTTCTTTTTTAATGATATTAATTAAGTCTATACCAAAATCCCCATGAATTTGCTCCTCTTTTGATGTAGCTTCTACAACATTGGATATCCCCTTAAGCATATTTTTGTGCTTGTTGAAGGCCATTATTATTAAAAATTGTGAAAATAAAGACACGTGTTCAATAAATAGTGAGAACAATAATATGGCTTCTGTGTACTCTTTGTCGTTTTCACTTTTTGAACTAACAAGTGCTGCATCCAAATAGCGAACTCTTTTCATTATCACAGGGTTTTTTTTCAAATTTTTAAACTCTGTATTTAGGCCTAACATTTCAAGCAAGTGCGAATATGCATCTGTGTGTCTCACTTCGCTTTCAGCAAAAGTAGAGCCAACAGCACCAACTTCTGGCTTAGGGATTTTGTGGTAAATATCTCCCCAAAAACTTTTCACAGCAACTTCAATTTGAGAAATTGCTAGCATGGCATTTTTAATTGCATTTCTTTCAATCTCAGTTAGGTGTGTTTTAAAATCTTGAACATCACTTGTAAAATTAAACTCTGTATGAATCCAATATGAGTGTCTAATAGCAGGAACATATTCGTAGAGTTCTGGATACTCAAAAGGTTTGAGAGCAATTCTTCTTTCAAAAATATTTCTTTGTCTTTTTTTCGCCTGAATATTTCTATATAATATATATGCTTTTGCAACATCTAAAAACTCACTTTTCATTAAAGTTTGTTCAACTAGGTCTTGAATCTCTTCAACATTTGGAACGTAGTTCGGTATACTAGCTCTTCTTTCATTTAGATTGAAGCAAACTTTGTTTGCAATTTCTTCTGCATCTTTAGGAGATCCATTTTTCACCGAAAGCATTGCTTTTAGCACAGCTTCTGTAATCTTTTCAATTTGAAAAGGCATTTTGGTGTGATTGCGCTTAAAAATTTCTTTGATTTGCATAATTTCTTTGACTTGCATAATATTACTTAAATAAATTTTAAAAAATTAAAATTACAACTTAACAAGATTTATAAACAACACGTTTTTTTTCTTTATTAACATCTTATTGCTAATAATCAAATACGTTTTATAAAAATTGGTGCCCAACTTACTAAATTAATTTACCTCAGCGGCAGAGATATATTAAGATGGAATATTGATAAACAACATCGCAAATATTTAATTTATAATTTAAAAGTCCAATTTTGTGTACGAAAAAAACAAAAATATTTATCAACTTAAATTGTTAAAAAAAAAACAAAATGGATTTCGCAGAGTTATTAAAAAAATATGTATAAATGTACTTTTTATAACACGCACTATTAAGATATCTCTAATTTCTAAAATAGAAATATGTATGTTTAGTTACTTACAAAGAGCTTGATTCTATTGCGCTTAAAAAGAAATTTATTCCGTCAGTGTTACTGAGCTCTGAATCAGATGCTCTCTCGGGGTGAGGCATCATCCCAAAAACATTTCTATTTTTATTACAAATACCAGCTATGTTAAGAGCTGAGCCATTAATATTGCTACCAATATCAATTTTTCCGTTACTATTACAGTATTGAAAAATAATCTGATCATTTTCTTTCAAAGAGTTTAGAGTATTTTCATCAGCATGATATCTTCCCTCTCCATGCGCAACAGGAATTTTTATTACTTGATTTAAAGAATATTTTGATGTGAAGCGTGATGAATTAGTAGTTACGCTAAGATAAGTGTTTTTACAAATAAACTTATGACTATCATTATGTAACAAAACTCCAGGCAATAGTTTTGATTCACATAATATTTGAAACCCATTACATATGCCAATTACAAAACCACCCTTATCTGCAAAGTTAATTATAGAATTCATTATTCTGGAAAATTTAGCTATAGATCCAGATCTTAAATAGTCACCATATGAAAATCCACCAGGCAAAACAACAGCATCACAGTTTTGTAAGTCAACGTCCTTGTGCCATAAGCCAACAGTATCTTGATTAAGCACATTTCTTAACACATGATGCATGTCTTGATCACAATTTGATCCTGGAAATGTTACAATGCCAAATTTCATTACTCAAATGTATAAATATTAAATTATTAAGAATCTATTGTACAGAGAATTTAATATGAACGTTATTAATAATAAATTAGAAATGAATTGAAATCTAGAGTAAATAAAAAAGTTAGAGAAAATAATGGAAATAGGTGCAATTGAAAAAAGTAAAAAATCACTATCTCCTGAAAATAAAAAAATGGAAATTGATAAAATAAGATATAAAAATATTATATAAAAACATCTTCTAGATTTACTACTTTTTTTGTTAATCCAAATAAGTAGTTCTACAGCTGAAAAAAAACATATAATAAAAAAAAGTATTATCCAATATTTCAATTCATATATGCTTAAGAGGCTAATCCCATGCTGCTTTTCAAAGTTTAAATAAATTCCGTTAAACTTCAAAAAATAGAAAATTATTATGGGGCATAATAGGCCAATTATTGAAACTATGTAAGATCTCCAAGAGTTGTTTCCAAAAATATAAAGCGAGAGTGGAATTAGAATATAAAATAAACCAAAATAGTAATTAAAAATCAACATACAAGCGCTTATAGCAAAGCTGCAATTAAACAAATTAGTGAAGGGGTTGGTTTTTTGGTATAGGTTAAACACTTCATTAAGACTAATTATTAATATAAAATTACCAATCATTAATAAGTTAAATTCAAATAGAGGCATACATAACGCTAAAAAAACTATTGGTACTACAATATTATTTTTTTTTATAATGCTTTTTTCAAAAATTATATTTGTTAAATACAAAGAGGAAAAAAAAAGTGTTGCTGAACAGAAAATTAAATTAAAAATTTTGATTGTCTCAGAATTAAGTTCGAATAGCTTTAATAATGGAAGCAGTAAATAAATTATTGAAACAATAAAAAAAAATATTACTGTTTGAGTTTTACTATTAATTAACTTTTCAATTATCATTTAAAAATGTAATTTTACAAAAAAAAATGTATAAAGAGTTTTGGTATTTTCTTGGTGATTTTTTCACAAAATCCTTTGAAATTTTGCCCATAATAGGTAATAAGTTTAATTATTTATATATGCTAATAATTTTTGCTTTTTTAGTTCTTTGGACATTGCAAATGTTTAAACACGAAAAAGAAAAGAAGTCTAATACTTAATCAAATCACGCCCAATATCTTTTCTATAGTATTTTCCATCAAAATTAATTTTCGAGCAAACTTTTAATGATTTTTCCAAAGCTTGGTTCAAATCTTCAGATAAAGTTGTTACGCACATCACTCTGCCTCCGCTAGTATATAAGTTGCCACTTTTTGATTTTGTACCTGAGTGAAAAATTAAACTCTCATCAAAATCATCAGGCAAATCAATTAATTTATTTTTTTCATAGCTCTCGGGGTAACCTTGAGACGCTAACATAACAGTAACAGCAACTCTTTTGTCAATATGCAAATCTTTTTCACTAAATGTGCCATTTTTAATTCCTACTAGTAGATTTAGCAAGTCAGATTTAATTCTAGGGAAAACCACCTCTGATTCAGGATCACCCATTCTAACATTATACTCTATAACTTTAGGCTCTCCTGCAACATCAATTAAACCAAAAAAAATAAATCCTAAATAATTAATATTTTCTTTTTTTAAACCCTCTATTGTTGGTTTAACTATTTCCATCTCTATTTTTTCAAGATAAAAACGATCTATGAACGTTGCAGGTGATACAGCCCCCATTCCTCCAGTATTAAGCCCTGTATCTTTTTCACCAATTCTTTTATAGTCTTTTGCTGTTGGAAGAATTTTATAAGTTGATCCATCAGTCAATACAAAAACTGATAGTTCCATGCCTTCCAAAAATTCTTCAATCACAACTTTTTCTGAGGCATTTCCAAATTTATTTTCCAAAATCATTTCTTTCAAGCATTTTTTTGCCTCAGTAAGCTTATCCAATATTATTACCCCTTTACCTGCAGCAAGCCCATCAGCTTTCAAAACATAGGGGGGTGATAAATTTTCTAGAAATTTAAATCCGCTTTCTATTGAGTTAATATCAAAAGTTTTATGTTTAGCAGTTGGGATATTATACTTTTTCATGAACTCTTTTGCAAAGTCTTTACTACCTTCCAACTGTGCAGCTTTTTTGCATGGGCCAATTAGTGTTACACCCTTTAATTCTTTTTGAATCTCAAAATAGTCAGAAATACCATTTACTAATGGGTCTTCTGGGCCAACAATTACAATATCAATTTCTTCTTCTATGCACAGTAATTTAATTTTATTGAAATCATTAATATCTAATTCAATATTTTGGGCAATTAATTCAGTCCCAGCATTACCAGGGCAAACAATTAGTTTTTTAATCATACTGCTTTTGGAAATTTTGCATGCAATTGCGTGTTCTCTTCCCCCACTTCCAATGATTAGTACGTTCATAAAATTATATTTTTCTAATTATTTCCTCTGTTATTTCTAAGTTATGAAAAACATTTTGAACATCATCATCCTCTTCAAATTTCTCAATCATTTTTATTATTGATTGAGCTTTTCCAAACTCCAAATTCTTAGTTGTACTTGGCACTCTTATAAGCTCAGATGATTTTACAAAAACATTATCTTGTTCTAGTTTTTTTTGCATTTTATTGAAGTCCTTCATCTCAACATATAAAAAACATAAGTCTTCTTCAATGATAAAGTCTTCAAGCCCCCAATCAATCAGATTCATTTGAAACTCATCTGTGTTACTGTTAATTTTACTTTTTTCAATAATAAAAAGACCCTTTCTGTTAAAAATAAATTCTAGTGAGCCTTTTGTTCCTAGCTCCCCGCCAAATTTATTAAATATAGCTCTCACATTTGATACGGTTCTATTATTGTTATCTGTTGAGCAATCTATAAAAAAGGCAATGCCGTTTGGGCCATATCCTTCAAAACTAACTTCAGTGTAATTTTCTGATTCATTGCTCAGACCTTTTTTAATTGCCCTATTAATCGTATCCTTAGGCATATTAGCTCCTTTGGCATTTTGAATAGCAGTTCTTAATCTTGGATTAGAATCTTTATCATCCCCACCAACTTTTGCAGCAATCGTCAATTCCTTTATTATTTTTGTAAATATTTTAGACCTTTTTGCGTCTTGTGCTCCTTTGCGATGTTTAATATTTGCCCATTTACTATGCCCCGCCATTTTTATTTATTAATCATTTAACTTCAGTACTGATAAAAATGCATTTTGAGGAATTTCCACATTTCCAACTTGTTTCATTCTCTTCTTCCCCTTTTTTTGTTTTTCCAAAAGTTTTCTTTTTCTTGTGATGTCCCCTCCATAACATTTGGCTGTTACATCTTTTCTCACAGCTTTTACTGTTTCTCTTGAAATTATTTTGGAACCAATAGCTGATTGAATAGCGATATCAAATTGCTGCCTTGGAATTAGTGATTTAAGTTTCTGGCAAAGTTTTTTGCCTAGTGTAAATGAATTATCCTTATGTACTAAGGCTGACAAGGCATCTACATGATCCCCGTTAAGTAGGATGTCAAGTTTAGATAAATTTGATATTCTATAGTCAATTGGATGATAGTCAAAAGATGCATAACCTTTAGAAATACTTTTTAGTTTATCATAGAAGTCAAATACAATTTCGGAAAGAGGTATGTCAAAGGTTAGCTCAACGCGATCTGTTGTCAAATAAACTTGGTTTTTTAAAATACCTCGTTTTTCAATGCAAAGATTCATAACTGGCCCAACAAAATCAGCTTTAGTAATTATTTGTGCATTAATGTATGGTTCTTCAACATAATCCAAAGTGCTGGGATCAGGGTAATCAGAGGGATTATTAATTGTGATTTTATCGCCTTTTTTGTTATGAGCAAAATATGACACATTAGGTACTGTAGTGATTACATTCATTTCAAATTCTCTTTCCAATCTTTCTTGAATAATTTCCATATGTAACATTCCTAGAAATCCACATCTAAACCCAAAGCCAAGAGCAACAGATGATTCAGGTGAAAACGTTAGTGAAGCATCATTAAGTTGTAATTTTTCCATAGAAACTCTGAGTTCCTCATAATCATCAGTATCAACGGGATATATTCCTGCGAAGACCATAGGCTTAACATCTTCAAATCCTAAAATTGCATCTTTTGAAGGATTATTTGTTGATGTTATTGTATCACCAACTTTTACTTCATTGGCATTCTTAATTCCTGAAATAATATATCCAACCTCGCCAGTGGATAATATTTTTTTTGGCTCTTGATTTATTTTTAATACTCCAATTTCTTCAGCAAAATATTCTTTTCCAGTGGCAATAAACTTTACTTTATCACCTTTTTGAATTTTACCGTTAAATATTTTGAAATAAGCTTCAATTCCTCTAAACGGATTGTAAACTGAATCAAAAATCATAGCTTGTAACTGCGATTCAGGATCTCCTTTAGGATGTGGAATACGATCTATGACAGAATCTAAAATTTTATCAATTCCTTGTCCTGTTTTTGCACTTACTTCTAAAATTTCATTTTTACCACATCCAATTAAATCAACGATTTGATCTTTAACAACTTCCGGTTCAGCACTTGGTAAATCAATCTTATTAATTATAGGTAAAATCTCTAAATCATTGTCAAGTGCTAAATATAAATTACTAATTGTTTGCGCCTGAATTCCTTGAGCTGCGTCTACAATTAATAGAGCACCTTCGCATGCAGCAATTGACCTAGAAACCTCGTACGAAAAATCCACATGTCCAGGCGTGTCTATAAGATTTAAAGTATATTCAATATTATTTTTGAGGAACTTCATTTGAATTGCCTTGCTTTTTATTGTAATTCCTCTTTCTTTCTCAAGATCCATATCGTCTAGCATTTGATTTTTAAATTCTCTTTCTGAAATAGAATTTGTAGCCTGTAATAGTCTATCAGCCAAAGTACTTTTACCGTGATCTATGTGCGCTATTATGCAAAAATTTCTAACATTTAACATACAAACAAATTTAGTTTATTTATATTCTCAACCTAAATTATATTAAATAAGTATGAAAAAAAATATGAGTACAAAAAGAAAACATGTAATTAAAGCAATAACTTGGAATTTATTAGCTATGACAACAACTTATATTGTGTTGACGATGTTACCTCCACTGTTTGATCTTTAAGGAATATCAAAAAAAGGAGCTGGCTTTTTGGTTGCAGTAGATAGAGTGCTAAAGTTGATTTTTTATTACGGTCATGAGAGAGTTTGGTTTTCAGTTAAATAGTTTTTAGTTTATGTAGTGATTTGGTTCATTATCATTAACTTCCAAATCCTCCTCAATTTCCCAATTATATTTTTTTCTTTTGGGTCCATCTTTTCTGCAAATAAATGAAACTAAAACTCCAGCAATAAATCCAGTTAAATGACCTTCCCATGATACGTTTTTATGTATTGGGAAAAGACCCCAAAATAGTCCGCCGTAAATGAAAATCACTAACAATGCGACCGCACTTAATTGAGAGTTTTTTCTTAAAATCCCACTGAAAAATAAAAAGCTTGCCATGGCGTAAATTAAACCACTCGCACCTATGTGAAAGGATTCTCTTCCAATGCACCAAAGCCATAAGCCTGAAATAAAGTAAAGATATATGAATATTTTTTTTGCAATTTGACTGTAAAAATTAAAAATAAGTAGGCATAAAATAATTACTGGTAAACTATTGCTCAGTAGATGATTAACGTCTGAATGTATTAGAGGGCTAAATAATATACCTATAAGACCATTGAAGTTTCTTGGTAAAACACCATATTCAGTAAAATCATAATCAAAAACAATTTCGAATAGTTTAACAGACCAAATAATTATTAGAATTATTACAGAAAACTTTAAGGATTTTAAATTTTTTCTTTTCAATTAAATTAGATGGATGAATTAAAGTTTAAAAAGTTTAATTTTATGAAATGAAAGTAAAAAAAAAAATATTTTTAGTTGATGCATACGCAATAATTTATCGTGCATACTTTGCTTTCATAAAAAATCCTAGAATTAATTCAAAAGGTTATGATACGTCAACTGTTTTTGGCTTTGCTAACTCAATTTTTGAAATCATAAATAAACACAAGCCTACACATTTAGCTGTTGTTTTTGATTCAAAAGAACAAACATTTAGACATATTGAATTTTCTGAGTATAAAGCAAATAGGCAGGAAATGCCTGATCCCATAAAAAACTCTCTAGACTATATCTTTAAATTTCTTGATTCAATTAACGTTAAGACTTACGCCAAGCCAGGCTATGAAGCTGATGATATTATTGGAACCATCTCCAAAGCCTTAGAAAAAAAAGAATTTGAAGTTTTTATGATGACTCCAGACAAGGACTTTGCTCAGCTTGTTTCTAAAAACATAAAAATGTATAGACCTTCTAGTAAATGGAAGCCAAGTGAAATATGGGGAGTAGAAAATGTACTTGAGCAATTTAAAATTCAAAATCAAAAACAGGTAATTGATTTGCTTGCACTAATGGGAGACGCCTCTGACAATATACCTGGTATTCCAGGCGTGGGTAAAATTACAGCTCAAAAGTTTATTTCTCAATTTGGTTCTGTAGAGAACTTACTAGAAAATGTAGATAAGATAAGTGGAAAAATTAAGGAAAAAGTGATAGATGGCAGAGAATCAGCAATACTATCTAAAAGGTTGGCAACTATTATTACTGATGTCCCAATTGAATTTGATGAGAAAGAAATGATGGTTGGTCAATTTAATTCTGTCAAACTTAAAGAACTATTTGATGAGCTTGAGTTTAGAAATCTTTCTGAAAAGATTTTTTCAAAAGAAAATCTAAAAGCAACATCTACTACTGAGACAAAACAACCTAATTTATTCACTAATGCTAGCGAAGAAAATAAATTTGAAGTTATTAAAATGGATGATTCAGAGTTTAAAAGAGAATTAAATAGTCTTAAAGGCGTATCACATTTGTCAATTGCATTAGATAACCCTTCAGATGAAAAATCCCTATGTGTTTTCATTTGTGATTCAAACAAAAAATTATTGGTAAATGAAATTAATGATGGTACAAAAAAGTTTTTAAAAGATTTTCTTGAGTCTAATTTTAGTAGCTCAACTAAAACAATCATTAGCAATAATGTTAAGTTCCTACTTAAAACTATTTTTCAACAACCAAAAAAACTTGAGACCAATTTTTTTGATCTTCACATAGCTGAGTATTTGATAGATTCCTCTGCTAACAGTCAAATAAGAAATTTAGTCGCAAAATACACTAACGCTGATTTTAATGATCACTTTGTTTTAGCTTTTTATGAAACTTACAAAAAACAATTAGATGAGCTAAAGAGTTTCAATCTACTTGATCTTTTTCAAGAAATTGAAATTCCATTAATTTATGCTCTGCTTGAAATGGAAAAAAGTGGAATCAAAATAGATATTAAGTTTTTAGATGCTTTTTCTAAGCAATTAGATGATGAACTATTTAAGCTTGAAAATGAAATAGTAAAAATTTCTGGAAAAACATTTAATGTCTCTTCTCCTAAGCAATTAGGAGAAGTACTATTTGATTATTTAAAATTAACGGATAAGCCAAAGAAAACTAAATCTGGACAATACTCGACCTCTGAGGAAACATTAATAAGACTGAGGGATAAACATCCGATCATTAATTTAATACTCGAGCACAGGGAAATAAATAAACTTAATAATACTTATGTAAAAGCATTACCAAAAGCTGCTGTTTCTGAAAGAATTCACACCACATTTAATCAAACAGTCACATCAACTGGACGCTTAAGTTCTGTAAATCCTAATATTCAAAACATACCCATTCGCTCTAGCAGAGGTAAGCTCATTCGAAAGGCATTTAAGTCAAGAAGTTCTGACTTCACTTTATTAGCTGCTGATTACTCGCAAATAGAGTTAAGAATAATGGCATCATTAAGTAATGATAATTTTATGATTAGTGCATTTAATAACGATTTAGATATACATTCAGCAACTGCTTCAAAAATTAATAATGTTCCTTTAGAGAAAGTAACAAAAGAAATGAGATCTGATGCTAAAGCTGTAAATTTTGGTATAATTTATGGAATATCTCCACATGGTTTGTCTCAAAATCTAGGTATTAGTAGAAACAAAGCAAAAGAAATAATTGATAGTTATTTTAATGAGTTTAAAGGGGTAAAAAAGTATATGGATTTTTTAATTGAAGAAGCGAGAAACTACGAATTTGCTAAGACAATTTTTAACAGAAAAAGACCACTGAGAAATATAAATTCAAAAAATTATGTTTTGAAATCATTTGAGGAGAGAATTGCAATCAATATGCCAATTCAAGGAACAGCCGCTGACATTATTAAAATAGCAATGATTGATATTCGTAATGAAATAGCACTTCAAAATTTAAATTCTAAAATGATTTTACAAGTGCATGACGAGTTAGTTTTCGATGTTGATAAATCAGAAATAAATGAGATGAAGAAATTGGTTAAAGAAAAAATGGAGAACGCAACAAAGTTGGCTGTACCACTTAAGGTAGATATAGGAATTTCAAATAACTGGTTAGATGCTCACTAGCTGTTCTTATTGTAGAGTTGATATAAAATAATGATAAAAAGAATTCCTATAAAAGAACTTCCTGCATCTTGAATATTCCCAACTGGGTCCCAACCAAGAATTTTATCGTTAATCAATAGTTGTGTTATAACTCCAAGGCACAATAGAGTTAGGGCTAATTTGATTATGCGAATTAGGAAGGATTGAATTTTATCAAAAAAATCTAGCATTTTTTAAATTAAAATTAATAAAAATACTCAGTTAGAGATATTTCTCTATTCTGCTAGAGAGCATCATAAATAATGCAATTGCAAGAAGTGTACAAATAAAAGCTATCATACTAAAAAAAATAGCCCTACTTTAATGCAGGGCTATTTATTAAACTAAAACATTGATTTAGAATTATTTTCCTGTTAATAAAGAAAACAATACGAGTAAACCAACTAAGCCAGCGAAGCCAGCTCCACCTAAACCATTAATAACAGCCATCACGTTGTCAATAACAGTCATACCAAACATTGATCCTCCTCCAAAAAGAATCTCTACAGCAACTCCAAGGCCTAAAACAGTCATGATTAAACCAGTTAAGCCTTTGAAAAAGCCATTAAAATACTTAAATACATTGTCCATAATTAATATAAATTTTGATTAATATGATCCAAACTTAAAACATAATTGTATTTGTTTATTAAATTATTTGATTTTTTTCTTTTGATGTGATTTATTCGTGAATATTTTAACGAAAATTTTTTTTTTACCCTTAAATAATTGAAAATGAACAGATTACAGTTTTTTCATATTTTTTAATATGTATTTTAACACATCTTTTTACACATTATGTTGTTAAAAACACATATTTAATATAACTCATTGAAAATTAATAATTTAAGTGTAGTTTTTCTATTTTTTCATTGATTTGAATCTCAGATTTTAAGATTTCTTAGATAAATCACAGTTTCATCGAAATTTTGTTGGTTTTTGTACAAATAATTCAGTTTTTCAGCAATTAGTTTAGCAGATACTAGTTCGTTGTTTTTATGGTATTCAATAAATTTATCTACAAGCGGAAAATCACTTTTGCTAGATTTTCTTATGTGTTTTTGCATTGGAGTATCTACAATTCCTGGATGTATGGAAAAAATACGAAGATTACTATTGAGACTTTCATTTTTTAAAACTTGTGATAACAATTCAAGGCCTGATTTTGAAACACAATAAGTCGACCAGCTATGTATTGGTTTTGCAGCAGCTCCTGAGCTGATGCTAAATATAGTTTTTTTAACGTTATTAAATTTTTTAATGAACTTATTAAATAAAATAATAGGAGACATAAGATTACAATTTATTTCAGCTAATAAATCATAATTCTCTTTCTTATCAAAGGCAACAATATTGCCTAAAGTTGCAGCACTGTTCACTAATAAGATTTCATCACAGCAGATGTTAGGAAGCTCATATCTTTTTATGTTTTTTATGTCAGATAAATCAACTGAATTATGAACGAATAAATCGTGAGTTATTTTATTCGAACGTGAAATCCCGTAAACATACCACCCCTCATTCAAAAGCAGTTTAGTTAACTCTTTGCCAACACCTGAGCTGGAGCCAGTTATTATTGCAGCTTTCAAATCTATACTTTTTTGAGTGTAGATTCTAAATCATAAATCAAATCTTCAATATCTTCAATACCAACACTTAATCTTATTAATGAGTCTGTTACACCACTTTTTAGCCTTTCTTGCTTGGGTATTGCAGCATGAGTCATAGAGGCAGGATGACCACAGAGTGATTCAACCCCACCTAGACTTTCAGCTAAAGTAAAAAAATGGGTTTTTGAAACAAATTCTTCAGCTTTCTTCAACGAGCTGTTATTTAGATCAAATGACAGCATGCCTCCGTAGTTTTTCATTTGCTTTTTTGCAATATCATGATTTTTATGATTAATCAGCCCTGGATAGAATACATTTTTTATCTTATTATGCTTACTTAAAAAATTAGCAATCTCTATTCCATTTTCAGAGTGTCTTTGCATTCTCACGTGAAGAGTTTTAATACCTCTTAGGGCTAGGAAACAGTCCTGTGGTCCAGGTACAGCTCCGCAAGAATTTTGCAAGAAAAATAACTGCTCAGCTATATCATCATTATTACAAATAAGTGCGCCCATAATAATATCAGAGTGACCTCCAATAAATTTAGTTACAGAATGCATAACAATATCAGCCCCTAGATCTAGAGGGTTTTGTAAATATGGTGTAGCGAATGTATTGTCAACACAAACTAATATTTGCTTTGACTTTACAGCAAGTGTTATTTTTTCAATATCAATTATATTTAACATTGGATTAGTTGGCGTCTCAATCCAAATTAATTTAGTTTTTTCACTCACAAGATTTAATACATTTTCATAATTAGTAGCATCACAGAAATGAAATTTAATTCCATAATTTGCAAATACCTTAGTAAACAATCGGTATGTGCCTCCGTATAAATCATTTGTTGAAATTACTTCATCACCGGCTTTTAGTAATTTAATAACACTATCAATAGCAGCTAGTCCACTAGAGTAACAAAGTCCATGTTTTCCATTTTCTAAAGCACTAATATTATTTTCAAGTGCTAATCTCGTTGGATTTCCTGTTCTTGAATATTCAAAGCCCTTATGCTCACCAGGTGAATCTTGAACGTAGGTTGATGTTTGATAAATAGGAGTCATAATGGCACCAGTTGATAAGTCAGCAGAAAGTCCGGCGTGTATAGTTTTTGTATTAAATTTCATGTTAATAATATATTAATACACAAAGCTATAAAACATTTGTTTCTACATTTGTAAAAATTAAAATTTTTGAACTCAAAAATATTAGCCCATTCGGCATTATTATGTGCTAACTTAATTTATGCGCTTAATTACACATTAGCTAAAGACGTAATGCCAAATTACATTCAACCATCTGCATTTATTTTATTAAGAGTCATAAGCGCTATTATTTTGTTTTCTGTTTGTTATATTGTTTTTGTAAAAGAAAAAATTTACTCAAAGGATTTAGCACTATTTTTTTTGTGCGGCATTTTTGGAGTTACAATCAATCAACTATTTTTTTTTCAAGGTCTCAATTTAACAACTCCAATTAACGCAGCAATTATCATGACTACTAATCCTCTTTTGGTCATTGTTATTTCATCAATTTATTTAAAAGAGCAAATTACAATTAAAAAAACTATAGGAGTATTTTTAGGAATTCTTGGGGCGATTATCCTCATATTAAATAATGGTAGTTTAGATTTTAATAATAATTATATGAAGGGAAATTTATTTATTTTTTTGAATGCGACAAGCTATGCACTTTATTTAGTTTTGGTTAAGCCTTTGATTAAAAAATATAACTCAGTTACAGTAATGATGATGGTTTTTTTATTTGGATCAATTTTTGTAATACCTTTTGGCTTCAAAGAGCTCATTAGCGTTGAATGGATGGTTATGCCTAAAACAATAGTTTTGGAAGTATTATTTGTTTTAATTTTTACAACCTTTTTTGCATACCTTTTAAATTCAAGTGCTTTAAAAAAATTAAATCCAACCACTGTAAGCACATACATATATTTACAGCCTATTCTGGCTTCAATATTTGCAATCTTATTGCACTCCGATCAAATTGATGCGACAAAAATAGTTTCAATTACTTTGGTTTTTTTTGGCATATATTTGGTTTCTGTAGACAAACAAAATATTCTTTAATAAATTTGTAAAAAAAAATGATTTTATCAATGACAGGCTTTGGATCTGGTGAGTTAATCTTAAATAATTCACATTTTAATTTTTATATAAAATCATTGAATTCTAAAAATTTAGATATCTCATTAAAAGTTCCATCAAGCATAAGAATTTTAGAGTTTGATATCAGAAGATTAATTTCTAAAAAATTAATAAGAGGAAAAGTAGAATTGTTGATAACACAAGATTATAATAGTCAAGAATTATATATCCAAAACTCTGATTTGTTTAAAAGTGAAGTATCTAAAATTGAAGAGATGAGAAAATCGTTGATTGAAGAAAAAATTATTTCAGAAAACTTTTCTGATAACTTTTGGACAGGATCAGCAAAACATCTACAATTATTTAATAGAACTCAAAATAATAGCTCAAATTTAAATGCAAATAGCAAGAAAAAAATACTTCAAAAAGTCAAAGACATTGTTGAAGAGCTTTCACAATTTAGACTTAAAGAAGGAAGCGTTTTAGAAAAGGATCTTTTATATAATATAAATTCTATTTACAGCAATTTAGAAAGAATAAACAAGAGGGCAATTAAAAGAAAAAATCAAATTAGGACTAAATTGCAAAATAAAATACTTACCCTTAAAGAGGTCGACAAGCACAGATTTGAGCAAGAAATAATCTATTATATAGAAAAATATGATATTAATGAGGAGCTAATAAGGCTAGACTCACATTTAAACCTATTTCAAAAAAATATAAATTCTAACAAACCAGTAGGTAAAAAATTAGGTTTTATTTCTCAAGAAATAGGAAGAGAAATTAATACAATTGGCTCAAAGGCAAATGATTTTAATATTCAAAAAATTGTTATATCAATGAAAGAGAATTTAGAAAAAGTTAAAGAGCAAACCTTAAATGTACTGTAATGTCTAAATTAGTTGTGATTTCAGCCCCCTCGGGAGCAGGTAAAACATCAATTGTCAATTGTCTAATTAATAGAATTGAACAATTGTCTTTTTCAATTTCTGCAACTAGCAGATCACCTAGAGTAGATGAAAAGGATTCAGTGAATTATTATTTTAAATCAATAGATGAATTTAAAAATGATATCAATAAAAATTTATTTGTTGAGTGGCAAGAAGTGTACAGTGATAAATTTTATGGAACATACCTTAAAGAGTTAAATAGAATATGGGGTTTAAATAAAGTTGTTTTGCTAGACGTAGATGTTTTTGGAGGTATTAATATCAAAAACAAATTTGAAAAAAACTGTCTATCAATTTTTATCATGCCACCATCAAAAAATGAATTATTAAATCGATTGAAAAAAAGAGATTCAGAGTCTCAATCACAGCTGCTAGAAAGAGAACTAAAAATGGATTTAGAGTTAAATCAAAGTTCAAGGTTTGATTGTATAATTAAAAATGTAATACTTGAGGAAGCATGCTTGGAAGCTGAAAAAATTGTTCGTAATTTTTTAAAATAACATGAAACAAATTGGCTTATTTTTTGGAACATTTAATCCCTTTCATGTAGGTCACAAAATAATAGCTAATTATTTTTATCATCACTCTAGCTTAGAAGAAGTTTGGTTTGTTGTTTCACCTGAGAGTCCTTTTAAAAAAAACAAAAAGATATTAGACAAGAATCACCGGTTAAATATAATTAGGGAAGAAATACTAGACGTAAAATATCTTAAAGCGACGGACATAGAGTTTGATATTATTCAACCATCATATACAATTGATACAATGGTAAAGTTATCTGAAAAATACAATCACAATTTTTCAATAATTATGGGAGCTGATAATTTAACACATATTCATAAATGGAAAAATTATGAGGAACTATTAAATACCTATCATTTTTATGTATACCCAAGACCAGGCTTTGAATTCAATGATTCTTACAGTAATGTAACATACATGAAAGAAGCTCCAATAATACAAATTTCTGCCTCATCAATCAGAAGTTATATTAAGCAAGGAATTGATGCGTCATTTTTGGTACCACATAAAGCCTGGAATTACATTGATAAAATGAATTTTTATAAAAAATGAAGCTAATATTATTAACAATTGTTTTTTTTGTGACTTCTTGTTCTAATATTGATAATAATAGCTATTTAATATCTCAAAATGAAATAAATGATAAAAAGAAAGTTCAAACAAAAAAATATGTAGGCTGGTGGATCTTTGGAGAAAATATGCATCTTTTTAAAGACTCTAAAAATCTAGATGAATACGAATTATTTTTTCTAAATGAAACAAGTGAAGAAATTGCTAAATTTTACTTGGAAATTGCAGAGCAAGAGTTTTTACCAATTGATATAGAGATTGATGGTTTTTTATATACGAATGAAAAAAAACAAAAAATTTTAGAGGTTTCAGATTTTTATATCACGTTTATTCAAGGATGTGACGAACCATAAATGTTTAGCTAGTCATTATAAATTACATGCATAACAGTTTGACCAATTGCCCTTAGTGTTTTTTTACTGATATTATTTAAGTCATCACCGTGAGTATGCCAATGTTTGTTAAATTTATTTTTTGATGATGGATCAAATTCAATAATATCAATTGTAGGTATAGAAGTAATATTATTTACATAGTAATGATCATCTAAAAATTGGGCTCCTCTTTCAAAAACAAAAAACTCACCATATCCTATGTCATGTCCTATATTCCAAACTTTTTGTAAAATATTATCTGCATAGAATTTTGAAAAATCTTCCTCATAAAATTTAGCATTTGGACCACCAACCATATCTAAAAGAATGCCATATTTTGCAAAATAATTTTTTCTGTGTTTGTTTTTAGACCAATATTGAGATCCTAAACACCACGAATCTTGCATTACGGGAAATTTACTATTTTCTGGCTGCCCATAGTCTTCACCGTCAAAAAGAATAATATCGATACCTACTTTAGGTTTTTTAATTTTAATATTTCTTGCTATTTCAATTAACATTCCAACTCCGCTACCACCGTCATTTGCTCCAAGAATTGGTTTGTTTTTTCTGACGCTATCATGATCGGCAATATGTCTTGTGTCCCAATGTGCCATAAGCAAGATACGATTGTTTTTTTGGGGATTAAAAGAGGCGATTATATTTTTTATTTTATGTCTTTTTTTATCGTAAGTAATAACATTAGCTTCTTGTACAATTAAAGTATCAGCAATTTTAGACAGTTTTTTTATTAGCCATTTAGAACAATTTTTTGCACCCTCACTACTCAAGTATCTAGGGCCAAATTCAACTTGTTTTTGAATATAACTATAACATGAGTCTGCGTTAAATTCAGGAACATGTATTATATTCTCTAGTTCGGAAGCTACATTTTTTTTAACATTAGTATTTTCCGTGCAGGATGATAAAATAAAAAAAATGCAAAGAAAATTTTGTATAAATAATTTATTCATTTAATTCCCAATTAGTACCTTCTCTTGTATCTTTAATTTGAATATTTATTTCAGATAATTTATCTCTAATTATATCAGCTGTTTCCCAATCTTTATTCTTTTTAGAATTATCTCTTAAATCTATAATTAGCTTCATAAGCTCTTTACTCAAATCATTATTGATATTCTCAACTATTTTTTTAATGCCCAATAACTCAAATAAAAAAATATCAAATATTTTTTTTACAAGTTCTTTTTGTAAAAAGGTCATTGTTATTTTTTCTTTAATTGAGGTATTTATAATTTTTGATAATTCAAATAAATTAGCAATGACAATTGGCGTATTAAAGTCATCGTTCAATGCTAAGTAACAATTAGTTTTAATTTTTTCTATATCATCATTAACTCCCCCTTTTTTTTCACAGTTAATATTTTCAATATTTTCATACGATTTTAATAATTTATTGAGACCCTTTTCACAAGAAACTAATGCATCATTAGAAAAGTCAATAGTACCTCTATAGTGAGCTTGTAAGATTAAAAATCTAATTACCATTGGGTGGTATGACTTATCAAGTTTTGTATGAGAACCAGTAAAAAACTCATTCAAGTTTATAAAATTTCCTAACGATTTCCCCATTTTCTGACCATCAATTGTTATCATATTATTGTGTATCCAGTAATTTGCTGGAGGACATAAATCTGCAGCGTAACTTTGGCATATTTCTGCTTCGTGATGTGGAAAAATTAAGTCAAGACCACCACCATGAATATCAAAATTTTCACCTAAATACTTTTTGCTCATTGCTGAACATTCAATATGCCATCCTGGAAAGCCTACGCCCCATGGTGAGCTCCATTTCATTATATGACGATTTGAAGCTTTTTTCCAAAGTGCAAAATCTGCAGCATGTTTTTTTTCTGACTGAGATTCTAATTCTCTTGTCCCATCAATATTATCTTCAATCTTTCTGCCTGATAAAACTCCATAATTGTATGTTTCGCTGTATTTTTTAACATCCATATAAACTGAACCGTTTTTAACATAAGCAAACCCATTTTTAATAATTTTTTCAATCATCTCTATTTGTTCAATTATGTGCCCTGTTGCCCGAGGCTCAATCGAAGGTGATAGGCAATTTAGTTTTTTTAAGCATTCGTGATATTTTTCTGTATAAAATTGGGCTACCTCCATAGGCTCAAGCATTTCACTTTTTGCTTTTTTTTCAATCTTATCAATACCATCATCAGAATCATTTTCTAAATGACCGACATCAGTAATATTTCTAACGTATCTAGTTTTGTATCCAAGATGTGTAAAATATCTAAAAATAACATCAAAAACAATTGCTGGTCTGGCATGGCCAAGGTGAGGTTCTCCATAAACTGTTGGGCCACACACATACATACCAACACAATTTTTATCAATTGGGTTAAAAATATCTTTTCTTTTTGTGAGAGTATTGTAAATTTTCAGTTGTTCTTTCAATTTGATAAATTTTTAAACATGTCAGAAGTTAGTTTTTCTAGATTAAATTTTGCTTTCCATCCCCAATCAACTTTTGCTTCTTGATCGTCTATGCTATCTGGCCAAGAGTCTGCAATTTTTTGTCTGTAATCAGGCTTAAATTTAACATTAAAATTAGGGAAATAAATTTTTATTTGCTTTTCTAATTCTTTGGGTGTAAAACTAACTGCTGAAATATTATATGATGTTCTAATTTTAATATTCTCTTTTTTAGTTGTCATTATCTTTAAAATAGCTTCAATTGCATCATCCATGTACATCATTGGTAATATAGTCTCCTTAGACAAGAAGCATGTATAATCATTATTCTTTAAAGCATGATAAAAGATTTCCACTGCGTAATCAGTAGTCCCTCCACCAGCCAAGGATCTCCAGCCAATTAAACCTGGTAATCTAAGGCTTCGAATATCAACATCAAATTTATCATAGTAATATTTGCAAAGTTTCTCTCCAGCCAATTTTGTTATTCCATAAATTGAGCTCGGATTTAAAGTAGTCTTTTGAGGTGTATTTATTTTTGGACTATCAGGTCCAAAAACAGCAATTGATGATGGCCAAAAAATTTTTTTTATAATTTTCTTTCTAGCAAGCTCCAACACGTTAATGAGCGAATTCATATTTAGTTCCCATGAATTCAGTACATTTTTTTCTGCAAGTGCAGATAAAGAAGCTGCTAATAAATATATTTCAGAAATATTTTCTTCTTTCACTTTTCTAGTCAACATTTCGTTATCAAGAACATCTAGTTTTAAAAATTTTTTATTGTGGTTTTTTTCTTTAGGAGGATTAAGATCAGAACAAATAATATTTTCAGTTCCGTAAATTCTCTCTAAACTAAGGCAGAGGTCAGTTCCTATTTGTCCAGAAGAACCTATAACTAAAATTTTATTTTTTTTCATAGTTTTACAAATATAGTACTATAATAAAATTTATATATCAATTTGGACCCTAACGCAAATAAGTATTTATTATTTAACAAGCTCAGCTCTGAAGATGCTAAGAAAAAAATAGAAAGTGAAAAATTTAAAAGAACAACTTTATCTTTTTACAAGTATGTTAAATTAAAAGATATATCTGATTATAGAGATCATCTTTACAAAGAATGGGACAAATTGAAAATTCTTGGTCGTGTATATATTGCCACCGAGGGAATTAATGCTCAGATTAGTATTCCGAATTATAATATTGAAAAATTTAAAGAGCAACTTTATGATGATAGGTTCCTAAAAAATATTCCTCTGAAAGTAGCAATTGAAGAAAAAGAATTTTCATTTTTTAAGCTAATAATTAAAATTAAAAAAAGAATAGTTGCTGATGGATTAACTGAAATTGATTTTGACTCAAGTAACGTTGGAAATCATCTAAATGCAGATGAATGGAATGATGCTATTGATAGGGGGGCGGTAATTGTTGATATGAGAAATCATTATGAAAGTGAAATCGGACATTTTAAAAATGCTATTCTTCCTCAATCAGAAACCTTCAAACAAGAACTACCAATGGTTAAACAATTGTTATCAGAGAATAAAAATGATAAAATTTTACTTTACTGCACCGGAGGAATTAGATGTGAAAAAGCTTCTGCCTACTTAAAACATAATGGATTCAGAGATGTTAATCAATTACACGGGGGCATAATAGATTACAAAAAGCAGTTAGTAGAAAATCCAAAGCTAGAGAATAAATTTATTGGTAAAAATTTTGTTTTTGATGAAAGATTATCTGAAAAAATCTCTGAAGAAATTATAAGTTTTTGTCATCAGTGCGGAAATAAATGTGACACGCATATCAATTGTAAAAATGTGAGTTGTAACCTCTTATTTATTCAATGTAAAAAATGTAAAGAAAAATTTAAATCCTGTTGTTCAACTGAGTGCAAGAAGATTATAGATCTACCAGAGGATGAGCAGAAAAATCTTAGGCAAGGGTCAATAAATAAAAAGAGATTTAATTCTCACAGAATCATAAACTAATATCCAAATTCAAATCTTCAATGATTTTTTTATCAATTATTGATGGAGATTCAATCATAATATCTTTTCCGCTGTTATTCTTCGGAAATGCAATGTAATCTCTAATACTTTCATCACCGTTTATTACAGCACATAATCTATCAAGTCCAAATGCAATTCCACCATGAGGGGGAGCTCCATATTCAAACGCATTCATTAAAAAACCAAATTGTTCTGATGCTTCTTTTTCAGAGAATCCAAGAAAAGAAAAAATTTGGTTCTGAAGGTCTTTATTATGTATCCTTATACTTCCACCTCCAACTTCATTACCATTGATCACAAGATCGTAAGCGTTAGCTTTCACTTTTAGAGGATTAGAGCTTAATTTTTTGATGTCCTCTTCCTTGGGTGCTGTAAATGGATGATGCATAGCAGAATATCTTTTATTTTCATCGTCCCACTCAAATAATGGAAAGTCAATGACCCAAAGTGGTACAAACTTATTTTTATTAATTAGATCTAAACTTTTGGCTATAAAAACCCTTAAATTACCTAAAACACTTAATATATTTTTTCTTTCTCCAGACATAAAAAAAGCTATGTCACCTTTATTAAGTTTTAAGTCAGAAGCCAGAGAATACTTGTCTTTATCAGATAAAAATTTATCTACTGTTGACTTAATAATACCATCTTCATTAATTTTAATGTTAAATAGTTTGTCACCTCCAACTTCTTGTTGTTTTATATAATTGCTAAAATTGTCTATTTGTTTCCTTGAAATCGTTGATCCTGATTTAATTTTGATTCCGGCAGTAAATTCATATTTGAAAAAATCAAAAAATTCTGTGCCTGCAATAGTATCTGACAAATTAATAATCTCTAAATCATATCTTAAATCAGGCTTATCTGTTCCGTATTTTGAAATTGATTCCTCATAGGTAATTTGTTTAAAATCTTCAACGTTTATATTTTTAATTTTAAAAATTAAATCTTTGATTAGACCTTCAAAAGTTTCTAAAACCTGACTTTGATTAACAAAGGACATTTCACAATCAATTTGAGTAAATTCAGGCTGCCTATCAGCTCTAAGATCTTCATCTCTAAAACACTTGACTATTTGATAATATTTGTCGATTCCAGAAACCATTAAAAGCTGTTTAAATGTTTGTGGTGACTGTGGTAGAGCATAAAATTTACCGGGGTTCATTCGAGAGGGGACTATGAAATCTCTCGCTCCCTCGGGAGTTGATTTAATTAAATATGGAGTTTCTACGTCTATAAATCCTATGCTGTTCAAATAATTTCTAGCCTCTGAGCTGATTTTGTGTCTCAAAATTAAGTTATCCCTGATTTTATTTCTTCTGATGTCTAAATATCTATATTTCATTCTCAGCTCCTCTCCTCCGTCAGTCTTATCTTCAATTGTAAAAGGTGGTGTTTTGGAGGGATTTAGAATATTGAGCTCATCAACTAAAACTTCAATCTCTCCAGTTTTTATGTTTTTGTTTTTGCTTTCTCTTTCTACAACTTTTCCAACAATTTTAAGCACATATTCCCTTCCAAGACTTTGAGCTTTTTCAAAAAGTTGGATATTATTTTGTTCAAATTTTAGCTGAGTAATCCCATACCTGTCTCTGAGGTCTATGAATAAAACGTTTCCAAGATTTCTCGATTTTTGAACCCACCCACTAAGAGTGACAATGGTTCCAACTTTTTCAAGATTTAATTCTCCACAATTAAAGTTTCTAAACACTTTTTTTTGACAAACTTAATAAAATCATAGCGTATATTTGTAAAATGGATTTTAATGTTTTTAGTGATGAATTCTTCATGAGACAAGCAATTGAAGAAGCAAAAAAAGCAATGAAAAAAGATGAAGTTCCAATTGGAGCTGTAATTGTATGTCAAAATCAAATTATAGCTAGGGCTCATAACTTATGCGAGTCATTAAATGATGCTACTGCTCATGCAGAAATGCAAGCCTTCACAAGTGCTAGTAATTATCTTTCAAGTAAATACTTAAATGATTGCAGGCTATTTGTTACTTTGGAGCCATGTGTAATGTGTGCTGGAGCCTCTTACTGGGTTAGAATCAGTGAAATTATTTTTGGTGCAGCCGATAATAAAAAAGGTTTTTTAACATTAAATCCTAATATTCTTCATCCTAGCACTAAAGTAAAAAAAGGCATTTATGAAAATGAATGCAGTCAAATGTTAAAAGATTTTTTTAAAACTAAACGATAATAAGTTTATTTTTGCGAAAAAAAAATATGTATCCTGAACAATTATGTACACCAATGAGGTTAGAGTTAACTTCAGCCGGTTATAAAGAACTAAAAACCTCTGAAGAGGTAACAAATTTAATGAGCCAAGAGGGGACAGTTTTATTAATGGTAAACTCTGTCTGTGGTTGTGCTGCTGGAAATGCAAGACCAGCAGCAATAATGGCAACTAAACTTAATCCAAAGCCTGATAATTTTGCAACAGTATTTGCTGGCCAAGACTCCGAAGCAACTGCAAAAGCCAGAGAGTTTATGCTTCCTTATCCAGCCTCATCACCATCAATAGCATTGCTCAAGGATGGTAAAGTTGTACATATGATTGAAAGACATCATATTGAGGGCAGAGATGCTAAATTAATAAGTGAAAATCTAAAATCTGCTTTCGAGTCTCATTGTTAAATGAGTTTCAAAATTTTCAAAGAACTTACCAAGTTCAGATTGTCACTTACTGTACTATTCTCAGCAATCACTGGATTCTTTTTAGCTATAGACTCAGTAAACTATTATAGATTATTACTTTTATTTTTCGGTGGATTTTTTGTCACAGCTGGAGCAAACTCTTTTAATCAGATTATTGAAAGAGAATATGATGCTTTAATGATAAGAACAAAAAAAAGACCTATTCCAGCAAAGAAAATTTCTTTAAACAATGCAATTTTATTTTCAACAATTATCTCAATTTTTGGGTTTATCTTGCTAAATACTATTAGCTTTAAATGTTTCTATCTAGGTCTTTTATCTTTCTTGTTTTACATATACATTTATACTCCATTAAAAAGGAAGTCTTCATTAGCAATTTTTTTTGGTGCAGTTCCTGGCGCTATGCCGTGCTTGTTAGGCTGGGTAGCTGCCGTAAATGATTTCAGCTTAGCCTCTGGGGTTCTTTTTGCAGTACAATTTTTTTGGCAATTTCCTCACTTTATTGCAATTTCATGGATAAGAGATGAAGAGTATAAAAACGCAAAATTTAAAATGATGCCTGGTAAAATTAAGAGTAATTTTGCTCCAATACTTGCAATTATATTTACAATTTTAATGATTATAACCTCTATTATTCCATATTTTTATGATATAATGTACTTTAAAATCAGTAAATATGCTTTATCGTTGATAATTTTCTTGGGTTTATTTTTTCTCTTGAAATCTTTGAAATTTTTAAAGAGTCAGAACGATTATTCAGCCAGAAAAATGCTATTATTTTCTTATATTTACTTACCGATAGTTCAAATTTTGTATGTTGTGGATAAATTTTTAATACAATGAATCAAAAAAAATATAATCGTTTAATAACAGTTGTTTCAATATTAATACCATTAGTAGTGGCTCTTTTACTTTTTTTGAAGTGGGATTCTGATAAATTAGTATTTGATTTAAGAGCACCAAATTCTGAGCCAATAACACTTATTGAAAATTTACCTGTTGCCAAACCGCTTAAAAGTTTACCTCCCATTTACTCCAGTACCAACGCAGTGACTGCACTACTTCTAGTTTTTGCTTACATTGCAATTAGGAGAAAGAAAGTTAAACTGCATGAAAGTTTAATGAAAGTATCAATCGCATTATCTTTATCTTTTCTTGTAATGTATATCGCTTATCACATAACAACTGATCCAACTCCATTTGGAGGTTCAGGTTTGATAAAATACACTTATTACTTTATTCTAATATCACATATATTACTTTCGATTGTATTAATTCCTCTTGTTTTGATTAGTTATGTAAGAGCCTTTCAAAAAGCATTTCCGTTACACAAAAAGATAGCTAGAATAACATTTCCAATATGGCTATATGTTACGGTGACAGGAGTTATTGTTTACTTAATGATCGCCCCTTATTATTCATATTAAGAACTGAAGAATAAAATATATGCAATTTTAATGGTCCAATAATCAATGATTTAGGATATTCATTACATTAAAAACTACAAATATTTGTATCTTGCAATCATAATTTTAGATAATCAAGCATCAATATGAAGAAGTTTATAATTTTTTTATCCATTTTATTCACTGTATTTTTCTCGCATAATTCCAAATCACAAACAATTGATTCCGTTTCAACAACAGTACCAATTTTATGCTATGGTGATTTAGCAACTGTAAATGTTTACATTACTCAAACCTCTCCAGCAACTCCTATCAAATTAATGAATTACAGGTTTGCAACACCAACATTTTTAGTTTCATACGGATCTTCTGCTATTACAACAGGAACCACACAGCCGTTTTCAGGAATGATAGCAACTAACTACAGAATGCTTATGGTTGATTCAGCCTCTTTCTGGAGCGCGTTTCCTCCGCTACCTGGCTCAACAAATCCTTTTGTGCCAAACTCACAGCTTGTTAATCCATCAAACCCAGCAATTATTGGATATCAAGATTATACCGTTTTAGGTGTTCCAGTGCTTTCGGCCACCACTTTACAAACGGCTTTTAACGGATGTTTTGGAGATTGCAATGCTGCTCAAAATATAAGTATCTTAGGTGGGACACCTCCTTATAATATCACAATAGCTGGTCCTGGTCCGGTAAATCAGTACAACGTATTGGATCCTTTTTCAATTGACACGACATACCAAAGTTTGTGTGCAGGCATATATACTTATTCTGTTTCAGATGTAAATGGTTGTTTAACTGCACCATCAGCTAGCTCTTTTAGTATCGGTCAGCCTACTCAATTATCAGTTTCTGCGGTAATTTCATCAGATTATAATGGAAGAAATGTGAGTTGTTATGGGGCGAGTGATGGAGAAATAACGGCAGTAGCTAGCGGTGGTACTGCTCCATATCAATATTCTTTAGATGGATCTTCATATACTTCAGATCCTGTTTTTTCTGGTTTAAGTTCTGGTGTCTATACTGTATATTATAAAGATGCAAATAACTGTTTAGCCTCTGAAAATATAACAATCAATGATCCACCAACTTTATCTGGAGCAATTTCTGTAAACCAATCTGTGACATGCTACAGTGCTTGTGACGGATCACTACAATTTATTGTCGATAATATTCAAACAGGAACAGCTCCATATACTTATTCAATTGACGGAGGTTTAAGTTTTCAAAATTCCAATACTTTTTCGTCATTATGTGGAGGAACTAACTATAGCATAATTGTTAAAGATGTCAATGGATGTACATTTTCTTCCAATATTTTTCTTTCTGAGCCAACTGAAATTTTATTTAATGTCACATCTTCTAATTTTAATGGATTTGGAGTCTCATGCTATGGGTCTGATGATGGAGAGATTATTATTTTCGCTCCCTCTGGTGGTACACCCAACTATGATTACTCAATTAATGGGGGAGCATCATATTCAAACTCTCTGATTTACAACAACTTAACCTCAGGAAATTATGTAGTCACAGTTAGAGATATTATTGGATGTACAGCTGATACAACTGTTGTAATTACAGAGCCCAATCAGTTTGATGTTCAATACACCTCAACTTCAAATTACAATGGAGTAAATGTTTCATGCTATGGTTCTTGTGATGGATCAATTTCAATAGCTCAATCTAATGGAGTTGGAGTGGTTAGTTATTCACTTTCTGGATCTGTCAATCAAACTGCTCCAATTTTCTCGGGTCTTTGTGGTCAGATATCCAATGGTTCATACAATTTAATAGCTATTGATGACAATGGTTGTGTTGACAGCGTTGATGTAACCCTAACTGAACCGCAAGAATGGGTTTACTCTGTTGATTCAATTGGTGAGACATGTAATTTATCTAACGGACAAGCTTCAATTAATATTACTCAGGGAGGTACCGGTTCTTTAGCATATCTATGGGACGATCCAAATATACAAATTACATCATCTGCCATTAACTTAGAAACAGGTATTTACAATGTTACTGTCACAGATATTAATGGATGTAACTTTACGGAAGATGTCTTTGTTGCTGAGGCAGATATCACACTATCTTTTGATAGCGTTCCACCATGTAACGGATTAAATAATGGCTCAGCAACTGTTATTCCAGATGGAACCCCTCCTTACCAAGTAATTTGGTTTAATGGATCAACTTCAAATACCATATCAGGTTTGTCACCGGGCTATTATTCTGTATCTGTAATCGATGGAACAGGCTGTCTAGTTACTGATTCTGTTTTAATACCTAATAGTGTATATGTAGATTTGCAGCTAGATTCTTTAAATTCTATATTAAGTGTTAATTGCAACGGTGATCAGTCCAGTGGAATAACTTTAAATGCGACAGGTGGTACAGGCTCTAACACTTATCTGTATTATATTCCAAATACATTCCCTATACCGCAAGCATCCAATGTTTTTAGTGGACTTTATGCTGGCAACTATGTGATGTTTACTGAAGATGCTAACGGTTGTACGGATAGCTTAAATGTTACTATCAATCAGCCTGATGAAGTAAACTTTTACACCTCAGTTTTTGATGTAAGTTGTTTTGCAGGAAATGATGGATCATTGAGTATTGATTCTGTCACAGGCGGGATACCTCCATTTAACTATTTTTGGAACAATGGTTCAACAACCTCCTCAATAAATGGATTAACTGCGGGTGATTATATTATTTCTATAACTGACGCTAATGGTTGCATATCATCTCCAGCAGCTGATACTCTTACAGTGTCAGAACCTACAATTTTACAAAGCTCAATAAGTATTACTAATCATGCCACCTGCACTGGGGCTCAGACTTTAGCAACTGGTGAGCTAAATGTAACTGTTTTTGGAGGAACTCCAGGCTATAGCTATTCATGGAGCAATGGTGAAACATCCAATCAATTATCTTTTTTAATGCCAGATTTATATGTGCTTAATGTGACTGACAATAATGGATGTTTACTAACAGATTCAGCTGAAATTCTTCCTGGTCAAAATCCTCAGCTTGATGTATTAGTTCAAAATGTTTCTTGCTTTGGGGCAAACGATGGGATGATTTATACTTCTGCTTTTGGTGGAACATTACCATATCAATATAGTTCTGATGGGGGTAATACTTTTGTACCCTCAGGTACACCCTTTGGTCCATCTGGTCAAGCATCTTATTTCATAACCGTTGTTGATGCACTAGGTTGTACTGACAGTGACTCAATTTATGTAAATGAGCCAGACTTACTAGTCATTAATAATATTATAGAGGAAAATGTTTCGTGTTATGATAGTGCAAACGGAAAATTAACCGTTTTTCATTCTGGAGGTACCACTCCCTTTACTTACTCATGGAGTGACCCTACAAGTCAGAGCACTATAACTGCGAACAATCTTTCACCAGGTAATTATAATGTTATCGTTACCGACACAAACGGATGCTCAGATACATCTTTTTCAGCACTGATAACACAACCAGATAGTCTATACCTATCAATAAGTTCAAGTCTTGTAAGTTGTCATGGTGGTGCTGATGGAAGTGCTAGCTTAACTGCTTTCGGTGGTACACCAAATTATCGCTACCTTTGGAGCAATGGTTCAATTACCTCAAGTATAAACAATGTCCCTTCATTAAATTACACTGTAACAGTAACCGATGACAATGGTTGTATAAGAGTAGGCTCAGTGAATGTCACGCAACCACAACCAATAAGTAATATTTTTATAAGAGATTCAGTCACATGTATCGGAGGAAACGACGGTTTTGCTAATGCTCTTACATCTGGGGGAACTCCTCCTTTTAGTTATGTTTGGAGCAATAGTCAAACCACTAACCCTGTGAACAACTTATTTGCTGGATTAAATTATCTCCAAATAACCGATACTAATGGATGTATTTTTAATGATACGGTTAACATACTAGAACCATCTCAATCAATAGAAATAGACTCTGCAATTACATCATCCATTACTTGCTATGGAGCAAATAATGGTACTGTAGCTATAATTGCATCAGGAGGAGATGTTCCTTACTTATATTCAATTGACAATGGTTTTAGTTCTCAATCAAACATAGGTTTCATAAATGTTGGTAGTGGACATCACATATTATATGTTGAGGATCAAAGGGGATGTGTGGATAGAGATACAGTAAATATCTATGAGCCAGATTCTTTATATATTGATTCTACAATCTACACTAACATTGAATGTTATTCTTTCTGTAATGGTTCAATTCAGTCTATAAATGCGATTGGTGGAACACAACCATATACTTATTCTGTTAACGGAGGCCTTCAACAATCATCAATGGCATATTTCAATAATTATTGTGCTGGCACTTATACAGTTGAGGTCTTTGATGAAAATAACTGTGTAGCACAAGATTTAATTATAATTGATGAACCTTCTGAGCTTAATGTTCAAATTGCAACATCTGAGTGGAATAATTACCAAATTAGATGTAATGGAGAGAATTCAGGTTATGCAGATTTTACAATTTCTGGTGGAATATCGCCTTATATTAAAACTTGCATTGAAGTTGCAACAGGAGATACGATTCAATCTTCATCAAGCTCTCACATTGACTCAATTTCTGCAGGATTGTACAGATTCATAGTTGAAGATTCAAGGGGTTGTGTGTTTAGCACTGACATAGTTTACTACGAGCCAGACCCAATTGTTCATTCATTTGTGCCAACTCATGTTAGTTGCAATGGTTGGAATAATGGAGCTTTAATTGATATTGTTAGCGGTGGTGTAGGAACAGCTACGTCTTATGTTTACTCTTGGAACACAGGAGACAGTACTTATTCAATTTCTAACTTATCTGTAGGAACATACACTATTACAGTAGTTGATGAAAATAACTGTGCCTCAGTCGATTCTTATAATATTAACAACAGTTTAGCATTATCTGCTTCAATTAACAATTCACTAACTAGCAATGTTTCCTGCTTTGACTTTTGCGATGGTATAATTTCTTTAAATGTTAGTGGAGGTATTCCAAATATCGATGCTAACGGTAATCCAATATATACATATAGCTGGGATGATGTATTATCACAAAACACTATGACTGCTATTGGATTGTGTGTGGACAACAATACAAATAACTCAACATATTCATGTATTGTATCTGACTCACAAGGATGTAACGATACAGTTTTGTATACATTAAATCAGCCAGAAGAACTTGTTGTAACAGCATCAGTATTAACGGATATATTGTGCTTTGGTGATAGTAATGGTAGGCTAACTGCGAGTGCAACAGGTGGTAATGGAGGGAAACAGTATTTGTGGAATAATGCGAACAACTGGAACAATAACCCAATTAATATCAATTTAAGTTCTGCCAGCTATGTTGTTGTGGTAAGAGACAACAAAGGCTGTATGGACACTACTGAAATATTTTTACCTCAACCTAGTCAATTAGCTGTGTCAACGACTCAAAAGAATGTAAGTTGTTTCGGCGATGCTAATGGAGAGATTACTGCAATTGTAGCTGGAGGAACTCCCACACCAGGAATTCCCCCAACTTATAATTATAATTGGTCTCCAAGTAACCAAACAACTCAAACTGCGATTAATTTAGATTCAGATATTTACATTGTTACAGTGACAGATAATAACAACTGTAGTGTAGTTTCCAATTCAATATTTATAACACAGCCATCAAATCCATTATCATTAAATGTAGACTCCACTGACGAAACTTGCTTGTTAGATAATGGAACTGCAACAGCATTTGTTAATGGGGGGACCCAACCTTTTGACTTTAGATGGACAAGTTCTAGTGGAGGTTCAATAACTCAAGGTACAGGTATCAGCTCAATAAATAATTTATCTCCTGGGTTATACAATGTTGAAATTTCTGATAAGAACGGATGTATAATCAGTGGAAGCACTTTTGTTAATGGAGTTAAAAATATATTTCTTCCTGGCAATTTAGACAAGATTGATACTGTTATATGCTTAGGTAAAAGTCTTTATGTTGATGTAGAGGAAAAGCCAGGTTTTATATATGACTGGACTCCTGGCCCAAATACTTCTGATGTTAACTTACAGCCAACAACAACTGGGGTGCATAATTATATATTACGTGTAACTGAGCCTGGATGCAATCCTTATGAATTAGAAGTAAATATCAATGTTGAGCAAATAAAATCTGAAATTGCTATCAGAAATAGTGAGATTTATTTTAGAGCAGACGATGTAATTTCTCCAGACAAAGCTGTGAATATTTTATCAGTTGTAAGCGATGAAAGTATAACTATTTCCTCAAATCCCAACTTAGGAATATCTCATGAATGGGCATGGGACCAAGGAACAAGCACTGAGTCTGATATCCAAATTCCTAATATTGATAAAAATAAATGGATATATCTTAAACTTGATTCAAGTGGTTGTTTAGGATATGACTCTGTATATGTTGCACTTTCAGTTATACCGTTTGATGCAATAAGTCCGAATGGAGACATGAAGAATGATACATGGAACATTTTGGGAATTACTGCAAATAGATATGATCAGGCTATAATAACAATTTATAACAGATGGGGAGAGGAAGTATATAAAACTTATGGAGGAAGTCAGTTTACCCCTTGGGATGGAACAAAAGATGGTGATGAATTACCTGTTGGCACTTATTATTACATAATAGATTTGGCTGATCAAGATGAACCCATCACCGGCCCAGTAACAATTATTAGATAAAAAATTAGATCATGACATTTAAGAAAAGTTTATACCTATTATTTTTAATTGCAATTGTCCCAATTTATGCAAGCGGACAGCAATTGCCACAGTTGACTCAGTATATGATGAACAATTATGCTATAAACCCTGCTGTTGCAGGTATGCAAGACTTTTACCAAATTAGAACTACAATTAGAAATCAGTGGGTAGGTATTGAAGATGCGCCAACAACAAATATATTAAGTGTTTATGGAAAAAGAGGAAACAATGTAGGTTTAGGAGGAATTGTTTTTAATGATCAAGTTGGTCCGACAAGTAGAATAGGAGCTAATATGTCTTATACATATCATTTTAATTTGAGTAAAAAGACAATGCTAGCATTGTCTCTTTCAGGAGGATTTACCCAGTTTAAAATTGACAAAATAGGTTGGAATGTTCAACACCCTGATGATCCAGTTACTCAAGGTGATGTAATCGTTGATGCAATTCCTGATGCTACATTTGGATTTAATTTTTACGGAAAAAATTGGTATCTAGGTGGTTCCGTACCCCAGCTGGTAAGTTCTAATTTAGAATTATTAGACACTGATTTTGCAAGAAATTTTAATACTGAAATGACAGGTAGTTTAAGCCCACATGTTTACATCTTAGGAGCATATCAACATACAATCAATGACTTTTGGAGTGTAGAGCCAAGTGTTCTTGTTAAATATATGGATCCTACTCCAACTCAGTTTGATATTGGATTAAAAACAGAATATAACGATAGGTTATGGGCAGGACTAAATTACAGAAGCAATGGAGATATGGCCGCTTTATTTGGTTATAATATTGGTGAGAGATTTATTGTTGGTTATTCTTATGATATTGTAAATGCTGACATAAATGATTATTCTTCCTCCTCTCATGAGTTCATGATTGGAATCAATTTTGTTCCTGTAAAAGAGAAACAACTTATTGATTAAATAAAAATAAAAAAAAGCCTCAAATAATTTGAGGCTTTTAATTGTTGTACTTTAAATAGGGAAAGAATTGTACAACCCAAAACAAGTATTACGACTTGCCCCAAATTTAGTTTGATTTACACGGCAAAGGGATCAAGTTGGTAATTTTTGTTAACATAAAATTGTTGAATAACTTTTAGGTCAAAAAACTATTCAAAAAATTACTTATGAAATTAGCAATTCTGGGAACAAGAGGAATCCCAAATAATTACGGAGGATTTGAGCAGTGTGCAGAGGTTTTAGCTGTAGGTTTACAAAAAAAAGGGCATGAAGTCACTGTATATAATCCTTCTTTTCATAGCTACAATAAGAGAGTATTTGATGGTGTTACAATAAAAAAAATATACTCACCAAATAAACTAATTGGTAATTCTGCATCAAATTTTGTATTTGACTATTTATGTTTTAAAGATGCTGTAAAATCTGATTATGATATTATTCTGGAACTTGGACTAATAACATCCTCTCTATCTGTAATTTTTTTAAGACACAGAGGAAAAATTATTGTTACTAACATTGATGGAATAGAATGGAGAAGAAAAAAATGGAACTTTATAATTAGATTCATAACAAGAAATATGGAAAAATTAGGTATACGGTCTTCTGATTATCTAATTGCTGACAACTTAGGAATTAAAGATTATTTAAAAAAAACATATGATATAAGTGCAAAATATATTGCTTATGGAGCTGACATATTAGATACTCCAGATTCCAAAATATTAAATGATTATAATTTAAAAGCTGGAAAATTCATATTATGTGTAGGAAGAATTGAACCTGAAAACAATTATGAAATGATTTTTAATTCCTATGTAAAAGCCAAATTAAATATTCCGTTGATTATAATAGGAAACCATCTAACAAAATTTGGTGATTATTTAAAGGATAAATTTAAAAATGAAAACATTTATTTCTTTGGAGCAATTTATGATAAAAAGATTTTAAATAATCTAAGATATTATTCAAAATTTTATGTTCATGGTCACTCAGTTGGAGGCACAAATCCATCGCTAATTGAAGCTATGTCTGCTAGCGCATTGGTTCTTGTACATAGAAATAAATTTAACCTATCTGTTTTAACAAATAATGAGCTAGCTTTCTCAAACTCCGATGAATTAAAAGAACTTTTGTTAGACAGTAAAATTGTGTCAGAAAAAAAGAAACATATTAGTGAAAATCTCAAAATTATAAAAGAGAAGTTTTCTTGGCAAAGAATTATTGACGATTACGAAACTTTTTTTCTTAGTATTTTAAATTAAAAAAAGACTTTCTGTTATTTTGTCACAGATAATTTTACCTTTTCTCTCCAAAAAATAATTAGTTTTTTTATTTGATATATATCCATCTTTTTGCCAAGACTGAATATTTCTTAGAAAGAAAACTTTATGAGACTTTTGCTTAATTTCTTTAATATTAATTCCTTTGTTAGTACGCAGTCTTCTAATTATATATTCATTATAAATATCTTTCTCACTTAAAGTTTCACTTTCATAATATTTTGTGTTAGTTTTCAAGTATTTCATATAAAGAAAATTATTTTTTACATTCCACCTTCTTGATACTCCATTAAACGAATGAGCAGAGGGACCAACGCCTAAATATTCGCTGCCAAACCAGTAGTTTTTATTATGATTAGACTCATAATTTTTTTTGCAAAAATTTGATATTTCGTAATTAACGAATCCTTTTTTTTCACTTAAATCAGCTATATGGTTATATTGGTTTATAAATATCTCATCAGATGGTTTATTAATTTCATTTTGTAAAATTCTTTTATGTAAAACTGTATTAGGTTCGATAGTAAGACCATAAATAGATAAATGATTAATATCATAACCAAAACAGATATTTAAAGACTCATCCAGTTTTTTTAAGCCTTGATTGGGCAAATTAAACATAATGTCAACAGAGATATTTTTGATTCGAGAATTAATTGCAATCTCAACAGAATTCTTTGCTTGAATTGAGTTATGGGATCTATTTAATGATTTTAATATTTCATCATCAAAAGACTGAACGCCAATACTTAATCTGTTAATGCCCATATTAAAATAATCATCTAGTTTTTTTTTATTAATATCATCGGGATTAGTTTCAATTGTAATTTCAGTATTTTCAGTGATAATAAATACGTCACTTATGTTTTTTAATATTTTCTTTATCAAGCTAGTGGAGATAATTGATGGAGTTCCACCTCCAAAGTAAATAGAGCTTAATTTTTTATCTTTTAAATAATCTTTTCTTGTTCGAATTTCTTTAATAATTGAGTTTATTAATTCCTCTACTTTTTTTTTAGAAACTACAAAGTGAAAGTCACAGTATATGCACCTTTTTTTGCAGAAGGGAATATGTATATAAATGCTGCTCACTGTAATAGATTAAAAAATCATCCTTAAATTTGTGATATGAAACAAAATAAAAATTATTTCTCAACTTTAACAAAGGAAGAACATGAAATAATAGTAAATAAAGGTACTGAAAAACCATTTTCAGGAAAATATAACAACTTTTACCTACAAGGAATTTTTGTTTGTAAAGCCTGTGAAACACCTCTTTACAAATCAAGTAGCAAGTTTGATTCAGGATGTGGTTGGCCTTCCTTTGATGAAGAAATAGAAGGTGCAATCTCTAGATTTCCTGACTATTCAGGAGGTAGAGTAAGGACTGAGATTTGTTGTTCTAACTGTGGTGGGCATTTAGGTCATGTTTTTGAAGGTGAGAGATTTACGAAGAAAAATATTCGACATTGTGTTAACTCCCTAAGTATAAAGTTTGTTAAACAAAGCTGAGTAACTATACTTTTTTAAGTTTTATGCAGAAAGTGGTTCCATAATTTTCTTCAGAACTTGACACAAAAATTTTCCCATTATGATACTCTTCAACTATTCGTTTTGTCAAAGACAATCCTAACCCCCAGCCACTTTTCTTACTAGTATACCCTGGTAAAAATATTTGATTAATTTTATTTTTAGCGATACCCTGTCCGTAATCTTTTATAAAGATATTAACTTCATAATCATTGCTGGTAATATCAAACTCTATTTTACCATTACCTTTCATAGCATCCGTTGCATTTTTACATAAATTCTCGATAGCCCATTCGAACAATGTTTTATTGGCACTCACAAATATGGAATCATTAGGGAATTTTTTAATTATTTCAATTTTTTGAGGCAGTCTTTTTTCCAAGTATTCCAAAAAATTTCCTAATAGTTCACTAATCTGATAATTTTTTAGTGCAGGAACAGATCCAATTTTTGAAAATCTATCAGTAATTGTCTCAAGTCTTCGTAAATCTTTATTAATCTCGTTTAGTGTATCAGTATTAATCTCACTATCCTTTAATAATTCACTCCAAGCAATTAGTGATGATAGTGGGGTAGCTAGTTGATGAGCGGTTTCTTTTGCCATACCAGCCCATACTTTATTCTGTTCAGATTTTTTAGCAGAGCTAAAAATAATATATGCGATAATAAAGAAAATTAATATAAAGCCTAATTGATAAAATGGATAGTAACGAAGCATACTCAAAATATTAGAATCTTTGTAGTATATAAATTGTTTATCTCCAACAAAATTTACCTCTATTGGAGTACTATTTTCCTCTTTCATTACTATAAGTTCTTGCTTTAAAAAATTATTTGTAATTTTTTTTTCTTTGAATAATTTAACTTTAAAAGTTAATAAACTATCTAATTTACTGTATGTTATTAAATTTCTGTACTCTAAAATACTATCACATTCATCAACTAAAATTAAAGGTATTTTCTTATTCTCCGTGATTACATTAATTGCTAGCGAAAAGTCCCCATCAGATGATATATTAACTAAATTTTTGGTTGCCTGAGCCCATAACTCTATCTTCTTTCTCTCCTCCTTTTTCAGTTCTTTTACTAAGTTATTTGTAAAAAAAATTGAAAATGTAGCTATTAATATTGCAAATAATAGCAGCCATTTTTTCCATTTTTGCTCTTTATTATATACTGTCATCGTCCCATTCTATTTCTGGAGCAATATCTTTTATTTCATCTGCAGTATCATTAATATTTTTTATAATCTCATTAATAATTTTTTTTTCTTTTTCAATTTTGTTATTGATTTTTGCTCTAAATTTTATGTTATCGAATTCAATTTTTGTGTCGTCAGTAGTTCCTATCATTTTGAGATAAATTGCACTGAGACCTTCATTGTTTGATTTAATCTCACCAATTTCTTTATTTATTTTAGTATTCTTTTTTCTAAATTCGTTTGACATGAGCTCTGATAGAAGCAGAGTAATATCGTAGTTGATCTCATTGTTTAAAGAGTGAGTGCCTGAAACAATTAAACTCAAAGCTGATGATATAATTTGCATTTCAGGTATTGTTATAAGATTATCTTTAATTTCTATTTTATTTTCAAGCTTGGAAAATTTAACATCTTTTAGGTCCTCAACATTAACGAAATTAGATAAATTTTTTAATGGTTTAAAGTTAATTAATTCTCCCCTTTCTATAGTCAGATTTGAATTCATTGTTAATCTTTCTTTTATGAATTTCATTCTATCATCCCAAACAGCTGATAAATTAATATTTGCAGTACCAATACCTTTAATATGTTTTGATTCTATGAAGCTTTGATTGAAGTTATTAAAAGAATGAAATGCTTGTCTAATATTTATTGAACTGAAGTTAAAATTTGTGGATAGCTTCAATTCATCCTCTATAGTTTTGTATAGCTGCATATCTCCATCAAACTGACCATTTAAAGCAGAGGCTTTTGTATTTTTTAAATTCAAAACTTGGTTGTCAATTAAAAAGTCTGTTGTTAAATTTAATGCGTCAAAACTATTGTATGTAAAGTTTTTACTTCTCATGTTTATTTGAAGATTAACCCATTTGGGTATGACAAATTCATCCTTGTTTAATTCTATAGTTTTATTTTTTTTAAATAAATCATCTAAGTTAACATATGTGGAATTTGTAGATCCTTGAAGAAAAAAATTTTTTTTCTTACCCAAAATGTACTCAGGTATATTCAAAATCTTACCCTTGAATTCAAAGTCTGACTCTCCGCTTGTAACATAACTTTTATAAACATCAAATTTTTTATGATTTAAATTAGCATCTAAAAACTCAATATCAAATGCGTTTTTGAAATTAATTAATTTATAAGAAAAGTTTTTAGCATCTACTTTGAAGTTATATTTTGATACTAAAAATTTATTTTTAAACTCATTGTTAAATGAAATTTTTCCAGAATAATTACAAGCTAAAAATAAATTACCAGTAATACTTTCTACATTATCTTTTTTAAGTAACATTTCCAAATCACTACCTCCAATTTTTGCTTTCATATCAAGATTCATAAAAAAATCCTGTAGATTTTCTATGAAAAAATCTCCACTAAACTCGCTGTATTTTGTTTTGGCAAAGAAATTATCAAATGTAAACTTTGTTGAACTTAAATTAGCATACTCACCATTCGAAACTTTTCCGCTAAACTTTATGCTTTGGAGATTTAATTTTGATTTGTTAAACTTTAAACTACCGTCCTGAACAAAATATTTAATATTAACTCTAGGATTTTTTAAAGATTCATCTTCTTTTATGATGTTTCCTTTAAAAGATATTAGAGAGTTCAAGCTTATACTCTCAAATAAGTAATCAAGATACTCAGGGCAATTATTTCTAACATTAATAATTTTTTGGCTCTTAAAATTAAATTCAATGTTAAATGACTTCCAATCATTTATATTTCCAGAGACTGATTCAGATTCTAAATCATCAATGTTAAGTTCATCAAATTTATAATCAATTTGATTGTTTTTAATTCTAACATTTCCATTCAAATAGAGCTGTTTATCATCCAAGTGATTTTTACTAAAAATTAAATCATCACAATACAAATTACCATTTAAATAAAAATTATTGCTTGCTTTGCTTGTAATTTCAAGATCTTTGATGTTGAAGAAAATTTTATTGTTTTTTTGTAATTCAGAGTATTTGAAATCTGAATTAAAAATTTTAATTCTGTTAAAGATTTTTTTGTTTACATCAACATCGGAGCTAGTACTTTTGAATATATTAAAGTTTGTATGTTGGTCAGATTTGTAAAGGTTAATAATACCACCATTTACTTCAATAGTTGAGAAATAAATATTATTAGTCAAAAGCTTGATTAATGGCAGATATAATTGGCATTCTTTTGCAAAAAACAAGGTGTCGTTTTCAAAATTAGATTCTTCTTTAACACAAATATTTTTTATCGAAATTGAAATATTTGTTAAATTTTTAAAAGCAGATAAATCAATTTCTTCAAAAGAGCAGTCTGCTGAGATAACCTCATTAATACTATTAGTGATATTTTCTTTTATGAAATCGGATTTGTATTTAGTGAAAAAAAATATTACTGATACAAAAAGAAATAATAATGTAGATATTAGTAAGAATATTTTTTTTACTACTCCCATTTATAATCTTTTGAGAATATTCACTTCTTTTTCAGTCAAAAATCGATACTTACCCTTGATTGTATTTTTTTTTGTTATACCAGCAAAAGAAGTCCTATCTAATTTAGTTACTGTGTACCCTAGATGCTCAAATATTCTTCTTACAATTCTATTCTTTCCAATATGAATTTCAATTCCTATATTTTTTTTAGTTTCTAGAAAAGATATTTTGTCGACTTTAACAGGGCCATCTTCTAAAATAAGATTCTTTCTAATTTTTTCAAAATCACTTGATTTCAAATTTTTATTTAATTCAACTCGATAGATTTTACTTATTTTGTTGCTAGGATGGCAAAGTTTTTTTGACAAATCACCATCATTTGTAAACATTAGTACCCCAGTTGTATTTCTATCAAGCCTTCCGACAGGAAACAACCGCTCTCTGCAAGCACCACTAATTAAATCTAAAACCGTATTTCTTTTTTGAGGATCCTTCATTGTTGTGATAAAGTTTTTTGGTTTGTTTAGCACCAGATATTTATGCTTTTCGGCTTTAATTACGGAATCATTAAATTTTACAATATCATCAACATTTACTTTATAGCCCATTGAAGTTATGATTTTATCATTGACTTTAACTAAGCCCAAAGAAATAAATTTATCAGCCTCTCTTCTTGAACAAATGCCAGAATTAGAAATGAATTTATTTAATCTAATTTTTTTAATTTCTCCTCTCAAAATCAATACTTTATAAACTTAGCTCCTTTGCTACCTATTGATATTATGTACATTCCAGAAGCAAGCTTATCTAATTTAATATTTTTCGAATTTGAGTTTTCAGATAGAGTTATCTTCTGAACATAGTTTCCGCTTATATCATATATAAAGGCTGGCTTACCATTAAAAGAACTACTAATATTTATTTTAAGTTCTTGCATATTTTTATCGTAACTAATAACGAATAGATCTTTTAAATTATTATCAGTGCCAAGTGATTGGTTGCAAGGAAGTAGATTGTAAATGAAATCTCTGGAAAATTCTAAACCTTGAACAAATTTAGGATTTACAACACCAAACTGTGCCCATTCGTGATTTGTAAAATTAAGTTCAAGCAATTGATTATTTAGACCTTGATTATTTGCCTTAATATGAATTTCATTTGAACCACATAAGTTTAATAAGGCAGGATTGTTTAGAGCTGGACTGCAGTTGGAATTAACCACAAGGTCTAAATCCCCATGAACACTAACTATTGGTTCTTCAGCAGAATTGATCCAACCTAAGTCATGTATACCACCTGCAAAGTTAATTACGCCATTGATTTTAGATGAGAACCCAAAATTACCTGCATCTCCTTCAAGCGTACCTCCAATTGAAGATAGTCTAGATAATATATTTTGAGGTAGTTCTAGCTCGTTGTCTATGTAGGCATGGTGAATAGCAATAACTCCTCCAGCAGAGTAACCTCCAATAAAAATTGCACTCGTATCTATACCATATGGATTACCATTAATATAACTCTCTTTGAAAAATCTTATTGCTGCTCTGGCATCAGCTAAAGATTTTAGCACTGCATCTATCTGAGCATTTGTTGATAAGAAAAAAGTTAATATGTTAGATAGTCTATAGTTGACTGATGCAGTGACATATCCTCTTTTTGAAAAATATTCACAAAAATCAACACAGTCAATTGTTGATTTATCTCCGGCAGTAAATGATCCTCCATGAAAATAAAGTATAAGTGGTCTATTTTGTAAGCTGTCTCCGACAGGCGTATACACATCCATCTCATGCTCGCTATCAAAAAAAATATCGGAGTAATTAGTGGTGGATACATCAACATTTGAGAAAATTTCATTTATGTATCTCCCATTACATTGACTAGCTGCATTATTTAGAAAAAACAGAAAGCATATAATTAACAAGTATTTATTTTTTTTCATCTTCCATTTTCATTATAACTCTATCAATTTCCTCATCATTAATTCTGCTAAAAAGATGTTTTGGAATACCAATTTTATGTCCTTCATTAATTATTTTAGATATATTAAAATTCCAAGAACAATTATTTTTCATATTAATTATTTCTTTTAATTGAAGAGAGCTAAAAGGCAAAAAAGGTTCTGAAACTATTGATAATGCAGCAACTACTTTGATTGAAATATTCATTATTGTTTTTACTCTTGTTTCATCAGTTTTAATCAACTTCCAAGGCTCAGTGTCGGTTAAGTATTTGTTGCCAATTCTTGCAATGTTCATAAAACTCATCAAACTCTTTTTAAATTCAAACTTTTCAATGTAATGACCGACTAATTCAATTGATTTTTCAGTCTCTTTTAAAATATCTTTATCAATACTCTGTAAATCACTTATTTTTGGTATGATTCCATCAAAATATTTATTTGTCAAAACAATAACACGGTTAATAAAATTTGCGTAGATATCAACAAGTTCATTATTATTTCTATTTTGAAAATCCTTCCATGTAAAGTCAGAATCTTTTTTTTCGGGACTTATAGCACATAAATAATATCTTAATGAATCTTGCTTATCTTTAAAATCTTTCTGATACTCATGTAACCATATAGCCCAGTTTTTAGAAGTAGAAATTTTCCTCCCCTCTAAATTTAAAAACTCATTTGAAGGAACATTTTTAGGTAATATATAGTTCCCATGAATTTTTAGTAGAATAGGGAAAATTATGCAATGAAAAACAATATTATCCTTTCCTATAAAATGAATGAGCTCAGTTTCATCATTCATCCAATAATCTTTCCAGTTTTTATTCTTCTCTTTTGCCCAAGCTTTGGTTGAAGAAATATAACCTATGGGAGCATCAAGCCATACATAAAGAACTTTTCCATCAGTGTTTTTAACTGGCAATTTTACTCCCCAGTCTAGATCTCTAGTCATTGCACGTTCATTTAAACCATTGTCAATCCATGAATTACATTGACTAATTACCTGTGATTTCCAGTCTTTTGAGTCATGTTTTTTCTTTTCATTAATAACACCCTCATTAATCCATTCTTTTAACCATTTCTCATGCTTTTGCATGTCTAAAAACCAATGTGTTGTATTTCTTAGCACTGGACTATTTCCACTAATTTTTGATTTTGGATTTATGAGTTCGTTTGGACTAAGTGCGGTCCCACAATTTTCACATTGATCGCCATATGCATGTTTATATCCACATTTTGGACAAGTTCCCTCAATATATCTATCTGCTAAAAATTGATTTTCTTGTTTGTCAAAATACTGTTTGGTAGTTAAGATTTTGAAAGCATTATTTTCGTTAAGTTTTAAAAAAAAATCCTGAGCAGTCTTGTGGTGAGATTCTTCAGAGGTTCTATGAAAAAAATCAAAATCTATTCCAAAGTATGAAAAAGTCTTTTTGTTAAGATTGTGAAATTTATCAATAATTTTTTTAGGAGTAGTTTTATTTTTTTTTGCCTGCAAAGTTATCGCAGCTCCATGCTCGTCAGAACCACAAATAAAAGCTACATCATTGCCTTTATTTTTTTGATATCGCACAAAAATATCGGCAGGTAAATAGGCTCCTGCCAAATGCCCAATGTGTAGTGGTCCATTTGCATATGGTAGCGCAGATGTAACAGTAAACCTTTTTTTCATTTATTAATTCAGAAAAAATTATATTAGCAAATATAACTTTTAGTTTTAGTTTATAAGATGAACAAAGAACCTTCTTTATTAAAAAAAGGAGATGTTGTTTCAATCATTTCCACTGCAAGAAAAGTAGTTCAAAAAGATATCCAAAAAAGTATTGATATCTTATTAAGCTGGGGATTAAAAGTTGTATTAGCAAAAAATATATATGAATCTCACTACCAGTTTTCAGGTGAAGATAGAATTAGAAAAGATTCATTTCAAGAATTATTAGATTCCAAAGAAATTAAAGCAATCTTTTGTGCTAGAGGAGGTTACGGAACTATAAGATTGATTGATGAACTAGATTTCAAATCATTTATTAAACATCCAAAATGGATTATTGGTTTTAGTGATATTACAATTTTACATTCAAGCTTAAATATTATGAAATACTGTTCAATTCATTCATTTATGCCAATTAATTATGAATTAATTTCAAAAAAAAATATTAAAAATTTATATCAAATTTTATTTTTGGGAAAAAATAATATAGAATGCTCTCCAAATTCTTTAAACAAAACTGGATCTGTTAAATCTGAAATAGTCGGAGGTAACCTATCTATATTATATAGTTTGCTAGGATCAAAATCAGATATTAAAACAGACAATAAAATTCTCTTCATAGAAGATCTAGACGAATATTTATACCACGTTGACAGAATGATAATTTCACTAAAAAGAGCTGGAAAATTTAACAATATAAAGGCAATGATAGTTGGTAGTATGACAAAAATGCATGACAACAAAATTAAATTTGGAATGAATGCTAAAGAGATAATTAAATATCACACAAGAGAATATAACTTTCCAGTATGCTTTAATTTTCCTGCTGGACATCAAAAAAATAATAGACCTATAGTTCTTGGAAAAGTTTCAAAATTAGAAATTAACTCCAATTTAGTATGTTTGTCACAATGAATGATTTAGAAAAGCATTTTGATCGTTTTAGAAAAAATATTATTGGCATTGACGAGTACTTTTATGGGCCTTACGGAAGAAAAAAAATTATATATTCTGATTGGACTGCGAGTGGAAGGCTATATCAAAAAATTGAAGATGTTTTACAAAATCAAATTTTCCCATTTGTTGCAAATACTCACACAGGCACTAATACTACAGGTGCAACTACGAACTTTGCATTTGAAAAAGCATTAGAAATAATTAAAGATGAAGTAAATGCTAATGAAAATGATGTAATCATTTCAGCTGGTGCAGGTATGACTATGCTGGTTAGTAAATTCCAAAGAATTCTTGGGCTAAAGGTTCACGAAAAATTTAAGTCAAAATTAAAAATTCGTGAAAGGCCAATAGTTTTTGTTACTCACATGGAACATCATTCTAACCAAACATCATGGATTGAAACAATAGCTGATGTTGTTGTAATTCCACAAAATAAATTTGGAAACGTTGATTTAGATGCATTAGCTAAATTACTATCTGATCACAGTGATAGACAAGTAAAAATTGCAGCTATTACCTCATGTTCAAATGTTACTGGCATTTTTACTCCCTATCATAAGATTGCTAAAATAATGCATGATAATGGGGGTTTGTGTTTTGTAGACTTTGCTTGTTCAGCACCATACATAGATATTGACATGCACCCTGAAGATTTAGATGAAAGACTTGATGCTATTTACTTTTCGCCTCACAAGTTTCTTGGTGGACCTGGCTCTTCGGGAGTGCTGATTTTTAATAAAGATTTATATCAAAACAATGTGCCGGATAATCCAGGAGGAGGAACTGTCGATTGGACCAATCCCTGGGGTGAGCATAAATATGTTGATGATGTTCAACTAAGAGAAGATGGTGGGACCCCTGCTTTTCTACAGACAATAAAAACAGCTCTATGTTTTAGATTAAAGAAAGAGATGGGAACTAATAAGATTATGCGAAGAGATGAAGAAATAAAAAAAATAGTATGGAAAATTTTTGATAAAGAACCTAATATAAACGTTTTAGCAAATGACTCAAGAGATAGACTACCTATATTTTCCTTTTATATTCAAGGACTACATTATAATCTAGCAGTTCAAATTTTAAATGATAGGTTCGGTATTCAAACAAGAGGAGGTTGTTCTTGTGCGGGCACATATGGTCATTTGTTATTAAATGTTGATAAAACAAAATCTAAGCATATTACAAAAAATATTGATGAGGGTAATCTAAGCTTAAAGCCTGGATGGATTAGGCTATCATTGCATCCAACAATGTTGAATAAAGAAGTGATGTATGTGATGAACAGTATTTCGGCTCTTGCCCAGAATTTTAAAGAGTGGTCAAAAGATTATAAATATGTTTCTAAAACAAATGAATTTGAGTTTATAGCTGAGAATCATTCTTGCAAGAACAAAAAGAGAGCAGAAAACTGGTTTGAGTTATCTCTTATCTAATTTTTTAATTACTTTTTTTACTTTGAAATAATCCGAATCTTTAATAGGAGAGTTTGTCATTGCAGACTTTTTGCATTTATAATCAATTATTAAATCCTCTCTCAAAATATTTATTTCAGTACTAATGTGTGAAAGAGGCTCAACATCACTAACATCAAGCTTATCAAGTACTTTAATAAAGGCTAAGATTTTTTTCAAATCATTTTTTATTGCAAAAAAATCCCCCTCTTTAAATTCAAGTTTTGCAAGCTTGCTAAGCTGACTTATTAGTTCGTTAGATATTTTCATTTACTTTTAGTTCTTGATTTATCTTATCAAAGACAAAATTATTTAATTTTTTTAAATCATTTTTATCAAAATTTCTGATTTGTATTGGATCAAGATATTTAACTCTAGAAATACCGGGAGAACCTTGCAAATAAGACCATGGAAATCTTTTTTTATTATCATATATGACAACTGGAAGTATATCAGTACCACTTTCTAACGCTATTTTAAAGGCCCCATTTTTAAATCTTCTCAATCTAACTTCTGGTTTCGGAATTCCTCCTTCAGTAAAAACACAAACACTTATTTCTCTCTTAACTACTTCCTTGGCTTTGACATAAGCGTTATATGAATCTCTTAAATTTTGTCTATCAACGCTTATTGAATTTTTTTTGAAATAATATCCGAAAATTGGAAACTTAGTAATTTCAGATTTTCCGATAAAAATTAGTGGAATATTAGCTGTGGAGTAAATTAAAGCTATGTCCAAGCTAGAAACATGATTTGAACAAATAATGTATGTTTTATTTTTCTCAATTTTTTTCGATAGTTCTTTTCTAACTAAAATACCTGAGAAAAAAAGTAAACATTTCGACCATAATTTTGAGATTTTAAAAATCTGTTTTTTGCTCGGTAATAAGTTCGTGAATAAGAACAGGGCAGGTAAAAAAAATATTTGAGTAAATACAAAAAACAAAAAAACCCAACTTCTCCATAAGAATGAGAGAAGATACTTTCCAAATCGCATAGTACAAATATAAAAATCTACTATTTTTGAAAAAAGTCTATGGCAAGAATTTTAACAGGTATACAAAGCACAGGAACACCACACTTAGGAAATATATTAGGTGCAATAATACCTGCTATTGAACTGTCTTCAAATCCACAAAATCAAAGTTTATTTTTCATTGCAGATTTACATTCTTTTACAACAATAAAAGACAAGGAATTATTAAGAAAAAACACATACAGCACAGCTGCTTGTTGGCTTGCTTTTGGCTTTGATACTGATAAAAATATTTTTTATAGACAATCAGATGTAACCAGAGTATGTGAACTTACTTGGTATTTAAGTTGTTTTACACCATATCCAATGTTGGCAAATTCTCACTCTTTTAAAGATAAGTCTGATAAGCTTTCAGAGGTAAATACAGGACTATTTACTTATCCTGTTCTAATGGCTGCAGATATATTATTGTATGATGCGAATATTGTACCAGTTGGAAAAGATCAAAAGCAACATCTAGAAATAACTAGAGATATTGCCAGCTCATTTAATCACAAATTTCCAAATTCTCTTACTGTACCACAAGAGAAAATTGATAAAAAGGCAATGACAATACCAGGAACTGATGGTCAAAAGATGAGTAAGTCGTATAACAATTTTATTGATATTTTTTTACCAGAAAAAAAATTAAAGAAACAAATCATGTCAATTATAACTGACAGTATTTCTGTTAATGATCCGAAGGACCCAGAAAATTGCACAGTTTTTAAACTATTTGAAATAATAGCTGATAAAAGTGATGTTTTGGAGCTAGAGAAAAAATATAGAAACGGTGGATACGGCTATGGTCATGCAAAGAAAGACCTTTTTGATGTTATACTTGAAAAGTATAAGTCACAAAGAGAATTATACAATCATTATATTAACAATGAGAGTGTAATTGAGCAGAAGCTTATCAAAGGGGCTGAAAAAGCAAATGAAATAGCTACAACAGTTTTAGACAGAGTTAGACAAAATATTGGATATTGATCTATTTAAACTTTTCATAAAGTTCAGTTTGATGGTTGGTTAGCTTAATAGTTTTTCCCTTAATATATGCAAGGAATAAATTATTAGACATTATGTCTAATGCATCACCATCAGAGATAAAAAAAGTCGCTTCTTTGCCAGCTTCCAATGAGCCTAACTTATTATCAATTCCTAATATTTTTGCAGCATTCAGTGTTAGTGATTTTATTGCGATGTTATAGTCTAGGCCATATGCAACGGATGTGCCTGCAGTAAAAGGAAGATTTCTTGAACCCATTACTTCCATATCTCCCTCATAGCTAAAACAAAATAAAATTTCATTTTCATGCAACAGTTTTGCTTGAGTATATGGTTCATAAATAGATGATCCAACTTTACTAGGAAGCCGATGTACACGATTTAAAATTACATTGATATTATTATTTTTTATGATGTTTTTAGCCATCAAAGCCTCTTCACCTCCAACTAAAACAATTTTTTTGATTTTTTTCTTCTTAAGCAAATCAATAGCATCAATAATTTCTGTGTAGTAATCTGCGTGTACATATAGGTTTTTACTACCATCAAACAGACCTTTCATACTTTCCATTTTTATATCAATTTTTTCTCCGTTATTATTAAAGTATGATGATGCTTTATCTAAATAATCCTCAATTTTTAAAACTTTTTGTTGGTATTCTTTATTTCTTTTACTTTCTCCAGGCTCAGCCCACCAACCACTTTTATTATATGATCTTGGCCAGTTCAAATGAATACCATCGTCAGACTTGCATACTGCATTCTCCCAATTATTTCCATCAAGATAAAAAACAGAGGATTGTCCAGAAAATAGCCCGCCAATCGGAGCCACTTGACTTACTAGTATACCATTAGTTCTGAGAGTTCCTATAATTTTAGAATCAGTGTTATATGCAATTTTAGTTCTGACGTGAGGGTTGAATGAACCAACTTCTCTAAAGTCATGAGTTGCACGAACAGCATCAATCTCAGTAATCCCAAGCCGAGAGTTTGGTAAAATAAATGATGGATATATAAATTTACCATGTAGTCTGATGATTGTATCGAATGCTGTTGGATCAATTTTAATTTCGGAACTATTTGCAACAAAATCAATTTTTTCGCCCTGAATGCAAATAACAGAGTTTTCTATTTTGTCACCATTTCCCACATAAGCTGTTCCTCCAATTAAAAGTGTTCTTTTTTGACTTAGTGTAAATAAAGGTAAAAATATGAGTATGGAAAAAAATAAATTTTTATTCATAATAGTTTATTGATCTGTGTTTACAACAATGATATAGATCTTCTTTTTCAAATTTAATTTTTTGTTTTCCCCCTTTAGAAGTAGCCATTTTGGAAATTATTCTTGCTCTTTCTTTTTGGTCTCTGCTCATTAATTTCTCATTATATTTATGATCAAATAAAAGTCTTCCATCGACAAATGTGCTCTCAACTTTTGCATAAATTGACAACGGTTCATCGGACCATATAACTATATCAGCATCTTTCCCAACTTTCAGACTACCCATTTTTTTATCAAGTTTCAAAAGTTTTGCTGGGTTAAGTGTTATCATCTTCCAAGCATCTTCTTTGCTAACACCGCCATATTTGATAGCTTTAGCAGCTTCATGATTTAATCTTCTTCCCATTTCTGCATCATCAGAATTTATTGCTGTGACAACTCCGGCATTATTTAATAGTGCAGCATTGTGAGGAATAGCATCATTAACCTCAAACTTGTATGCCCACCAATCAGAAAAGGTTGATCCTCCTGCGCCATGTTTTTTCATTTTATCAGCTACTTTATAGCCCTCCAATATGTGTGTAAAAGTATTAACAGTAAAGCCCATTGAATCTCCTACATGCATTAGCATATTAATTTCAGATTGCACATACGAATGACATGTTATAAATCTTTTCTTATCTAATATTTCAGACAGAATATTTAGTTCTAGATCTTCTCTTGGCGGAGGGGTATTCCTTTTTTTTCTCAATGAAAGTTTGTTGTACTCCTCCCACTCTTTTTTATAGTTTTTAGCTCTAAAAAATGCATCATAGAAAACTTGTTCAACACCCATTCTAGTTTGAGGAAATCTGAATGTGTTAAATGCTCCCCAATTGCTTTGCTTAACATTTTCTCCCAAAGCAAATTTTATAAAACCCACATCTGATTTTATCTTCATCTCTTCTGCTAAGCTTCCCCATCTCATTTTAACAAGTGCAGACTGACCACCTATTGGATTTGCTGACCCGTGTAACAACTGTGCTGCTGTTACCCCACCTGCTAATTGTCTATATATATTAACATCATTTGAATTTATCACATCTCCAATACTAACCTCTGCTGTCACAGCTTGGCTACTTTCGTTTACACCTCTTGAGATAGCAATATGTGAGTGTTCATCAATAATTCCAGATGTTATATGCTTCTTTGTAGCATCAATTATTTGAACGGAAGTAGTGTCGCTAAAAACATCTGAAAGAATAATGTTTTTACCAACAAAAACAATTTTACCGTTGCTGAATGCAATATCTGCGCGATTTAAAACACCTGATTTTTCGTTTGTCCAAATTGTCCCATTTTTTAGAACTACATCCTTCTTTTTTGGAAGTTTTTCAAAGCCGTAAGATACATTTGGTTTTAGTTGATTCGGAGGAACGGTATCTGTATTTGAATTATTCGTCTTTTTGTTTTTGATAACTATAGATGAGTCTTTAGTAAGCACAAAATCTATTGTCGTTCCTTCTATTGTCTGAGCTCTTCCTTCACCTATACCGTTATTAATCTTACATATAGCTCTGAACGAAATTTGGTTACTAAAAAAAGTAAGTTTGTTGTATTTAAGATTAGAGCTCATCCATGAAGAGTCAAGTGATGGTATCTTAATTTTCGGCTTGTCAATGTCACCATTAATTTCAACAAATAAATCCTTAAGGCTTTTTGAATTAAATGTGTAGTATCCCCTTATATCTTCATTGTTCTTTTCTTTTATCACATTTCTTTCTCCATCAACCCAATTTTCATAAATATCTCCTTCAATAAAAATATCATTAGAACAGATAATAAAGTTGGCTTTTTTACCTGCTTCAATGGATCCAATTACGTGGTACTTATTAATTAATTTTGCTGGAGTTTCAGTTAATGCTTTCAGGGCATCTTCTTTCTGCAAGCCATGATTTACAGCAATACGAAGATTTTTTAAAAAATCTTTCTTGTTTTTTAAATCCGATGATGTAATCGCAAATGGAATTTTATTTTTTGCTATGATATTTAAATTATATGGGGCTAGCTCCCATTCTTTAAGCTTTTTCAAGCTCAACCAGTCAGTATAAACAGGATTTGAAATATCATATGCATTCGGAAAGTTAAGTGGAATAACTAATGGAAAATTAAATTCTTTTAATTGGTCACTGACAGCAAATTCCTTACCATTTCCTTTAACAATAAAATCTATTTCAAATTCATCAGCAATTGAAAAAAGTCTATAATAATCTGTCTCATTATTTAGAATAAAAATTTTAGGCAAAAATTTATTTTGATTATAACTCTCTAAAGAAAGATTTAATTCTTTTTTGTTTGTTTGTTCGTACCATTGAGCATCCAGTAAAGTTTGTTTAAACAATGCAATGCTTCCCATAAGAGAAGTGGGATATCTTTGACGAGAAACTCCTTTTGAAAAAGAGTAGAATGTAGCTGCTTTATCTTCGATAATTGTTTGGTTTTGTCTTTTTTCAGAAATAATTACTAAAGTCCCGTTTCCTCTAAAAATACCATCATTTTGATGAGAAAGGACTATTCCAAATCCATTGTTTATATATTTTGTAGCATCATCTCTGTCATATTTATATATGCTTGAAGCATTAACTTCTGGCTTTACACTTTGATTCCAATGATATGGACCAGTTTTTTTACTTTCGTATTGAGGGGTATAACTGAATTCAGTTTTTGCTGGAGCTTGAACGCCAAAATCTGAAATTAGTTCAATAAAAGAGGGATAAATAAAATCTCCATTTAAATCTTTAACAATAGCATTTTTTGGTATTGTTATACTATCTCCAACACTTAATATTTTATCATCTTGAACTAACATCATTCCATTCTCAATTACTTTAGATGAACTTTGGTGGATTTTTGCGTTAATAAATGCTATTGGAGATTTATAATTATTTTCAACTCCATTTATTGGAAAAGTTTCTTGACATAGGCAAATTGATGTGCTTAATATAAAAATAAGTAGTGAAGAGATTGTTTTCATAAATAAACAGTTGTGAAATTACCAAATTTTTATTGTTTTTTATTTGTTTCTTTGCACTATAAAAAATAATATGAAAACACATCAAGCTAACTTACTAAACAGTATTACTTTAATAATCATGCCAGTTTGGGCATTTCTAGCTTTTGAAGCATCACCAGAAAAGCCTACTCAATCATTTACTGCATTTATCCCACTAATTTTTGGTGTGATTTTGCTATTGTGCAATGGAGGATTAAAAAAAGAAAATAAGACAATTGCTCATATTGCTGTCTTAATTACTTTAATAGCATTACTAGGTCTGTCTATGCCTTTAAAATCAGCAATTGCTGATGATAGAGGTGTATCTGTTATCAGAATATTATTAATGATTATTACAGGCATAATAGCTATGACTACATTTGTAAAAAGCTTTATACAGGCAAGAAAAAATAAGTAATTAAAAATGACAGAGAATGCAGTTATTATTGGACTAGTCTTATCCAATGATGACGCTGATACTGTAGACCAAAATCTGTCAGAACTTGAGTTTCTAGCAAAAACTTGTGGTGCAAATGTTGTTAAGCAATTTACTCAAAAACTTCAGTCACCTAACCCTAGCACTTTTTTAGGCAAGGGAAAACTTAAGATTATCTTACATTATGTTAATTCAAATGCGGTCGATTTATTAATATTTGATGACGATTTATCAGCCACTCAGCTAAGAAATATTGAAAATTATTTTAAAATTAAAATTTTAGATCGGAGCAATTTGATTCTTGACATTTTTGCAAAGAGAGCACAAACAGCTACAGCAAAAACACAAGTAGAACTTGCTCAATATGAGTATTTATTACCCAGGCTTACTAGAATGTGGACACATTTAGAGCGTCAGAAAGGAGGTATTGGAATGAGAGGACCAGGAGAAACTCAAATTGAAACAGACAGAAGAATTATAAAAGATAAAATTTCTTTGCTAAAAAAAAGATTGATTAAAATTGATAAACAAAAAAATACGCAGAGGAAGAGAAGAGCTAGATTAGTCAGAGTATCTTTAGTTGGTTACACAAATGCTGGTAAATCAACAATAATGAATAAGTTAAGCAAGTCAGATGTTCTTGCAGAGAACAAGCTATTTGCTACTCTAGATACAACAGTTAGAAAGGTTGTTGTAAAAAACCTGCCGTTTTTGCTTTCAGATACTGTAGGTTTTATTAGAAAACTACCTCATCAACTCATCGAATCATTTAAGTCAACATTAGATGAGGTTAAAGAATCAGACTTACTAATACATGTTGTAGATATTTCAAATAAAAACTTTGAGGAGCATATGAACACTGTTAATCAAACCTTGGATGAACTTGGAGTAGTAGATAAGCCTATAATGTTAATATTTAACAAAGTTGATCAATATAGTTTTATTGAAAAAGATGTTGATGATTTGACACCTTCAACTAAAGACAATTTATCAATTGACGATTTAAGACAAACATGGATAAGTAAGCTTAACAAAAATGTTTTTTTTATCTCAGCTCTAAACAAAAATGACATCATAGAGCTCAGAAACTTTTTATATTCTTACATAAAGAGTATACATGTAAAGCGTTGGCCTTATGATAATTTACTTTACTGATGTTTTATTAAACTTTTCAAATAAGTTACTGTAAATTTCACTGTTTTTCAAAAGTTTATCATGAGTGCCTGAATCAACTATTCTTCCTTTGTCAAGAATCAAAATTTTATCACAATTTTTGATCGTATTTAAATTATGTGTTATTATTAAGCAGGTTCTATCTTTCATAATATTTTGAATAGCCAAGTTAACGTATTCTGTGGAATCAGCATCAAGGGATGAAGTTGCTTCGTCAAGTATTAAAAATTCAGGATTTTGAATCAAAGTTCTAGCAATACATATTCTTTGCTTTTCTCCTTGAGACAAGTTGTTTCCTTTATCCCCCACATTAAAATTAAATTTTTCAGGTAGTTTTTTAATGAAATTATATGAGTAAGAATCCTTTGCAGCTTTAATTACATCATTATTTTTTGCATTTAGATTACCAAGAAAAATGTTGTTAAATATTGTGTCGTTGAACAAAAATGGGACTTGATCTACACTTCCAAAAAATTCCCTAACGGAACGGATTTCATATTTACTTAACTTTTCTTTATTAATATAAATTTCCCCACTATCAAAATTATATAATCTGTTAATTAAGTCACAAATAGTTGTTTTACCTGACCCTGAGTATCCAACTATGGCAATATTTTCTCCTTTATTAATTCTGAAAGAAGTACCATTTAAAACCTTGTTGTTATCATGGCTAAAATGAACATCCTTAAACTCCAAATAATCAAAATTTTTAATTTTTTTCTTTGAGCCTTTGACATTAACTTCATCTTTCAAATTAATAATTTCAAATACTCTTTTTGAAGCCGCATTGCCTTTTTTTATGCTGTAAAATGAAGATGTCAGAGATTTAGCTGGAGGAATTAATTGAGAAAAAATTAGAACAAAGCCAATAAATTCTTGAGCCAGAATTTCAGATTTAGTGTTTAAAACCATGGTTCCGCCAATAAGCAAAACAATTACCAATACAATAGTACTTAAGAACTCACTCATTGGAGAGGACAAGTCTTTTTTTCTCAGTAAAGAGTTCATAAGCTGCTTATATTTTTTACTTTCAATTGAAAAAATCGAATGTATATGTTTACTTATGTTTAATGATTTAATTGTTCTAATTCCTGACAAGGTTTCATCTGCCTTACTCATAATTTTACCCATTTGATTTTGAACTTTGTCTGAATCTTTTTGCAATTGCTTGCCAATGTATCCAATTATAAATCCTACAATTGGAAACATTATTATTACAAGCAATGTTAATTTAAAACTTAATGTTAATAACGCAATTAAAAAAATAATGATTGTGATGGGGTCTTTAAATAACATTTCTAAAGTGCTCATGATTGACCATTCTATTTCAATTAAATCATTAGAAATTCTTGAAAGAAGATCTCCTTTTTTTCTTTTTTTAATCGATGTTATGGGAATTGAAAGTAATTTTTTATTAATTACAACTCGAATATCATTTATAACCCCATTTCTTATTGGAACCATAAAATATAGTGCTAAATATCTAAAAAGGTTGCGAAACAAAAAGCTTATTAAAATTACTGAGCAAATTAAAATTAGTGCTTTAGCACTTCCACTGGATTCAATTGTGTGACTTATTTGATAATAAAAAAGGTTTTTGAAACTTTCAATGCTATTTATAATTTCAGGCGGGTTAACTACTCTTTCTTGTGTTCCAAATAAAACACCTAAAAATGGTATAATCATTGTGAATGATACCAATGAGAAGATTGATGATAGTGCATTAAAAAACACATTCAAAATACAATATGCTTTGTAAACTTTTAGATAGCTTAGAAATTTCAATAAACTTTTCACTCTACAAAGATAATTAATGGTAGGAATAACGTAAACAAATTATTATTATTGCAAAATGCAATCAAACAACAGAGTGAGTAAAGTATCCAGATTAATCCAAAAGGAATTGTCAAATGTTTTTAATATTGATTTAATTAATCAATTTTCTGGAATCATAATTAGCGTAACAACTGTAAGAATCACACCAGATTTCTCTGAAGCAAGAGTTTTTTTAAGTGTTTTTCCATTGGAGAAACCCAATGAGTTCATTAAAGGAATAAATGATAATAAACAATTTATACGAGGCAAATTAGGAGGTAGAATTAAAAATCAATTTAGAAAAGTTCCAAAATTGATATTTTTTTTAGATGATTCAGCTGAATTTTCAAATGAAATAGAAGAGCTGATCAAAAAATAAAATGAAACAAGCCTTTTATTTATCAAAAAAATTTTTTAGCTCCAAAAATAAAAGTTCAAGTTCTTATTTTATTTCTAAAGTTTCAAGCATTTCAATAGCGGCTAGTTCGTTTTCGTTAATTGTAATAATGTCAATTTTTACTGGCTTTGAAAATTTACTTTCCCAAATGTATAGTGATTTTGATCCGGATATAAAAGTAACATCTAAAAATCAAACCTTTTTCTCAAAAAGTGATTTTAATTTCGGAGATCTTGATTCAAGTCAAATTGATTATGCCCTAACAATAGAGAACAAAGTCTTAGCTAAATATGAGGATAAACAGTTTCTGGCTAATCTAAAAGGAGTTTCAAAAAACTATGAAAATGTAACCAAAATAAATGGTTTTGCAAAAGAAATTTTTTTCGAAAAAAACAATTCATATAATAATGTTTATTTAGGATTAGGATTAGCAAATAATATTGGAATACAAAATGAAAGCTTTAATAAAACTTTAAGTTTTTTTTATCCAAATTTTAAAACAAACACAGCTTTTGGATTTAAGCCATACAATTCTAATAAAGCTATTGTTAATAAAATATTTTCCTTTGCATCAGATGTTGACAATGAGTTTGTTATTTCTGAAATTGAATTTGCACAGAACTTATTTTCAAAAAATGGATTAATTTCTGCAATAGAAATAAAAGTAAAAAACAAGAAAGATTTAAATACAGTCATAAAATATTTGAAAAAGAAAAATGAAAATTCTTTTTATATTAAAGATAAGTTTCAGCAAAGAGATTTTTTGTTTAAAATTCTTAACTCAGAAAAGTTAGCTGTTTTTTTTATTTTAGTGTTGATTATTTTACTCTCCAGTTTTACTCACATTGGTTTTTTGAATATGTTTTTTATAGAAAAAAAATCAGAACTTCTAACATTAAATAAAATTGGCTTTTCTAATAAGATAATTCAAGATGCACTTTTTTTTGTTAGCGTTAAAAAATTTGTAAGAGGACTCATGATTGGAGTTGGTTTGGCCCATTTATTTATCTTCTTACAATTGAAATTTTCATTAATTAAAATGAAAGATAATTTAGTAGTAGATTCTTATCCAATCAGCTACCAGCCGTTAATGGTATTGCAATTAATTGTTGTACTTATTTTAATCTCTATTGTATACTCTTGGTTACCAAGCAAAACTCTGTCATCAAATTTTTTAAGAAAAGCTGAATTCTGAGAATTTATCTTTTATGCTTTCTAATATTTCTATTATTTCAATTGAACTCTCAGATGAAACTAATTTAATTCTATGATCTTTAAAATGAGGTATGCCTCTAAAATAGTTCGTGTAGTGCCTTCTTGTTTCGAAAATTCCGAGTCTTTCACCTTTCCATGCAATTGAATGTTTCAAATGTCTTTTACATACTCTTACTCTATCTTCAATAGTTGGCTTAGAAATGGTTTCTTTGTTTTTTAAATAGCTTTTGATTTCATTAAAAATCCATGGATATCCAATTGCTGCTCTTCCAATCATTACTCCATCAATCCCATATTTTTTTTTCACTTCAAGGGCTTTTTCTCCAGAATTTATATCACCGTTACCAAAAACAGGAATATTCATTCGCGGGTTATTTTTTACCTCACCAATTAATGTCCAATCGGCTTCACCTTTATACATCTGTTTTCTAGTTCTCCCGTGTATAGATATTGCTTTAATTCCAACATCTTGTAGCCTTTCAGCTACTTCAACTATATATTTACTATTTTCATCCCAGCCTAATCGGGTTTTTACAGTTACTGGCAATGAGGTTGATTTAACAATTTCTTTTGTCATTTTAACCATTTTTGGAATGTCTTGTAAAATACCTGCTCCAGCTCCTTTACAAGCAACTTTTTTCACTGGGCATCCGTAATTTATATCAATTATATCAGGATTAGCTTGTTCACAGATTGCAGTGGCTAATTTCATAGATTCTATGTTTCCCCCAAAAATTTGGATACCAATTGGTCTTTCTTCATCATATATATCCAGCTTCATAGTACTTTTTTCTGCGTCCCTAATCAATCCTTCTGAGGAAATAAATTCAGTGTACATGATGTCAGCACCATTTTCTTTACAAATTGCTCTAAATGGGGGGTCACTTACATCCTCCATTGGAGCTAACATCAAAGGGAAGTTGCCTAAATTAATATTTTCTATTTTTACACTCACCTCGCAAAATTAACTTAAATAGAATAAATGTAAATGTTCAAGTCTGGATCAATTTTTTTTAAACTGCTTTCATTGCTTATTCTTATGCTAATATCAACGTCTTTTTGTTTATTAGTTTCAAATTTTTTTATTACCTCTTATTTTGATGTAAGTATGCAGAATTTGGATTTTTTTTTATCTGATTACAGCTCAAAAAAATCTATTCTAGCACTTAAAATTATACAAATAGCATCTGCATTTGGAATTTTTATACTTCCTGTTTTAATTTTTTTTAAAATTTATAAAATGAAGCTAATTTATGATTTGCCAAATTTAAAATTAGTTTTTCTAAGCATTTTAATTATTTTTCTTGGTAATGGAATGGTTGATTTGCTATTTAAAATTAATCAGCTTTTTCCTTTGTCTGACTGGATGATCTCATATGAGGAAAATGCTAAAATAATTACTCAGAAGTTCTTAATAATGGGCTCAGTTAATGATTTATTACTTAACATTTTTGTTATTGCAATATTGCCAGCAATAGGTGAGGAAATACTATTTAGAGGTCTCATACAAAATAGTTTAATAGAAAATAAGATTAATTATTTGTACTCAATAGTGATTACGGCAATTATCTTTTCTGCCATACACATGCAATTTGCTGGATTTTTACCAAGACTTGGTTTAGGCATATTACTTGGCTATATTTATTTTGTAACAAAGAATATTTGGTATCCTATTATTTGTCATTTTTTTAATAACTTTTTAATTGTTTTTATAAGCTATTTATCACAGAATAATTTGATACAGGTTCAACTTGATATTGACAACTATCAGCTAAGTAACTTTACAGCTATATTGTTTTTAGCATGTATGATTTATTTAATTTTTTATTTCAAGAAAGAAATTCAAAAAAAGGCTGTTTAGTAAGTACCCTTCCTTGTAGAATAATTTATTTTCAAAGAATTAGCCTTACGCAACTCTTGCTTAATGTCAGTTATAATACCCATTTTGACACTTTCATCAGATTTGATTGAAGTTGTCATGTAAGGAATTTCTTTTTCGTCTTTTGCTTCTCTTTCGGAAGCAATGAATTCTTGAATTTCATTTAATGTTGCAAAAGAATCATTAAGCTGAATTCTTGGTTTTGATCCAAATGAAGCCTGCATTCTTTTTACTGGTGGCCCAACGTATATGTAACTTACTAAAGATTTTTTCTCCATTTTCTTTATTTCAGTTGCCTTTGGAATCATTACTTCAACAAAAAGAGTTGTTTCTCTCATCACAGTAGTTACCATAAAGAAAAAAAGCAACATAAAAACTATGTCTGGCAGTGCTGCAGTTGAAATAGCTGGAGTTCCTTTATTATCTTTGTTTCTAAACTTTGACATATCAGCCTCCTATATTTTTTGGTTCTGCTTCAGAAATTTTTTGCGGATATTCGTTTCTTATTTCTTTTTGTTTTGATTTGTTTAAATCAATGTATCTTTCTCCAAACCTTTCCAAAGCGACTTCATTTCTGATTTCATTGTAAGCTGCAGCTAATTCATTCTGGACTCTAACATACATTTTGTAAGAGGTCCCTCTGTCATTTTGAAGTGAGATTATGGCTTTTTCTGGATTGTCTGATAGAGTAGGATTTGCACCGTTATTATTGATAAATTTTTTAGCTCCTTCTTTTAGTTGGCTTATATTCATTGGCTCTCCTTCAACTAAAAGATTATCTCCAGCATTTACCAACACAACATATATGTTTCTTGCATGAATTTCTGGTGGAGTTTCTTGTTCTTCCTCAGGCATTGGAGGTAGTTTTCTAGCTATTCCAGTGTCAACATCCATTGTGGTTGTGACAAGAAAAAATATTAGTAATAAAAAAGCAATATCCGCCATTGAACCAGCATTGATTTCCTGTAATCCTCTTTTTTTTCTAGCCATTTATTTCTTAAATGCTTTGGTAAATTCTGAATAGATTACTCCAATTATCGCGATAGTAGTTAAAATATAGAAAGTGTATAAGCCCATTCCAACTCTTTTTGATGATGAAGAGCTTATTTCATATTTTTCATATGATGGTAAAACAGTATCAGAGGCTAGTACAAATGATAAAATGACAACAGCAATAAATGCACTAATTCCAACAAGAGTTTTTTTCGAGTTTCCACTTCTAGAAAAAAGTTTTAAAACACCAAAAGATATGGCAATAAGTGCACCAATAGCAATCAGAGCGTAAGTTAAAAGAATACCAATATTTACTATGCTGACCATTACTTTATTTTTTTGACAATAAATCTACTAACTTGATTGAGGCATCTTCCATATCATTTACTAGGTTGTCAATCTTGGACACTAAATAATTGTAGAAAATCTGCAATATGATTGCTACTATAAGTCCAAAAACAGTTGTTAAAAGAGCAACTTTTATTCCTCCAGCAACAAGTGATGGAGAAATATCTCCAGCAGCCTCAATGGCATCAAATGCACCAATCATACCAATAACCGTACCCATGAATCCAAGCATGGGTGCAAGTGCAATGAATAAAGAAATCCAAGATAAACCTCTTTCTAATAACCCCATCTGCACAGACCCGTATGAAACGACAGATTTTTCAACCATTTCAATACCTTCGTTAGATCTTTCAAGACCTTGATAGAATATTGAGGCTACAGGCCCTTTCGTATTTCTACAAATCGTTTTAGCATCTTCAACACCGCCGCTTGACAGTGCTGATTCAACATCATTAACAAGTTTTTCAGTATTCTGGGATGCGAGATTTAAATATATAATTCTCTCTATTGATAGCGCTAGGCCTAAAATTAAACACAATAAGACAATCCCCATAAAACCAGGACCTCCTTCTATAAACTTTTCTTTTATAACTTGATGGAAACTTTTACTTTCATCAACTTCTGGTTCTTGCATAACCTCAACAACTTCTTCTGTTGCTGAATCAGCAGACATCAAAGTATTTGTGTTTGCCATATTAGAGTCATAGCTATCTTGAGCAAAAATTATGCTAGAAAAGCATAAAACTGCAAATAGTATTGATATTGTTTTAAATCTTTTTTTCATTGTGTTGTATTTTTATAAGTGGAACAAATTTAAAAAAATATTATAATGATGCTAAGTATCTTCTGTTTACTTCATCCCAGTTTATAATATTAAAAAATGCATTTATATAATCAGGTCGTCTGTTTTGATAATTTAAATAGTATGCATGCTCCCAGACATCGATTCCTAAGATCGGAGTCCCTCCGCAACTATTTTCCATTATTGGATTATCTTGATTTGCAGTAGAGCAAGTTTTTAGTTTACCGTTGTTCACATAAAGCCATGCCCAGCCAGAACCAAATTGAGTTGCTGCAGCTTTAGAAAAAGTATCCTTAAAATTATCGAAACTTCCGAAACTTTCAACAATCGCATTTCCTACTTCATTGTTTGGTATTCCACCTCCATTAGGGGTTATAATTTCCCAAAACAAACAGTGATTGTAAAATCCTCCTCCATTATTCCTAACAGCACTTGATAGATTTTTCGATTTCAGTATTTCTTCAATAGACTTGCCTGCTAGTTCAGTACCTTCTATTGCTGCATTTAGCTTCGTAGTATAACCATTGTGATGTTTACTATGGTGAATCTCCATTGTTTTAGCATCAATATGAGGCTCTAATTCGTTGTATGAGTATTTTAGTTTTGGTAATTCAAATGCCATATTTTTTCTTTTAAAATTAAACAATCTTGGAACAAAAGCTAAAGTTGCAATACCCAAAGTTAAATATGCTAGAAACTTTCTTCTTGTGCTCACCAGACAAAAGTAATAATTATTTTTCTTCGAAGAAGCCCTCGCTAATTAAAAATTCTTTTTGATTATTTTGTATGTTATTTTTTATGTTTTCTTTATTTCTAAGATTTTTGTAAACTAAGTTACAGCAATTTATTAAGGCTTCTTCGTCATATTTTATTTCTAAAAAATTAAAAGCTTCTGTTAATATTTCTTTAGCGTTTAGAGTAAGGTTAGAGTAATTGATTGAAAAAAAATCTTTATTAGATTCATTAAAAAATTTACTAATCGCGATATTAGATAATCTCCATTCAAGAAGTCCTTTATTAAAATCAGTTTTTAAAAAATCTTTAGTTTCAATGTTATTACTCTTTGCATATTCAATTAACAATCTTAGCTTGTTGTCATTGATGCCATACCAATTCCCCTTTCCAATTTTTTCTTCAATTGATGCCGCAACTTCAAGAGGATTTCTTTCAATGACAATAAATTTTGCTTCAGGAAAAGCTTTATTAATAAAATTTAATCTAAAGCAGTTTACAGGAAGTTTTTCAAGAATATTATTCTTCTTGTGTTTTTCAGCTTCTTTAAAAAAAACACTTCTAATCTTTTCATTTTTTTTTGTGTTGTAGTCACTATTCTTGAAATCAAGCACAGAGTTGATATTGTCCCAAATGTTAAATTCAGGAAAGACCTTATGCCAAAGATCGCGCCTTTCGTTCAAAACATGTGTATTGGAGCATGAGCCAATAAGCCTGGAAAGTAGTGTTGTTCCAGACCTACCACATCCTACAAGAAAAACAATATTGTCTGGCTTTTTTTTGCTAAATAAATTAATCATGAATTAAGTATTGCCACGCTAAATCAACTTGATTCATATTTATTAATTTTTTAGCTTTTTCGTGCATTTGAAGTGATGTTTGATTACAAACAAAATCAGGGTCTTTTTTTGGAATATCTTCATAGCTTGCTAAAACTGCTAATTCATTGCCTGAAAGAACAGAGCTAGTTCTTATTTTTTTTGGAAGTTTATCAAACCCCATCCCAATTTTTGCTTTCGGCTTTGGAATTTCAAAAATTGAATCTTCAGTTGTCTTACCATAAAAATTACCACCATGTCTTGAAACAGCATCTAATTTTTTTGGATCAATTTCGAAATTGTGATTCATTATCTTCTCATTAACATGAAATTTTAAAACTTCACACAACACAAGATTACCTGAACTGGATTTGTTACCTAAAGGAATTACTTTAACTAATCTACATTCCATATTGATATTGGATTCTCCAATAAGACTAGCATTTACTAAATCAGCTTTAACCTCGCTTAAGCCTGCTTTTTCAAATTCATTAACACCACTTGGATATTCACAGCTAGTTAATGAAATTTGTTGTACTATTTTTGTATTAACAATTCCAATAACACATTCTTTTGTTTCAATAATATTGCTAAGAGTATCTTTTTGATCTTTGCCTTTTGGCTTTCCTGTTGGAGAGAAAACAACTACTGGGGGATCAACACTAAATGCGTTAAAAAAGCTGTAGGGACTCAAGTTTGATATACCCATTTTATTTTTTGTACTAACAAAAGCAATGGGTCTTGGAGTAATTGCAGCTGCTAAAATTTTATATATGTCAACATTTTGATTCTTTTTAATGTCTATACTTACTCTTTTCATTTGTGAAGCACAATTTTGTTAGTTAATGTTCCAATTTTTTCAATACTCATTTCAACAATATCATTTTCTTTGAGCCAAGTCTCTTCATATTCTATGTTTTTTCTTTTTTCAGTTCCATTGATTTCTAGCAAACATCCCTTACCTACTGTACCTGATCCAATTACATCACCAGGAAATATTTTAGTTCCATATGAAACTCGCTCAATAATTTCTTCAAAGGACCAGTGCATAGTTTTAAGATTTCCAATTGAATAAAGCTCATTATTAATTTTACATTTCATTTCTAAGTCAATTTTACCATTAGAAATTTCATTTTCATAAATTTCATCTCTTGTTACAACAAAAGGACCAAAAATATTAGCAAAGTCTTTTCCCTTCGCAGGACCTAAGTTAAGCTTCATTTCACTTGATTGGATTTTTCTAGCGCTTATATCATTGTAGATTGTAAATCCACCAATAAACTCTCTTGCGTTTTCAGCCTTAATATTTTTACCCTCTTTGCATATTACAATTGCAATTTCAAGTTCATAATCAAGTTTATTTAAATGTTCTGGCATACATTCAACCTCGTCTAAGTGACCTAAAATTGAATTGTGATTTGAGAAGTAAAAAACAGGAAATTCATCAAACTCCTTTATCATTTCAGCACCTCTATTTTTTCTACAAGTTTCAACATGTTCCCTAAAAGCATAGGCATCTCTTAAGCTATTTATTTTTGAAAATGGAGCTAGTATTTTAACATCTTCTAATTTTATAATTTCCTTCTTTTTTTTGTCCTCTAAATTATAAGTCTGGTTCTTTTGTAAAAAAGCAATGATATTATCGGATTCGTCACTCAAGTCATAAATTCCATTATTAATAACCTGACCAAATGATATTTGGTTTTTATATAAATAACGTGCAAGTTTCACTCTTGCAAAAGTATTAAAACCAGATTAATAATGACTTTCATACTATTAAAAAAAATAGTAATTTGCATAAAACATTTTGTAATGCCAAGATATCATAAATTAGGAAAAATCCCTCATAAAAGACATACTACATTTAAAAAAGAAAATGGAGGATACCATTACGAAGAGCTTTTTGGAACAATTGGGTTTGATGGTATGTCTACTCTTTTATATCATTTACACAGACCAACACAGGTCAAAGATATAATTAAGTCTTATTCAGTTAAGCCTAAAGTTGCTATCGAAAAGAACATGAAAGCATATTTGCTCGATGCATTTAAAGCTCCCAAAATTGCAGATTTAATTGAAAGTCGACTTTCAATTTTAGTAAACAATGATCTTAATATTATGCTGTCTGCACCAACAAATAAATCAGAAGATTACTTTTATAAAAACACAGATGGAGATGAAATCATTTTTGTACATAAAGGAACGGGAACATTAAGAACTTTTATTGGAAACATTAAGTTTAAGGAGGGAGATTATCTAGTAATCCCTAGAGGAACAATTTATAAGATAAATTTTGATACAAATGAAAATAGACACTTTATTGTTGAGTCTTACAATCCAGTTTATACTCCAAAAAGATACAGAAATTATTTTGGCCAATTGTTAGAGCATTCTCCATACTGTGAAAGAGACTTAAGATTTCCAGAAGAATTAGAAACGCATGATAAAATTGGTGATCATTTAATTAAGCTAAAGAAAGAGCACATGATTCATGAATATGTTTATTCAGCTCATCCATTTGGTGTTGTTGGATGTGATGGATACAATTTCCCATATGCATTCTCAATACATGATTTTGAGCCCATTACAGGACGAGTACATCAGCCGCCACCAGTTCATCAAACTTTTGAGACTAGTAGATTTGTCTTGTGTTCTTTTTGCCCCAGACTCTATGACTACCACCCTGAGGCAATACCCGCACCATATAATCACTCAAATATTGATTCTGATGAAGTGCTTTATTATGTTGATGGAGATTTTATGAGCAGAAATCATGTTAATGAAGGCTACATTTCACTTCATCCTGCAGGAATTCCGCATGGGCCTCACCCAGGAGCAATGGAAAGGAGTATTGGAAAAAAGAAAACAGATGAGCTTGCTGTAATGGTCGATACTTTTGCCCCTTTAAAACTAACACAGCTGGCTATAGATCTTTCAGATGGAAAATATCATAAGTCTTGGGTAGAATAAATTAATATTTTATGAAACTAGAGAAAATATTTAAAGAAGCTAAAGATTTTCTTCCATTACTTGGAACAGATTATGTTGAGTTTTACGTCGGCAATGCAAAGCAAGCAGCCCATTTTTACAAATCAGCATTTGGCTTTCAATCTTACGCATATAAAGGACTTGAGACAAATAGCACGGATTGTGTATCATATGTTCTTGTTCAAGATAAGATTAAGATTGTTCTTACATCTCCGCTCAGCTCCAGTTCATCAATTAATGATCATATTGTAAAGCACGGTGACGGTATTAAGATTATTGCCCTTTGGGTTGAAGATGCTGAAAAATCATGGAAAGAAACAACCTCAAGAGGTGCAAAATCTTATATGGAACCAAAATTGGAAAAAGATGAGCACGGTGAAGTTGTAAGATCTGGAATTTATACATACGGTGAAACAGTTCATATTTTTGTTGAGAGAAAAAATTATAAAGGAGTTTTTCTACCTGGATTCCAAAAGTGGTCGTCATCTTATGAAACTAAACCAACTGGCCTTAAATACATTGATCACATGGTTGGAAATGTTGGATGGAACGAAATGAATAAGTGGGTCAAGTTTTATGAAGATGTCATGGGTTTTGTAAACTTTTTGTCCTTTGACGATAAACAAATAAACACAGAGTATTCAGCACTTATGAGCAAAGTAATGAGTAATGGAAATGGAAGAATTAAATTTCCAATAAATGAGCCTGCAGAAGGCAAGAAGAAGTCACAAATTGAGGAGTATTTAGATTTTTATGAAGGGCCTGGAGTCCAACATATTGCTGTAGCAACTGATGATATAATATCTACAGTAAGCAAACTAAGAGCTCGAGGGATTGAATTCCTTTCTACACCACCAGACGAATATTATAAAGCTGTTCCTTTCAGGCTTGGAGAGCATAATCATGAATTAAAAGAGGATATAGAAACTCTCAAAGGACTTGGAATACTAATTGATGCAGATGAAGAGGGGTACTTACTACAAATTTTTACAAAACCTCTTCAGGATCGCCCAACTTTATTTTTTGAAATAATTCAAAGAGTAGGTGCCAGAGGTTTTGGTGCTGGAAATTTTAAGGCTTTATTTGAATCAATTGAAAGAGAACAAGCAAAAAGAGGAACATTATAAATAATAAATTATGTCAAAATTAAAAATAGGAGATCAAGCTCCAAAAATAAATGCTATTGATCAAAATGGGTCTACGATCACATTGGATCAATATAGAGGTAAAAAGGTAGTTTTATATTTTTATCCAAAAGATATGACTTCGGGTTGCACTGCACAAGCATGTAATTTGTCTGATAATTATTCTGATTTAATTAGCAAAGGATATGATGTTATAGGAGTTTCATGCGATAGCGTGAAAAGACATCAAAAATTTATTGAAAAATATAATCTTCCATTTAATCTTATTTCTGATGAGGATAAGAAAGTAGTAAATGATTATGGAGTATGGCAATTAAAAAAGTTCATGGGCAGAGAATATATGGGGATAGTGAGGACAACATTTATAATCGATGAAAACGGTAAAATCGAAGATGTTATTTCTAAAGTAAATACGAAAGAACATTATTCTCAAATTTTGTAATTTTACAATATGAAAAAGTTCAATTTATTTTTAATTTTTGTAAGCATCATCACGATAGATGCATTTTCAACAGAAAAAGTAAAAGAAAAGTTCAAAATTTATGGCAATTGCGGGATGTGCAATGAGGTAATAACAAAAGCAGCTAAATCAGTTGACGGTGTGATCTATTTAAAATGGAATAGTAAAACCAAAATTGCAAAAATCAAATATGATTCTGATAAGACTAGCTTAGATGAAGTTCAGAAAAAAATAGCCTCTGTTGGATATGATACAGAGAAATATAAAGCTAATGACGAAGTTTACAATAATTTACATTACTGTTGCAAATATGATCGTGAAAACTAAAAAAATATTAAATGAGAAAACTTTGTCTTATTCTATTATTAGTGCCTTGCACTCTTTTTAGTCAAACTCACTCTTTAGACAACACTAATCTTCAAGCGTCAGGACTACCCACAGATTTTGATATTACTAAAAGTACTTTCTATAATGCTTATGATACTTGTGCAGTAAGTTGGGTGTTGATTAGCGATTCCATGCCGTCTCAATGGGATATTTCATTCTGTTTTCCAGCGTGTTACCCGATTGGAGTTACTAGCGCTCAAGATACATTTATGCCAACAGCTAAAGTGTATCTTAATGGCCATTTTTACCCCAATTTAGTAGCAGGAGAAGGTTACATGCAAATGCAAATTACTACAAACTCAAATATTATTGATACCATTACTTGGTATGGTATAGCTTCAGAGATTTCTAATTTAGAAAGCTTCATATTAAAAAATGATCAAGAATTTATTGATATATATGATATAAGCGGAAGACGTGTTGAGAGTTTTGAAAATGGAAAAATTTTTTTTGTTAAAACAAAACAAAATACTTTCAAAACTATATATGTTTTGTAAAATCTTAACCGAAGAGAAGTCTAAATACCTCTTCAATTTTACCAAATTTTGAAATTTTAATTTTAAAATCTTTTGAGTTTAGATTATTATACTTTGATATAACAATTTGTTTATACCCAAGCTTCTCAGCTTCAGCGATTCTTTGCTCAATTCTGTTTACAGCTCTTATTTCACCAGAAAGTCCGATTTCTCCAGCAAAACATATTTGAGTGTCAAGTTCAATATTTTGATCTGAAGATAATATAGAACAAATAACTGCTAAGTCTATTGCAGTATCATCAATTCTAATGCCTCCAGTTATGTTTAAAAAAACATCTTTAGCTGCAAGTCTAAAACCACATCTTTTTTCTAGAACAGCTAATAGCATATTCATTCTTCTCGTATCAAATCCAGTTGCAGATCTTTGAGGTGTGCCATATACAGCAGAGCTTACTAGAGATTGAATTTCAACTAGCAAGGGTCTTGCCCCTTCAATTGTACCAGCAATTGCAACACCACTTGTTTTTTCATCTCTTTCAGAAATTAGAATTTCTGATGGGTTAGCTACTTCTCTGAGGCCATAGCTATTCATCTCATAAACTCCAAGTTCAGATGCGGAACCGAAACGGTTTTTCACTGTTCTAAGTATACGATATATATAATTTCTATCTCCCTCAAATTGAAGTACTGTGTCAACCATGTGTTCTAAAATTTTTGGACCTGCTATTGCACCATCTTTGTTAATGTGACCTATTAAAAACACTGCTGTTCCACTTTCTTTCGCATATTTTAAAAGTTCTGAGGTGCAAGCTTTGACTTGAGAAACGCTTCCTGGCGATGATTCTATTTGAGATGAGTGAAGTGTTTGAATTGAATCAATCACTAAAATTTCTGGCTCCAAGCTTTCAATTTGCTGAAAAATATTTTGTGTGTTCGTCTCTGTTAAAATGTAGCAGTTTTTAGAGCTTTTATTTATTCTTTTAGCACGCATTTTAATTTGTTTCTCACTTTCTTCACCTGAAACATATAAAATTCTTTTTGATATTGCGCTCAATGCAAACTGAAGTAATAACGTCGATTTCCCAATTCCAGGATCACCACCAAGAAGAACTAGAGAACCAGGAACAATACCTCCACCTAAAACTCTGTTGAGTTCTGAATCTTTAGTTACTATTCTTTCTTCTTGGCTATAGTCAATATCAGAAACTAATACAGGCTTATTAGCTATTTTACTTTTAAAGGAAATACTTACGTTATTATCATTGTTAATAATCTCTTCAACAAATGTATTCCACTCACCACATTGTGGACACTTTCCTAACCATTTTGGCGATTGATGACCACAGTTTTGACAAAAAAATGCAGATCTAATTTTTCTTTTTATTGTCACTAATTCTTGAGCTTATTTATAGTATTTGTACTTGAAAGACCATCAATTAAAGGTATTATGATTGTTTCTCCACCATATGAACTTACAATGTCATTTCCCACAACATTCTTTTTTTTATAATCCCCACCTTTAATTAAAAAATCAGGCTTAATTATTTGAATTAATTTTTTTGGAGTATCATCACTAAATTCTACTACATAATCAACAAAAGAGAAAGAAGCTAGCATATTCGATCTAGTTTGAAAATCATTTATAGGTCTTTCTTCTCCTTTAAGTTTTCTTACTGATTCGTCAGAGTTGACAGCTACTATTAGCCTATCTCCAAATTCTTTGGATTTTGTGAGAACCTCTAGATGACCCAGATGTAGAATGTCAAAGCATCCATTTGTAAAGGCTACTTTCATTTTATTTTTTTTCCACTGGCTAACTTTTAAAACTAAGTTATCAGTGGTAATTATTTTTTCTCTTACTTTACTGATTAATGGCATCCTTGGCATTGTTTTTTGAAATGAAAAGTAAAGCTAATGAAATTGCTCCAAAAACTATAGCCATTAGAGTTTGTGCAGTATGAACAGCAAAAGCAAAAATAAGAGCTGAATCAGCTCCAATACCCAAACTCATTAGTCCAAGTTTAGTAGCTAGGTGATATGAACCAATACCTCCTTGAGTTGGAACTACCATACCAATACCTCCTATTACCATTATGTATATTCCGTCAATAAAACCTAAAGAGTTAGTTTCGCTAATTGCAAAAAAACAGATGTATGTCATTAAAGCATATAAACCCCAAATTAAAGTGGTATGAATACAAAATACAGTTTTGTTTTTAACTTTTTTTATACTAATAAATCCTTCTTTGATGCCTTCTAAGAAATTTTTAATTTTTAATACAATAGTTGAAGATTGATTTTTCTTTATGTATGAGAAAAAAATAAATGAAATGGCTAGTAGGCTGAGAACAAAAAGAAGTATTGAATTAATGGGTAATGTTTGACCTTTACTAAAAACAGAATTAAAAAAAATATTAATCTTTTCCAGATTGATAATAAACATTAGTATTAGCAGAGAAATAAGAGCTAATAAATCAATAGCCCTCTCTGCAATTATAGTGCCAAATAATTTATCAACAGGTATATTTTCCTTTTTATGTAGTGCTGTGCATCTTGTAATTTCTCCAGCTCTTGGAATTGCTAAATTTGTTAAATAGCCAATAGCAACTGCATTAATACTGTTTGAAATTTTACAATTATGCCCTAGTGGCTGTATCATGTGAATCCATCTGACACCTCTTAAAACAATAGCTAATGCTCCTAAAATAATAGAGAGATAAATCCAATTCATTTCCAAATTAGCTAAACTTAGAAGTAGTTCTCTCGGATTTTGGTTTTTCAGAGCTAGCGCCAATAATAAAAAAGCTAAAAATCCAAAAAACAGATATTTTATTGAGTTAATTAGTTTCCTCCGCATTTATAATAATATTATCAATTAATCTTATGTTTTCTATGGTAGCTGCTATACAAATTGCTAAATTATCACAAATGACATCAACTGGGTGCATAGTTTTCATACTAACAAATTCCAAATACTCCAAATTAAGTTTACTGCTTTCAAACAATTTTTTTACTTTATTTTTCAAAGTTACAATATCATATTTATTGATATGATCTCTACAATAACAAAGAGATTCAAAAATTATTGTTGCTGATTTAAAGCTGTCTTTTGTTAAATTTATGTTTCTTGAGCTTAGAGCAATTCCGTTTTTCTCTCTCATTGTAGGAACAGAAAATATTTTTAGATCTAACTCTTTTGAAATATGTTTGATTATTATAAGTTGCTGTAAATCTTTCTCCCCAAAAAATGCAATATCTGGACTTACTATTTTAAACAGTTTTGTAACTACAGTTGCCACGCCTTGAAAATGGCCAGGTCTGTATTCTCCTTCCATAAATTTGTCAAAATTATTTAAATCGAACTCATTACTTTTCAAATTATTCTCATACAGTTCAAAATCATTTGGTATAAAAAGTATGTCACAGTGATGTTTTTTCAGTAATTTAATATCTTTCTTGGCATCAGTAGGATAATCTCTCAAGTCTTTTTGGGAACTAAACTGAGTTGGATTTACATATATGCTACATATGGTTAAATCACATCTAGATTTTGATGCTTTAATTAATGAAATATGGCCAGCATGCAGGGCTCCCATAGTGGGAACAAATCCAATTTTTTGATTTGACAAAGAATATAATAATTCTTTTAGCTCGGATTTTTTCTTTATTATTTTCATAACAATTACAAAACAAAACTACCTTAAATGCTTTATTTAAAGAATTTTTTTCTATATTTTTGCAACGCGATTTAAATCTTAAATATGGGAAAGAAAAGAATTTTATACGTATCTCAAGAAATATCACCATACACTAAAGAAAACAAGAGGTCAAATTTTTGTATGAACTTACCTCAAGTTGTTCAAGAAAATGACAATGACATTAGAATTTTCATGCCTAAGTTTGGTACAATAAACGAAAGAAGACATCAGCTACACGAAGTCATTAGACTCTCAGGAATGAATTTAATAATTGATGATTTTGATCATCAGTTAATTATTAAAGTAGCTTCTGTTCAACAATCAAGAATGCAAGTGTATTTTATTGATAATGAAGAGTATTTCCCAAAGAGACATTACCTTAACGATCCAGAAGGAAATTTCATGCAAAACAATGATGAAAGAATGATGTTTTTTTGTAAAGGTGTTATTGAAACGGTAAAAAAACTTGGTTGGGCTCCAGATGTCATACATTGCAATGGATGGTTCTCAGCTCTTGTACCCATGTACATAAAAAAACTGTACAATAAAGACCCTATGTTTGCAAATACAAAAATTTATTATACAGTTTTTGATAATCCCTTTAAAGGTGATTTAAATAATTCACTTTCTGAAAAATTATTATTTGAAGACTTACAAGATAAAGATGTTGAAATGATTGGGAATCCTACATTTGATAATCTTAATAAATTCGCAATTAGCTACTCAGATGCTGTTGTTCAAGGGTCAAAAAAGTTAAGTAAAAACTTACTTGATTTTATAAAAAACAATAACATCCCTGTATTGGTAAAAACAGATGATGATAATTTTGAAGAGCAGTGTCTTTCTTTTTATGACAGTACAGAAAAGGCAAAAAAAACAAAAAAAAATAATCAGTTAGTTGAGGTTGTATAGTTATAAATCTTTAATACTTTTTTGTGTTTTTTCATTTATACTCTCTTCTTGCAAGGACCCTTCAGAAATAGGTCTCGACATACATCCTCAAAGTGATAGAATTCTGATAAAAAATAATTCGAATTTTTTTAATTTTTCAACGAACACTCTTTCTGAAGATTCTTTAAGGACTGATGAACCTGTTAGATTATTACTAGGTAACCTCTCTAGTGATCCTATTTTCCCAAAATCTAATGCGCACTTTATTTCTAATCTTCTACTTCCATCAAACAATATCAGCTTTGGAGACATAACAAATATTATTGTAGACAGTGTTATCTTGCAATACGTTATTGATGACTATTACGGAAATGAAATCCAAACTTTTCCTAATCTATACGTATCAAAATTAACAGATCCAATTTATAAAGATTCGTCTTACTATTCCAACTATCCTGTTGTTTATAGTCAATCTGAATTAGTTTCAGTAAATAACATAGTGGTTCAGGACTCAAATTCTGTATCAATAATCAAAATTTCAATAGACAACTACATAGGACAAGAAATCATCGATGGTGGAAATGCCTTAAGCTCTAATGAAGATTTTCTACAGTATTTTTACGGTCTTAAAGTTGCCACTGTCAATCCATCAGATTTAAACTTAGCTAATGACAATACAATTTTGTATTTAAACGCAGATAATCAAAAGTCTAAATTTTCAATTTACTACAGAGATATTTCTGTAAATGATTCAGTAATGTCTTTTGATTTAATGTTGGGAGGAGACGCTGCTAGAGTTAATCTTTTTAATCAAAAAAATATTCAACAACTCAATGCTTCTACCGATAGCTGTTACGTTCAGTCAATGTCAAGTTATTTAACATCTATTCAGTTTAATAACTTAGAAAGTATTAGGGATACTTTAAAGAATAAAGTCATAAATAAAGTTAATCTTAAATTCTCATGCAATGAGGATTTACAATTTGGAGCTCATGAAAAACTTTTCCTAGTCAGAAAAAATTACATGGGAGTTAATGTTTTTTTAAGTGATTTTGTCATTGAGGGAGAATCACATTTTGGTGGACAGAACCAAAGCAATAATTTTACTTTTAACATAACAAGGTATTTTAGCAATTTGATAAATGGAGCTTCAGGCTTCACAGGAGAACTTTTATTGTTACCATCAGGTGCTGTAATAAATGCAAACAGAACAATAATACCAAAATCAAGTTTTGTGATTGAAGTATTATATTCTGAATTATAATAACTTCGTTTTAATTGTTACTTTTGAAAAATGTGTGGAATTGTTTCTTACATCGGAAATAAAGATGCGTACCCAATAATAATAAAGGGACTTAAAAGATTAGAGTATAGAGGTTATGATAGTGCAGGTATATGTTTGCTTAAAAACAGTTTAATATCATATAAATCCAAGGGAAAAGTCAAGGATTTAGAAAAAGAGTTTAATAAAAAACCCATTAGTTCATTTGTAGGAATAGGACATACAAGGTGGGCAACTCATGGTGAGCCAAACAAAACAAATGCTCATCCTCATTTATCTAACTCAAAAAATCTTGCCGTCGTTCACAACGGAATAATTGAAAACTATGACTCAATAAGAAAATTATTAGAGAAAAAAGGTTATAAGTTTTATTCTGACACTGACACTGAAGTTTTAATTAACTTAATTGACTATGAACAAAAAAGTGAAAACCTAGATTTGTTTGAATCAGTAAGGTCTGCTCTCAAGCAGGTTATAGGAGCTTACGCTATTGTTGTTATGCAAAAAGATAATTTTAACGAAATTGTTGTGGCTAGAAAAGGTTCACCATTAGTTATAGGAATCGAAAATGGAGAATATTATGTTGCCTCTGATGCCAGCCCAATAATTGAGTATACAAAAAATGTTGTATATCTAAATGATGACGAAGTTGCTAGAATAAATATTAAATCAGGGCTACAAATTAAGACTGTAAGCAATAAAAGAGTTACTCCATTTGTACAAGAGTTAGCATTATCAATTGAGGATATAGAAAAAGGAGGTTTTGATTATTTTATGCTAAAAGAAATTTACGAGCAGCCGAAGAGTATAAAATCAACTTTAAGAGGGCGAATCACAGCGCAAAATAAAATTAAATTAACAGGCATCAGAGACTTTGAGAAAAAAATTTTAAGAGCGAATAGATTTACAATCATAGCCTGTGGAACATCATGGCATGCTGGCTTAGTAGCATCATATTATTTTGAGAGCATAGCTAGAATTAATGCTGATATTCAGTATGCGTCAGAGTTTAGGTATAGAAACCCAGTATTAAACGAAAATGATGTTGTGCTAAGTATTACTCAATCTGGTGAAACTGCAGATACTCTTGCCGCTCAAAAACTAGCAAAAAGTAGGGGGGCAATTACACTCGCCATATGTAATGTTGTTGGCTCAAGTATTGCAAGAGAAAATGATGGTGGAGCTTATACTCATGCTGGCCCAGAAATTGGAGTTGCCTCAACCAAAGCTTTCACAACTCAACTTACACTGCTACTTTTAATTGCACTTAGATTAGGAAAAGAAAATTCTTGCATAAGAGATCGAGATTATCAAAGAATGTTGATTGAAATTCAGATGCTCCCATCAACATTAGAGGAATGTTTAAAAATTGATAAAAAAATAGAAAAAATTTCTGAGGAGTTTAAGAGCTCAGAAAATTTCTTATACCTAGGGCGGGGGATGAACTTTCCAGTAGCTTTAGAAGGAGCACTTAAGTTAAAAGAAATATCATACATTCATGCTGAAGGATATCCTGCAGCTGAAATGAAGCACGGTCCTATTGCTCTTATTGATGAAAAGATGCCAGTGTTAGTTATAGCAACAGAAGAAGAACACTACTCAAAAATTTTAAGTAATGCTCAAGAGGTGAAGTCAAGAGGAGGTAGAATTATTTCAATAGTTTTTGATGATGATGAATCAATATCTAAAATATCCGAGCATGTAATTAAAGTCCCTAAAGTAAACAAATACTTGTCTCCAATAATTTCTGTAATACCTCTTCAATTACTATCTTATTATATTGCAGTTATGAGAGGATGTGATGTTGATCAACCAAGGAACTTAGCTAAATCAGTTACCGTTGAGTAGTTTTTGACCAAACATTTGGATTAGAAAACTTCCTTAGTCAAATTGTAAATTCCTGTTATTGATTTTTAAGTGTTACAAGTCACTTTCAATTTTCCATCAAACACTATGAATTGGTTTAAATGTTGAATGTTAGAATACAACAATTCCAACAAGTACTATCTTTTTAATAGTACTACATTAATACATGTGATGTTTTCGTGAGTATATTCGATTTAATACACTAAACCCAAATCTATGGGGGAGTTGTCGATTAGTAAATCAGTACGTTAAAACTGAATGTTTTTGTAGTAAAATAGTGACTTTAGATTTTCGTAAAAATTAAAACTACTACTATCTAATTTCTTCACTATATTTCATATCACCATATTCATTTTTACCACCCCAATAAAAAGACTCTTTAATTCCAGATAAACTCTTTTCATCATCAAAATCGTAATAACTACAAACTAAGTTTTTTTCCCAACCTGTTGATGTATTAAACTGATTTATTGTTGGGGTATTTGATTTTTTATAAAACAACAGAACTTGTCTAGAAAATGAGGATTGAGATAAACGATTTTCAACTCTAATCATTTTTCTTTTGATTAATCTAACCCAATCTGGATTATTCCATAAACTTTCCGGATCATTAGTGTAACATATAACTTGTTCAGAATTTTGATCGACTATTTCAAATGAGACTTCAATTTTAACTTCATTTTCATTATTATGTTTTTCAACTTTTTTTAAAACAGAATTCTTCCCAACCTCATCTTTTGATTTAATTTCTTCTCTTACTCCTATAACAATTACA
>CACIJW010000005.1 GCA_902587125.1 uncultured Bacteroidota bacterium
TTGATTATCTTGCTGTTGCTCTTGATTATCTTGCTGTTGCTCTAGCATCTTTTTAGCGTAGCAATAATTATAGATTGCATCTTCATCTTGCGGATTTTTCTTAATGTATTTTTTATAATTTTCTATTGCCTCATTAAATTTATTTTGTTTGAGTTGACTGGTTGCTAAGTTATATTGGACTTTATTGTTTTCTTCTTTTACTTCACTTTGATTTAGTATTGAACTATAGAGAGATTCAGATTCATCATACCTTTCTTGCTTAAATACTGAATTTGCTAGATTATACTTTGCTTTAAAAAAATCTTGATCTTGTTCCAAAGATTTTCTGTAATTAATTTCAGATTCTTCATAAATGCTGTCAGAAAAAAGTTTATTCCCTTTTTTAAAAAGAGATCTCTTTTTAGTTTGAGCATCACAAAAATTTGTCAAGAACTGACAGAATATTAAGATTGAAATTTTAAAAATTAAATTTTTCATTTTTACGTTCTAAAATTAATAAGTCTAAAAAAAGTAATATTAATGCAATAATTAAAAAAAACTGAAATCTATCTTTAAAGTTAGTAAATTCCATAGTTCCTATCTCTTTTTTTTCTAATCTATTTATTTCATTAATCAGTTCTTGTAGTCCAGCTCTTGAGTTATTAGCTCTGATATATTTCCCACCTCCGCTTTGAGCAATTTCCATTAACATCAATTCATTTAACTTACTAATAATAGTATTGCCAGATTTGTCTTTTCTGTAACTTATAATATTTCCTCTTTTATCTTTCATGGGAATTGGACCACCTTGTTCAAGTCCCATTCCCAAAGTATGAACTAAAACACCTTTTTCTTTTGCTTTTTTTGCTGATTCAATTGCAATATCATCGTGGTTCTCTCCATCTGTGATAATAATGATCGATTTATTTTGTGAATTTTCAAAATCAAAAGAAGAAAGACATTTATCAATTGCTTTTCCAATTTCAGTACCTTGACTTGAAATAGTTTTAGTGTTTACAGATGATAAGAAAAGTTTTGCAGCTGAATAATCAGTTGTAATAGGAAGTTGGATATATGCCTCTGAACCAAAAACTACTAATCCAATTCGATCTCCACTCAATTGATCTAAAAGTTCTGATATTGCACGTTTTGATTTTTCAAGTCTGTTAGGCTTAATATCTTCAACGAGCATTGAGTTAGAAAGGTCAATTGCTATCATTAAATCTACACCCTTTCTTTTAACTTCCTCTATTTCGGAACCAATTTGAGGATTTGCAAAAGCAATGATTATGAAAATAATACAAAAAACTCTAAATAAGTTTTTTATTTTTTTTCTTATTGAGGATTGTCCAATTTGTAATCTTTGAATTAATTTTTTATCGCCAAACTTCTTTAGAGATTTACTTTTCCAATGAAAGAAATATATATTCGATCCAAGTATTAACAGTATTGATAATAGCAAATACAAATAATTTATTTCCTCAAATCTTAACATCAAAGTAATCTTTTTAAAATTGTATTTTCTAGTATATATGAGATAATTAACAGTAAAAATGATACATATAAAAATAATCTAAACTCTTCCTTTTTCTTACTAAATTCAGTTACTTTAATTTTCGATTTTTCTAGTAAATCAATTTCATCATAAATCTTTTTTAAAGATGAGTTGTTTGTTGCCCTAAAAAATTTTCCTTTAGTAATCATTGCTACATCTTGCAATGTTTTTTCATCAATTTTTACCTCAACGTCCTGATATTGTATTCCAAACGGTGTTTGGAACGGGTATGGTGCTAGTCCCATAGTACCTATGCCAATTGTGTAGATGCGTATTCCAAAACTTTTGCATAGTTCTGCTGCTGTTAAAGGTGCTATTTCTCCAGAATTGTTTACTCCATCAGTAACCAGTACAATTACTTTTGACTTAGCATCTGATTCTTTTAATCTATTTACACTTGTAGCAATGCCCATCCCTAATGCTGTTCCATCATCAACCATGCCAGATTTTATATCCTTAAAGAGATTAACAAGAACAGTGTGATCAGTGGTAAGTGGACATTGAGTAAAACTCTCTCCACTAAAAACAACTAAACCTATTCTGTCATTACTTCTATTTGAAATAAAATCTATAGCAACGTTTTTTGCAGCTTCCAGTCTATTTGGTTTTAAATCCTCCGCAAGCATGCTACCAGAAATATCAATAGCCATAATAACATCAATACCTTCAGTGGTATTTTCTTGCCAGTTATTTGTTGATTGTGGCCTTGAAAGTGCAAAAATTATGAATATAGAGGCAATAATTCTCAAAAAAAGGGGTAGTCTTATTATTCTTTTTTTATAATTACTTTTTTGTGATAAAATTTTTGTGGAAGAAAATGATATTGAAGTAAATTGTTTTCTCTTCTTGAAAAAAAAATAAATTATAGAGGCAATCGATACTATTATTAGTAAAAAATAGTGAGAATCACGAAAAATAATTTCTGAATATTCAGTCATAGTTTATTTGAATTAATGACAAAATCTTTACAGTTTTCTAGGTGAGTTAAGATTTCACTTTTATCTGGCTGGTTTTTAGCAAATTTCGCTAACTCACAAGATAATAGTATCTTGTTTAGCATTTTAATAGAAAAATCATCTTGATTAAACTCTTTATATTTTAATAAAATATCGGCAGTTGGAATTTCCAAAGCACTAAAATTAAATTTTAACTCTAAATATTTTCTAATGATATTTGATGCTTTTGTGAAGTGTAGATTGATTTCATCTTTTTCCCATAGTTTCTCATTTTTTAAAATTTCCAACTTATTTATCGTTAATTCAATTGGATCTAATTTCAACTCTTCCTCAACAATTTCTAATACTCTTTCTGTTTTTTTGAGATATTTCTTAGAAATAATATAAATCAAGGCTAATATTAGAACTATTGAAATATAAATCCAATAGTCAATCAGACTAAATGATATTTTAAGATTTTCTTTTATCTGTTTAATTTCATTTTCATTGGTTTCAATTTCTGAAACAATAATTTTTTTTGATGTACCAAAACTTCCGAATTTATATGTTCCACTTTCCCATGCTGTGATATTGAGTTTATGTTTTAAATACTTAGAACTGTCAATAATAATTGTATCCATAATTGAAAAATCAATAATTTCAAAAGAATTAAATTGGTCTAATAAATCATTGCTGTCTGAAAAAGTATTTACTGAACTAAGAATCTCAATTTGAACTTGTTGTCCAACCAAAATGGAATCTTTAGAAATTATCAATTCATTTGAATAACTTTTGCCAACTAACACAAACAAGAGTAATAATCTGAGAATCACTTCTTTCTGTTTTTAAAAAAATTTATCAATGGGCTAATTATATCTTCCTGAGTTAATAATTGAATGTAGTCAGCACCACAGAGACTAAGTTCTTTTTTGAGAGTTTTAAGTCTTGATAATTGTTTGTTTTTAAAATTCCGTCTAAATTTTCTATCAGAGGAATCAACCAAGATTTCATTATCTTCTTCCGAATCTTGAAGACTTAATAAACCAACATTTGGAATTTCTAACTCACGGAAATCTAATGTGTTAACAGCTACAAGGTCATGTCTTTTAGCTGATAGTTTTACAGGCTCAAAAAAATCAGAATCAAAAAAATCAGATAGTAAAAAGCAAATACTTCTTTTTTTTGTTACCCTGTTAAAGTATTCTAAAGCTTTTTTAATATTTGTTTTTTTGCTGGTGGATTCAAAGGTCAATATTTCTTTAATAATTCTCAAAATATGTTTTTTTCCTTTAGAAGGAGAAATAAATTTTTCAATCTTATCAGAAAAGAAAATCACTCCAACTTTATCGTTATTCTTTATTGCAGAAAAAGCAAGAACAGCTGATATCTCAGAAACTAATTCTCTTTTAAATCTCTTGTTTGTTCCAAAGCTGCTTGATGAGCTAACATCTACCATAAGCATTAAAGTAATTTCTCTCTCTTCCTCAAAAACTTTCACAAATGGACTGTTGTATCTAGCTGTTACGTTCCAGTCTATAGTTCTTAAATCATCACCAATTTCATACTCTCTAACTTCAGAAAAGGTCATGCCTCTTCCTTTGAAAGCTGTGTTATACTCACCAGCAAAAATATGATTGGAAAGACCTTTGGTCTTTATTTCAATAGATCTTACTTTTTTTAAAATTTCTTTGGTATCCAATTTTATGGGATCTCTACTGCGTTAAGAATTTCTGTGATTATGTCATCTGCTGTTATTTCTTCAGCTTCAGCTTCGTAGGTCAGTCCTATTCTATGTCTAAGAACGTTATGGGCTATCGCTCTAACGTCCTCTGGAATTACAAAACCTCTTCTTTTTATAAAAGCGTAAGCCTTTGACGCATGAGCCAAATTTATGCTTGCTCTAGGAGAACCTCCAAATGAAATCATAGTTGAAAACTTCTCTAATCCAAATTTTTTAGGATTTCTTGTGCAATGTACTATGTCTAAAAGATATTTTTCAATTTTTTCATCCATATATATTTCTTTGACCAGAGCCCTTGCTTTTTTAATACTGTCTTTATCCACAACTTTGTTTGCAACAGGAAAAACTTTAGATAAATTGTTTCTAACAACAATCCTCTCATCTTCAAAGTTTGGATAAGTTATAATAACCTTTAGCATGAATCTATCGAGTTGAGCCTCAGGAAGGGGATATGTACCTTCTTGCTCAACAGGATTTTGGGTCGCCATTACAAGAAAAGGATCTTCTAATGAAAATGTTTCTCCTGAGATGGTCACATTTCTTTCTTGCATACATTCAAGCAATGCTGATTGTACTTTTGCAGGTGCTCGGTTAATTTCATCTGCAAGAACAAAATTTGCAAAAATAGGTCCCTTCTTTACAGAAAATTTTTCTGTTTTAGGGCTATAAATTTGAGTGCCAATAACATCTGCTGGTAACATATCTGGAGTAAACTGAATCCTGCTGAAATCAGCATTAATTGTTTGTGAAAGTGTGCTTATAGAAAGTGTTTTAGCAAGACCAGGAACACCTTCAAGAAGGACATGTCCATTTGACAAAAGAGCAATTGTAAGTTTATCAATTAAATCTTTCTGACCGATTACAACTTTATTCATCTCAATGTGAATTAGTTCAATTACAGCACTCTCCTTTTCTATTTTTTTGTTAAGTTCAGTTATGTCGATATTTGATGAAATTTCCATTTTTATTTTATTTAGTTTGCAAAAATATTAATCATATTATTAATATCAAATCCCAACGTTTAATTTTTAGTTTTATTATTAAGTATCATTTCATAGAAAAGCTTTTTTTAATTTTGTTGAATGAGATATTGTCTTCTTTTTGAGTATGATGGAGAGAAATATCACGGTTGGCAAGTACAACCTGATGCAGTAACCGTTCAACAAACAATTACAAAGTGTTTATGTGATATTTTGAATCAAAACATAAGTTTGGTTGGTGCAGGAAGAACGGATACTGGAGTACATGCAAAGTTTATGACTGCACACTTTGACTGTAATTTTGAAATTGAAGCAAAAGATATTAAACAAAAATTAAATAATTATCTACCTGCAGAAATTTCAATCTTAAAGGTTATAAATGTTAAAAATAATTTTCACGCGAGGTTTGATGCTATTTCAAGAACATACAAATACTACATAAATCAACAAAAAATGCCCTTTGAGCAGAGATCTTTCTTTTACAAAAAAGAAATAGATATAGCTTTAATGAATAAGGCGTGTAAAAATATTATTGGAAAAAAAGACTTCACATCATTCTCAAAGGCTAATACTCAAACTCACACAAACGTCTGCGAAATTTACAGAGCTCAGTGGACTTATGAAAAGCAAATGATTTGCTTCACTATCCAAGCTAATAGATTTTTAAGAAATATGGTAAGAGCAATTGTTGGAACAATGTTACTTGTAGGAGAAAAAAAAATATCCCCAGATGAAATAAGTAATATAATCAATAAGAAGAATAGGAGTTTTGCTGGTGTATCAGTGCCTGCCAAAGGTTTGTTTTTAGTGAATATTAAATACAATGAAAAAGATTTGTTAGCATGAAAAAGACTGGAAATATCGTTGATTGGTTATTGCTGAAAAGAGTTTTAAAATATTCAAATCCTTACAGAAAAAAATTATTTTATGCTGCTTTATCAGCGATATTTCTAGCAGTTTTGGGCCCTCTTAGACCTTGGCTAATCAACTATGCAATTGACAACTATATAATAGTTTCTAATTTAGAAATGCTTGCCAAAGTAACTTTATTATTGTTTCTTATGTTATTCGCAGAGGGATTTTTTCAGTTTTACTATATGTTTTTATCAACTTGGATTGGACAAAATGTAATTAGAGATATCAGAACTGAAATTTTTCAACATATAATTTCCCTTAAGATGAAATACTTTGATAATACTCAAGTTGGAACTTTGGTGACCAGAACAATTTCAGATATCGAAACAATTTCCGATATTTTTTCTCAAGGCTTATTGGTTATAATTGCAGAGCTTCTAAAATTAATTTTAGTTTTAGTGTTCATGTTCTACACTAGCATCAAACTCACAATTGTAACTTTAATTACGATTCCTTTTTTACTTATTGCCACTGCATGGTTCAAAAGAAATATAAAAAGTGCATTTCAAGATGTTAGAACTCAAGTTTCTAAATTAAATGCATTCGTACAGGAAAGAATCATAGGAATGAAAATAGTACAGATATTTAATAAAGAAGCATCTGAGTATGATAAATTTATAGAAATTAATAAAAAGCATAGAGATGCAAATATTAGATCAATTTTCTATTATGCTGTTTTCTTTCCTATTGTGGAGATTTTATCGGCATTAGCTATTGCACTAGTAATCTGGAGTGGTAGTTTGAGCATAATAAATAGTACTGGTGTAACAATTGGTGAATTAGTTGCCTTTATCCTGTATATATATATGATGTTTAGACCAATAAGACAGTTAGCAGATAGATTTAATGTTTTGCAAATGGGTATTGTAGGCTCTGAAAGAGTTTTTAAAATACTAGATACAAATCAAAAAATTGCTAATGAAGGAAAAATAAAATTTGATGGCAATAACGGTAATATTAATTTTGAGAATGTTAGCTTTTATTATAAAGATGGGGAGTGGGTATTAAATAATATCAGTTTCTCAATTGAAAATAATAAGACTTTGGCTTTAATTGGACACACAGGTTCTGGAAAGACTTCAATCGCCAACTTAATTTTAAAATTTTATCAAAATCAGAAAGGAAAAATCTCAATTGGAGACAATAACATACAAACTTATACAATTCAAAGCATAAGAAAGAGCATTTCCTATGTGCAACAAGAGGTGTTTCTTTTTTCTGATACTATATTAAATAATGTAAAAATGTATGATGACACAATTGATAATCATACAGTAGAAAATGCTGCGAGAGAGATAGGCATACATGATTTTATAAGTTCTTTGCCGAACTCATATGAATATGTTGTTGGAGAAAGAGGGATTACGCTTTCAGTCGGTCAAAGACAATTGATAGCTTTTTTAAGAGCTTACATTAGAAATCCAAAAATAATAATACTTGATGAAGCAACTTCTTCAATAGATTCAGAAAGTGAGGAGCTGTTACAAGCTGCTCTTAAAAAAATGTCATTAAATAGAACAATCATTATAATAGCTCATCGATTATCTACAATAACAGGAGCTGATAAAATAATCTTACTTGACAAGGGTAATATTATAGAGTCTGGTGATCATAAGAGCTTAGTTGATCAAAAAGGAAAATACTTTGAGATGTTTAACAAACAGAAAAATATTGAATTGTATTAGATTTAAATCTTTAGATTGTTATCAATAATAATCCGTAATATTCACCACAATGGTTAACAAAAAACAATTTATTATAAACTGGATTTGTTGAATCAAATTATCAATATTTAAATGATTCAGCTCAATTTATATTAAGTTTTTTAGCTACTGTCTTTACTTTCGTTTTTTAGTTCATCAAACTTTTTTTGAAGTTCATCCAGTTTATCAAGTATTTCTTTGTTTTTTAAATTACTTTTTTGTTGTTCTACCTCTTTTGTGATTTCAGCGGAAACAATTCCTGTTGGAAGTGCAATAATTGCGTAACCTAAAATCATTAACAATGCTGCTAGTGATCTTCCAATAGCAGTAATTGGAACGACATCACCATAACCCACAGTGGTAATGGTTACGATTGTCCAATAAATCGATTTAGGAATGTCCTCAAAGCCATTACTTTGACCTTCAATTATGTACATTAGAGTACCAATTACTGTAACCGTTATACTTAAAAAAAGTAAGAAAACTGTGATCTTTGGTCTTGATGATCTTAAAGCAATCTGCATAGTATTAGCTCCTCTCATATATCTAGTTAGTCCGTATATTCTAAATATCCTAATTAGCCTTATTACTCTTATATCAACAAGAACATGAATTGGTGGATAAAAGAAGAATAAGTATGTGGGAACGATTGATAATAAATCAACTATTCCCATGAAAGAAAAAATATATTTTCTTTTATTTTTAGCAGTGTATATTCTTAATGCATATTCAATGGTGAACAAAATAGTAAATATCCATTCAATTAAGCTAAGAAGTATACCATAAGAATTTTTTATCTGTTCATTAGAGCTTAGAATTACTCCGATGACTGATATGACTATTGCAATTAGAAGATAAATGTCGAATTGTTTTCCTTCTTTGGTTTTATAGCCAAAAATCACTTCTCCAATATACTCTCTATTTTTTTTCAAGTATTCGCGAAGTGTTTCAATTCTCTCTTTTACACTCACTTTAAAATTTTATTACTATGCCAAATTTACAATTCTTATCAAAATATTATTCATATTTGATTAAATCTTTATATTCACACAGATAATGAAACCCAATCTAACTGTTTATAAATCATCTGCTGGTTCTGGAAAAACGTTCACATTATCTGTCAATTATATTGCCATTTGCTTATCTAATAAAAGTAAAGATTATTTCAAAAAAATTCTCGCAATTACTTTTACTAATAGGGCAGCAAATGAAATGAAGAATAGAATACTCAGTTACTTAAAAAATATTTCAGAAAAGTCTATTGATCAATATATTTTAGATGAATTGAAGCTTAGAACTGGACTTAATGAAGAAGAAATATTTAAAAAAGCTGCAATAGTTCATTCAAAAATGATACATAATTATTCTGATTTAAGTATCATGACTATTGATAAATTTAATTATCAAATAGTTAGATCTTTCTCTAGAGATTTTGGAATAAGCAATAATTTTGAGATTGAGTTAGATATCGAAAAAATTATTGAGCCAGCCGTCAAAGAATTATTAAATAAAATAGATAGCGAGGAAGGTGTTCTAACAAGAAACTTTATGTCTTTCTTTTTTTATAAACTAAAGTCAAAAAAAAGTACAGATTTAGTTTCTGAAATTGAAAACTTTGCTAAACAAGTACTTAAAGAAAAGTCATACATCAGTTTTCCAAAAAAAGTTGATTATGATTTCTTCATTGAGTTGCAAAATAAAATTAAAGTTTCGACCGAAGAAAATAAAAAAAAATTAAGACAACTCAATCTAAAATCCTCGCAATATCTTCGGAAAAATAATATCACTATTGATCATCTCACTAAGAGACCTAAAATTTATAATTTTTTTGACTCAATGATGCTAGATGATAAGATTTGGTTACAAAAAAGTAATATTAGAATTGAAAAAAGAGTTAAATCAGGTGAGATTTTCTCATCTGTTGGAAAAAAAATGTTTGACAGCTCAAAAAGAGGAACAATTTCAAAGCAACTTCAAATTTATTACAATGAATACAAGCATTGCGTAAAAAAATTAAACACAGATATCATTTTAAATGAAAATATATTTTTGATGAAATTTATAAATGATATTTTATCATTTGTTACAAGCTATTGTGAGAAAAGTAACGTACAACATATTTCAAACTTCAATAAATTAATTAATAAAATAATTGTTAATCAACCATCAGCTTTCATATATGAAAAAATTGGTAGGAGATATAAAAATTTTCTAATTGATGAATTTCAAGATACATCTATTCTTCAATGGCAAAATTTATTACCATTAATCGTTGACTCTGTTGATTATAATCAAAGTCTAATAGTAGGTGATGCAAAACAGTCAATTTACAGATGGAGATCAAGTGAGGTAAATCAATTTATTGATTTACCTAAACTAGCGAATATGGAATTAATTTCTAGTTCTCATGAGTGGGAAAATAAGCTTAAATCACAATATGAAATGATTTTCTTGGAGAATAACTTTCGCTCAAAGAAAAATATCATAAAATTTAATAATGATTTCTTTGAAAAAATAAAGCAAAGTTGTGGTTTTGAGATTGTTGAAAATATTTATAAAAATTTACATCAAAAAGATTCATATGCTGAAGTAGGAGGTTATGTTAACATAGAGTTATTTGATAATGACGATTTTGATAAATCAATATGTAATAAAGTAAGTTCAGAAATATTTGATTTGGTATCCAAAAATTTAAGTTCGTATAAAGATATTGCAATATTATGCAATAGTAATAAAGACATCCAGAGAATAGCTAATCACCTTGTATCAGAAAATATTCCAATACTTTCTGATGAGGGACTATTATTATCTAAATGTAAGAATGTAAAGTTTATCATTAATTTTATTAAAAACATTCAGCTTTCAGATAGTTTTACACGCTTTTTAGTTTTAAATTATTTGTTTAGTAATGAACTAAACAATCATGAATTAAAAGCTTTATCAATTTCAGAGGAGAGATTTGAAAAAAGAATTATTAGTAAATATCCAAATTATGATAAAAAACAATTTTTAAGATATTCTATTTACGAAATTATTGAGAAAATCGTCTTAGATTTTAATCTTAAAAATGATGCTTATGTTCATCATTTTAAAAATTTTGCTCTTTACTATCAAAATAAGTACTCAAGTAATTTAGAGTCATTTATCAAATTTTGGGAAGAAAATAATCATAAAGAAAAAATACAATCTCCGTCAGATATCAATGCTGTTAATTTATTAACTATTCATAAATCCAAAGGATTGTCATTTAAGAACGTAATTATTCCATTTAATTGGGACAGAAATTTGAATAGGAAATTTATATATGCTAATGATTTTAATTATAAATCAGAAATTTTGAGTTTAATATTAAACTACTCCTCAAGCTTAAAGGATAGTTTGTTTTCTGAATTATATGAAAAGGAAAGAGAACTGAATTTCATGGACAATGTTAATAAACTTTATGTTGCTATGACAAGGGCAGTTGATAGACTATATATATATTCTAAAAACCCATCTAAAAGCCAACTTGAAAACAAATTTGAACATTTACAAAAAGGATATTTAAACTCTTTTCTTTGTGTTCAAGAATTTAAATATCCTTTTGTTTTTGGTGAAAAAGATTTTACTTCAGCTGATAATAAAACGTCGAACTTATCAATAAAGATAAGCACTAACAATAAATTTAAAAGTTGGCAAGATTTATTAAAGTTTAAATTTACTGAGAATGATAAAAAAATAATTGACAAAAAAGATTGGGGTACTATATTTCATTTAGCATTATCAAGAATAAGTTCAATTGATTTAATTAGTAAAGTTATTAATGACTTGCTTGTTCAAGGCGTTTGTAATAAGTCCGAATCTATAAAGCTCGAAAAACAAATTAGTGAGTTTTTGTCACATGATGAAATTAGAAGTTATTTCTTTAATGCTTTTGAAGTGATCAATGAAAAAGAGATACTTGTTAGAGATGGCAGATCTTTCATTCCAGATAAAGTTATTATTAAAGATAATGAGGTTTTGATTATTGATTTTAAAACAGGTGTTGAGAAAGATGATCATTTAAAAAAGATTCAAGAATATTCTGACATTTATAGTTTAATGGGATATAGAAACATAAAGACTAAACTCATATATGTTAAAAATTATATAGCAAATGAGTAATAAGTTTTTATCATTAATAGCTGATGAGGTACTAAAAAAAATTATTCTTAAAAAAAGAAATGTTGCCATTATTTTGCCCTCCAAGAGATCAATACAGCATTTAAAAAAAGAGATTTCTAAGAAATTAGATAATCCAATTTTTCTTCCAAGAATACTAACTATAGAACAGTTCATAATTGAAATAGCCAATATTGAAGTTATAGACAACTTGTGTACTCTTACTGAGTTTTTTAAGATATTTAGTGAAGCTGATGATAAGAAGAAATTTGATGAATTTTATGACTGGGCACAGATTTTATTAAATGATTTCAACGATGTTGATTTGGGATGTGTTGATTCATCAAAAATTTTTAGAAGTCTATTAGAAGTTAAGGAGCTAGAAAGTTGGACCAATGAAGAATGGAGTTTCAATAATGATTATCTGACCGCCGAACAAGAAAATTATTTAACTTTTTATTCAAATTTTAAAAAGTGGTACGATGAATTATATCAAAGCTTGATTTCTAAAAATAAAGCATATAAGGGTATGGCATATAGAATTGCATCAGAGAAAATTTTTAATTATCAATCTGAATATGAACAAATTTGGTTTATTGGCTTGAACGCCTTAACACAGTCAGAAGAAAAAATAATTGATACTTTAAAAAATAGAGACATAGCAAGAGTATATTGGGATACCGATAAATATTATTTTGAAAATATTGATCATGAAGCTGGAGATTTTCTAAGAAAACAAAAAAGAAAATGGAGTGATATAGATTTTAAAGGAGTTAGTGAAAATATGTCCATAGAAAAAGATGAGTTCAATATAATTTCTTGCTCTGATTCAATAGGTCAGGCTAATGCAATTTATAATATATTAGCTAGCATACCTGAGAATGAAATAGTTAGCGGAGAGTCAATAATTATATTGCCTGACGAATCAAAATTGCTTTCGGTGATTCATCATTTACCAAAAAATATTAGCGAATTAAATGTCACTCTTGGATATCCTCTCAAGTCATCTCAAATTATTGATTATGTAATTTCTTTTTTGAAACTTAATTCAGTCAAATCAAATTCTAAAAGTTTCTACTATGTTGATTTATTAAATATTTTAAATAGTAGCCTGACAAGAAAAATTATTGATAACAAAAAGATAGATAAAGTAATTAAAAAAATAAATAATGAAAATTTAGTAAACATTGCACCTGAGACAATTACAGAACTTAATACAAATCATAAATTATTTACCAAAAAATGTTCTAATGTAAATGAGCTAGTGCCTCAAATTATTAATTTATTGAGTGAATTGTTAGACATAGAGAAAAATTTTTTTCAACGTGAAATTTTTATTAAAGTTATTGATGTTTTAGTTCAACTTCAAAACCTATTTGATGGTATTGAAATTACCATCGAATCGTTTTTAAAATTGTATACTAGAGAATCATCAAAATTAAGTGTAACGTTCACAGGAAACTCCATGAGTGGACTACAAGTTATGGGAATTCTTGAATCCAGAGTTTTAGACTTTAAAAATGTGATATTTATTGATTTAAATGAAGGAATTCTTCCAAAAAATCAAACTAGTATTAGCTTTATACCATATGATCTAAAAATTCATTTTGGTATAAATTATTCAAAACGTAATGAAGCTATATTCGCTTATCATTTTTATAGAATTTTACAAAGAGCAAGAAAAGTAAGTTTAATTTATCAAACTAAATCAGATAGCTTCTCATTTGGAGAAAAAAGCAGATTTATTACTCAGCTAGAATCTGAGTATAAATCAACACAAATCAATTATTTCAATTATGAATCTGAACTCATTTCCAAAGAAAGTATTAATGAAATTGAAAATAAGGGATGCAATGAGCTTATTAATAATTGGTTATTATCTGGAATCTCAGCATCATCAATAACAACATATTTCAGATGTCCTGTATCATTTTATTGCAAGTATATTCTTGGTATAGAAGAGCCTTCAGAAGTTGAAGAAAATCTAAATCCAATGACTTTTGGAAATCTTGCTCATAGTATTTTAGAAAAAATATATCCTCATAAAATTTTAAATGTCAGAGATTTTGAAAAAATGAAAGATGGTATTGACTTATTAATAAAAGCTGAAATGTTTAAAATTTTAGGAACAAAGGATCTAAGAGGTATTAATTATGCAAATTTTAAAATGGCTAAAGAATTAATTACAAAATTGCTTGATTATGAAATAAGTTTGATAAAAAAAGGAGCTAAAATTGAAATTATTGATACTGAAAAAAAAATAGATTTTGAGATAAAAACTGCTCAAAATAAAATTAAGTTTTTTGCAATCATTGACAGAATTGATCGATTTGAAAAAAGTCTTAGAATTATTGACTACAAAACAGGTAGAGTAGATCATAAGGAGCTGAATTTTAAATATTTTGATAATTATGAGGAAATAAAAAATAGACCCAAAGCTTTTCAACTTTTGTTTTATCTTTTTTTAGTTTCAAATTGTCATGAAATGAAAAATGAAAAAATTATATCAGCAAATATCTCGTTAAAAGAAATTGACGATGGACTAAAGTTTTTATTACGCGATCAAGATGTATTTGAACCAAATAATAATTTTCAAAAAGATTTTTTGAACTTAATAGAAACCATTATCAGTGAAATACGTACAAATAATTATAAATCTTGCCAGAGAGAGAGTTGTATATATTGTAAAAACTTATTTTAAATATGAGAACATTTTTTCTATTTTTTTCTTTTTTACGTAAAGTTGATTTGTTTGATAGAGAGTTTAGTCCATCAGAAATAAAAAGTTTAGCTTTACTATATATGTTGAGTTTGAAATAATTAATAGCGTTAAATAATTTATATGTCTAAAGTAATTGGAATTGATTATGGAAAGAAAAGAATTGGAATTGCAATTTCAGATATTGATCAAAAAATTGCCTTTCCACTCATAACAGTTGAGAATAATAAACCCATTGAAATTTTAAAAAAAATTATGGAAAGTGAGAAAGTATCTTCAATTGTTGTTGGAGTTCCAGTTAATCTGGATGGAAATAATACTGATGCTACAGAAATGTGTTTTAAATTTCATTTAAAATTAAAAAAAGAATTTCCGAAAATTAACCATTTTGTTGAAGATGAGAGACTAACATCTAAACTTGCTAAAAGATTTCTCAATCAATCTGAGAAAAAAAAACAAAGAGGAAACAAAAAAAATATTGATAAGATAAGTGCATCAATTATTTTAGAGAATTTTTTGATTGGTCTCAATTAAATATTTTTTTAAATATTGTCCAGTATGAGAGTTTTTACAATTTATTAGTTTTTTAATTTCTCCACTAAATATTTTCTCACCCCCTTCACTTCCACCATCAGGGCCTAGGTCAATAATCCAATTAGAATTATTAATAATGTCAAGATTATGCTCTATGCAAATTATTGAATTTCCTAGTTCTATAAGCTTATCAAATGAAATTAATAGTTTTTTGATATCTTCAAAATGAAGTCCTGTTGTAGGTTCGTCAAATAAAAAAATTGTTTTATCTAATTTATTAGACTTTGATAAAAAATAAGCTAGCTTAACTCTTTGAGCCTCTCCACCACTTAAACTACTTGAGGATTGTCCCAGCTTAACATATTCAAGACCAACTTGATTTAAAAAATCTAATTTTTTTACAATCTTGTCTTCATTATGTTCTTTGAAAAATTCTATAGCCTCAGATACTGTCATGTCAAGTATATCATTTATATTCTTGCTGTTAAATTTGATATCTATAACTTCATCCTTAAACTTTTTACCATTGCACTTTTCACATTTTATTTTTACATCAGCCATAAATTGCATTTCTATGTTTATCTCACCTTCCCCTTTGCATTCCTCACATCTTCCACCTGCAATATTAAAAGAGAAGAATCCAGACTTGTACTTTCTTTGCTTTGAAAGTGGCTGTTTAGCAAATAAATTTCTGATATCATCATATGCTTTCAAATATGTAACAGGATTTGATCGTGATGATTTTCCTATTGGATTTTGGCTAAGATATTCGACATTTTTGTAGTTATTATTTAGTATTTCAAAACTCTCACATTCTCTAATCTGAGCTATACCTGAGTCAAAAAATGCTTTTAGACCAGGTTCAATTACTTTTTTTAATAATGAAGATTTACCAGAACCACTTACTCCAGTTATTGTACAAATAAGTCCCAAAGGAATGTCAAAATTTTGGTTTTTAATGTTGTTTACATTTACGTTTTTTAATCTTATTGAGGAATCACTTTTTCTATCAATCAAGGGTTTTTTAATGATTTTTTTATTTGTTAAATAATCTAGTGTAAGACTTTGATTGTAATTATGAAATTCTGATTTTTTTCCTGCAAAAACAACTTTACCACCTAAACTACCAGCTTTTGGTCCAATATCAATAATATAATCAGAGTTTAGAATTATATCTTTATCGTGCTCAACAATTATTACTGTATTTCCAATTTCTTTAAGTTTAGTTATTATTTTCATTAGTTTTTGAGTGTCTTTTGGATGTAATCCTATGCTAGGTTCATCTAAGATATACATTGTGCCAATTAAAGAGCTTGCAAGTGAATTAGCTAGATTTAGCCTTTGAAACTCTCCACCTGAAAGTGTGTTTGATTTTCTTGAAAGACTTAAATAGCTTAAACCTACGTTTAGTAAGTAATCTATTCTGTTTCTAATTTCTTTTAATAATCTTTCTGATGTTTTTAGGTCCTCATCATTTAGCACAATTTTTTTAAAGAAAGCTGATAAATCTTTTAAGCTCAAGTTGCTGAGCTCAGTTATTGTTTTTCCATCAATCTTAACGTAATTTGACTCTTCTCTTAATCTAGAACCATTACATACATTACATTGTGTCTTGCCTGTATATCTTGAAAGTAAAACTCTATTTTGAATTTTATACTTTTTCTTCTCAAGTTTTGAGAAAAAAGTATTTATTCCTTTGGCATCTTTTGTCCCGTTCCAAAGAATTTCTTTCTCCTGCTTACTCAAGTCTTTATAGGGTCTGTGAATTGGAAAATCGGATGAAATTTTATTGACGAAATTAGTTTTCCACTTAGATAGCTTAGTACCTGACCAACATTTAACAGCTCCTTCATAAACAGAAAGACTCTTGTCAGGAATTACTTTACTATCATCAATGCCAATGGTATCTCCATAACCTTGACAATTTTTGCATGCACCATATGGGTTGTTAAATGAAAATAAATTTACACTTGGTTCTATTATTTTTATTTCATTATTGTCATGCCTAAATAAAAAATCATGAATTTTATTTTCACACATTACATGCAGTCTATTTGACTGTTCTTTGGCGATTTCAATTGACTCAAATAGTCTAGAGCTATTGTCTTCAATTATCTTTAAAGTATCAATAATGATGAACCCAACTTTTGAATATTCATCTTCAAGATTATTAATATTAACAACTTTTTTATTTAATAAAACCTCAGAATATCCTTGAAAAATTAATTTTTTCTTGTCTATTTTCTTTTTAATAAGAAGACTTATTTCTTTCTTTTTAAAGTTGTCAAAACAAAATTTTATGACATCATCAACTTTATGAATTGTAAATTCTTCATTACCAATATAGATTTTTCCAATTCTAGCGTATAAAAGTTTTAAGTACTCGTATATTTCAGAAACAGTTCCTACTGTAGATCTTGGGTTTTTTGTTCCGTTTTTTTGTTCTAAAGCTATTGCTGGACATATGCCAGTAATTTCACTAACATCAGGTTTATCAATTTTTCCAAGAAATTGTCTAGCGTAAGATGAGAGACTCTCAATGTATCTCCTTTGTCCTTCCGCATGTAAAGTGTTGATAGCTAAACTCGACTTGCCTGAACCTGAAACGCCTGTTACGCTTACTATTTTGTTTTTTGGAATAATAACGTCAATATTTTTGAGATTATTAACTCTAGCACCTTTTATGAAAATCTTTTCTGACATTATTAAACAATTTGCAAAATTAAATAATATGGTTTGTATAATTTGATTACTATGACTATATTTGTTAATAATTTAAATAAAACGCCTATAAGACACATTTCTACTTTAATAACTTTAAACAAGTAGTATATGTTTTATAAAATTGAGGACAAGTCACTTGTCAAAAATTACATCCAAGGCGACAATAAATCATTTGAAATTTTACTTAACAGGCACAAATCCAAAGTATTTGGTTACATAATGTCTAAAGTGAAAAACAAAGATATTGCTGATGATATTTTTCAAGATACTTTTATCAAAGCAATTAATTCTTTGAAAAAAGGAACTTACAATGAGGAAGGAAAGTTTCTTCCTTGGATATTTAGAATTGCTCATAATTTAATTATTGATCACTTTAGAAGGATTAAGACTCAGAAGATAGTTAATCATAGAGAAGATTATAATTTATTTGATTTTATTGAAGATGGAAGCTTAACCGCAGAAAAAAAAATAATTAAAAAAGAGATTTTCAATGATTTAACTAAGCTCATAGATTTACTTCCTGACTCTCAAAAAACAGTATTGCAACTAAGGTACTATGAAGACAAAAGTTTTAAAGAAATAGCTGAGCTTTGTGATATCAGCATAAATACAGCTCTTGGTAGAATGAGGTATGCTTTGCTAAATCTTAGAAAGTTTTCGTTAGAAAAAAAAATTAATCTAGAAATGTAATATATTGTATTTTGTTTCGTTTATTTGATTGTTAACTAAAAACTATCGGATGAATAGAAATTTTACAAAAGGAAAAAATTTATTAAAACCAAAGAACAAAGTTGCCAAACTTCCAAAGGAAGAAACACTTCGAACAATAATTGATTATAGTAAATCAACAAAATATAAAAAGTCCAATTTTTTAAATAACTTGCTTATTAATCTAAATTAGAAGTTTATTGAAAAAATCAAAAAAGAGGGAGTTTATAGTCCAAACTCTTGAGAATCTTTATCCTATTGTTGAAATACCTCTGGATCACATTAATGATTTTACTTTTTTAATTGCAGTAATGTTAAGTGCTCAGAGCACTGATAAAAAAGTGAATGAAATAACTCCAGATCTTTTTTCTCTTGCACCAAATCCAGAAAAAATGGTAGATTTGGGAGTCCACAAAATTAAAAAGCTCATAAGACAGATTGGCCTTGCTCCAACGAAAGCAAAAAATATTTTTATGACCTCTGAAATTTTAATTGAAAAATTTAACTCTAAAGTTCCAGATAATTTTGAAGATTTGGAAAGTCTTCCAGGTGTAGGACACAAAACCTCTTCTGTAATAATGTCTCAAATTTTTAAAGTACCTGCATTTCCTGTCGATACACATATACACAGGCTAGCAAAAAGATGGCGTTTAAGTTCTGGAAAAAATGTAAAAAAAACTGAGGAGGATTTAAAAAAGTTTTTTGAAAAGAATTTATGGAACAAATTACATTTACAAATTATTTTTTATGGCAGAGAGTTCTGTAAAGCAAGCAAAAATAAATCAAATTGTGAATGTAAAATTTGTATTTGCTCACGCATTTAACGATTTTCGTAAATGTTAATAAATCCTTATTTATAAATCAAATATTAGGTATTAATTTAGGTAATTTGTAAAAAAATATATTAAAATGGCTAAGAAAGAAGATAAACTTAAAGCGTTAGAATTAACCTTAGGTAAACTTGAAAAATCTTATGGAAAGGGGGTTGTGATGAAGTTAGGAGATAAAGTTCAAGAAAATGTTTCATCAATCCCATCAGGCTCTATTGGACTTGATGCAGCACTTGGCGTTGGTGGGTATCCCAAAGGTAGAGTAATTGAAATTTATGGACCCGAGTCATCTGGAAAAACAACTTTAACAATTCATGCAATTGCAGAAGTCCAAAAACAGGGAGGTATCGCGGCGTTTATTGATGCTGAACATGCTTTTGATGCTACATATGCATCAAATTTGGGCGTAAAAATAGATGAGTTGTTGATATCACAACCAGATAATGGAGAACAAGCTTTGGAAGTTGCAGATCACTTAATCAGTTCAGGTGCAGTTGATTTAGTTGTTATTGATTCTGTTGCAGCATTAACACCGAGATCTGAGATAGAGGGAGAAATGGGTGATTCAAAAATGGGACTTCATGCAAGATTAATGTCTCAAGCGTTAAGGAAATTGACAGCTACAATAAACAAAACTGGTTGCACTTGTATTTTTATAAATCAAATCAGAATGAAAATAGGCGTTATGTTTGGAAATCCAGAAACAACAACAGGTGGTAATGCTTTAAAGTTTTATTCTTCAGTTAGATTGGATATTAGAAGGATAGGAGCTATAAAAAACGGAGATGAAGTTATTGGAAATCGAACCAGAGTCAAAGTAGTTAAAAATAAAGTCGCACCTCCATTTAAAAAAGTTGAATTTGATATAATGTTTGGTGAAGGAATATCATCATCAGGAGAATTACTTGACATTGCTGTGGAATTAGATATAATTCAAAAAAGTGGTTCATGGTTTTCTTATGAAGACGCTAAGTTAGGTCAAGGAAGAGATTCTGTTAAAAAAATATTAAGTGATAATTTAGAGCTTTGTGAAAGTATTAAACAAAAAATTAGTTCAACATAAGTTTTTCACTTTTATTTTATTTACATTTTTTATAGTCTGCTGTTCAGATACAAGTCAGAAGGCTGATAATAAGTTAAGTATTTCAGAAAAAATAAGGTTAGAACCCAATAATGTCAAGTTGTTGAACGAACGTATAATGAGTAACTATTCAAAAGGAAAGCTAGAAGCTTGTCTTTTTGACTTAGAACATTGTATAAAAATCGATAGTCTAAATGCTAAGAATTATTATTTAGCCTCAAAAATATTTTTTGAAATATCAAAAGAAAATCACACCAAAAATGACTATCCAAATTTAGCATTAGAGTACATAAACAAATCAATAAAAATTAGTCAAAATGATCCTAAAGCATTTGCTCTAAGAGGAGAAATTCTTCTTGCATTTGGTAAATATAAAGATGCAATTGAAATGTTCAATAAATCACTGGAGTTAGATTACAATCAATCTAATGTTCACTTGCTTTTAGGCTACTGTTTCAAGAACTTAAATAATATTGAAAATTCAATTACTTGTTTTTATAACTCAATTGATGTTGATCCACAGCATGTAGAGTCATATATTCAATTAGGACAAGTATATCACAAAAAGTTAGATACTCTAGCTATTAAGTACTATAATTCTGCATTAAGATTAGATTCAAAAAATATTAATACATTATACAATAAAGCGTTATTTTATCAGCATATTAAGGATTATAATAAAGCTATTGAAGGATATAACCAATTATTCAAATATGACCCCTTTAATATGAATGGACATTATAATTTAGGTTTTATTCATATGGAGCTTGGAGTTTATGATGTTGCTGCAAATAACTTTTCAGATGCAATATACTCATACAGCAATTTTCACGAGGCATATTATTCTAGAGGTATTTGTTTTGAGAACTTAGGAAATATAGCTCAAGCTGAGGTTGATTACAAAAGAGCACTAGAAATCAAACCGGACTATACATATGCAAAGGAAGCATATGACCAACTATTAACCAAAAATAATAAATTAAATTATGAGTATTCAGGAAAAAATAAATAATGAAATAAAGCTTTCGATGAAGGAGAAGAATGTTGACAAGCTTGCAGCTCTACGATCAGTAAAATCTGCAATTTTGTTAGAACTTACTAAAGACGGAAAAACAAATATGAGTGATGAAATAGCGATTCAAATTATTTCGAAATTAGTCAAACAAAGAAAAGAATCAGCCTCAATTTTTAAAAGTAAAAATAGGATGGATCTCGAAAAAGAAGAATTATCACAAATTAAATATCTTGAAGTTTATTTACCTAAACAACTCAGTGAGGGTGAAATAGAGCAATATATAAGAACAAAACTTAATGAAATGGATAATGTTTCACTAAAAGACATGGGTAGTTTGATGGGCTTGCTGATGAAAGAATTATCTGGAAAAGCAGATGGTAAGATAATATCTAAGATTTTGAAGAGAAAATTATCTGAAAAAGATTAACTATCTTTTTCTATTTCAGAAACAATATCACTGAAAGTTTCAGGATGATTCATAGCCAAATCAGCTAAAACTTTTCTATTTATCTCAACATTTGATTTATTCAAAAGATTAATCATCTTTGAGTAAGACATTCCATTTAATCTCGCTCCTGCATTGATTCTTTGAATCCACAATGCTCTGAACTCTCTTTTCTTATTTTTTCTGTCTCTGTAGGCGTAAGAAAGTGCTTTTTCTACAGCATTTTTTGCAACTGTATAAACATTTTTCCTTCTACCGAAATAACCTTTGGCAGCTTTGATAATCTTACCTCTTTTTCTTTTAGATGCTACTGTATTTACTGATCTTGGCATAATTTTTTTAATTTATAAACAAAGTTGTGCTTTTATATTTTTTTCATCAGATTTATGCACTAATGTTGTTTTGGTTAAATTTCTTTTTTGTTTAGTCTCTTTTTTTGTTAAAATGTGAGACTTAAAAGCGTGCTTTCTTTTAATCTTACCAGAGCCAGTTAATTTAAACCTCTTCTTAGCTCCAGATTTTGTTTTCATTTTTGGCATAATCTTATTTTTTCTTTATTGGCGCTACTACCATTGTCATTTTTTTTCCTTCCAGCTTTGGCATTACTTCAACAACACCAATTTCTTCAAGTGCTTGAGCTAATTTTAATAATAAAATTTCGCCTTGTTCTTTAAATATAATTGTTCTTCCTCTAAAAAAAACAAAAGCTTTGACTTTAGCACCTTCTTGCAAAAACTTTTGAGCATGTTTTAGCTTAAAATCAAAGTCATGTTCTCCTGTATTAGGTCCAAATCTTATTTCTTTGATAATAATTTTTTGAGCTTTTTGCTTTATAGCTTTTTGCTTCTTTTTTTGATCATAAACAAACTTCTTATAGTCAATAACCTTGCAAACAGGAGGGTCAGCTTTTGGAGAAATTTCAACTAAGTCTAATCCCTTATTTTGGGCAATCATCATTGCTTTGTCTAGCGCAATTATTTTCGATTCAATGTTATCTCCAACAATTCTGATGAAAGGAGCCACAATCTGATTGTTGATTTTTAATCTGTTGCTCTCTTTTTTTTTATAACCTTTCTTTATAACCTTATTATTTGCTTTAAACCAAACTTTTGTCTATCTCATCTTTTATCATCAAAGTAAATTCCTCCAAACTCAATTGACCTAAATCTTCTCCACCATGTCTTCTAACACTCATCAAGTTTTTCTTTACTTCTTTCTCACCAACTACTATTATGAAAGGCACCTTTGAAAGTTCAGCATCTCTAATTTTTCTTCCAGTTCTTTCAGACCTTTCATCAATCAGGCCGCAAATATCGTAATTTTTTAATAAATCCATGATTTTCTTGCAATAATCATTGTATTTGTCACTAATTGGTAAAATAATATATTGTTCAGGGGACAACCAAAGAGGAAAGTTACCTTCACAATGCTCAATAAGGACAGAAATAAATCTTTCTAATGATCCAAATGGTGCTCTATGAATCATAACTGGACGATACTTTTTATTATCGGAACCAGTGTACTCTAGTTCAAATCTCTCTGGTAAATTATAATCTACTTGAATTGTACCCAGTTGCCATTCTCTTCCAATAGCATCTTTGACCATGAAATCTAATTTCGGTCCATAAAATGCAGCTTCTCCGTATTCAATTACACAATCAAGGCCTTTTTCTCTAGTTGCTTCAATAATTGCATTTTCCGACTTTTGCCAATTTTCATCTGAGCCAATGTACTTTTCTTTTTTATTTGTGTCTCTTAATGATATTTGTGTTTTAAAATCTTTGAATCCTAGAGAGTTGAATATATATAGTACTAAATCAATTACATTTATAAATTCTTGTTTGAGCTGGTCTGGTCTTGCAAAAATATGAGCATCATCTTGCGTGAACCCCCTTACTCTGGTCAGTCCATGTAGTTCACCAGATTGCTCATATCTGTACACAGTTCCAAACTCAGCAAAACGAACGGGCAAATCACGATAAGAATATTTTTTTGCTTTGTAAATTTCACAATGATGAGGACAGTTCATAGGCTTGAGAATAAACTCTTCATTTTCACTAGGTGTCTTTATTGGTTGAAATGAATCCTCCCCATATTTTTCATAGTGGCCTGATAATACATACAAATCTTTATTTCCAATGTGAGGAGTTGATACAGATAAATAACCAGCTTTTTCTTGAGCTTTTCTAAGAAAATTTTCGAGCTTCTCTTTGAGTTTAGTTCCTTTGGGTAACCACAGTGGTAGACCTTGTCCAACTTTATTTGAGAAAGTGAATAGCTCCATTTCTTTACCTAGCTTTCTATGATCTCTTTTCTTTGCCTCCTCCAGCATTTCTAGATACTCCTGCAATTCTTTTCTCTTAGGAAAGGAGATGCCATAAATTCTAGTTAGTTGATTATTAGTCTCATCACCTTTCCAGTATGCACCCGCAACATTTAAAAGCTTTATTGACTTGATTTTTCCAGTATCAGGAATATGTGGACCTCTACAAAGATCTGTAAAATTACCTTGTTTGTAAAAAGTTATATCTCCATCTTTCAAATCTTGCAATAGTTCTACTTTATAGACATCATTTCTTTTAGTAAAATAACCTACGGCGTCTTTTTTTGATATTTCTTGTCTATGAAAAATATTTTTTTGTCTTGAAAGTTCAGTCATTTTTGTTTCAATTGATAAAAAGTCTTCAGATGATATCTTGTTATCTCCAAAATCAATATCATAATAAAATCCATTATCAACTGCAGGGCCAATGCCAAACTTAGCTTTTGGATATAATACTTGAACAGCTTCAGCTAATAAATGAGCCGAGGAGTGCCAAAAAACTTCTTTACCTTCTTTGTCTTTAAATGTGTAAAATTCTACAGAGGCATCATTGTTAATCTTGGCATTTATATCAACAAGTCTACCGTTAACTTTGGAAACTAATATATTTCTTGCAAGACCCTCAGAAATACTTAAAGCAACTTCATATGAAGTGACTCCACTTTTAAAGCTTTCACTTTTACCATCTGGAAACGTAATACTAATCATAAAAAAAAATGCTTACAAATATAACAAACTCAAATGAGCTATGTTTGCATAACACCGTTAGAGTAAGATTCATTTATTTCTTTCATACATGATACTTCCAAAGATTTGGAAATAGCTTCTCTTGTTTTTGCTGGATCGATTATTTTGTCAATCCATAAATTTGAGGCTGCATTATATGCACTTGCACTTTTATTATAATTTTCTATTATCTCTATATATTCAGGATCATCTTTTTTATATGCTTTTTTATTAAGTTGCATGATAACTTTAGCTGCTTGCTCACCTCCCATTACAGCAATTTTAGAATTTGGCCAGGCGAAAATAAATCGAGGATCATATGCTTTACCACACATTGCATAATTTCCTGCACCATATGAGTTTCCTATTATAATTGTAATTTTTGGGACAATAGTGTTACTCACAGCATTAACTAGCTTAGCTCCATTTTTTATTATTCCTCCCTTTTCAGATTTAGATCCTACCATAAATCCTGTCACATCTTGTAAAAAAATAATTGGAATCTTTTTTTGATTACATATTGATACAAATCGAGCAGCTTTATTGGCTGAATCAGAATAAATTACACCCCCAAATTGCATTTCACCTGAACTTGATTTTATAATTTTTCTTTGATTTGCTACAATACCAACTGACCATCCATCGACTCTAGCATAACCGCAAACAATAGTCTTTCCATAATCTTTTTTGTATTCAAGAAATTCTGATTTGTCTACAATACATTCAATTATTTCAAGAACATCATAATTGTCTTTGATTTCTTTTGGAATAATTCCATAGATTTTTGAACTTTCATATAAGGGCATTTCAGATTTAGTTCTGTCAAAGCTTTTATTTTCTTTTAAATTAATTTTTTCAAAAATTGATTTGATTTTATCTAAAGCATCTTTATCATTATTGGCTTTATAGTCTGTAACTCCTGAAATTTCACAATGTGTTTTCGCTCCGCCAAGTTCCTCATTTTCAACAATCTCTCCTATAGCTGCTTTCACAAGATGACTACCTGCAAGAAAAATACTTCCAGTTTTTTCTACTATAATTGACTCGTCACTCATAATTGGTAGATAAGCCCCCCCTGCAACGCATGGTCCCATAATGGCTGCAACTTGATAAATTCCTTTTGAGCTTAGTATTGCATTATTTCTAAAGACTCTACCAAAATTCTCTTTATCAGGAAAAATTTGATCTTGTAGTTGTAAAAATACTCCCGCACTATCAACAAGATAAACTATTGGAACATGATTTTCAATTGCTATCTCTTGAACTCTAAGATTTTTTTTCGCAGTCGTTGGAAACCATGCACCTGACTTGACAGTTGAGTCATTTGCAATAATCAAGCATAATTTCTTATTAATTCTTGCAATACCAGCCACGACGCCACCGCACGGACATCCACCAAACTCCTCATACTTTCCGTAACCGGCAAACTCTGCGATTTCAAAAAAAGAATCATCATCTACAAGGTATTCAATTCTCTCTCTCGCAGTTAGCTTATTCTTTTTATGAACCTTATCAATTTTTTCTTTTCCACCACCAACATATATCTTGTCAAGCTTTTTTTTCATGTCCGAAACAAGAAGTTTCGAGTAGTCTTCATTAATGTTGAATTTTAAATCCACAATTTTTATTTAAATATAAATACTTTTTAAATATTTTTTGGAATCAGGACCCAAATTAAAAATTAAGTCAATAATAGAAAGTTCAATTTTATTATCATGTTCTTTAAAAACTTTAGAGTAATTATATTGTTGTAAATATTTTTGATCCCTATAATCCATTTCTTTATTCTGAGTAATAACATAATTAGTAGAGTAAATGCAATTACATTTAATTTTTAAAATATCTAAAATTAAATCATTCAATTTCCTATTTAGTTCAAAAAGATAATTGTGTTTACATGAGTATATATTTTCAAAATCATCTTTATAATATTTAAAATATGGTGAAGAATTATAACAACTTATTATCGCTTTCCAATGCTTGCTAGCCCATTTACTAATTGTGAAAATCTCTATTTTGTTCATGCTTCTGAACATTGTTTTTTTTTTGGGAACAGTTAATAAAATATGCCCGTTTGGTCCCAATAAATATGCTCTATTTCTAATACTTCTTTTTACGAAATTTTCATGAATATCAATAATTGCTGCTCTATTCTTGCTTAAAAAGTAATAGTATGAGATTGGAGCTAAATACGCTGATGGTAAAACAATAAAATCTTTACTTAACACTTTTAAAAAGTCTTTTCCAGCGTACTTTTTTTATACCTTTTGCATTTTTGTCCCAGCTCATCCAAATAAACAGAGCTTTGCCAACTATGTGATCCTCTGGAACAAACCCCCAAAATCTAGAATCTGCTGAATTGTGTCTGTTATCACCCATCATCCAATAATAATTTTGCTTGAACTCATATTCGGTTACTTCTTTGTTATTTATGTAAATTATATCATTTCGTATCTCCAATAAATTGTTTTCATAATTTAAAATTATATCTTCATAAAGTTTAATATTTTCAGGAGTTAAATTTATTTTCTCACCTTTTTGTGGAACTGAAATGGGACCATAGTTATCTGAACTCCATGGCCTTTCTTTTGAATTACCAAAAATATATTCATATTTTTCTGCCTTATCAATTTTTCTTTTTATGTCAACTACATTTTTATATTTCGAGAGAATAAATCTTGTGGTGTCAGTAAGAGTTAAAACGTATTCATTTTTGTTTCTACCATAATAACTACCTTCAGTTACATCATATTTTTTGTATAATGTTTTTAAATTTAAACCTGAGCCTTTGGTTTTTATTTGATAAAAAAATTGTTTTTTCATTTCTGCAGGTTCATTGTGTTTTTTTTGATTAACAAACAATTGACCATCTACTATTTCAATAATATCTCCTGAAATCCCAACACACCTTTTTATATAGTTTTCCTTCTTATCAACAGGTCTTCCAAGTTTTTCAGAAGGCCAGTTAAAAACAACACAGTCATTTCTTTTAACTTTTCCAATTCCTTTCATTCTATGATAAGGAAGTTGAATTATTTCACTGTATGATTTCTTTTTTGTTCCAGGAACTGTGTGGTGAACTAAAGGTACAGCAACTGGAGTCATTGGAACTCTAGGGCCATATGCTAGCTTACTGACAAAAAGAAAATCTCCAACAAGAAGTGATTTTTCCATTGATGATGTTGGTATAGTATATGCTTCAATTAAAAATGTTCTTAATAGTGACGCTGCAATTACAGCAAAGAAAATCGCTTCGACCCAGTTTCTAAGCTCACTTTTGTTATTTTTTTTCTTTTTTCTCTTTTTCCAAAATATCCAATTTATCGTATTCCAGAACATTATGTCAGCTACAAATAGGGGTAAAAATAGTAACCACTCACCGCCTAATGATCTAATTACAATTACATAAACTAGAGTAAAAATCGTGAAGAATAATAATTTTTTTTGAAAAGACTTATTTTTCATTTTTTAAACAATCATTAAAAGTATAAAAACCTTTCTTACCGACTAGCCATTCGGCAGACATTATTGCTCCTCTAGCAAAGGTGTCTCTGTTTTTTGCAGAATGAGTTATTTCAATTTCGTCATATGCACTTTTATAAAAAACTGTATGAATCCCCTTAATATCTTTTTCTCGCTTAGAAATAACCTTAATGTCTTTATTGTAATATTTTTGGATTTCATTTTTTAAAAGTAGTGCTGTACCACTTGGTTTATCTAATTTTTGAATGTGGTGTTTTTCTAAAATAGAAATATCATAATTTTTTAAATCTCTAGCTAATCTTTTGCTTACATTCAAAAACTTATTCATTGAAAGTGAAAAATTTGATGAGTGAAGAAAAGATCCATTATACTTTTCGCAAATTTTTTCAATTGTTTTAAGTTCAGCAAGCCAGCCTGTTGATCCTGATACAATAGGTAGATTACTTTTTAAACAAAATGATATATTTTCAAATGCTGATTTGGGGTTTGTAAATTCAATTCCTATATCTGCAGTTGATAAGTCAATTTTTTTTAAATCACTTTGACAATTTACAATAGAGTGTATTTTGTACTCTTTAGTAAGGGCAATCTTTTCAATTGCCTTACCCATTTTTCCATATCCGATTATGATTATTTTCAATTTATCGCAAAGTTAAGCTCAAAGAAAAAACTATTATGATTGTTGTTTATTGACATTGATAAATCTTCATTCACATCAAAAGTCATAAGATGTCTATCTACAGATGCATCAATAACATTTATAAAATAGGATAGAGCAAGTAATAAATAAGAAACATCTCTGTTTCTTCTATAGTAGTCTTTTAAAACAATTAAATCTTGACTGCTGGTATTTTCAAGTTCAGGATTTAAATCATTTTTGTTTTGTCTATTTAAAAATTCATCTTTATATGTATTATATTTTTTATTATTGTCTGAAGCAAAGTATATGCAGGTTCCTAGGCATGTGTATATAATTGGGATTTTCCAGAATTTTTTGTTTATAAATTGTCCTGAGCCTGGTAAAATGGAAGAGTATATTGCAACTTCTTTTGGCGTAATTTCATTTGATTGAGAAAATGAAATGTTAAACGTAAAAAAACAAAAAAATAAAAATATGAACTTATTCATTCATCAATTTTAGTATCCTATTTAAATCAATTTCATTATTGAATTTTATTTTAATTTCACCACTACCATTTTTTAATTTTTTTATCAAAAAGTTTGAATTAATTTTTTTTTCAAATTCAAATAGGTTTTTTTGAGTGGTGAATGAGAATTCTAGTTCATTATTTTCAGCTTTTGAAAAATTTTTACTGCGGTAATTTGATTTTGCAAAAACTTTGACTATTTCCTCAACTTCACGAACAGAAAGCTTTTTATTAACGATGTCGTTATAAATATTTATTTGTTTTTCACTATCAGAGATGTTAATTAGTGGCCTGACATGTCCTATCGAGACTGTCCTTTTCTTTAAAGCTGACTGTATTTTTATAGGAAGTTTAAGTAATCTTAAATAATTTGCTATTGTTGATCTTTTTTTTCCTACTCTTAAACTACATTCCTCTTGAGTAATTTTACACTCTTTTATTAGTCTTTCTAATGAGAGGGCAATTTCTATTGGATTAAGGTTTTGCCTTTGAATATTTTCGACAAGGGCCATTTTAAGCATATTTTCATCATCCGCAATTCTTACGTATGCAGGGATTTCTTTAAAGTTTATTGATTTACAAGCTTCAAGTCTTCTTTCACCTGAAATTAATTGATATTTATTAGAATTAACTTGTCTGACAGTTATTGGTTGAATAATCCCCATGTCTTTAATGGAAATAGCCAGTTCAGAAATTTTTTCGGAATTAAACTCCTCTCTTGGTTGAAATGGATTTTTTTCTATTTCTGAAATGAGAATTTGTTTTACCATACCTCTGCTAATTAGGTCTTCATCAATTTTTTTTGAATTTCCTAATATTGCAGAAAGACCTCTTCCTAGTACGTTTGAGTTTTTTTTCATTAATATTTATTCTTATTCAAAATTTCGTTTGCTAAGTTTAAATAATTTACTGCTCCTTTACTACTTGCATCATGCATTATTATGGTTTTCCCATGAGAGGGAGATTCACTGAGTTTTACATTTCTGTGAATAATTGTATCGAAAACAAGATCTTGAAAATGTTTTTTTACATCATCAACTACTTGATTAGAAAGTCTGAGTCTTGTGTCATACATTGTTAACAACAAGCCTTCAATGGATAAATTTTTATTCAACCTTTGCTGAACTATTTTAATAGTGTTCAAAAGTTTACCAAGGCCCTCTAAAGCAAAGTATTCACACTGAATGGGGATTATTACAGAATTAGATGCTGTAAGAGCATTAATTGTCAAAATACCTAATGATGGTGCACAATCAATAATAATGTAATCGTAATCAATTTCTATTCTTTCCAGGCAGCCTTTTAATGTATTTTCTCTATCCTTAAGATTTATCATTTCTATTTCTGCACCTACCAAATCAATGCAAGAAGGAATAATGTATAGATTAGGACTATTAGTTTTAATGATGTCGGATTTCTTAATTTCTGCACTTGATAAGCAACTGTAAATATTGGGCGATTTTATATTTGGGTCAAGTCCCAAGCCTGAGGTTGAATTGGCTTGAGGATCAGCATCAATAATTAATATTTTTTTTTCTAATACGCCTAAGCTAGCTGCTAGATTTATCGCAGTTGTTGTCTTACCAACACCACCTTTCTGATTTGAAATTGAAATAATTTTTGCCATCTATATAAGTAATAAATATACTGTCTTAAAGGCAAATATTTAATAGCTATATCAAATAAATTATTAACAAGTTGAAAATACTAGCTATCCTCAGTATTGTCAATTTCGTCTAAATTTACTTCGGTAAAATCACTTGAGCTAGATTGTTCAGAGGTTTTTTTAGATTTTTTTTCGTCATTAGTAATTATATCTTCTCCTTTTTGCTCAAAAATATAATTTGTGACCTCTTCGAGATTTTCTTTAAAATTTATAAAGTCTTCTTTATAGAGATAAATTTTATGTTTTTTGTAATATGGAGTCCCATCTTCATTGAAATCTCTCTTACTCTCAGTAATGGTCATGTAGTAATCACCAGCCCTTGTTGATCTAACATCAAAAAAATAAGTTCTTCTTCCTGCTCTTAATGATTTAGAAAATATTTCTTCAATTTCTCTTTTTTCAGACATTTGAGTAGTGTTTTTAACAAATATAATAAATTATGAGACATTTGTCTTATTATGCAATTGATTTGTGAACATTTTAAAGTAGAATCCATTCTTTTTGATTAAATCTGTGTGCTTTCCTGATTCAATAATTTTACCCTCATCTAAAACTAAAATATTATCACATTTTACTAAGCTCATTATTCTGTGACTGACAATTATTGATGTTGTCATTGATTTAAGTTTATTTAAAGTTTTAACAATTTTTCTTTCAGTTATAGAATCAACAGCAGAAAGACAATCGTCAAATATAAAGATGTCAGGTTTTGTATAGAATGCTCTAGCAATTGAAATTCTTTGTTTTTGACCACCCGAAAGTTGAACCCCTCTCTCTCCAATTTTAGTCTTGTATTTATTAGGAAATTTTTTTATTTCCTCATCAATTGCTGCGTTTTCTGTAGAAAGATTTAATTTCTTTCTGTCAATTTTACTAGAACTGTAAGAGATATTTTCTTCAATTGAACCAGAAAATAAGTATCCGTCTTGAGGTACATATCCAAATTTTCTTCTTAGACTTTCTAGTTCGTATTCATGAATGGGTTTTTTATTAAATAATATGTCTCCTTTTGATAAATCATAATTTCTTGTAATAAGAGCTAGAATTGTTGATTTGCCTGAACCAGTTTTGCCAAAAATTCCAAGAGTTTCACCTTTTTTTAGCTTAAAAGAAATATCTTCAAGCGCATAGTTCTTAGATTTTTCATACCTAAAAAAAACATTTTTAAATTCAATTTCATTTACCGAAACTATTTTTTGTTTACCAAAATTTTTTATTGTTGAATCATCACTTAAAAATTCATTGATTCTCTTTTGTGAAGCTTCTGCTCTTTGAATTAACGAAGTTAGCCAACCAACTGATGCAACTGGCCATGAAAGCATATTAACATAAATTATGAATTCAGCAATTGTACCAGTTGTAATATTTCCTTTTGAAGCTTCAATTCCTCCGATATAAATAGTCAGTAAAGTGCTCGTTCCAATTAACGTTACAATTAGAGGATAAAAAAGTGCTTCTATTTTAATTAGATCAAGCTGTTTTTTGATGTATTTGTCACAATTATTTCTAAATTTTTTTAAACTTAATTTTTCATATGCAAAAGATTTTAATATGTAAATCCCAGAGTAATTTTCTTGAGCAATGCTAGTTATTCTGGATAATTGTTTTTGCACTTTGTCACTCTTAAAGTTGATTTTAGAGCTTACAAAAAAAACAGAAATAGCTAGTATGGGTAATGGCGCAAGAACATACAGTGATAAAACTTTACTAATAGAAAACATTTTAAAAATAACTAATGAAAATAAGACTGAAATATTAATAAAGTACATAATTGCAGGTCCCAGATACATTCTAACTCTACTAACATCCTCTGAAATTCTGTTCATTAGGTCACCAGTGTTATTTTTACTGTAAAAACTCATACTTAAGCTTTGATATTTGCGATAAATCTCGTTTTTCAGATCAAATTCAATTTTCCTAGACATTACAATTATAGTTTGTCTCATTAAAAACATGAAAACTCCTTTGCCTAATGAAAATAAAAGAATTAGTGTACTGTATTTTATTATATCAGATTTTATATCATTAAAGTTGTTTGTTTGTTTTAAAGATGCAAGAACTTTGTCAAGAGCTACCTTGACAAATTCAGCTGGATACAGAGCAAAAAAATTTGACATGGTAACAAATATTAATCCAGTAATTAATAAAAACCTGTATTTAAAAAAAAATTTGTTTAGGTATTTGAGTGCTTTCAATGTAATTTTTGAATAACAAAAATAATAACTAAATTCGCGAACTACTAAAAATTGAATTAAATTCTAATAGAATTAAAAATTTTTAATGGCGTTTCAGTTTAAGAAAAAATCATTTTTTAAGGCTATTTTAACATTACGTTTACTGCAATTTGTTATTGTAGCTCAATCAAGCACAAAAGCATGCTAAATAGAAGACAAATAAGACTTAAAGTAATGCAGTCATTATACTCATATTATTGTTTGTCAAATTTAAAAGAAAAGGAGAGAAAAGAACATTTATTTGATGTGTCTCAGCTAATTAGCTTATTTTATCTTTTGATTAAAATACTTATAAGAACATCCAATTTTTCTAAAGATTTTCATGCATCAAATAAAAAAAAGTTTTTCCCAACTGAAAAAGATTTAAATCCAAACTATAATTTTTTTGAAAATAAGTTTTTAAAAATTTTTAAAAATGATGATTTTAATAATTACTTTAAAGAAATAAATGAAATCAGTGAAAAATTAAATAGTAATCATGATTTAGATAGAAAAATTTTTATTGAAATCTATAAAAGTGAATTCTATTTAAACTACACCAAATCAAATAAAACTACATACAAAACAGACGCAAACTTCATTATACAAGTTTTAAAAAATATTTTTCCACAATATTCTTTTTTGAAAGAGCTATTGTTTGAAGAAAACGTATACTGGATTGATGATTATGAAGCTGTGATAATTTTTTTAATTAATAAAATAAAAAATAATGATAAAGTAGAATCTTTTAAGATTTCTACTCCATTTAAAAACAATGATGATAAATCTTATTTTACATTCCTTTTTGAAAAAACAATTGAAAAAAACAAAGATTTTGATAAAATTATTGAGAAAAATTCCGCTAACTGGGATTTGGAAAGAATAGCGTCAATTGATATGATACTCTTAAAAATGGGCTTAACAGAGTTTTTCTTTCTAGAAGATCTTCCGTATAAAGTAACTTTAAACGAATATATTGAAATTTCAAAATCCTATAGCACTAAAAAAAGTAGTAAGTTTATAAATGGTGTATTAGATAATATTTTAATATCATCTGATGAAATACGTAAAAAGTGAAATTTAGAAGTACCATAATTTTCTTTCTTTATTTTCTTTCTTGCAATTTAAATGAATCTGCAAATAAGAATCACATTTATATTCCCTCTAAAAATAATAATAGATCAAATTTTGATCAACCCAATATTAAGTTTTCGAAGCTAGAACTTAATTTTGGAATTGTAAATAAAGGTCAGGTTATTTCAAGATATATTACTTTTAAAAATGATGGGAAAAGAGATTTAGTTATTTCGAATGTTAAATCAAGCTGTGGTTGTACTATAGTTAACTGGCCAAAGAATCCCATAGCGCCAAATAATTCAGATAGTTTATTGCTTGAGTTAAATACAAGCTCACTAAACGGAAAAGTTATGAAAACTGTTACTATTATTTCAAATTCCAAACCTAACACAAAAGTTATAACAATTAATGCTCAAATAAATTAAACATGATAATAAATATAAATCAAGATCTCACAAATGGGGGATACACAACACTAATATTCTTCTTAATTATATTCATAATAATGTACTTTTTTATGATTAGACCTCAGATAAAAAAGCAGAAAAAAGCAGAAAATTATAGAGACTCATTAAAAAAAGGTGACAAAATTGTAACAATAGGTGGTATTCATGGAAAAATCTTGGATGTGTCAAAAAACACTTTTACCATTGACACTGGTTTTGACAGAAAATTGAAAATTGAAAAAAGTGCAGTTTCTTCAACCAATCTCAAATAAATCTTAATCTAGCAAATCAAGTTTTGTTATTATTGGATAATGGTCTGAGTACTCATTATTATCTAGAACATAGCTTTGAGTTCTAAAGTTATTATCATGCAAAATGTAATCTATTCTCGTAAATGGAATTTTAACATAACTTTTTCCTATTCCTTTTCCACATTCTCGAAAAGTATCAAAAAAGTCTTTAGCAATTAATCTATAAGTGAAGGACAGAGGTGTATCATTTAAATCAGCACAAATAATTTTTTTGTGTTTTAAAGTTTTGATGTAATCTCTAAAGAAATTTGCTTGACTTGATCTGAGAATATAAGAATCTTTCATTTTTGAAATAATTTCAAAAAAACTTTTTTTATCAATTTCCAATTTATTAATTACATTGTATTCTTCTTCTTCGAACCAATTTGATGCTAAATGTATATTCAAGATACTTACAGTGTCATTATTAATCAAAACATCTACTTTTGTGCCAATTATATTTTTTTCTAAATCTTGTATGTAGTCTTTTTTAATGATAGGATATTTGCTAGCCGTCAGAAAATTTTCCTTTACGTATTCATACTTATATTCTAGTTTATTTTTTTTTGAGTTATCGAACTCTTGAAAACATGCAACATCTGAATCATATTTCTTAACAAGTTTAAAAATTTTAGAGTCAATATCCTTTTGGTCAATCCAATTATATTTATTTAACATTCTTGTGTTGTATGTCAAAATTGAAATATCTGAACTTGAATTTTTAACATTTTTTGTACCTATGTGATTGCTTAAATGATTAATACCTAAAACAATTATAATGAGATTGGCCCAAAGAGGTCTTTTTAGTCTTATAATCCAATAAGCTAAAAAGATTGAAAGAATTATTAATAAAATTGGATATGCTAATCCAAAGAAAGAAATAGGCCAAAATATTTTTGGATTAACGTAGGGTGATAAATAGCTTAATATCATTATGAAAATGAAGGCTGAATTAATCAAGTAGATTATTTTGTCAATGAAGTTTAATTTTTTCATTTTTTACTTTGTTCAAATAATTTATTTTTTTCCACTTTGGTTAGACTTTCAAAACCTGATTGAGAAATCTTTTCTAAGATATCATCAACTTCCCTATCATTAATTCTCTTTTTGTCTCTAAATATTTGATCGTTTGTCAACGAGCTTCGTTTGATTTGAATCTCTCTTTTATTTGAAAGGTGAAATAAGAAACTAAATGTGATAGCTCCAATATGAGATATATTACCACCAGTATTAAATTTTGATATACTAACTAATGAAAATAATGCAATGATTATTAGAAGGTACTTGCTACTAATTTGTAAGAAATAAAAATTTATTTGATTATTTGGATATTTAAATGTGTAATAAGAAAACAATCCAATTATTGCACTTGAAGAGCCAATTAAAACCGTATTTTCTATCTGTGTTTCAAGTATTGGAAACATATTATAGAAAAGTATAAATAACAAGCCGCTAAAAATTCCTGAAAGAAAAAAAATAGTAATGATTTTAAATTCTCGATTACTTTTTAAATAAAGATTTCTAACAATTAAGAAAAAAAACAAATTAATAAAAAGATGAAAAATATTTTCATGTACAAAAATGTATGTAAAGATACTCCAGGGTTTTTTTAAGAAAGTATTTATCTCAGCAGGAACAGCAAGTGCACCTATTGGATTTAAGTTGAAATCATACTGCATAAGAAAAATTGAGATTTTAGAGATTTCACTAACAATAAAAATTATGATCATTATTACAGAGAGTGCATAAAATTTATCTCTTTTAGGGCTAAAAAATCTTTTTAAAACATTCATTAATAAAAACTTGTTTTATTTTTTTGCCAGTATTTCAAGAGTATATAACCAAAAATCATACCTCCAAGATGAGCAAAGTGAGCAACATTGTCATTAGGATTATTCAAAATAGCAAGATACAGTTCTATAATAGCATATATGATAATGAAATATTTCGCTTTAATAGGAAATGCAAAGTAAATGTATAGCAAAGTATTAGGAAATAATAAGCCAAATGCAAGCAAAACACCAAAAACAGCACCAGAGGCTCCAACAGTAGGAACATTTATGAGTAAATTAAGTTTAGACATTGAACTATTAATATAATTTTGCCTATTCTGCAAAATATTAGCACCGTTTTCTATTACTGTATTAATATCGCTTATATTCATTTCAAGCATGAGATTAGATATTTTTAGCTGAGTAACTAAAATGTGCAGTAAGGCTGCTCCCAACGCGGTAACAAAGTAGTATATGAGAAATCTTTTGGGTCCCCATATATTTTCTAAAGTTTTACCAAACATCCATAGTGCAAACATGTTAAAAAACAAATGAGGTATGCTTCCGTGCATGAAAAAATGTGTTATTAGCTGGTGTGGGTAAAATTTTGAGGACTGAATTTGATGTAGCCCAAAATAGTCAACCAAGTTTATACCCAAACTTGCTAGAGAAACAGTAGCTACATAAAAAATTATATTTATAATGATAATATTTTTAACTAAGGCAGGTAATTCATTAAATTGAAACATTATGGTTTAATTATTTTACTAATAAGTTCAGTTGTTAGTGATTCCCAAATTCTTGTGCCTGAGGGGCAAAATTTTTGGTTCTTACATTTGTGAAAGCTTACATATAGCGCTTCCATCTCCAAGCTGGAGAGTTTGCTCTTTGGTTTGTAGGCATTTCGTTTGCAAAGTTTCTTGGCTATTTCTATTTTAAAATCTGTTTCTAAGCTAGTGTTGTTAATTTTTGATTCAATAAAATCTTCAAAGTATTCTCTAATCTTACTTTCATCGCAGTTGGATGGAATTGCTATAACTGACAACATTTTTTCTTTTAACACATACTTAAATCCAAATTTATTTAAAGAACTTTTAATTTCTTCAATAGTTGATAGTTCACTATCACTAAAAAATAAATCAATGGGAAATATGAGATTTACAGAATTATTTTCTGCATTAAAACTAAGATAGTTTTCATACAATACTCTTTTATGCATTTTTCTTATGCTAAAGATTTTTAAGCTATCAAATTCAATTGAAATCATAAAGTTTTCAATTTGAAACAAATCGTTTTCAGCCTTAGAATCAATAAAATCACTTGTCTCGGAAAACAAATTATTTAGAAGATTAGAGCTTGTATTTTGAGAATCATTCTTGAACGGGTTATAGTTTTTATCTATTTTAATTGTAGGGGCAGAAATTTTATTAGGTTTACGGTCTAATTCATTAAAAAAAGCTTGATCTAGATTAAAATCAATTGAGGGGATTAAATTATATTGAGCTAGTGATTTTTTGACAGCTGATCTTAAAATAGAATAAATTGATTTTTCGTCAGAAAATTTGATTTCAGTTTTATTAGGATGTATATTAACATCAATTTGTGAGGGATTAATTTCAAAATTAATGTAGAAAGTGGGAATTTTTTTTTCATCAATCAATCCTTTGAATGCAGATTTTATTGCATGTGAAAGATAATTGCTTTTAAAAAATCTTTTATTAACAAAAAGATATTGTTCTCCTCTAGTTTTTTTTGCCAGCTCAGGTTTTGCAATATATCCAAAAATTTTAACTATGCTAGTTTCTTCATTTACAGGAACATAATTGTTATTTATTTTTAGGTTATTTACTTCTAATATTCTGTTCAAGAGTTTAGCTTTCTGTAGCTTAAAGATTTCTTTCCCATTTTCATAGCAAACAAAATTTATTTCATTGTTAATAATTGCAACTCTTTTAAATTCTTCAATTATATGCTTAGATTCAATTTTTTCAGATTTGAGAAATTTTTTTCTGGCAGGTAAATTGAAGAAAATATTTTCAACTTTGATGGACGTTCCTTGTTGTGCATTAAATGGCTCAGCTTTTTGTTTCTTTCCAGAACTAAATAAAACTCTATTGCCAATATCATGACCTTTGGATTTAGTTTTAATTTCCATAACAGAGATTTCTGAAATAGAAGCTAAAGCTTCGCCCCTAAAACCCATTGTTTTTATGTTATTGAGATCCTGAGATGTTTTTATTTTAGAGGTTGCATGCCTCTTGACGCATAAGTTTAAATCATCTATATCCATGCCACAACCGTTGTCAGAAACCTGAAACATCTTATTACCTCCAGAGTAAAACGATAAAATAATTTCATCTGCTTGCGAGTCAATAGAATTTTCTAAAAGTTCTTTAACAGCTGAAGCAGGTCTTTGAACAACCTCACCGGCTGCTATTTTGTTTGCAACCTGACTTTCTAGTATTTTAATTACACCCAATGTTTACTAATTTAATAACAGATATAAAAATAAAAATAATAGACTAACTAATAGTAGTAATTGTGATTTATTAATTTTGTTATTCTTTGTTAGTATTTCTCTTTTTTTGAAAACAATTTTTTTCTTAGTTGATTCACTTTTTTTTGTTTGAAACCTTGGACTATAATTGAACTTTTTGTTCTTTTTGTTCTTGACGAAAGAAATTTTCATTTTTGATAAATTATGTTTCTTTTTAAATAAGTATAAACTTAGTTATATTAAATTTACAAAGTGAAGAATATCTTTTTATTTTCCGTCATTTCATTATTTATTTTGAATCCTGTTTTTAATAAGACAAATGATTTTAATACAGATTTTAGTGAAATACAAAATGAGTGGGTTGACAGTATTTTTGATAATTTGACACTCAGAGAAAAAATTGGACAATTATTCGTAGTGGCTTCATACTCAAACAAATCAGTCAGTCATGAAGAGGAAATAATAAGACTCATAAAAAATTTTGGTATTGGTGGAGTTATGTTTTTGCAGGGTAGTCCTAAAAAGCAAAAGAAAATGACAAGAAAGTTCCAACAATCCTCTAAAATTCCGTTGATAATAGCACAGGATGCAGAATGGGGTTTGTCAATGCGATTAGATTCTTCTTTTAAATTTCCATGGCCAATGACACTAGGAGCTTGTGATGATAAACATTTAGCTTATAAAATGGGTTATGAAATTGCAAATCAATGTAAATCAATTGGTGTAAATATGAACTTAGCTCCAGTTGCCGATGTAAATTCTAATCCTAAAAATCCAATTATAAATAATAGATCTTTTGGAGAAGATTCTAAATTAGTTTCAGAGCTTAGTGACTCATATATGAGAGGTTTACAAGAAAATGGAGTTCTGGCTTGTGCAAAACATTTTCCAGGACATGGAGACACTGACAAGGATTCTCACAAAACACTTCCCACAGTAGGTCATAATATCCTTAGATTAAAAAAATATGAGCTTAAACCTTTTAAAAAGTTAATTAGTTCAGGAGTATCATCTATCATGACTGCACATTTAAATGTTCCTTCTATAGATGACTCAGGAGTCCCAACCAGTTTATCAAAAAAAGCAATAAAAAAACAATTGATAAATAGGATGAATTTCAAAGGGTTAATTATTACTGATGCATTAAATATGAAAGGAGTTAGTGAATACTACGAAGTCGGTGAGCTTGAGTATAATGCTTTAGTAGCTGGAAATGATATTTTGTTAATGTCTTCTAATGTTTCAAAGGCAATTGATTTTATTCAAAATGCAATTGACAGCGGAAAGCTTTCTATTAGTGATATTAATTTAAAATGCAGAAAAGTTCTTAACGCAAAATTTTGGATTAAAAATAATTATAAACTAATTGATGAGAGTAATGATATAGCTTTTGAGGTTTTAAATGAAAAAATACATAGAAAGTCGATAACATTATTAAAAAATAATAAAGATTTAATACCATTGAAAAGGTTAGATACTCTAAGTATAGCAAGCCTAACTATTGGAGGTGATCTTAACTATTTTAATCAAACTTTATCTAATTACTCAAGAATCAAATCATTCAAAATGAATGAAAGTGAAGATTTAAAAACTCAAGCAAAATATTTAGATAGTTTATCTAGATATAATCTGGTAATTGTTTCAATATACAAATCCGATAAAAATCCATGGATAGACTATAAAATAAAAAAAGATTTAGACATTTTTTTACAAACACTTGGTTTGCAAAATAAGATTATAATTACAACATTCTCAAGTCCATATACTCTAAATTCTTTACTTACGTTAGAAAATTTTGAAGCTATCGTTCTTGGATATCAAAGTAACAAGTATGCACAGAAATATGCAGCACAAAGTATATTTGGCGGAATTGAAATTAATTCAAAAGTTCCAGTTACAACAAGACATTTTAAGAAAGGTCACGGTTTAAAATCACAAAAAACAAGATTAGGTTATATTAATCACAATGAACTTGACTTTTCTCAAAATAATCTCATTGCTATTGATAGTCTTATAGAAGAGGCCATAAAAGAAAAAGCCTTTCCGGGATGCCAAGTATTGATTAGTAAGGACAAAAATATCTTTTTTCACAAATCATATGGATTTCACACATATAAACAAAATCATCAAGTAAAAAATAATGATGTTTATGATTTAGCATCAATAACAAAAATAATATCAACTGTACCAATACTTATGAAAATGACAGATGAAAAACTATTCAAGCTTGATGAAAAAATTGGATATTATGATTCTACAATCTTTAAATCTTCACTTGGCAGTACAAGTAATCAGCAAATATTGGCACATCAAGCGGGCTTGGTTCCATGGATTCCTTTTTATCAAGAAACATTTTTATTTGATTCAATTTCCAACAGGAAATTACTAAATAAATCTATATATAGTTCAGAAAAGAACTTTAATTTTGATTATCAAGTTGCGAAAAATTTATACAGTAAAAGTTCATTTCAAGACACAATAGTAAAGCGAATATTAGAATCTAAAATTGATGAGGATAAGAAATATCTTTACAGTGATCTTGGATTTTATTTGTACAAAAAAATAATAGAAAATTCCTATCAACTAACACAAGATAAGATACTGAATAAAATTTTCTTGAAAAAATTAGGAATGGAAAATATGTGTTACAATCCATTTAAAGAGATAGATATGAAAAGAATAGTCCCAACTGAAGTTGATAATTATTACAGAAATCAACTTTTAATTGGACACGTTCATGATATGGGCGCAGCTTTGCAAGACGGAGTTGGGGGACATGCAGGTATTTTTTCTAGTTCAAATGATTTAGCTAAGTTTATGCAATTATATCTTGACAATGGTATGTATGGAGATGAAAGATTTTTAAATGAATCAACAATAAAAAAATTTACCTCAAGACAATACGTTTTTAATGAAAATAGGAGAGGTGCAGGCTTTGACAAACCCTGTCTTGAAGACCAAGAAGTTGGAGTCGCCAGTAAAAATGTAAGTATGAAAAGCTTTGGTCATACAGGTTTTACAGGTACACTGGCATGGGCTGATCCTGAAAAAAATATTATTTTGATTTTCCTATCAAATAGAATACATCCCAACGCCGATAACAAGAAATTAATTGAAATGAATTTAAGAACAGAATTAATGAGGCTAACTTTTGATATGTTTGATAATGAATAATCTTAAAATTGGAATTGTTTGTTATCCAACCCAAGGAGGTAGTGGAATAGTTGCGACAGAATTAGCTCAATCACTTGCTAATTTAGGGCATGAGATTCATATTATTTCATACAGTAGGCCGTTTCGGCTGAAATATAAAAAAAATAAAAACATTTTTTTTCATGAAGTTACAACATATAATTACCCTTTATTTGAATATACACCTTATGAAATTAATCTTACAAGTAAAATAGTAGATGTCGCTGTAAATTATAATTTAGATTTAGTACACGTACATTATGCTATACCTCATGCATCAGCTGCACTGTCAGCAAAACAAATTTTGAGGAGTCTTTCTAAAGAATTACCAATTGTTACAACTTTACATGGTACTGATATCACACTTATTGGCAAGGATAAATCATTTAAGCCAGTGATTGAGTTCGCAATTAATAATTCAGATATTGTAACATCTGTTTCAAAAAGTTTAAAAGAAGATACATTGAAAAATTTTAAAATAAAAAAAGAAATTAAAATTATTCCAAACTTTATCGACTCAGCTTTGTACTGTCCAACTGCTGAAAATGATAAAGCTGAAAAAATTATCACGCACGTATCAAATTTTAGAAAAGTAAAAAAAGTTGATCATGTATTAAGGGTTTTTTATAAAGTTCAAAAAAAAATCAATTGTAGTTTAAACTTAGTTGGAGATGGACCGGAGCTAAAAAAAATAAAAGAGTTGTCAAAAAAATTAAATATTGAAAAAAGAGTACACTTTAAAAAATATTCAAGAAAGATTCACAAGGAACTTAAAAATTCAACGCTATTTTTATTGACTTCTGAGAAGGAAAGTTTTGGTTTGTCTGCATTAGAAGCAATTTCATCTGGCGTTCCAGTTATTTCTACTAATGTTGGCGGACTTACAGAAATTGTAGTTGATGGAGTGACAGGTTTTGTGTCTAAATTAGGAGATATTAAAAAAATGTCTGATGATTGTATAAAATTACTTTTAGATAATGATTTGTATTTAAGAATTAGAAATAATTGTGTGAAACACTCTAAGAAGTATTCCACAAGTGAAGTTGTCCCCCAGTATATTAAAATCTATAAAGAATTATTAAAATGATTAAAGTAGGGATTACTGGTGGTATTGGTGTCGGAAAAACATACATATGTAATATCTTACAAAAAATGGGATATTCTATTTTTAGTTCAGATCAAGTTTCTAAAAAAATAGTTTCCGAAAATACTTATGTGCGTGACCAAATCAGAAAATTTTTTGGTGAGGATATTATTGAAAATGAAAAGATTAGTAGAGAAAAATTAGCAATTCAAGTATTTTCTAACAAAGAAAAATTAAAAAAATTAAATGAAATAGTTCACCCATTTGTAAAAAAAGAATTTAATAATTGGATGAGCAGCAGATATGATGAAAAAGTAGTTTTTAAAGAAGCAGCAATTTTATTTGAAGCTAATTCACATAAGAATTTAGATTATGTTGTTTGTGTTACAGCAAAATTGCAAGACAGAGTAAGTCGTGTGATGCAAAGGGATAAAGTCGATAGTGACTCAGTTAAAAAAAGAATTTCTATGCAAATGTCTCAAATTGAGAAAGAGAAGCTATCGGACTTTGTAATATTCAACTATAAAGATGATTTGGTATTACCTCAAATTATTAAAGTACTTAAGAAAATTTTTGATTTACAATAAAAAAATCTTTATCAAAAACATCACGATACATAAATCTACGAATAGTAAAAAACCAAAAAGTCTTGGATTGAGATGATATAGCTCTTGTAATTTTTTCCAAATATCATTCATACTGTTTTCTTTTTTAAAGTTAGTGAAACAATATTTTCAACATGATGTGTCATTGGGAACATGTCAACAGGTTGAATAAATTCTATGTCATATAATTCTTTTAAAATTGCAATATCTCTAGCTTGTGTTGCTGAGTTGCAACTTATGTAAACAATTTTTTCAGGCTTTACATTCATAATCTGAGAAATCACTTTTTTATGCATACCTTCTCTTGGAGGGTCAGTAATAATTACATCAGGCTTACAATTTGATTTTATTAAATCCTCGTTTAAAATTACTTTCATATCTCCACAAATAAAAGTGCAATTTTTTATTTTATTTTTTTTTGAGCTTCTTTTTGCCGCATTAATGGCCTCCTCAACAGAATCTATGCCAACAATTTTTTTTGCATTTTTTGACAAATATTGAGCTATTGTTCCAGTACCTGTGTATAAATCATATACAATATGATTATTTTTTAAATCAGCAATCTCGGAGATTTTGTCAAATAAAATTTTTGTTTGCTTACTATTTGTTTGAAAAAAGGATTTCGGTCCAATATCAAAAGATAAAGCACCTATTTTTTCTTCAATAAATTTTTTTCCACTGAAGCAAATTACATCTTGATCATAAATTGTACTATTTGCTTTATTGTTTATTACATATAGTAATGATGTTATACTCTTGAAACTATTTTTTAAGTGATTCATTAAAAGATTAATTTTTTTGAAATCGTTATTGAAAAATTGAACCAAAACCATTAATTCGTCGTTATATCCTGTTCTTATTAACAAACTTCTTATTAAACCCTCTTTTTCTCTTAAATCAAAAAATGATATTTCATTATTTAAGCAAAATTCTTTAATTGAATTTCTTATACTGTTAGAAGGTTCTTTTTGTAAATGACATTCTTCAATATCTATAACCTTATCGTATCTTCCCGAAATGTGAAATCCACATGCATTTCTGTTTTGTATTTTTTTACAATTTTTAATTTCTTCATCAGTTAACCATCTTTTGTTCGAGAAAGTAAATTCCATTTTGTTTCTATAGTAGAAAGTTTCATTGCAAGCTATTATTTTGTTAATATTTTCAACCTCAACTCCACCAATTCTTTTAAGATTATTTAGAACCTCATTTTGTTTAAAGTTTAATTGAGAGTCATATTTCATATTTTGCCATTTACAGCCACCACAAATTCCAAAATGTTTACATTTTGCCTCAATTCTATGTTCAGAGTCTTTTGTTCTTTTGGTAATTTTACCTTTCCAAAACTTCCTTCTTTTTTTTGTAACAAGAATGTCACAAATATCACCAGGAACTGCTTTGTCAACTAAAATAACTCTTTCATTAAACTTTGCTATGGCTTGTCCTTTATTTGCAATATCAAATATTTTAACATTATTTAGTAAAGTTCTTTTCTTTGAACTCATTAAGCAAATTTAATTATTTGATTTCATTTTTTAATTTTGTAACTAAAATGAAAGACCAAAACTATTACATAGATTTAGAGCTCGAATACGGTGCACATAACTATCACCCAATACCTGTTGTTCTTGCTAAAGGAAGTGGAATATATGTTTGGGATGTTGAGGGAAATCGTTATTACGATTTTTTATCTGCTTATTCAGCAGTTAATCAAGGTCATTGTAATGAAAGAATTTTAGATTCGCTGACTTCTCAAGCTCATAAATTAACATTAACCTCAAGAGCTTTTCATAATAACATATTAGGTGAATATGAAAAATATATAACAAAGTTATTTGGCTATGATAAGGTATTACCAATGAATACTGGAGTTGAAGGTGGTGAGACAGCTAATAAGCTTGCAAGAAAATGGGGATATTTAAAAAAAGGCATTGAGGAGAACAAGGCTAGAATCATTTTTGCTAGAGGAAATTTTTGGGGTAGAACACTTGCAGCAATTTCAAGTTCTGATGATCCATCATCTTACAAAGGTTTTGGGCCATATATGCCCGGCTACGATTTAATTGCCTATAATGATTTAAATGCATTAGAAAATGAACTTAAGGACCCTAACGTATGTGCTTTTATGGTAGAGCCAATACAAGGTGAGGCAGGAGTTATTGTGCCAGACCCCGGATATTTAAGTTCTGTCAGAAAAATTTGTGACAAATACAATGTTTTATTCATTGCAGATGAGGTTCAAACTGGAATTGGAAGAACTGGAAGACTTCTTGCTTGTGATCATGAAAATGTTAAACCTGATATCCTAATATTGGGAAAGGCTTTGTCGGGAGGAGTTTATCCTGTTTCAGCTGTACTATGCAATGATGATGTAATGCTTTGTATTCAGCCAGGTGAGCATGGTTCAACTTTTGGAGGAAATCCACTTGCTTGTGCTGTTGCAAAAACTGCACTGGAAGTAGTGATTGATGAAAATTTAAGTGATAATGCAAATCTAATGGGAAATATTTTTAGAGAGGAGCTCAATAAACTAAATTCTTCAATCATCAAAGATATAAGGGGAAAAGGATTACTTAATGCCATAGAAATAAAAAAAACCTCAAGTATCTCTGCGTGGGAGATTTGTATGCTTTTAAAAAATAAAGGATTACTCGCAAAACCAACTCATGGAAACATAATTAGGTTTGCTCCGCCACTTATCATAAATAAAAAAGAAATACTTGAATGTACTTCGATAATTACAAATGTTTTTAAATCAATTGAGTAAGCCTTTTGCAAAAAGGTACGGAATGAGTATGTAGAGTATGGAATCTCTAACTAAATAATATAAAAAGACAACAACCACTACTTTCCAACCATAGATTTTAATAAACCCCTTGAATCCTTTTTTCTTTATGACTTGTCTATACTCTTTTAACTTTTTAAAAAGACTATTAACGCCTACTTTCATTTGAATCAATTAATTTACTTAAAATGTTGCATGCTGACTCTGCAATAACTGATCCTGGTCCAAAAATTAGATCAACTCCAGCATCAATAAGATTTTTGTGTTGATTTTCGGGAACTACTCCTCCTAAAACTATTAAAATGTCCTCTCTATTATATTTTTTCAATAGCTTAATTATTTCTGGAACATTTGTAGTATGTCCCGCTGCAAGAGAAGAAATTCCAATTATATGAACATCATTTATTAAAGCTTGATTGACTACCTCAGTTGGTGTTTGAAATAATGCTCCAATATCAACATCAAACCCCATGTCAGAGAATGATGTTGCTACAATTTTTGCACCTCTATCGTGACCATCTTGTCCCATTTTAGCTACCAAAATTCTAGCTCGTCTTCCTTCAATTTCATAAAAATAATCTGAAAGTTTCTTAGCTTTTTTAAAATGATGATTGTCTTTTATCTCTTTCATGTAAAAACCAGAAATTAAATTATTGGTTGCTGTGTATCTTTTAAAAACTTTTTCACAAGCACCAATTATCTCTGCAAGTGTTGCTCTTTTTTCTGCAGCTTCAACTGCCAAAGTTAATAGATTTTGCTTTTTTGATTTACATGAGCTAGTGATTTGTTTTAGAATTTTTGAAACATCACTTTCGTTTCTGATTTTTTTGTTTTTTATTAATTTCTTGGTTTGAGATTTGATAACATTTTTATTATCAATTTCTAGCAGATGAAACTTACTTTGTTTCAAGTTTTTTTCAAACTTATTTAAACCTACTATAATTTCTTTTCCAGAATCAATTTTTGCCTGCTTGATGGTTGCTACTTTTTCGATTTTAGTTTTAGGAATTCCACTTGAAATTGCATCTATCATTCCACCATTTTTTTCTATATCTTCAATAATTTCCCAAGATTTTTTGTAAATTTTATCAGTTAAGTATTCAATATAGTAGCTTCCTCCTAGAGGATCAACAACATCACACATTCCAGTATTAATTTGAAGATGTTTTTGAGTGTCTCTTGCAATTTTTGCTGAAAATTCAGTAGGTAATGCTATAGCTTCATCAAGAGAGTTTGTATGTAAACTTTGAGTTCCTCCTAAAACAGCTCCCAAAGCTTCAATTGCTGTTCTGCAAATATTGTTATATGGATCTTGTTCCGTTAAACTCCAGCCACTAGTTTGGCAATGAGCTCTAAGTGACATTGATTTTGGATTTTTTGGATTGAATGATTTTACAATTTTAGCCCATAGTAGTCTTCCAGCTCTCATTTTTGCAATTTCAGTAAAAAAGTTCATGCCTATACCCCAAAAAAATGAAATTCTTGGCGCAAAATCATCGATTTTCAAACCTGCTTCTATGCCTGTTCTTAAATATTCTAACCCATTTAAGAGGGTATATGCCAGTTCAATTTCAGCACTAGCGCCTGCCTCTTGCATATGATAGCCTGATACTGATATGCAATTAAACTTTGGCATCTCTTTTGAGACATATTTGAAAATATCAGAAATTATTCTCATTGATGGTTTAGGAGGAAAAATATATGTGTTCCTCACCATAAACTCTTTCAGTATGTCGTTTTGAATAGTTCCTTTAAGATTTTTTATATCAACTCCATTTTCTTTTGCACAAGCAATGTAAAATGCCATTATTGGAAGTACAGCACCGTTCATAGTCATGGATACTGATATATTATTTAGGTCTATCCCCTCAAAAAGTTCATTTATATCATCTATTGTGTCTATTGCAACTCCAGCCATACCAACATCTCCTTTGACTCTTTCATTATCTGAATCATATCCTCTATGTGTAGGCAAATCAAAGGCAACTGAAAGACCAGTTTGACCCTGAGAAATATTTTTTTTGTAAAAAGCGTTTGAATCTTTAGCTGTAGAAAATCCTGAATACTGCCTAATAGTCCATGGCTTGTTTGTGTACATAGTAGCATAAGGTCCTCTCAAAAATGGAGGTTCCCCTGAAAAAAAATTAATATGTTCCAAACTTGAAATATCATTCTTTATGAAGTATTCATATATCTCAATATTTTCATCAGAAATCCAACTTTTTCTTTCAGGTATTTTAAGATTTTTTTTCTCCTTAAAATTATTATTTACTTTTTTTTCAATTAGTGAGTTCAAATAAAAAGATCCATTTAGAGGATCTGAAACTTTTTCAATATTTGACTCGTACTTGAGAATATTATATATGTTTTTTGCCAATCGGGATCTTTCGTTCAAGCCAATGGTTTTAATCATAAAATCTGAGCAGGCTAGAACCGAAGATAGAATCTTAAAGCTAGCTATGTATAGGAAATCCTCTGTTTTCACTAGAGAATCTTCAATTGTACAAATAATTTGTACTTTTTTTGAATTTTTAAAATTTAGATATAAACTTTTTAATGTTGCAATTTGGTCAAAAAACTTGTTTTCAGATTTTACAAATAGAAATAATTTGTTCTTGTCTTTTTTCTCATTTATTAATTTTTGTAGTGCATGATTATCATAATTTTCAAAATTGATAATATTATTTTCTTCTACAAATTCATAATTAAAATTTTTCTTACTACAAAATGATGAAATAGCTTCCCGACTATCTTCAGAAGTTTTAAAAAATAAAAAATTAGTTTTTTCACACTTTATATCTTTAAAAATTATTTCTGGAGCAGATACATTTTCGATCCATATATTGTTAAAGTTTAAATCAATACAATCTATAATTCTTTGATTAGTTAGTTCAGGCTTTTTATTATAAATCCATTCATAAGCTTTTGTTTCTTTTTTAAAAATCGTTTGGAAACTTTTCTTTGAATTTTCTGACGTAAAAATTATTTCATCAGAAATTAGATTTCTTTCTTTCCATTCCTTTAGAGAATTTTTTTTAAACTCTGAAAATGTAAGATTTTTCATTTTTTTTGTTCTTTTATGATATAAACATCTTCATTTTTTTTTCTCATTAAGTATCTCTCTCTTGCAAACTTTTCTTGGTATTTTTTATCATTAGTTAGCTTATAAAGCTCAACACTATCTTTTCTTATTTCATTAATATAAAACTCTTTTTCTTCGTTAAGCTTTTTTTCTTCTATGTAAAGTTTTCTTAAGTTAAGGATGTTGTAACTATCTAAAAATGTCATCCAAAGAAGAAAAACTATAAAAGTTATCAGATATTTATTTTTTAAAGGACTCGGTATTTTTGATAAGAATTTAAATTTTAAATCCATATAACAAATATAAATAAACTATTTTTTCACTTTCCAATTAAAAAAATTGCTGGTTGTTTAGGTAGCTTGAAAATTATTTTTTTCCAATGACCTATTTTTTTTGTATGTATTATCTCATCATTAGATGTTAAATTTACTGCACAACATAGATGCAGATGTTCATCACAATTTTTAATCAGATCCTCAAAAGTTTTTTGATTTCTGAAGGGCGTTTCAATAAAAATTTGTGTTTCATCATTTTTTATTACTTTTTTTTGAGCTAGATGGATTTCTTTTTTTCTGTTAACTGTATCAATTGAAAGATATCCGCAAAAAGAAAACTTTTGACCGTTTAATCCTGAAGATGATAGTGCTAAAATTATAGAAGATGGACCAATTAGAGGAATGACTTTTATATTTTTTTCGTGAGCAAATTTTAATATCTTACTGCCAGGATCAGCTACGCACGGATATCCACTATCCGAAAGAATTCCAATATTTTTCTTTTCGTTTAATGTTTTTAAAATTTCACTTTGAAAATTAAATCTATTGTGTTTATTTATCAGAAAAAAAGTTGCTTTATCAATATTTTTATTATTGTCTAACTTTTTAATAAATCTTCTAGCAGTTCTAATATTCTCAACTATGAAAAATTCTAGTGATTTTACTATTTCAATCAGGTGATTGTTTATCAAATTAACATTCGATTCATTTGAAATTTGTGAGGGAATTATGTAGATGCTACCTAGATTCAATTTTGTTTGCTATCTTATGACAGATTTTATCTAACAAATTAAAAACTTTCTCAAAATCAGCTAAACCACCATAATAGGGATCAGGGACAATGGAATAAGAGTCAAGTATATCAGTAATTAAGATAACTTTAGATGCCTCGTTCTTGTTTTCTGCCAAACCAATGACATCATTAAAATTATTTTTATCCATTACATAGATTTTATCAAAATTTATAAAATCAGAGCGTTCAAATTTTCTAGCTCGTAAAGTACTTATGTCAATATTATTTTTTTTTGCAATGTCAATTGCTCTTGGATCTGGTTTGCTGCCAATATGATATCCTGCTGTTCCAGCTGAATCAACTGTTACTTTCATGTTTGAGATCTTGCTACTAAGTATTCCTTCAGCTAATGGGGATCTACAAATATTGCCAAGGCAAACCATTAAAATTTTCATTTAAGAAATTGTTAGACGTTTTTCTATGTCAGAAATGTACCCTTTAAATCTTTTGTCAGTATCTGCGAGATTATTAACAGTTTTGCATGCATGCAAAACAGTAGCGTGGTCTTTATTGCCACAATGTTTTCCAATCATAGCAAGTGAATTTTTAGTAAGCTGTTTTGCAAAATACATTGCGAGTTGTCTGCACTGAACAATTTCCCTTTTTCTGGTTTTTGATTTCATTATTTCAATGGGTATGTCAAAATAGTCACAAATTACTTTTTGAATATAATCGATAGAAACTTCTCTAACAGTATTTCTAACAAATTTATCTAGCATATTTCTTGCCAGGTCAATATTAATATCTTTCTTATTTAAAGAGGCCTGCGCAAGTAATGAAATTAGGGCTCCTTCAAGTTCTCTTACATTAGTAGTGATTGAGTAAGCTATATACTCAATAACTTCATTTGAAATTTCAATTCCATCTTTTTTAATTTTTTTTCTTAAAATGGCTAATCTTGTTTCAAGTCCAGGAGCTTGAAGATCAGCAGAAAGTCCCCATTTAAATCTTGAGAGTAATCTTTGTTCCATGCCAATTATGTCAACTGGAGCTTTGTCAGAGGTTAAAATTATTTGTTTTCCATTTTGATGTAAATGATTGAAAATATGAAAAAATACGTCTTGAGTTTTCTCTTTTCCGCTTAAAAATTGAACATCGTCAATAATCAATAAATCAATAGACTGATAAAAGTGAACAAAATCATTTTTCTTGTTGTCCATTATCGCATCAATAAATTGAGTTTGGAACTTATCTGCAGAAACATATAAAACTGTTTTTTCGGGATCTAGATTCTTTGCTTCAATTCCAATTGCATTTGCTAAGTGAGTTTTGCCTAGTCCACCACTACCATATATAAAAAGTGGATTAAATGAGGTGCCTCCAGGATCTTGAGCTACAGCATATCCAGCAGATCTGGCTAATCTATTGCATTCTCCTTCAACAAAAGCATCGAACGTATATGATTTATTTAGTTGTGGATTTATGTTTATTTTTTGAAGTCCAGGAATTATAAATGGATTTCTAATTTTGTTAGTACTTAAGTTCATTGGAATACTAACTGGGTAATTTTGTATATCTTTTTGATTAGAACTTGGTATTTTAGAAACGTAAGGCTTGGATTTTGATGAATTTTCAAGAACAATATGGTACTCTAATTTACCTTCTTTGCCTAATTCTTTTTTTATTGTCTTTTTGAGAAGAGTTATATAGTTTTCTTCTAACCACTCATAAAAAAACTGACTTGGTACTTGAATTGTTAATATATTGTCTTTAATGCTTACTGGTAAAATTGGTTCAAACCATATTTTGAAATTTTGGTGACTTACATTATTTCTGATTACTGTAAGACAGTTGTTCCATATTTCCTCATGATTTGTCAATCCCATTAAATGTAATAATTCTTGTTTTGGTTAAAAATAAGAAGTCTAAAATTGGTTCAGATTTCTTAACAATTTGGTTTAGTTATTAACAAAATTGCATAGCAAATATTAAAAACTATTCTTTAAAATGAAAGTTAAAAAAGAAAAATTTTTTGTTTTTTTTTTTTGTTAAATGATTTATGATATTTTCTGGTTAAAGACTAAAAAATTTATTTGGTTGATGAACTTTATTTTAAGAAAAATTCAAACTTTTTATATCCTTCAAAGTCGAAATCACTTTTCTAATTTCGTTTTTTTTGTTAAATATAAAATCCAATCGGCCTAACTTTATGCCACCATAGCCTGCTTGGGATACGATTACTTTTTTATTTATTTGATTAGTAACAATTATAGATTTTTCAAGAAATGAATGAGTGTGACCACCAATAATTAAATCTATGCATGAAGAGTTTTTAGCAACTTTTAAATCAGAAACTTTATCGCTTTCGTACTCTAACCCTAAATGTGATAGACAAACTATCATATCACAATCATAATCAAATTTTAGTTTACTTGATACTTCATTTGCGACTTCAATCGGATCATTGTATATTGTATCTCCATATAGTCTTTTTTGAACTAGTCCATCCAATTCAACTCCTAATCCGAAGACTCCAATTTTTATTTGATCTTTTTTAAAGATTTTAAATTTTTTGATTTTGCCATTTAAAATTGTATTGCTGAAATCATAATTTGAATTGATGAAACTAAATTTTGCATATTTTAATTTATCATTGAATCCTTTAATTCCGTTATCAAAATCATGATTTCCAAGAGTTGCCGCATCATAGTTCATCTCACTCATAAGCTTGAACTCAAGCTCCCCTCCAAAAAAATTAAAATATGGAGTTCCTTGAAAGATGTCTCCAGCATCCAACAACAGAACATTGTCATTTCTTTCTCTAATACTTTTTATAAGAGAAGCTCTTTCTGCCATGCCTCCTAGGCCTTTGTATTTTCCTGACTTAAATGGAAAAATATGAGAATGCATGTCATTTGTATGTAAAATAGTTAATTTCTTTTGCTTTTTATTTAAATCGACAGAGTTAAATGGCATAGACAAACCAGTTGTGGCCAAGATTGTGTTGTAGATAAACTGCTTTCTATTCATAATCATATATTCTTTGGTCAAGTGCTGATGTAATGGTGTCTTTTCTTTTACAATGCTCAATTATCAAATCCCTGAGCATAACATTAAGATTTTCTACTTCTTTGTCGACAAAAAAAGTCATATTATCACCTCCGTTTGCTAAATAGTCACTAGTTAGTACATGAAAAGTATCTTTCATAAGCTCTAAATTGTGATTTACAACTTTATTGTTTTCTATTTCAACTCTGAGTTTTGATATTGGTTGGCCACCTTTTTTTTCAAAATAGTTAAATATCTCTAAGATATCTTCTTTAAATATTTTGACTATTACCATCTTATTATCAAAGGGCATAAGTTTATATATATCTCCTCTTGTAATATCACCATAGTCCAAGGGAAATCTTAGTCCTCCATTATTAAGCAAACAAAAATCAATCATATCATAACTATTTGTTTCATAAATACAAAGATCTGCTACAAAATTGCCTAAAAGACTCTCTGGCTTTCCCTTTTCCATTTTTGTCTTATTAAAGCATAAAATCTCGTTCATAACACTGTCAACAGATTTTTTATAAGGATTGATTATTTTTAGAGTAATTGAGTCTGGGGGAACGCTTACATCTATATATGAATTAAAAGACGGTTCAATTTTATATTCAGATTGGCAAGAAAAAAACAGACTAATGAAAAATATGGAAACTAAAAAATTTCTCATTTGGATATAATGCTAAGAGATGACTCAATCATTTTGTTTATAATTTTTTTCGGTTCTTTTTTAAAAGTTTTGATATTTCTATTGCTAAGAACTGAGCAAATTGTAATTGACTTGTGTCCAAGCATTTTACTTAAAAAGTAAATCGCTGAACTCTCCATTTCAAAATTTAAAATTCTTAAATCATAAAATTTAAAATCCTCGAGTTTTTTGTGTAAGTCTTCAATACTAGATTTTAGTCTTAGATTTCTTCCTTGTGGTGCATAAAAGCCTGTTGCAGTAATGGTAATTCCAGATTTGAATGAACTGAATTTTTTTAATAAGTCGCTATCACAGGAAACACAATATGGAAGAGACAGCGCATCCGGCCAGCTCATATGTGATTTAAATTTTTCAGAAATTTTAGTATTGAGAAAATCATCACTTTCATAATAATATGCAAGTCCATCTAGCCCTATTGAGTATTGTGAAACGACAATTTCATCATCATATTTTTGAACTCCTCCGCTAGTACCTAGTCTGTATATATTCAAAGATTTTTTTTTCAAATAAACTTTTCTTGTGGAAAAATTTATGTTACGAAGTGCATCAAGTTCATTAATTACAATATCAATATTATCGGTCCCAATTCCAGTAGAAATAATTAAAATATCTTTCTTGTTGAAACTTCCTTTACATGAGTAAAACTCTCTATTCTTTTTAAAAAAATGTATATTATCTAATTTTTCAGCAATCACTTTTACTCTTAAAGGATCACCAACAAGAATTACATCTTTGCAAATATCTTCTGGCTTTAAATTGAGATGGTAGATTCTACCATTATTGATAATTAGTTCAGAATCAAGAAAAACACTCATATAAAAATGTATTTTTGCATAAAATTAGCAAATGTTAACAAACAAAATTTTAGTTCCAGTGGGTTTTTCTGAACAATCCTTAGCTGCTCTAAAACAAGCTTGCCTAATCGCTAAAATAAAAAAATCAGAAGTAATTATTCTAAGTGTCATTGAAGAACAATCTAAAATTAGTGGTTTGCTAATTGATAATCCCTTTGAAGAAATAAGAAACAAAGTAAAAGATAAGCTTGATGAAATTTCAGAAATGCACTCAAGTAAATTTTCTGTCAAAGTTGACTCAATGGTTGCAAATGGGAAAATTTATGAGCAAATTGTAGAGGTCTCTTCAATGATTAATGCTAACCTAATAGTTATGGGTACTAATGGATCTCCCAAGGGCGTAATAAAAAAATTCATTGGCTCAAACGCAGAGAGAGTTGTAAGGTTGTCCAACATTCCTGTAATTACTATAAAAGAAAATATAAGCACAGAAAATTTTGATAATATAATACTTCCACTTGATTTAGGAAAAGAGACTAAAGAGAAAGTTACATTTGCTATTGAATATGCAAGATATTGGAATTCAACAATAAGAATAGTATCTGTATTTTTAAAAGATAACACTAATGAAAAAAATATACTCATTAAGAACTTGAATCAAGTCTCTAATTTTATTTCTAATGCCGGCGTTAAATGTACTTCTGAACTAATAGAGGGAGAAAAAAAACAAAGTCTTGGAGACTTTGTTATTAATTATGAAAAGAAGTTTGACTCTGACTTAATTATAATAATGACAAAAAAAGAAGAGTTAGCATTGTCAAACAACTTGAGTGTTACTGCAAGGTATATTATTCACAACTCAAAAATACCTGTTATGAGCATTAAACCTAAGCCAAGAAAGTTTATAACTTCACCAACTACTGCCTTTTAATTGAAATCATCTGTAATTTGCATTGGTGATGAAATTCTTATTGGACAAATTGCTGATACCAATAGTAGATTCATAGCTCAAAGACTAAATTCACTTGGTATTGAGTGCAGTTCTATAAAAATTGTTGGTGATGATAAAAAAGCTTTAGTTGAAGTAATTAATGAGGAGAGCAAAAGATCTGATTTAATTATTTTAAGTGGTGGTTTAGGACCTACAAATGATGATATAACTAGAGAGGCAATTGCACATTTCTTAAGTAAAAAACTAATATTCTCTAAACAAGTTTTTGAAAACATAGAAGAAGTTTTTAAAAAATTTGGAAGAACTGATATCACAAATCTAAATAAGCAACAAGCCTATATTCCTGAGAGTTGTATTTTTTTTCAAAATGATATTGGAACTGCACCTGCTATTGTAAAAGAATCAGAAAAATTCATCTTAGTTGCTTTTCCAGGCGTCCCATCAGAACTTATACATCTTTTTGAAAAATTAGAAAAATTTTTAACCTCAAAGTATGAATTTTTACAGATTTATCATAAAACAGTTTCAGTTTTTGGTGTTCCTGAGTCTAAGCTGGCATTGATTATTTCCAGCTGGGAGAAAAATATTAAAAAAAATAATATTAGCCTTTCATACTTACCTAAAAAAGGAATTGTAAGATTAAGACTTACTACTAGAGGAAAAGATAAATTAGAATTAAAAAAGAAGATAAATTCTTCATTAACTAATCTTAAAAAAATAATAGATTTTAGTTATCATGATATTGCAAAGTTAGAGCATGTAATACATGATTTATTGTATAAAAGAGGATTAACAATTTCATGCGCAGAAAGCTGTACATCAGGAAAGATTTCTAGTACTATAACCAAAGCTTCAGGTTCGTCAAAATATTTTAAGGGAGGATTAGTTGTTTACAGTAATTTTTCAAAAGTCAATTTATTAAATGTAGACAAAAAGAAAATAGAAAAATATGGTGTTGTAAGTGAAGAGGTAGCAAAAGATATGTCACAAAAATGCCTTGAGAAGTTTGATTCTGATTTTTCAATTTCAACTACTGGCCTAATGGAAATTGATAATACAAACAAAGGTGTGTTATGCATTTCCTTCTCATCAAAAACAAAAACTCTTTCTAAAAAATTTGAGCTTAAAGGAAATCGAGAACAAGTAACTAAACAGTCAACAATTCTTGCTATTGAATTTCTTATTTCAGGAATAATGGATAAAATTTTATAGAGATATTTGTATATTTGCGACCTAAATTCAAGAAAATGTCCAAGATATGTGCAATAACAGGTAAAAAACCAATGGTTGGAAATAATGTTTCCCATTCTAACAAAAAAACAAAAAGAAAGTTTTACCCAAATCTTCAAACTAAGAAATTTTTTGTTCCTGAAACAGGAGAATATATAACCTTAAAAGTTTCAGCTAAAGCTCTTAGAACTATAAATAAAAAAGGCATATCTGCTGTTTTGTCTGAAGCAAAGAAAAAAGGCAACATCTTAGTTTAAATATTTTTATTAAATTTAAGAATGAATACAAAATTTGCAACACTTTTGTTTTTGTCATTAGTTGTGTTGTTTTCTTCATCATGTAGAAAAGAAGAGGGTTGCATGAACCCGTTAGCAATCAATTATAATCCTGATGCTGAAGAAGATGATGGCTCTTGCTTGATATTAGGTTGTACAAACCCTACAATGTTTAACTACGACCCGAACGCAAATACTGATAATGGTGGATGTATTCCTTTCATTAACGGGTGCACTGATGCAACAATGTTTAACTATGACCCTGATGCAAATACAGACAATGGTACTTGCTTAACCGCACAACAGGCTGCTATTGGTTTTTGGGATGTATCACCTGATTGTGATGACATCACAGTTCCTGTCATTGGATCTATTTCATTAAATGATCAGATCCCAGAAAATATTGAAGTTAACGAAGGATCTGGAGACATAATTTTCATAGATCTTGGAACAAGCCAAATTGAGGGAAACATATCTAGCGATGGAACAATTATCGTAACTCCACAAAATACTAACATTGACCTAATGGGTTTTTCTGTTGATTTAACAGTAAGTGGTGATGGATTACTAGAAACTGAAAATAGCGGTTATATGGATCTTGATTACGAGTTAGATATACCAATAGTCGGTACTCAAAATGTTTCTTGTTCAATAATATTGACTAGATAAAATACATGCTTTACTTTGCAAGATTTATTATTATCTTTCTTGTCTTAGTTGTTCACAATCAAATACTTGCACAAAATTACACACAGCAAGACAGCGTAAGAGGGACTCTAAATAAATATAGATCTTGCTATGATGTAAAATTTTATGACCTGTTCATCATGCTTGATGACATAGAAAGATCAATTGAAAGATCTTATAACATAATGCATATTCGAGCAAATACCAATTTTGATAAAATTCAAATTGATTTATTTGAAAACATGGAAATTATGATTATTGAATTTGAGGATGAAATTTTAAATTTTACAAAAAATAAAAATGCTTCCTATATAGAATTTCCAAGAACCATAAAAATGGGGGAAATTATTTCATTAAAAATTTGGTTTGGAGGTTATCCAATAACTGCAAAGAACCCGCCATGGGATGGGGGATTCACATGGTCAGAGGATAATAATAAAGCATGGGTCGGAGTTTCTTGTCAAGGTATTGGAGCTAGTCTTTGGTGGCCCTGTAAAGATCATCAATCAGATGAACCTGACAGTATGAGAATAACAATATCTGTGAGGTCGCCCTTAAATGCAATCTCAAATGGAAGATTAAAACGAGATACAAGTTATTGGAGTAATTACATGAATTCTTGGATGAATGAATACGAATGGTTTGTTTCATATCCCATCAATAATTATAATGTCACCTTAAACGTTGCAAATTATTCTGGTTTTGAAGATATATTAATTAGAAATGAAGACACACTTGATTTAAGTTATTATGTTTTAAAAAAAAATTTATCGATAGCTAAAAATCACTTTAAGCAAGTGAAACCAATAATAACTTGTTTAGAAAAATATCTTGGTTCATATCCATTTGAAAGAGATGGCTTCACTCTTGTTGAAACTCCATACCTTGGTATGGAGCATCAAAGTTGCATTGCATATGGAAATAATTATCAAAATGGTTATAATGGAAATACTAAGTTCATAGACAATTTGGAGTTCGACTATATTATATTGCATGAGGCTGGCCATGAGTGGTGGGGAAACAGTATAACAACAAACGATATTGCAGATATGTGGGTTCATGAGGGATTTTGTACATATTCAGAGGCTCTTTTCGTTGAATGTTATTATGGTTATGAAAAAATGTTATCGTATCTAAAAAATCAAAGAAAATTTATTGTTAATGACAAGCCTATCATTTCAGATTATGGAGTCAATAAGCAGGGAAGTAGAGACATGTATTTTAAATCTGCATTGATGTTACATACTTTAAGAAGTCTAGTTGACAATGACATTCTCTTTTTTAAAATGCTTCTTGATATCAATAAGGATTTTAAATATAGATGCATTGATGGAGATGAATTAATTAACTACATTATTGACTATCTTAAAATAGATTTAAAATTATTTTTTCAGCAATATTTGACTCAATCATCATTACCTGAGTTTAATTATAAATTAGAAGTAACTGGAAAAGATGTAGTTTTAATATGTAATTGGAATGCTATGAACGGATTCGATATGCCTATAAAAGCATCAATTGGCAAAAAAGAGGATATCTGGATTAATACCTCAAATAAAATAAAAGAGATAAAATTAGGTAACATAGATGTTCATGATTTTAGAATTAGGGACGATTTATTTCTGATTAGTGTGAAAAAAATGTAAATTTGCATTCTTAAAATTTAGAAATGGCAAAAAAAGGAAATAGAATTCAGGTTATCTTAGAGTGTACCGAACATAAATCTAGTGGTTTGCCTGGAACATCAAGATATATTACCACAAAAAACAAAAAAAACACACCTGACAGAATGGAAATAAAGAAATTCAATCCTATTTTAAAGAAAATGACTGTTCATAAAGAAATTAAATAAATGGCAAAAAAAACCGTAGCATCATTAAAAAATAAAGACGCAAAATCATTTACCAAAGTTGTTAGATTCAAAAAAAATGAGACATCTGGAGGCTATTCGACTTCTGTTGATATAATGCCAAAAGAAAGCGTTAAAGACTTTCTATCGAAAAAGTAAAAAGTATCAAATAGCTTTCTTTAGCTATATTTATAAAATGAATTTTTTTAAAAAGTTAAAAGAAAGTCTAACTGGAAAGAAAACACAAGACTCAGTTACTGAAAATCAAAATGCAGAGAAAAAATCTGCTGAAGTTTTAAAAAAGGGTCTTAAGAAAACTAAAAATTCTTTTTTTGGTAATTTTTCAAAATCACTTGTAGGAAAATCAAAAATCTCTGATCAAGAATTGGATTCAATTGAAGAAACACTATTGAAGTCTGATATTGGAATAGAAACTTCATTAAAAATAATTGATGCGTTAGAGAAAAGGGTAAGTGACGACAAATTTATTCATACCAATGAAATTTATGGTTTTTTAAAAGATGAGATTAAAAATCTTTTGTTGCAAAATAAAAAAGATTATAGCTTCTCAGATGAGAAACCCTATGTTATAATGGTTGTTGGGATAAACGGAGTTGGTAAAACAACTACAATTGGAAAACTAGCTCATCAATTCAATCAGAACAATTTATCAGTAACCATTGGTGCTGCTGATACTTTTAGGGCAGCAGCTATCGATCAATTAGAAGTATGGTCAAATAGGACAAATGCTAAGTTAATCAAACAAAAAATGGGATCTGACCCTGCATCTGTTTGTTTTGACACACTTAAATCAGCAAAGTCCAATGATTCCGACGTAGTTATAATTGATACAGCTGGAAGACTTCACAATAATGTCAATTTAATGAATGAATTGACAAAAATTAAGAAAGTAATGTCTAAGGTTTCGATAAATGCTCCTCATGAAGTTATTTTAGTGCTAGATGCTACAACTGGTCAAAACGCTATAGAACAAGCAAAACAGTTTTCTAAAGCTACTGAGGTTGATTGTATTGCTCTAACTAAGTTAGATGGTACAGCTAAAGGCGGAATAGCAATAGGAATTTCTGACCAATTAAATATACCTATAAAGTATATAGGCTTAGGTGAAACAGTAAATGATTTGCAGCTTTTTGATAAAGATAAATTTGTTGATACTTTGTTTAGTAATGAAAACTAAAGAACAGAAAAATAATATTAACGTAATAACACTAGGATGCTCAAAAAACACCTATGATTCTGAGATATTAATGGGGCAGCTTAAAAACAATGGAGCAGTGGTCAAGCATGAGAGTGATGATGAATCCTCAGATATTGTCATTATCAACACATGTGGATTTATTGAAAATGCAAAGCAAGAATCTATTGATACAATTTTACAACAGGTTGAGAACAAAAAAAATGGCCTTATAAAAAAAGTCTATGTAACAGGATGTCTTTCTGAAAGATATAAAGAAGATTTGCAAAATGAAATTAGTGAAGTTGATAAATTTTTTGGAACTAATAATCTAAAAGAACTCTTAGAAGAGCTAAAATTTGATTACAAAAAACAGTTGCTAAATCAAAGAAAATTAACCACGCCTAGACATTATGCTCATTTAAAGATCTCGGAGGGGTGTAATAGGAAATGTTCGTTCTGTGCAATACCACAAATGAGAGGAAAACATGTTTCAAAAAAGATTGAGGATATAGTAGATGAGGCTAGTGAGCTTGCAAAAAAAGGAATTAAAGAAATTTTATTGATTGCTCAGGATCTTAGTTATTATGGAGTAGATATTTACAAAAAAAGAAAGTTATATGATTTACTTGTTGAACTTTCAAAAGTTGATGGAATTGAATGGATAAGATTACACTATGTTTATCCAACGGGCTTTCCTTCAAATGTTATTGAACTCATAAATAAAAATGAAAAAATTTGTAGTTACATTGATATGCCTCTTCAGCATATTAATGATAAAATACTTAAATCAATGAGAAGATCAACTACAAAAAAACGTACTAATGAATTGATAAAAAAGATCCGAAAAAGTAAATCTAATATTTCAATAAGAACAACTGTAATTGTAGGTTACCCTGGAGAAACAAATGAAATATTTAATGAGCTAAAATCTTGGATTATGGAAAGTAAATTTGAAAGATTAGGAGTATTTAAGTACTCACATGAGGAAGATACACACGCTTATAATCTAATTGATGATGTTGATCAAGAAGAAAAGCAAAGAAGATATGATGAAATAATGTCAATCCAGAGAGACATTTCATTATCAATCAATAAAAATAAAATTGGATCTGAAATTATGGTTTTAATTGATAGATTTGAAAACGGCTTTTATTATGCAAGAACAGAATTTGATTCTCCTGAAGTTGACAACGAAGTAATTATTAGAAATGCTGAATTTTTGAGAGTAGGAAGTTTTACAAAAGTCAAAATTGTTGACGCTAACTACTATGACTTATTCGCTGAAATTATTTAAATATGTTCCAAAATTTATCAGAAAAATTAGAAAGAGCTTTTAAAACATTAAAAGGTAGGGCAACTATTTCTGACATTAATGTTGCTCAAACTATGAAAGAAATTAGAAAAGCACTAATTTCTGCGGATGTTGATTATAAAACAGCAAAATCTTTCACTGATAAAGTAAGAGAAAAAGCAATTGGGCAAAAGGTATTAACAAGCATTGAGCCTGGACAGTTATTAACCAAGATAATGAAAGATGAATTGGCTGAGCTAATGGGTAGCCAAAGCTCTGATATTCAAATTGAGAGAGGTTTGACAAAAATTTTAGTAGCTGGTTTGCAAGGATCAGGAAAAACCACTTTTTCTGCAAAGCTTGCACTTTTTCTTAAGAATAATAAAAAATTAAAACCATTGCTAGTTGCTTGTGATGTATATAGACCTGCTGCAATAGATCAGTTAGAGCTACTTTCAAAACAAGTTAATGCAGATTTTTACTGTGAGAGAGATAATAAAGACCCTGTTAGTATTTCTAAAAATGCAATTAAGTTTTCAAAAACAAACAATAATAATTTGATAATTATTGATACTGCTGGTAGAATTTCAATTGATCAAGAAATGATGAACGAAATTGGTGAAATCAAAAAAGCTGTTAGTCCCAGTGAAACATTATTTGTTGTGGATGCAATGACTGGACAAGATGCAGTTAACACCGCAAAGAATTTTAATGAGGTCTTAGATTTCGATGGTGTCGTTTTGACAAAATTAGATGGAGATACAAGAGGTGGTGCAGCATTAACAATAAGATCTGTTGTAAACAAACCAATTAAATTTATAGGTACAAGTGAGAAAATGGAAGGTCTTGATGTCTTTTACCCCGACAGAATGGCTAGTAGAATTTTAGGAATGGGTGATGTGATTTCTCTTGTTGAGAGAGCTCAGCAACAATTTGATGAAGATGAAGCTAGAAAAATTCAGAAAAAAATTGCAAAAAATAAATTTGGATTCGATGACTTTTATAAACAAATTCAACAAATTAAAAAGATGGGAAGTATGAAAGATTTGGTTGGTATGATACCAGGTGTTGGAAAAAATATTAAGGACATGGATATCGATGATGATGCTTTCAAATCTATTGAAGCAATTATTAATTCAATGACTCCCAAAGAGAGAAGTAATCCTGAAATATTAAATGGAAGTAGAAGAAAAAGAATTGCTGTCGGTTCAGGAAATAGTGTTAATGAAGTAAATAAATTGATAAAACAATTTTCACAAATGAGTAAAATGATGAAAATGATGCAAGGTGGAGGCAAAAATAGAGTTATGGATATGTTTAATAATCAAATGCAAAGAAGATAAATTGAAAATTTTAGATGGAAAATATATTTCTTCTGTAATAAGAAGTGAGATAAAGACAGAAGTGGAAAGAAACTCACCAGCTAGACCTCATTTATGTGCGATTTTAATTGGAGATAATGGAGCCAGTAGAACATATGTAAACGCAAAGGTAAAAGCATGTGAAGAAGTCGGATTTAAGTCAACTTTACTTCACTATGATGATATTTCAGAACTTGATTTGCTAAAGAAGATTGAAGAAATTAATAATGATAAAAATATTGATGGACTAATTGTTCAGCTTCCTTTGCCAAAGCATATTGATGAAAATAAGATAACTCTAGCTGTAAAACCCGCCAAGGATGTTGATGGATTTCATCCTGTAAATATGGGAAAGATGATGTTAGGGCTTGATTCGATGATTCCAGCTACTCCTGCTGGAATAATAGAGTTGATTAAAAGATATAAAATTGAAACTTTAGGCAAAAAATGTGTCGTTGTTGGCAGAAGTAATATTGTTGGGCTTCCAATAAGTGTTTTACTAGGAAAAAATAAATATCCTGGAAATTGTACCGTTACTTTAACGCATTCAAAATCAAAAAATTTAAAAGAAATTTGTGCTTCAGCTGATATTTTGATAGTTGCTCTAGGTGTTGCAAATTTTATAAAATCAGATATGGTAAAAAAGAATTGTGTGATTATAGATGTTGGAATTAGTAGAGTGAAATCTGACAAAACAAAATCTGGATGGAAATTGTTAGGAGATGTTGATTTTGAAAACGTAAAAGACAAATGTGATTATATAACACCTGTACCCGGCGGTGTTGGACCAATGACCATAGCGATGTTGTTAGCTAATACCCTCAAAGCTGCGAAAAAAGAAAATAAATTTTAACTTTTCAATTCCTTTTGCAGAGATTTAATTTCTTCTCTAACTCTTATTGCCCCATCAAAATCTAATTCTTTTGCAAGTTTGTTCATTTCTAGTTTTTTTATTTTGATCTCCTTTTTAATCTCACTTTGTGATAAATTCAGAGGGTTTTTTTCGTAACTTTTTTTGTCAATTTTTTTTACAATGGTATTTTTTTTCTTTCTAGTAATTTGAGTTGGTGTAATTTGATTTTTTTCATTGAATTCTTCTTGAAGCTTTCTTCTTCTGTTAGTTTCATCAATTGTTTTTTTCATTGAATCAGTAATTTTATCAGCGTACATGATTACTCTACCATTTAAATTTCTTGCTGCTCTTCCAGAGGTTTGTGTCAAGGACCTGTGAGATCTTAAAAAACCCTCTTTATCAGCGTCTATTATAGCTACTAAGCTAACCTCAGGCAGATCAAGACCTTCTCTTAATAAATTAACTCCAACAATAACATCTATTTTTTCTTCAACTAAGGAATTTAAAATTTCAACTCTCTCAATGGTGTCAATATCCGAATGCAAGTATGAACAATTTATGTTAAATCTACCTAGGTATTTTGATAGTTCCTCGGCCATTTTTTTTGTTAGTGTTGTAACTAAACTTTTTTCATTTTTTTCAACCCTCAGCCTGATTTCTTCAATTAAATCATCAATTTGATCTTTTATTGGTCTAATTTCTATGATTGGATCTAATAAGCCAGTGGGTCTAATGATTTGCTCTGTTACAATTCCATTTGATTTGTTTAGTTCATAGTCTGACGGAGTAGCGCTAACAAAAATTGTTTGGTTACTTATTTGATCAAATTCTTCAAACTTTAAAGGTCTATTATCCAAGGCTGATGGTAATCTAAATCCATGCTCTACCAGATTTTCTTTTCTTGATCTATCACCTCCGTACATCCCTCGTATTTGAGGAATTGTCACATGACTTTCATCTATAATTGTAAGATAATTTTCTGGAAAATAGTCAAGTAAACAAAATGGTCTGGCACCAGGTTTTCTGCCGTCAAAATAACGTGAATAATTCTCAATGCCACTACAATAACCTAACTCTTTTATCATTTCAATATCCAGATTAGTACGCTCTTCAAGTCTTTTAGCTTCAATATCTCTAAAATCTTGTTTTAAGTATTCAGTCCTTCTAAGCAAATCTTTTTGCATATCAAAAATCGCATCATTAACCTTATTTGAAGATGTCATAAACAAGTTAGTGGGGCATATTCTAATATTATCATGTTTTTCTAAGAATTTAAACTCTTTACTAGTGTAACTTTCAATGCCAGCAATCTTATTTTCATCCAATTTAATTCTGAATATAATATCTGAGTAAGATGGATATACGTCAACATTATTTCCAATTGCTCTAAAAGTTCCTCTTTCTAGACTTTCAGTTGTTCTTGAATAAAATGCATTTACTAAGCTCTTAATTAAAATTTGCCTATCTATTTTTAAATTTTGATTTAAAAAAATTATTCCATTATAATAATCATCAGGATTACCCATACCGTAAATACAAGAAACAGAAGAAACAACAATTATGTCTTTTCTACCAGAAAGTAGTGATGATGTTGCTTTTAATCTGTATTTTTCTATCTCCTCATTAATTGATAAATCTTTCTCAATGTAAATACCAGTAGATGGAATATATGCTTCTGGTTGATAATAATCGTAATACGACACAAAATATTCCACACAATTTTTGGGAAAAAAAGATTTGAACTCGCTAAATAATTGAGCAGCAAGAGTTTTATTATGGCTAAGAACAAGTGTAGGTCTTCCAATTTCTTTAATTACATTGGCAACTGTGAATGTTTTTCCTGATCCAGTAACACCAAGTAAAGTTTGGTAAGGAAAATTATTGTTTAATCCAGAGACTAGTTCATTAATTGCTTTTGGCTGATCACCAGTTGGTTTAAAATTTGATTCTAATTTAAAATTCATAATACTATATTTTCCAAATCTTCCAACTTTCAATTGCTTGATTGATAAGCATTTCATGACCATTTAGTGTATTTGCACAATTTTTTTGGCATTTTTTCAAAAATATTGTCTGAAATGGATTATAGATTAAATCAATAGCAGTATGTGTTTCATTAACTTGATTATAATTAATATCAGGAAATCTATCAATATTATGAACCATTCCAAGTGTAGTTGTGTTAATGATAATATCAAAGTCAATCAAGTTATTTTTTTTAAGAAATTCATAATCAAATTTACTTCTTCTACTAATAACTAAGTAGTCAAGATTTAATTTTTTTAAAACATACTGTATACTTTTTGATGCCCCTCCGTTTCCAAGCACTAAACATTTTTTATTAGCTGATAATTGTTTTTTATATGCTTTCATGAATCCTAAATAATCAGTATTGAAGCCAATCAAATCACTTCCTTCAACTTTAATTGTATTTATTGCACCAATTTTTGAAGAAATATCATCAATTTTATTAAGATATTTTTTTATTGATAATTTGTATGGAGATGTTACATTTAAGCCTATAATATTTTTTTTCTTGATATAATTATGTAATTGATCAATTCTGTTGATTTCAAGATTTACATATTCAATATTTTTAATGTTTTCTTTTTTTATTTTTTCATTAAAAAATTTTATTGAGAAAGAACTTGATAAATTTTTACCAACAAGCGCGATTCTTCTCATTTTTAACTTGAAGATCGATTTTCAATTAATGAAACTAATAAAAATCCGATGACCATGAGAACTAATGTTGAAATAAAGTAAATACTCGTATCAAATGGAAATTTATAGTTGTATGCCAAAGTAATATCAAATAAAGATAAATCTATATTTCTATTAACAGCCAATTTATCTTTGAAGGGCCATATTATATGTATTGAGCCAATCATAAATCCAGTTAAAATTGCAATGGTCTGATTTTTATATTTCTTCAATAAAAAAGCAATTGCGTGAGAAAAAATTAGAAGTCCAAGAACAGATCCAATTAAAAAAAGAGATAATATTTTTACATTTAAGTTTACTATAGACTCTACAAGTATAAGCTCATAATTACCCATTAAAATTAAAATAAATGAGCCGGAAAGACCAGGAAGTAACATACCAGAGGTTCCAATTGCACCACATAATAAAATGTATAAGGAATTAGTGTTTTCTGAGCCAGATGCTCCAACCGTAAGGTAGTATGCTATAATAATGCCAGCGAAAAGTGAAAAAAATGTAGATAATCCCCATTTTTTTATTCTCTTACCGACATAATATATTGATGCAACAATCAATCCAAAAAATAAGGCCCAAATATGACTAGGGTATCTTTCAAATAAAAACTCAAAAAGTTTTGCAACGGAAAAAACACTTGCGATTGATCCGGAAAAAACAAGAGATATAAATTTAAGATTTACGTGTTTTGAAAAATCTTTAAATTTTAGATTTAAAATTAATTTTAATGCTCTATAGTTAAATGATTTTAATGAAAAAATTAAGTCTTCATATATATTTGTTATTAATGCAATAGTGCCACCTGAAACACCAGGTATAATATTTGCAATCCCCATAAAAAATCCTTTAAGAAATAATAAAAAATCTTTATTCATTGGTGAAAAATATCTAATGTGTCTGCTCTAAGTCCAAGCCTAAGGCACTCAAGTGCAATAACTTCATCAGAAGGGATATTACCCAAATTCACATTTGTTCCTAATTTTCTAATAAACCATGACTGTTGGCCTTTAAGCGGAGTTTCCCAAATTATCTTGTTCGTATCGATTTTGGAGACAATAACATTGAATAGTTTTTCATCGATTTGGAAATTAGAATCATATATGCCTGTATTTCCTGATTCTCTTGATTCAGCAATGACTTTCCATGAACCTGAGCTGATTTCGCTAGTCATCTGTCCAACCCAATCTTTATTTGATAAAGCATAGCAGTCAAGTTTAGATCCTACCTCAGAGATAACTTTAAACTCTCTACTTAGTTGATTAATAATTTTACATTTTTCTTGATGATCTATTTTAATTGAACCATCAGAAATTTCAATAATATTTAGTTCATGTTTTTTGTTGAATTTTATGAAATCATTAATTTTTTTCTTTAGAAAGAATAGTTCAAAAAGAGTTCCTCCAAAAAAGACATCTATTTTTTTTTGCTTGAAAATTTTTATTTTTTCTGCTAAATTTTTTGTGATTAGTGAAGACCCAAATCCAATTTTAACCATGTCAACATAATCACCTGCTTTTTCAACTAAACTCTCAGATTCTGCAAGGCTTAACCCTTTATCTATTACCATAGTTATACCGACATTCCTTGGTTTTAATGGTCTTACGGGTAAGTTGATCATTTTATTTAAAAATTTAATACAAATATAAATAACTATATCTCAATTTTATTTATTATAATTTTGTTAAAATTTAAATTATGACATTAATTAAATCAATTTCAGGAATTAGGGGAACTATTGGTGGTGATATAGGTAATTCACTTACGCCTAATGATGTTGTTAGTTTTACTGCTGCGTACGCTGTTTGGATTAAATCAAAAAACCTGAGCAATACTGTTATAATTGGAAGAGATAGCCGTGTTTCTGGGAAAATGATTTCTAATTTAGTTTGTTCTACGTTACAATTATCTGGAATTGATGTCATAGATATTGGCTTATCTACAACACCTACTGTTGAAATTTCAGTGCTTGAGAATAACTATTCGGGTGGAATTATAATAACGGCCAGTCATAATCCTGGAAATTGGAACGCATTGAAACTTCTTAATAGTAGTGGAGAGTTTATTTCAGCATCAGATGGCCACGAAATATTAAAAATAGCTTCAAATAAAACATTTGATTATGTTGATGTTTCATTACTCGGTAAATATAAGCTTGATGAAAATTTTAATGATTTCCATATTGACAAAATATTAGACCTTGACCTAGTTAATAAAGAAGCAATCAAAAAAGCTAAATTAAATATTGTCATTGATGCAGTGAATTCAACAGGAGGTTTTATGATTCCTAAACTACTTGAAAAGTTGGGAGTAAGCTATCACAAATTATATTGTGAACCCAATGGAATTTTTCCACATAACCCTGAACCATTAGCGGAAAATCTGTCTGAAATATCAACCCAAGTTATAAACAATGGATCTCACCTGGGTTTAGTTGTTGATCCTGATGTTGATCGTCTTGCAATTGTTTGTGAAGATGGTTCAATGTTTGGTGAAGAATACACATTGGTTAGTGTGGCAGATTATATTCTTTCAAAGAAAAAAGGTTCAACAGTTTCAAATTTATCATCAACAAGAGCATTAAAAGATATTACCGAAAAATATGGATGTAATTATTTCCCCTCTGCAGTTGGTGAGGTTAATGTTGTTGAATGCATGAAAATCAATAATGCTGTTATTGGTGGGGAGGGAAATGGTGGAGTAATTTTACCGGACTTACACTATGGAAGAGATGCGCTAGTTGGAATTGCTTTATTTCTATCACTTTACGCCGAGAAAGGTTTAAAAGCTAGTGTTTTAAGAGATAGTTATCCTAAGTATTATATGACAAAAAATAAAGTTGAATTGGATGATGAAAACAAAATTCAAAATGTATTTGATTATTTACTTTTAGAGTATGATTATGCTCATATAAATAAGATTGATGGTGTCAAATTCGATTTTGAAACTGGATGGGTACACGTTAGAAGATCAAATACTGAGCCAATAATTAGAATATATTCCGAATTTAACAACAAAGCTGATTTAGAAAAATTTTCTAAAGAATTTATTACTAAAATTAATGCCTTTTAAATGGATGTATATTTTGATAATGCAGCTTCAACAATTATAACGAAAGAAGTTTTAGATGAAATGATTAAATGTCAAAAAGATATTTTTGCTAATCCATCATCAGTTCACAAGTTTGGAAGAAAAGCAAAAACTATCATTGAAAACTGCAGATCTATAATTTCTAGCAAACTTAAAACAAGTCCAGGTAATATTTTTTTTACCTCTGGTGGTACTGAAGGAGATAATATGGCCATATTCAGTATTGCAAGAAGTAAAAAAATAAAAAATATAATTACCTCAAGAATTGAACACCCTGCTGTACTTCAACCCATTGAGCACTTGATGAAAAATGAAAAAATCTTTTCTCATTTTGTTGATACTGATAAAAATGGCAATATCGATTATCAACATCTCAGTTGTTTATTATCCAAATTTGAATCTAATACTCTAGTTAGTTTAATGCATGCAAATAATGAAATTGGAATAATAAATGACATAAAAAAAATTGGAGAAATCTGTAAAAAAAATAACGCTTTTTTTCATTCAGATGCTGTGCAGACAGTTTGTCATTATGAAATAGATTTATCAGCAATATATATCAATTCAATAGCTGCATCTGCTCATAAATTTCATGGACCTAAAGGTGTTGGTTTTATATATCTCTCCGAAGATACAATGATTGACCCCTACATTTTCGGTGGTGGTCAGGAAAGAAATATGAGAGCTGGTACAGAAAATATTTCATCTATTCTAGGAATGACCAAAGCATTTGAAATTGCATATAAAAACTTGGAAGAAGAGTCTAAATATATTTATAGTTTAAAAGAGTATATGGTCGAAAAATTAAAAAATGAATTTTCTGGTATTTCGTTCAATGGATTATCTGAATTTTCAGAAAAAAGTTTAAATACTGTCCTTTCAGTTAATTTTCCTAAATCAAAGAGTTCAGAAATGCTATTATTTAATCTTGATATTGCGGGTGTAATGTGCAGTGGTGGTAGTGCTTGTTCTTCAGGAACACAAATTAAATCTCCTGTACTTTCTGAGATAAATCCTGAATTTGATGGAAAGACAGTTAGATTTTCATTTAGTAAATTGAATAACATAAAGGAAATTGATTATACAATTTCAGTTCTTAAAAAACTTATTCTTTAATAATTATCTTTTTTATCCTAAAAGAAGTATAAGCAAGAATCAAAGTCATTATTGGACTTATTAGGTTAAAAAAGCAAAAAGGAAGATAAGCTATAGTGCTTACACCAAGAATAGCTGATTGAGTAGCTCCACAAGTGTTCCAGGGAACAAGAACTGATGTAACTGTTCCTGAATCTTCTAAACTTCTACTGAGATTTAAACTAGATAATTTATTTTCACTATAGTTTTTTTTAAAAATTTTACCATTAACTATGATTGACAAATATTGGTCTGCTGTTGTTACATTAAAAAATATGCATGAAATTACAGTTTTTAAAACAATGTTTTTTTCATTGTTATGATTTCCTTTTATAAATTCACTGATATCTTTAATTATACCTGCACACTGCATCGATCCTCCAAATACCATGGCTGAAATAACAAGCCAAATTGTATTTAACATCCCACTCATTCCAGACGTGTTAAGTAACGAATTAAGTGAGTTATTTTCTGTAATTATAGAGAAGTTAGTGGAAATAGAGGATATTAATAAATAATATTCTGATTTGTTTAAATATGAATCACTTTGTAACAAACTTACTAGTAGCTCCTCCTGAAAAATAAATGTACTTAGACATCCAAGTAAAACAGCAAAAAATAGTGAAGCTACAGCTGGTATCTTCTTAAAAATAAGAAAAATTACCAATAAAGGAGTTAATAAAATTAATGGATTTATGTTAAATGTTTTTGCTAGTGCGTCCTGTATATTACTAAGATTCTCTATTGAGCTATTTTCATAATTTAATCCAATAATAAAAAATATTACTAACGTAATTACAAAAGATGGAATTGTGGTGTATGACATATATTTAATATGATCAAAAATATCACTCTCAGTAATCGCAGAAGCTAAATTTGTTGTGTCAGATAGTGGAGACATTTTATCACCAAAATATGATCCAGAAATAATTGCTCCAGCTGTTATTTCTGCAGGTATAGCTAAAACTTTACCAATTGCTAAGAGAGCAATTCCAATAGTAGCTATAGTACTCCAAGAACTTCCAATTGATAACGAAACTATTGCTGTAATAATACAAGCTGCAATTAAAAAGTAATTAACATTCAATAATTCAAGACCATAATATACTAGCGTGGGGATTATTCCTCCTATTAACCAAGAACCCGATAATGCACCTATTAAAAGTAAAATAATCATTGCATTGGAGGTAGATTTTATACTATTTGAGATTGATTTAAAAATCTCTTCCCAACTTACATTTCTTTTCAATGCAATCAAACATGCCAGTGCGGCTGAAAAAAGGAGAGCTATTTGATTAGGCCCTGAAATGGAGTCATTTCCAAACTCTAATACGTTTACTGATAACAATAAAATCAATAAGATAATTGGTGAAAAAGACTTAAGTAAATTAATTTTATTCAATTACTTTCTTCCTCTTTTTGATAATAACCATATCCGTAGCCATATCCGTAACCATATCCGTAACCATATCCATATTTATTTTCACTAAAGTCATAGTCATTTACAATAAGATTTAGATTCTTAACTTCTTCGTTATTTTTTAAGTCGTTAATGATACTAAATGACCCAAAATCAGAATACTTATGTCTTATTACATATAAATTAATATCAGTGAATTTCATAACAATTAGTGCATCTGTTACTAAACCAACTGGTGGTGTGTCAATAATTATGTAATCATATATTGTTTCTAATTTTTTGATAATACTTAGCATATTAGAGCTATCTAACAGTTCAGCAGGATTAGGTGGTATAGGTCCTGATAAAATTAAATCTAAATTATCAATTTCTGTTTTGTGTATAGCACTCTTAAGTTCAGTCTTATTAATTAAAACGGTACTTAGCCCTGATTTGTTATCAAAACTAAAGTCTTTGTGTAATTTAGGCTTTCTTAGATCAGCACCAATTAGTACTGTTTTTTTACCGGAAATAGCTAAAACAGTAGCTAGATTCATTGAGCAAAAAGTTTTTCCTTCACCACCTTTAGTAGATGTTACACTGATAATCTTTTTGTCTTTTTCAGAACTAATGTATTGAATATTAGTTCTTAAAGATCTGAATGATTCAGATAATACAGATTTTGATTTTTTTATTATAAGATTTGAATCATCAGAATTATTACCAATCAATGCTAAAATTGGAACACTAGTTCTTTTTGTTATATCAGATTTATTTTGAATGGAATTATTAAAAAAGTCCTTTAATGATAAGTATAAAATTGGTGCAAATAAAGTACTGAAAAGGGCTAGAAAATATATTAACGATTTGTTTGGAAAGACAGGAACATCACTATCAAGCCTGGCCGAATCAATTATTTTGTGATCAGAATTTGTTCCAGCTTTTGCTAGAGATGCTTCATATCTTTTCGTTTGTAGATATTTTGCTGTCTCCTCGTTTAATTGTTGTTTTCTTTGTAAGATTAAAAATGTCTTCTCTGCTTGAGGAAGGTTTTCAATATTTTTGTTGAAGGTATTCAACTGAGACTTAAGCTCTTTCTCATACATTTTGGCATTAGCAATTAAATTATTTACATTCTCAATTAATATTTCTTTTGTATTTTTTATTTGTTCATTTACTGAAATGTATGTTTGATTTTTTGGAGTCGTAACAAAAGAAAGTTCTTTCTTTTTATTAAGTAATTCAATTAATTGGTTTATCAATAAATTAATTTCTTGATTTTCAATGCCAACGGATGTTGGAGATATTAAGCCATTTTCACTATTTTCTTTACCTAGGTAGTTAAGAAGGGACTCATAATATTTAATATGAATAATATGTTCATTAAGTGTATTGTCAATTTTTTGTTTTTGAAAGAATGTCCCGTAATCTTTTTCAGCAATTTTTAGTTCTGGGTTTTTTGAAATAAAACTTTCAATTGATAATTCAATTTGGCTAAGTGAATCTTTAATAAACACTAATTGTTTATCAATAAAGGATATTGTGTTTGTAGCCATTAGGTTTTTTTCATCTAATCCCATTTTGATATACAATTCAGTTAACTTGTTTATAAAATCAATATGTTTTTTTGGATTGGATGCTTTGACATTTAATTTCAAAACAGATGCTTCTTTATTTACAGGATTAATATTGATTTTATTGATATACTTCTGTGTTAGCTTATTGATGTTGTGTATTCGGAAAGAGTATGTTTTATCGTCACTAAACTTTTTTTGAAAGTTTTTTGATTTTTTTAATTTAAATGAAAAACAGTTTCCTTTAATTAACTGATTGAATTTGAATTCTTGATTAATATCGATATCAAATGTTCTTTCTTTTATTATTTTTTCTTGTAATATGTTGTATGCAAAGATTGATTTTTCTCTGGCTTCTAGCTTAAATTTATTCTCATCAATAATTTTTACTTTAAAATCTACACCAGCTAATTGTAATGAACTTGAATCTACTATTACTTCAAACGGTGAATTTGTATATAGTTCATTTGTAACAATTGAACTATGTTGCTTGTAACTAACGCCAAGTTTTAACTCATCGATAACTTTTCTTGTAATAGAAAATGAGTTTAATATTACAATTTCGTTTTTCAAATTTTTCTTACCACTAAAAAGCTCAAGTCCTTCAATAAGATTTTCAGCACCAAGCTGGGTATTGTTATCATCTCTTATTAAAAGAGTGGATGAAACACTGTATGAAGGGACAGTGTATCTGTTATACAGATAAGCTGAGGTAGAAAATACAATAAATGAGACTAGAAAAAAGAGCCAATTGTTCAAATATTTGTAAAAGAGTAACTTGACATCTATCTTTTCTTCATTTTGGTTTTGATTATTTAAATTTTTTAAATCCATTCTATTCTTCAAATCTTAAATAAACATTAAATAAAACAGCTACAGTGGTTAGTGTAGATAGAATTACTTGAGACTGGGTTTTTCTAAAACTTTTAAATCTTAAAGGTTTAATGTAAATAAGATCTTTATTTCTTAGATAGTAAAAATTAGAATTAAGTATTTCATCGCTGGTGAGGTCTAAATCGTATGTTACTTTAGTATCTTTATTTGACCTTATTAATTTTACTCTTTTGAGGTTTCCGTAATCAGTAATATCACCTGCGCTAGCAATTGCTTCAAAAATTGTTAGATTTTCTTTGTAGATAGGATATCTGCCAGGATTTTCTACTTCTCCAAGTATTGTAAATTCAATGTTTGAAAGTTTGACAATTACAACTGGGTTAATTAACTGTTCAGAAACTTTTCTTTCAATTTTCTTTTTAGCTTCCTCCATAGTGAGGTTTATGACATTTACCTTTCCGATGTAAGGGAGTTCAATATCTCCTTCGTTTGATACAGTATATCCATTTAAATATAGATTGGCAGCAGTGGTATTTGGATTGTTGCTATTTGTATTGTTTTCTAGATTAAAACTTTTGTTTATTTCTTCATTGTTTACATAGATTTTTACTACAAGATTATCTCCCTCTTCAATATAGTGCATTGGTGGCTTAGGATTGAGTTTCCAATCAGATTCTTGAGACGAACTATTCATGTAAGTGATTTTGTTCATGGAAGTACATGAGCAAAATAAAAAAATGAATAAAATGTATTTTGAGTATGAATTACTCATAATCATAATATCTTGTTTGGATAGCAAAGATAAAAAAAGAAAGCTATAAGAATAAGTTTAGTTTGTCACATAATTTTGATGCAGGCATGCCAACTACATTAAAAAAACAACCTTCAATTTTTCTTACTTTAAAAATTCCGATCCAGTCCTGTATAGCATAAGAACCTGCTTTATCTTCAAAAGCAAAGTTATTTAGATAATAGTCAATTTCTGAATTGTTAATTTCAAAAAAATTAACTTTAGTAGTAGATGAGAAACATACTTTCTTGTTAAAGCTTCTAATACAAACGCCAGTTATAACTTTATGTGTATTATTTGAAAGTATAATTATCATTTCTTTTGCTTCTTTTTTATTTTGAGGCTTATTTAGAATTTTATCATTAACTAATACAGTTGTATCTGCAGTAATAATTAAAATATTTTTTGAGATTTTTTGCTGTATATCAAAGGACTTTTTCTCAGCAATAATTTTTACAGCTTTAGCTGCCGAATATTTTTTGAAATTTATATTTTCATCATAGCTAGATACTTTAACATTAAAATTAAAACCTAATTTTTTTAGAATTTCCCTTCTCCTTGGTGAATTTGACCCCAGTATAATACTGTATTTTGAATTTATCTTTTTAATTAGCATTGTCCTAAACGTAAAAATGTGATAGAGAGAAAACAGGTATACTTAATAAAGATAGTATCATCAGATATTTTAACAGTTTGGATGCTTTGGTGAAGTTAGTCTTTGTTGTAGCATTTAAAATTAATAATTCTACGTAAAAAAACATTATCAAAATTATAAACGTATAAATTATTGAAATATAATTTGCTCCCCAAATTTGAGGGTTTGAAAATTGATTTCCTCCAACGTCCAAAAGTAAATCACTTCTAAGTATTAAGATTTGAAATGTTATTAAGGAAGAAATAGCAAACATTAGTATTATTCCAATAATTATCGTCACTAATTTTGATTTTTTTGTTCCAAAAATTATTGGTAAACTTTTTACTTTATGTATTTTATCACCTTCTATATCTTCAATGTCTTTTATAATCTCTCTTTTTACATTAATCAAAAAAGCTAATACAGAGAAAATAGATATGATTAAAAAAACAAAAAATCTGTCATCACTTAAAATATTTTTGTAGCTGAACAAAGGAACATTAAGTATAGATAAGGATATGAAAAAGGCTATCAAAATATTTCCAATTGTCTTGTATTTTTTTAATTTTTTTGAATAAAGCCAAAGACAGTAAATAATTAATAAAAAAACCAAAATGTAAATCTCCTGTTCAATTTTCATACATAAAAAAATAGATAACACTATTGCAAGACAATTAAACATCATGTAAATTATAATTGCGTCCCTTGATTTTAAAAATTTTCCAAGGACAACCTTTTCAGGCTTATTTATTTGATCAAGATTATAATCATAGATATCATTAACTATGTATCCCGATGCTGCAATTAATATTGTTATTATAAGTAAAATGACAAAATTTTCATTTAAAAGTTGATCTTTTTGAATAAAAAAGTCAATAAAAAAAAACTTAATAAATATTTGAGATAATGAAATTATAAGAAGATTTTTCCATCTAATTATTTTAAAAATATTGTTCAGGTAACTAATCATTTTGAGTTATGTAATCAGATATAGCTTGATAGATCTTTTTCAATCTCGAATCTTTAATTGTTTCAATATGTTTATTAATAATAGAAAAATCTTTTCTTTTTGCGGGGCCAGTTCTTAAAGTTTTGATTTTATCGTTTTCAATTTTTTTAAAATTTTGATATATAAGTGGCTTCAAATTTTCAAAATCAGAATTTTCAGCCCTAAGTATTTCTTGAGCTATGGAGTACATTTCTGTGCTGAAGTTACAAGCAAAAACAGCTGCAAGATGAATTCTTTTAAGTCTATTTTCCTCTATGATTTCTGTTTTGCTAGAGATCCTTAAAAAAATCTTTTTTAATTCTTTCTTGAAAAATATATCATTGGATACAATAAAAAAAGGAACCTCATTAAAATTGATTTCTGTGTTTTTATTAAAAGTTTGAAGAGGATAAACAATTCCAGTTAGATTTTTTTGATTTTTAAAAACAGAAAGACCTGATGAACCAGAAGTATGTACAATAGGTCTTTTATAAAATTGATTTACAACATTTTGTATTTCATCGTCCTTAACACACAATACTGCTAAATCATAGTCCTGAACTTTTTCAATTTCACTGGTGAAATCACAACCAATTTTAGATGCTAGCTTTTCAGAAGTAATCAAATTCCTACTAAAAATTTGACTGATTTCAAATCCAGAATTTTTTAAAGCAATTGACAAATGATGAGCTACATTACCCGAACCAATAATTAAAATCTTTTTCATTAGATTATAAAAAAACAAAGTTATAATTTTGTAATAATTTTTCATTATGTTGGGTAAAATCATACAGTATTTAATATCAGTAAAATTTGCAGCGTTTCTTTTAATTCTATTCGCAGCAGTAATAGGTTATGCTACTTTCATTGAAAATGATTTTGGTAGAGATACTGCCAAAGCACTAGTATATAATAAGTTTTGGTTTGAGTTCATAATGATAATGCTGTGCATTAACCTTGTATATAATTTAAAAAGATATAAACTATTTAGAAAAGAGAAACTTTCAATTTTGTTATTTCACTTATCATTTATAGTAATACTATTAGGTGCTGGTGTTACTAGGTATTTTGGATATGAAGGAATTATGCATATAAGAGAAGGAGAATCATCAAATATTATTATTTCAGATCAAACTTATTTGCAAATAAATGTGAATGATAAAAAAATGCAGTATACCTACGATATGCCTCTTAGCCTTTCTGCAATTACAAATAACACATTCACCAAACCAATAAAGTTTTTGGAAAACAAAATTGAAATTAAATATGAAGATTTTTTGGTCAATGTCAGGGATACATTTATTGAGGATCCCAATTCTACTTCAAAAACAAAAGCCTTGCATATCATTGTACCAGGTGAAAATGGAATGAAGTCTGAGTTTTTAAAAGATAAAGAACAAAGAAAGATTAAAGATGTTATATATACATACAACAATAAACTCGGTGATGCAATAAACTTTTTTGATGAGGAGAACAAAATAAAATGTATTGCACCATTTGATATTAGTTCAATGAAGATGCTTGATCAATCAAAAGATATGCACAGCAGGAACGAAAAATTCACAATCAATCAAAGGACTCTTTACTCAAATGATAATTTGAACTTTGTATTAAAAGAAATTATTGATAGTGGCATAAATAAGTACTACAGTAATTCTACTTACATGAAAGATGGTAAATCAAATCTATTGAGATTAAAAGTTAAATCTAATGGTCAAGAGAAAGATATTGAATTAATTGGAGGAAAAGGAAGAATTAGTGAGCCAACAAGATTTACACTAGGTAACCTAAATTTTTCACTTTCTTACGGTTCCAAACAAATTCTTACTCCATTTAATATTTTTTTGAGAGATTTTCAGTTGGATAGATATCCTGGCTCATCAAGTCCATCTTCATTCGCAGCAGAAGTGACAGTAGTTGACAAAGATGTAGATAAAGATTACAGAATTTACATGAATAATGTACTTGACTACAGAGGTTATAGATTCTTTCAGTCCTCATATGATAAAGATGAGATGGGAACGGTTCTCTCAGTCAATTATGATTTAGCTGGAACTATAATAACATATTTAGGATACCTTTTGCTAACACTCGGCATGGTCAGCGTATTTTTTACCAAACAAAGTAGATTTAAATTTTTAACAAAAAAACTTTCAAAAGCGAATTTGTTTTTACTTCCTTTTCTAATACCATTATTATCTTTTTCATCTGAAAAAGAAATTTCTTACATAGACAAAGAGCACTCAAAAAAATTTGATAGACTTCTGGTTCAGGATCAGGGCGGAAGGATCAAACCTATGAACACTTTATGTTCTGAATATTTGAGAAAAATATCGAAGAAAAATAGTTTAGAAAATTTAAACTCAACTCAGGTGATTTTATCAATGATGGTTAATCCACATGAGTGGGCGAGTAAAGATATAATTAAGGTTAAACATGAACAAATTAAAAAAGTGGTTGGAGCCAGTAGTTCAAGAACTTCATTCAAAAGTTTTTTTGAGAAAGATGGTTCCTATAAATTAAAGACACTCGTTGAACAAGCTTACGAGAAAGAACCCATTAATAGAGGGAAGCTTGAAAAAGATATAATTTCTGTCGATGAAAGAGTGAATATCTGTTTCATATTGTTTAATGGCGATTTAATGAGAATATTCCCCCTGAGAGGAGATCCCAATAACACTTGGTATAATTCAAAACAACATCACTTATTTTCTGGTAAGGACTCTTTATTTGTGTCAAATATTTTGAAACTATACTTCTCTAGTATCAACTCAAGCTATGAATCGAAAAATTGGAATGAGCCTGATAGTTTATTAAACTACATGATAAAGTTTCAAAATATGTATGCTAGTTCTGATATCATGCCTTCCAATATTAAAATCAATACTGAGATCTGGTACAATAACTTAGATATTTTTGGTAAGCTATACAAGTTTTATATTGTTATTGGACTTCTAATGCTGATCTCTTTATTCTACGAGATTTTTAATAACAACAAATCAATAAAGAAAATAATTAAATTATTTAAATATTTAATTTTTAGTGGATTTATTTTTCACACAATCGGTTTAGCTTTTAGATGGATTGCGTCAGGTCATGCACCTTGGAGCAATGGTTATGAATCAATGATTTACACAGCTTGGGCAACACTTCTTTCTGGAATAATTTTTAGTAAAAAATCTAATTTTACATTAAGTGCAACCGCAATAGTCGGTTCATTGATATTAATGTTTGCTAGTATGAATTGGATGGATCCAACCATTACTAATTTAGTACCAGTCTTAAATTCATATTGGCTAATGATTCATGTAGCCATTATTGTTGCAAGCTATGGTTTTTTGTTTTTAGGAGCAATACTAGGATTAATGTGTCTATGGATTATTGTATTTACTAACAACGAGAACAAGAAAAAACTAAAATCAATAATCAATAGTTTGACTAATATTAATGAGAGAGGAATTACAGTTGGAGTATTTATGTTAACTATCGGTACTTTTCTTGGGGGAGTATGGGCAAATGAATCATGGGGAAGATATTGGGGATGGGATCCGAAAGAAACATGGGCACTTGTAAGTATTTTAGTTTACGCATTTGTTTTGCATATGAGATTGATTCCTGCAATTTCTAGTAAATATTCATTCAATCTAGCATCTCTAGTAGCAATTTGGTCAATTTTAATGACATATTTTGGAGTTAACTACTATCTTTCTGGTTTACATTCATATGCGGCTGGTGATCCAATGCCAATTCCCAATTTTGTTTATTATTTCTTATTTATAACAATTGTCACGGCCATTCTTTCAAGAATCAAGTTTAAAAAATATTATATATGAAACTAGATATTTTAGCCTTTGGTGCTCATCCAGACGACATTGAATTAGGCTGTGGCGGAACAATATTAAAGCATATTAACGCTGGCTATAGTGTTGGAATTGTTGACTTAACTAAAGGGGAGCTTGGAACTAGAGGTGATAAAAACATCAGAACTGAAGAAACCAAAAAATCTAACGAAGTTTTAAAAATTAGTGTTAGGGAGAACATGAATTTAAAAGACGGTTTCTTTGAAAATAATGAGCAAAATAAAATTAAAGCTGTTAAGTTGATAAGAAAGTATAAGCCTTCCATTGTTTTAACTAATGCTCCAAGTGATAGGCATCCTGATCATGGTAGAGCTTCAAGTTTAACAACTGATGCATGTTTTTTATCTGGTCTTGAGAAAATAGATACAGGTCAAGAAACATGGCGACCTAATTCAATTTATCACTACATACAGTTCAATAATATCGAGCCTGACTTTGTTGTGGATATCACTGAATTTTTTGAAAGGAAAATTGAATCTATAAAATGTTATTCCTCACAATTTTATGACCCAAAATCGAAAGAATCTGAAACAAGAATCTCTTCTGAGGATTTTTTTGAAAGTATAACATATAGAGCTAAAGACTTGGGAAGACTTACAAATTGTAAATACGCAGAGGGGTTTATTTCACATCAACTGAACTCTGTAAATCTTCTTACAGATTTAAATAAAAAAAAGAGCTGATTAACATCAGCCCTTTTACTTCATTTCAAAAAAGTTTATTTTATTATCAACTTTTTGCTATCAACATTATTGTCGCTATAAACCTTAACAAAGTACGTTCCTGAGTCAAACTTTGAAAGATCAATTGAGATTGATTGGTTAGAAAAGTAATTATTGAAAAAGCACTTCTTGCCAAGTAAGTTAAAGATTTCAACTTTAGATTCACTATTTGTAGAAAATTCAATATTTACACTTCCATTAGTTGGGTTAGGTGTCATTTGAAATAAGTCTCTATTTGAAATGAATGAGTCAACTCCAGAGGTTCCTCCTATGCAACAGCCATTGTCGCAATCTGCATTGGGATCATAATTTGTTGCTGTTGGATCTGTACACCCATATAAATCACACCAAGTTTCACTATTTACATCCATCTCTAAATAAATGATTTCATTTAGGTCTATTAAATCCTCATCACCTCTTACTGCAAGACCAGGTTCAAAGTCCTTCTGATAAATTAATTGAATTTTATCGTCATTAATATCTTTCACCATTGATGCAAAAACACATTCTTGTTGACCATTCCAAATATCATGTGGAGTAATATCAATTGGTTCTGACCATGTTGCACCACCATCCAATGATCTTATGATATTGACATGTCTAAATACTTGAATACTATTATCAACATCTTCAGTATATGCTGAAAATGTAACATAAATATCACCACTTGATGTAATTCCAGCTGAAGGCATACTTGAAAGTGATGCATAATATAAAGCGTATCCTCCAGTTGAGTCATAGCCAGCAACTTCGATATCACAATTTAGATCTCTGGCTTGCGCTATAACAATAGGAGTTTCTGAGTACCATAAATCTGAATCCTGTGGAGTAGGTAGTGTAGTATCGGCACCCATATCCTCATTCCAATATAGCAGACCATTTGTTAGTGGGAACCATGATGATACTCCATCAGCTAAGTCATCATCTAAGTATCTCATATTTCCAGTAAAGATGTGAGCCTTGTCATTGTTATCAATTAAGACAGTACCGTAATTGTCTGTTGAGTATACCATGTCAAAGGTGCCAGTACTATCTAAATCAAGACCTGAATCAACTGTATATTTATCAACTGGGAAGTCAATGAATGTTGTTCTAATCCAATTTGATCCATTATCAGTTGATTTTAGAATGAATGAGTCTGCCCAGTCATTAAAAACAGCGATTACAACAGTTTCACCTTTTACATCTATAGCATAACTATCACCTCCAAAACCATTGAAGTGAGCAGAGTCAAGCGTGGGTAGTTGCATATCTTGTATGTCCCAAGTACTACCACCATCAGTTGATCTGTAGTAGAGTAAAGCTCCATCTAAGCCGTTGTAGATAGTTCCAGCTAAACCAGTTGGAGCAGTAACTCCAATCATGTGAATAGTCTCGCCGTTACTACCACCAACCGCAGTTCTGTTCCATACTAAATCTGCGTAGAGACCTGTTGTGCTATCCATACTTGAGACAATTTGTTCAGTCCATGCTCCTGTTCCGACACTTGGTCTGTGTGTCATTTGAAAATAAGCATTATCTGTGTTATGAGCTATTGCAATCTCTTTTCCCGTTGAAGTAGCAAGTATTGTAGGCCATCCACATCTTGAAGATTCTAGTCTGGCAGATGGCATTGATGACCAAGAGGTGCCATCGAAATACATGTATCCTGTACCACGATCTGTATATGATGCTGCATACTGAGCACTCATAGTCCAAACCGCGGATAATTGACCTCCTGAGTGTCTTATTATTCTATCCATTACTGCGCCATTTGATTGTAAATCATATGTTGTGTTTCCTAATAGTGTTTCCGTAGGAGAAGCAATTTTTAAATTGTTAACATATGGATTAGGATTGTTTATTAGATGACTTAAAGTCTCAGATCCGCTCATAATTTGTTTGTCACTTATTATAGACTCATTAGAGCCATGAATAGCGTCTTTTACAGATACCTGACCATAAGTGTAAGTGAAAATGAACAATGTAAAAATTGTAAATATTAGTCTCATAATTTTTTGTTTTGGTTTTGGTAAACTTAATAAATTTTAGTTAATTTTTTTTAGATTTAGTCTCAAAGAGTTACCTACTACAACAATATCTGAAAATGCCATAAAGAATGCAGCCCACATTGGATTAAGTAGGCCCATTGCAGCAATTGGAATTGCAATTATGTTATAAGAAAATGCCCAAAATAAATTTTGTTTAATTGTTTCAAGAGTTTTATTACTAACATTTATTAAGGTTTTGAGCGAGCCTATATTATTTTTATTTAGTAAAATGACATCTGATGCATCAACAGCAATATTAGCTGCATTGGAGATAGATATTCCAACAAAAGATTGAGAAAGTGCAGGTGAGTCATTTATTCCATCACCTATCATTGCTGTTTTTAAATTCTTATTACTTTCTTCAATTATCTCAAGTTTTTCTTCAGGTAATTTCTCGTAAAAAATTTCATTAAAGCCTATTTGATTGTTTACTAAAACACATTTTTCTTTTTTGTCTCCACTAAGTAAACTACATCTAATTCCATTTTTTTTAAGATCATTGACAATATCTATGACATCAGATTTCAGTTCGTCTTGAATAGAAATTGATGCAATTAATTTATTATCAGCTGTAAGAAAAACATCATAATTATTGTTGTCTATCTTGGTTAGTCTTGATGATCCAATTTTGTATTCAATGTTATCGTGATATCCACTAATACCCATACCTTTAACTTCCTCAACGTTTTCAATTTTTAATAATTTGCTATTTGATTTTAGATATGCACATATCGATTTTGCAATCGGATGCGAGGAATGTGATTCTAAACTGTATATTATCGAATTTGTATGATGATGATTATCATCTTTGATGTCGATCTTATTTATTTTGAATTCCCCTGTTGTTATTGTACCAGTCTTATCAAAAATAATTTTATTTATTTGACTAACCTTTTCTAATGTATCACCACCTTTGATTAGCACTCCGTTTCTAGCTGCTCTTCCAATTCCAACCATTATAGCAGTTGGTGTTGCAAGTCCCATTGCGCAAGGACAAGATATTACTAAAACTGCAATGCTTCTTAAAAAAGATTCAAGTTTATTGATCTCAAAAAAATAAAAGTTTGTTATATAAGTCAATATAGATATCAGAATGACAAACTGAACAAAATAGTTACTTACTCTGTCACCAATTCTTTGGATTTTAGGTTTTTTATTTTGAGCATCTTTTACCAGTTGAATAACTTTAGAAATTGTTGTCTCTTCTCCAACTTTTTCAGATTTTAATTTCAAATTTCCATTAACAATTATTGAGCCAGCGGTTACTAAATCTCCTGCTTTTTTTGAAGAAGTAAGGCTTTCACCTGTAATGAAAGAACTATCAATTTCAGCCTGCCCCTCCACAATCAATCCATCAAATATGATTCTTTCTCCGGAGTTAAAAAATAATATATCTCCTGATTGAACTTGATTGAAATGAACTTTTTCAATATCATTTTTTGTAAGTCTTTTTACAATTGTTTCATTTAATTCTTTAAGTTTTTCAATTGATGATGTTGTTTTCTTTATTGATCTTTTTTCAATGCTATTTCCAAGCAAAACTAATGTGATAATTGTTGCGCAAGTTTCAAAAAATAAGAAATCCTTAGCAGAGTAGTCAGAAATGAAGCAACCATATACACTATAAAAAAATGCAGATGAGCTTCCTAAAAAAATTAGTACATCCATATTAGGAAGTCTATTTATTGTTGATCTTATTGCACTAATTCCAAACTGATATACACCTATCAAAAAAACAGGAAGACATAAATATAATTGTACTAAAGGTTTAGATAAAAAGTGTTGGTGATTTAAGAACATGTGTGCTAGCAAGGGTAGGGTAAAAACTAAACTAACTACAAACAAAACTTCTGTTTTGCTTATTAATTTTTTTGTAGGTTTTTCAATATTGACAGAGGTAGCTTTAAATCCAATTTTTGTTATTAATTCAATAATTTTGTTCTCTGATATATTCTTGCCTCGAGGTACACTTAGTTCATTATTTGCAAAATCAATATTAAATTCAACTATTTTATTCTTTTGAAGATGCTTTTCTATCGAAAGAGCACAATTAGAACAACTCATTCCTTCAAGCTTAAAAACATATTTTTTTTTGGATGACATATTGCAAATATAGGTACAAAAAAAATTATATTTGCTACCATCAATGGTGAGTGTAGCTCAGTTGGTTAGAGCACCGGATTGTGGTTCCGGGGGCCGTGGGTTCGAATCCCATCATTCACCCTAAGTAATAAAAAAAGGAGCTAGTGCTCCTTTTTTTATTTGTTTTCTTTTAACAGTTTTGTGTAGTTTCTTTTAGGCTGAAATCCAGGTATTGATATTAGAGTCTTATAGTTATTTGAAATAATTACAGTACTTGGCCAATAATATTGCCCATTTATAGCTTTTACCAAGTCAAAAAATAAATCATGTCTAAATGTTGATCCATGCTTAATTGGTTGTTGATTGCCAAAAACTCTGTCGTTAAAAACCAAAGTGTCTTTTGTTCTTCCATTGAGCATAACAGGAAAAAAATTGTTATTAATTAGATTTATAATACTCTTGTCATTTAGTGTCTCAAGTTTCATTTTTTCACAAAATTCACAATTAGATCGAAAGAAATAGATCAGCATGTTTTTGTTATATTTTTTTGAGTATTCTTGAGCTTTTTCTAAGCTTAGCCAATCTATGTAATCTTTAGTTTGTCCCTGTGAAAAGCTAAAAGCAGGTATCAATAAAAATAAAAAAGTAAACAGTCTTATCATACTAGTTTAAATACTGTTCAGCTGATTGAATCCAATTACTAACGCCCCCTCTAACATAACCAGTTTTTCCAAGTTTTTCAAAATTTACTTTGTTTTCTTCTTGGTACTGAGGTCTAACAAGCCATATTGTTGGATATCCTTGCACAGCAAATAATCTTTGTAGTTGACGGTTTTGTGCAACTAAATTTTCATCTAATTTTGTTCTTCTAGGAAAATCTAGTTCAACTGGAATAATTTTGTCCTTCGCCCAATCTTTAAATTCTTTTTGGTCAAAGACTTCTTTAACTAATCTTTTACACCAACCACACCAGTCACTTCCTGTAAAAAACAGCATTATGGGTTTTTCAGTTTCCATTGACTGAGCTATTGCTTGGTCAATATTGGTGAGCCACATGGAGCTTTTCTCTTGTGAGTAGGATGTAAGTAAGAATAGACTGAAGATTGATAATACTATTATTTTTTTCATTTTGATTTTTTTAGTGAATACCGTGCATAAGTTTTTTAATGAACGGTGATATTAATATAACGAATAATGATATAATTATTGTGACAATACCGATTTGAGCATAAATTGTATTGTACTGTACAAGTGTCGCCACTGCCTCTGAGGAGGTATCTGGATTACCCATTAACCAATTTGATAGCTTGCTTAATAGGTTTTCTGAAGATTCTGTTCCAGTCGTTGTTAATTTTGCAAGTATTCCAGAGATGTAGTGTGCAAATGTAGAAGATAAAAACCACACACCCATCATGAATCCTATCATTCTTTTTGGAGAAAGTTCAGTTACTTTTGAAAGTCCTATGGGAGATAAGAAAAGTTCTCCAGTAGTGATTAAGAAATAGCCAAGAAATACAAAAAGGAAAGGAACTTTTCCATTTTCTCCAATAAAATGAGCAGTTAAAGCAAATATTAAAAATCCAAGCCCTAATTGTAAAATACCGAGTGCAAATTTGATTGGGGTATTGGGATTTTTTTTAATTGCACCTAATTTTGTCCACAGCCAGCTGAAAGGAATTGCAAGTAAAACAATGTAAGCTGGATTAATTGCGTTTGTCTGAGATGCATTTAAGCCAACTAAATTTACACATTTATCGACCCAAACAGTCAGTGAACTACCAGCTTGTTCAAAACATGCCCAAAAAATTGTTAAAAAGACTGCTAAAATGATTATGGCAATTAATCTGTCACCACTGACATTATCATTTTTTCTGACTTTATAGTCGTAAATGATGTATGAAACGTAAATCAAAACTAATCCTCCAACTATAGATAAAACATTGCCTAGAACTGCAGATTTTGTGTCTAATAGAATTAAGTAAGCAAAAACTGGTACAGAAAGAAATCCAAAAAGATAGATTAAATTAGTTACAGAAATTCCGCTGAATTTCATATTGATGTATTTTGCCGGCTGAAGCCCTTTATCTCCTAGCACATTTTTACTAATTCCTCTCCAAAAAACCAGTAAGCCAGCTACCATTCCAATTCCAGCTGCACCAAAACCATAATGCCAACCATAAGTTTCTCCTAAGTAACCACAAAAAAGAGGAGCGATCATAGCACCGAGGTTTATTCCCATGTAAAAGATAGTAAACCCACCATCTCTTCTTACATCACCGTCTTCATACAAAGAACCAACCATAGTAGAAATATTAGGTTTGAAAAATCCATTTCCCATGATTAGTAAGCCCAATGCACCGTAAAAAAAGAATTCGGTGGGAAAGGCCATGAAAAAATGGCCCAGAGCCATTAAAATTCCTCCGAAAATAATTGATTTACGATAACCTATGAATTTATCAGCTAAATAACCACCAATTAAGGGAGTAAGGTATACCAAAGCACCATAAGCAGCATAAATTCCATAAGCAATTTCTTCACTGTTTTGTAAATGTGAATAAAAATCCTTTATCAAATACAAAGTAAGCAATGCTCTCATTCCATAGAAAGAAAATCTCTCCCACATTTCAGCAAAAAAGAGATAGAATAATCCTTTAGGGTGATTTTTTTTGTCAAGGTAGTTTTTTACGATATATAAAACAAGAACCGTAAAAAGAGTATATGCTAGTATTTGTATCATTTTTTTAAAAGACTAAAATAGTAAAATTAGTTACAAGTTTTCTAATATGAAATTTGTGATTTTATTGTACAAGTGAAATCTAGTGTTGCCGCCATATATACCATGATTTTTATCAGGATATATAAACAATTCAAATTCTTTATTTTCATTAACCAGGGCTGATACCATCTCATAGGTATTTTGCACATGAACATTATCATCTGCAGTACCATGAACTAGTAAATATTTTCCTCTTAGATAAGAAACAAAATTTATTGGAGAGTTTTGATCATATCCATCAGAATTAAGAATGGGCTTACTCATGTATCGTTCAGTATAAATATTGTCATAAAATCTCCAATTTGTTACAGGAGCAATAGCAACTGAGAGATCAAAGATTGAACTGCCTTTAGTTATTGCTAAACTTGATAAGTAACCCCCATAACTCCATCCTTGAATACCTATTCTTTTTTCATCAACATAATTAAATTTAGATAAAAACTTTGCTGCATCTAAGATATCAATAGTTTCGTACTTGCCTAAATTTCTGTAAGTAACCTTTCTAAAACTAGCACCTTTGCCACCTGTACCTCTATTGTCAACTGACACAATAATAATTCCATTTTGACTTAAGTACTGATGCCATAAAAAATCATTTCCTTCCCATTTATCCAAAACCTCTTTTGATCCTGGACCACCGTAAACAAACATCATAAGTGGGTATTTTTTATTTTCATCAAATTTAGTGGGTTTAATTATCCAAGCATCTAGCTCTGTATCATCTGTCTGAATCTTAAAAAACTCCTTTTTGTTCAATTTATATTTACTTAATTTATCAATCAGTATTTGATTGTTTTCAAAAATCATTATTTCACTACCATCAGCTTTGTTTAGAGAAATTTGATTTGGTTGGTTAGCATTAGAGTAGTAATTAATATAGTTTTTTAATGAATGAGAAAAAACAGCATCATTGAAACCTAATTTCGTTGATATTTTTTCTTTAAAATCATATTCAATATCTAAGCTGAACAGTGATTGTGTTTCTGTACCTTCTTCGTTTGAGCTATAGTATAATTTCATCAAATCACTATCAAAGCCATAAATTTCTTTTATTTCCCAATTACCTTTTGTTAATTGAGATTCAAAACCCTCTAAGTTTTTTAGATATGCATGATAATATCCATCTTTTTCTGAAATCCATATAAAATGGTTTTCATTAAAGAATTCTAATTCATTTTTTATTTCGATGTAGCATGAGTCGTTCTCTGAAAATAAAATTTCAGTTTGTAAATTCTCGTAATTTAAAACTATGAAGTCTAAATTATTTTGAAGTCGATTTAAACCATAAAAAACTAGCTTATTTGATGTGAATGTCCAAAAAAATCTAGGTATGTACTCATAATCTTTTTCTGTATAAATAAATTTTGTTTTATTCTCTTCTAAATCATGTATATAAAGATTAACAACAGAGTTGTCTTCACCAGCTTTAGGATATTTAAATGTCTTTGAAGATGGATATAGTTGTCCTTTAAAAATATCCATTGAAAAAGTGTTAACATTTTCTTCGTCAAACTTTAAATAAGCAATTTTTTTTCCATCTGGACTCCACTGGTAGGCTTGAACTAATCCAAATTCTTCTTCATAAACCCAATCGGATGAACCATTTATTATTGAATTATTTTTGCCATCGCTGGTAATTTTTTTGAAGCTGTTTATTTTACCTTTAAGTATGTTTTGGATTTCATTTATATAAATGTTGTTTTCAAAAGTGAATGAAACAAATTTTTCGTCAGGTGAGAATGATAAGTTTTGAATTTTTTCATCAAAAACATCGTAAATTTTATCATTCTGAATATCATATAACAAACACTTTGATCTGTAGCTATAGCGATATATGCCTTCTCTGTCTGTTTCGATAATCAAATAATTTTCTTGGTGAGAAAATTTATAGGAACTAATCCTATTTTTTAGCTTAAATTTCTGGCTATCGAATATAACTAGCTCTTTTTTTCCGCTGGTAAAAGAATACTTTACAATTTGTTGTAGTTCTTTGTTACTTTCTAATCTTGTGAAGCTGTCAGAATTTTTTAGAACTTTAATCTTGCCAAAATTTCTCTGTGAGAAAGAATAATTTTTCCAAAGCTCCTCAATTGTAATATTTTCTTGAGATTTTAATAATACAAAAGATAATGAGAAAGTAAAAATTAAAAATAATCGTTTCAAAGATGTAAATTTGAATCATGAAATATAAGAAAATTACTAATAGTGATATTACTTTTTTTATTAAAACATTATCTAAAGAAAATGTTTTTTGTTCTGAAGTAGATTTGAAAAAATATAGTCATGATGAAACTGAAGATATATCTTATTTGCCAGAAATAGTTTTGAAGCCCTCTAGTGCAAAAGAAATTTCAGAGTGTCTAGAATATTGTAACAAGCAAAATATTCCAGTTACTGCATGTGGTGCTAGAACAGGTCTAAGTGGCGGATCAATTCCTTTATATGGGGGAGTGGCGTTGAGTGTCGAAAATTTAAATAAGATAATTTCAATCGATAAAGAGAACTTGCAAGCTACTGTTGAATCAGGTGTAATCAATCAAAATTTTAAATCAGAAGTAGAAAAATCAGGATTATTTTACCCTCCTGACCCTGCTAGCTTAGGAAGTTGTATGTTGGGAGGAAATGTAGCAGAAAATTCTGGAGGCCCTAAGGCTTTAAAATATGGAGTTACAAGAGACTATGTTTTAAACCTTGAAGTTGTACTTGCTGATGGTTCAATTATTTGGACAGGTGCAAATGTTTTAAAAAATGCTACTGGATATAGTCTCACAGATTTAATAGTAGGAAGCGAAGGCACACTTGCAGTGATCACTAAAATAGTTTTTAAATTAATAGCTCTTCCACCAAAAAGTGCAACAATGCTAATTCCATTTAAATCTGCTGAGGATGCATGTAAATCTGTTTCGATTATTTTTAATAGCGGTATTGTCCCATGTGCGCTTGAGTTTATGGAGAGAGATGCCCTCTTGTTAGCTGTTGAATATTCACAAAATACAATAATAGTAGAGGATGATGAAAAAGCACATTTATTAATTGAAGTTGACGGTGATAATATGAATTCAATTTTTAGTGTATTTGAAAACATTAGTAAACTTCTTTCTCAATTTAATCTTGGTGAAATAAAAATTGCAGAAACTCATAAAGAAAAAGAAAAAATTTGGAAACTAAGGAGATTAGTTGGAGAAGCAGTAAAAAAGCATTCAATTTACAAGGAAGAGGATACCGTTGTTCCAAGATTTCAGCTTCCAAAACTTTTACTCGGGGTAAAAGAAATTGGAAAAAAGTATAACTTCAGATCAATATGTTATGGTCATGCTGGCGATGGAAATTTACATGTTAATATTTTAAAAGAAAATAATTCTGATGAGTTCTGGAATAATAATGTGAAGTTAGCAATTAGAGAAATTTTTAAATTAACTAAATTTTTAGGTGGAACAATCAGCGGGGAGCATGGCATAGGGCTAGTACAAAAAGAATATCTAGATATAGTTTTTGGAAAAAAAATGATAAGTCTTCATAAAGAAATAAAAAAAGTTTTTGATCCGAATGGTATAATTAACCCTGGAAAAATTTTTGATTAATATTAAACTTTATAACTCTATATTTGTGTAAATACTTAAGACATGAATGTTAAACCAAAGCTACCAAAGGGTTTTAGAGATTTTGATTCAAAAACTTTAGAAAAAAGAGAATATATAATTAAGATAATTTCTGACGTTTTCAAATCTTATTCATTCCAAAAAATAGAAACTCCATCTGTTGAAAGTATGGAGACGTTAAGTGGAAAATACGGTGATGAAGCTGACAGACTTATTTTTAAAATTCTCAATTCTGGAAATTATTTATCAGACTATGATTTAAATAATAATGCTGATTATAAAGAGCTGACTCGATTTATTTCAAACAAAGCATTAAGATATGATCTTACAGTTCCACTTGCAAGATATATTTCACAAAATATCAATAATATATCCCTTCCATTTAAACGATATCAGATGCAAAATGTTTGGAGAGCTGATAAGCCTCAAAAAGGTAGATTTAGAGAATTTATGCAATGTGATGCTGACATAATTGGTTCAAAAAATTTAATAAATGAGTATGAACTCATTAGAATTTATGATAAAGTATTTGAGAAATTAAATTTAGCAGGTACAATCATTTCAATCAATAGCAGAAAAATTTTAACTGCTGTAGCAAGTAAACTCAATGTTGAAGATAAATTTAGTGAGTTTGTTATTTTACTCGATAAGTACGATAAAATAGGTAAAATAAAGTTTATTGAAGAGTTAAAAAACTTTAATATTTCAAAAGTGGACTCAGATTTTTTAATAAAAATTATAGAAAATCCTGACATAGATTACATAAAGAGTTACTTGTCTGAATTTGGAATTAGTTCTGAGGGCTTTGATGACTGTAAGTACATTTTTGAAAAATTAAAATTAACCTCAAACTTTTGTGAAATTAAGTTTAATTTTAAATTAGCCAGAGGTCTTGACTATTACACAGGTACAATATTTGAAGTTGAAAATTCAAAAGTTAAGATAGGAGCATTGGGGGGTGGTGGTAGATATGACAATCTTACTTCAATATTTGGTAATAATGAATTAAGTGGAGTTGGTATTTCATTTGGTCTTGACAGGATATATTATTGTCTTAGTGAGCTAAGTTTATTTAAATCCTCAAATGATTTAAATAAAACTTTGTTTTTAAATTTCGGAGAGCAAGAGTTAAATTACAATTTAAAAGTATTAGATATTTTCAGAGATTCTGGTATATCTGCAAGCATATATTCCAATTTTTCAAAAATCAAAAAGCAGATGAATTACGCTAATAACTTAAATTACAAATTTGTGGTTATTTGCGGTGAGAATGAAATTAAGAGTAAGATGGTAACTTTAAAAGATATGAGAACTGGAAATCAAATAACTGACAAGGTAGAAAAAATAATAAAGCTAATATTAAGTGAAAAAACATATTGATAATACAAAACTAACCTACATTGATATAAAGGACATTATTGATAATAAAAAATCAATCCATTTGTCAAAAAAAATAGTCAATTTGATTTCAAAAAGCAGAGCATTTTTGGATAGTAAAATCTCAAACAATGATCAAATTATCTATGGAGTTAACACTGGTTTTGGTTCTTTGAGAAACAAAATAATATCAAAAAACGAGCTTGCACTTTTACAAAATAATTTAATAGTTTCTCATGCCTGTGGTACAGGAAAATACGTTCCAAAATCAATAGTAAAATTGATGATATTATTAAAAATTAAATCCCTTTCTATGGGTTACTCTGCTGTTTCATTAGAAGTTGTTGAATTACTTACTCAAATGTTCAATAAAAATATTTTACCAGTAATTTATACTCAAGGTAGTTTGGGAGCATCTGGTGATCTTGCACCCTTGGCTCACCTATCGCTACCCTTGATTGAGATGGGGGAGGTTTATGAAAGTGAATCCGCTGAAAATTTTAATAAGATAAGTTCTGTAAATAGTTTTAAAAAACATAGTTTATCTGCACTAAAACTTCGACCTAAAGATGGATTAGCTTTATTAAATGGAACACAATTTATGTCTGCATATGGCATTTGGTCACTAATCAATTGTGATAGAATTTTAATTCTTTCTGACTTAATTGCATCTGTTTCACTTGATGCATACAATTGTAAAATTGATCCCTTTGATTTAAGTGTAAGCGAGGCTAGACCTCATAAAGGACATTTGAATACAATAAAAAATATTAACAAATTTTTAGAAAAAAGTGAAATTGTTCAAACTAGAGATAAGGACATTCAAGATCCTTATTCATTTAGATGCATTCCTCAAGTTCATGGTGCTAGTAAGGATGCATTTAATCACGTTAAAGATATTGTTCATACTGAAATTAATTCTGTAACAGATAATCCTCTCGTATTTTCGAATGAAGATAAAGTAATTTCTGCCGGTAATTTTCATGGTCAATCACTTGCTTTAGCGTTTGATTACTTGTCTATGGCTATTTCAGAAATAGGTTCGATTTCTGAGAGAAGAATTTTTAAATTAATTTCTGGGGATAGAGATTTACCTGCTTTTCTTATTGATAACGCTGGTTTAAATTCAGGTTTTATGATTACACAATATACAGCTGCAAGTATAGTCAATCAAAATAAACAATTATCTTTTCCAAACTCAGTTGACTCGATAGTATCCTCTAATGGACAAGAGGATCATGTTAGTATGGGAGCTAATTCCGCAACTAAACTTTATGAAATTATAGAAAATACTAAAACTATTTTAGCCATTGAACTATTAGTTGCTTGCCAAGGCTTGGAGATAAGAACTCAAAATAAAGGAACAAAAACTTCGCCATTTAACATGAAGTTATTAGAAAGTTTTAGAAAAGAGATTCCATTTGTTAAACAGGATTGTGTGATGAAAGAATTGATTTCAAATTCTGAAAAATTTTTAAATAAATTTGATATTGACTTTAGTTATTTTTTGTAAAAACGAAATCTAAAATATTCGCTCCCATCTTTAATGCTTTTTCTCTAGTCTTTTCTGAATTATTATGAACTTCCTGATCTTCCCACCCATCACCAAGATCTGATTCATATGTATAAAGTATTATCATTCTTTTTTCATTGTAAATTGCATAAGCTTCAGCATCTTTACCGTCATGCTGATGAATTTTTGGTAGACCATCACTGAAATCATATTTACCATTAAAAATTAAATGATTTCTTTTCAGTGATATCAGCTCCTTATTAGGAAAAACTAATTTTAATTCACTTCTAATAAACTTATCCATGCCATAATTATCATCAATATGTAAAAACCCTCCTGCAAGTAGATACTTTCTTAATACTTCTCTTTCTGATTCAGTAAATTTTATATTTCCATGACCAGTTGCATAAACGTAAGGATATCCGTAAATATCACTTGATTTAAGCTCTACATAATCATATTCTTCAATAATGTTAGTCCCTATATTTTTATTACAAAATTTAATCAAATTGTTTAATGATGAAGGATTTGAGTACCAGTCACCACCACCACTATATTTCAATGAAGCCAATTTATATGAATTTTGACATAAAAGATTGTTAAAAGACAATAACATGGTAATAGATATAAAAAAAATACGAATCATTTTTGAAAAGATTTAACCATACTTGCTATAAAAATTCCAGCAGTTTCAGTTCTCAATATGGATTCACCAAAGCTTATTGGAGTAAAACCATTATTAGCAGCTAAATTTATTTCTTTTTTGTCAAAATCACCTTCAGGACCGATTAGGCAATTAATTGTTTTATTAGCTTTAGAGCAAATGATTTTTTTTAAATTAATATTGCTATCACAATAGGCAATATACTTGTCACCATTGATTTTATTGCTAAATATTTTATCGAATTTAATTGGCTCATGAAGATTTGGTAAATAATGTCTTTTGGATTGCTTAAGTGCGGATATTAAAATATTCTTACATCTTTTAATATTAATTTTTTTTCTTTCACTGTTGATGCAAAATATGGGTATTATATTGTCTATTCCTATTTCAGTTGACTTCTCTAGAAACCATTCAAATCTTTTTGAATTTTTTGTTGGAGCAATATAAATGTTGAGCTCATAGTTGTGAAGTTTTTTCTTCTTTACAACTCTTTTAATTATAACATTAACTTCATTATTGTTAACTTTTAAAACTTCTCCAATTTGGTGATTACCATTACCGTCGGTGAAATCTAACAAATCTCCTTCTTTTTTTCTTAAAACTTTTATGACATGCTTTGATTCCTCTCTAGAAAGATGAAAATTTTTCTTTGTTGATTCATTGAAAAATAGTTGCATTTAAAGAAATTGACTTTTATTTTGGGACTGGACCAGATTCTAAAATTTCAGTGTTTGCGTGATTGGCAAATTTTTCGAAATTTTTAATGAATGCTTTAGCAAGTTCATTGGCTTTTTTATCGTACTTATCTTCGTCAGTCCATGTATTTCTTGGAGATAAAATTTCAGATGGAACACCACTGCAACTTTCTGGCATTCTTATACCAAAGATTGAGTGTTTGGTAAATTCAACTTTTTCAAGCTCGCCATTTAATGCAGCACTTATCATTGATCTAGTGTATGAAAGTTTAATTCTTTTACCTTGACCATATTCGCCACCTGACCAACCTGTGTTAACTAACCACACATTAACGTTAGTATTTTTCATCTTTTCCCCTAACATTTCAGCATATTTTGTGGGGTGAAGTGGCATAAATGGTGCTCCAAAGCAAGCAGAAAATGTTGTTTGAGGTTCATCAATACCTGCCTCAGTGCCTGCAACTTTTGCAGTATATCCAGAAATAAAATGATACATTGCTTGACCTTTACTAAGTTTTGATATTGGAGGAAGAACACCAAAGGCATCAGCTGTTAAGAAGAAAATATTTTTAGGATTTTTTCCCACTGAGGGTACAGCAATGTTACTAATATGTTCAATTGGGTATGAAACCCTTGTGTTTTCAGTAATTTCAGTATTTGAGAAGTCTACTATATTTGAATTGCCTTGGAAACCGATATTTTCCAGCAATGCCCCCTGCTTTATTGCATTAAATATATCAGGTTCTTTTTCTTCAGATAAGTCAATGCATTTTGCATAACAACCACCTTCAAAATTGAAAATCGAATCATCATCCCATCCATGCTCATCGTCTCCAATTAATTTTCTGTCAGAATCCGCACTTAAAGTTGTTTTTCCAGTACCTGAAAGCCCAAAAAATATTGCTGTATCACCTTCTTTTCCAGTATTTGCGCTACAGTGCATAGATAAAACATCATAATTATGTGGTAAAATAAAATTCAGAGCAGAAAAGATACCTTTTTTAATTTCTCCAGTGTAGCCTGTACCTCCAATGATAATAATTTTTTTAGTAAAATTGATAACAGCAAAGTTTTTTTGTCTTGTTCCATCTATTTTAGGATCAGCTTCAAAGCCTGGAGCGTTCAGAATAGTCCAATCAATTTTTTTAATTTTTTCATCTTTTGAAGGTCTAAGAAACATATTTAAAGCAAATAGGTTACTCCAAGCATATTCGTTAACAACTCTAATATTCAGCTTATATTTTTTGTTTGCACAGGCAAAGGCATCTCTTACAAACAACTCATTTCTTTTGTTTAAATAATCACATACTTTTTGTTGTAGTAAATCAAATTTTTCTGATTCGAATGGTTTATTAATATCACCCCACCAAATATGATCTTTAGTGTTTTGATCTTCTACAATAAATCTATCTTCAGGAGATCTACCAGTAAATTTACCAGTATTAATTGAAATTGCATTTGTTGAAGTTAATTTAGCTTGCTTCTTATTAACAGAAATCTCAGATAATTGTTTGGATGAAAAATTAAATTTGATGTTTGAGTTGAGAATACCTATGCTAGATAGTTGTTTTGAATATGAATATTGAGAATTTTCACTCATAAATATAATTTATAAGCGTACAAAGTTAAAGCAAAAAAAATAAGACTTTAAAAAATTAATTAATCTTTTTTTTTGAAAAAAGAATTAGTGCAATCAGGCATGCAATTTTTAAAATTGCACCAAATGGTGTAATTAATCTAAAAAATAATACGTTGATGTCAAATTTTGATAACGCTATATTTAAGTATATTGAAAATGAGAACAAAATTGTTCCAATTATGTAAAGTTTAACAATATTATTAATCTTCAAAAGTTTGGTAACATTCAAACTTAAAATCATTATTAAGATAGAATCGTAAATCAGATATTTATTTGCTATTTCAAAAGATTTAGTTTGAGAATTGTCTAGATGTAATTCAAGAAAATGTGAACCTATTGCAGATGAAATTATCGAAATAATAAAAAAGGAAACAGAAATTTTAAATTGTAGCAAATTCAATTTATATATTTAGAGTAAAAATAATACATTAGCCATAAAAAAAATTGAAAAAAATATTGATTATTGGATGTGGTAAGTCATCAACCAGTTTGATTGATTACTTGTACAATTATTGCATGTTAAAAAATTTCATTATTCAAATTTCTGATTTTGACACTAAAAATCTAAAATTTTTTACAAAAAAATATCCAAAAATTATAACTAAAATATTTGATGTTAATGACAAGAAGCAAAGAGAAAAAATAGTCATTAATCAGTCAATTGTAATTTCAATGTTACCAGCAAAATATCATTTTTTGATAGCAATTGAATGTCTAAAATCTAATATTAACTTAGTTACAGCATCATATATTTCAGATGAATTAATGAAATTAGATTATGAGGTAAAAAAGAAAAATTTGCTTTTTTTGAATGAAGTTGGATTAGATCCAGGTCTTGATCATATGTCGGCACTGAAGCTTATAAAGGAAATAAAAAATGACAATGGAAAGATAAAATCTTTTAAATCACATTGTGGGGGCCTAATTCATCCAAAATATGATAATAATCCTTGGAACTATAAGTTTACTTGGAACCCAAGAAATGTTGTTCTTGCAGCAAAAGGACAGGCAAAGTTTTTAAGAAATAATAAAATTATTAAAGTAAATTATCCAGATGTTTTTGACCAAACAGAAAAAATAAACATCGATCAACTGGGTGATTTTGATTCCTATGCCAATAGAGACTCACTGAAGTATATCAATCTGTACGGTCTAGATGAGATTGATACTATGTTCAGAGGTACATTAAGGAGAAAAGGCTTTTGTGAGTCGTGGAAGATAATTGCTTTGTTAGGACTCACAGACGATGAAGTTTATCTAAATACATTTAATAAAAGCTATAAGGATTTCATTCTGTCTCAGTTATTTAATAAAGAGAATGTTATTGATCTCAAAAGAGAAATTGAATTAAAAGTTTCTAGAAAAATCAGTGAGGAAACTTACAATAAGTTATTATGGACAGAACTGTTTACTTGTAATAAGAAATTAAAGAACGAAAAAATGACTTTAGCTCAGGTCGTTGAAAGTCTTTTAGTCAAAAAATGGAACTTTGAGGAAAAAGACAAAGATATGATTGTAATGCAACACGATTTTGATTACCAAAAAAATAATAGACTTTTAAATAAAAAATCAACTCTTGTTGTATATGGTGATGAAAATTTTTCTGCAATGTCAAAAACTGTTGGTCTTCCACTCGCGATTGCTACTAAATTAATTCTAGAAAATAAAATTAATTATTATGGAGTAAAAATACCTGATATCTCAATGATTTATGAGCCTATTTTAAAGGAGCTAGAAGATTATAAAATTAATTTTAATGAATCAGTTGTTGAGATTTAGTAAATCTTCATTAATCTTAACTTTAATTTTTTCGTCATTAATTTCAAGAATAAAGTTGTCATGCATTGGTATAAAAACTTCTCTATTCTCTTTTTTAACGACAAGAACTGAATAGTTGGATGTTTCAATTTTGTTTGAGACTTTTCCAATATTTCCAAATTGAATATCCTCAACCTCAAAGTCATGATAATTTTTTTCCTCTGAACTAAGAATTTTTTCATTGTTATAAAAAATTTCACAATTAATTAAATTCTCAATTTTTTGAATATGGTCGATTTCTTTAAAAGAAACTATATAAATGTTTTTTTTAAAATGTTTTAAATATTTTATCTTAAATGGTATATAATTTTCATCATTATTTATGTAAATGAAATCATCAGAATTTATAAACTGAACTAAATCTAAGTTGGAGTAAATTTTCACATCTCCTCTTAAGCCGTGAGCTTTGAAAATTTTTCCAATTTGTCTCAAATTATTGGACATAACAAACTTTGGTTGTAAAATCAGTAAAATTCGAACTGCCTAGTTTTTT
>CACIJW010000006.1 GCA_902587125.1 uncultured Bacteroidota bacterium
TCTCCTGAGCCTGCTGTCCACAGTCTGTTAGCATATGACGAGTAATCAGTGATTGGAGTACATGACCAATTGCCTGAATTTGTACCTGATGATACCATGTCCTCTTGTACTCCATCTACAACTAATAAGTATTCCATGTTGGCTGTTGGAGCAGGGTTGAATGTAAATGTCCAAGTTCCATCTCCATTATCTACAGCAACAGGACCTCCATTTGGATCCCAACTCCACCATGGTCCTGTTAATCTAACCGATGATGCTGTTGTATCACATACTGTTGTTGTAATCGTCAATGCTGGTGGTGGTACAGGACAAATTGGATACGGGCAACTTGAAGTATATGTAGTTGTTGAATTATCAGTACAATTCACTCCTCCAAATATCCAGTTACCGCCCGAGAACCCAACTGATCCGCTGGAGTCTTTATAAGCCCATGAGTCCTCATAATCCCAAGGTGTTCCTGTTCCAACTACGTTAATATCTCCGAAAGTCTCTATAACATTTCCATAGTAAAATAGTTCTATAGCATCATCTCCATTTTGTGAAATATCACTGTTTCCTAACAATACATATTCAAATTCGCTGTAGCATGAGTCAAAGTAATTAGTCATTGCAGATACTGATCGAACTACTAAAATATCATCACCTGTATTTACTGAAATTGAATTAAATGTATACTCTAATCCATCTGTTCCTCCTCCATTATTTGCAACTCCAATTCCATACACACTTAGATCCGGTATATTATCGGTTGCTACCAAGTGAATTGCTTTGCCGTCATGACCACCGGTTGGCACAGAGAAATCAATAATACCTTGAAGTGCTAAAGCAGCAGGTGGAGGATTAACAATAATCACTCCAATCATACCAGGAACATGAGGCTGACAAACATAATAATGAGTTGTTGGTGCTGACGGAATGAAAGAACCACTTGCTCCAAAACCAAAGTTGAAGCCACCTGCTAGTGGTGTTGCCCCTCCACTCAAAAAAGTTGCTTCAGAAACTTCTACAGCATTATGTGAAGGGCCGTTAACAAAAAATATTGTGTCACCTACATCACAAATAATTGTATCAGGCACAAATACTTGTCCTGAGGTAGTTATTGTGTATGAGGAGTAATTACAACTTCCGTCATCAATAACAGCGTTAGTATTATAATTAACAGCTAAAGTGTCAGTGCAACCTGAAATTGGAGCAGTTGAACAACCGTTCCAATATACAACAGGAAGCACAATATCAGCATTCGAAACCACTAATGTTCGATTAACAAAAGTACCTGTTGAATCTGTCACTGTTGTAACACAGGGTAGTGTTGAATCTAAGTTTTCAGCTATATTCCAATTATCTGCTGAAAATTTGTATTCGTAAGATCCAATTCCAAGTAGAGTTGTGAAATCCCAAATATTATCCCCATCAACATCTGACATAGAAAAACAATTTCCACACCATCCATTAAATGTCCCATTTACCTCAGGTGTTGAAAATGGATTTGTAACATAATTCATATCAACTTGAAATGTAACGTTGTATGAAGATGGACCAGATGAGCAAGGCCCACAAGATTCCCAACATACAACAGGTAATGTTGTATCACCTGTAACATTTAAAGTTCTATTTGTATATCCCCATTGAGAAATAACGCAAGGAAGTCCAGAAAATAGACTTTCTTCTATTGACCAGCTATCTGCTGAAAATTTAAATTCATAAGGTGTTGATTTTAATACTCTTCCAGTTGCTTGCCATATGTTATCTCCATCAGGATCAGACATAGTCCAACAAGCTCCACACCAGCTGTTGAAAGTTCCATTCACTTCTGGAGTTGTAAAAGTTGATGATACAGTACTCATATCAACTTGAAAAGTTACATATGCTGAATCTGCTGCAGTTTGCGAAAAACTAGAAAAAGTAAAAATTGTAAAAAAGGTTACTAAAACTAGTGTAATATTTTTTTTCATTTTAATTAAGTTTATTTATGCAAAAATTAGACAAAAAAAAATTAACTTTCATTATTATTAAAAAAAAAATTACTAGAGAACATATTTAAAAAAAATAAGAGAGGGTCTAAATACACTTTGAAATTTGTCTCATTTTTTTTTAACTTAATGTTTTTTGTACACTAAGGCTGATAAAAAATTCTTATTTGAACATATGACGAGCCATTTCTATTAGCTTGTGAGAATAGCCAGTTTCATTATCGTACCAACAGACCAATTTAAAAAAGCGCGGGGTTACCTGGATACTTGCGTTCTTATCAAAAATAGAAGTTCTTGTATCACCATTAAAATCAGTTGAAACTAAGTCCTCATCGCAAAAGCCGATGACTCCTTTATATTTATCTTTCGAGGCGTTTAATATAATACTACTAATTTCATTGATTGTAGTGCTTTTTTTTAGGTTTACTGAAAAATCTACCACAGACACATTTGAAATTGGAACCCTGTAAGCCATGCCCGTTAATATACCGTCTAGCTCGGGAACTACTCTACCAACAGCTTTTGCTGCCCCTGTTGTGGAAGGAATGATATTGTTTAAAATTCCTCTAGAGATTCTTCTATTGTTAGATGAAGCGCTATCAACAACATTTTGAGTTGCTGTTGTAGAATGTACTGTAGTCATTACACCGCTTTCGATACTAAAATTATCATTAATCAACTTGGCTATTGGAGCTAAACAATTTGTAGTGCACGATGCATTGGAAATGATTTTCATAGTATCGTCATATGAGTTATGATTTACACCATAAACAAACATTGGTGTTTGATCTTTTGATGGTGCAGAGAGAAGAACTTTAGCAGCTCCAGCATCAATGTGTTGAATAGCACTTTCTTGAGTTAAGAAAATGCCTGTAGATTCAAGAACTAGATCAACTTGGGAATCAGCCCATCCAATATTTTTTGGATTTTTTTCAGAGCTAATTTTTATATCATAACCATTTACTGAAATACAATTTTCTTTTAGTTTAATTTCATGCATTATGTTGCCATGAACTGAGTCATATTTCATGAAATGATATAAATCTTCAATAGAAATCAAATCGTTAATTGCAACGACCTTTATGTCATTTTCAAGTAATGATAATCTAAAAAACATCTTACCAATTCTACCAAATCCATTTATTCCAATTTTTAACATAACGCAAAAATAATTAAATAATATATGAAAGTGTATATTTTACACTAATTATTTTACACCTCTTAAAAAAATAAATAATTTTAGAAAAATATTTTTTTTAGTATGGCATATTATACTAAGTTTGTTCTATAATTTCTAGCATGATTTTAATAGCAGACAGCGGTTCTACCAAATGCAGTTGGGTTTTAACTGATGAAGAAAATCAAAAGGTTCTTGAGTGCAATACTATTGGATTTAACCCATATTTCATTACTCACAAAAACATACTGAATCATTTAAAAAACTCTGACTTAGATGATCTTAAAAAAAATATAAAAAAAGTTTTTTTCTATGGCGCAGGTTGTTCAAATTATGAAATGAATGATTTAATCAAAAAACCTCTTTCTCAATTTTTTTCTAACGCAAATATCAAAATAATGCATGACTTGGAAGCTGCTTGTCTTGCAATGTATAATGACAAACCAAATGTAACTTGTATTTTAGGTACGGGCTCTAATTCTTGTTTTTATGATGGAAATAAAATTATTGAAAATGCCCCATCACTTGGCTTTATACTTGGTGATGAAGCATCGGGAAATTACTTTGGAAAAAAAATTATCAATTATTACTTTAACGGTCTATTTGATGAGAGTCTTAAATTAAAATTTGAAAAAAATTATGAAAATGATTTAATGGAAATAAAAAGAAATATTTATGACCATAGAGCGAATGTATATTTATCAAAATTTTTTCCTTTTGTTTCAAATAATAAGTCTCATCAAATTATTAAAAATCTAATCTTAGACACACTTGATGACTTTTTTGAATTACATGTAAATTGTTTTAAGAAATACAATCCCGAGGAAATTAATTTCATTGGTTCGGTTTCATTTTTTTTAAAAGAGGAAATTGAATTAATTTGCAAAAAACATGAACTTAAACTGGGTAAGGTGGTAAAAAATCCAATTGAGAGGCTTTTAAAATATCATACGTCAGATAAATTCTAAAAAGTCACCTCTTTACTTAAGAACTTATCACCTCTCTTAATTTCAACAGTAGCCTTTTGTCCTTTTTCATATTTACTTAGTCCTTGCATGTAAGACATAATATCCAACACATCAACATTACCAATTTTAGTTACTATATCACCTTTTAGAATGCCAAAACTGTCAGCTACTTTACCTTTAGAAACACCATCAATTCTTAAGCCTTTACCAGAATACATATAATCTGGCATAATACCTAGAGTTACTTTGAATTTTGGGACATCTTTTGATTCAGTAGCTGTCTCAACAAAATCAAAATTTTCAATTTCAGTTGAATTATTAATTAGATTGGTTACGAAAAGTAAAATCTTCTGCATTCCTTCAAAATTAATTTTATCATAATCATCTCTAGGAGTATGATAATCATCGTGTTGTCCAGTAAAGAAATGTAGGACAGGTATATTCTTTAGGTAAAATGATGTGTGATCTGATGGACCTACTCCTGACTCAGAAGTCACTAGCTTAAAATCAAAATTTTCATTGGATTTAGCTAGCAAATCTTTCCAAGATGAGCTAGTTCCAACACCATTAACAGCAAGTCCAACGCTATCAACATATCTTCCAATCATATCAAAATTAATCATGTAAGAAACATTACTTAGGTTGATAGTTGGGTTTTTTGCATAAAACGAGGAACCATATAACCCGTATTCTTCTCCAGAGAAGGCAATGAACAAAAAGTTGTAATCCTTAATTAATTTCAGTTGATTAGCCAACTGTATCATTACACTAACTCCACTAGCATTATCGTCTGCTCCATTATGTACATCAGGATCTCCGAAGTATCTTGATCCATATTCTCCATAGCCAATATGATCGTAATGAGCTCCAATAATAACCGTATTTTCTGCCTGATTGTCTAAATATCCTACTACATTCAGTCCAGTAATCTCTCTGGCATCAGTATTTGTATGAGGATTAGCATTAATTTTTGCTGTAAATTCTTGAAAAAATCCCTTGGTACCTTTGGGTTTTACTTGATAAAAATTTAATCTTTCGATAATGTAATCAGCAGCTTTTTTTTCAGATTCTGTACCAGTATTTCTGCCTTCCAGTTCATCTGATGAGAGGTAAATAACATCTTTTTTTAAATTTTCAATTAGTGGACTATCAAGTGATTGTGATGAACATATGTTAAAAGTTATAGAAAATAGGGCGATTAAAATTATTTTATTCATATGTGTTGGTTTATTTTTGCAAAAAATTTTTACAAAATTATGAAACATCTTGTCAACTTAGCAGTCATAATGACTTTATTATTTTCATGCAAAAACAATGAAACTAAAACAAAATTTTCCAACCCTCTGATATACGAAAACGAAGTTAACTTCAAAAATATGAGGCAACTTACTTTTGAAGGAGAAAACGCAGAAGCTTATTGGAGTTTTGATGACTCTAAATTAATTTTTCAAGCAACTAATGAAAATTGGGGCCAAAGCTGTGACCAAATTTATATTATTGATACAAATAATTATACGCTTAAAACCGAAATACCACAAATGGTTAGTCTAGGTTTGGGAAGAACAACATGTTCATATTTTTTACCTGGTGATAGCACTATAGTGTATGCTTCAACACACCTAGAGGATTCTAAATGCCCTCATGTCCCTGACAGAAGAGTTGATGGAAAATATGTTTGGCCGATATATGATTCATATGATATTTTTATTGCTGATCTTGAGGGAAATATTTTAAGAAAACTAACCGATTCTGATGGTTATGATGCTGAGGCTACAGTTTCTCCTATGGGAGATAAAATAGTTTTCACATCAATAAGATCCGGAGATTTAGAGTTATACACTTGCGATTTGAACGGAGATAATGTAAAACAAATTACTAGCCAACTTGGATACGATGGAGGCGCATTTTTTTCACATGACGGAAATAAGCTAGTTTTTAGATCATCAAGACCAAAAACAGAAAGCGAGGTGAAAGAGTATAAAGATTTACTCAGTCAAGGTCTTGTTCAGCCTACAAACATGGAAATATACACTTGCAATATCGATGGAAGTGATTTGAAGCAAGTTACTGATCTTGGTAAAGCAAATTGGTCTCCTTTTTTTCACCCATCAAATGAAAAAATTATTTTTTGCTCTAACCACAATAGTCAAAGAGGATTTCCCTTTAATTTATTTATTATTGACATTGATGGTAATAATTTAAAGCAAATTACTTATGATGACACATTTGACTCTTTTCCTGTTTTCTCTAATGACGGTAAAAAAATTGTTTTTTCATCCAATAGAAATAACGGTGGTACTAGAAGCACTAATGTTTTTATTGCTGACTGGGTTGAATAAAACTATTTTTTAATAATTATTTTATTCAAATATGTTTCTTGAGAGAGAACGTTAAGTAAATATGTTCCATATTCAAGATTTGAGATATCAACTTTAAGAATATTGTTTTGGCTTTCTTTTCTTATTACAACTTGTCCAAGGCTATTAGCTATTTCTGCCAGTTCAATAATACTATTTTCAGTAACAATATTGATTATGTTTTCAGCAGGATTAGGGTAGATTTTAATTTGCTCAGAAATATTTAAGTTATACGAGGGAACAAAGTCAACGTTAACAAACACTGTATCAGAATAACAACCATTTGCATCAACCACGACAAGCCAATAGGTTCCGTTACTCATAGGACTAATTATTGGTAATGTTTCACCGTTACTCCAAATATAATTATATGGAATGTTTCCTCCAAATGGGGTTGCAATTAAAGATGTCCCAGATTGACTAACAGAAAGAGAAGGAGAGGTACTTAAATTTAAATTTAAATAAATTGTACTATCGCATCCTAAAATATTGGTAAATGTTTCCGAGTATGTGCCACTGTTAGTATATGTATCTCCATACCACTCATACTCATCACATGTGTCAACACTCACAGTTGTGGAATAGGAATTATTGATTTGTAAAGTTAGATATGCTGTTGTGTCACATCCAGACGAGGTGATATCATTCCAAACATATGTTCCGGAAGAGTTGTATAATATCCCATTCCAAAAATAACTGTCGCAATTAGTTACATTTGAGTATGATGTGTCAGGATATTGAATATCAAGAATTATATTAACTAAACTATCATAGCCACAATTATTTGTATAAATAAAATTATAAGTACCTGAACTTGTGTAAGTATATCCGTCATATGTAAAGTTAAAACATGAGCTGGTGTCTACATTTGTAGTTGTAATGTAACAGCAAGAGCTGTCATCAAAGCAAGCCAATGAGTCATAGTTAGCTGCAATTAAATCAGTACATCCTGCAACATAGCAACAACTTCCATCATCCAGTCCAGCAGAAGGATTAAAGTTAAGGGCAGTGGAATCTGTACAACCTGACATTAAACCAAAACACGCATCCTCAATCTCTATATCATAATAAAAATAATAGTAGCCTGTTGGTGAGGAATTAGCGCTAGAGCTGGTTATAGTCATAGCTGAACCAATTACGTAAGGGTAATCAGGGCCAGCATTATTTCTATATAATCCTGAATTACTTGCTGAAATGCCTAGCTCAAAGTCTGTTCCAATGGGAACATCAAAATCAAAATAAAGTCTTTGCTGTCCAGATACTACATTTATTGTTGTGTCATCAATTACAGCTGAATTATTGTCTCTAAGCTCAAAGGTTATCGTGTTTGAGTTTTGCGCATAAACAACTGCTGACTTAATCTTAAATGGTTTTGTTGCATCAAAAATGAGATGTTGATTACCATTAAAGTAACCTCCTGTTCCTATTGTGTTGTCAACTGCACCTCCAAACGCAATTGAAGTGTTTGCATTTGGATCGTAGTTACTTGCACTTGGATCTGTACACCCCAAAATTGCAGGGACACAAGAACCATCATCAATACATGCCGTGGAATCAAAATTAAAAGCTGATATATCTGTGCATCCTGCTACATAACAACAAGAGCCATCATTAAAAATGGCTAGACTATCATAATTTAGAGCTGTTGAATCAGTACATCCATAATCAGTATTACAACCATTGCTAGTTAACAATCCTTGACGTGATGTGTTGATTGCAGCAATCATCCTTGCTTTTTGATCAAGTGTAAAAATATTCATGCATGCATCGTTAGTATAATCCATATAGTTCTGAAACATATCTCCATAGGCACCATTTCCAGAGCAAGAGGATGTATGAGGATATGATGGACATCCATAATTAGAACCATCATGCTCAGGTGTATCATTGCAAAAGTCATTACCGCAATTTGAATCACCCCAAATGTGGCGCAAGTTAAGCCAATGACCAACTTCATGAGTAGCTGTCCTTCCTAAATCGTAGGGAGATGAAGCTGTTCCTATATTACCAAAGTACTGGTAATCAACCACAATTCCATCCTCGTTTGGATTTCCGCCTGGAAATTGTGCATATCCTAGAATTCCTCCAGAAATATCACATACCCAAATATTCATGTATTCACTAGTATTCCAAGCATCATGCCCACCAGAGGCAGTATATTTTACATCATCATTAGTGCTAAATGATGTTTGAGATGTTTGAGTTCTTGTAATGCCAGTAGTTGTATTTCCGTTTGGATCTTTTTGTGCTAAACAAAATTCAATTTCGCAATCAGCAGCAACAGGTAAGAATCCCGTTGGTGTGTTTGTAGTATCAGCATTTAGTCTTCTGAAGTCTTCGTTTAAGATATCAATTTGAGAAAAAATCTGATTGTCAGAAATATTTTCTGTGTTATTGTAATAAACTACATGAACAACAACGGGTATAGTTATAACAGAAGTGTTTTCCGTGCTAGTGTTATTTAAAATCCATTGTTGAATTTGTATCTCCTGATTTTGCATTTTTTGAAAAAGATAAGGATCTTCATCAAGCATTTGCTGATGGTACTGCATAGTACCACAATTTCTTTGTGAGAATAACGAAAAAGAGGTTAGTAGAAAGAAAAATATTAGTGTAGGCCTCAAAAACATATTTGTAAAATTAAGACTTAGTTTTAAAGAAAAATTATTTCAAGGGAATTATTTGTGTGTTTCTTGAAATCAATGCCCCTAATCCGTTTTGAACATTAGAGTATACAGAAACTACCTCGCCGCCAAAAATATCAACTTCTCCGCTTTCCAAATGACTTTCTAAAGATGTATAGTACGAATAAGTATCTTCACTAAAAGTTGAAAATTCTATATTTACTGTATCACAATAACTAAATTTATATTCATATGTTTCAACATCAAGAATTATATTTTTTTCTTGTCCATCAAAAAGAGCATCTGAAAATATTACCTCATCGCCAATAAAACTGTAAGGCTCATCAAGTTCAAAAAAATTAGTTTGTGGAAAAGAAGGATCGTTGGATGAAAAGTCTACATCTCCGTCCCAATAATAATCATCAATATAGCCATACTCATCTTCAAATGATTTAGAGCATTGAGCAAAGACTCTAATTCTGTAGTAATTTCTTACAGTACCGTCATCATTAAAGCTAAAATTCAGTCTAGTTCTATCTCCTCCATCAAATGTAGTGTCAATATCAATATTAAAAATATTTATATCATCTGGTATTTTTGTCTCAGCTACTGCAGTCTCGTTAAAAGCTGGATGATTAACCTCAATTCGATAAGTAAAATTTTTAGTAGGAGTATGATTAATTTTATAAACATACATTGGATAAGTAATTTGAAGACCATCTCCATATACATTTACTTGGTATGCAGTGTCAGTATCTGGAAAAATTTGTCCAACTAGAGAGTTATTTTCAAATAAGAAAGCTTCAGCGTTAGGTAAAAAAGCAGGATTTGTATTAGAAAATGCACCAACAGAATTAGATATTATAACACTAATTGTTGTATCTGTATCGAGGACACCATTTAACACAATCATAGGTGGGTCCTGTGGTATTTCTAAATCAATTACAGTCTCCATGTCACAGGAAGCAATTAGCGATAAGATAAAAGTTATTTTGATAAAATTATTCATTGTTAAAATTGTATTCTGTATGAAACTGAAGGTATGATTGGAAATAGAGAAACTTGCTTTGCAACTCTTCTAGTGTTTTGGTAAGCAAGATAGGCAAAAAATGGATTTTTTCTATTATACAAGTTATAAGCTCCAAATGACCAAGTTCCTTTATAATTTTTTTTCTGACTGTGTCTGTTTACACCAAAGTCAAGTCTATGATAGGAAGGAAGTCTGACGCTATTTCTATCTCCATAAGACTCAATATTCCATACATAAAAATTATCATTTCTTCCGCTTTGCAGAGTACTAAAATATGTAGATCTTGGAAATGTAATTGCATTTCCAGTACCATACACCCAAGTTAAACCAAGATCCCACTTATCGTTAAAATTATGATTCAAAACTATTGACAAATCGTTTCTTCTATCGTATTTATACGGATACCAGTTTCCCTGATTAATATTATCAAATTTCCTATTGCTCCAACTGAGTGTGTATCCAATCCATCCTGTTGTTTTTCCTTTTTGTTTTTGGATAAAAAGTTCAAGTCCGTACGACTCTCCCTCTCCTCCAGTTTCAATAGAATTTTCCCAAGATTCTGTACTCTGTAAGTTTGAGTAGCCCGCCTCATATGTTATTAAATTATTCATTGTTTTGTAATATCCTTCTAAGCTGACTTCAATTTCACCATTTAATAATTCAGTATTAATACTTGCTGCTATCTGCTCAGAGTTTTGGGATGGTGCTGCATCTACTGCAGGTAGCCATAAATCAGATGGAAATCCAACTGAAGAGTTAGAAAGCAAATGAATATTTTGACGCATTTTTGCATAAGATGCTTTTGCTGACCAAGTGTCTGAAAGCAAATATCTAACTGATAATCTTGGCTCAAAGCTAATATCAGTGTCACTAAACTGATTTAAAGCTGACCTCAGATTCAATGAGTTATATATACCAAAATGTACACCTATGTTTGCTTTTAACCTGTTCGTGAATTTAATATTATCCTCAAAATAAAAAAATGTTTCATTTGCTTTTACTTGTGGGGAAAAGAATAGAGTTGTGTCAACAGAAATATTAACATTAGAAGTATCAGCTGGTGGATAAGAAACATTAATACTTAAATCATTTTGACCAGGTGTGAAGTTATGATTTGTGAATGAGACTCCAAATTTAATATCATGGTTAGGATTGGGAGTGTAGTCAAAATCAATTCTTCCTCCAATGTCCTCAATACCACTTTTATAGCCAAAATCAATATCATAATTTTCATTACCTAGAGTAGTGCCTAAAGTTGATTCTACACCAAATCCAGTATTAAATTGATATTTACTGTATATTAACGTTGTATTAGAAAAAAGTTTATCACCAAATAAATGATTCCATCTGATTGTGGAGGTTATATTGCCATAACCTAGACCTGCAATTAATCTTGTATCCTCATTAAAACCTGAGCCATCTGAAAAATTTTCAGTAAAATCAACTGCAAAAATATCATCCCCTGCATATGCACTAATAAATAATCTGTCTTTTCTTGAAAATCTATGATTGACTTTAGCATTAAGATCATAAAAATGTAATGTCAAGTCAGTATTGTTAGGCATAAATGGCCGCACAAACAAATCAATATATGTTCTTCTACCAGCAACAATAAAAGAGGTTTTATCTTTGACAATTGGCCCCTCTATCATAAGTTTTGAGGAAATTAAACCAACTGTGGCATCTGATTTAAACTCTTTCATATTACCATCTTTCATATCAATTTCTAGTACTGAAGATAATCTCCCGCCATATCTGGCTGGAAATCCTCCCTTAGTTAATCTCACATTTTTTATTGCATCAGCATTAAAAACAGAAAAAAGCCCACCAATATGTGATACATTATATACTGGTACACCATCCATTAAAATTAAATTCTGGTCTGGACTTCCTCCTCTAACATAAAAGCCTGACGTTCCCTCACTGGATTGAACACCAGGTAGTAATTGAACAGCCTTTAAAACATCAACTTCTCCCATCAATGCTGGTATCGATTTAATCTGCTGAATTGGTATTTCTATTACTGATGTTTCAGTTCTTTGAACAACATTAGCTTTTCCCGTTACAGTTACCTCGTCAGTGACAATATTTGATAATTTAAATTCAGCATTAAATTCAATATCTTTATTTAAATTAAATTCTTTTGTAATTGTTTCGTAACCAATGAACTTAAAAGAAATAACATGAATCCCTTCATCAAGAGTAATGCTGTAAAATCCATATTTATTTGATGAAACTCCTGCGCTGTAATCGTTTGAAAAAATATTTGCTCCAATGACACTTTCACCACTTTCAAAGTCACTTGCATATCCGCTTATGGTGTATTTCTGAGCTAATGTGGAAATATGAAAAAGAAATAAAAAAATAACTAAAAAAGCTCTCATAAGTTAATTCAAAACTACGAAAAGGAACCACCAAAAGGTTATATATTTGCAAAAAATATTAATTGAAATATGAAAAAATTCAGTGAGGGTAGTATTAAAAGTAAATATGAATGGGTTGGTGATGTTAAGTCTTACAAGGAACCTAATAATAATAAGCACTCGCTAAAATATAATGAACCTGATAGAGAATTTGACTCAAAGTATAAGCCAACCAAAGAGGAAATTGAAACTTTTCCAGATTTACAAAACGGACCTTCTTCTTTGATACAAGGGTCTGCTGTTGAAATACAGCAGGTTGGAATTCATAATTTCAGAATTCCGTTAAAGTTCAAAACTAGAGACAACGGGATCATTGAGCTTGAGACCAAAGTAACAGGTACGGTATCTCTCGAGGCACATAAAAAGGGAATTAATATGTCTAGGATTATGAGATCCTTTTATGAGCATAAAAAAGAAACTTTTAGCATCAATAAACTTGAAAATATTTTAGCAAAGTACAAAGAGAAATTAAAGTCTTTTGACTCAAAAATAGCCCTGAAAATTTCATATCCAATCATACAGAAATCGCTAAGGTCAGATTTAGAGGGATATCAATATTACAATGTAACCTTTGAAGGTGACCTCAACAAAGAAGGTGAATTAAAAAAAATAATGCATTTTGATTTTGTTTATTCATCCGCATGCCCCTGCTCTTACGAACTAGCAGAGCATGCTCGAAAATATAGAAACAAAGTAACTGTTTCTCATTCACAAAGATCAGTTGCTAGACTATCCATTGAATTTGAAGATATGATATGGATAGAAGATTTGAAAGAAATTTGTGAAAAGGCTTTAAAAACAGAAACTCAAGTGATTGTCAAAAGAGAAGATGAAATGGCGTTTGCAGAACTTAATGGATCTTATCTTAAATTTGTTGAGGATGCTGCTAGGCTATTATATAAGGAGTTGGTCCATGACAAGCGTATCAAAGATTTTCGTATTGTTTGTTCACATCAAGAGTCGCTTCACTCGCACGATGCAGTTTCCGTCATACTAGCCCCAAATAGTAAGTTTAGTAAAGATATTTCTCATGAACTTTGGTCAAGCTTAATTCATACCTCATAAAAAAATTAAAAAATGAAAAAAATTATTATTTTAACACTTTTGCCTTTAATCTCATATTCACAAATAGATAAAATTTTACCAATATTCTCTAGTCCTCAATTAGAAAAAATTGTCTACAATCAAACTCAGGACATTAATTATGTAAAAAATATAAAAAACAACACAACAGTTGATAGCTATGAAACAAAAGATAAACACTTAATTAAAGTTGGTGATACTATCACAATAGGAACTGCTTTCAATAAAAAAGGTAGGAACATTTTAGGAGATTTATTTTCAACCATTGCAACTGGAAATATAAAAGGTACTACCAAAGAGCCAGATTATTTACCCCACAGTTACAATGGACAAAAAGTAATTGTTGAATCAATTTATGTCCTGCATGAAAAATATAATGGTTATAACCCTCTATACAATAGAAAAGAAATGCCTCTTTACGTATTAGTTTATGCCAAAAGACCCAAAGTTCAAAATGTTAATATTAAAAATATATCTACTGCCTTATCTCACAAAAGAATAACTGTCATAGATATTGAAAAAGCTTTTGACTTAGGTGAAGTAATCAATCCCGTAAAAAAGATAAATAGAGAAGAAGCAATTAAAAAACTCAAAGAAGCTAAAGATTTGTATGAATTAGACTTAATGAGTAAATCTGAATATAAAAAATTAAGATTAGAGCTCACTCCAATAATAACTAACAAGAACTAACATGAATGCTTTTGTTTTCCCTGGACAAGGTTCACAACATCTTGGAATGGGTGCTGACTTGTATAACTCAAATCAAAAAGCTCAACAAATATTTGAAGATGCTAATGAAATTCTTGGTTTCAAGATAACAGACATAATGTTTGGTGAGGACCAAGAAGCTTTAAAACAAACCAACATTACTCAACCCGCAATTTATATACATTCAATGGTAACTGCTCTAATCGCTAACAAATTTTTTAAGCCTGACGCAGTTGCAGGTCACTCTCTTGGGGAATTCACAGCTTTGGCTGCAGCAAACTACATAAGTTTTGAAGATGGTCTTAGATTGGTTCAAAAAAGAGCTCTCGCAATGCAAGAAGCATGCGAGAAAAATGAATCTTCTATGGCAGCAATCGTTGGACTTGAAGACAAGATAGTTGAGGACGTTTGCTTGCAATCAAAGGAAACATTGGTAGCAGCTAATTATAACTATCCTGGGCAGATTGTTATTTCTGGCACAATTAATGCTGTTAATTTAGCCTGTAATAAATTGACTGAACTTGGAGCAAGAAGGGCTTTAGTTCTTCCTGTAAGAGGAGCATTTCATTCTCCACTGATGAAAAGTGCTGAAGAATCTCTTTCAAAAGCGATTAATGGCATACAGTTCAAAGAAGGTACTTGTCCAATATATCAAAACATTACAGGAATGCCTTACACAGATATTGAGAAAATAAAACATAACTTAGTTAATCAGTTGACCAGCTCTGTCAAATGGACTCAAACAATGGAAAATATGAAACTTAATGGTTTGACATCCGTTACAGAAGTCGGCCCTGGAAAAGTCATTCAAGGATTATTCAAAAGAATATCTCGAGATTTAGAGACAAAAAGTTTACATCAGCTGATCGTTTAGAAGCTTGCCAGAATTTAATAAAACTGATAGCATAGGTTCAATTTTACACTTATCATACAACTTTGTTTGATTCAAATTATGACAGTCAGTGCCAATAAATGATATCATATTGTTATCAATTAACCAATTTGCTCTTTCCCTCACATTATTTGAATAATATCCAATCGAGGATAAAATATTTAATTGCAAGTAAACTCCTCTGTTTATAAAATCCTCTAAATCACTTTCTGTTAAGTATAGATATCTTTCAGCATGAGCTAAAATTACCTTATACCCTTTTAATTGCAATTGAAAGATAGTCTCGAGATAATTATGTGGAGCTGTTAAAAAAGAAAACTCAATTAGAATATAATTATCACCTAGAGTTAGAAATTTTTCTCCAGCTAGAACTTTTTGTTGAAAATCATAATCAACAAAGTATTCTGCAGCAGCTTCCATTTTTATGTCAATTGATTGCTTTAAAAGCTCCTCTTTCACTGTTTTAAGCCCAGATCTAATGGTTTCAATGCTATTGTTATAAAAATCTGTCATTATATGTGGAGTAGTAATAATTTTTTTAAATCCATGATTTTGAAGAGCATTAATTAGTTCAATGCTGTTTTGAAGGTCTTTAGCCCCGTCGTCTATAGAAGGAATTAAATGTGAATGCATATCCAGTCCAATTTCAGCAAAATCTAACGGCTGAATTTCTTTTTTTTTCTTTTTTTTAAACCAACTGAACATTTATTAAAAATATCAACAAACAAATATATTTATTTGTTACTTTATTGAAAATTTATTGTAGTAATAATAATGAGGTTTGCAAAACTATTTTTTGTTGTAACATTTGTGAGTAGCTCTGCTTCATCTCAAATCTCAAACTTTATTAATATTAATTATCGTTATTTAACTCCTCATTTTGAAACAAAGAAAACATATGGCCCTAGCTCATCAATAGGGCTAGAACATACCAAAAGTTTAAAATCATACTTTTATTCAGTTGATTGCAACTATGAGTTTGGAAATAAAATCAATGACTCTTTAATTTTAGAAAACATTACAACAAATAACAACGAGTTAATCTCATCTGATGGAAGTTTTGCTAATATACTATTATACAAAAGAGGTTTTTTTTCGCATTTTTCAATTGGTAAAATTGTCAGAACTGGTAAATCACAAAAAACCGGTTTTTATCCCTCAATAGGCATTGGATATTCTCAAAGTAAAATTTTGATTGAAACAAGAAACCAAAACATACCTTTTCTTAATGAAGAATACAAAAAAGGATATGATAAAAAAAGAGGAGGACTTAGTACTAAAGCAAGCATAGATTTTAGATACTTTAATAGAAAAAATAATTGGCAATTCATTGTTGGTTCAGAGTTAATTCATTCGCTAACAAAAAACTACAGAAGATACTTTTACAGTGATCAGATTTTTTCTGATAATAATTTAAAAAACGATCTTTTATTTAGCTTAAAATTTGGACTTATTATACCAATAAATAGAGCTAATAATGAAAAATTTCATTACTTCTAAATGAGGGTTTTATATAATATTTCATTGTCTTTAATATGGCTGATAATCAAAGCTTATTCTTTATTTGATAAAAAGACCAAATTATTTGTTGAGCTTAGAAAAAACCAAAAAATTATTTCTAAAGAAAATGTTGTTTTATTTCACTGCTCATCATTAGGAGAATATGAAAGTATTAAATATTTCATTCGCTTATACAAAGAAAGAAATAAAAACTCATCAATTTTTTTATCAGCTTTCTCACCATCTCTTCAGCATCATAATATTGATTTTAACTACATAGATTATTTCTTTTATCTGCCAATTGATTTAAGCAAAAATGCTAAAAAAATAATTTCTTTAATAAATCCAAAAAAAGTATTTTTTGTAAAAAAGGAAATATGGTTAAATTATATTTTTGAAATATCAAAAAGAAACATACCACTGTATCTTATTTCCGGAAAATTCAAAAAAAAAGATATAATATTTAGTTCTAATTGGGTAATCAATCATCTAAAAATGTTTGATTTTATTTTTACCAATGACCATGAAAGCAATGATGTTCTAAAATCAAAAAACATAAATAATTATATATTTTCTGGTGATACAAGATTCGACTCCATTTCTAACAATAACAAGGGCATTTTTAATTTAAAAAGAATTAATGATTTTTGTGGTGATAAAGATATAATTGTATTTGGAAGTGTTTATAAAGAGGATATAAAATTAATTGAAGATTTCATTACAAAAAATAATTCGTACAAATACTTAATTGCTTTTCATAATGATTGCAAAAAGAACAATGATATTATAAAAAAATATGATTATATAAATTATTCTGACAATAGCCAAAATAAAGCTAACATTATGATAATTGATGAATTTGGAATATTAAAAAACATATACAAGTTTGCGAAAATAGTATATGTGGGAGGAGGATTTAATAAAGGAGTTCACAACATTTTAGAACCAATATTTTTTGGGAATCCTGTTTTATTTGGACCTAAATTTAAAAACTTTAATGAAGCAAAAAAAGCTATCAGACTTGGCATAGCTATACCAGTTTCAAATAAAAATGAATTCGAAGTTAGCGTAGAAAAATTTAAAAATTTTGACAGGACTAAATCAAGAAAGTACTTTAAATCAAATTTAGGGGCATCTAATAATATCATGCTTGAACTAGATAAACAAAAAAACGAGAAGTAAACTAAATTACTTCTCGTCTGTACCCGGGACGGGACTTGAACCCGTACGAACGCAATGTTCATTGGATTTTAAGTCCAACGTGTCTACCAATTCCACCACCCGGGCTTAAAAAAAATCCTCTAAATGAGGATTTGAGCGAGTGATGGGATTTGAACCCACGACCCTCACCTTGGCAAGGTGATGCTCTACCCCTGAGCTACACTCGCATTTTCAAAGAGGAGCAAATTTAAATAAAAAAGCTCAATTACTTGTTTTTTAATATTTGTTTTAACTTACTAAGTTGTATAAGAGAATCTACTGGAGTCATATTTTCAATATCAACATTATCAAGAATTTTTTTAATCTCTTTCATTTCAGAACTATTACTATCGAAAATTGTAAGTTGAAGCTCATTTATCTCATTCACTTTATTTGATGGCTTTTTTTGCTCTAAATCTTTCAAAATCTTCTCAGAGGTATTAATAATTTGTGTGGGTAGCCCTGCCATTTTACCAACATGAATACCAAAACTATGAGAAGTCCCTCCTTTAATTAATTTTCTTAAAAAAAGTATTTTGTCTCCTAGGTTTTTTATACTGACATGAAAGTTCTTAATTCTTGAATATTTTTTTTCCATTTCATTTAGTTCATGGTAATGTGTTGCAAAAAGTGTTAGAGGCTTATAATCAATATCATGAATATATTTTGCTATAGCCCATGCGATTGATATTCCATCATATGTTGATGTTCCTCTGCCAATCTCATCTAAGATAATCAAACTTCTACTAGACAAATTATTAACTATGCTAGCAGTTTCATTCATTTCCACCATAAAAGTTGATTCTCCTGAACTTATATTATCTGATGCTCCAACTCTTGTAAAAATTTTATCAAAAATTCCAATCTTAGCTTTTTCTGCAGGAACAAAACAACCAATTTGCGCAAGAATCACAATTAATGCTGTTTGTCTAAGAACTGCTGATTTACCTGACATATTTGGTCCTGTAATCATTAAAATTTGTTGATAATCCTTATTAAGGATAATATTGTTTGGTATGTACCGTTCACCAATAGGCAAAGATTTTTCAATTATTGGATGTCTTCCATTTTTAATTTCTATTGAAACTTTATCAATTATTTTAGGACGAACATAATTATTATCAATGGAAACTTTCGAAAAACAAAGTAAACAATCTATTGTTGAGATGATATTACTATTTGACTTTATATCGTTTACAAATTCATTTAGTTTTTCAATTAATATTTCATATTCTGACAACTCGATTTCTTGGATGCGGCTATTAGATGATAGGATTTTGATTTCAAGCTCTTTTAACTCTTCATTAATATATCTTTCGGCACTAACTAACGTTTGCTTTCTTGTCCAATTAACTGGAACTTTTTCTTTGTGTGTATTTCTTACTTCAAAGTAATATCCAAATATGTTGTTAAATCCAATTTTTAAAGATGATATTTCTGTTTTCTCAATTTCTTCTTTTAGCAAGTTATCAAGATAAATTTCAGTGTTTCTTTTGACTTTTCTTAATTCATCTAGCTCATCATTAACACCATTTTTAATAAAGTTACCTTTGCTTACAAGAGCTGGAGGATTATCAACTATAGTGTGATTAATAATATTTATTAAATTTTCTAGGGGATTAATTTTAGCCGATATTTTTTTAAAGTCTAAACTATTGTTTAGGTAAACTTTAATTTCATTAATAAAAATGCTAGAGTTCATTAAATCAATACAAGACTTTGGAGATATTTTTGTAGTAGCTATTTTGGAGCATATTCTCTCAATATCAGAAATAAACTTTAACTTTTCATCAATAAATAACCTCAGTGCTCGATCATCTTTTAAAAGTTGAACTTTTTTGTGTCTTTCAATAATATCTTTTTTGGAAGTTAATGGAAATAAAACCCATCTTTTTAAGAGCCTGGAACCCATTGGAGTATTAGTGCTGTCGATAATATCAATTAGTGATAAATCCTCAGAGTTTTTATTTATAATTTCTAAATTTTTAATTGTGAATTGATCAATCCAAACATTTGACTTATTATCAATTCTAGAAATTGAGTTTATATGAAAAATATTATTGTTACTAGTTTCTTTTATATAATGTAGGCATACTCCAGCAGTAACAATTGAGTTTTTCATGTCATTAATTCCGAACCCTTTCAAACTTTTGGTATTGAAATGTTCTTTTAAAATATTTATGTTGAAATCATAGTCAAAAATCCAATCATCAATTTCAGTTTTATAAAAGCTTGTAAATTTATTTTTAAGCTCATTGACCTGAGTTTTGGAAATCAAAATTTCTTTTGGTTTAAAACTATTGATTAGCCTTGTAATTGAAATTTCGTCACCTTCATATGTAAAAAAATCTCCTGTTGTAACATCTAAAAAAGATATTCCAAACAGTTTATCTACATAAACACTTGCTAAAAAATTATTTTTCTTTATTTCAAGTGTGTTATCATTAAATGTAACACCAGGTGTAATTATTTCAGTAACTCCCCTTTTGACAATTTTTTTTGTCGTTTTTGGGTCTTCAAGTTGTTCGCAGATTGCAACCTTGTTTCCAGATTTGACTAATTTTGGTAAATATGTCTGCAAAGAGTGGTATGGAAAGCCAGCTAGCTCAATATTAGAAGAGCCATTAGCTCTCTTAGTCAAAACAATATCTAAAATTTTTGAAGCAATAACTGCATCATTACCAAATGTTTCATAAAAATCTCCAACTCTAAATAATAAAATATTTTCAGGATATTTCGCCTTTATGCGATTATACTGCGACATTAATGGAGTTTCTTTAACTTTGCTTTTCATAAATTTAAGTTGAGAAAGTTAACAAATATTGAATTAAATAGACCTAATCTTAAAGAATTTAAATCTTTAAAGAAAAGTAACATAATTATAGTACTTGATAACATTAGAAGTGCTCACAACGTAGGTTCAATTTTTAGAAGCTCAGATGCTTTCAAAGTTCAAAAAATTTTGACGGTAGGTATTACTGCAACACCTCCAAATAATGATATTAGAAAAACAGCTCTAGGTGCAGAACAATCAGTAGATTGGGCGATATCTAAAAATATTTCTGAAGATTTGATCAATTTAAAAGAAATAGGCTATGAAATTATTTCTGTTGAGCAAACAAATAATTCAATTTCGTTAGAAAATTTTACACCAAAAAAAAATAAGATTGTTTTAATATTTGGTAATGAAATTAAGGGTATCAGTCAAGAAATTATTGATATTACTGACACTGCAGTTGAAATCAAGCAATATGGCACAAAACATTCTTTTAATGTTTCAGTAACATCAGCAATATGTTTATGGGAAATTAGTAAAAGTTTAGAAGGGTTTTGATCTAATTAATAGTCATACACATCGTAAGCAACACCTATTCCAAAATAATAGTAGGAATCATTATCACCAACAAGAGTAGCATCCCATGCATCGTCCATTGAGGTTTTGTATGTGGATTCAAAAATTAAGTTTAACTCTTTGGTGATTCCATATTCTCCGACTAAGCCAATGCATAAGGTCGAAGTTCTTGGAGCATTTGACCAAGAATTTTTGTCATTTCCATTCACATCGTCATCGTATCCATATGAATAGATGTGTTCGTCAGTAAATAAATCCTCTTTCTGGGAGGTAAAAATATTCATACCTAAACCTGCTTTAACTGAAACATCAAAATCAGTGAAATAAGTATTAAGTTCTTTTAGCGGATATAAATACGAGGCATTAAATTCAATAAATTGATTCATAAATTTTTCTCCATTTCCATCAAAATTATTATAGGGATCATATATTTCTTCTCTAGAATGTACAATATCATCATCTTCTTCATTACCTGTGTATCTTTTTAATCCTGCCATTTCTCCTTTTGAAAAAGACAACTCAATTACACCTCCGTAAGAGATTCTTCTTATTCCAACATTGTAAGCGTATCTTAATTCATCAAAATCACCAATTTCTTGAGTGGCTGTTCCAAAATCGTATTGTTTGATATCTCCATTGAAATTAACAGCTCCATATGAGAATAGAATTCCCCACGCTTGAGAACTGGGTGGCCTAACATTTTCACCATTAGGATATACTGGATTTTCCTGAGCATTAGAAATCATAACACTAAATAAAAATGAAACAAACAGAATAAAGTTTTTCATATGAACAATAATTGAATACAATATTACGTTTTTTTAATTAATATTAACAGTGAGTTATGAATTGATTATTATTTATTAAATAATGAGTCAACTTAAGCTTTTTTTTAAATTTGCAAAAAACAAACAAATGAAACTAAGATCAATACTGTACCTAAGTGTAATATCAATAATACTTTCAAGTTGTGGAATTGGCATGATGTCAACTAAATACAACACAACAAAATTCACAGTTACGCCTCCAAATCTTCAAGTACATGGGAATAAGATTAAAATTAGTGTTGATGGCTTCTTTCCAGAGAAATACTTTGCGAAAAAAGCTGTAGTTGAATTTACACCTGTATTAGTCCACAACAGCGGTGAAGAAAAGTTTAAAACTATAACTGTACAGGGCGAAAATGCGAATGGTGGAGAGGCTACAATATTTTTTGAGCCTGGAGGAAGCTTTAATTATGTTGACGAAATTCCTTACAACAATAACATGAAAGAATCAGTGCTTGAGCTAAGAGCTAAAGCAACTCTAAATGATAAGAGTTTAAATTTTGCAACAATTAAGATTGCAGAGGGAACTAACATAACATCTACAAGAGTTATTGATAATGAGATTGCTGCAATAGCAGATCATAAGTACGAAACAGAAACAATATTAGAAGAAAGTGCAATTGTATATTTTTTAGTAAATCAATCAAACATTCGCTCCACTGAAAAAACAGACTCTGATATACAAAAATTAAAAGATTTTATTAACAGTGGTAATGAAATACACTCAATTGAAATTAAGTCATTTGCCTCACCTGAGGGAACGGTGAATGCAAATGATGATGTTTCAGATAGAAGATTAAAATCAACAGAAAATTACACAAAATGGTTGCTGAATAAACTTGATGTCAAGCCTGAGCTTTACACAATCAAATCATTTGGAGAAGATTGGGAAGGCTTTAATATGTTAATGAGGTCTTCTGAAATTAAAGATAAAAGAAGAATTACAAAAATAGTTAACTCAGTTGAAGATTTGGAGAAAAGAGAACAGGCTATTAGAGACATGGCAGAGTTATATGAGGCAATTGAGAAAGATATTTTACCACAACTGAGAAAAGCAGAAATTACAATAAAATCTTTTGAGCCAAAAAAATCTACAGAGACCATCAAAAGGATGTCTAATATGAGTCCTGATTCCCTAGAGATTAATGAATTGCTTTACTCTGCTACTCTAGCAGAGTCTGATGTAGATAAAATAAAAATATATGAAAGTGCAAAATCTCTACACAATGATTGGAGAGCATACAACAATACTGCTTGTATATACATTAATAAAAAAGAACATGAAAAGGCTAAAAATGAATTGGAAAATTCACCAGCAAAAGAAAATGAAATTAATCAAAACTTAGCTATCATTTTTGCAAGAAAAGGAGATTTTAAAAAAGCAGATCAATTTTATGCACTTTCAAATCCTAATGAAAAGAACATTGCACTTCTAAACTTAAGGAAAGGTGAATACAATAAAGCAGCAAGATTTTTTAAAGGGAAAAAGAACCACAATGCCGCATTAGCTCAAATTCTTAGTGGAAATAATAATGCTTCATGCAATGAAAAAACTGCAGAGTGCTATTATCTCAACGCAATAATCGCAGCTAGAAATAGCAATGAGTTTGTTTTGCTTAATAATTTAGAAAAGGCTATTAATCTTAATGATTACTATAAGTCTGAAGCAAAATCTGATATTGAATTTAGCAACTACTCTCAAAATCCGTCATTTGTTGAGTTACTAAAATAATTTCATGAAGCTTCCAAATCTAATTGTTGGAGGAGCTCCAAAATCAGGCACTAGCTCACTATATTTTTGGCTTAGCGAACACCCTAATATTTTTGCATCAAAAGTTAAAGAGACCTTTTTTTTTAACGATAAAATAAACAAGTTTAATATAAATTGTAACTGTATTGAACATGACATTCATCAATACTCTAAATTTTTTGCAGGAGCAAAAAACGAGAGAATCATATTTGAGGCCACTGCTGCATATATCTACTCAAAAAATGCACTGAAAAATTTGAGTGATTTTGATGACCCTCCAAAAATTATTTTTTTGCTTAGAGAACCATCACAGCAGATTTACAGTCACTACAAAATGGAAAATTTCAGAACCAAAAGAGTAAATGAAAGCTTCTCTGAGTATTCAAAAAGAGAAATAATTATTAATCGAGCAAACTACTATCAATACCTTAAAAATTGGTACGATCTTTACCCTAACGAAAAAATTAAGTTAATTCTCTTTGAAGATTTAATTAAAAATAAAAAAGAGGTTTTATTTGATATCTGTGATTTTTTAGAAATTGATAAAAAACATTTCGAAAACTTTGACTTTCAACACAGAAATAAATCAATTAAAATTAAAAGCAAAAAACTACATAATATATCACAAAAGATTCAGCCATATATTCCTCACGCAGTTCAAAAACTAATCTTGCCCATGTATCTTAAGCTTAACAGTAGTGATAATATAAATTTAGTTGATACAGATATAAAGATTTTGAAAGACTTAAAACACAAATTTATTTTTTTAAAAAGTGAGTTGTCAAATTTAGACTCTTCTCTTAATTTTAAATACTGGGAATAAATTTAGTTACTCCATTTTCATGATCTTGGAAAATAATGTTTTTAATCAACTCAAAATGCTTAGAATTATTTTTAAAATCTAAGTTGGTAACATCAATTAGTATTACAGGAAACTCAGTTCTTTTGCTTATGTAATCTAAGTAAGTGTCATTTAACTTTTTTAAATATTCTGACTGAATATTATTTTCATATTCTCTGCCTCTTTTTGTTATTTTATTTTGCAAAGAACTTAGATCAGAATGCAGATAAATTAAGATTTCAGGATTTTTAACTGATTTTTTCATCAAAGAGAAAATTTTGTTAAAGATGTTGAGTTCATAATCTTGTAAAGTATTAACAGCAAAGAGCTTGGACTTATCAAAAATAAAATCTGAAACAGTACCTGAAAAGAACATGTCTTCACTGTTCAATTTTAACAACTCATATCTTTCAGCCAAAAAAAATAGTTCAAGAGGTAGCGCATTCTTGTTTAAGTTTTCATAAAAATCTTTAAGAAATGGATTATTTTCAAAAGTCTCAAGTATTAGTTTATATCCTAAATCATTTGACAATAACTTAGCCAATGTTGTTTTTCCTACGCCAATATTTCCTTCTATTGATATTGATTTAAAATTCATATTCAAAAACTTTGCTGTCGTCTTTACACTCTTTAATTAACTGTTTGATATTTTTTTTTGATTCAGGGTGAATAAAAAAAGGAGCTATGTCTGCCAAAGGCCTTAACACAAACATTCTTTGATCAAGGTGTTTATGTGGTATTATTAGTTCTTTTGTTTTGATAATTTGTTTGTCAAAAAATAATATATCTATATCAATAGTTCTTGAATCCCACTTCTTTTTTCTGATTCTACCCATATCATTTTCTATTATTGATATAATTTTTAAAACTTTGTTAGGATTATAAATTGATTTTATTGCAACTACCATATTAAAATAATCTCTTTGATTTTTGACCCCCCAACATTCGCTAACATATATTTTTGATTTGTTGATGATTTTTCCAATTAATAACTCAATGTTTTTTATACATGTCATCAAATTAGAAAACCTATCACCAATGTTTGAGCCAATTTGTAAAAAAATCATAGCATTTTTATAAAAGAAATATTCATAAATTTACATCAAAATCTTATAAGCTTGTGAACTTTATTAAAAAAATTTTTTCTAATATTTTGTCTACTATTATTAGTACAATAATACTTTTTGTTATTCTGTTAATTTTCTTTTCGACCTTAGGTAATTATATGAACAAAAAAGACCGCATATCAGTAGAAGAGAATACCGTATTAAAAATTGATTTATCAACACCAGTCGTAGAGCGCTCAGCTGATAACCCTATTGAGTTTATAAACAATTCGGGAGATAATCCTATAGAACTAAAGGACGTTCTTATGTCTATTGAAAAAGCAAAAAATGATGACAGGATAAAATTAATTTACTTAAATTTTAGTGAAGTAAATGCAGGTCTTTCCTGTATTGAAGAAATAAGAACAAAGCTAATAGACTTCAAAACAAGCGGTAAGCAAATCATTGCATATTCTAATTATTATAGTCAGTATTCCTATTTATTGTGTTCTATTGCAGATAAAATTTATCTTAACCCAAATGGATTTATTGACTTAAAAGGAATATCAGCAAGTGTAGTTTTTTTCAAAAACTTACTTGCAAAAATTGGAATTGAAACCCAAATAATAAGAAAAGGTCAGTTTAAAAGTGCTGTAGAGCCTTTTACCGAAACAAAGATGAGTAAGTCTAGTAGACTACAAACTAAGCTATTGATAGAGGATATTTCAGAATTTATGACAAATTGTATTAGTGAGGAAAGAAATATTGAAGTATCAAAAATTAACAATGATATCAATGAACTAAGATTAAATTCTGCAGCAGCATGTAAAAAGCTTAATTATATTGATGATATTTTATATGAGGATCAATTGAAAGACTCACTAAAACTTTTTAGTAGCTCCACAAAAATAAAAACAATTAATCTAAAGAACTATGTAAATGTAAAATTGAACAACAAACAAAAAATCAGCAGGAACAAAATTGCGGTTATTTACGCCAATGGAACAATTTCTAATAACAAAGGTTCAATAAATGAGATTGGTACACAAACAATTACAAAATCATTAATTCAAGCTAGAGAGGACAAAAACGTCAAAGCAATTGTACTAAGAGTTAATTCACCAGGCGGAAGTGCAATGACATCAGACTTAATTTGGAGAGAAACAATAATTACAAAAAAAGAAAAACCAATAATTGTTTCAATGGGAGATTATGCGGCATCAGGAGGCTACTATATTGCCTGTGCAGCTGATAGTATTTTTTCAAATAAAACAACTGTAACAGGTTCGATTGGTGTTTTTGGTATTATTCCCAATTTTAAAAAATTATATAATGAAAAATTATCTGTTTTTTTTGATACGGTTAATACTCACAAATACTCAGACATGGGATCTAATAGAGGGTTAACCAACTTTGAGATTGATAAAATAAGAGAAAACATAAATCAAATTTATAGTGACTTTATAAATAAAGTTGCAGATGGAAGAAATATGGATACACTATATGTAGATAGTATTGGTCAAGGAAGAGTGTGGAGTGGAACAAAAGCCAAAGAAATAGGACTTATTGACACTCATGGAGGTCTTTTTGATGCTATTGATGCTGCTAAATTAATTGCTAATATTGATGACTACAGGTTAATAGAACTACCAAAGAAAAAAGACCCATTCGAAGATATCTTTTCAAAAATTAATTCAAGCACAAAATTTCTAAATTTAATAGATAATTATAATTTTAAAAATCTAGAAGAATCACTAGAACTTGAAAGAGATATTTTGCAAATGCACATGGACAACTTAATTTTTTTTAATTGAACAATGTTTTAATTTTTTACTTAGAAGTATTAAAATCAACAATATATCCTTCATGTGATCTTACATTAAATACCTCTCCACCATCGAAGATCAAGTATTGTCCCTTAATTCCTGACAACTTACCAGAAATTAAATTATTTTTTTCTAGCTTTAAGCTTTTAATCTTTGTAGGATATTTTTCTACTGGATAATTAATAATATTTACTGTATCATCATCATGTACATATTTTCTAAGATCATCTGACAATAGTATAGATAGTTTATTTTTCCAATCTACTAAATTAACATCATCGGGATTGCCTGAAAGCATTTTCCTCCAATTTGTTTTATCACTAATTTCAGACTTCAAGATAACCTCTATCTCACCTGACAATCTTCTGTTTGGTACTTCAGCAAAAATTATCGCCTGTGATGCTCCTTGATCCATCCATCTAGTAAAGATTTGTGATTTTCTTGTTATTCCTACTTTTATACCTGTTGAATTTGCCAAATACACATAATGGGGCACCAATTGAAATTTTTTTTCCCATTCTAAATCTCTCTCTTCAATTCCTAAATGAGCAGTGCATAATTCAGGCTTAAAAACACTTTGTGATGCTTGAGGTAATGTCCAATAACAGTTATAACAAAAGTTTTGTCTGTAAAAACTTTTACATAATTTATCACAAAAACATTTCATTTTTCCTGTCCAAAAAATCTCAATGTCATGTCCTATTAAATCATTCATTGAAATATCACAGAGATTGTAATTAACTTGACTTAAGTTTTCGGTTTTCATTTTTTTAATTACAAATTGCATGCTATTTTTGTATTTCAAACTAAAAATATAAAATTGATTAATATTTCTATAAAAAATTCTCTTTTATCTTGGATTGTTAAAAAAAGAATTTATCAAATTGATCAATTTATTTTACATCCGAAAAAAACTCAAGAAGAAGTCTTAAGTTCTTTAATATATAAATCAAAGGGTACTTTTTTTGGAATTGAACATAATTTTAATAAAATAAAAAGTTATTCTGATTTTTCAAATCATGTTCCAATAAGAAAATATGAAGAGATATTTAATTACATCAAACTGACCAGAAAAGGGAAAAAAGATATTCTATGGCCAGGTAAAATTAAATGGTACGCTATTTCTTCAGGTACTACAAACTCAAATAGAAAATATATTCCAATGACAAAAGCTTCAATAATGGACTGCCATTTGAATGCAGGCAAGGATATGCTTTCAATGTACTGTAATAACTTTTCTTCAACTAATGTGTTTAATGGGAAAGGAATAATGCTAGGTGGTAGTCAAAATGTTAAAAATGATTTTGTGGAGGGAGATTTATCTGCAATTCTTCTTGAAAATTTACCATTTTGGGTAAGCATACATAGCTCTACTGATGTTGAAACATTATTAATTGATGATTGGGAGGACAAGCTAAAGAAAATAGCGGATAATGCAGTTCGAGAAAATATCACTAATCTTACCGGAGTGCCTTCATGGATGTTGGTATTGTTAAAAAAAATAAAGGAGATGAGTGGCGTTAATGATTTAACTGAGATTTGGCCAAATCTTGAACTATTCATGCATGGTGGAATAAGTTTTTCACCATATAAGAAACAATTTTATGATTTATATCCATCATCTAAATTGAATTATTTGGAAATCTACAACGCATCTGAAGGATTTTTTGGAATTAAAAATGATTTTGAGAAAGAAGACTTGTTACTTATGCTTGATTATGGTATTTTCTACGAATTCATAAAGAAGTCAGATTTTATAAATGAAATATATAATGCTATTCCGTTGTGGGAAGTTGAGAAAAATATGGAATATGCTATGATAATTTCAACAAATTCTGGTCTATGGAGATATTTAATTGGCGACACTGTAATCTTTACTAATACGAATCCGTTCAAAATTAAAATTAGTGGGCGAATTAAATCGTACATTAATTCATTTGGAGAAGAACTAGTAGTCGATAATGCAGAAAAGGGTATAGCAGAAACATGTGAGATTCTTAATTGTAAGGTTAATAATTACACTGCAGGACCAAAATTTCTACAGAACGGAACTGGACAACACCTCTGGCTTATTGAATTTGAAAATAAAAACACAAACACTTTAGATTTTGAAAAGGCTTTAGATACTAGGCTTAGACAGCTTAATAATGATTACAATGCTAAAAGATTTAAAAACCTTGTACTTAAAAACCTTAAAATTATATCACTTGAAAAAGGAACTTTCTATAAATGGTTAAAAAAGAATAATAAATTAGGCGGTCAACATAAGATACCAAGACTAAGAAATGATGATAAACTAATAAAAGAACTACTAAATATTTAGTCTCAACTAATAAATAATTAATTATGTTTTTTATTTTCGAAGAAAAAAAAAATGCACTTAGCAATTTCAGGAAACATAGGATCAGGTAAAACAACTTTAACAAAAAAACTTTCTGAGCATTACAAATGGATAGCAAACTATGAGGACGTAGAAAACAACCCTTACTTGAATGATTTTTACAAGGATATGCAACGCTGGTCATTCAATTTACAGGTTTATTTTCTAAATAGCAGATTTCGTCAAGTCATAGATATAAAAAATAGTAAAAAAACGCATATACAAGACAGAACTATTTATGAAGACGCACATATATTTGCCCCTAATCTGCATACAATGGGCTTAATGAGTACAAGAGACTTTAACAATTATCAAGAAATTTTTAATCTCATGGACGAGTTCGTTAAAGGACCTGACCTTTTAATATATTTAAGAGCATCTGTCTCAACACTTGTTGAACAAATACAAAAAAGAGGAAGAGAATATGAAAACAGTATCAGACTTGATTATCTTACAAGATTAAACGAAAGATATGAAGCATGGATTTCCGAGTACAACAAAGGAAACCTGTTAATCATAGATGTAGACGATATTAACTTTTCTGAAAACGAAGAAGACTTTGGTAACATCATTGAAAAAATTGATGCAGAAATTAATGGATTATTCTAATATTTAGCCTTTTCCTTAGCTCTTATATTAAGAGATTCCAATCCAGTTAAGAGTTTATTTTGTGAATGATTTGCAACAATCAGGTGCTTAAAAGAATCATTTTCTTCATTAGAAAGCATAATGTATTTTACATCACACATATCAGATTTAGATTGATTATTAAAAAGGAGATCTGATGATACAGTTTGATGAGCATATGTCATACTCATATCGTCAACAAAAATATTGTTAAGTGGCTCAATTTCGCTATCAGATGAAATAGTTTTCATTGAAATTGAAGGTGCTATTACAAGTGCAACAACTGACATCAACTTTAGTAAAATATTTAAAGATGGTCCGGAGGTATCCTTAAATGGATCACCAACAGTATCACCAACAACAGCTGCCTTGTGAGCTTCAGTTCCTTTTTTTCCCTGCTCTTCTATCATTTTTTTTGCATTATCCCATGCTCCACCAGCATTAGATTGAAAAATTGCCATTAGCACACCACATGTTGTAACTCCTGCTAATAAACCACCAAGCATTTCTGCTCCACCAAAAAAGCCAATTAAAACAGGAACTATTATGGCTAGTAAGCCTGGAGTGACCATTTCTTTGATTGACGCTTGAGTTGAAATTTCAACACATTTGTCATATTCAGCAACTCCAATTGCAGCATCAAAAATTTTCTTATCAGCTGCACTAGCTTTTGACATATCTGAATTATTTTTTTTCATTACTTCTAAGGCGGCTTTTAAAGCTGGTATGTCTTTAAACTGTCTTCTAACTTCTTCAATCATTGACATAGCTGCTCTTCCAACAGCGTTCATAGAAAGAGCTGAAAAAACAAAAGGTAGCATACCTCCAACAAGTAGACCTGCCATAATATCAGGCTTAGATACATCAATTGTTTCGACACCAGCTGTTTTCATAAACGCAGCAAAAAGAGCCAAAGCAGTCAAAGCCGCAGATGCTATCGCAAAACCTTTTCCTATTGCAGCTGTTGTATTACCTACTGCATCAAGCTTATCTGTTCTTTCTCTTACCTCGGCTGGAAGCTCAGACATTTCAGCGATTCCTCCTGCGTTATCTGAAATTGGTCCATATGCATCAACTGCTAATTGTATTCCAGTGTTAGCTAACATACCCACGGCAGCTATAGCAATTCCATATAAGCCAGCAAAGCTATGTGAAACAATGATAGCAGTTGCTATAATTATTATGGGTAATGCTGTAGACATCATTCCAACTCCTAAGCCTGCAATTATGTTTGTTGCTGAACCAGTTTCTGATTGTTCAACAATAGATGAGACTGGCTTTGTTCCTGTTCCAGTATAATATTCTGTTATCTTTCCAACTAGAAGACCTGCAATTAGTCCAGAAATAGTGGCCCAAAAAACTCCTATTGAGGAATAACTTTGACCTCCTTCACTCCAATTTTCAGGTAATAATCCTTGTATTAAAAAGTAGGATGCTACTAACATGAGTCCTGCAGATCCAAATTCACCAATATTCAGCGCTTTGTGTGGAGATCCTCCCTCTTTTACTTTCACAAAAAATGTACCTAAGATTGACATAATAATACCAACCGCAGCTAAAGCCATTGGTAAATAAACTGCTCCTAGACCATTGTATGAGCTAGAAAATTCAGGTAAATTAACAAATACTGCTCCCAAAACCATTGTGCCAATAATTGAGCCAACATATGACTCAAATAAATCAGCTCCCATTCCAGCCACATCTCCTACATTATCACCTACATTATCAGCAATTGTAGCGGGGTTAAGTGGGTGATCCTCAGGAATTCCTGCTTCAACTTTACCTACAAGGTCTGCCCCTACATCAGCGGCTTTGGTATATATACCACCTCCAACTCTAGCAAAAAGTGCTATTGAGGATGCTCCTAATGAAAACCCAGATAAAACGTTTAATACCATTTCAATGTTTGTTCCCCATTGCATACTACTATATATCATAAATAAGCTACTCAAGCCAAGAACACCAAGACCTACAACTCCAAGTCCCATAACAGAGCCTCCTGCAAATGCAACCTCAAGAGCTTTCGCTAATGAGCTTCTTGCAGCATTGGTAGTTCTAACATTAGCCTTTGTAGCAACTTTCATTCCAATAAATCCAGCCAGTGCAGAACAAATTGCCCCAACTACGAAGGAGACTGCTACCATTCCATTAGACCCTTCTTCAGAATTTCCTTTGAATACTAATAACACCGCAACGGCAATAACAAAAACTGATAAAATTTTGTATTCAGCTTTTAAAAATGACATTGCTCCCTCAGCAATGTTTTTTGCAATATTTGACATTTTTTCATCTCCGACAGGCTGCTTAGAAACCCATGAGTTTTTCCAAAAAACAAAAACAAGTGCAACCAAACCAAATGCTGGTAAAAAACTAATTATAAACTCCATGATATATTTTTTAAATTTTCGCAAAAATAGAACTTTTTGATAAATAAATCATTAAGGTCAATTTTATATTATTTTTAACGCGGTAATTTGTTAAATTTGTTAAAACTATTTAACAATGAAAATAGCAGTATGCATAAGTTGTGTTCCTGACACAACATCAAAAATAAATTTTACTGAAAATAACACTGAGTTCAACAAAGAAGGTATTCAATTCATTATTAATCCCAATGATGAATTTGGGTTAACCAAGGCAATTTTTATTAAAGAAAAAAATCAAGCTGAGGTAATTGTAGTATCAGTAGGAGAGTCATCAATTGAACCAGTTCTTAGAAAAGCTCTAGCAATTGGAGCTGATTCTGCGGTTAGAATTGATAATAAAGCTAAGGACAGTATCTGTGTTGCAAAAAATCTATCTTCTTTTTTAGTAGAAAATAAGTTTGATCTCATAATTATGGGAAAAGAATCTGCTGACTATAATGGTGGTATTGTTCATGGAATTGTAGCAGAGAATATTGGAATGCAGTTTGTAAATGCTTGTGTTGGTCTAGAAATTTCTGATAACTCATACATCATTGATAGAGAAATGGAAGGAGGTACAGAAAAGGTTAAAATAAAATCTCCTGTTATTATCGCTGGACAGAAAGGACTTGTAGAAGAAAAAGATCTAAAAATCCCAAACATGAGAGGTATAATGCAAGCAAGAACAAAACCACTAAATGTTTTAGAGTCCGAAAGCTTTGATTTTATTCAATCAATTGAGTTTAGTAAGCCTTCTGAGAACAAAGAATGCGTTTTTATCGATGAAGAAAATGTAGCTGAGTTAGTCAAAATTTTAAATGAAAAAGAAAAAGTGCTATAATGAAAATGTTAGTATTCGCAGAAAATTGGGACGGAATTTTTAAAAAAAGTTCTTTTGAAGCAATATCATATTCAAGAGGATTAGCAGAACAAAACAATTATGAACTTATTACACTTTGCTTCAATAATGTTTCTGAAGATGAACTTAATAAACTTTCTAAGTATGGTAGTTCAATGGTAATTACTACTAACCCCATTGACAAAGTAGATAGTATTTCAATGTCAAAAATGATTTCTGATTTAACAATTCAACATGATATTAAGTTATTTGTTTTTTCATCAACTTATTCCTCTAAAATGTTTGCTCCTCGTCTTTCAGCTAAGTTAAACTCATCAATTTTTACAAATGTTGTTGAATTACCCTCATCTGTAAATCCACTACAGCTAAAGAAAAAAGTATTCTCAAGTAAAGCTTTTGAAATTGCAAAGTCTAGTTCAGAGAAAAATATAATAATGTTACACCCAAACTCATATGGTGTCAAAGAATTCTCATCTGATCTGAAGTCATCTGAATTTACTGCTGAAAGTAATAGTGAAATTGAAATAATTAACATTGAAAAAAGTTCTGGTAAAGTAAATCTTTCTGAAGCTGAAATAGTTGTTTCTGCCGGAAGAGGAATGAAAGGGCCCGAAAATTGGGAGCTCATTGAAGAGTTAGCAAATTGTCTAAATGCTGCAACAGCATGTTCAAAACCTGTCTCAGATATTGGGTGGAGACCTCACAGCGAACATGTAGGACAAACTGGTAAAACAGTTGCTCCAAATCTTTATTTTGCAATAGGAATTTCAGGTGCAATACAACACTTAGCTGGCGTTAATTCTTCAAAAGTTATGGTCGCAATAAACACAGATCCTGAAGCCTCATTTTTTAAAGCTGCTCATTATGGAATCGTTGGAGATGCCTTTAACGTAGTCCCCAAATTGATTGAAGAAATAAAGAATATTAAAAATTAGCTGTGGAAATCATTCAGCTTGATATAGTAGCTATAAGGGCAAGTGATACACAAAATAACGCTTATGTTCTTCTTTTAAAAGAACTGAGAGGTTCTCGACAATTGCCAGTTGTTATTGGCTGGTGTGAGGCAAGATCAATTGCAATTGCTCTTGACGGAACTGAAGAAAATGAGCGACCTCTCACACATGATCTCTTTAAGGTCATGACAAATGAGCATGACATCACTGTCACCAAAATAATTATCCATAGTCTAAAAGATGGGGTTTTTCACTCTAGTTTTTACTGTAAAAGTCAAACTCACGGTGAAATAGAAATTGATGCAAGAACCTCAGACGCAATTGCATTAGCATTAAGGTTTTCTTGTCCAATTTTTACTTACGAAAAAATACTTGATAAAGCTGGTGTACTTGTAAGAAAGAATAAGAAATATGAAAATCAAAAAACCACTGAAAGGACCGTTCAGAAGAAACAGGAGAAGACTTATGGAGAAATGAGACTTTCAGAACTAAAAAAATTACTTAAAAAAGCAATTGAATCTGAAAATTATGAAAAAGCGTCTAAAATAAGAGATGAAATCAATAAAAGAGGTAATAATTAAAATGAGATTCTGTTTTTTTCTTGTATTTGCTCTTAGCTTCACAAAAATTTCTGCTGATGAAAATATATTTGGCTCATGGTCATTTGAAGCCATATTTCATGAAAAATCTAATAAAAACGAAAATTTAAAACCCATTGGACCAAAAGATTTTCTAAAAATTAATTTAGATAATACGTTTGAATATAAAATTGATTCTCTGAAGCTAGAAGCAAAAGGAAACTTCACTATTGAGAATGATATTTTAGTACTAAATTATACAAGTCCAAAAGATACCACAAGATTATATAAACTTTCTATTCAAAAAGATAGAATGACATTAATTGAAGATGACATAATATTTGAATTCAAAAAAATTCAAAAAAATTGGATAAATGATATTTTAAGGGGAATTTTAGGATTAGCTAGTCTTGTACTCTTATTATTTGCCTTTAGCAGAAACAAGGGATCTGTAAAATGGGGATTAGTTTTTAAGGGCATAATAATTCAAATACTTTTTGCTATATGTATACTGAAGGTACCAGTGATAATGAATATTTTTGAATATGTAAGCAAAACTTTTGTTGTTATCTTGAATTTTACTGAACAGGGTTCATTGTTTTTATTTGGTAGTTTAATTTCGGATACAGAATCATTTGGATATATTTTTGCATTTCAAGTATTACCTACAATCATATTTTTTTCATCACTAACAAGTGTTTTATTTTACTATGGGATTTTACAAAAAGTTGTTTTATTTTTCGCAAAATGGATGAAAAAATTTTTCAACTTGTCTGGGTCAGAAAGTTTAACTGCGGTAGGAAATATTTTTTTAGGACAAACAGAATCTCCATTACTGGTTAAACCATACATAAAGAATATGACCACATCAGAACTTTTGTGTTTAATGAGTGGAGGAATGGCAACTATTGCAGGTGGTGTGTTGGCTGCTTACATCGGATTTCTTGGTGGGTCAGACATTGATTCTCAAATATTTTTTGCAAAGCATCTAATTGCAGCCTCAGTCATGTCAGCTCCTGCAGCGATAGTCGCTTCTAAGATATTAATTCCTGAAACTAAAGAAATAAATCAAGGATTAGAAATCAATAATGAAGATTTAGGCACAAATGTTTTAGAAGCAATAAGTATTGGAACTAAACAGGGAATTAGTCTTGCTGTGAATGTAGGTGCAATGTTGTTAGTTTTTGTTGCTTTTATAAGTATGATAAATTATTTTCTTTCTGATTTTTTTGGAAATTTAACTGGTGCTAATGAATTAATTGAAAATATTACTAATGGAAATTACTCTAGCTTGTCAATGGAATTTATATTTGGATATTTATTTGCTCCGCTTTCTTGGCTTATTGGTGTTTGCTACGAAGATATTTTATTAGTAGGTCAATTACTTGGTGAAAAGACAATATTAAATGAATTTGTAGCATACAAAACATTGGCTGATCTCAAAGAATCTAATATGTTTTTTGAGCAAAAATCTCTGATAATAGTAACCTATATTCTTTGTGGTTTTGCAAATTTTGCATCAATAGGCATTCAAATAGGTGGAATTGGAGCAATTGCACCAACAAGAACCAAAGATTTATCAAAATTGGGTATCTTAGCTTTAGTTGCTGGAACTGCTGCATGTTTATTTACAGCAACTATCGTTGGAATAATAATCTAAACTATGAAACAATATCTTAACTTAATCGATAGGGTGATGAAAGAAGGTTCAGTGAAAAATGATCGAACAGGTACTGGCACAAAAAGTATTTTTGGACATCAAATGAGATTCGATTTATCTAAAGGATTTCCATGTGTCACAACTAAAAAGCTACATTTAAAATCAATAATACACGAACTATTATGGTTTTTAGCTGGAGATACAAACACAAAATATTTAAATGATAATGGTGTACGTATTTGGGACGAGTGGGCTGATGGTGATGGTAATTTAGGTAGCATTTACGGCTATCAGTGGAGAAGTTGGCCGTCTCCAGATGGTAATCATATTGATCAGATTTCACAAGTTATTAATGATATTAAATCAAATCCAAATAGCAGAAGATTAATTGTTAGTGCATGGAATGTCGGTGATATAAAAAATATGGCTTTGCCACCATGCCATGCTTTTTTTCAATTCTATGTGAATGAAAATAAATTATCTTGTCAGCTTTATCAAAGAAGTGCTGATATTTTTTTAGGGGTTCCATTTAATATTGCATCGTATTCACTACTAACAATGATGATAGCTCAAGTTTGTAATTTACAATATGGTGATTTTGTTCATACATTAGGAGATGCTCACATATACAAAAATCACTTTGAACAAGTTAAAACTCAACTTACAAGAAAGCCAAAGACTTTACCAAAAATGATGATAAACCCTAAAATTAAAAATATTTTTGATTTTAAATTTGAGGATTTTTTTCTAGTAGATTATGATCCTCATCCTCACATAAAAGGAAAAGTTGCCATATGAAAAAGAGAGTTACTGTGCTTGGCTCTGGACTGGTTGGCAGTGTTATAGCAAATGACTTATCAACTTTTTGTGATGTTACTTGCATTGATATCTCAGAAAAAAATCTTTCAAGAACGAACGATTCTATAACCAAAAAGCAATGTGACATTAGAGATAAATCCAATATTAGAGAGGCTATAAAAGATTGTGATATAGTAGTTGGGGCAGTACCTGGTTACATGGGTTTTAATACTTTAAAAGATGTGATTGATAAAGGAAAAAATATAGTAGATATTTCTTTTTTCTCTGAAGATCCTTTTGAGCTAGATGATTTAGCAAAAAAAAATAATGTTATAGCAATCACTGATTGCGGAGTTGCACCTGGCATGGGAAATATAATTTTTGGTTTTCATGACAAGCTTATGCAAATTGATTCTTACGAATGTTATGTTGGAGGATTACCAGTGGAAAGGGAATGGCCATATGAATACAAAGCTGTTTTTTCCCCAATTGACGTTATCGAGGAGTACACAAGGCCTGCTAGATTTGTTCAAAACTCAAAAATTATTACCAAAGAAGCTCTTTCAGAAACTGAACTCATGAATTTTAAAGGTGTAGGAACTCTTGAGAGTTGGAACTCAGATGGACTTAGAACTTTAATAAAAACCATGGCTCATGTGCCAAACATGATAGAAAAAACACTTCGCTATCCTGGCTGTATTGAATATATAAAAGTTCTCAGAGAAACTGGATTTTTTTCAAAAAAAGAAATAGAAGTAAATGGCATAAAAATTAAACCCGTTGATGTAACCGCAAAGCTTTTGTTTCCAATTTGGAAAATGAATGAGGAAGATAGGGATTTTACAGTTATGAAAATTATAATTAAAGGGGCAGAAAAAAATAATATCACAAGACATGAATATAATCTTTTTGATCAATTTCAAAATGATACACTTTCAATGGCTAGAACAACAGGATTTACATGTTCTGCAGCTGTTAAACTTATTTTAGAAAAAGAATACAAAAAAGTAGGAATATCTCCTCCTGAATTTTTAGGTGATCATATGCGTTTTTTTATGAACTACCTAAGTGCAAGAAATGTCAAATATAATTATGAAAAAAAATGATAGTATCAATTATTGTAGCTGCATCTGAAAATAATGTCATTGGAAACAATAATGATTTAATTTGGAGTTTTCCAAATGATATGAGCTTTTTCAAGCAGAAAACGTTAAACCATCATGTAATAATGGGAAGGAAAAATTTTGAGTCAATACCACATAAATTTAAGCCACTACCAAACAGGACTAATATTGTAATTACAAGAAACTTATCTTATGATGCTGAGGGTGCAGTAGTAGTTAATTCTCTTTCTCAAGCTATTGAATTCTCAAAAAAAGAAAAACAAAAAGAAACTTTTGTAATTGGAGGTGGACAAATCTATGATCTTTCACTTAAAGAAAATCTCATAGACAGAATTTATCTAACCAGAATTCACAAATATTATGAGGGTGATACATTTTTCCCAATACTAGATGAAGAATGGAAAGTGAAAGAAGAAAGAAAATTTTATTCAGATGAAAAACATGAATCTAATTATACATTTTTTACCTATGAAAAATAATATTTTTTTTGATTTGAAATTCAACATCATTTTTTTGGGATATTTTCTTATTATTTCCTGTATTGATGATAAAGTGATTATGGTGCCAGAACAAGAAATAACTCAAACCTCATCTGATTATATTAAATGCGAAGTTTATTTCAATAGTATTGTCTATGAAATTGAGAAAGGATTCTCAACTAATGTTAGTTCTAGAGCATTTCCTATATATATTAATTACAATCTAAATCCTTTAAATGAGGATACTTTAATTATTGATTACGGCAATTCAAACACTTTAATTAATGGTAAATTTTTTAGAGGTAGAATAATTAATATTTACTCAGCTTCAGTGAATAACACAAACTTTAATTGCTCATCTAACTTTGATAATTTTTACTTAAATAATAATTTAATTAATGGTACAATAACAATTGATAATAATGAGGGAGAGATTCAAATTATAAATGGTGAGGTTACAGATATCTCAGGAAAAATCAATTGGAACTCTATACAAATAAGAACACAATCTCACGGACTTCAAACTGTCAATATTGAAGATGATAAATTTACTGTAAACTCCTTAACTACAGGAAATGGGAAAAACAATATAAACTTTTCAACCAAATCAGACAGTTTAAAAATAAGATATGACTGTGTTGAAAGTTGCTTGGTTTATGATGGAATTTCTGTAATAAACGTTGAAATGGATGATGTTTCAAAAAAAGATATAATTTTTGGTTCTCAAAGCTGTAGTTGTAATTACAACGTAATCATTAACGGAAATTCTTACCCTCTTTATTTAGATTAGGCTGCTTTTTTTGAAAATTGAATTTCTTGCAGTTGTGATTTTGCAAATGACTTTGTAATTCTCAACTTATTATTTTTAACTCTTTTCGAGGGAGAAAACATGTCATCCAAAAGAATTTTTTCACAAATTGACTTTAAGCCTCTGGCACCTAAGTTTAATTCAATTGCATTGTTAACAATTATTTCTATTACACTCTTATCTATTATTAACTCTATATTATCAATACTAAACAATTTCTTGTATTGATTAATAATTGAGTTCTTTGGCTCAGTTAAAATCCTAGTGAGTGCTGATTTATCTAATTTGTTCAAATGTGTTAGTACAGGAAGTCTACCAATAAGTTCTGGTATCAAGCCAAAATTCTTTAAATCGACAGGTGATATCTGCTCAATAACTGAATCTATTTTTGAGTAATCATATGAGCTTTTCTTAAATCCTATTGTTGATGTATTTAATCTACTGGAAATTCTTTTCTCAATTCCATCAAAAGCACCTCCGCAAATAAACAAAATATTTTTTGTATCGAGAGCTATCATTTTTTGGTCAGGATGTTTTCTTCCACCTTGTGGAGGCACATTCACAATTGTTCCCTCAAGAAGTTTCAATAAGGCTTGTTGAACTCCCTCACCACTGACATCGCGTGTTATTGATGGATTATCACTTTTTCTTGCTATTTTATCAATTTCGTCAATAAAGACAATTCCAAGAGCTGCCTTTTCTACATTATAGTCAGATGCTTGTAAAAGTCTTGTTAAAATACTTTCTACATCCTCTCCAACGTATCCAGCTTCAGTTAAAACTGTTGCATCTGCAATACAAAAAGGAACATCTAAAATCTTAGCTATTGTTTTAGCAAGTAATGTTTTTCCTATACCTGTTTCACCCACCATTATTATGTTAGATTTTTCAATTTCAACATCTAGTGATGAATCATCTGGCTCTGCAAGAACAACTCTTTTGTAATGATTATAAACTGCAACTGATAATATTTTTTTTGCAGTATCCTGACCAATCACATAGTCGTTTAAGTGATTAAAGATCTCTTTTGGCTTCTTAATATTTAAATTAAATTCCTTTTTTCTTTTATTTGATACATCCGCTTGAACAATCTGATGGGCTTTTTCAATACAAACTTCGCAGATATGTGCTCCATCTCCTGCGATTAATATTTCTGTTTGATTTTTATCTTTTTTACAAAAAGAACATGAAACACTTTTGTTCGAATTCATTATTTATTCTTCTGTAAAACTTCATCAATCATGCCATAATCTTTGGCTTCATCCGATTTCATCCAAAAATCTCTATCTCCGTCAGCCCAAACCTTATCAAATTTTTGACCAGTATGATTTGAAATAATCTCATAAAGTTCGGTTTTTAATTTCTTGATTTCATTGGCTGTTATTTCGATATCAGATGCCTGACCGTGTGCTCCTCCTAATGGCTGATGTATCATCACTCTTGAATGTTTTAGCGCAGTACGCTTTCCTTTTTCTCCAGCACAAAGCAGAACAGCTCCCATAGAGGCAGCCATACCTGTACAGATTGTAGAAACATCACAATTTATATACTGCATGGTATCATATATACCAAGGCCAGCATAAACACTTCCCCCTGGAGTATTTAAATAAATTAAGATATCTTTTTTTGCATCAACTGATTCTAAGAAAAGAAGTTGTGCTTGAATAATGTTAGCTACATAATCATTTATTGGTACTCCAAGAAAAATAATTCTATCCATCATTAGTCTCGAGAAAACATCCATGGTAGCAATATTCATTTGTCTTTCCTCAATTATAGTTGGTGAAATATAATTTGAATAAACTGAGGTGAATTTATCTAGTGTTAAACTACTAATTCCTCTGTCTAGTTTTGCAAATTTTTTAAATTCTTTATTGTAATCCATTATTTATTTTTTTCAGTTGCTAATTTAACAAAATCATCATAGCTGATTTTTTTTGACTTTAAAGTGAATGATTTCTTGTAATGATCAAGGGTTTTTTTATCATATAGCTGGTCAATTATTTTCTTTTTTTCGTCTTCATTTTTCATTATGTTCTTACAGATATCTTTTAATTCATTGTCACTAATATCACTTCTGCCATACTGCATCATCTGATTTTTAACAAGATTTTTAGCAAATGATTTTATTTCATTTTCATCTGCTTTCAGATTATTATCTTCAATAATTTTATTCTCAATAATCTGCCACTTCAAACTTTTAGAATACATTTCATATTCTTTTTCTACATCTTCGCTTGAAATAGGATTCTTTGAGGATACTTGCAACCATCTTTTTAAAAACTCGTCAGGTAAACTAATTTTAGTTTTTTTCATTAGATAAATTACAATATCATTTTTCAGCATTCTATCACTTTCTAGTTTGTAAGAAGTTCTTGCCTCCTCTTTTATTTTGTTTAAGAAATCTTTCTTTGTTTTTACATTATCCTTCCCATATAACTTATCGAATAAATCTTTATCTATCTTCGCAGGGGTTAGTCTTTTTATATCTTTTACCTCAAAAAGAAACAAGTCATTTTCTAATTTTTCTAATGATCCCTTATCAATATTAAGCATAGCAGAAAGGTCTGCCATATTTGTAAATACTTTTTTCACATTTGCTTTGACTTTATCTTTTTGTTTTAGACTTATAAATTTGTTTTTTTCTTTTTCGGAATCAATATACTCGGTAGTTATTGATGCTTCATTTGTAATTCCATTTTTTATGATCTCACCATTACCATCTATCTGATTTATTTTACAAAATAAAACATCACCCTCCTTACTTAATTTATGACTTTCCATTTTTCCATATCTTTTGGAAATATCATTTACATAATTATCAATGGTTTGCTTTTCGGGCTCAATCAAGAAAAAATCTAATTTATCTTTTTTGGAAATTACAGCCTTTATTTCTGGATATATTCCAACCTCAAAAACAAAATTAAAATCAGACCCAATTTTCCATTCTATTTTATTTTCAATATTGGGAATCGGAGAGCCTAATGTTTTTACTTCATTTTCTTTTATATAATCATATAATTTATTTTGTACTAGTTTATTTACCTCTTCAACCATTATTGAGATACCGTATTTTTTCTCAATAATTCCAGTTGGGACTTTTCCTTTTCTGAAACCTGGCAATAGCATATCTCTTTTATAGCTTTTTAATACTTTATGATAGCTATCAAAATAATCATCTTTTACTACTTTCACACTTAGTTCAAGTACTTTATCTTTTTTTTCTTTTGTTGTAATTTGCATGTTTATTAACTGAGGTTTGTGCGGGTGAAGGGAGTCGAACCCCCACGCCTTGCGGCACTAGATCCTAAATCTAGCATGTCTACCAATTCCATCACACCCGCAAAATAGGCTGCAAAGATATTATTTTTAATTTTCATAGATTATAATATTATCATAAGATGTATATTTACAATAAAAATGAGTTTTAGTATCAAAGGAAAATTATCCCAAAAATTAAGTATTGAATCAGGAGTTGCCAAGAGTGGCAATGAGTGGAAAAAACAATCATTTGTACTTGACACAGATGCTCAATATAATCCACTTATTTGCTTCCAACTTTTTGGAGAAGAAAAAATAAATTTATTGACTAATTTCAAAGAAGGTGAAATGATTGAAGTCTTTTTTAACCTATCATCAAAAGAATATAATGGAAGGTATTTCCACAATATAGATGCTTGGAAAATTCAACAAATAAACAATGAAATTTATGATGATGAGCCTCCACCTGTTTTTGAAAATGATTTAGACAAAGAGGATGACCTGCCCTTCTAATAATGAATATCATTACTTCAGTAGAAAAGTTTTTTAAAAATTTTTTACCCTCCCCTTTTTCAATAGCAATATTACTAACATTACTAACTATTCTCTTTGCTTATTTAGCTCAAAGTAATGAGAGCTCCAACAGCATACTAGAAATTGTTCAGTTTTGGGAAAGAGGTATTTGGGATAAAGCACTAATGGTTTTTGCTTTGCAAATGATGTTAATGCTTGTACTGGGCTATTCCCTTGCACTATCCAAACCCATAGAAAATTTTATAAATTATTTTTTAAAATTTTGTGGTTCTAACTCCAGAGCTGCACTAATTATAACCTTCCTAACTATACTAATTTCACTATTAAATTGGGGACTTGGATTAATATTTGGAGCTATTTTTGTAAAAAAAGTAGGGATCTACGCTTCCAAAAATAATATTAAAATAAATTACCCTTTTCTTGGTGCTTGTGGCTACAGTGGTTTAATGGTTTGGCATGGTGGACTTTCAGGTTCAGCACCCATTAAAATTGCTGAGAAAGGTCATTTTTTAAGTGATAAAATTGGAGTTATAAGCCTTGAAGAAACTATATTCTCAGACCTAAATATTACAGTTTCAATTTTGTTAATTTTTATTGTACCAACTTTAATGTATTTTCTTGCAAAGAAGATTAAAGTAGCTGAACATGTCATTTCTGTTGAAAATAAAACCTCTGAGAACACCAATAATAAAACACTTTCAGAAAAAATTGATAATTCATTTATTTTCTCAAAAATCATCGGCACTCTATTACTTATTTATCTTTTTATAAAACACATATATATTACTGATGGTTCCTTCATAGCATCAATTAATCCTAATCTTATTAATCTTTGGTTATTATCATTTTGTATATTCTCACATAAAAATTTATCCAGTTTTATTAAATCTGTTAATAAAGCAATCATCAGCGCAACTGGTATCCTCATTCAATTTCCTCTTTATTTTGGAATAATGGGAATTATGAAATACTCCGGACTGATTAATGTATTATCAGATTTTTTCATTAGTATCTCAAGTGAAAACACTTTCCCAATCTTTACTTTTCTCAGTGCTGGTTTAGTAAATATTTTTGTACCAAGTGGAGGAGGTCAATGGGCAGTTCAAGGGCCTATAATTGTTGAAGCTGCAAATTATTTAAATTTAAGTATTTCAAAGAGTGTTATGGCACTAGCTTATGGAGATCAAATAACAAACATGCTACAGCCTTTCTGGGCTTTGCCATTATTAGGAATAACAAAGATTAATGCAAAAGATTTACTACCGTATACGCTAATTTTACTTTTAATTGGATCAGCAATTTTTATAACTTGTCTTTTGATATTTTAACTTTTAACATCCAATAAATCTCTTAGTCCATTTCCAAGGTTTATAAATGACAGAACTAAAGTCATTATGAAAAGTCCAGGAATTATCGCAAGATAAGACTTATCCATAAATATAAAATAATAATGGTCTCTTAACATTGAACCCCATGTTGGTACCGGTGGTTGGGCTCCAAGACCTAAAAAAGACAAGCCAGACTCAAGCAATATAGCTGCTGAAAAGTTTGCTGTTGAAATTACCAAGATGGTTGAAAAAATGTTGGGTAAGATATGTTTAACTATCAATCTGCTTGATTTATATCCAAGAACTTCACCGGCTTCTACAAACTCTTTTTCTTTTAACGACATAAATTGTCCCCTTACTATTCTCGCTACATCAACCCACATGGTTAAACCAATTGCTATAAAAACTTGATTAAACCCTTTACCAATTGCTAAGGAGATAGCTATTACAAGAAGTAATGTTGGTATAGACCATGTTACATTTATTAACCACATTATGGCCTTATCAATTTTTCCACCGTAAAAACCTGAAATTGAGCCTAAAAAAATTCCTATAGCTAATGAAATTAAAACAGACAAGAAACCAATTGTCAAAGACACTTTCATACCATAAATTATTCTACTAAAAAAATCTCTTCCAAATTTATCCGTTCCCATTAAGAAAAATTGGCTCTGAATATTCCCTAAACCTAAACTACTACTAAAAATAATTTTTTCGTTATTACCAAATTTTTCGAAACTAATCAGATCTCCGTTTTTTTTGTTTATTAAAATAGTACCTTCTTTGATATAAATTTTTTTATCATCAATTAAAATGAAATCTAATTTAGATAAAGGTTTTAATGTTGCTATTTGCAAATTCATATCATTAGCAAACTTTGATTTATCATTAATGATTGTAAAACCAAAAATTGAAAGCAAAGCATATGCGAAAATTATTAAAAGAGATAATTTAGTTATTAAGGTTGCTCTATTTATTAGTTCAAATAATTTCATTTTGATAATGATCTACCCTTCCATTCAAATTTAGTGAATAATGATATTATCATAATGTAAGGAATGTAAAAACAATACAAAATCTCAACAAAAAAAAGGTACTTAATTAGTTTCTTTTTTTTAAAAAATTTCAAAATTTCATGTAGAAAAAATAAATCTATCAAAAACTTAGAAGTAAAAATAAATATTAAGGTCAAAAACTCACTGTATAATATGTAATTAAACAAAAGAGCAACCACATTTAAATGCATTAAAAGAATAAGAAACCCTAAAAAAATTGTGTCTTTATCTGAATAAAATATACTTTTTTTTGTCCATCTTTTTCTTTGATTAATGAATTCATTGATATTTTTTTTAGGTTGAGTAAGTACAATTGCCTCAAAAGATTTCATAAACCTAATTGATTTTTTAGAATTATTTTTAACTGAATGCATCAAGAATACATCATCACCAGATGATATCTCGTTTCTTATTTTATTTTTATTTTTTTCAAAAATAGTTTTTCTTATGGCTAGATTTGCTCCATTACAAAAGAGAGAACTATGCAATCCAATTGAAGCAGCTCCTGTGCCAATTAATGACAAAAACTCTAAATTTTGTATTTGATCTAAAATATTATTTTCAATAAACATAACTGGCCCACTTACCATATTAACAGATTTATCATTGAAAATTGATAACATTTCGATAGCCCAATTTTTATTTAACCTACAATCTGCGTCTGTAAATAATAATATATTTCCTTTAGCATGCTTTACACCCTCTTGTATGGCTTGTTTTTTTCCTTTATTCCCACCGCTGAGTTGATATAATTTAAAATCAAATCTTGATTTATTTTCTTTCAAAATTTGTAATGTTTTATCACTAGAACCATCATCTACCAAGATTGTTTCAATATTTCTTTTGGGATAGTTTTGAGCAGAAATATCTTTGAGAATATTTAAAATGTTTTCTTCCTCATTTCTAACAGCAATTATTATTGAAGTACTTACGTCCAATGAAGAAAAATTTTTTTTTAAATTTTTCCAAGAAAACCGCAATACAATAAAGACTACAGAATACAGCAGTAATATGATTAAAGAAAAAAATATCATGCCTGGCTTTTTAATTTATTAAAAAAAAGAAGACCAATTAATGAAGGTATTACGAGGTTTACTAACCAAACTAGTATTGTAGCAGAAATTATGTTAGTTGAAATATCAACTAATGCAAAAATCGCAAGAGCTGAACTTACTCTTACACCAGCATCTGTTATTGAAACTGTTGGTATCGCTGTTACTAATAGAATAGATATTGGTTTTAGTATTACAAAATCTATTAAAGAAACACGAATATCAAACGTTAAAAAAGCAATATAATACTGAATCATAAAAATTATATATCTAAAAATTGAATATAAATATGAAATCAAAAGCTCTTTTTTGCTATAAATTTTAAAAACTTCAATTTGACTTAAGTATTTATTTTTTTTTGAGAAAATTGATGCAAAATCATAAACTTTGTTTGTAAAAAAATATAAAATGTTTGATATAATTAATGTAAAAAAAATTATGAAGTAGTAATAATTTATATCTAAATACTCATCAATATTAAAATAGTTTGGGAAATAAAATAATGAAATTAGTCCAGTAGTAATTGTAGTCAGCAATTGACTATAATTTCCAATAAATGTTATTATTGAAGCCTTAATCCTATTTCCTTTTGAAATAAAAATAATTCTTCCTAAAAATTCTCCCGTTCTGTTTGGTGTTAAAAAAGAAACAGACAATCCAGAAAAAATCGCTTTAATACTTTGTCCAAGTTTCAAATATTGAACTTTATATAATAAAAACCTCCACTTTTGAGCCTCTACAAACCACTGAATAAACATAAGCATGAACAATAGAGATAAATAAAAATAATTTTTTTTGAGAAGTGGTAAATTTTGAGCTATGTTATAATCGGCAAACTTCGAATCAAATTGCCTGTACAAAACAAAAATTATAGTAAATGATATTAAAACTTTTAATATCTTCAAAATATTTGTTTTCTTTAACACTTTTAATTTGTAACTGGACAATAATACAAAGAAAATATGGTTAGCGATAAAATAATTTTAGGTATTGATCCTGGGACAATTGTAATGGGCTACGGACTAGTACACATAAAAAATAAAAAAATTGAGCTAATAAATTTTGGTATTATTAAACTTGCTCAATATCAATCTCATCAAGATAAACTGAAAAAAATTTTTGAAAGAATCACTGAGCTAATTACAGAATACAAACCTGATGAAATTTCGATTGAAGCTCCTTTTTTTGGAAAGAATGTTCAATCAATGTTAAAACTGGGGAGGGCTCAAGGGGTTGCAATGGCTGCTGCACTTAATAAAAATATACCAGTTTTTGAATACAGCCCAAGAAAAATAAAAAAATCTATCACTGGAAAAGGGAATTCATCTAAAGATCAAGTTGCTGGAATGATTCAAAATCTTTTAAATATGAAAAGTAAACCAGAGAACCTTGATGCAACTGATGGACTAGCTGCAGCTTTATGTCACCATTTTCAACGCGATAACACAAATAACAAAACTAACTATTCAAATTGGTCATCATTTGTTAAACAAAACAAAGATAAGATTAAACAGTAAATTTTAACAATTGACAAATGTTAAGCATTTCTTCGTCAGTTAATTTTAAAGGAGATTTGTTGAAGTTCATATCCTCAAAAGAATTTATTGGTATTAAATGAATATGAGCATGAGGAACATCTAATCCAACAACTGACATACCAATTTTGTCGCAAGTTATTTTTTTTTTCATATTAATAGCAACTCTTTTTGCAAAAGAAAATAAACTATTGTATGAATTTTCATTAAGACTAAAAATGTTTTCAACTTGTAATTTTGGGACTATTAGTGTATGTCCTTTTCTTAAGGGTTTTATATCTAGAAAAGCAATGTTCTCCTTGTCCTCACAAACTATATAAGAAGGTAATTCTCTATTTATTATTCTGGTAAATATTGAATGTGAACTCAAATTGTAATATCTAATATCTTGAATTTGATAATTCCTGAAGGAACTGATATATCAACAATTTCACCAACTTTTTTTCCCATTAGTCCTTTTCCAATTGGTGAGCTTATTGAAATCTTCTTATTTTTCAAATCGGCTTCGGATTCTGAGACTAAAGTGTAAGACATCTTTTGTTTTGATTGAGTATTTTCAATTTCGACTGTAGTTAAAAGTTTGGCAGTAGATAAATCAATATTTTTTTCGTCTAATACTCTTGATTTTGACAACTCATTTTCTAGCCTGGCAATTCTTGCCTCGAGTAATCCTTGGGCTTCTTTCGCAGCATCATACTCTGCATTCTCGGACAAATCTCCTTTGTCTCTAGCTTCAGCAATTTGATTTATTATTTTTGGACGCTCAATGCTTTTAAGATTATTGAGCTCATCTTTTAATTTTTCCATTCCCTCTTTTGAGAGATAAATAAAGCTACTCATAATATTATAAATTTATTCTTGCTCCTATACTATGCGATCCCTGAAAAGGATTAGTATGTCTGTAAGAATAATCTAAACCAAAAGTTGAGCCATTACCCATAGGTAGTTCAAGTGTAAATCCTGCGGAAGGACCTCTCAGAGCAGTTGTTCTATAGCTATCTAGTGAATTTTCTTCAGCAGCTTTTTTGCTATTCATAATTCCGTCCTCCGCAACATAACCACCTCTTAGCATTAAAATTTCTTTGTAAGAATACTCAACACCAAGCCTATATTGATCTTTTTGAAAAGAATTAGAAGTAAATGTTCCTGCAGTTGTTACTCTATGTAAATTTACATTGACATCGTAAGATGCTCCAATATTTAAAAGAGCAGGAAGCTCAAACTCTGATGATCTTTGCTCTACAGTCATTTCGTAATTTGGATCGACATAATTTCTGAATGATAAACCATCTCCAGAAAATGACATTCTTGGACCAACATTCTTTAATGAAATACCAAATTTAAGATTATCCTTTTTTCCTGTCACATACTGTATTCCAGCATCTAGTGCTATGCCCTGGGCAGCTAGATTAGATATCTGCTCAGAAACCAATTTGACTGTAACACCGCCGTATATGCTATTTGAAAATATCCTTGCATAAGAAAACCCTAGGTTTAAATATTTTGGTGAAAAAGTTCCAATTCCACCATCAGGCAACTCGACTGTTGTAATTTCAATTTCACCGAAGTCCATAGACATAACTGACATTCCTAAGACTCCTGATTCTCCTACTTTTTGAGAAAAACCAAATGAACTTATGTTACTAACGGATTCATTAGCATCAAACATTTTACTTCCGTATTGAAGCCAAGATGTCTGTGAAAAGATTAATTCAGTTTTTTCTGTAAATGCTAGACCTGCAACATTAGAATAAATACCTTCTAAACCCCTAACTCCTGCAACGTTAGCGGTTCCCCATCCTGAAGATCTTGACCATGGATTTATTAATAACTCAGATGCACCAGCCTGTCCTGATCTTTGTTCATTACCAGCGTATATGTTAGAAGAATAGAAAATCTCAGCTAAAATTACAGTAAGAACTATAAAGCTTTTAAGTATTATATTTTTATTTAATTTCTTCATAATCTTCTTTTTAGAATGTGTCTAAGTCAATTGGTCTAAGTGCACCAAACCATTTAAGTACTTTTTCTCCTTCATTTGTTTTCACATGTATTACGTATAATCCACTAGCAATTGGAATACCGTAATCATTTTTTAAATCCCAATCTATCGAGCTAATGCTAGAATCATCTTTTTTGAGTGTTCTAACTAGTGTTCCACTTAATGTAAAAATTGAAATGGTTGCTTTTTGAGGAAGATTGGTTATTTTTATTCTATTGTCCAACTGATTTGTTTCATATTCTGAATAACCATAATATGGGTTTGGAACTACATTAATCATGTCGATTGATGATCTTGCAACAGAGTTATTACCTATTTCAGCTACTATATCATCAGTTGAAAATCTATATATTGGATTAAAATTATTTGATGATTCTCCCTCAACAACTCTAGCACGTGAATTTCCTGTAAATGAAGTTGTAGTTGCAATGAAAGACTCTCCAGGCTTATAAGTTGTTCCATTATGTGTAATATTAAATCCTCCCCATGTAGTTTGATCATTTTTAAAAGTTACAACATAATTGGTTCCAACTATCAAATCATCATCCTTTGATAGAAATCTTGAAGGATCAACAGATTCAAATTGTTTATAAGGCTTGGATACTCTTAGCTTCACTCTTGCGTCAGTGGTGAGTAAATTTCTTCCAGGAGCTAATAAGGGAACTGATGTCCAGGTAACATGCTTAAAAACGTTAAACTGAGCAGGTAAACCCCCATCGCTTAGTTGTGCATACGCCCATGCTCCCTCATCATAGTTTGGACAATTGTCAACCTCTAAATAATCTCCACTTATATAATCTTCTGTCCCTTTTACCCACGACTCCCCTCTTAAAATGTATATAAAGTGCTTACCGCCAAGCAAGTAATTTCCACCTGAAAATTGTTGACCTTGAGGAGCAGTAGGGTCATACTGTGGAAAATCACTAGTGACGATGTTGGATGTAGGGTTCCATATCATATCATTTCCATTTTCGTTAGTCAGCCATGAATCTTCAGCAAAAATTATATTCAATCTTTCACCTGTTTGTACGTCAATGGCATATCCAGGGAACCAACCCATACCAACTCCAGACTCCGGATTACCGTCTTTATCAACAGAAGGACTTTGTCTAAGTCCCATTTTAATTTGACCTCCGATTGATAATGTTGGATCATCTTGTGCTTCAACAACTGGACATCTTGTCCATAAGTCTTTATTTTGAGTAAATACAACATCAACTGAGTTTAATTTATCAATTTTTACATACGAATTAGTGACGGTATTATTAAAGCCAGGACCATCATTAAAATTAGATGCAAACCTGTAAGGAGCCCAAGTTCCTCCAGTTACGTCAATAGAGAAATTACCAAAACCGACGGTAACAGATTTTTCGATTACAGTTTCAAAAACACCATTAGGGTCATCTGTTTGATTGTAATCGCTCAAAGAAGCATCATTATCATTTGTGAACGAACCAGCTCTGATCCAATTAAGCCCCCACAGACTGAAGAAAGCTGACTCATCATCCCTGTCTGGAACACCAGAAAGCCACCTGTCATTAGGGTCATCATAATCAACTGAGCCAGAGATAAGACCATTACTATTAATATTGTTAGGATCTGCACCAGGGTTACTTGATTGTTTAATTTTAAAACTTAGACCAAGTTCATCAATGAACTGATTATCACCAATAGTGATTGACTTTTCTGAGCTAGAAATAATCTCTCCATTGTCATCCTCCAAAGTCCATCCATAATAACTTTCAACAAAGTTTTGATTTGAAACTTGTGGACTATCTAACTTTAAAACATAAGTACCTGCAACAACACTTACTGGATCAACTACAGTAATTTCAATTGGTCCACTACCTGCTTCGTATTCAATCTCCGAGGATCTATAGTCGATTCCATTTAAGATTGCATTTTCAGAATTTTGTGTCATAATTAATTCCAAACCTCCATTTCCTTGACCCTCCACTCTTGTAATTTTTACTCCATCACCATAGCTTGAGTTTAGTTGAGTACCTCCACCATCAGGGCTAATATTGTGTGGAATGGCTGAGTAAACCTTAATATTTCTTCTGCCTCCAATGTAGGGTTGATTTCTTCCATCATAATTTGGATCATTTACATTATATGGATCAGCATTTTCTTCCGCTTGGTTGTAACCATATGCAATACTCATAAAATAATATGTTTTATGATTAACTAGCTTCGTGCTACCTAGTGCAAACTTATCATCTAAAATCTGAAATGAGTACTCTGTACCTTCATCGACTGAACCAATAACTCCTTGACTTAAAACTGATGAGACCTCTTCAACTGGAGTAAATACTCCTAATACCGGATCTAAGTATTGATTAATTATTCCAGTAACTCCATCTTTTACATCTGATCGATAAACAAGCCTTGCTTTGTCAGGGTTATCTAAGTCAGTAACTGAGACTGTTGCATCAACTAACTGATAAACTAAATATCCTTGAAACTCGTAATTAGGACTATTTAATAAATTATCAGGTTTTGTTATGTAAGGATCTTTTTCAGAATATGATTCTTCATAATTATTAGAAGTAACTTTATTGGACAAAGTAATTATTAATTCTTGGTCTAACTCCCTGATCTCTAGGTCTGGGGCATCTGGTCCATTTAATATGTTGAAATTATTATCGAACAAAGCTTGAGCTTCTTTATCATAAATTTTAACAAGTTGCACCGACGCAGTTTGTCCACCTGTGTTAGCTCTAGCCCATACAACACCTGTAGTAATTTCATTTACTGCTCCAGGTTGCAAAGTAAAGGGACCAGCAGATTGTAAAAATCTTCTGTCAGCAGGAGTATTACCTGCAGTTACTTCAGTCCACTCTTGTCCTGGAAAGTCAGGATCTGATGTACCTGGGAACATAAAATTACAGAGGTCTGTTGTAGATCCTTGTCCGCTTCCGTGACCATCTCCACCATATGTCATTGGAACATTGTCTTTCCAAATTCCTCTTAAGTAATTATAAATATGTGTACCGGTGGAAGGATTTCCTGTAACAGTAAAGTCATTGTTATAGTAGACGAATTTTGACATTATAATTTGCTCTCCATATTCATCTACGGTACCATCTCTATCATTATCTATTCCATCATTTGGATCAGCTAATGGTCCTTGGAAAAAGTCAACTCCTATTGCTGGAGGATTAAAACCGTAGCCTGCAGCTCCTTCATCTTCAGCATCTCCGTTATAGCAAAAGCCAAGCCCTAAACCTACATCACATCCTACGTAATCATCAAGATAATATCCTAAATCTGGATCTACCCACTGACCAAAATATGTGTCTAAAAGTGGAAGAGTAGACCTGTTAATAATTTTGTAATTGTAGAAAGTCATATCATTGACTTCATTGTCAGCAGTAAAACCAAATGCTTGAGCATGAATTTCAAGACCTAAAGCCTCAGCTTCAGATTCTGTATGTATATTTCCTTTGTCATTAAAAATCCAAAAAAGAGTTTGATCTCCATATAATTTAGAATCATCATTTGTTCCTGTCACATTGTAATCAGGATAGTCACCAGCAAGAGGATTATAGTTCCCATCGCCATTTCTGTCGTAAAAAGGTGCCAAGTAATAATCTTGACCTTGTGACACATCACCATGAGCTGGCCATTCTAAAACTGATTCAGGAATGTCACTTTGGTTGATTGCTCCATTGGAATTATCGTAATCAGAAACGAATTGCTCTACCTCAGTTCTGTTGATTTTAAAATGCTTATCCCATTCTTCACATTCCTCAGGTGATATAGTTGCAGTATTAACATCAAGAGGACCAGGCCAAAAGTCATTACCTCCTTGCCTATATGTCATAGCTGCCACTTTTAATTGACCCCCAGCATCAACACCACCAATCCATAAAGCACCAGCAAACATTGAATGTTTATTTCCATCTTTTGGAATTTCATATCTTGCATCATCTAAATTCCACCACATATCTCCTCCGCCCATGATAGTTGTCCTAACATTATTAACATCTAAGTCTGTTTGTGAAGTGGAGGGTGTACATCCAGCTGCAACTCTTTCGTTTTTGACATTAGAAATACCAGGATAATTAATATTTTCTTTAGCTGAAACATAAACTGAAATGAGTAAGGCTAAAAGGGTAATTTTTATTTTCTCAATTTTAATCATATGTGTATTATTCAATTTCATTTTGTTTAAAAATCTATACTAATTCCAGCTCTCCACATTCTTGGTAAACTATAATTTGAAGGATTATTTACAGCCAAAGAGTAAAGATATCTGAAAGAATCAGGATCGTTTTTTGAGTTTATTGAATTTTGTGCTGCTGCATCAGTCAAATATCCATCGTCGTCTGGGTTTCCGGTAGCTCTATATACACTGATAACATTTTTTGCATCAAGTAAATTTTGAACTTGAACATAAACATTAAGATTTGATTTCTTCTTGTCAGTCCAATTAATAACAAAGTTTTTATTTAATTTCATACTCAATCTAAACTGCCACGGTAATCTTGATCCATTTAAACTTCCTTCTAGAGTAGAGCGATCATTTATTCCGGATGCAGCTTCTTGTGTAATATTAGATTGTTTTGAATATGGTGTTCCAGAACCAGCTGTCATAATAATGTTAGCTCCTGCATCTTGTAAAATTTTCCTGCCGAATAAAATTGGACCATTATATTTCTTGCCTGTTCCATAGCTGTAATCAACAGAAGCCATTAATGAATGTCTCTGATCAAAGCTAAGAGGAATAGTTGTTCTCAAATTTGGCTGTCCAGTATTTACTAAACTTTGCCCTGAAGTTGCAGATGATCCAGTACCATCAGCAAATTGTAATGTGTAATTTGCAGTCATACTGACGTTGCTGGTTCTTCTCAAGTCATAATTAATTGACATTCCTTTAACCGTTCCAAAATCAATATTTCCATAAGTAAGATATTGAGCTGGATATGCTCCAAGAGTATTAATTACCTGTATCATATCTCTCATTTCTTTGTAGAAAGCTGATATTTTCAAAGCTGAACTCAGAGATAATGTCTTTGCAAAACCAAGCTCATAATCTATTGTCTTCTCAGGCTTTAAATCTGGATTATTTAGTAAAGCTCCAACCTTATCAGCCATGAACAGATAATCAACTGGCTCTAATCGATTATTACTTGGTGGTCTTTGTGTCAAAACATCGTAATGAGCAAAAAATTGAGCTTCATCAGATATTGGGAATGAGAAAGCTATTCTAGGCATGAAAACAATCTCCGGCTCATAATCTTTGAAAGATTCACTTACACTTATATCATTATTTAATGCATTTTGATCTTGCAAATACGGTGCAATTTTACCTCCTGCTGCATCTGCTAATATTGTTGGATCTGAAATTTGTAATCCTTCGGCATTATACCAGGTTTCTCCATTTCTATATCCAACTGCAGTAGGTGAATTTGAAGAAAAGTCATCGACATAAACTACATAATCATTGCCAATTGTTGATGGTAATCCTCCTGCTCTATCGGCGGCTTCGCTCCCCTGAATAGTACCTGCTGTATAAGTTGGATATAATACATACCTGTCTTTCAAGACTTGCTGATTAGCATCATACCGATCAACTCTTAATCCAATGTTAAATATTAAATCTTCTACAGCAAACTTATCTTGAATATATCCAGCCATGTATACAGGCTCAAAAGGGGCTATTTCTCTAGAGTAGCGAACATCATCAAATTGGTCTGTCTCGTCTCCAGTAAAGAAATCTTGAAGTGACGGTTTATTGTCTAACTTGTTTCCATAAATATCGAAACCATAATAATACACAAGATTACTTCCATTGTTTAATAACTCGTCTTGGCTAAACATACTAATGTCAAAAGTACTTGGGTCATACGAATCTATGTCTATATACTCTAATCCGTCAATACTGATATTAAGAGCATCCCTCAAACTTTTATCAAAGGTTGAATGAATTTCAGAGTTATAAAGTCTATTATAGTTGATTGTATCATTGAAAATACCGTTTTGATTAAATCCAGGTATTGGATTACTTAAGTCTCTTTCAAGAATGTGATTATTAGCTAACTGCCTACCCAATGTCCATAGTGATCTTGGACTTGAACCCCAATAATAATCTTGTCTTTGCTCAAACTCAAATCCAAATGAAACTTCATGAGAGCCTATATCTGCCGATCCTGAGGCTTTGAAGGTAGTTTGAGTATTTTCTTGCTTTGCTGCACCGTTGTAGTAATATCCATGATTACCGAACAATGAGTAAACTGATGTTGGTAATTCACCATTAAGCAGACCTTGACCTTGCAAATCAGCAGCTGTTCTAATTATACCATCATTTGAACTACCAACATATGATGATAATCCATAGTCCCTGAACATTCTGTAGTAAGCTGATGTGTAATTAACCAGATTAGTGTTGTAGTCTCCTGCACTGAAAGTCATTAAAGTATCTTGCCATCCATTATGAACTTGAACATTATTCCACCAAACTGGATTACCATTAATTGTATCCAATACATCACCAGTATTATAAACTCTTGTTTTATACGTGTTAAATGTTCCAACATAGCCATATTTAAATAAATCAAATTGATGATCAGAATCTACAAATGTGTATTTGTTGTTGGTGTAGTCTCCTTGAATTGTTATAAATGCATTTTTTACCGTCGAAGCACTATTTTCATCATTTGATTCTTCAGAGCCAAACTTTTGAGTTAACTTTCCAAATAATCTGAAAGTATTTTGTGATGACTCTCTGTTATTGTCCCAGGCGAACATGGATCTCCAATAAGAAAAGTCTCTACTTTTTCTATAATAGTAGCTACCTCCCAAAGTTAAAAAAGTGTTGTTTGATGGTTTGAAATCTAATTTTCCAGACACATTCAGTCTTCTTTGATTTGTGTTTAGCTTGGCTTGAACATTTTCAAAGTCTGATTCACTCAAAAAGTCAGAGGTACTCAGAAAACCGGCTGCAGCATTGGGTGCTATCACAAACGGATTGTTTCTTAGGTTGTTTAAAACATTATCTTTTACTTTCCAAACTCCAACTGCTGAGGGGTCTGTATCATCAACACTTCTAAGTTCTCCAGAGATAAAGTAACCTAGAATTGAGCTTCCTTTAGTTCCGTCTGAATTTCTTTTTTTTATTATCGGACCCGATAGAGCAAATCCTAAAAGATTGTAATCATATTCATCGAACAAGTCAGAGGATTCAAACTCTAATTGCCCAAAAAACTTATTGGAGGGACCTTTAGTTGTAACAGAAATAACACCACCTGTTGCATCACCATATTGTGCAGGGACACCACCAGTTACAACTTTAATTTGTTCAATTCCAGATGTTGGAACACCAAGAGCTCCCCTAACCTTAATTCCATCTATGTAATACTCTGTGGCATCGGAACGAGATCCCCTTATGTTTACAGCATCACCTTCATCTCTTTGATAAATTCCTGCAGTTGTTGCAGCTACTGAAGCCACAGACCTTGTTGGCAATGCGACAATTTCTTCGGAGGTTTTAGTTTCTCCAGATAAATTTCCTTGGTCAATTAAAGGCTTTGTCCATACGACAACCTCGGCGACTTCTAACTGTATTCCTTCTTGTAATTTAATATCAACGAATCTAATTTGATCAGCTGAAATAACAACTCCGGTAATTTCTTTTGTTTGATAACCAACAAACGTTGCTTTTATGTTATAAGTACCAGGGTCTATTGGTTTAATAGTATATTTTCCATCAAAATCAGTAGTTGTTCCAGCAGATTGATTTCCATTTTTTGTCAAAACGACGTTTGCAAATGGTATTGGTTCATTGGTCATGGCATCTATAATTGTACCTTGTAACGTACCTGTTTGAGCAAAGGATAAAGTACTATATAAAACAAAAGCTAAATACAAAAGAGTCTTTCTAAGCATATATTGTCATTTCTATTTGTAAATCTTTTAGAAATGTAAATATATAAATTCTTAATATAGATTTGATTAATTTTTAATTCTTTTGTAAAATAGATGAGATATAGTTTACACATTATTTTTTTGATTTTTTTTATCTCATGTGGAGAAAGAAACAATTATATTCCTGACGTCTTTATAAATCATGAGATTGACTTAAATTCTCCAGAAAATATTTCTTTAAGCGCACTTGGTGGTAGTTTAATTATAGAAAATCATGGCTACAATGGCCTAATTATCTACAGATTTTCAAATTATGAATATCATGCATATGATAAAAGTTGTACATATGAGCCATTGACGTCTTGTGCAGAAATAGACTCAATAAATTCATCGCTAGCTATTTGTAGCTGTTGTAACTCAGTTTTTTTACTAGACCAAGACGGGTCTGTCGCAAATGGCCCTGCAATTTTACCTTTAAAAAAATACTCAACATTTTTAGAAGGTAATATGCTGTTTATATCAAATTAATAACGATAATACTCAGGCTTATATGGTCCGTTAACATCAACGCCAATATAATCTGCTTGATCTTGTCTTAAAACATCTAATTCTGCTCCAATTTTCTTTAGATGAAGTCTTGCAACTTTTTCGTCTAATTGCTTTGGCAACATATAAACCTTATTTTCATAATTTTTATGATTTTTCCAAAGCTCAATCTGAGCAAGAACTTGATTTGTAAACGAATTTGACATTACAAATGAAGGGTGACCAGTTGCACATCCAAGATTGACCAATCTACCTTCAGCTAATAATATTATATCATTTCCGTTCACATTATACAAATCGACCTGTGGTTTGATTTCTTGCTTTGTATCACCCCACTTTTTATTCAACCAACTAACGTCAATTTCGTTATCAAAATGACCAATATTACAAACAATTGTTTTGTCTTTCATGATTTCAAAGTGGTGAGATTGAATAATATCCTTGTTACCTGTTGTTGTTACAACTATATCTGACTCAGGAATTGCATCAACCATTTTCATAACTTTGTAACCGTCCATAGCGGCTTGAAGTGCACAAATAGGATCAATTTCAGTGACAATTACTCTGGCACCAGCACCTCTTAGTGATGCAGCTGATCCTTTTCCAACATCTCCGTACCCGGCAACAACAGCAACCTTTCCTGCCATCATTGTATCTGTAGCTCTTCTAATTGCATCAACTAATGATTCTTTGCAGCCATATTTATTATCAAATTTTGATTTTGTTACTGAATCGTTAACATTTATTGCTGGAAGCGTTAAAGTTCCTTTTTCAACGCGCTCATACAATCTATGAACACCTGTAGTTGTTTCTTCTGATAATCCTTTAATGCCTTTTACTAAATTAGGATATTTGTCTAAAACCATATTAGTTAAATCTCCACCATCATCAAGAATCATATTTAACGGTTTGCTGTCTTTGAATGCAGTCAAAGTTTGTTCAATGCACCAGTCAAATTCTTCTTCATTCATTCCTTTCCAAGCAAAAACTGGAATACCTTCTTTTGCTATCGCTGCAGCGGCTTGATCTTGGGTTGAAAAAATATTGCAAGAAGACCAGGTAACTTCAGCTCCAAGTTCAACAAGTGTTTCTATTAAAACAGCTGTTTGTATGGTCATATGTAAACAACCTGCAATTCTTGCTCCGGCTAAAGGTTTTTGATTTGAATATTCTTCTCTTAGTGACATCAAACCTGGCATTTCAGCTTCAGCTAATCTTATTTCTTTTCTTCCCCATGAGGCTAATGATATGTCTTTTACTTTATAATTGTTCATGTGTTTTAAAATTGGACGCAAAAATACTCATATTTATTATATTAGCAACAATGCCTTTTCTAAAAACAATAATTGATGATAATTCAAAAATTGGATTATGGGAAATTAATGAATCTATGCCTAAAATAAACGAAATTGCAGAAAAATTAGATGAACAAATCCCAAAAAATTTTACAAGCTCAAAAAGAAAGAAAGAATGGGTTTGCACAAGGGCTTTACTGAAAGAAATTTCAGAACAATCAAAGATTTTTTATGATTCATCTGGCTCTCCTAAAATTGATGAAAATTTTATTTCAATTTCGCACAGCAAAAATCTAGTGGCTATAATATTATCTGACAAAAACTGTGCAATTGATATTGAGGAAATAAGTGTAAAATCAAAAGTTCTACTAAGTAAATTTTCAAACAAACAGAATCTAAACATGAAAGAATCGACAATAGTATGGTCTGCAAAGGAATGTATTTTTAAATTACATAAAACGAAAAAAATTAGCTTTAAAAATGATATAACTATAGAAACCAAAAATATACAGAAAAATAATAAAGTGTTTGCTATGTATAACAATCATAGATACACTTTAAAAATCTTTACTTTTAAAAAACACATTATAGTATATTTGTAATATATGAAAATAATTGAGCAAATAAGAAATTCCAAAAAAAACAATAAAAAAATTATATCTATACTAATTGATCCCGATAAAACCACAGAAGATAAACTTACCTCAACAATAAAATTATGTAATTCAAATAAAATAGACTTGATTTTTTTTGGAGGAAGCTTAATTAACTCAACAACATCTGAACATTATCTTCGCCTAATCAAAAAAAATAGTAAAATACCTGTTGTTTTATTTCCCGGGACCAATACCAAAATTAGCAATATAGCTGATGGATTTCTTCTTCTTTCCCTAATCTCAGGACGAAATCCGAATTTTTTGATTGGAAAACATGTTGAACAAGCTTTCAAACTAAAAAATTCATCTTTAGAACTAATATCTACAGGATACATACTGGTTGGAAATGAAAAAAATACTGCTGTTTCTTACATTAGTAACACTAGTCCAATTCCTTCTGAACAGCATGATATTGGAGTTGCAACTGCAATAGCAGGAGAGTTACTGGGGTTTCAATTAATTTATTTAGAAGCGGGAAGTGGATCAAAGAACTGCGTAAATGAAAATATGATTCTTAATGTTTCAAAAAATATTGATTGCCCCTTAATTGTTGGTGGCGGGTTAAATACTATTGAAAAAATAGAAATCGCATTTGAAAACGGAGCTGACATAGTAGTTATTGGAAACGCAGTTGAGAAAAATCAAAAAATTTTAAATCAAATCGGAAAAATTAAAAAATAGTGATAGAGCAAATTGAATTGATTGCAGTGACTCTAAGTATCATTTACGTGATACTGGCAAGTAGAGAAAATCATAACTGTTGGTATTTTGGAATTCTAAGTGTATCTATCTACATTTACATATGTCTTGATGCATTATTATACGCTGAAACCTTATTGCAAATTGTTTATCTGTTTTTATCATTTTATGGGCTGTATAATTGGAAAAAAAAATCTATTGTCAATGAACCACTAGAAAATACTAAAGTTCTCAAATTAAAAATTTCTGAGTGGCCTTTAAAAAAACACTTCACATATATTTCAATTTTTACAATATTGAGTTTTTCAATTGGCATATTACTCAATTCTTTCACAAAATCTGAGCTTCCATTTATTGATGCATTTACAACATCCTTTAGCTTACTAGCAACTTACATGACAGTAAAAAAGGTTTTAGAAAATTGGCTATATTGGATTATAATTGATCTAACATCTGTATTTTTATACCATGAAAGAGATCTTCATTTGACAGCTTTTCTTTTTATTGTTTACACTGTCATTGCAACCTTCGCTTACTTCAACTGGAAGAGTAAATCATCTAATGCCTAGAAAGCTAATTTTAGTTGGTCCTGAGAGCACTGGAAAAACAACATTGTCTAACTATCTTGCAAAGCTTTATAATTTTGATTTAATTACAGAATATTCTAGAATATACCTATCAAAAAAAAGAAACTATTACGTCTATGAAGACTTAAAAAAAATTGCTATTAAACAAAATCAAATTGAGAAAAATAACAGCTCTGAAAAAATTATTATGGATACCGACCTTCTTACAATAAAAATATGGAGTGAGTTCAAGTATGGTTCATGCGATCCTGAAATTGAAAAAATAATTTCAAGTTATGACAGAAACAAAAGGTATTATTTATTGCTTAAAGATGATATTAAATGGGAATACGACCAATTGAGAGAGAGCAAGAACGACAGATCTGAAATTTTTTCGCTACATAAAAATCTTCTTCAAAAAAAAGGTTTTAGTTATAGTATAATTAGTGGCATCGCTGATAATAGAATTAATAACGCAATTAAAGTAGTTGAAGAAAGATTTTTATCTAAAAATTAATTAATTTTGAAATGTTATTGGGGTGCCATTGTGCTGAGATTATACCCATTGAACCTGACATGGTAATTCATGTAAGGAAAATGACAAAATCAACTCCCCTATTTATTTTTTAAATTAGATATACATGAGAATATTTACAATTGCGGTATTGTTTTTAGTTAGTAACATAAATTATGCCCAAATCCAAAATGATACAATTAAATTAAATCGTTTGCTGAAAGAGCTTGAAATAAATGCATCTCTAGCAGACAAAAAAACCCCTATTTCTTTTACAAACATCAAAAAAATTGAAATTGACAAAATTAATTTTGGAAAAGACATTCCATATGTAATAGAAAACACTCCCTCGATTGTAAGCTCATCAGATGCTGGTACAGGCATCGGTTATACAAATTTCAGATTAAGAGGAAGTGATCAAACAAGAATAAATGTTACCATAAACGGTATCCCAATAAATGACTCTGAAAGTCAGGGTGTTTGGTGGGTAAATATGCCTGATTTAGTTAGCTCAGTTGACGAAATACAAATTCAAAGAGGAGTAGGAACTTCAACAAACGGAGCTTCAGCCTTTGGTGGAACAATTAATTTAAAAACAAACACAATTAACCCATTACCATATTTTAACTCAAGAAATACAATTGGATCCTTTAATACTTTTAAAAGAAGTGCAAGCTTTGGAACTGGAAATATAAACGGGTTTTCTTTTGACGGTAGAATATCAAAAGTAAATTCTGACGGATATATTGATAGAGCTACAGCAGACTTGGAATCCTATTATCTTTCTGCTAACTATGTTGGAGATGATGAAATCATTAACATTATAAACTTTAAAGGTAATGAGGTTACTTATCAAGCATGGTACGGTGTGCCAAAAAATTATTTGGAAAATGATTCTTTAAGAACATATAATTATTACACTTACAAAAATGAAATTGATAACTACACTCAAGACCATTATCAACTACACTACAAAAAGCAGCTAAATAGCGGCAGATATTTCAATTTTTCTGTTCACCATACTTTAGGTGCAGGCTACTACGAGCAGGAAAAATTAAATGAAAGTTTATCAGACTACGGCTTATCAGATTTATATTTTGAAAATGATACTGTTTCAACTACTAATTTGGTCAGAAGAAAGTGGCTAGACAATGATTTTACTGGTGCTATATATTCCTTTGAGAACTCATTAGATAAAGCTAAATTAATTTTAGGTGGTAGTTATAATATTTACAGAGGAAAACATTTTGGAAATGTAATCTGGTCTCAATTTATGTCTGATGGTTCATATCCACACAGATACTACAACAATAAATCTACAAAAACAGATAATAATGTATATGCAAAAATCAATTATGAATTTAATCAAAGTGTAAGCATGTTTGTCGACGTTCAATCAAGAAATATTTCATATGATTTTGAAGGCTATGACGAGGATAATACATCATTAACAAACCTTAATCAAAAGCTTAATTTTTTGAATCCCAAGATTGGGATCAACTTTGATAACAATGATAAAAGAACTTATTTATATTTTGGAAAAGCAGAGAAAGAGCCTAGCAGAAATGACTATGTTGACAGTGAATATAATAATTACCCAAAAAGTGAAAAACTTTACAATGTTGAACTTGGACATGAAATCAAAAACTCTGCTTCGATGATTTCTATCAACGGATATTTTATGTACTACGAAGATCAACTCGTTAATACTGGTAAACTGAATGATGTAGGTGCATACATAAGAACAAATGTAGATGAATCCTACAGAACTGGAGTTGAAATTTCTGCTATATCTAATTTTGGAAATGGATTTCTTTTTAATGGGTCATTATCAATCAGTGACAACAAAATTACTAGATATGATGAATATGTCGACAATTGGGATCCACCATATGAACAAACTATTGTTACTCATGAAAATGTAGATTTAGCATTTTCTCCAAACATCATATATTCTTCAACATTTGAAAAAATATTTAATAATGGAATAGAAATCGCATTAAACTCAAAATATGTTGGTGAGCAATTTATTGACAACACCTCATCAGATGAAAGAAAATTAGATGATTATTTTGTAAACAACTTGATTTTAAGTTACAATATCAATTTTTTTAATTTTTCTAATTCAAAAATTACATTAATTGTTAACAATATTTTTGATGAACTGTATGCAAATAACGCATGGACTTACAGATACTATTCTGAGGGTTATGACCCAAGAGCTGATGACCCCTACACAAATTTAAATAGTGATAATAGTTATAGTATGAGTGCTTACTTCCCACAAGCTGGTAGAAATTACATGTTGAGTTTGAATATTGGACTTTAATATTTCAAAATAACTACATTTGCATTCATGCAATATAACACAACAAGAGAAAAACTCATCAAGCCTGAATACGGTAGGCATATCCAAAAAATGGTTCAACATGCAATGACACTAAGCTCAAAAGAAGAGAGAACTAAGTGTGCAAAAGCAATTGTAAGTTTTTTGGTTCAGTCGAACAATGTGTCTGCAAAGAATATTGAGGAAGCTGAAAAAAAATATTGGAACCAGATTCACATAATCTCTGATTTCAAATTAGATGTGGATTCTAAATACCCTCTACCTGAAATGGAAAAGCTTGCTGAAAAACCAAAAAAATTATCATATCCAATAAGAAATATTCAATTTTCGTTTTATGGGCTATCTATTGAAAAGATGATAAAAAAAGCGATTGAAACAACTGATGAAAAAGAAAAACAATCAATAGTATGTATGACTGCTAACCACATGAAAAAGGCATACCTTTCTTTTAATAAAGATTCTGTTGATAACAAAACTATCTTGTCCCACTTAAAGATTTTGTCCAAGGGACAACTATCTGTTCCTGAGGATTTTGATTTTATTGAATCAAAATCTGTAAACAAAAACAAAAAACCGATTTACAAAAAGAAATTCAAAAAGAGAAAATGAATTCTTTTAAAATCCAAGGTGGAACAAGTCTGAGTGGTACTATAACTCCCCAAGGTGCCAAGAACGAAGCACTTCAAATAATTTGTGCTGTTCTTTTGACTGGCGAAAAAATAACTATTAAAAATGTTCCTGATATAAGAGATATTCGTGTCTTGATTGATCTAATTAAAAAATTTGGTGTTGAGGTTAATCAACTCAGTAGAAATGATTTTGAGTTTAAATCTGAAAATGTAAATCTCAATTTCATGCAATCAGATGAGTTTTATGTACTCAGTACAAAAATTAGAGGTTCCATTATGATAATGGGGCCACTATTAGCAAGATTTCAGAAAGCATATATTCCTCGCCCTGGTGGTGATAAAATAGGAAGAAGAAGATTGGATACGCACTTCATTGGTTTCGAAAAATTAGGCGCAAAATTCTCATATGATGATGAGAAAAAATTCTACAGTGTTAAGGCTTCAAAAATAAAAGGTAATGAAATTCTTTTGGATGAGGCTTCAGTTACAGGAACAGCTAATATTTTGATGGCCTCAGTGCTTTGTGAAGGAACCACCAAAATATATAATGCAGCTTGTGAGCCATATCTACAGCAATTATGCAGGATGCTAAATAATATGGGAGCAAAAATCAGTGGAATAGGCTCTAATCTATTAACTATTATTGGAGTTCATAAATTGAATGGCTGTACACATAAAATTCTACCAGACATGATTGAAATAGGTTCATTTATTGGACTTGCTGCCATAACTAAATCTGAACTGAGAATTAAAGATGTTAGTGTAAAAAATCTTGGAATTATTCCTTCTGTGTTCAAAAAATTAGGAATTAATTTAGAAATCAGTGGCGATGATATTATTGTAAAAAAGCAAAACAGCTATGAAGTTGAAAATTTTATTGATGGGTCTATTCTAACAATCTCTGATGCTCCATGGCCTGGATTTACACCTGATTTAATTAGCATCATCCTTGTTGTAGCCACTCAGGCTAAAGGATCGGTTTTAATACACCAAAAAATGTTTGAATCTAGACTCTTTTTTGTTGATAAACTTATAGAAATGGGCGCAAAAATCATTTTATGTGATCCACATAGAGCTACAGTGATCGGACTTGAACAAAAATCTAAACTCAAAGGTACAGTAATGACATCTCCAGACATAAGAGCAGGTGTAGCGTTACTCATTGCTGCATTGTCTGCTAAAGGAACCAGTATTATTCATAACGTAGAACAAATAGACAGAGGTTATGAAGATATCGATATAAGATTAAATCAATTAGGAGCAAAAATCAGTAGAATTGATAGTTAGATGAAAAAGATAAGCCTTCTTGTTATCAGTACTTTCTTTGTAGTTCAATTATGCAACTCTCAAGTTGTTGGTACTAACATTGGCAATATTGCACCTGAGCTAAAATACAAAAACCCAGATGGAGAGATGATGAGCTTATCTACCCTTCGAGGGAAAATAGTACTAATTGATTTTTGGGCATCTTGGTGTAAACCCTGTCGAATTGAAAACCCGAATATTGTTAGTGCTTATGAAAAATATAAAAACACCTCTTTCAAATATGGAGAAAAGTTTGAGGTATACAGTGTTTCCTTAGATAAGTCAAAAAAAAGCTGGCAAGAAGCGATACTGAAGGACAAATTAAGCTGGGAATTTCATGTTTCTGATTTAGGTGGCTGGCAGTCTAAAGGAGCTAGACTATATTCTGTTAGAAGTATTCCAACAAATCTAATAATTGACAAAGACGGTAAAATACTGGCTAAAAATTTGAAAGGAGCAAGACTACACAGATTTTTAGAGGGATTGAAAAAATAGATCTGATAATTAAATACTGACAAAATGACTGATTGAAGTAATGAGGCAAAGTTTTTGCACAGATTTCAATTAAAAATAAATGGCAAAGAAAAAGAATATAAATAAAAAGGTAGCACAAAAGAAGTTAACATTAAAAGAACAATTAGCTGAGGAAAAAGACAGATACCTGAGGCTCTTCGCTGAATTTGATAATTATAGAAAAAGAACTACCAAAGAAAGAGTCGAATTATACACGACAGCAGGTCATGATATTATGACATCAATTGTATCCGTAATTGACGATCTTGAGAGATGTATTAAATCAAACAACTATGAAGAAGATCATGGCGTTTCACTAATTTTAAAGAAAATGAAGTCAGAAATGGAAAAGAAAGGATTGGTTGAAATAGAAAATCCAATTGGTAAAAGTTTGGACACAGATTTCCATGAAGCCATTACTAGTATACCTGCTAAAAGCAAAAAAGATTCTGGAAAAATTATTGATGTAATTGAAAAAGGTTATAAAATGGGAAATAAAGTTATCAGATTTACAAAGGTTGTTATAGGAAAGTAATATGAGTAAAAGAGACTATTATGATGTGTTAGGTGTTTCAAAATCTGCTAGCGCAAGTGAAATCAAAAAAGCTTACAGAAAGCTTGCAATAAAATATCATCCTGACAAAAATCCAGGAGATAAGCAAGCTGAAGAAAAGTTTAAAGAGGCTGCTGAAGCTTATGAAGTTTTAAGTAATGCTGAAAAAAAACAGAGATATGATCAATTTGGACATGCAGGAATGGGAGGAGCTGGAGGCTTTGGTGGAGGAATGAGCATGGATGATATATTTAGCCAATTTGGAGATATTTTTGGAGGAGGGTCTCCATTTGACTCGTTCTTTGGCGGAAGCTCTAGTAGAGGAAAAAGAATAATCAAAGGATCTAATCTGAGAATCAGAATAAAATTAGGTCTCAAAGAAATTAATAGTGGCGTTAAGAAAAAAATCAAAGTTGACAGACTAGTGAATGCTGAAAATGTAACCTTTAAAACATGCCCTGTTTGTAATGGCTCAGGTCAAGTAACAAGGGTCAGCAATACAATACTGGGTCAAATGCAAACCTCAACAACTTGCAATAATTGCAATGGTATAGGCAAAGTTATAGACAATAAGCCAGCTGGAGCAGATCATAACGGCCAGGTTAAAAAAAGTGAAACTGTTGAGATTAATATTCCTGCAGGAGTTGAAGATGGGATGCAACTAAAAGTTAGTGGTAAAGGTAATGCTGCTCCATTTGACGGAATAAATGGAGATATGCTAGTCCTGATTTCTGAGGAGGAACATGATAAATTCATCAGAGATGGGCAAAACATTCACTGTGAAGAATTTATCAGTATCAGTGAGGCCGTTTTAGGAACATCAAAAGAAATTGAAACAATAGGTGGTAAAGTAAGAATTAAGATAGATTCTGGAATTCAAAGTGGAAAAGTCTTAAGACTAAAAGGCAAAGGATTACCTAGCGTAAATAATTATGGAAACGGTGACTTACTTGTTCATTTGAATATATGGACTCCAAAAAAATTATCAAAAGATCAAACAAAGTTTTTTGAAAAAAACCTTAAAGACAAAAATTTTTCGCCTGCACCAAAAAAGAACGAAAAGAACTTTTTCGAAAAATTGAAGGACGTTTTTAGCTAACAAGCTATGGTTTCATATCAACAGGTCAAATCTTTCATTTTTCATTAAAAAAGCCCAAAAAACAGCTTTTTTTAATACCAATTGGTAGATTTTTCATATAATTTCTTTAATAGATAATCATCTGATAATGAGACACATAGATCTTATTTACACAAATAAATGTTAAAAAAGGTGTGTTAATATTTTGTTCATGTTAATTGAGAAGTTTATCTTTGCGCCGTATTAACTATTAAAAATTATAATTATGACAAAAGTTTTACGTAACGTCTTAAGCATTGCTTTAGGACTTTTAACTACTGTATCTTTTGCTCAAGACATCAACGTAGAGTCTAGAACAAGAATAGATATGAGTGGTGATAATGACAGACAATTAACTAACCAAAGAGTTACAACAGGTGTAACTTTCGGTGGTTCTAATTGGGGAATCTATATGAGTAATGACTTCAACTATACTTTAGGTGTAGATGGAGACCCTACAGCTACAATTTATGAAGCTTACGGTTCTACTGATTTAATGGGTTTTGCTAATTTAACTATCGGACGTCAAGCGCTTAACTATGGTTCTGGTGCACTTATGTCAACAAATGACTGGGGTAATGACAGAACTACATGGGACGGTATGAAGTTTGACTTTAACTTAGATGCAGTATCTGCATCATTAGGTTATGCTAACGTAAACGGTGACATGACTGGTAATGAAGATTACTCTAGGACATGGGTTAACGTAGCTGGTAACTTTAGTGGTTTTGATGTAAATGTACTTTACATGGACAAGCAATTAGGTGATGCTGATGATTCAGATGCTGCAATGGGTATCGATCTTTCAGGTGAAATCGCTGGTGCTAACATCATGGCGTCAATCAACTCAGACTATGAGGGTGACAAAATGAACATGTTCGGTCTTACTTACTCAATAAACGACGATATGTCTATAATGGTATCGCAAACGTCTTACGACGAAGACAACGATGGTGACTTCGGTATGGCAGGTACTAATATGGACGGAAGTTGGGATGTAACAGGAAACCTAGGTTACTTAGCCTCTGGTATGGACGATTTAACTATCGGTCTAAACTATGATATGGGTAGCGTTTCTTTAGGTGCAGCTTTACACACAATTACAGATAACAATGATGATGACTATGAGAGATCAGCAACTGAAATAAACTTAGGTTACAGTTTCAGTGATAATGCTGCTTTAGGCATCACTATGATTTCTGATGATATGGGTATGGATGCAGATGATACATATACTTATGTAACATTAACAATTACTCCGTAATTACATCAATAAATATTTAAAAAAAGGCTACTTCTAGTAGCCTTTTTTTTTGTGACTAACAACAATATGTTAAAAAAAACAAGAAATAATGCGCTCTTAGACAAGTATAATTACTATCTTGCGCTCGATATTAACCAATATATTTTAAAATGAAAAAATTTATACTTTCAGCAATTTTTGCATTTGCGACAATATTTGCTTCAGCTCAAATAATGGTCGTTGGTACATTTGATAATGATCAAGAAGAAACTGTAGATAAATTCACTCAAAACATGGGAGTTGGATACATGATATCTGACAAATTTGTAGTAGGTGGAATTAGTAACGGTGACGATTTCGACATCATGGGTAGATACCTAGTTAGCGATGATTTATTCGTCCAACTACAAATGCCTACTGAAAACTCTACTGATAACATGGTTTTAGGTGTAGGTTACGGATTTAATGTATGGAATATGCTATACATAGAGCCGAACTACTCTATGAACTTAGGAGACAACAATGATGAAGATGGAGAATTTAAAATTGGATTCTCTTTGAGGTTCTAATTTACGAAGTTCATATAAACTAAAAAAAACCACTAGGAATAGTGGTTTTTTTATTTATTTAAGAAATCAATAATAACCTTTTCTGAAATTGCGGATAATCCTCCTGCAAAAGCAATAGATTTATTACCCCCACCTCCACCTCCATAATTTTTTGTGAGTATTTTAACTAATAAATCAGCCTGATATTTAGTTTGATATTTCTTTGGAACGTGTATCATTATTGAATACTTAGCTTTGTCTTTCACAAAAAATAAAATAATTTCATTGTGGAGATCTTTATTATGTAAGCTTGGACCTAACTGTTTTAAATCTTTGACATTTACAAAATCAAGCTCACTCACAACTATTAAATCATCACTGAGAGAGTCAATTATTGATTCAAACTTATGTCTAATCAAACTTGATTTCACTTCAACTAACTTTTTATGAGTTGAGCTATAATTATCAATCATTTTATCTACAGCTAGATCAAAATTTTTCTCCTGTGTAAAGTCTATAATTTTTTTCGAGCTAAATTCAATTTGATTCAGAAAATTAAAAGCAACTTTACTAGTAATGGCTTCAATTCTTCTGATGCCAGAAGAGACAGAAGTTTCTTTAACTATTTTTAATAATCCAATCTCAGATGTTGATTTTACATGAGTGCCTCCGCAAAGCTCTACTGAATCATGAAAAGATACTACCCTTACCTTATCTTTATATTTTTCTTCAAACAACATTATAGCCCCTTTGTCTTTAGCACCTTTTAGGTCCATTTCTTCAATTTTTACTTTATAGTTTTTATAAATTATATCATTTACAGAATTCTCAATGTCTGATAAATCATCTTTTGAAATACTCTCATTATTACTAAAGTCAAAACGCAAATAATTTTCATTTAAAAAAGAGCCTTTTTGCTGTACATGAACTCCTATGTTTTTTCTTAAAACATTATGTAAAATATGTGTAGCAGTATGATTTATAGAAATTAAATGTCTTCTTTCTAAATTCACACTTGCTACAAGTTCGCTTGCAAGATCTTTAGGAAGTTGATCGACATCATGAACTACAATATTATTTTCTTTTTTTACATCTAATATTTTAATTTTATCAGTTTTATTCTTTATTACCCCTTTGTCAGCTACTTGCCCTCCTGATTCAGCATAAAAAGGTGTTTGATCTAGAACTATTTGAAATATTTTTTTATTAGCTTTTTCTACTTGTCTATATCTAAGAATTCTCACAGTCAATTCAAGTATATCGTAGCCAATAAAACCAGAACTTTTCATGTCAGAAACTACAGTCCAATCACCGATGAAAGTCTTTCCAGCAGATCTTGATCTATTTTTTTGAATTTCTAGTGCCTTTTTAAAGTTTTTTTCATCGGGAACTAACCCCTTTTCTATTAATATATCCTTTGTTAAATCATATGGAAATCCATAAGTATCATATAATTCAAAAATTTGATCTCCAGAAACATTTGTTTTATCAATGAAATATTTATTTAATCTTTTTAGCCCAAGAGATAAGGTTTTGAGAAACATCTTTTCCTCAGATAAGATTAGATTTTTAATCATTGCTAAATTTTCACCAATTTCATTGTAGGTTGTTGAATATATATTTGAAATAGTGTCTACTAATTTAAAAATACAAGGTTCTTTTATTTCAAGTTCTGTATAAGCATATCTTGATGCTCTTCTTATAATTCTTCTAATAACATATCCTGATTTATTGTTTGAAGGAACTAATCCATCTGAGATTGAGAATACAGCAGCTCTTGCATGATCAGCTATAACTCTTAGGGCAATATCTATTTTTTTTTCGCTTCCATACTTCAGTTTGTAATCATCGGTAATTTTCTTAATAATAGATTGAAAAATATCAATATCATAGTTAGACTTTTTTTTCTGCATAATCATTGCTAATCTCTCAAGACCCATACCAGTATCTATGTACAAAGTTGATAAATCAGAAAGTTTACCAGCCAGAGATCGATTATACTTTATAAATACAATATTCCATATTTCTATAACCTCCGGATGATTTTTATTAACTATTTCTCTGCCACTTATTTTATTAATTTCCGAAATATTTCTATTATCATAATGAATTTCAGTACTAGGACCACAAGGACCTGTATCCCCCATTTCCCAAAAATTATCATCTTTATCAAAATATAAGATATTATCTTCAGGTAAATAACTTGTCCATAAATTAAAAGTCTCTTCGTCTTTAGAAATATTATCTTTATTGTTTCCTTTAAACACTGTAACATAAATTCTTGTCTTATCTAAGCCACATATTTTAACAAGAAACTCCCAAGCATATTCAATAGCTTTTTCTTTGCCATAGTCACCAAAAGACCAATTTCCAAGCATTTCAAAAAAGGTGTGATGATATGTATCATGTCCGACTTGATCTAAATCATTGTGTTTACCAGAAACTCTTAAACATTTTTGAGAGTTGACAACTCTTTTAAAGTCAGGCTTCTGATAACCAAGAAAGATATCTTTAAACTGGTTCATTCCAGCATTTACAAACATCAAACTTGGGTCATCTTTACTTATGACAGATGATGATTTAGCTTGTTTATGAGATTTTTTTTCAAAAAAACTGATAAAGCTTTCTCTTATTGAATTTGTTGTTTGCATTTAAATTTATAAAAGAAATAATATTCGTTATTATTGACCAAATTAGTAAATTTGCTAATTATGACCAAAGTAAAGTATTATTACGATAAAAAGTCACTTAGCTATAAAGAAATTAATTTGACTTTAAAGCAGAAGATTCAAAATCTTCTTGTTTATATACTTTCTGCTTTAATAATAACTTCGCTCAGCTTTTTTGTTTTTTATAGCTTCTTTGACAGTCCAAAAGAAAAAAAATTAAAATCAGAAATTAATTTCTTGACATCAAATTATCAAAAATTTGAAAGCAAATTGTTAGAGATTGAGACTGTTCTCGATGACATTCAAAAACGAGATGATAATATTTACAGAGAAATCTTTGAAGCTAACCCTATACCAACAGAAATACGAAAAGCTGGATTTGGTGGCGTTAATAAATATAAATATCTAGAGGGTTTTTCCAATACTGAGCTCTTAAAAGAGCTTGACAATAAATTTGATATTTTGAAAAAACAACTTTATGTTCAATCAAAGTCTTTTGATCAGATAATTGAGTTAACTAAAGACAAAAATAAAATGTTGTCATCAATACCTGCAATTCAACCTTTATCCAATAAGGACTTAAGTAGAATGGCCAGTGGATTTGGATACAGAATTGATCCTATTTATAAAACAAGAAAATTTCACGCAGGAATGGATTTTTCAGCTAAAACAGGAACTCCCATTTATGCCACAGGTGATGGTAAAGTTTTTAAAGTTAGTAAAAGTAAGCGTGGCTATGGAAATCATATTGTTATTGACCATGGCTTTGGATATAAAACTCTATATGCACATATGTCAAAAACTGCAGTTAAAAGAAACCAAAAGGTTAGCAGAGGTGATGTAATTGGTTTTGTTGGCAATACTGGAAAGTCCGTTGCTCCACACCTTCATTATGAGGTACACAAAGACGGAAAAAAAATAAATCCAGTTAACTTTTATTATAATGATTTAAATGCTGAAGAATACGAAAGGATGATTGAAATTTCCTCGCAATCTAACCAATCTTTTGATTAATGCCCCCTTATAAAGAAAGAGAAATAAAAAAACTGTTCTATACCATTGGTGAAGTTTCAAAAATATTAAACGTAAATGTATCGCTTGTAAGATTTTGGGATAATGAATTTGACATAATAAAACCAAAAAAAAATAAAAAGGGAAATCGACTATTTTCAGAAAACGATTTAAAAAATCTTAAAATTATACATCATTTATTGAAAAATAACGGATTTACTATAAAGGGAGCAAAAAAGGCACTTAAATCAAAAAAAAATGATTTTCAAAAAAATATTTTTTTAAAAGAAAGATTATTAGAGTTTAAAAAATTTTTAGTTTCATTAAGGGAGTCTTTATGAAGCTTAAAATATATATTTCCAGAGCTTATCTTCTCATTGTTCACATACTAAAAATTGACCTTTATATAGATTCAAAAACTTTTGAGATCAAGAAAAAATTGTTGAAAGAAATTGCTATTGAAAAAAAAAAAAAATCTTATATTTTTCTAAATCATTAAAACAATCTAGTCAAGTAATTGAAACTGTAGACTTGGGAAAAGGTTCAACAGTCACACATCTAAAAAAAAGAAAAGTTTGTGACATTGCTAAAAACTCTTCTGTAAACAAAAAAATAGGGAAAATTATACACAACCTGTCAAAATTTAATAATGCTAAAAATATTTTAGAGATTGGGACTTCTTTAGGTATAAGTACTGTTTACTTAAGCACTGCAAATAGTTATTCAAAAGTAACTACATTAGAAGGATGTGAAAACACATCGAATATTGCATTAAATAATTTCACTAAATTCAGTCTTGACAATATCGATTTGATAAAGGGTAATTTTAGTTTTACTTTGGATGAGGTACTTGAAAAAACAGAAAGTTTCGATCTGGTTTTTTTTGATGGTAATCACAGTAAAATAGATACTTTAAATTATTTTAATAAATGCTTAAAAAAGATAAATTCCAAAAGTATATTTGTTTTTGATGATATAAACTGGTCAGTTGAGATGAAATCAGCTTGGAATCAAATTATAAAAAATGATGTGGTAACATTATCTTTTACATTTTTGAGAGTAGGAGTTCTTTTTTTTAAAAAAGATTTGCAAAATAAGAATTATAATTTTTTATAATAACATTAAATTTGCAAAATGTCAAGTCTTATCAAAATAGATAACTTATCAAAGCATTACTTCTTGTCAAGAAATACAGTTAAGGCTATAGATAATATTTCACTGAAAATTAACAAAAAAGAATATGTTGCTTTAATGGGGACATCTGGCTCTGGAAAATCAACTCTTATGAACATAATTGGATGTCTTGACACACCATCAAAAGGTTCTTATTATTTAAACAATAAGAATGTTGGGGAATTAAGTGATAACAAGCTTGCTGAAATAAGAAATTTAGAGGTTGGGTTTGTTTTCCAGACTTTTAATCTTCTTCCAAGAATGAATGCGTTAGATAATGTTGCTCTTCCTCTCATATACGCTGGATATACTAAAGATGATAGAATAAAATTAGCGAAACAAGCTTTAAAAGAAGTAGGTTTATCTGATCGAGTCTATCATAAACCAAATGAGCTTTCTGGAGGTCAGAGACAAAGAGTAGCTATTGCTCGAGCATTAGTTAATAGCCCCTCAATAATTCTTGCAGATGAACCTACAGGAAACTTAGATAGCAAAAACTCTAGCGATATAATGAAAATTTTTAAAAGAATACATCAAAAAGGAAATACTATTATACTAGTGACCCATGAAACAGAGATAGCAAAAAATGCGAATAGAATTATAAAACTAAAAGATGGTCAAATTTTAACAGATGAAATAAACCAATGAAAATTTACACAAAAAATGGAGATAAGGGGAAAACAAGACTTTTTGGAGGTACAGAAAAGTTTAAAGATGATATTCGTTTAGAATGTTATGGGACAATTGACGAGTTAAATGCTCATGTAGGGCACATCTCAGATCATGAAATTAATTCCAATTTAAAAGAAGATTTAATTAAAATACAAAATCTATTGTTCAATCTTGGGTCATTACTTGCAAACGACAACAATGATAATTTAAAATACCTTCCTAAGATAACTAAATCGCATATTGTTTTTTTAGAAAAAAGAATTGATGAAATTGAGGATGAGCTTTCTGAACTAAAAAACTTCATTTTACCCTCAGGCAATAAAATTTTTTCACTCACACAAATCACTAGAACAGTTTGCAGAAGAGCTGAAAGAAAGCTCGTAAAGCTAAGTAATGATCAAAAAAATATCGATTTAAACTATATTAGCTTTATAAACAGATTGTCTGATTACCTTTTTGTGCTTTCTAGAAAGTTTTTAAAAGACTTTAATGTACAAGAGAGATATTGGCAAAAAGATTCCTAAAATCAAATATAATAAACTAAAAAAACTACTTTTGCAAAAAACAAGATTATGTATTGGACATTAGAACTTGCTTCAAAACTTGAAGATGCTCCTTGGCCAGCAACCAAAGACGAGTTAATTGATTTTGCTATCAGATCTGGAGCTCCTATGGAAGTTGTCGAAAACTTACAAGAGCTAATTGAAGAAGAGCCTGGGTTTCAATACGAAACCATCGAAGATATATGGCCTGACTATCCTTCTAAAGAAGATTTCTTTTTTAACGAAGAGGAATACTAAATAATTACTCTAAATGTCTGGTGTTTTAAATTTCTTAACTAAAATTTTTGGAAACAAGTATGACAGTGATATCAACAAACTAAAGCCCATAATAGAAAATATTAATGCAGAAGTTAAAAGTCTCTCGACTATAAGTAATGATGAACTAAGAGATACTACCCGTCAACTTAAACTTGAAATAAAAGAAAATACATTAGAGCTCAATAAAAAAATTGATAATCTAAAAAAATCTATAGACAATACAAAAAATGAAAATGAAGCTGAAAATATTTTCAAAGAAATTGATGATATTGAAAAAGAAATAGTTAAAGAAAATGAAAAAAAATTAAAGGAAATTCTACCAAAAGCGTTTGCCGTTGTAAAAGAAACAGCTGTAAGATTTAAAAACAATAAAGAAATTATTGTTAATGCGACTGAGTTTGATATAGAGCTTTCTCAGAAAAAAGATTTAGTGAAAATTAATGGAGATAAAGCTATATACAGTAATAGTTGGAAAGCTGCAGGCAATAGGATAACATGGGATATGGTTCACTACGATGTCCAGCTAATTGGGGGTATTGTTTTACATGAAGGAAAAATAGCTGAAATGCAAACTGGTGAAGGGAAAACACTGTCTGCTACACTACCAATTTATTTAAATGCATTAACTGGCCTTGGAGTTCATTTAGTAACTGTAAATAATTACTTAGCCAAAAGAGATGCAGAATGGATGGGGCCAATTTTTGAATTCCATGGATTAAGCGTTGATTGTATTGACAATCACTCTCCGAATTCCCAAATGAGACAAAAGGCATATCTCGCAGACATAACCTACGGAACAAATAATGAATTTGGATTCGACTATTTAAGGGATAATATGTCTAGGAGAGTAGAAGATTTAGTTCAAAGAAAACTTAACTTTTCTATTGTTGATGAGGTAGATTCAGTTCTAATTGATGATGCAAGAACACCTTTAATTATTTCTGGACCTACTCCTAAAGGTGATCAGCATGAGTATAACGAATTAAAGCATAAGGTAAATAGTCTTTTTTCTGAACAAAAAAAATATGTTTCCCAAATTCTTTTTGAAGCAAAGCAACTTATTAAAGATGGTGAAAGAGATAAAGGGGGATTTAATTTACTAAGAGCATTTCGTGGACTTCCAAAAAATAAAGCACTAATAAAATTTTTAAGTGAAGAAGGCGTTAGAGCGCTCTTACAAAAAACTGAAAATTTTTATATGCAGGATCAATCAAAGGAAATGCATAAGGTTGATGAAGAGCTTTTTTTCACAATAGATGAGAAAAATAATTCAATAGAGTTGACAGAAAAAGGTATTAATTTAATAACAAAGTTTACTGATGATAAGCACTTCTTTATAATGCCTGATGTTGGAGAAGAAATTTCAAAAATACAAGCACTAAAACTAGGCGAGAAAGAAGAAATTAAAAGAAAAGATGAACTTATGAGAGATTTTTCAGTTAAAAGTGAAAGAATTCATAGTATTAATCAACTACTAAAAGCATACACTCTTTTTGAAAAGGATACAGAATATGTTGTAATAGAAAATAAAGTCAAAATTGTAGACGAGCAAACAGGTAGAATAATGGAAGGCAGAAGATATTCTGATGGATTGCATCAAGCAATTGAGGCGAAAGAAAATGTTAAAATTGAATCAGCAAGTCAGACATATGCAACTGTAACTTTACAAAACTACTTTAGGATGTATAATAAGCTTTCAGGCATGACTGGAACCGCTGAAACTGAGGCTGGTGAGTTTTGGGAAATATATAAGCTTGACGTAGTTGTTATCCCAACTAACAAGCCAATTCAAAGACAAGACAAAAATGATTTAGTATATAAAACAAATCGAGAAAAATACAATGCTATCATTGAAGAAATTGAAAAACTATCTAAAGCAGGAAGACCTATATTAGTTGGGACAACTTCTGTAGAAATTTCTGAACTATTAAGTAAAATTCTTACCCGAAGAAAAATTAAGCATAATGTACTGAACGCAAAGCTACACCAGAAAGAGGCAGATATTGTTGCAGAAGCTGGTAAAGAGAGTATTGTTACAATAGCAACTAATATGGCTGGTAGAGGAACAGACATTAAACTCTCTGACAATGTAAAAAATAACGGAGGATTAGCTATCATTGGAACAGAAAGACATGACTCTAGAAGAGTTGATCGTCAGCTACGAGGTCGTTCTGGTCGTCAAGGTGATCCAGGTTCATCCCAGTTCTACGTATCTCTTGAAGATAATTTAATGCGTTTATTTGGTTCTGAAAGAATTGCAAAAATAATGGACAGGATGGGACTGGAAGAAGGGGAAGTTATTCAGCATTCAATGGTTAATAAATCAATAGAAAGAGCACAAAAAAAAGTTGAAGAAAACAATTTTGGTATCAGAAAAAGATTATTGGAATATGATGACGTCATGAACCAACAACGTGAAGTAATTTACAAAAAAAGAAGATACGCTTTATTTGGAGATAGACTTTCTGTTGAAATTTCTAATATGTTTTTTGATACATGCGATTCAATTGTAAGTGCTCATTTTGATTCAAAAGATTTTGCAAACTTCGAATTGGACTTGATGAAATTTTTATCTATTCAAGCTCCTATAAATGAAGAAATTTTTAAAAATATTGAAAAGAATGAATTAACGGATTTAGTTTATAAATCATGCTATGAAAATTATAAGTTAAAATCTGAAATTATTGCTCAGTCTACATTTCCAGTCATTGAAAATGTTTATAGATCACATTCTGGACATTATAAAAATATTGTAATTCCGTTCAGTGATGGAGTAAAAACAATGAATGTTGTTACTAATTTAGAAGAGGCATATGAAAGTAATGGGGAAAACATACAATTTAGCATTGAGAAAAGCATTACTCTTTCTATAATTGATGATGTATGGAAAGAACATTTAAGAGAAATGGACGATTTAAAACAATCTGTGCAGAATGCTGTATATGAGCAGAAAGATCCTCTTCTAATTTATAAATTTGAATCTTTCGATCTTTTCAAAACAATGCTTGATAAAGTAAATAAAGAGATCATCTCTTTTTTAATCAAATCAAACTTACCAAATCAGTCTAATGTTCAACAAGAACAAATTCATAAACAACAAAACCTTCAAACAAGCAGACCTGAGCTCGCAGCACCAAATAAAGTTAACACATCAAATACTATACCGAAAACTCAACCTATAAGAGTAGAACAAAAAGTAGGAAGAAACGAGAAAGTTAAAATAACAAACGGTTCTGAAACGAAGGAACTAAAGTGGAAAAAAGCAAAACCATTAGTAGATAGTGGGCAGTGGCAAAGAGTTTAATTTTAATATTTAGGACAAATATCTAAAATCCTCATTATTTTCTATTTTTTGTAGTAAAAAGTAAATGAGTTTAATCACACTTTCCACATCATTTTTACTAACAGTTTCAACAGTTGTGTGCATGTACTTTAAAGGCAGTGAAATTAATGCTGAGGCAACGCCACCTGTTGCAAAAGCAAATGCATCTGTATCAGTTCCAGTTGCTCTTGAAACCGCTCCTCTTTGAAATTTAATTTTATTTTCTTCAGCAACATTTATAACTTTATTTAGAAGATTGTTTTGGACTGCGGGACCATAAAAAACAACAGGTCCACTTCCACATTTTTGATCTCCCTGCTTAATTTTGTTCATCATTGGAGTTGTTGTATCATGACAAACATCAGTTACGATGGCAACATTTGGCTTTATTGTTTCAACAATCATTTGAGCACCTCTCAGTCCTACCTCTTCTTGTACAGCGTTAGTAATATATAATCCAAATGGTAATTTTATTTTCTTTTCTTTTAAAATTCTAGCTACCTCAGCAATCATGAATCCTCCAATTCTATTATCTAATGCTCTGCCAACATACATGCTGTCATTCAATTTTAGAAAATTATCTTCATAGGTAACAACACATCCAACGTGAACTCCAAGTTTTTCTACTTCTTCTTTTGAATTACATCCACAGTCTAAAAAAATATTTTCTGGCTTAGGAGACTTCTCATTTGCTCTATCTCTTGTATGAATAGCTGGCCAACCAAAAACAGCTTTTACAATTCCCTTAGATGTATGAATATTTACTCTTTTTGATGGTGCGATTTGGTGATCACTACCACCGTTTCTTCTTAAGTAAATATAACCTTCTTTTGTAATGTAGTGTACAAACCATGAAATCTCATCTGCATGCGCTTCAATCACAACTTTATATTTTTCGTTTGGATTTATAATACCGACTACTGTTCCATATGTATCAACTATGTAATCATCTATGTATGGTTTAATATAATCAAGCCACAGCTTTTGTCCAGAACTTTCAAAGCCTGTTGGAGAAGCTACATTTATATAATCTGATAAGAATTTCTCTGATTTTTTATTTATTATTTTCATTTAGATATTATTAAATTCGTTTAATCCCCTTATTAACCAATCTTTAAATTTATCAACAGTACCATAATCTTGATAGTTCGCACTTTCAATAAGTTGGTTTCCAGAATGGTCAATAAAAACGTAATATGGTTGTGAGTTTGTACCATATAAATTAGCTTGCAAAACCATCCATTTATCTCCAATTGTTCTAACTTTTTTAGGCTTACCAGCAAGAGTTGTCTCATACTGATTTTCTTCAGAAAGTTTAGTTCTTTCATCAACATAAAGAGACACTATAACAATTTCGTTTTTTAAAATTTCTTTAACTTCATTATCAGACCAAACTTGCTCTTCCATTTTTCTACAGTTTACACATGCCCATCCTGTAAAATCAATCATAACTGGAAGATTCTCTTTTTTAGCATGTTCTAATCCCTTTTCATAATCATGAAATACATATATCCCTTGCGGACCTAAATGAGTGCCAGATTTTAATTCAATATTATTTTCTGTTTTATTTGTTGAGTTTGTTGAAAATCCATTTGGAGATTCACTATAATGCATAGGCGGTGGAAAAGCATTAATTAGCTTAAGAGGAGCTCCCCAAAGGCCTGGGATCATATAAATGGTAAATGCCCCTGTTATTATTGCTAAAGATAATCTTGTAACAGATAAATATTTTAAATCTGAGTCATGAGCAAATCTTATAAATCCTAGCAAATAAAATGTAAGTAACATAAAAATAACAACCCAGATTGCAATAAATAACTCTCTTTCAAGAAGGTGGAGTTGTAATACAAGATCAGCATTTGATAAAAACTTAAAAGCGAGTGCAATTTCTAAAAACCCAAGTGTTACTTTAACAGAGTTTAACCAACCTCCTGACTGTGGCAAAGAATTTAACCAGCCTGGAAATGCAGCAAAAATAGCAAACGGAATAGCAATTGCTAGCGAAAAACCTAACATTCCAATGATTGGTCCAAAATATCCTCCAGAGGCAGCTTCTACCAAAAGAGTACCAACTATTGGTCCAGTGCAAGAAAATGAAACTAAGGCTAAAGTAAATGCCATGAAAAAAATGCCAATATAACCTCCCTTGTCAGATGCTTTGTCAGATTTATTTATCCAAGATGAAGGTAATGTAAGATCAAAAGCTCCAAGAAATGAAGCACCAAATACTATCAATAATAAAAAGAAGGCTATGTTAAAATATACATTTGTAGCCATATTATTTAAAGCATCTGCTCCAAAAATATTTGAAACACCTACACCAAGAGCAACATAAATTATTATTATCGAAATGCCGTATATTATTGCATTAAAAATTCCTTTAGATTTAGTTTTACTTGCTTTAGTAAAATATGAAACAGTCATAGGTATCATTGGGAATACACATGGAGTTAGTAACGCGGCGAAGCCACTTAAAAAAGAAATAAAAAATAAAAGCCAGAAATTTTTACTTTTTTTCGAAGCAGAATTACCTATTTTATTAACTGATTCTTCTGATAATGAGCTGCTCACAAAATTATGGGATTTATCTTCATTAAACTTAAAGTCAAACTCAATTATTTCTGGTGGCAAACATTGCTTTTCATCACATGTCATAAAATATATATCTCCTTTAACTGAGAATGGTGATTTTTCATTAACTATTTCGATTTGTTGAACAAATACTGCTTTTTTCTTAAAAAACTTCAATAACATCTCAAAGTTAGGGTCGTATGCTTCATTAGCATCATCCTCTTTAACTTTATCAATTAAATTAAAATTGGAACTTCCTTGAAACGTAAATTCTGTGGGTACAGGTCCATCTCCTTTAAGGTACTGAGAATATATATACCATCCATCGTCAATATTAGCAGTAAAAACTAACTCATATCTTTTATTGTCTATTTTATTTTTAGAAAACTCCCAGCTTACCGGATCATAAATCTGAGAGTTAGAGTTAAATGAAAATATGATTAATAAAAAAAATATATATCTTTTCATTAAAGTAAAATTTAAATAGAATTAATACTTGCAATATACGTCTTTTTAGTTTTGCTAGTTACTTTGAATCTATCGTCAATTCTTTTGCCAATAACCCATACTAAATTAGACTCTGAAAATAACAACCAAGTTGTATCCTTTTCAGAAATAGATATTTTTTCATCAACAAAAAAATCACTTAATTTTTTAAAATTTTTCATACCTAATGGGATAAATTTATCTCCTTTATTCCAATTTCTTAGCAACAAAGGAAATCTAAGCTTATCAAAATCAAAAGATTCTGAAAAAGGATCATCAGTGATTAACATTTTAGTTGAAGTACTAAAGCTAATTTTTATGGGATAATCAATTTGTAAATCTTTCTTATAAATTTTTATGGTATCAAAATACTGATCTTTATTTATTTTATTGATTATCAATTTATCTCTGTCAACAAGCAGTCTATAATGTTTAGAATAAAATAATTTCCCTGATTTTTTTTGCAAATAAGCTCTAATTATATTGCTTAGAGAATTTGTAAAACCATAATCTTTAATTGCCTCGTAGATAATTAAATTATCTTCTTTTAAATCTTTAATTTTAGAAATGTTTACATAAACTACATCAAATTTTTGAATCATTATTTTTTGAATTTCTAATTTGACAAGATTTTTATAAGTATCTGACAGATTTTTTAAGTTCTTAAAAGATTTATAAAAAATCTCTTCATAGTTTTCTGAAATACTACTAATAACTGGAATTAAATCACTTCTGATTTTATTTCTTTTATAACTTTTACTTTCATTGGATTTATCTTCTCTGTAATCAATATCAAATTTTTTAGCGTATTCAAGAATCGAATTTTTTGAAGCAAATAAAAGAGGTCTGATAAATTTATCTCTTTTTAATGGTATTCCAGTCAGTCCTTCAATTCCTGTTCCTCTACATATATTGATAAAAAATGTTTCAATACTATCATTTAAATGATGAGCAGTTAAAATAAAATCATATTCATATTTTTTTGAGAGTTCATTAAACCACTTGTACCTAATTTGTCTACACTTCATTTGAACTGATTGAGATTTTTTAAAATTCATTTTTGAAATATCAAATTCCTTTGTGTGATATTTAACTTTATTTTTTTTTGCTTTTTCTATTATAAATCTTTCATCATAATCTGAATGTTGGCCTCTTAACTTATAGTTACAGTGAGCAACGCTAAACTTATATTTACAACTTAAAAGTAAGTTAAATAAAACAGAGCTATCAACACCTGCACTGTAAGCTAGAAGTAAATTATGAGAATTATCAAATAATTTATTTTTTTTAATATGGTCGACAAATTGAACTTCCATTTCAAAAAACAAAAACTGATTTTAATTTTTCAATACATTCATCATATTCTCTTGAAGGATCTGATTCAGATGTTATCGCACTTCCTACAGAAAATGAAAGATTAAAATCTTTTTGATCATATATAATTGTTCTAATAACTACATTAAAATCAAAATTATTTACTGAATCTATATATCCAATTGTGCCTGAGTAAATACCTCTATTAAAATCTTCAAACTTATCAATTAGTTGCATGGATCTAATTTTAGGTGCTCCAGTCATTGAGCCCATTGGAAATGTCGAAGAAATAATTTTATCAAATGATAAACTCTGACAGACTTCACTTGTTACGGTAGATATCATTTGATTAATATTATTAAACGTAAAAACTTTACATAGTTCTTCAACTTTGACACTATTTTTTTTTGCTGTTAATGATAAGTCATTTCTAACCAAATCGACTATCATTATGTTTTCAGAGATATCTTTTTCTGATTTTTCTAGTTTATTAATAAGATTCAAATTTTGATAAAGACTATTTGATTTTTTTATTGTCCCTTTTATTGGCTGTGAAATGAGTTTATTATTAGTTTTTTTTAAAAACCTTTCAGGACTAAAGGATAAAATTTTTAAATTTTTAAATTTAAACAAGCAAGAGAAAGGTGCCATGCATTTCTTGTTTGTCAATAGAAAAAAATCTTCTGCACAAATTTCTTGTTTTGTTTTAAATTCGATACAATAATTTAGTTCATATACTTCTCCTCTTAGTATACAATCTTGAATTTGTTTAATTTTATTTAGATAAGTAGATTTTTTTTGAGAACATGAAAAATTTAAATTAATCTTTTTTGAATTTTTTATGTGTATAGAGTTAATTTCTTCAATCACTTTATTACAATCGGTGCAAGAGCTTTCTGACTCAAAAAAAATCTGATCATTTTTTTTGTAAATAATAAATTCAGGAACAAAAAAAAACATATTAGGAATGTTGAAAGTATTGTGGTTTTTGGAATTAAGATTTTCAACTTCATTTTTAAGATTGTATGATAAAAACCCAAATTTCCAAAATGGGTTTTCTGCTATAAATTTATTAAGCATAGTTATGGAATTATGAGAGGATTTTATTGACTTTGAAGCACTAAAAGCAAAGATAAAATCATATTCATAATAATACTTGGGTAACTTGTTTTTTTTAATTTTATTTGAAAAAAAAAGTGCACTTTCTTCAAATGAATTCGAAAAATAAACAGCCTTTTTTATAAATTCTTTTTCATTATTTACATTAATTTGAACTGGTTTTAATCTCATTCTTAAAATTACTCTTTTTTACTATTTTTGATTAATGAAAATAATAATTTTAATATTAATTTTTTTTTCTCTTGAAACTCTTGGGCAAGACAAATTGATAAACTACAAATACGATAAGGAAATTGATAGTTTATTTCTAAAATTTAAAAAAATCAATCTTTCACAAAGCGGAATTCAAGCATACAGATTACAAATTGCGTTTGCAAGTACAAAAAATGAAATTAATATTATGAAATTAAAATTTATTAAAAAATTTCCTAACATTCCAATCTATCTAAGCTACTCTGCCCCATACTATAAGTTGAGAGTAGGTAATTTTAGAACAAAATTAGAAGCAGAAAAAATCAAGAGTAAATTAATAAAAAATTACCCAGGTAGTTACATTGTGTCGGAATACATTAAGTTAAACTTACTTAATTGATTTTTCTCTCAATTTCAACTTCATCAAAAGCCTCTATAATATCACCAACTTTTATATCATTAAAGTTTTCAATAGACATTCCACATTCGAATCCTTGTCTAACTTCAGAAACATCCTCTTTGAATCTTTTCAATGATGAAAGATTTCCAGAATAGGTTACAACACCATCTCTTATTAATCTAACCTTATTTTTTCTATTTATTTTACCATCCAACACCATACAACCAGCTATCGTTCCAATTTTTGAAATCTTAAATGTTTCTCTAATTTCAACATTAGCAACTACTTTCTCCTCAATATCTGGTGATAATAGTCCCTGCATAGCTAATTTTACTTCATCAATTGCTTTGTAAATGACAGAATATAATCTTATATCAATTTGCTCTGTCTCAGCAATTTTTCTTGCCTTCATGGAGGGTCTAACTTGAAATCCGATAATAATTGCATCAGATGCTTTAGCAAGCATTACATCAGATTCAGAAATTTGACCGACGGCTTTTTGAATAATATTAATTTTAATTTCCTCAGTTGATAATCTCTCCATTGAATCAGAAAGAGCTTCTATCGAACCATCAACATCTCCTTTAACGATGATATTAAGCTCTTGAAATTCTCCAACAGCTATTCTTCTTCCAATTTCATCAAGAGTTATATGCTTTTGTGTCCTTGTATTTTGCTCTCTTTGTAGTTGCATTCTTTTTGAAGCAATTTTTTTTGCTTCTTGTTCACTATCTAAAACGTTGAATTCATCTCCAGCAGTAGGAGCACCGTCTAAGCCAAGAACTAAGACAGGTGTTGATGGACCTGCTTGTGTTACAGATTCACCTCTTTCATTCATCATAGCTTTAATTTTACCAGAACAGCTTCCAGCTAATGTATAATCTCCAATCTTTAAAGTACCTTTTTGTACTAGAACAGTTGAAATATATCCCTTTCCTTTGTCTAAAGATGCTTCAATTACAGTTCCTTTGGCATTTCTTTGTTTATTAGCTTTTAGCTCAAGCATCTCCGATTCAAGTAATATTTTTTCAAGCAGCTCCTTGACTCCTTTTCCAGTTTTTGCTGATAAGTCTTGAGATTGAAATTTACCTCCCCAGTCTTCAACAAGCATATTCATCTCAGCTAACTGTCCTTTAATTTTCTCAGGGTCAGCTGTATCAATATCAATTTTATTAAAAGCAAAAATTATAGGAACTCCAGCAGCTTTTGCATGACTAATTGCCTCATTAGTTTGAGGCATAATTTTATCATCTGATGCTATAACAATAACTACAATATCTGTAACTTTTGCACCTCTAGCTCTCATCGCTGTAAACGCCTCATGCCCCGGAGTATCTAAAAAAGTGATTTTTTTATTTTTTTCTGTTGTAACCTCGTATGCACCAATATGTTGTGTAATTCCTCCTGATTCTCCGGCAATGACATTAGTCTTTCTTATGAAGTCCATTAATGATGTTTTACCGTGGTCAACATGTCCCATAATTGTTACAATAGGAGATCTTTCTTCTAAATTCTCATCAATATCATCATCATCATTAAAAGCTTCTTGAACGTCTACATCAACAAACTCAGCAGCATATCCAAAATCCTCTGTTACAATTTGAATAGTATCTTTATCAAGTCTTTGGTTCATGCTAATCATTAATCCTAGCGTCATACAACTCTTTATGATTTCATTAATATCAACATCCATCATACTGGCTAGCTCTGTGGCTGTTGCAAACTCTGCAATTTTTATTATTTTTTCAGTTTCTTTTTTCTTTTGACTTTCAATTTCATGAGCTTCTTTGTGAGCTTGTCTTTTTTCTTTTCTATTTTTTACAGAACTTTTTTTTCCACTAGCTTGTAATTTTGCTAATGTTTCTCTAACTTTTTTTTGTGCTTCTTCAGGATTAATATCTGAATTATCTTTCTTTTGTTTATTTAATTTATATGTATGTTTTGTATCAGGTTTTATAATCCTTTTTCTTTTTTTCTTTTTATCAGAACTTTCACTTGTAGAGCTGGCAATAGGTTTATTTCTTGTAATTAAATTCAAATCAATCTTTTCACCTGTAACTCTAATTCCTCTTAATTTTGGAGCATTTGCTTTGATAATTTGAGAAGGCTCAGTTTTAGCTCCTTCATTTTTTTCATCTAACTCTTTTTTTTCTAATTTTTTTTCTTCAACTTGCCTTTCCTTGCTAATTTCAATCTGCTTTTCAATTTTTTCATTTTCATTGATTATTTGCTCAGCTCTTTTTATCTCCTTTTCCTTTGCAAGCATTTGAGCAGACATCTTAGCTTTTTTTTCAGGCTCAAACTTTTCTAATAGTTGCTCATAAATATCAATAGATATTTTTGAATTGGGATTAATATCATTGTATCCTTTTTCATGCAAAAAGCTTAGAATTCTATCGATACTAACGTTGAATTCTTTGACTAGTTTAGTTAACCTTATTTTTTTTTGTGAATCCATATATTTTTATTCAAACTCTTTTTTAAGTATTTCAATTACTTCTTTAATGGTTTCAATTTCTAAATCTGTTCTTTTTACTAATTCCTCTGCTTCAATTGATAATACACTTTTCGCTGTATCACAACCAATAGATTTTAGTGCATCAATTATCCATTCTTCTATCTCATCAGAAAACTCTTTGATATCTACATCATCTTCAAATCCTTCTTCATCCCTATAAACATCAATTTCGTAACCTGTCAATCTACTTGCAAGTCCAATATTATAACCTCCTTTACCTATTGCAAGAGATACTTGATCAGCGTTCATATAAACATCCACTTTTTTATTATCATTATCTATTTTTACAGACGAAATTTTGGCTGGACTTAAAGATCTGTTAATTAGCAGTTGAGTATTCTCTGTAAAGTTAATTACGTCTATATTTTCATTTCTTAATTCTCTAACTATTCCATGAATTCTTGACCCCTTCATACCAACGCACGCTCCAACTGGGTCGATTCTATCATCATATGACTCAACAGCTACTTTAGCTCTTTCTCCAGGTACTCTTACTACTTTTTTTATTGTTATAATTCCATCAAAAACTTCTGGAACCTCTAACTCAAATAATCTTTCCACAAATTCTGGTGCTGTCCTTGATAAAATAATGTTTGCCTTACTTCCTCTTTCCTCAACTGCAGTAACAACAGCCCTTACAGTGTCACCTTTTTTAAAAAAATCTTTAGGAATTTGCTGAGATTTTGGTATTACAAGATCATTTCCTTCATCATCATGAAGTAACAGTTCATTTCTCCATATTTGATATACTTCTCCTGTAACTATTTCTCCAATTCTATCAGAATATCTTTTGATTAACTCATCTCTGTGTAATTCATTTATTTTAATAAGAAGGTGTTGCCTTATAGATAAAATTTGCCTTCTCCCAAATTCTTTATCAAAATCTATTTGCTCTGAAACATCTTCGCCAACTTCATAGTCATCCTCAATTTTAAGTGCATCTGAAAGTTTTATTTCAGTATTGGAGTTTTCATATTTTGCGTCAGTAACAACAACTCTATTTCTCCAAATCTCTAAATCTCCTTTATCAATGTTTATTATTATATCAAA
>CACIJW010000007.1 GCA_902587125.1 uncultured Bacteroidota bacterium
GAAATATTGGTATTAAAATCACTTTCAAAAATTGACTTTCTAAGATCGATCATATAATATGATAGTTCGTAATTGTTTCCATACTTAGTTGAATTAGTAATTCTTAATAAAACATTTCTATTAAGTAAGTGATCAAGTAGTCTTTTCTGATAAGTTAAAATTCTTTGATGAATCTCAGGATCAGCTGAAATACTAAACCCTCTCCTTTGCTTTTGCAGATATGGAAAAATTTCTGGTTCTAATAAAATCTTGTTGCTGAATGCATAATCAGAAAGAATTTGCATAGCTTTTTTTTGTGTTTTAATATCAACACTCTCAAAAGGTTTTTTTGTTGATTCTTGATTTGTATGTGATAAATCAACTTTAACACCTCCAATCTGTCTTGTAACTATATTTAGAGCTTGGTAATATGAAAAGAGTAATGTACGATATGATCTGTACAATTCTTCATACGTGTCGTTGTCCTTAGTATATTTATCTTTTATTTCAGAAACAATTCTATTTACCATTTCTATTTTATCTAAAGAATGATTTAGTGGGTCTCTAGCAAGGTCATATATCATTGCATCTGGATCGGTTCCCTTTCCAGCGGATCTCATATCATACGCATCGTTAGCAAATGCTAGTTCTCTATTAGTAGATTTAGATAAAATCTTCTCAATTTCCTCATCCTCATTGTTTTGAAAAACTGAATATCCAAATTGAATTGCCCACCTGTCATAAACGCCAGGTTTAATATCAAAATATAAACCTTGATCATCTGGATTTTTAGCAATATTTATTGCAGGATATTCCATTACAGATGAACAAACACCCTTTTCATTTACTATTTCCTTGTTATTTAACTCCTCTGTTGTTAAAAGCAAACTTCCTTTAAAATTATGACTTAGTCCTAAAGTATGACCCACCTCATGAAGAACAAGTCTGTATAATGACTGTTTTACAAGTTCTTTCTCCATTTCCTCGGACAAACTCATAGACTTGATGTAGTTCATTCCTAAAGATGTTTCAATGTTTTGATAATGTGCTGCATTACAACATTGATCTGTTGAAGTTAAGTTCATAGGATTATTAAATAATTCATCAGATCTTATACGATTAGTTATATATGTCCATTCGAGCATTATATCTGCACCTAATATTTCTCCTGTTCTAGGATTTACAAAAGATGGTCCATAACCTCCCCAAGGTGGACTAGGAGATGAAGTCCATCTCAAAACATTATATCTAATGTCACCAGCATCCCAATCTGCAGTATCAGGTTGTATCTTTACTTGAATTGCATTAGTAAATCCAGCATCCTCAAACGCAATATTCCATGATTCAACACCATTCTTAATAATTTGTCTGTACTCTACTGGTGTTGTGTTCTCGATCCACCAAACAATAGGTTTAATAGGATCTGATAATTCTGCCTCAGGATTTATTTTTTCTAATCTCCATCTATTGATAAAGTCTCTATAATTTACTTGATCTATACTTGTCATGTGGTTTGTCTGAGTATTGAAAAAACCAACTCTTGTATCATCTTTTCTAGGCACATAGTTTGAATCTGGCAACTCAACGAGACTATGTTGAACTTTTATTGAAACACTTCTAGAGTCTGTCATTGCACTCCCACCTCTTGAAGAAGGATATTTATTTTCAAAAACATAATTAACTACTACATCAGTGTTTTCAGGGTAGCTTTTTATTTTATCATACCTCGTTTTAGTTTTGCTAATCGAACCTAATCGATACCCTCTGTAAGTTTTTGGATATGAGTATTTCACTTGTTGAAATGATTCATTTAAAAACAAATTATCAGCACTAATTAAAAACTTCGATTTACAATTTCCTGTTGCAATAATTTTCTCAGAAATAATAATTGGTGTATTAATATTAGTGTTTGAAGCCTTACTTAGAGCACTATTTTTGTCAAAATAATACTTAGTATTCTCGATAACTATGTCTATTTTTTCATAAAACTTTGAGATTTTTATAATTTTTGAGCCACGATATCTTCCTTTTACAACACCTGCATCCCCTACTCCATTTTCAAAATAACTGAAATAAATAAATTCTTTGTTTAAATGGTTACTATCAATTTCTAAAAATGCTTTTCCGTCTTTTTTACTTTGATAAATTTTGAATAGTCCATCAAATTCAATGCAGTTCTTTGTTTTTTCAATGATTTGATCTTTCTTTTCAGTAGGCTTTTTGGATTCAATTTTGGCCTTTTTCTTTTTGTTGTAAAATTCACTTTTGAACTGGGCATGTGAGTTAATAGAGGTTAATATAGCAATAGATAAAATTATTTGCTTCATAAAAAATATGTTTTAAAATTATTGAGATTTGATAAGACCGTCCATTTCCTTGGACTTCTTATAATCTCCTTTAAGATAATAAAGTTGTTTTAAAGATAATAGTGTGTTCTTGTCATTTGGATCTAATGAAAGAGATGTTTCAAGAAATGGCAAGGCATCATCAAAAAAAACTTCAGATTCTTTTTTTAGTTTATTATATAATTTGTCGCTTGATGAATTATTAGCTTCATTTCTAAGCTCTACTCCCCTATTAAAAAATAATGCCCCAAGGTTATAATTAGAATTGAAATTATCAGGATTTAATTCAATAGATTTTTTGTAATCAATTATCGCTTCATCAAGCATACCTTTTTGATCATAAACAGTAGCTCTGTTAAAGAAAAGTAAATCATTCATATCATCAAGTTCAATTGCATCGCTAAGCTTATCAATTAACTCGTCAGTACGATTTAATTTTATGTATAAATTAATTTGGGAATTAATTAAAACAGGATCATTTTCAAAATAATCTCTACCAAGCGAAAGATATTTTAATGCATCATCATCATTTCCTTCCTCTTGTAAAATGTCACTCATATGAACATAAATAGAAGGATCATTAAAATTTAAATCAATTAAATTTTGAAGTAAAACCTTAGATCTTTCGTTATCTTCCATTCTTCTAGCAGCAAAAAAAGAATTATGAAGAACAGTCTCTTTTGTTATATTTCCTCTTTTTAATTGATCTTCAGAATCATAATCAAAGATTTCAAAAATTTCATCATATAATTTTAAAGCCTTAGAATTATTCTCGTTGTTGTATTCATCAATTGCCATATTAAATAGTTTATAGCCACATTGAATTAAACCTGCTACAACATCTTCCTCTTTGGTCCACTTTCGAACAACAACTCTACCTTTTTTGTCTCTACCGAGACATCGAATGTGTGATTGCTTGGCCTTAAAAATCGCATCATTATCAATTTTTTGATCTTTTAATAGTGCAATCTTTAAATAAACTTTGGCTCTATAATTCCACATTTTTGGTTCATCACTAGTTGATGTATTTAAAAATGCTTCATCAATATAATTTTTAGCGTCTATTAGATTAGAAACCATTTCTTCTCCATCTGTTTTGTTAGCATTTTTTAATGCTATTGATGAATTTACAATATTATGTTTTTGAGCATTTACTACAAAAACAAAGCAAGCAAAACCAAACAATAGAACGAATTTTCTCATAACTAAAATTATTTTATGTCAATTACTTCAAAATTAAATCTTTTACCTTCATTAGAAGATAAATTTTCCAACTTTTCTTTAATAAGATATTTATTTCCAACAACAACGATTGCAAGTTCATCTTTTCTTATTTCATTCGACGCTATATCATTAATTTCACCTAAAGTCATAGAACTTAAAATATTTGATTGCTCATCTATGTATGAAGCATCCAAATCGTTAGATAAAATTCGATTTAAAAAACCTATTTTTTGATTCGGCGTTTCATATTTCATTGAAGCAGAATTTAAAAAAGAATTTTTCGTTGAAATTAGCTCATCATTAGAAAGTCCAGTTGTTGTATAATCGTTAATAATTGTAAAAATATCTGCAATTGCACTATCGGTTGCTTGTGTTTTTACACTTGTTTGTATTGCAAAAACTCCAGTATTTTCATCTCCACTAAAAAATGAATAGGCTCCATATGTGTATCCCTTATCTTCTCTTAATTTTAGAAACAATCTTCCACTGGCTCCTCCACCAAGTGACTTATTCATCACTTGGGATTTAAAAAACTTATCATTGACATCAAAAGAATTACTTCTATGTCCCATTAATATCAAAGATTGTGTTGAACCCTCAATGTCCTTTAAATAAATACGATTTTTAGCTACTGTGGGAAATTCAAATTTGGATGGCAAGCTAATATCTTTATTCAACCAACTTTTTAAGAAATTGAGTTTTGAGTAAATAACATCTTTTTTAACATTTCCAACTATTATTAACTCGCTTAAATTTGGCGAATAAAAATCATAAAATTCTTGAACATCTTTAAGCTTGATTTTTTTTATAGTTTTTTTATTCATTTCTCTGCCAAATGGAGTGTCACCATAAAGTACATTTGAAAAGCTTGATCTAGCAAGGAATTGCGAGTTTTTTTTCATTGACTCTAAACCTTCTAAATTAGTATTCTTTATTCTCTTAAAGTCATCATTGTTGAAGCCTGGATTAAGTAATTTTTCTTCGAAGATTTTTAAACTTTCATCTAATTTATCACTTAAACATTCAAAATATACTAATGTTTCATTGTCTTCAGAGGAAAATTGAATAGTTGCACCTAATTTTTGCATTTCAACGCTGATTTCTTCTGAAGATTTTAAAGATGTACTTTCGTTCATCATTTGTGCAGTAATACTGGCCACACCAACCTTTTTTTTATCTTCCAATAATTTTCCTCCTTTAATTTTTAATCTCATATAAACTTTTGGAACTTCGTTTGTTTCAGAAAAGATTGTCTTTAGTCCATTGCCAAATGTTTCTTTATAAAAAGATGGGATTTTTGGCGTTCTGGGTTTGCCTGCCTCAGGTTGATCTTTTCTACAGCAAATATCATATTCTGAGCTAGCCTTATCATAAACTAAATTTGAATATTGTGGGTCCTGATCAAGAATTAAATCAGCATTAGGATTCTTACTAATGATGGAATCTAATTCTTTAACAAAAGGACTTTTTGGCTTAACTTGATTAATAACAGCATTTTTGTTTTTGATATATTTATTAAATACTCTAATAACATCTTCTTTTGTTACATCTTGATATCTTTTTATTTCTGAAGAAACATTGTAACGTCCTCTAGCCAACCATTCCCATCTGGAAATCAAAGTAGCTTTTGAGGCTATTGAAGTTATCATATCATAATTTTGGCTAATTATTTTTGTTTTAACCATTTCTAAATCCTCTTCTGAAAAACCCTTTTCTTCCCAATCAGCGATTGAGTTTCTTATATCAGCCTCAATATTATTAAAATAAACTCCTTGGTCTTCTTGCCAGTCTGGAAAGGTTAAAACCGTGAAGTGAAACTCACCTGACAACTCTCTGCATGGGTGACTTACGCTAGCTTGAATAGCCTTTTCAGATTTAATAAAGTTTTTATAAAAAATAGAATTTTTTCCATCTCCCATCAAAGATGCTAGTATATCCAAAGCGGCCTCGTCTCTATGATAATTCGGAACTGTTGGAAAAACGATATCAGTCATAGGTAAATAAACGTTGTCAGTATAGCCCGTATATATATCGCTTGAAAGTCTAGGTACCATTGGACTAAGTTTCCTTACCTCAGAACCTCTTGGTATTGAACCAAAATATTTTTCCACTAAAGGAATAACAGTTTCACTATTAACATCACCCGTTATTGTTAAAATAGCATTATTTGGTCCATACCACCTCAGAAAAAAATTTTTTAAATCTTCTAATGATGCTCTATATAAATCATCCACATATCCAATTACAGGCCAATTATATGGATGTGACGGTGGATAAAGACTTTGACCAAGAATTTCGTAACTCATTCCATATTGCCTACTAACTTGCATTTGATACTTTTCATTTTTAACAACCTCCCTTTGGTTTTCAAACTTTTCACTAGTAACAGCATCTAACAGAAAACCCATACGGTCAGCCTCTAGCCACAATGCGGTTTCAAGATAGTTTGATGGGACAGTCTGAAAATAAACAGTTCTGTCAGAGCTAGTATTTCCATTCATCATTCCACCAGCATCATTAATAATTTTAAAATGTTTTTCATCTGGAACATTTTCTGAGCCTTGGAACATCATATGTTCAAAGAAATGTGCAAAACCTGATTTTCCAGCAGATTCTCTACTTGAACCTACGTGGTAAGTTATGTGCACGTGTACTAAAGGGTCAGAATTATCTTCATGTACGATAACTTTTAATCCGTTAGGGAGCTTCCATTTTTCAAATTTAATATCTAATGGATTTGTACTTGCTTCTTTAACGAGATCTGCTTGAGAAAAAATTTTATTTGAGCAAAAAACTATTAAATAAAACGTTAAAAGTGTTTTTAATATTCTTTTATTAGTCCTCAAAGTCGTCATCAAAAAATAAAGTGTTTTGTGATTTATTTTCTTTGTTATTTTCATCTTTTTTGATGTTATCTTCAGTATTATTTGTTTTTTGGATTTCAGTATCTTCAGAACTATCAATTTCCCCTTCATCACTTTCTTTAATATCAAGCTCTTCAGTACTAGACGTATCATTATTGTCATCGTTATCTAAATCACTAGAAACAATTTTGTCCATTGATTGCTCAGATTTTACTTCATCATCTACAATATTATTTTCGTCTATTTGATCAGTAATTTCATCATCCAGAAGTTCATCTTCATTTGATCTAGTAACCTTAGCAACTGATGCAATGCTATCATCATCTTTTAATTTAATAATTCTAACTCCCTGAGTAGCTCTACCCATTACTCGCAATGATTCAACAGAAGTTCTAATTGTAATACCACTTTTGTTAATAATCATTAATTCGTCTTCATCACTCACATTTTTTAAAGCAATCAAGTCTCCAGTTTTATCAGTTATACTGATTGTTTTAACACCTTTTCCACCTCTGTTAGTTACTCTATAACCATCTATTTGAGATCTTTTACCATAACCATTTTTTGAAACTACCAATACCGAGGAATCGATATCATTAACACAAATCATTCCAATTACCTCGTCATTATCATTTGCTAATCTTATACCTCTTACTCCAGAAGCTGTTCTGCCCATGGCCCTGACTTTTTCTTCCTCAAATCTTATTGCCTTACCGGACTTGACAGCCATCATAATTTGAGACACACCATTTGTCATTTTGGCCTCTAAAAGCTGATCTCCATCTTTAATTGTAATTGCATTTATTCCGTTAGACCTTGGCCTGGAGTAAGATTCGAGTCTTGTCTTCTTGATTACACCTTTTTTAGTACACATAACAATATAATTTGAGTTAATGTATTCTTCATCCTTCAAGTCCTTGGTATTAATATAAGCCATAACCTTATCATCGCTTGGGATATTGATAAGGTTTTGTATTGCTCTACCTTTTGAAATTTTACTGCCTTCAGGAATTTCATATACTCTCATCCAAAAACATTTTCCTTGCTCAGTAAAAAATAGCATATAATCATGATTGTTAGCCATAAAAATTTCCTCAACAAAATCCTCATCTCTAGTAGTGGCTCCTCGTGATCCAACTCCACCTCTAGCCTGTGATCTATACTCAGATAAAGAAGTTCTTTTTATGTAGCCAAGATTTGAAATAGTTATCAAAACTCTTTCGTTTGGTATCATATCTTCGATACTTACTTCAGATGAAGAATACTCAATTTGAGTTCTTCTTTCATCTCCATACTTTTCTTTAACCTCTAATAAATCATCTTTAAGTATATCATATCTGAGACCCTCATTTGATAAAATTTCATTGAGTTCCTTGATCTTTTGCATAATCTCTGCATGCTCATCTTTAATTTTATCTCTCTCTAAGCCTGTTAACTTTTGTAGTCTTAAATCAAGTATCGCTTTTGCCTGTTCTTCTGATAATTTAAAATTATCAATCAAACCTGTTCTAGCAATTTCAGGGGTTCTTGATGAACGAATAAGGTTTATTATGTCATCAAGATTATCTAAAGCAATTAATAAACCTTCGAGAATGTGAGCTCTTTTCTCAGCTTGCTTTAATTCAAAATTTGTTTTTCTGACCAATACATCAAGCCTATGCTCAACAAAGAAGTTTATTAAATCCTTGAGGTTTAGAAGCTTTGGTCGACCCTTAACAAGTGCAATATTATTAACACTGAATGATGATTGTAAAGAAGTGTATTTATACAATTTATTTAGTACAATATTTGGAATTGCATCTCTTTTTAGCTCATAAACAATTCTCATTCCGTTTCTATCAGATTCATCTCTAATATCAGAGATTCCCTCCAATTTTTTACTATTGACTAAATCTGCTGTTTTTTTAATTAAATCTGATTTATTCACCATGTATGGGATTTCATCAACAATAATTAAATCTCTATTTCCAGATTCTTCAAATCTTACTTTTCCTCTAACAACTACTCTCCCTCTTCCAGTTTCAAAAGCAGATTTTACCCCCTCATAGCCATATATTGTACCTCCAGTTGGAAAATCAGGAGCAGTAATATGTTCCATTAAATCACTAACCTCAACGTTGCCTCTTTTGTCAATAAACCTAATTATTCCATTTACTACCTCGGTCAAGTTATGCGGTGGCATATTTGTTGCCATACCAACTGCAATTCCAGTTGTTCCATTTAGTAATAAATTTGGTAATCTAGAAGGTAAAACTGCAGGCTCTTTTAGAGTATCATCAAAATTATTTTCCCATTCTACAGTATCTTTATCAATATCACGAAGCATATCCTCTGAAGTTTTTCTCATTCTTGCTTCAGTGTATCTCATGGCAGCTGGATTATCACCATCAATAGATCCAAAGTTTCCTTGGCCATCAACCATTAAATATCTTAAACTCCATTCTTGGGCCATTCTAACCATCGCATCATATACTGCAGTATCTCCGTGTGGATGAAATTTTCCAAGTACTTCACCGACTATTCTTGCTGATTTTTTATAAGATGTATTTGATTTTACACCAAGTTCATGCATTCCATAAAGAATTCTTCTGTGAACGGGTTTCAAACCATCTCTGACGTCAGGTAAAGCTCTGGAGACTATTACTGACATAGAATAATCAATATATTTAGACTTCATTTCCTCCTCAATATTGATAGGAATTATTCTCTCTCCATTATTTTCAAATTTTAACATAAAATTTTGTTTTAATTACCATAACAAATTAAACAAATTTGCGTTTTTAACAAAGAGAAATAAGCTAAATAATGACATTAAAGTTATGAACATTTTTTGTTAAAAAAAAGGGTAAATTAGAGAGTTGAAAAAAGCTTAAATTAACTAATTATATAAAAAAAAATATGATCACAGGTTTTTCAAAAAGAATGTCAAAAGTTTTTAAGTTTATGAACGAAGAAACTATACGACTTGGTGATACAAGCTCAGGAGTCGAGCATCTTTTTTTAGCTATACTCAGAGAAGGTAGTGGAAGCGCTGTTCAAGTACTAAAAAGGTTAGGTATTGATGTCAAAGACATAAAGATTATCATAGAAGGTGCTCTAAAAAAGCAAGAAAAATTTATGCAAAAAAAGAATACAACGCTAAACTTAACAAAACAAACTGAAAGAATTCTCAGAAAATCGATACTTGAAAGAAAAAATTTGGAAGAAGAAGAAATTAAAACTATTCATGTTTTGTTAGCTATTCTACTTGACAAAAACAATATTGTATCCTCAGCCTTACGTCACATGAAAATTGATTATGATTCTGTTTTAGAGGAATACCTTAACATTTCTGATATCAAATCAAAATTAGATGATAGCATTGAGAATGATGACGACATTTTTGGACCATCTGAAAGTGACTATCAAAAAACAGAAAAAAGTAAATCTTCTGGCTCAACGCCAACACTTGATAATTTTGGAAGAGATCTAACTAAATACGCAGAAGAAAACAGATTAGATCCAATCGTTGGAAGAATATCTGAAATTGAAAGAGTTGCTCAAATCCTTAGCAGAAGAAAAAAGAACAATCCAATTCTAGTAGGTGAACCTGGCGTCGGAAAATCTGCAATAGCTGAAGGCCTAGCTATTAGAATAGTTAAAAGAAAAGTGTCAAGAGTTCTTTTTGATAAAAGAGTTGTAATGCTCGACCTTGCTGCTTTAGTTGCAGGAACCAAATACAGAGGACAATTTGAAGAAAGAATGAAAGCTTTAATATCAGAGCTAGAAAACAATCCCAATGTAATTTTATTTATAGACGAAATTCATACTTTAGTTGGTGCAGGCGGAGCAACTGGTTCTCTTGATGCATCAAATATGTTTAAACCAGCACTAGCGAGAGGAGAAATTCAATGTATTGGAGCTACAACAATAGACGAATACAGACAGTATATCGAAAAAGATGGCGCATTAGAAAGAAGATTTCAGAAGGTCCTTATAGATCCTACATCAATTTCTGAAACAATAGAAATTCTAAATAATATTAAAGAAAGATATGAAGAACATCACAATGTAGAATATACTGAGGATGCAATAAACTCATGCGTTGTTTTGACAGATAGGTACATGAACGACAGATACCTTCCAGACAAGGCTATAGATGCTCTAGACGAAGCTGGTTCCAGAGTGCACATAACAAATATAAAGGTTCCAAAAAAAATATCTTCTCTTGAGGAAAAAATCGAAGATCTTGTCAAATTAAAAAAGAATGCTATTTCTCAACAAAAGTTTGAAGAGGCAGCCAAACTTAGAGACTATGAAAAAAACTCAATAAAAGAGCTTAATGAAGCAAAAAAGCAATGGGAGAATGAAATTAAGTCTAATAAAATTATTGTGAACGGAGATAATGTTGCAGAAGTTGTTTCATTAATGACTGGAATACCGGTACAGAGAATTGCTTCTAAGGAGATAAAAAAACTATCTAAAATGTCTAATAACATAAAAAAGAAGATTATTGGACAAGATGATGCAATAACTAAAATATCTAGAGCAATACAAAGAAATAGAGTTGGACTTAAAGATCCAAAAAAACCAATTGGGACATTCATTTTTTTAGGCTCTACAGGTGTAGGAAAAACACAATTAGCTAAAGCTCTTTCTGAAGAGATGTTTGATTCAACAGATTCTCTTATTAGAATAGACATGAGTGAGTATATGGAAAAATTCTCAGTCTCAAGATTGGTTGGCGCTCCTCCTGGCTATGTTGGATATGAAGAAGGTGGTCAATTAACTGAAAAGGTTAGAAAAAAGCCATACTCCGTGATTTTATTAGACGAAATTGAAAAGGCTCATCCAGATGTATTCAATTTATTACTTCAAGTTCTTGATGACGGCCAAGTAACTGATAGCTTAGGACGAAAAATAGATTTTAAAAACACTGTTATAATAATGACATCAAATATTGGTACTAGGCAACTAAAAGATTTTGGACAAGGTGTCGGTTTTAATACATCTGCTAGAAAAAATAATGCTTCTGAACATTCTAAAGGAGTGATTGAAAATGCTCTTAAAAGAACATTCGCCCCTGAATTTTTAAATAGAATTGATGATGTTGTTCTTTTCAATAGCCTAGATAAGGAAGACATTAATAAAATTATTGATATTGAACTAAAGCATGTAGTTGAAAGAATCAACAATCTAGGCTATGAAATCAATATTTCAAAAGGAGCAAAGGATTTTGTTGCAACTAAAGGTTTTGATTCAAAATTTGGTGCTAGACCTTTGAAACGAGCAATTCAAAAGTATATTGAAGATCCTCTAGCTGAAAAAATAATAAATATTGAACTATCATTAGGAGACAAAATAAACATCAAAATCTCGAAATCTAGTGACGAATTAATATTTACTATCCAAAAACAAGAAGAGCAAAAACCTAAAAATAAAGCTAAAAGTTAGTTTCCAAAATCATTTAAATAGACTTGAGGACATACATGTGGTATACTAGTTCTCTATTGACAAATGATTCGTAAAGTTCACTTTCCTTAATACCTGCAAAAGACGAAGAAATATTGGATAGGAAATTAGGTAAGAAATATTTAATCTGTTTCTTTCTTTTTTCTGACATCTCATCCAATGCTAGTAAAATATTATCAGTTATATCTTCATATGATATAATTTCAAAATTTTCATTTATTAGTTTATCAAAATCGGAAAACTCAGAGCTAGATCTGAAATCAGTTATTAGAAGTTGTCCGTCTGACTTCAAAACTCTCTTAACTTCTAAAAGAAACTTATTAAAATTTGGATAACAGTGAGATGATTCAACATTTATAACAACATCAAAAAATTGATTGTCAAAAGGCAATTCATCCGCACTTCCAACATAAAAACTTAAATTATCACTTTTATAGAAATTATTACATAATTGAATAGCTGTAGGTGAAATATCTAATGCATGATACTGTTTTGGAGTGAAAGTTCTTGAGATATAGTCTGCACCGCCTCCTCGACCACAACCAACCTCTAAAACTCTTACATTATTTAGAGAAGATTTGCTGCACAAGTAGTGATATAAATGAATTGGAAATCTTTCTTTTTCATCTTCTAGAGACAACTGGGGTTTAAAATCATTTCTGAAATAACCATAGTTCATGAATTTTAGTTCTGGAGTTATTACTTTAGAACCTAAGTATGTATACCAAAATTTCCACAATTTTCCTTTTAGAACAGGAAAATTTCTGAAAATTAGCTTTAATAATTTAGATATCAACTAGTGAATTCTTTTATCAAATCTTCACTAATACCAGTGTTAGAAAAACCACCATCATGAAAAATGTTTTGCATGGTTACACTTTTAGTCAAATCAGAAAAAAGAGCAATACAAAAATTAGCACAATCTTCAGCTGTAGCATTTCCTAATGGAGACATTTTATCAGCATAATTAAAAAAAGTATCAAACCCCTTAACTCCGCTACCAGCTGTAGTAATTGTTGGTGATTGTGATATTGTATTAATTCTTACTTTATTTCTATTTCCAAAATGATATCCAAAACTTCTAGCAATACTCTCTAGATAAGCTTTATTTTCTGCCATATCATTGTAGTCAGGAAAAGTTTTCTGTGCTGCTATATAAGATAATGCAACAATAGAGCCATAGTCATTCATTGATTCATTCTTCCAAGCACTTTGAAGAACTTTGTGAAATGACAAAGCGGAAACATCAAATCCTTTAATTGTAAAATCATAATTTTGATCAGTATACTCCCTTCCTTTTCTAACATTAACAGACATTCCAATAGAATGTAAAACAAAATCAAGTTTTCCTCCTAATAACTTTACAGACTCCTCAAAAAGCTTATTTAAATCATCAACACTTGTTGCATCAGCAGGTATAACTCTAGAACCTGTTTTTTCAGCTAGTTCATTTATTTTTCCCATTCTCAAGGCTATAGGTGCGTTGGATAAAACAAATTTAGCACCTTGTTCATGTGCATTTTGAGCAACTTTCCAAGCTATGGACTTTTCGTCAAGCGCACCAAATATTAATCCTCTTTTTCCTTCTAAAATTTTCATGATTTTATTACAAATATATTATTATTGATTTAAAAGTTCTATAGCATTGCTTATTGACACATCAGTTACCTTACTTCCGCTAAGAAGCTTTGCAATTTCATTTATTCTTTGCTCAGTATCCAGTTCGTTTACATCAATAAGAGTCTTGTTGTCAACGATTTTTTTTGTAACAACATAATGCCTATCCCCTTTTGAGGCAATTTGAGGTAAGTGAGTAATTGAAAAAACTTGAATGCTAGATGTAATTTTTCTTAAAAATTGAGCAAGTTTATGAGCTATTTCTCCAGAAACACCTGTATCGATTTCATCAAAAACTAAAATGGATAATTTTGATTTTTCACTTGACATGTATCTTAAACAAAGCATAATTCGAGAAATCTCTCCACCAGAAGCGACAGATTCAATATTTTTTAGTGCTGTATTAGAAGTTGAACTAAATTGAAAAGAAATGTCATCAACACCAAAACTATTCAAAGAATCAAAAGTTTTAATATAAACATAAAACTGAGGTGATGAAAATCCAAGTTCAGAAAGTAGCTGACAAATTCTTGTTTCAAAATTTTTAGAAAAACTTTTTCTTTTTTTGGACATCTTTTGAGCAATTGATTCACATTTTTTTCTATATCCAATAATCTTGTTTTTTAAATCAGACATTAGAAACTCAGACTGTTCATTATTTTCAAATTTACTTTTAATGGTTAATTTTAAATTTAAGAGTTCCTTGATAGAATCTTTTTTGTGCTTAAAAAGTAAACTATTAATCAAATCAAATCTCTTGTATATATGATCTGAATTGTTAGAGTATGAATCGATATTTCCTACTAATTCAGAGATATCTTGAAAAATATCATCTATCTCAATACCGACAGATTCAATTCTAGAAGAAAACTTATTTAATAATGAAACTTTAGATATTTGTTTATTAAGCCTGGTCAAAGAATTAATAGCACCATTTTCAGAGTGAATATATGTTTTTAAATCATTGAGGATTTCATTCAATTGTTGATTATTTTCTATTGCATTAATTTGAGACTTTAGCTTTTCTAACTCTCCCTCATGTAAATTAGCATTTTCAAGTTCATCGTACAAAAACTTATAAAACTCCAACTCATCGTCTGAGTAAAGATTTTTAGACTTAAAATCATCTAAATCTTTAATTGAATTTCTAAGATGATTATAATTACTAACATACTCATCTTTTAAATCAGTAATTCCAATGAACGAATCAAAGATCTCAATTTGAAAATCTTTTTTCTTAAGTAAAAGTGATTGATTCTGAGAATGAATTTCTATTATATTTGAAAAAATCTCTGAAACAACAAATTTTGTTGTTAAACAATCATTTATAAAGACTCTTGCTTTGCCCTTGCAACTTATTTCTTTGCGAACGATACATTCATTGTAAAAATCTATTTCATGTTCTTCAAAATAGCTTTTATAAGAATCATTTAAAATGAATTGCCCCTCAATAATTGTTTTTTTATCAGCATTGGTAAATGAACTATATTTTATTTTACCTCCAACTAAAGTAGCAAGGGCATTAAGCATAAGTGATTTACCCGAACCTGTTTCTCCAGTAATAACTGAAAAATCATCCTCGAAGTTAACAACAATATCCCTAATTAATGAGAAATTTTTTATGTGTAATCTTTTTAGCATTAGTTACCTTTATTTTCAGTAGTAATAGTTTGATATTTGGACGAATTTGTTGGATCAATTTCAACTAAAGTATTTACAATTCTTGCCTTTTCATTTGGAAATGATTCTGAGTAAATCTTAACAATTTCTTCGTTTTTTGCATCAAAAAAAATCTTCAATAAAAAAGCTGAAGGATTTTCTCTGTAAATTGATTTCAATGATTCCAAAGACTCTGTTATTTCAAATCTAGCATCTTCTGGTTCTTCTGAGAGTTTATCCATACCCAGTCTATGATAAGAATACATTGCAGTTAAATAATTAGCATACCTAGAATCCATCAAATCGTATGCAAGCCAATATCTATTTCTATCACTTTCAAATGCTTTCCATCCTGTCTCAGGTGCATTTTGAGCATTGTTTACAATTTTCAAAGCATTATTAAAATATTCATATCCTCCATTTTCGGAATATGTTGAAAAATCAATGCCCAAAATGATATTAACATAAAATGCAATGACTGCTGTTAAATTGGAACCATGAGTATTTGGATTATAATCAATAGATTGATACTCTAGGTACTTAAACCTAAAATTATTATCTACGAAATTAAAAACATTTGATTTGTATGAAGTTCCGAAGATAGGTCTTGTACTTTGAATGTTAATACTCCCCTCATACTCATCATTAGAAATTTTCTTTCTTACATTTATTAAAATTGAACATTCTATTCTTTCTTCATTTGAAAATTTAGCATTTGTCCACTTAGTATTATTAATGAATTCATATAGATCCTTCTGCAAAGAATTAAACACCCTTCTATCGCTTGTTTGAATTTGTGAAGAATTAACTTGCAAGTTGCAAAAAAGCTCTTGAGAAAATGATTCATAAAATAATAGAGATATTAAAATAAATAATATAATTCTCATTTTGTTTTGATTATATGATTTACAATATCTTTAGCAACTAATTTTTTTGATTTTAAATCAAAATTAATGGTATTATGATTATCTATAATTGTAATCTTATTTTTAAATGATTCAAAGCAAGTGTCTTTATTTTCAAGTGAATTTAATACAATGAAATTAAAGTTTTTTTCTTTCAATTTTTTTTGAGCATTTTTAATATTATTATTATCCTCAAGAGCAAAACCAACACAAAATTGCTCTTCTTTCTTGTTTTTACAAAGCTCTTTTGCAATATCAATATTTTTTTCAAGTTCTAGATTAATAAAATCAGATTTCTTAATTTTTCTACTGAACTTATTACTGATTTTGTAATCAGAAACAGCAGCGGAAAATATGCAGATATCTGATTTGCTAAATAATTTATGTGCTTCAATATACATCTCATCACATGATTCAACAGATATCAAATTAACATTTGGATAATTAATTTTATATGAGGAAGGACCTAAAATTAAATTTACCTCTGAACCATTACGTGCTAACTCCTTAGCAATACTAAGACCCATTAATCCTGTCGATCGATTACTTAGATACCTTACTGAATCAATACTCTCCCTTGTTGGTCCTGCAGTGACTAACGAAACTGTACCTGAAAGTGGTAAATCAGAGGATAAAGTTTTAATCACATAATCTATTATTTTTTTTGCTTCACTTAATCTACCAAATCCAGTTAAACCGCTAGCTAATTCACCAAATTCACTATCGATAATAAAGTTACCTTGAGAAACTAAAGTTTTGATATTATTATTTGTAGTTACATGCTCATTCATTTCAGCATCCATTGCAGGAGCAATGAAAACAAAACTATTGTATGATAAGAAAGTTGCTATTAAAAGATTTTCGCATTTGCCATTAGCCAAATTAGAAAGTGTTTTACTACTTGCTGGTGCAATTAAGAATACATCTGCCCACTCAGCAAGCTTTACATGACTATTCCATGATTTATCATCGTTGACCATTTCGATATTAACCTCGTTTTTTGTAAGTACAGATAGAGTAAGTTCACTTACAAAATTAGTTGCATCTTTGGTCAATATTACCTTTACATTACAATCATACTTTACTAGCTCTCTTACTATGTAGGGTGTTTTATATGCAGCAATACTTCCAGAAATTCCCAGTAGGATGTTCTTTCCACTAACCATGTGAGATACTATACTTCCTCAGACTCTTCTTCTTCGGTATCTCTCATGTATATTTTATCCTCAAGAAGCTCTTTTGTTGCTATTGACCATGGTTTAGGGAGTTTTTCGTAGTATTTTGAAACAGCAATTTGTTCTGCATTTTCAAAAACCTCATCGAGCTGCTCATGATTTAATGCAAATTCGTCGAGCTTTGAATCTAACTCTTCTTTCATTCTTTCATTAATTTGAGAAGTTCTCTTAGCTAATACTGATACAGCCTGAAATATATTTCCAGTTTTGTCGATAAATTCATTAACATCTCTTGTTTTTGTAGTTATTGAAGCTCCTGTTTTTTTAAATTCCATATTAATTATTTTTGATTAGGTTTAATTGTTTTTGTGTATTTTCTTTTATTTGGTTAGCATCTTTTAACCTACTACTTTTATCATAATTATCAACAAACATTTGATAAGACATTAAAGTTTCCTTAAGTCTCTCCTCTTTTTTACTAGAAATACTATTAATAGCAAGAAGATAATTAGATTCAAGAATAAGATATAATATTTCATCTCTTTCATTATAGTTTGGATAATCAATTAACGCATTATTCAAAGCAATAACTGCTGATTTATAGTTTTCAGTTTTATGATATTGCTTTGCATTTTCAAATTGTTTTTTAGCTAATTTTCCTCTTAATTCATTTATTAATTTATCAGACTCTTCCACTCTTTCGCTACTTGGGAACCTATTGATAAAATCATTAAGCTTATTAATTGCAGTTTCAGTATTTTTTGAATCCAGAGAGTATCTAGGTGAATCTTTATAATAACAAAAAGCGCTCATGAAATTACACTCTTCAACGTATTTACCTTTAGGAAAATATGATAAATATTTGTTAAATAAGTACGAAGAAAGCATATAATCTTCTAAACCAAAATTACAGTATGCGTAATAATAAGATATTTCTTCGGACTTATCTGTTCCTCTGTACACTGATGAAAGTTCTTCTAAAAGTGGTAATGCTCGATTAAAATCACCTTTATTGTAAAATTCAATTGCTTTATCATATTTCATGCTAAAATCAGTGCTTTTCAGAACTTTTTGATATTTACTGCAAGAAAGTAAAATTAAAGACAACGATATGAAAATTATTTTCTTCATAAATTTTAGAGCTGCAAAGATAAAATGTAATTTTTAAATTCCCAATTTTTTTTTCATACTAGCTTTTTAGAGATCTTTTTAATTCTTGTTAGTTCAGAAATCAGTTCATTGAAATCGTCATTTTTCAATGATGTAAGAGGTAGTCTTAATACATTTTTGCATATATTTAAGTGGTTTAAAGCTGATTTAATTCCACTAGGATTTCCATTTTTAAATAATGACTTAATAAAATAAGATAGCTCAAAAGAAATTTTATCAGAAATAGAAAAATTTTTATTTAACGCCTCATGCACCATTTTAGAAAATAATTTTGGGAAACATTGCCCTACAACTGAAATAACTCCATCTCCACCATTTTTAATTATTTGATTAGTTAAATCATCATCCCCTGAAACGACATTAAAATTTTTTGGCTTATTTTTTATTATTTCACTTATCTGTCTTAAATCTCCAGAAGCTTCCTTAATACCTATAATATTAGAAAATTTTGATGCTAGCTTTAAAGTTGTTGAAGCTTCTATATTTGAAGAAGTTCTTCCGGGAACATTGTATAGTATAATAGGCACATTTGAACTTTCTGAAATTAATTTATAATGTAAAAAAATCCCTTCTTGAGACGGTTTGTTATAGTAAGGAGACACTGAAAGTATTGCTGAAATATTCGAAAAGTTTGTTTTTTTTATTTTATCAACTATGGCCATTGTATTATTTCCACCAATACCTAAACATATTGGGACTCTTTTTTCGACTGTATTTATAGTATGTTCAATGACTGATGCCTTTTCTTGATTATTTAATACAACACTCTCACCAGTAGTTCCTAAACTAACTATATAATCAACACCACCGTCGATTACATGATTAATTAACTTAGTTAAAGCTCTAAAATCTACAGAAAAATCTTCTTTAAACGGAGTAATAATTGCAACCCCAAGGCCCTTTAAATTCATTATTTGTTAATTAAATTAATGTAATGCTTAATTTCGTCCATTAGCTTTAGTATTGATTTCTCTTTTTTTAACTCAATCATCAAATCATAGATATCAAAATTTTCTTCATACATTCCTATTTTAAATCTAGCAATTGATTTGGCAACTAAATACTTGATCGGTATGCAGCTACTGTCACAAAGATTGATTAAAATATCATAGTCTCTCTTGACAAAATTATCAATGATATAGTTTTGAGGTTTATAAAACCAGTTCAAATCTTTTTGATAAAAGAAATCATATTGCAACTTGGGAGTGTGACAGTATGACAATTTCTTGTCATTAACATAACCAAGTGCTTTAACATCTTTTCTTAGTTCAAAAAAATATGAAACAAAAGGCTTTATTTTATTAATATTTTCTTCTGAAGTTGCATCATAAAGAATACCTATTGATTTAGCTTCATCAATATTACAAACGCTCTTTACTCTCTGATTTAATTTTAATTCTCTTAAGAACAGAAATTGATTTATTTTGAGTCTAAAATTTTGAATATAACTCATTTTTTAATCATATTTAAAAAATCATCAATACCGATTATTGGTATATTCAAAGACAATGCTTTTTCTTTTTTTGATGGCCCCATGCTATCTCCAGACAATACAAAAGATGTTTTTTTTGAAATAGATGATAGTGACTCCCCACCATTTTCTTTAATAATATGTTTTAAATCCTCTCTAGAATAATCAGTAAATACGCCACTTACTACTATTTTTTTTCCACTGAGCAAGCTAGAAACTTGAATATTTTTTGTTTCATTTATTTCAAATTGAATCCCATGATATTTTAATTTATTTACAATTTCAATATTTCTAGGCTCTTTAAAAAAATCAAAAATAGATATCGCAGTCGTTTCTGCAATTTCATCCATCTCAACCAAAGTTTCAATATCAGCACCAATCAAATTTTCAATATTTTTAAAACAATTAGCTAACTTCTTGGACATTGTTTGTCCAACATGTCTTATTCCTAATGAAAAGAGAACCTTGTCAAAAGTTATTTTTTTTGATTCATTAATACCGTTAATTATGTTTTCAGCCCATTTCCTACCCTCTTTTTTGAACGGCAACAACTGATCTATTTTTAAATCGTACAAATCTGAAATATTTGAAACTAAATTATTATCAAAAAATAAATCAATTGTTTTCTTGCCTATTGAATCAATATTCATTGCATTTCTGCTTATATAATGTTCAATAGCTCCTTTTATTTGAGGTCCACAATTATATCTATTAAGACAATAATGTTTGGCATCTCCTATTTTTCTTTGTAGGACAGAACCACATGCAGGACAATTTTTAATAAAATTAAATGTATTTGAAAATAAGTCATTTCTTGAGTCAATTACTCTAACAACTTTAGGAATAATCTCACCTCCTTTCTCAATAATAACGTTAGAACCTATTTGAACTCCTAACTTAATTATTTGATCGTAATTGTGAAGTGATGCTCTTTTAATGATAGTGCCCGATAATTTAACTGGCTTTAAGTTTGCTACAGGAGTTATAGCTCCTGTTCTACCAACTTGATAATCAATATTGGTAACAATTGTATTTGCTTGTTCAGCCTGAAATTTGTAGGCAATTGCCCATCTTGGACTTTTAGCTGTATTACCTAATTCATTTTGAAGATTAATATTGTCAACCTTTACAACTACACCATCAATTTCAAATGGCAAAGTATCTCTAACTTGATTTAAATCTTTAATGTATTTTATTACATCTTCAATTGAGCTAAATTTTTTGGAATAAGAAGAAGTATTAAATCCCCATGACTTAGCATATTCAAGATTTTCTATATGGCTTTCACTTGGAAGATCATTTCCTAACAAAGAAAATAAGAAACAATCTAGAGGGCGTTCAGCAACCTCAGATACATCTAAAATTTTAATACTTCCTGATGCAGTATTCCTTGGATTGGAAAAAAGTTCCTTTCCTTCTTTTTCTCTTTTAAGATTTAATTCTAAGAAAGAAGATTTTGAAATAAAAATTTCACCCCTAATCTCAAACAAATTTGGAAAATTTCCAAAAATCTTTCTTGGGATGCTTTTAATAGTTTTTATGTTTTCAATGACATTATCTCCATTTATTCCATCTCCCCTTGTTAATGCTCTTATTAAAACTCCATTTTCATATTTTAGACTAATTGATACTCCATCAAACTTAAGTTCACATACATACTCAATATTTTTGTCTGTTAACTTTTTAATTCTTTTTTCAAAGTCAAAAAGTTCTTCATTAGAATATGTATTAGACAATGACAACATTGGATAATCATGATTCATTGATTCAAAAGAATTCATCAATTGTCCCCCAACATTTTGAGTGGGAGAATTAACATCAAATAGCTGAGGATATTTAGACTCTAACTCAGTAAGCTCATCTATTAACTTATCATATTCAAAATCAGAAATAGCAGGTTTGTCAAGAACATAATATTTATGGTTATGTTCTTCAATTAATTTTCTGAGGCTATTAATTTGTTCTCTTATATCCAATTTTAATAATTGTATGGTAGATGAGAGTCATGAAGAACAATCTTTAATTTTTTTTCATCATCAAGAATATAAACAAAAGAAAATTCAACCTTTAACTCTTGACCACTAGAATCTTTGAAATAATAGTTTCCCATTGCATAAGCCATATTGTTTATTATTCTAATTCCTTTGTTTTCCCATCGAACATTGTTCCAACATTTTAATGCAAAGCCTTTGTCCTCAGAATAAAGTTCATTATTGCCGATAAAATAAGAAAGAGCTGATTCAAAATTAGTTCTAAATTGAGTTTCGCTTGCCAATGTTGGTTTGAATAGTAAAGGCTTAGTAAAATCATAAAAATTTTTCACGAATTCTTTGGCAGTTTTAGCATAGTCTTTTTTGCTTGAAAAGTCTTCACCAATTTTAATAACTCCCTTACCCCACTGTTCTTGAAAGCTAATTATGTCTTTTTCTGTCATTAAGAAATCTTTTAGCTAATTTAACTAATTCAGTACTGCTTTAAGCATTCTATTTCTATTGTTTAAATCTTTTTTTAACTCAATATTAACAAATTTATTTTTTTTTAAAACCTCTATTGTTTCCTCACAAAAATTGGGATTAATTTCCAAAAACAACATACCTCCTTTTTTTAAATTATTTAGTGAAAAAAATGATATTGTTTTGTAAAAAAAAGTTGGATCATCATTTTCGACGAAAATTGCTGATTTAGGCTCATTCAATAAAACATTATTATGCATGTAAATTGATTCATCTTTAGTTACATATGGCGGATTACTTACAATTAAATCAAATTTTTTATTGGGTTCGTAACTATTAATATCAGCCACAAAAAAATCAATATGAACTTCATTCTTTATGGCATTATTTTTTGCAATTTCAATTGCTGAGGCACTTATATCAATAGCTGTAAATGAAGTTTTTTTATACTTTGATATTGCTATTGGTATACAACCACTACCAGTACCAATATCTAAAGCTAGATTAAAATCATGTTTTTTAATCCATTCAACTAACTCTTCAGTCTCTTGCCTCGGAATCAAAACATTCTTATCAACATAAAAAGTTAAACCATTAAATACACACTTGTTTAATATATATTCGATTGGAACATTTTTTTTTAGTTTTTTTACGATTTCTACAATTAATAAGTAATCTTTTTCTGCTAATGTTTTTTGTTTGTTGATTATAAATTCAGCATAGTTTAATTTCAGAACTTCTTTAACTATTATTCGCAAAAGAGAATCAATTTCTCTTGAATTATAAATTTCTAATAATTCATCAAAAAAATAATCTGAAATTTGACCAATCAATAACACTTGGCAAATTTATAAAAACGGTATTTTTGAATTGTGAAAAATCATGAATTTTATATGAGAAGATGTTTGGAGCTAGCATCAAAAGGCAAAGGGTCTGTTAATCCAAACCCCCTTGTTGGATGTGTAATTGTACATGATTCAAAAATAATATCTGAAGGCTTTCATGAAAGATTTGGAGGATCGCATGCAGAAGTTAATGCTATCACAAAAGTTAATAATAAAAAAACTCTCAAAGATTCCACATTATATGTTAATCTTGAGCCATGTTGCCATCATGGAAAAACTCCACCCTGTACAGATCTTATTATCAGCTCTGGGATCCAAAATGTTGTTATAGGCTCAAAAGATCCTAATTCAAAAGTTAATGGAAAAGGAATCAAAAGATTACAAGCAAACAATATTAAAGTTACTTATGATATCTTAGTAAAAGAGTGTATTGAACTAAATTATCTATTCTATTTTTTTCATTCAAATACAAGACCATTTATTACTTTAAAATGGGCTGAAAGTAAAGATGGCTTTACTGCACCCCATAATCAAAACCAAAAATTTTGGATGACAAATGAAAAAAGTAAAAAAATTGCACATCAGATCAGATCAGAAAGAAATATAATTTTAGTAGGAAACAAAACAGTTATAAAGGATAACCCTTTTCTTACTGATAGATACTACAATAACAATCCAATCAGAGCATTGATTGATTTGAATCTAAAAGTGGATCTCAATCATAACATTTTTAATAGTGATACAAAAACTTATATTTTTAATCTTGTCAAAAACGAAATAAATGACTCAAATATTTTTGTCAAAATCTCAAAAGAAAATACAATTCGGGATATTATAAAATTTTGCTATGATAATAATTACCACTCTTTACTTGTCGAAGGGGGGGCATATACTCACAATGAATTCATTAAAATTGGATTGTGGGACGAAATAGTAATTTTTAAAACCAATAAAATTTTAAATACTGGTACAAAAGCACCTAATTTTTCAGGTAGGATTATCGAAGAGAAACAATTAAATGATAACATCAAATTTAAAATAAAACCTGATTAATGCTGTACTTAACAATTTCGATTTTCTTTGTAGTGTCATTATTTCTTTTTTTTAAAGAGTTCAAAAGGTTTGAGATTTCAAATCATCAAGCAATCACCATAAATTATTTAGTCTCATTCTTAGTTTCATTTATTTTAATTCCAGATAAACAAATTATAAGTCTTGAACTAATCAACTCTTGGATTTTACCAACAATTTTTTTAGGCAGCATGTTCTTTGTAATGTTTAATGTAATGGGAGTTGCAACTCAAAAACTTGGACTTCCTGCTGTGTCTGTAGCTGGTAAAATGTCATTAATTATACCAGTAATTTCGTCTTATTTATTTTTAGATGGAAATTTAGAGTTTATTGGCTGGATCGGTATTCTCATTGGAATAGTATCAATATTTTTAACTCTTTACACAGATAACTTTAAGATTTCAAAGCTTGCCATAATCCTTTTTTTTGGCTCAGGACTTTTAGATTCACTTCTAGCCTATATTGAGAACAAATTACTTTTTGGACAAAACTTTGAAATATTTACTAGTGTTGTTTTTTTCACAGCATTCAGTTCTGGAATAATATATCTAAAAATAAATAAAACTAAATGGTGTAAAAAAAGTATTATCGGAGGTGCTTTACTGGGAATATTTAATTATTTCTCACTTTATTTTGTACTAATTACTTTTAGAGATATAGGTAGCATAATTACTTTTCCAATTTTAAACATAAGTGTAGTTTTAATTACTTCAATCATTGGATGGATTTATTATAAAGAAAAGTATAGAAGTATTAATTTTTATGGTGTTATCTTGGCCTGCATATCTATTTATCTAATTTCAAATTAAATGTTATTTAAAAATAATTATTGTGAAATTGTTGACGAAAATTTCAATTCATTGATCATTCAAAAAAGTAAATTTATTTCTTACGCGTTTAAAGTATATGACTTAAATCAAGTCAAAAGAAAATTAGATTTACTTAAAAAGAAACATAAAAAAGCTAATCACCACTGCTATGCTTATGTTTTATCACTGGACTCATCAATACAAAAGAGCTCGGATGATGGAGAGCCAAGTTCTACTGCGGGTAAACCTATTCTAAATCAAATTAAAATAAATGATTTAACAAATATTTTAATTGTAGTTATTAGATATTTTGGGGGAAAGAAATTAGGGATATCAGGGCTTATAGGCGCATATAAAACTTCATCAAATGAATTAATAAAAAAATGTGCAATACAATCAAAAGAAATCATAGATATTTATGAAATTGAGTTCGAAGAAAGTAACAAGCATAATCTATTAAATGCCATAAAAAAAAATAATTTTAAATATGAAAATTTAAATCAAAGAGCATGCAATATTCATGTTAAAAGATCTTATACTAAATCATTAGAAAATTTAAACATATTTTTGACAAACAAAAAATATTTAAGTAGTGAGTGATTATAATCTTTTAAAAAAACTTTGTGAAATAAATGCAACTTCAGGAAGCGAACATAAACTAACTTCCTTTTTAATCAATCATATTAAAAAAAACCAAAAAAATTGGAAACAAGTACCCAAAATTTATCATGGAGAAAATTTTCAAAATAATATCGTCTTATCTTTTGGAAAGCCTAAAACTGCAATTTTTGCTCACATTGATTCAATTGGCTATACAGTTTCTTACAATAATAACGTCGTTAAAATTGGTGGCTCTAAATTTGAAAATGATATCAGTTTAGTTGGAGAAGATTCACAAGGAAATATTGAGACAACTTTAAAAATTGAAAAAGAAAGAGCTTTTGTTAAGTACTCAAGAATTATCGACAGGGGAACTCCTCTTTCATACAAAGTAGATTTCAAATTGAATAATGAATATGTACAGTCCGCATATTTAGATAATCGTTTGGGCGTTTACTCTGCATTAAAAGTAGCAGAAAATTTAACAAACGGTGTTATAGTTTTTTCTACGTGGGAAGAACATGGAGGTGGTTCAGTATCATATCTTTCGAAATTTATCTTCGAGAAGCTTGGAATTAATAAAGCACTTATTTCAGATGTCACATGGGTTACAAAAGGCATTAAACACAATAAAGGTGTTGTAATATCATTGCGTGATAGTGCAATACCACGTAAAATTTTTCTTGATTCAGTTATTGAAATTGCTAAAAAACACAAAATAAAGTACCAATTAGAAGTTGAATCATCAGGTGGTAGTGATGGAAATGAAATTCAAAAAAGCCCCTTTCCTATTGACTGGTGTTTTATTGGAGCTGCTGAAGATAATGTGCATACTCCGATTGAAAAAGTTCATCTAAATGACATAGAGTCAATGATTGAATTTTACAAAGTTTTGATGAGAGAACTTTAATTTCCTCTAAAAATAAAATCAATTACATTACTTGAAAAAGTTATCGTATCAGTAATTGAATCAAGAAATGGATTATACTTATAAATCGAATTAGGGTTATTCAAATCATTTGAATATATCATTTCTGTATAAACAAAAGTTGTGTCAGTATCATAATACTTTTCAACATTTAAGGCTATCTTGTTAGCTTGAAGATCTAAAATTTTAGAGTATGATAACGATGGGTAATAAATTCTGTAGATACCATCTGATGCGGTAAAAAATAATGCTGAACCATTATAATTTTCAACTAGTGACTGAGCATTATATACATTGTTTAAGTTGACGCTAGAAATTACATAATGGTCCCAAGGATTAACAACATAAAAGGAAGACTCACTATCATTTGAATTATTATTTATATTGTAAATACCCTTACATAGAACTTTAAGTTGATCAGAAAAAACTGCTGATGAAGGGTTGTCACCAACTATTACTTCACCTGAGAAGTCAGCGATCGAAACTAGACCGTCTTTGTAGTCGATTGAAACAATTGTAGTATCTTTTTTAGATGATGTTTGACCACCTGAATTCAAAACGTAAGCTCTCCAAAATTTGTTAACTATAAAATTTGGTTTAGTACTGTCTCCTGTTTCAATTATTGTAGTTATATCATTTGTTGTTAAGTCAATAACTTTAACCTTTGAATCACCTCTGTCTGTAACAAAAATTCTTCCATAATCAAGATACTGACAATCAGTTGGGTTGATTAATCCATTAAAAGAATTTCCACTTATAGAGTTTTCAATAAATAAATTATTCAAGTTGACAATATCAATCTTATTTGAAGTAACATACATTTTGTTGGAAGTAATTCTAATTTTTTTTGGGTTATTAAATGATAACCCTATTTGTGATGTTATATCAATTGGGTCATTTGAATTATTATTTAGAGGAGCGTAAAAAGATACATTATTTTCACAAAGGATGTATAAACCATCACCGGGTCCAACTAAAGATGGCACCTCACTCTCCTCCTCAGTACTACAGGAAATAATTATTGATAAACAAAAAAAGCATGTAAGCCATTTATTCATATCTCAAAAATAATTAAAATTTTCTACTACTTCATTAAGTCTACTTAATGATAGATTATGCCCACGGCCATGATTTTCCAGAAATGATATTAATTTTTCAGTTGGTAAATTTCCAACTAAGTCATTATTTGCCATAGGACAACCACCAAACCCCTTAATCGTTGAATCAAATCTTCTACAACCACTTTTATATGCAGAACGTAGTATTGCATCGCAATTTGACAGAGACGTGTGAAAATGAGCTCCAAATTCGATATTAGGATAGCTGTTTGTTAAGTTGCTAAATAATTTTTCAATTAGATGAGGCGAAGAGACTCCTATTGTATCAGAGAGAGATATTGTTTTTATATCAAGTAAACTTAAATCATTACAGAATTTTTCAACCATATCACTACTATAATGCTCTTTGTATGGGTTACCAAATGCCATGGATAAATAAACAACCAAATTTTTATCTTTTTTTTCAGCTATCTCTTTAATTCTACTCACTTCTTTCAGAGCCTCGACACAAGTCATTCCAGTATTTCTTAATTGAAATTCGTTTGATATGGACAATGGATAGCCTAAATATTCAATTTTATCATATTCACATGCTTTATTTGCCCCTCTTGAATTAGCGATTATCGCCAACAATTTACTTTTAGTCTCGTTTAGATCTAATGCATCGATTACTTTCGAGGTATCTCTCATCTGTGGAACAGCTTTTTCTGAAACAAATGAACCAAAGTCTATTGTATCAAAGCCTATTTTCAAAAGTTTATTGATATAATGAATTTTTGTTTCAGTTGGAATAAATTTTTCTATCCCCTGCATAGCATCTCTTGGGCACTCAATTATTTTCATAATCAACTATCTTTTTGGATATATTTTTGATCAATGAAGGTCCTTTGTAAATAAAGCCAGTATATATTTGTAAAAGATCAGCTCCTGCTCTTATTTTTTCAAGAGCATCATCACCATTCAAAATTCCTCCAACGCCAATGATTACAAATCCTTTTCTAGTATTTTTTCTTATGTAACTTATGATTTCATTAGATTTTTGTGTTAAAGGCTTCCCACTGATACCTCCATTTCCAAGATTATCAATTTTGTTTTTTTCATAATTTAAATTATCTCTGCTGATAGTAGTATTGGTTGCAATTATTCCATCTATTTTTGATTTATTCACGGTATCTATAAGCGAGTCGAGTTGTTCAAAGCTAATATCAGGTGATATCTTAACCAGGATTGGCTTTCTTTTTATTTTTTTGCTGTTTAGTTGTTGTAACTTATTTAAGATTTTGAGCAAAGGTTCTGCTTTCTGTAGTTCTCTTAAATTTGGAGTATTGGGAGAGCTTACATTTACTACAAAATAATCAACATAATCAAACAGTTTTTCAAAACAAATACAATAGTCGTTTATAGCATCAGAGTTAGGAGTAGTTTTATTTTTGCCTATGTTTCCGCCAATAATTAGATTAGAACTCTTACGTCTTAATCTTGAAACTACAAGCTCCAGACCATCATTGTTAAAACCCATTCTATTAAGAATCGCTTCATCTTTTTTTAATCTAAATAGTCTTGGCTTAGGATTACCATCTTGTGGCTCAGGAGTGACAGTACCAATCTCTATGAAACCAAAACCAAAACATTGAAGTTCATCAAACAGCTTAGCATCTTTGTCAAATCCTGCAGCTAAACCTATAGGATTACTAAAATTAAGTCCTAATATTTCCTTTTCTAGAGATTTATGATTTAAAGTGAATAAATACCTGATAATGTTTTTAATTGGGAAAAACATTATAATTTTTATAAAAGAAAATGAAAGATGATGAACAGTTTCTGGGTTAAATAGAAATAAAAAACTTCTTAGGAATTTATAACGAAAAACAATGGAGGATAAAATTAATACTAGTAATAAAAGAAAAATTAAGTAAAAATCTTGATCTAAACCTGTGATGAATACCGTCATTTATTTTTTTTACAAAAATATAAGAATGCATGATAATTAAGGTTGTAATTCATCAAAAGATTTATCGTTATACATTACTACAATTTTATCAACAGATTTACCCAATTTACTAGATGATTTCGAATAAGAAGTCTTTTGTCCACTAATAATCCAGTTTAAATCCAAATCAGTATAATATTCTTTTAATTTTATAAAAAAATCAATACTCGGTTTGTTTCTACCAGACATTATGTGAGAGATTGTAGCCTTATTAACACCAATATTTTCAGCAAGATTAGTTTGACTAATATTAATTTTATTCATCCAAATTTTAATTCTTTCTAGCATTTATTTTCGGTTTACATATGTTAATGCAATTTATTAAAATTTATTGATTAATGATTTATTTATAATTAAAAAATCCATAATTATAAATAAAAAAAGATTCAAATGTAATATCTTATATTATTGATATACAGTGGTTTATAAAAATAATAAAAAAAAATATAGTTAATTTAAAATATTAGTTTACATATGTTATATGTTAATTTAAATATTAACAAATAATTATATTTAGACAAGGCTAAAAAAATATTAAGACATACTTAAAATTTAGTATATTTGTTTATGTTTTCAAAATCAGAAGAAAATTATTTAAAGTCTATATTCTCGCTAAAGCAAAAAACTAACAACGCTATATCAACTAACGATATTGCTAAGGATATAAATATTTCTCCCTCCTCTGTTTCTGATATGCTAAAGAAATTAGAAAAAAAAGATTTAATCAGTTACACAAAATATAAGGGAGTCGATTTAACTAGTAAAGGCTATCTACACGCAAAAATAATTCTAAGAAAGCATAGATTGTGGGAAACATTTCTAGTAAAAAAGCTCGATTTCAGTTGGCATGAGGTTCATGAAATTGCTGAACAATTAGAACATATTAAATCTGATAAACTAATCAATAAGATAGATGAGTTTCTAGACTTTCCTAAATACGACCCTCACGGAGAACCTATACCCTCTGAAGAAGGTTTGATACCTAGCAATAATTATTCAGTGCTAGCAGATTCTGAAATAGGATGTAAAGCCACAATTATGGGAGTAAATAATGATGATTCTTTATTTTTAATTTACTTAGATGAGGTAGGCATAAATATTGGAAACAAGATTGAAATCATTAAAAAAATAAACTTTGATAATTCAATTGAAATTAAAATCAATCAAAAAAAATTACACATAACTGATCAAGTAGCAAAACATTTATTAATTAAAAAACATTAAAATGGAAAAATTAGAGGCATACAAATGGTTTATTGAACAAAATCCTATCTTACAAGCACTTTTAGCTGGTTTATTTACATGGGGACTAACTGCAACAGGAGCTGCACTGGTCTTTTTGTTCAAAACAACCAACAGAAAAGTTTTAGATATGGCACTAGGCTTTACAGGAGGTGTCATGATCGCAGCAAGCTTTTGGTCTTTATTAGCACCAGCAATATCGTATGTTGAAATGCAAAATGAAATGGGATTATCAAATCTACCCGCTTTTCTACCTCCCGCAATAGGTTTTTTTCTTGGTGCTTTGTTTTTGTACTACTTGGATAAAATTATTCCTCACCTACACTTATTTAAAAAGAAAGAGGAAGCTGAAGGTATCAGTACTACTTGGAGGAAGACAATTCTTTTGGTGCTAGCCATAGCTTTACACAATATCCCTGAAGGATTAGCTGTTGGAGTTGCTTTTGGAGCCTTAGCTAACCCAGACTTATTAGCATTGTCTGAGAATAATGTTTTTACAATAGGATCGGCAATAGCCCTTGGCATTGGTATTGGAATTCAAAATTTTCCTGAGGGGTTTGCTGTTTCAATGCCACTTAGAAGACAAGGTGCTAGCAGATGGACCTCATGGAAATGGGGTCAAATGTCTGCAATAGTAGAGCCAATTTTTGCTGTAATCGGAGCTGCTATTGTAATGCAAATTTTGCCTGTACTAGCTTACGCTTTAGCTTTTTCTGCTGGAGCTATGATATTTATTGTTGTCGAAGAAGTAATTCCCGAAAGCCAAAGCGGAGGTAATACTGATTTAGCTACAATGGGACTTATTGCTGGATTCATCGTAATGATGATTCTTGATGTATCATTAGGCTAGTCATAAATACATAATATCTATCTTTGTAAGGTGAGATCAAAGATTAATATATTAAACAGAAAAGTAAAATATGAGTATTTTATATTAAGCAGCTTTAATGCAGGTATCATGCTTACTGGTAGTGAAATTAAATCTATCAGAAATAATGATGCTAATATTTCTGACTGTTACTGCCTATTTAAAGACAAAGAATTATTCGCCAGAAATATTTACATATCAGAATACAAAAACTCGGGCTATTCAGACCATGACTGTACTAGAGACAGAAAATTATTATTAAATAAAACAGAGCTTGATAAGATCTTTGATAAAGTCAGAGAAAAAGGAATTTCGGTTGTAGCCAAAAGACTATATATTAATGAGAAAGGTCTTGCCAAAATTGAAATTTCAATTGTAAAGGGTAAGAAACTTTATGATAAAAGAAATAGCATCAAGGATAGGGACAATAAGATTAAGTTAGATAAATTAAAGAAAAACTTTAATGCTTAGATACCTATTTTTTATTTGTCTAACAATTACATTATTTTCTTGTAAAAAAGATATCTCAAATGAAGGTAGTTGGCAAAATCTAAGATTTTCTAATGATACGATAATATTTGATACGACTTTTCAATCAATTGGAACAACAACTAAAACACTGAAAGTCTACAATCGTTCAAGAGGGGATATATACACTAACATTTCTCTTGAAGAAAATACGCAAGGTAGCTTTAGAATAAATGTTGATGGATTATCTGGTAACAATTTTGAAAATATTTTTATTGGAGCCAAAGACAGTATATTCATATTCATAGAAGTCACTCCCAACATTTCTAGTAATAATTTTCTTCTTGAAAATAAACTTCAATTTAATACAAACGGAAACATACAAAATGTTCCAATTATCTCACCTTATAGAGATGCCTATTTCCATATTAGAAAGAAGAATTTTTTCTTAAATGGCAGTGATACTATAGTTTACAGGTACTACCCAATAAGTACTAACACTTTATGGACTAATGATAAGCCACATGTAATTGTCGGAGACCTAGTTATTGAACCTAATGCAACTTTGACTATTGAAGCAGGAACTCAAATTCACTTTTACGAAAATTCAAGCTTTTATGTTGGTAATCCAATATTAGTCAGCTCAAGCTCTGTGCCACAAAATAATGGCTCATTAATTTTAAATGGAAGCCTTGGTGATGAAATTATATTTCAAGGATATAGAACTGAAGAATGGTATAAAGATATGCCAGGACAATGGGGATTCATTTATTTTGCCCCTGGTTCATCAAATAATGCTATTAATCATGTAATAATAAAAAATGGCACAACTGGATTAAGAGCTGATTCTTCAGTGAGCTCCTCTGCTGTCTTGACAATAAATAATACCGAGATAAAAAATATGTCAGCAATAGGTATTGATGCCAGAGGTTCTAGCATAAAGGCTTACAATACTGAGATATCTAATTGTGGATTGTATTCTGTTTCATTAAGATGGGGAGGAAATTACTCATTTGCACACTGCACTTTTGCTAATTATTGGAGTATAATGAATATAAGTAGTATTAGAAGCACACCGTCATTATTACTTAATAATTATTATGAGGATATAAATGGTGTTCAGATAAATAGAAATCTTGATGAGGCAACATTTACCAACTGCATAATATATGGAAATCTTGTGACAGAAGTTTCATTTCAAAATGGTAATCAAAGTAATTTCAATTATCAATTTGATCACTGCTTATTAAAATTAGACAATAGTATTAATTTATCAACTCCTGAGTTCATTAATTGTATTAGAAATGAAAATCCAAATTTTGTTGATTTATTTGAACATAATTTTAATATTGACTCAATCTCACCAGCTAGATATTCAGGTAACTCAAGTGCATTAAATGAATTTATTTTGATGTCTGATAAAAATGGAGTTTTACGAACATCGCCCCCAGATGTTGGTGCATACCAATATAATTAATCAGTTATAAAAGAAATAGTATCAATACCGTCTGGGTAATCAGAGATTTTGGGTTTTTGACTATTTCCAAAAGCTAGGTGATTGCTTGAAATAATACATTGTATTTCATTAGATCGTTGTTCAATTTTAGAGTAAATTTCTTCCAAATTATTATAAAACTCATAATTAATAACAGATACTGGAGAACCAATTGATACATCTTCTTTAAAGATAAAAAACAATCCATCAGAATACGTTAAACCATCTAGTTGGTAAATTGCTTTGTAGTAATTATAATTGTTCATATAAGTTGCATTTTTACTAACATATGAGAACTTTTTAGTAAAAATTTTTATTAAACCATTTAGTGAAAATCCCTTTTTAACATACAATTTAGAAACATTTCTGCAACCCATTCCATAGTAAGTAAAAATATCATCTCCGAGATTCTCCAACTCATTGTCAGTTTCTTCACCATTAATAATTGCAATTGAATTTTTATTTCTTCTTATAAGTTTACTAGTATTTTTAAATTTATATTCTACAATCTGAGTTGAAATATTATTACCTGACATTATCAATTTTTCACACAAAACATCCTCTACAGAATTCAAAATTTTTATGGGAAGTTTATTAATTGATGAACTAATACATCTTGATATAATTTTTGGAAAAAGTACTGAATCATTACTTGACATCTTAATTATTGGTGTGTTTCCTGTAAGAAATACACAAAGAAAATCATGAAATCCAGCAAGAGGAATATTTCCTGCATTTAAAACTAATATTTTTTTGTGGTCAAAAAATTTTAACTGATCATAATTATTTAACCATTCATTTAATGAATCAAAATTTAAGATGTTTCTCCAATGATTCAAGCTAAACAATACTGACTTTTTATCAAACCAAGAGTTATTTTTATGAACTAATTGCAATAATTCATCATCTAATTTTCCAAACTCTTCAACTATTTTTATTACAAACTCAATCCTTTCTCTTAAGTTCATTATTATATTTGTATTATGCAATTATTAAAAATCAAAAATATATTTTTTTGCTTTCTTCTAATGTCGTTTTCAACTAACATTTATGGGCAAAAAGCATCTAAGTCCTTATTTGGTGAATACGAGGATACTTTAAAATATTTACATAACAAAATTGTTTTTACTAAAGATGACGATGTAAAATTAAATTTTAATAATTCATTTAAAAATATACTTAATGAGGTTTTAGAATTTGACAACTCCTTTCAATACCCCTTTGACTCACTAAAAAATATTTCAAGACTTTACTCACCAGACAAAAAATTAAGGATTTATAATTGGTTTCTAGAAAAAGAAAATAAAGAAATCTTATACTATTGTATAATTCAATATTACGACAAAAGAAAAAAAGAATTTTTGACCCAAGATCTTTACGATAATTCAAAAAATTTGAGAAATGTTGAAAAAAAAATTTTAGATTCAGATAATTGGTTCGGTTGCTTGTATTATGAAATAATTCAAGAAAAGAAAAATGGCAAGCAATATTATACCCTACTTGGCTGGGACGGAATTGATGAATATAGCACACAAAAAATTATTGATGTGCTTCATTTTACAAGAAACAAAATCACATTTGGTCATCCTATATTCATTAAAGAAAAAAATAAAGATAATAGAGTTTTGATAGAATATGATGAAAGAACAAGTGTATCTCTTTCATACAATAAAAAAGAGAAGAAGATTATTTTTAACAATCTCATTCCAATTAAAAAAGAGCTAGAGGGACTTCATGAGTACTATGTTCCTGATGGATCTAATAACAGTTACAATTACAAAAGTGGTAAATGGATTTTTGAGAAAGATATAGATGCTAGAAATGATAAAAATAATAGTTCCAGAAAAAAACCCAAAATGGGCCTACTACCCTCCAGATGATTAAATCATCACACACTGCAAACCTTATTGAAGTTGGATGTGATGAGGCTGGAAGAGGTTCATTAGCTGGACCTGTTGTCTCATGCTCAGTTATTTTTCCAAAAAAAATTAAAATCAAAGAAATAAATGACTCAAAACTTTTGTCTATAAACAAAAGAATAAAGCTAGAAAAGATAATTAAAGAAAAAGCTGTTAATTACTCATTTGGAATAGCTAATGTTGAAGAAATTGACAAAATTAATATTTTAAATGCATCTATTTTGTCAATGCATAGGTCTCTTTCTCAAATTAAAAATGATTTTGATTTAATTTTAGTAGATGGTAATAGATTTAAAAATTATAAGGACAAAAAACATATTTGTATTGTAAAAGGAGATTCAAAATATGTTAGCATAGCTGCAGCTTCAATTTTAGCCAAAAATTTTAGAGATAGATTAATGATAGAATTAAGCAAGAGGTATGACAAATATGATTTTGATAAAAATAAAGGCTACCCAACTAAAAATCATAAGAAATTTCTAATGCAACATGGATATTCATTAGTTCATAGGAAAACTTTTAAAATCAAAGAATTACAACATAAACTATTTTATTAATTTTAAACAGAATATTATTAACAAATGAGAATTCTTAAATATTTAATCCCTATTCTTTTAATTTTTACAATTTTTTTGATTGGATTTAAGGAATATAAGAATATAAAATCTTCTGATTTTCAGATTTTGAATGTTGTTCCTGATAATGCATCAGTAATATTTGGGTTTAATAATAAACAAGATTTTTATAATCAATTAAACTCTACTCCGATTTGGATTGAACTAACAAGAACCAGTATGTTCAAGAAAATTAATTTTGATTTGAAAAAAATAAGCAATCAACTTAACTCGAATCAAAAAATATTTGGAAACAAATTCGTAATCTCTATTCATAGATCTGGAGCTAACAAAATATCACCACTCATATCAGTTGAAATAAATGTTTCTGAAATTGAAAATTATCTAAGTCAACTAAAAAAAACAAAATATGACAATAATAATTTATATGAAGTTCTTGAATCTAATGATGTTCTTTATTTTTCAATTGCAAAAAATATACTTTTCGCCAGCAGAGATAAGATAATTGTTGAAGATGCTATCAGACAGTTTAATTCAAAATCTAGCTACTTAGACGACCCATCATTTAAGAGAGTGAATAAAACTATTGGAAATTCAAATAATTTCACTCTTTACAACATTGAGGAAATTATTGATCAATTGTCATTGAACTTACAGTCAGTTGTCAATACAAAAAAATTCATTAAAAAATTTGGCGGTTGGACAGGTTCAGACATTAAGATTAAAGATGATTTAATTTCAACATATGGATTTGGAGCTAACTCTGAAAATTTCGAATATGCAACTGATATTATATTTGATCAAAAAAGTATCTCCAGTGAAATTTTTAATTACATACCAGAGTCAGTATTTTTTATTGCTGCTATTGGATTTGATAATGCAACTAAAATTGAAAAAAATAAAAATTTATTTTCAGAAAAAAATAATATGCATTGGCAATATCAAAAGGATAAAAATGAGTTTGAAAAAAGATATGATTTGAGCTTTGATGAAATTAGAAAGTTATATTCAAATGAAATTGGATATTTTAATGTTAATATTAATAATGTTAGTGAATTATTTACTTACATTAAATTTAAGAATTCAATTACTGCAAGTTCAATCCTACAAGATATTTTTATTGACTCCCTGTCAACAAAATATAATAATCGAAAAATAAATGTTATTGAAAATGGCGAGTTTCTAAATTTTTCAACTTTTAATCTTTCTTTCTCAAATAGAAAATTATACTGTATGTTCCTAGATGATTATTTAATTTTTTCATACAATTTGAAAAGTTTGCACTTTATTTCAGATCAATATATTTCTGGATTAACAGTTGACAAAAAAAGTAGTTTCCAAAAGCTTTACAATAAACAAAAAAACAAATCCAATTTAAGTCTTTTTGTTTCTGCAAATGAAGTCGCAAAAGCAATAAATAAAAATTTTAAAAGCCCTATGCTTGAAATGGATTCATTAGAAAAAATATGTTGGATATCAATGAATATTTCTAGCTATAATAATAATTTACTTTCTTCAGACATTAATATTTTTTATGATCAGAACTCTAAAGACAATAAAAAAGAAATATGGAACTTCCAACTTGATACTACAAATGGAAATAATATTAACATTGTTTATAATTTTTTTACAAAAGAATATGACATTCTTGTTCAGGACTCTGAAAATATTATTTATTTGATTGATAACAATGGTAATCTAAAATGGAAAAAATCTGTTGAGGAAAAAATAATTGGTAAAATAAGCTATCTAGATTACTACAAAAACAACAAGTATCAATTTCTTTTTAACACAACCAGTAAACTTTTTTTAGTAGATAGGCTTGGTAGGAGTGTTAAAGATTATCCATTTAAAATTGAAGGTGGGACTAAGTTGCAACATTCTCTTTTTGACTATGATAATAACAAAGATTATAGAATAATAATTGCAAATAGTAAAGGTAAAATCTTTAATTACAAAAAAAATGGAAATAGAGTTACTGGATGGAAACACACAGACAACAATATTGTTAATTACCCATTAGAACATTTTAAAGTAAGCGAAAAGGATTTTATCATAAAGCTAGATAAAAATAATAAGATTGAACTATTTGCTAGAAACGGAAGCTCTAGAACTAAATTCAAAGAAAAAATTCGTAATTACAGAATTGATAATAATTCAAAAATTTATTCTTTAAAGAAAAATTATTTTTGGAAAGGTGATAATTTTGGAAATGAAAATAAATTTGTCACTGAACTTCCTGACTCATCAAATAACTTTTTAGTAATCTCTAAAGACAAAGAAAATTATATTAATAATTATATAGTATCATCATCAAATAAGCTTTATTTATTAGACACAGATTTCAATATTTCCTCAACATATTTTGAACTGGAATATTTTGTTGATAAATTATCATTAGTTAGAATAAAAGATGAAAGTTTAATTGTTTGTAAAGGTGTAAATCAATTTGACATTTTTAATGATAAATTAGAGAGACAAACACAAGTTTCACTTGACTACAACGACTTTCTAACTGTTTTTGATATCGACAACAATAATAAATTAAATTACTTCACTAATTCAAAGAACTTTATTTTCAATAATGAAATATTGTTAGATTAGAAATGATAAACTAATGTTTGGAAGAAAACGAATATTGTCTTTAAAATCAAATGTGTACATCATTTCTATATCAATCATGTAGTTTTTTAAGTCGTTAAAATAACTACATCCTATTAATGCTTGATTAAAAAATGAATTACCTTCAATTGGATAAAATAAAAAGCCATACGAAGAGGATACATATATTTTATCCATTAATTTCCTTTTAAATTTAACTGATGATTGAGAAAATAAAAATGAGGTTTTTAAATCAAGAGAATAAATATATTTACCAGAAAATAGATTAGCACTGTAGCCAGCTAAAAATGGGAATCCGTAGTAGTATGCAAATGAAAAAGATCTTTTTTTTAAATCAAAATCATCTAGATTATATTTTTTTATAAGTTTAATTAATAATTTATCGTACTCTTTGTTCGTTGCATAGCCTGCTTTTTTAAGTCCACTAGCCCATTTTTTATAATCATTATTATCAAAAAGTTCAGAGTATCTTCCTCTGCTTGACAAAAAAATCGAATGGTCTCTGTAAGATTCAATATCACTATCATATTTTCTAAAACATTCATTTTTTTCATCGTCGTCCATAAAAATCTTTTCACCTTCCCATGAGTTATGACATTTAATTCCAAAATGATTATTAGCATTTTTTGATAATTTACTCGTACCACTGGCTGATTCAAGTATTGCTTGAGCTAATTTAATACTGGCAGGAATATTATAGAGTTTCATTTCCTCAATTGCAAGGCTTTTATATTTGCCGATATAGTCCAGAGTTTTGTTTTGAGAAAATGATAATACTGAAAATGACAAAAAAAATAATAAAGAATTAATTGCTTTCATATGGTAAGTCTAAGTCATACAAATAATTAAAACCCAGATTACCATAAATTCCTCCTGTGTGAATCAAAAGCACCTTTGATTTTCTTTGAAAATATCTTCTATTAATTAATTCTTCAAAACCAAAGAACATCTTGGTAGTATAATTAAGATCCAAAGTTATCTTATTATTTGATTTAAATTTTTTCAAGTATTTAGTTAATAAACTATCAAATTTAGCAAAACCACCAAAATTGAATTCATTTATTATTTTCCAATTATTTTTATTTGTTTTTTGGGAAACGTTATTGTTTAGTTCGTTTATCTCATTGATACAATTAATTCCAATTATTTTTTGTGTGCTTTTGCTAGAATTAACAATTCCTGATATTGTGGCTCCAGTTCCTATTGGACAAATAATATAATCAAATGTCTTATCTTGTTTTTCTAATATTTCCTCGGCTCCTAAAACACCTAGTTTATTATTACCTCCTTCAGGAACTATATATGCTTTTTTATATTTTCTAGCTAGTTCACTTACATATTTATTGTCGTTTCTTTTTGAATACTCTTTTCTTGAAACAAAACAAAACTTCATTCCATATTCTTTTGCAAGAGTAAGTAATGGATTAAGTTCAAAATACTCCTCTCCTCTTACAATTGCAAGACAATCAATATTTTTTTTCTTTGCGTATGCTGCAGTAGCCAAAATATGATTTGAAAAAGCACCACCAAAAGTGATCAACATATTTTTTTTCTCTAATAAAGCGCGATCAACATTATACTTGAGCTTAAATAATTTATTGCCTGAAATAAGTGGGTCTATTAAATCTAATCTTTTAACAAAAACTTCAATCTCATTATTTAAATATAGATCTGAGAAAATTTGTTGATTTAGTTTAGAGTTCATGCACAAATATATGATTGAATAGTGTAAATTTGCAAATGCATAATTTTGACAACAAAAAAGTTCTACAAAACGATGACTTTTACCAAAGTGATGATGGATTCATTGTTTTCACTGAAAATTATCATCTAAAGAGAGGTTATTGTTGTAAAAACAATTGTAAACATTGTCCATATAATTACAAGAAAAATGATGAATCTAAAAGAGGAAATAAGAAAAGGGATTCCTAGCAAAATCCCAAGTATGCCAAACTTCTTGCCTGGTGTTAGCCGCGCACCAAAGCGAAAGAAAATTTTAAATGCTAATGAAAAAAAACTTGCTATAAGAAATGCTCTTAGATATTTTCCTTCAAGTTTTCATTCTGAACTTTCCAAAGAATTTCTAGCTGAATTAGAAGAATATGGGAGAATTTACATGTATAGATTTATGCCCAATTACAAAATCCAAGCTTGCTCAATAAATGAACTCCCATACAAAAGTAAAGAGGCCGCATCAATACAACTCATGATTCTTAATAACTTAAGTCATGAAATAGCACAACATCCATACGAACTTATCACTTACGGCGGTAATGGCTCAGTTTTTCAAAACTGGGCTCAATATTTAATTACAATGAAGTTTCTTTCTGAAATGACTGATGAACAAACACTTGTATTGTATTCTGGACATCCAATGGGTTTATTCCCATCTTCAAAAAATGCACCCAGAGTTGTTGTTTCAAACGGAATGATGATCCCTAACTATTCAAAAAAGGATGATCTTGAAAAATTTTCTGCTTTAGGTGTTACTCAATATGGTCAAATGACAGCTGGATCATTTATGTACATTGGTCCACAAGGAATTGTTCATGGTACTAACATAACTTTACTAAATGCAGCCAGAAAGTTAGATAATAATTGTTACGATCTTTCTGGAAAAGTTTTCGTAACAGCTGGTTTGGGAGGTATGTCCGGCGCTCAACCCAAGGCCTGTGTAATAGCTGGGGGAATTTGTGTTGTTGCAGAAATAAATGAAAAAGCAACAGTTAAACGTCATCAACAAAAATGGGTGGATGAAATTTACAATGATCTTAGCAAACTATTCAAAAGAGTAGAAATTGCAAGAAAAAATAAAGAATCTATTTCAATAGCCTATCAAGGGAATATCGTTGATTGTTGGGAATATATATCAGCGAACAACATTGAAATTGAGCTTGGTTCTGACCAAACTTCTTTACATAATCCATATTCTGGAGGATACTATCCTGTAGGTTTGTCTTTTGATGAGTCAAATGAGATGATAAAAAATGACCCCAAGAAATTTAAATTGAAAGTACAAGAGAGTTTAATTAGACATGTAAATGCAATAAATAAGCTTACAGATAAAGGCATGTATTTTTTTGATTATGGAAATGCTTTTCTTCTTGAATCAAAAAAAGCTGGTGCAGATATAACTAATAATGAAGATGAATTTAAATACCCCTCTTATGTTCAAGATATTATGGGACCAATGTGTTTTGACTACGGATATGGCCCTTTTAGATGGGTATGCACTTCAAATTCAAAGGAAGATTTATCGACAACTGACGAAATTGCAATTAAGGTTCTCGAAGATATGCTTCCAGATAGTCCAAAAGAAATAAAATTACAGCTACAAGACAATATTAATTGGATCAAAGATGCCATGAAAAACAATCTTGTTGTTGGTAGTCAAGCAAGAATTCTATACGCTGATAGCAGCGGAAGAATTAATATTGCTAAAGCATTTAATAAAGCTATTAAAGAAGGGAGAATTAGTGGTCCCATTGTTTTAGGAAGAGATCATCATGATGTTTCAGGTGTTGATTCACCATATAGAGAAACATCTAACATTTATGACGGGTCTAAATATACTGCAGATATGGCTATACAAAACGTAATTGGTGATAGTTTCAGAGGTGCCACGTGGGTATCTATACACAATGGTGGTGGTGTTGGATGGGGTGAAGTAATCAATGGTGGTTTTGGTCTATTTATAGACGGTAGTGATAAATCTGAAAATGATATTCAAAAAATGCTTTTCTGGGATGTTAATAATGGAATAGCTAGAAGAAATTGGGCTAGAAATAAAGAAGCAACATTTGCGATTAAACGAGCTATGGAAAATGAGCCTTTATTAAACGTTTTAGTGCCTAGCTTAGTTGATGACAAAATAATTGAAAACTTATAAAGTTTTAAATCACCAATCAAAGTCTTCCCCCTCTAATATTTTCCATAAATATAAAGAAGCAATTGTTCTGTAGGGACTCCATCTTTTAGCAATTTTATCTGCCTCATCAAAATTTGGTCTTACTTCAAGATTGAATATAATTTTTATAGCATTCAACAAACCTATGTCTTTATTTGAAAAAACATCAATTCTTCCCATAGAAAAGATTAAAAACATTTCTGAGGTCCATGTACCAATTCCCTTTATCGATGATAGAGTTTTTATAATATCATCATTTGACATTTTTTTTAGACCTACATATGAACTATTATCAAGAAATGACTGACTTAGGATTCTCAAATATTCTACTTTCCTGAAGCTCATACCAGTATCTTTTAATTTGTTCTCTTTTTGCTTTAGAACTTGCTCAGCCGAAATATTGTTATTTAATAAGGAGGTAAATCTAGAAAATGTAGCTGAGGCTGATTTTATACTTAATTGTTGAAAAATTATATACCTACACAAAGAGAAAAAATAATCTTCATTAATGTTGATTTTTGGTGGTTCTATGTTTTTCACATATTTTCCAAGAATATCATCTTTTCCCAAAAATTTTATTGCATCTATAAACGAAGTTTTATTTATCTCTAATTTCAATTGAAAAATCTGACTGTAATTTAGTTATTATCCTTTCGATGCATTTATCTATCTGAAAATCTGTTAATGTTTTTTCAAGATGCTGGAAAGTAATATAAATACTATAAGATTTCTTATCATCTTTTTTATTACTGTAAACATCAAAGAGAGAGACTGACGTAATTAATTCAATATTAAGCTCTTTTATAGACTTTTCGATCTTGTAGTAGTTAATATCACTTTGTACATAAAATGATAAATCTCGTCTCACTGAAGGAAATTTTGAAAAAGGAGAGAATGAAATATTATGACCTGAAACTATTTTTGATAAGTTTTCTAAATTGATATTTGAACAAAAAACATCATTTTTAATATCAAAATTTTTATTTGTTTCAGTACTTATCTTTCCTATATCTAAAATAAATAAATCACCTTTGAAATAAGACAAGCCATATTCAAAATAATCTTTTTTGTTGTTGATTAATTTCAAGTTGTCAATTGAAAGGCTTTGTAATAATTTATCTACGTATTCTTTTAAATCATAGAAATCATATAATTTATTTTCTTTATTCCAATTAATTTTTTCTTTAACGTTTGATAAAGAAATAATTAAATTCTCTTTTTCATTATAGTTATCACCTTCTTTGAGGTATGTTTTGCCAAATTCAAAAAGCCTTATGTCTTTATTATTTCTTTTGAAATTGTATGAAATATTATTCAAAGCAGATATGAGCATATTAGATCGCATTGAATTTAACTCTTTGCTTTTAGGGTTAATAATATTCACAATTTTAGACTCGTCACTAAACAACATGTTGATTTCTTTATTAACTAAAGAATTACTCATTGCCTCACTAAAACCATTTGAAACAAAAAAATGATTTATATTATTTATAAATTTTGAATCAAAATTTTGTTGTGAAGATTCTTTAAAATTGTATGAAATATTTACGGTTTCTGGATTATATGAATTGTAGCCAAAAATTCTTAAATACTCTTCAACTAGATCGATTTCTCTATTTACGTCATACCTGTAGGCTGGAATACTAACCTTTAAGTTATTGTTGAATTCTTCTAAAATTTTGATATCCAAACTTGAAAAAATATTCAACACATCAGATTTATTCGCCTTAAAACCACAGATTTTGCTTAAATTATCAATACTAAAATTTATTTCTTTATCAATTAGCTCTTTGGGGTAAATATCAATTATTTCAGAAATTTCTTTTGTTTCACAAATATCGCAGATGAGACTAGCTGCATATTTTAATGATTTAATTGTAATTGAAGGATCTACACCTCTTTCAAATCTAAATGATGCATCAGAACTAATAGAATGGTTTTTTGCACTTTTCCTTACTGAAATTTGGTCAAAAAGAGCTGACTCTAAAAAAATTGATTTAGTTCCAGAATTGACTGATGATTCTATTCCTCCCATCACACCTGCAATACACATAGGGTTTTTATCATTACAAATAAGTAAATCCTCATTGTTAAGATCTCTATTGATTTCATCAAGTGTTACAATTTTTTCTCCAATTCTAGCATTTCTTACAATAATTTCTTTTCCATTAATCTTATTGTAATCAAATGCATGTAAAGGTTGACCAATGTCATGCAAAACATAATTTGTTATATCTACAACATTGTTTATAGACTTAACACCAATTGATGTTAATCTTTTCTTTAACCAGTCTGGTGACTCCTTAATTTTTAAATCTTTAATGATTAATCCCGAGTATCTTAAGCAGTTATCATTTTGAATAGTTACATTTAAGTCTAATTTATCTTTAAATTCAATACCACTGATTTGATTATAATCTTTTAGTAGCTGATTACTCTTTCCCGATTGAAAGTTTAAATATGCATTAATATCTCTAGCTACTCCAAGATGAGACATTGCATCACATCGATTTGGGGTAAGACCTATTTCAAAGATGTAGTCAAACTCTGATTTATAAAAATCAATAAGCCTTTTACCAATTTTGAATTTATCATCTAAAATCATGATGCCATCATTATCACTGCCTAGGTTAATTTCTTTTTCCGAGCATATCATTCCCTCGGAGACTACTCCTCTAAGTTTTGATCTTTTTATTTTAAATTTTTTATCACCATCGTGTAAGGATGTTCCAATTTTTGCAATAGGTACATTAATATTCTTTTTTACATTAGGAGCACCGCATACGATATTCAAAATTTCTCCTCCAACATCGACTTTAGTGACCTTCAGCCTGTCTGCGTTTGGATGTTGATCGATGTCAATGATTTTACCTACAACGATACCTTCCAAATCACCAACGATATTAGAGCTTTTAGTAATAGATTCTACCTCTAAACCTATTGAAGTTAAAATTTCAGCTAGTTCATCTGAACTTAAGTCTAAATTTATATGTTCTTTAATCCAGGAATAAGAAATTTTCATTTAACAAAAATAATAATTAGAATTCATCAACACTACTTTATATTTTTTTTTGCTTCTTTAAGTAATAATGCATTAAATGAGTTAGTCTTAAAATCACTTAAATCATTACTGTAGAATCTGTAAACTTCATCGTAATATAGAGGTACCAATACTGATTTTTCTTCAATAATATCATTCATTTTTTTAAAAACTTTATTTCTTTCATTTAAATCATTTAATGAAACACTTAAGGTATATAAACTATCAAATTTAGAGTCATTAAAATTAAAATAATTAGGACCATTAGGAGTCAAATTTTTGCTGTAGAATAGAGCAAAATAATTTTCAGGATCTGCGTAGTCAGCTATCCAGCTACCCCTAAAAAAATTTAGCTTATTACTAGCAACCATTTGCCTATGTACATATGGTGGATTTACTTCAATAGAAATATTTATACCAATTTCTGACAGTGATTTTTGTATGTACTCGCAAAGACTGAGGTATGAAGAAGTAGTGTTTAATTTTATTTCTTGGCCTTGGTATTTGCTATTTTCTAAAAACTTTTTTGCTAATTCAATGTTGTACTTATAACTATCATATTCTTTTGCAAAGCTGTTCATACCGTTAGGTACAAAACCTTTGCTAGCAGGTTGTCCAATATCTTTTCTTAAATATTTAATCATATATTCTCTATCAAAACCACAATTAATCGCTTTTCTCAAATTATTATCAATTATACTTGAATCGTTTATCAAAAAGCCTAAATATTCTGTATTTAAATATGATGTTTTTTTAAGTTTAAATCTTGATTTATATGATTCTCTGAGCTGTCTATTGTCATTTAGTAATTCATCAATGTAAGACTCATCCAGTCCTGATACGAGATCTAGATCACCTTGCAAAAATTTTAAAAAAGCTGTGTTTTTATCTTTGATGAATGAAATAGATATTCCATCTAGAAATGGCAAATTATTTTCAAAATAATTATCATTTTTTCTAAATACTAATTTGTTTCCATAATCCCATTTATGAAATTTGAATGGACCAGTTCCAATAGGATTTTTGTTAAAATTTGAATTTTCAACTACCTCATGAGGAACAACAGAGCAATATTGCATGGCGAGTATTCCAAGAAATGGAGAAAAAGGCTCTATCAATTTAATAATCAATGTTGAATCATCTGTTGAATAATATTTATCAACTAAATTGAAAACCCATTTTCCGGGCGATAAGTTATTTTTATCAAGTATTCTGTCAAAGCTGTAAACAAAATCATCAGCAATTACTCTTCTATTATTGTTTTCAAAGAACTCGCTACTGTGAAAGTATATATTTGTATTTAAATCAAATCTATATTCAAGTTTATTCTTAGAAATAGACCAACTTTTTGCAACTGATGGTATAATTTGCATATTAGTGTCAAAAGTTACAAGACCATTATATAGTTGAGAGACTACCCATACATGAGCCAAGTCTCTGGAGTATATCGGATCCAAAGTATTTATCTCAGAAATTTCATTGTATTTAAAAACTTTCTTGTCAGAGATGACATTTAAATCATTGCATGAAAAAGAAAATAAAACAAGTAAAAAGAAAAAGTATCTCATAATTTTTCTAAAGATAGCGATGTTTTAAAAAAAATTGAACTTAATATTAGTAAGTGTTTATATTTTTGCAAAATGAAAACTGTAGCATTTCATACATTAGGATGTAAACTTAATTTCTCAGAAACATCTACGATAAAAAGACAACTAATTGCAAGTGGATTAATCGAAAGTTCTTTTCATAAGGGGGCTGATTTATTTATAATTAATACGTGCTCCGTTACTGAGAATGCAAACAAAGAATGTAGAAGATTAATCAGAAAAGCAAAAAAAATATCGCCTAACTCTAGAGTTATCATAACTGGTTGTTATGCACAATTAAAGCCTGAATCTATTATTGAAATTGATGGTGTTGACTTAGTTGTAGGTGCTAAAGAAAAGTTTAATATTTTCAAATATTTAAACAATTTTAAAAAAGGAATTCACGGATGTGAAATAAATAATCTTGATTACTTCCCATCTTTTAGTATTGAAGAAAGATCAAGATCATATGTTAAAGTTCAAGATGGCTGTAATTATCCTTGCACTTATTGTACAATCCCGCTAGCTAGAGGTAAAAGTAGATCTGATTTTATAAAAAATATAATATCCAAAATTGAAGATATTGGAAGCAAAGGAACTAAAGAAGTTGTTTTAACTGGTGTAAACATTGGTGATTATAAAGAACCGATTAGTAACAAAAATTTCTTTGACCTGATTAATGAAATTGAGAAAGTTGATGTAATTGATAGGTTCAGAATTTCATCAATAGAACCAAACCTCATAACAGATGAAATCATTGATTTTGTTAAAAATTCAAAGAAATTTGTTCCTCATTTTCACATACCACTTCAATCTGGGTCTGATAATATTCTCAAATCTATGAAGAGAAGATACAACACAAGTATCTACATAAATAGAATTAAGAGAATTAAAGAAAAAATTGAAAATGTTTGTATAGGTGCTGATGTTATCGTTGGTTTTCCTAACGAAACTGAAGAAGAATTTGAAAAAACTTTTAAACTCATAAAAAATTTAAAACTGTCTTATCTACATGTTTTTTCATTCTCTGAAAGAGAAAATACACTTGCAAATGAGATGAAAGGTAAAATAGACAAGTTTATTATTTCTAAAAGATCGAAAAGATTAAGAATTCTTTCTGAAAAACTCAAATACAGTTACTACAGAAAGTTCTCCAATATAAAAAAGGAAATTATAGTTGAGGGTAAAAATAAAAATGGTTATCAATATGGTTTCACTGACAATTATCTCAAAGTTAGAATTCCATCCTCCAAAGATTTTACCAATAAAAAAATCAAAGTTCAACTTGGTAAAATTAAAGAAGATTGTATTTTTGAAGGAAACCCAATTCTAGAGGATGTATCCAAATATTAGTTACTTAATAGAAGATTTAACAGGTATTTACATACCACTACCAATACAAACATTTGGATTCTGTGTTGCTCTAGCTTTTTTATTTGGATCATATTTTATTTCTCTTGAACTAAAAAGAAAAGAAAAACTTGGTTTAATTGGTTCAACAAAAGTTGATAAAATAATTGGACAAAAGATTTCTAATCAACAAATATTAATTAGCCTACTCATTGGTTTTTTAATTGGTTATAAGCTTTTAGACGCAATTATACATTATTCGGACTTTGTAAATAATCCGCAAACATTTATTTTATCTTCAAGAGGCTCATTAATTGGAGGTATTTTAGGCTCCTTATTCTCCTGCTTTAGAGATATTAGAAATAATAAAAAAACAAGACTTAAAAAACCAAAAAAAATTACTATTGATGTTCACCCCCATGAACTAGTGGGGAATTTAATAATGGTTGCAGCTATTTCAGGTATAATTGGTGCTAAAATTTTTCATAATCTTGAAAATATTGACGATTTCATGAGAGATCCGATAAATCAAATATTAAGCTTTAGCGGATTAACTTTCTATGGAGGTTTAATATTTGGAGTATATTTCGTTTTAAGATATGCAAAAAAATATAACCTAAATAACTTTCATTTGTTTGATGCATTTGCTCCATCATTAATTTTAGCATATGGTATTGGAAGAATGGGATGTCATCTTTCAGGAGACGGTGATTGGGGAATTGTAAATTTAAATCCAAAACCAGAAACACTAAACTTTCTGCCGGACTGGATGTGGAGTTACAACTACCCAAATAATGTTATAAATGCGGGTATTCCAATAGAGGGATGTACTGGCAACTTCTGTATGCAATTAGCTGAGCCAGTCTATCCTACTCCATTTTACGAAATCATTTTAAGCCTATTAATCTTTTCTCTACTTTGGAAATTAAGAAAAAAAATTTCCACACCTGGGCTACTTTTTAGTATTTATCTTTTTTTTAATGGATTAGAGAGATTCTTTATTGAAAAAATAAGAGTAAACACAGAATACCAAATACTAGGTGGAATAACTCAAGCTGAGATTATTTCCTCGATGCTTATGTTGACATCAATTGTTCTAGCACTTCACGTAACTAGAAAAATTAATTTTTTCTACAAATAAGTAATAAAAGAAAAGTTATTAAACCATTTATTATTAAAAGCTCGAACCCTATTGAGCTAAATCTCATTTTGATAAAGTAGCAGATAACTGGTGAAACAATGCAAATTAAAGGAACCAGCTTGTCTCTTATATTAATTTTTGTGAACATACCAAATGAATAAAGTCCAAGCAAGGGACCATATGTATAACCGGCCACAGTGAAAAGCGATTTTATTACACTTTGATCATTAATAGAACGGAATAATAAAATCACAACTAATAAAACTAATGATAACAGCAAATGTGAATACTTTCTAATAAAAATTTGCTTTTCAGAATTATACTTTTTAAAATCAATAATATCAACACAAAATGATGTAGTAAGAGAGGTAAGAGCAGAATCAGCTGAAGAATATGCAGCAGCAATTATTCCAATAATAAATAAAATACCTACATACTCAGGTAGTCCTGAGTTTAAAGCAATATTAGGAAATAACATATCAGCATCAGAGGGAATAGCTAAGCCTATCTCAGATGAATAAATATAAAGTAGTGCTCCCAGTGATAGAAAGAGCAAATCAACAACAATTAAAATCGTACTAAAAACAAACATATTTTTCTTTGCTTCACCTAAATTTTTACAACTAAGATTTTTTTGCATTTGATCTTGATCAAGCCCTGTCATAACAATTGCCATAAAAACACCAGAAAGGAATTGTTTTAAAAAATGTTTTTGATCACCAAAATCATCAAAAAAGAAAACTTTAGAATAAGACGAATTTTGTATTGTGTCAATAACTTGAGAGAAATTTAGTCCCAAGCTTTTGGAAACAGAAATAGCAATAATTAGTACAGTAGCTAACATAAATGTAGTTTGTAAAGTATCTGTCCAAATAATTGTCTTTATTCCACTTCTGTATGTATATATCCAGATTAATGAAAGTGTAATTATGACTGTGAGAAAAAATGGAAAGTTCCAACTATCAAAAATTGCAAATTGCAAAACACTTGCTATTAAATAAAGACGAAAAGATGCACCAATGGTTCTAGAAATTAAAAAACATATTGACCCGGATTTGTATGAAAATTTACCAAATCTATCTTCTAAATAGGTATAAATGCTGGTTAATCCAAGCTTATAATAAAGTGGTAATAATAATCTAGCAATAACTTGGTATCCAAAAAAGAATCCAAAAACCATTTGCATGTAGCTAAATTGACTTGACTCAACCCATCCAGGAACAGAAATAAATGTAATCCCTGAAAGTGTTGTCCCAATCATTCCATAGGCAACAATGTACCAAGGTGAATTTCTATTTCCTAAAAAGAATGCTTCATTACTATCATTTCTACTAGTAAAATATGAAACAATAAAAAGAATTGTGAAATATATTAATATGCATGTTAAAATTACACTTGGATTCATTAAACAAAAATATATATTTAGAATTTTCTAATATTAATATTTAATTTTGTTTTATGAACTTTCCATCAAAACTTGTTGAAAAAGCAGCTGAAAATCTTTCTTTTTTGCCTGGTATTGGCAAAAAGACAGCCTTGAGACTTGTTTTATACTTACTTAGGAACGAGAAAAAATATAGCGTTGGTATAGGACAATCAATTATTGACCTTACCAATAATATCAAATTTTGTAAAAAGTGTAATTGCATTTCAGATGAAGAAATTTGTGAAATATGCAAAGATCCCAAAAGAAACAGTCATATTATTTGTGTTGTAGAGGATGTAAGAACGATCATGGCAATTGAAGGTACAATGCAATTCAATGGACATTATCATGTCTTAGGAGGATTGATATCACCTATGGACGGAATCGGTCCTGAAAAGCTAAAGATTCAAGAATTATTGGATAAAATTGATAAAAACCAAGTTACAGAAATTATTTTTGCTCTAAGCTCAACAATGGAAGGTGATACAACCAATTATTATTTGTTTAAAAAACTAAATGAATTTAATATTAAAATATCATCAATTGCAAGAGGTATTTCTATTGGAAATGAACTTGAGTACATAGACGAATTAACACTTGGAACTGCTATAACAAGTAGAGTCCCATATGAAAACTCTTTTTCTAATTAAGATTTAACCTATTTTGTTTAATTTTGCAAAAAAAATTTATGGCTAGAATTGAACTAATCATGCCTAAAATGGGCGAAAGCGTTTCAGAAGCTACAATAATTTCATGGTCAAAAAAGGTCGGTGATCTTGTAGAAATTGACGAGACAATTATTGAAATTGCTACTGACAAAGTAGATTCTGAAGTCCCATCAACTCATGAAGGAAAATTAGTTGAAATGTTATTTAACGTCGATGATGTTGTTAATGTTGGACAAGCTTTCGCAATCTTAGAAACTACACATGAAAGTGATTCTGTCGGTCAATTGGAAGCTGAAGAAGTCAAGCAAGATATAGCCGTTGAAGAATTAAGTCAAAGCATTGAGCAATCTGTTGAAAAAATAGTTGAAGAAGTAAATGAAACTAAAGCAGTTCAGAGCTCTAGTGACAGGTTCTATTCTCCACTTGTAAAAAATATTGCGAAAAAAGAAAATGTTTCAAAGTACGAGCTAGACTCAATTATTGGTTCAGGTAAAGAAGGTAGAGTAACTAAATCTGATATACTATCTTTTATTGAAAATAGAACAAAAACTCCTTCTGAAGAAATTACTGTTGAGCAGACAAAAGATGAAGAACCTAAAATAAAAGAGGAAAAGGTTAAGCATGATAAGCATCAACAGGTTCCAATTCACAATACTGGAGATGTAGAAATAATTGAAATGGATCGTATGAGAAAGCTCATATCTTCACACATGACAATGTCTAAAGCGACATCTGCTCATATCACCTCAATGGTAGAATGTGATATGACAAACATTGTCAATTGGAGAAACTCTATCAAAGAAGATTTCAAAAAAAGAGAAGGTCAAAACATAACATTTACCCCTATAATCATTGAAGCAATGGCCAAGGCAGTCAAGGATTTTCCTATGATAAACGTATCTGTTGAAGGAACAAATATTCATATTCATAAAAATGTAAATATTGGAATGGCTGCAGCTTTACCTGATGGTAATTTAATTGTACCTGTGATTAAAGAATGTCAAAACAAAAATCTCATTGGAATTACCAAGTCCGTAAATGATTTAGCAACAAGAGCTCGTTCGAGTAACTTAAACCCAGACGATATTCAAGGTGGAACAATTACCATGACTAATGTTGGAACATTTGGTAACGTTATGGGAACTCCGATTATAAACCAACCACAGGTTGCAATCATGGCAGCAGGTGCAATAAGAAAAAAGCCCGCTGTTCTAGAGACAGAATACGGTGATGTGATTGCTATCAGACACATGATGTTTTTATCACTTTCATATGACCATAGAGTTGTTGACGGAGCTTTAGGTGGGCAATTTGTCAGAAAAGTTGCTGATTATTTAGAAAATTTTGATGTTAATCAAAAAATTTAGTTCAAGAACTTGCTTAAATTAAAAAGACCATTAGTTTTTTTTGACTTAGAAACAACAGGTACAAATATCAGTAAGGACAGAATCGTAGAGATTTGTATTGTCAAGCTATTTCCAAATCAAAAAAAAACAGTATCAACCTTTTTAGTTAATCCGCAAATAGAAATTCCAAAAGAGGTTATAGAAATACATGGTATAACAAATGAGAAAGTTAAAAATGCTCCCTCCTTCAATGAAATTGGCAAGGAAATAAAATCACTCATTGAAAATTGTGATTTGGCAGGCTTTAATTCAAATAAATTTGATGTCCCTCTTCTAGCTGAAGAATTTCTGAGATCTGATATCAATTTTGATTTTTCAAAGACTAAGTTCGTTGACGTTCAAAATATCTTTCATAAGATGGAGAAAAGAAATCTCTCGGCTGCTTATGAATTTTATTGTGACAAACCCTTAGAAAATGCTCACTCAGCTGAGGCTGATACATTAGCAACATACGAGATATTACTCAAACAAGTTAAAATGTATGACAATTTACAAAGTGACATAGATTTTTTATCAGAATTTTCCAATCGTAATCAAAACAATGTAGATTTAGCAGGGTTTTTAAGAAAAAATAGTAAAAATGAAGTTTATATTAGTTTTGGGAAATATAAAAACAAAACACTTGAAGAAATTTACAATTTAAATCCAGGATATTTTTCTTGGATTTTAAGATCAGAATTTCCATTATTCACAAAAAATATTATCATTGATTTTCTCAATGAAAAAAAACTCAAAAAAAAATTTGAATCCTAATGAAAATAATTTGTATTGGTAGAAATTATGCTGGTCATATTAAGGAGTTAAATAACATGAAGGAAAGTAAGCCACTAATTTTTCTCAAGCCTGAAACTGCAGTTCAACCAAAGAATCACCCTTTTTTCATTCCAGATTTTTCCGATAATATACAGTATGAATCAGAGATATTATTAAAAATATGCAAGCTTGGCAAAAATATTGAGGAGAAATTTGCATACAAATACTATAATGAAATTGGTTTAGGTATAGATTTTACTGCAAGGGACTTACAAAACAATTTAAAAACAAAAGGAAAGCCCTGGGAAATTGCGAAAGGCTTTGATGGTTCTGCTAAAATTTCCAATGAATTTATAAATAAGAATGAATTAATTTTAGATGACATAGATTTTTCTCTAAAGCTAAATAATGAAATTGTTCAGAACGGAAATTCATCTGATATGATCTTTAGCTTCGACGAAATAATTTCTTATGTATCAAAGTTTTTTACACTTAAAATAGGTGATATAATTTTTACTGGAACTCCAGCTGGTGTTGGTAGAATTAAGAAAAATGATATTCTAGAGGGATTTTTAAATAAAAAAAAAATATTAGAAGTAAAAATTAAATAAATTTCATATTGTAGTCAACTTCAATATCACCATTTTTTATTTTATTGAGCTTACTTTTCAAAAGTTTCTTTTTTAATGTAGAAACTCTATCTGTAAATAACACACCCATTAGATGATCATATTCATGCTGTATAACTCTTGAATTTATTCCTTCATATTTTTCAGTATGCTCATTAAAATTTTTATCATAGTATCTAATTTTTATCTGGTCCTTTCTAATAACATCTTCTCTTAGACCAGGAATGCTCAAACAACCTTCATTAAAACTCTCATCTTTACCACCATAATCAATAATTTCAGGATTAATAAATTCTTTTTTTAGAGGTCTGAGATTGTTTTCATCATCACAAAAAGGAGTTGTATCAATTATGAAAATTGATAAATCTAGTCCTATTTGTGGTGCTGCTAAGCCAACACCTTGAGCATTGTACATTGTCTCATACATATTTTTTAAAATATCCTCAACGGGCTGATTTTCTTGTACTGGACTACATTTGCATCTTAAAATGGAATTACCAAAAGAAACAATCGGCAAAATCATTATAGTATTTTTTCAATAATTTGATCAATTGAAATACCCTCTGACTCGGCTTTATAATTTTTTATTACTCTGTGTCTTAAAATAGGTTTAGAAACTGCTTTAACATCTTCAATATCAGGTGAATATTTTCCATTTATAAGCGCATGACACTTGGATGCTAAAATAATGTTCTTTGAAGCTCTTGGACCAGCTCCCCAATCTACATAATTAGTAATAAATTCATTCATTTTTAATTTAGGTCTTGTGCTAGAAACCAAGTTTACAGCATACCTTACTACGTTATCAGGTACAGGAAGTTTTGATACAATTTTTTGATAATTAATTATTTCTGTTCCAGATAAAATAGGATTTACTTTTAACAAACTATTGTTTTGATCATTTTTAACAACTAAAATTTCCTCTTCTATGCTTGGATAGTCAAGAATAATGTTAAACATAAATCTATCAAGCTGTGCCTCAGGTAGTGGATATGTTCCCTCTTGTTCAATTGGATTTTGTGTTGCTAGAACAAAAAAAGGTTTTTCAAGTGTATATTTATTACCTGCATTTGTAATTGAACGTTCCTCCATAGCTTCTAGAAGAGCCGATTGGGTTTTTGGTGGTGTTCGATTAATTTCATCAGCAAGAATTAGATTTCCAAATAAAGGGCCTTTAATGAATTTAAAATCTTTATTTTCATCAAGAACCTCAGTTCCAACAATATCAGAGGGCATAAGATCAGGAGTAAATTGAATTCTTTTGAAATCAAGACCTAGCGATTTAGAAATTGTTCTCACTAGTAATGTTTTAGCAAGCCCAGGAACACCTTCAATTATGCAATGTCCATTACAGAATATTGATATTAATAATTGTTTTATGATTTCATCTTGTCCTACAATAACTTTTTTTATTTCGTTAGAAAAAAGTTCATAATCTCTAATAAAATCTTTTGTTAAATCAATATCACTTTTCTTATTTTCTACCATTTGTATCTAGATTTACAGTTTTTATCTATTTCTTTTAATTCTACATAAGTATTTTTTATTCTTTTTTCTATCCATTCATCTAACTTATCTTGTTTTTTAAAATTTAATGCTTGAGTTTGGAAATAATCATAGTCTAAATCTAAATTTGCAGTATGCGAACTAATCTTTTCAACTACGTTTAATATTCTATAGATGGCCCCCTCATTAGACTCAACTTTTACTGGTTTTGTGAAATCATTCTCATCTAGTCCTTCAATTAAGTACTTTATTGATGATCCTAGCTCTGAAATTGAATATGTTGAAGAACCGTTTGATGGATTTATGAGCAATCCATCATTATTTTTAGTATCGTCATCTGAGTATCTTTTTATTGCTTGTGAAAAACTAATTTCATTATTTTTTATTTTATTGTAAATGCTATCTATTCTTAATCTAGCGTTTTGTAATGACGTTGAGGAATACTTGGGTTTGAGCAAAATATGTCTAACATTTACTTGATCTCCCCTTCTTTCTATAAGTTGAATTATGTGATATCCAAAATTAGTTTTAACTATTTCTGACACTTCGTCTTTTTTTAATCTAAAAGCAACTTTTTCAAATTCAGGGAAGAATGTACCTCTTGAAACAAAACCAATTTCACCACCGTTATTTGCTGAACCAGGATCATCAGAGTAGAGAGCTGCAAGAACCTTAAAATCTTCACCGTTTAGAACTCTTTTTCTAAAAGTATTTAATCTGTCAGTTAACTTATTAATTTGATCTTCAGACATTTTTGGCTTTACTATAATCTGAGATAGCTTGTACCTATCCTCTATTAGCGGAAGTTCTGTTTTGTCCATTTTCTCATAATACTCATTTACATCAAAAGGAGTGATCTTTACGTCTTTCGTAATGCTTGATTGCATTCTCTGAATTAAAAATTGGTCTTGAACTAGTTCAGAAAGGACTCTCTTAATTTGATATATATCTTTTTCAAAATATTGCTCAACTTTTTCAATACTACCAATTTGATCAATATAATAATTAACTCTAGTTTCAACTTCTTGTTCTATTTCTTCTTTAGTGACAGAAATACTGTCCTGTTTACATGAAAAAATCAATAACTTTTGTGTCATTAGATCTTCAAAAACTTGACATCTAAGCTCCTCATTACTAGTAACTCCTTGCGAAATATATTGTAAATACTGATTTTCTACTTCAGAACGAAGAACAATTTCGTCTCCAACAACCGCAATAATCTTATCAATTTCTTGAGCATTAATTATCATTGAAAAAGTTGTAATTATAATTATTAAAAAAAATCTTTTCATCTGTTAATCTTTAGTTTATTATTAGTAATGGCTTGCATGTACAATTTATTATCTAACTCATTCAAATATCTTAATTTATTTTCATTGACTATAGTAGATCTAATATTTTCTTTAACTAAACTAATTGGGGATGACTCGCCTATTCCTTTCTTGTCAAAAATTTTAAGAAAGTAAAAATTTTCTTCATCTTCAAAAATATTATTCTTAATATTAGTTAAATACTTTCTTTCTTTAACAATATCAATAGGTAAATATTTTAGAATTTCATTAAAATATACCCATGTTGTATCAAATAAATAAAATTTATCAGCAAATTGATTACAATACTCATTAATAAATTCAACATCTGCATTATCAAAAAAAACTGTTCTTAATTTATCTAAATTTGGGGCACTCTTTTTTAACGAAACAAAATTTATTTTTACAATTTCATTTTTAAGAACAAAATTTTCTTTGTTCTTGATATAATATTCTAAAATTTTAATAGAACTAACATTTGTGTCGATTTTCTGGCTTATTAATTCCTTTTGATATTTATGTATTAGTAGTCGATTATAATAATCTTGTGTTTTTCTGTCTATTTGTTTTTGTTTTGATGCTAAATTTATTTTTGCATTATTTAAAAGCAGATTTTCTCTTATCCAAAAATTAATGTAATTATCAATAAAATAACTAGTGTCAATCTCATTTTTAGGCAACTCATTAATTATTTCATCATAATAAAGTTTTTGATCATATAGTTCAACAATTGGTTCGCTTTGAAATCTGTTTTTGCAAGAAACTAATACGAAAACAAATAAGAAGTATTGGTATCTCAATTATTTGTTTATTATTGAGTAAAGAACATCATAGTTTACAGAAAATTTATATTTCTTTCTTAAATCTTTAATCCAGTTTTTATCTAACTCATTTTGATATTCTGAGATAACCTTTCCTTTAACCTCGCTTAATGTTTTAGTTGAGGAAGGTAATACTGATTCAATATGAACTATAATAATTTGATTTTTTTCAGATTTAATATCATTAGAAATACCTTTTTTCCATTTTACATTGTCTAAAATCTTATTTTCTCCTTTTTCGAACTTTCCAGTTTCTATTTTTAAATTTAACGAGTTGTTCTTGTTAATTTTTTTAATAATGTCCGAATTCTCGATTTGATTTCTTTGTTTTCTATAAATAGCTTTTCTTACTTGCTTTGCAATTTCTAGATTTGAGCAAGTATAAATTGATGCTTCTACTCGCTCATCCCATAAATAATCATTCTTTTTTGACTCATAAAAATTATTTAAACCAATAGTATCTTCCACAGCTTTGCCCCAAACCAGTTTGTTGGTTAGATCAAACAATAGTATACCATCCCTGTATTCTTTGAGTAATGCTTTGTATTCTGGATATTTTTCTGATAAATTACTTTCCTCAACCTCAAGCAATTTAAGGTTAATAAAATCCTCATATAACTCATCAATAATAGAGCCCTTTTCTTGATTATCTACTAAATACTTAACAAAATCTTGCTGGTTAATTTTCAAATCATCAATCATAAACAAAGTAAAAATTAATCCCTTGGCGTTTTTTCCATCCCAGTTTCCTTCAAAAACACTTTTCTCACCATACCCCTTGATTTGTTTAATTCTTTTACTAATTCTAACAATATTGTAGTCCTTTCTTAGCTTCTTAAACAAACTTTCTTGACTAAGGTTTGCTCTGGAATCTCTTTCAATTTTTCTTTTTAACTCAGTCTTAAGTTCATCAAAAGGTAGGATCGGTTTTTTGCTAATTAATTTAACTATGTGCCAACCAAAATCAGATTCAAACGGCTGAGAGTAATCGTTTATTTTCTTTAAGTCAAATGAAGCATCTTCAAAAACTGGAACCATTTTACCAACTCCAAATGGAGGCAATTTACCACCCTTTACTGCACTAGATTTATCTTCTGAAAATCTTTCTGCTAAATCTTCAAATTCTTGACCCTCATTTAATTTTTCATATATATCGAAAATTTTTGTCTTAGCAGTTTCATTTATTTCTTTGTTTCCTTGCTGTGTTTTAAACATGATATGAGAAACTTGAACTTCCCCAATAGCATTTCTCTTATCATTTAACTTTATGAGATGTAAACCATACTTTGTTCTGACTGGACCACAAATTTGTCCAACTTTACAATTGTAAGCAGCTGATTCAAATGGGTAAACCATCATAAAACTTGTAAAGTATCCTAGATTTCCTTGGTTTATTTTTGAAGATCTATCATCAGAGTGCATAACAGCTGCTCTTTCAAAGGTTATATTACCACTAAGAATTTTATCTCTAATGTTGTTAATTTTATCAAAAGCTTCCTTTTCAGTTCTTTTAGTGGAGCTGTTCTCAAATGCTATTAGTATGTGGCTGACATTTAAATCATACTTTGTTCTTTCATACGCTTCGTTAAGAAGGCTCTCCTCAAATTCTTTATCCTTTAAATATGGTTTAGAAAGTTGTTTTCTGTAACCTTCGAGCTCATTAACAAAAGTAGATAAAGTATCCATTCCAAGAGATTCTGCCTCTTTAACTTTTAATTTAAAATTAATAAAGAGTTCCATGTATTCATCAAGATACTCTTTGGTGAAAGATTCTAAATCGTTGTTTTTAAAAAATATATTTTCAAATTCTTTTAAGGATACATTTTCATCACCAATTGTTAAAACATTTTCATTGGCAAATGACTTGATACTAAAAGAAATAAGTAATAGTAAGATTATTTTTTTCATATTTTATTTTCTACTGTAATTTGGTGCTTCCTTTGTAATGGTAACATTATGAGGATGACTTTCAGTCATTCCTGAGGAACTTATCTTTGTAAAATAAGATTTCTGTAAGTCAATAATATCTTTTGAACCGGTATATCCCATACCTGCTCTTATACCACCTAAAATTTGATGAACAACTTCTGATAGGGTTCCCTTGTATGCCACTCTGCCAACTATTCCTTCAGGAACTAGCTTTTTATTATCACTTTGATCAGCTTGAAAATATCGGTCTTTAGACCCACTTTCCATAGCATCAATTGATCCCATTCCTCTGTAGCTTTTAAATTTTCTACCTTCAAAAATTATAGTTTTTCCTGGTCCCTCTTCAACTCCAGCAAACATTGAGCCAAGCATAACTGAACTTGCACCCGCTACTAATGCTTTTACAATATCGCCTGAATACCTGATTCCTCCATCAGCGATAACAGGAACATTTGATTTTTTTGCAACTTCTGCAACATTTAATATTGCAGTCAATTGTGGAACTCCTATTCCTGCAATGATTCTAGTTGTACAAATAGAACCTGGTCCAATACCTACTTTTATTGCATCTGCACCATTTTTTATTAAAAGACTTGCTGCATCAGCTGTTGCCACATTACCAACTACAAAATCTAAATTTGAAAATTTCTTTTTTAATTTTTTCAAAACTTCAACTACATTCTTAGAATGCCCGTGAGCAGTATCAATAACAATTGCATCGACTGATGCTTGATTTAAAGCTGAAACTCTGTCTAAAACATCATTTGTGATGCCAACAGCAGCAGCAACCCTAAGTCTTCCTAGAGAATCTTTACACGAGTTGGGCATCATTTTATTTTTTGTGATGTCTTTAAATGTGATCAAACCAACTAGCTTATAATCATCATCAACGACTGGCAGTTTCTCAATCTTATTGATTTTAAGAATATTTTCAGCGTTTTCTAGGTCTTTGAGCTTTGTAGTAACAAGATTTTCACTAGTCATAACATCTTTAACTGGTATATCATGCTTTTTTTGAAATCTGAGATCTCTGTTAGTAACGATACCTAAGAGATTTTGTTTTTCGTTTACAATTGGTATTCCACCAATTCTGTGTTCTCTCATTAGTTCTAAAGCATCACCAACAGTAGAGTCAATTGACAAAGTAATAGGATCTTGTATCATACCGCTTTCAGATCTTTTTACCTTTCTAACTTCTGAAGCTTGCTGAATTATTGACATGTTTTTATGAAGAACACCTATTCCACCTTCTCTTGCCAAAGAAATTGCCATTTTAGACTCTGTGACTGTGTCCATAGCAGCACTTAAAATGGGTATGTTAATTTTGATGTTCTTTGAAAATAAAGTAGTGATATTGGTTTCACTAGGCATTATTTCAGAGTATGAAGGAATAACCAAAACATCATCAAAGGTTAAACCATTTTGCAATATTTTTTTATTATCTGTCATAAGTAGGAATGCAAAATTACTAAATAAAAATATTTCTTAAAGATGTGAGTGGAAAATATTATTTAATAACATTGACAGGACCTGTTTTATTGATTAGGTTGCCAACACCATTTATATACTTAAGAATATACACATAAGTACCATTTTGTACTAGATTACCTTTATATGAACCGTCCCAACCCTTTTTAGGATCATTGGTTTCAAAAATAAGATTACCAGAACGATCAAAAATTGAAAAAAGATAACCATCTTCAGAAACAAAATAAGTCACAGGTATGTATAATTCATTATGTTCATCTCTGTTAGGGGTAAAGCTGTTAGGAAGATAAATAATAGGTGTTTGTGATATACAACTAATATTTGAATAAGATCCTAAATTAGTCGGACCATAAATATTGTTTAGTCCTTCACTAGCTTTTAGATAGTAACAAAACCTTCCATTTCCTTGCTCTCCAAAATCAGTTACAACATCATTGTACTTTAAACTTTCATTTGGATTGCTATTTCTATCAAAAGTGTAAATTGGTAGAATGACAAAAGGTTGTCTGTTTGCAGATCTGTATAATTCATATTTTTCTACATTACCAAGCCAATTTCCATATTCATTGAAAGTGATTGTGTTTATATATTCATCACTTGAAAAAGTTAGAAGTTCCTCCTCTAAATTTATTTGAGTTTTCAATAGTATTGTAGTTGCAATTGATGTATCATTTGTTGATAAACCAGTGTTAGGGTCAAGAACTGAGCCTGTTGATATGGTTACCCCACAAGTGTCAACTGGAAAGATCATATAATCGTAAGAATTTGTAGATGTTAATGCTGTATTATCAGTGTAAAAAATATTTTCTTGACCATCAAAAGGGATTTCTCCTATTTTAGTGAAATTATTAGTATTGGATATTGATCTGTAAATAGAATAATGATCAACTACTGCGCCGTTGTCTACGAGGCATGAGATATCAACATAACCATTATCCACATTTACGGATGCATATTCAATGTAGTTGTAATCAGGTTTTTTAGATAAATTTGGTGTAATACTAATTTTATTTGATATTGCTTGAAAAGTACTATCTAAATTGTAAGCTCTGATGAGAATTTCGTAATTATACTTATCAATTGCATCAGTAAAAACAAAAGGATTGTTACTTAATACTGAGTAACTGAAACTTTGAATATTTCCAGAAGGACTTGTAGAAATGATATCAATTTCATAAGTACCAATACCACCAGACCAATTAATGTAATCGTTCCACTCAAGGGTGAGCGTTTGAAGACATGCATCAAGAACAGTTTGCAAATGGATTGAATTGTGCTCAATTGAATAATCGCTAGCATTTTCACAGCTATCAAGAGCTCTTATTAAAAAAGTTTCATATTTGTTTCCAGCTGTAGATTGAAGATAAGTATAGGAATTTGTGAATACTGTATCTAGTGTTCTTTGAGATCCGTCATCGTCTTTAATGTAAATAATATACATGTCAGCTCCAACGATTGGCAGCCAAGTGATGACTGCTTTGTTGTTGTTATCCACTGAAACATCAGAAATTAGAGGTATATCAGGAGGTAGCGTATCATTTAAATTAACAGATGAAAATGAAGACTTAGATCTACATCCAGATAAATCCTCTAAATGAATCTGAAATACTGGATCATAATTACAAATTGGAACAATAAAGTCAGCATCATAAGTGTAAGTTAGTAATGAGGTTGAATCAATAATTTCTTGTGAGCTACTATTATTTCTTTTTATGTACACATCAAAAACTGTATCAGAAGTCAAAAGAAGTGGATTATGATTATTGTTCCAAGAAAGATTTGCAATTGTATTAAGATTTGATGTTGAAGTGTTTAATAAGATACTTGTTAAAGTATCAGATTGAAGTTGTCCTGTTGAAATACCACAGCTCTGATCAGTAGCTAAAAAATATTGATATTCATTTAAATTTCCATCTACGGAGGGATCAGTGTCTATAAATGATGTTGATGGGAAAAATACACTATCTACCAATTCAAAATTTGTTGATGAAGATGACTTTCTGTAGACAAAATAGGGTTCTAGTGTTGGTGGAGCACCAGGAGCATACTGCCAGTTTAATTCAATGTTACCATTTTCTAAAACTGAGATACATCTTAAATCAGGAATTGGAGGGACAACAGTTATAGTTATAGTTGCAATTGTTATACCAAACGCTGGACAAAAATCATCATGAACCTTAACTAAAAAAGTAAATGTACTTGTTGTAGCTCCACAACCTAAAATGGCATTTATATGATTACAAGATGTTTGCCATTCAAATACACCATTGACAATTCCTGGAGCTGAAAATGGTGGTGTGAGACCAGCTCCATTATTAAAAGTTGCACATGGCGGATTGTTACAACTGTTAGTGTTGATAAAGTCATCCGAAAATTGACCACCGGATACTTCCATTGTCAAATCTTGCGCAATTGATCCTGGATATAGATCAGAATCTTGCCCAGTTATGTTAAAATTAACCAATGTTCCAGCGTAAACAGTAGCTTCATAAGATGGTAATGAGGTTACAGGGTCAGTAAATGGTCTATCTATACTTGGAGGGTTATTAAGTGCTCCAGTGCCAGGCATTGTTGGACAAGCAATCAAAACTACTTGTACTTCTCTAAAAACTTCTGCAACTAACTGACCACATTTATATGCCTGTACTTTCACACAAGTGACAAAAAAACCTGCAGTGTTGGCATCGTATGTTATTTCTCCAGTGTTGGGATCTAACTGAGGTGCCCCAGGAAGTGGTGAGTTTACAGAGTATGGGGCTTGGAAAGCAAGCTCTGAAGGGTTAGCACCTGCTGTTCCGACCGGTTGCGGATTAAAAATTGGTCCGTTAAATAAATCATCATCCAAAGGGTATGCCCAATCATAAACTAAGTTGTCTAGCTCAGGATCTGATGCATTGTGATTGTATGAAAAAGGAAAACCTGTACATAATATAGTTTTCGGTTGTTCTTTAAAATTTGGAGAAGAGTCAAAGCAAGGATCTGCTGGAACTTGAACACCAGTTATTGGATCTGTATAAGGATACATTGTTGCTCTAAGAGTAAATCCCTCCTGTGATGAAGCCATATTTACAATAGCAGCATTTCTACAACAATTGTTCCAGGTAAAATGCCAACCGGCTGCTGAAGGTATTCCAGGTAGTTGGATAGGTTGAGATTGAAAAACATATTCTTCAACAGCTCCTAAATCACCATTAGCACAACTGTATTGTTGATTTCCACTATTGATTGGGTCACATATTGGAGAAACATCTTGTTGCGAAATAAAATCAGCAGTTATAGATGTTACCGTTGGATGTCCCCAAACAGTTATAGTTTGTGCAAAAGTTGACACAGTTATTCCGTTACAATCACGATATACTTTTAAAGTAAAAATGTAACTACCAGTGTTAATACCAGTTTTTAAACATTCCCAAGTAATCTCACCTCCCATCAGGTGCGAAGAGTAACTTTTTTTTGTTACAAAACTAAAAAATAGTAAAACTGAAATGAAAAAAAACTTTTTCAACATAAAACAAATTTACAATTTTTAAAATTACATTTTGTGTAATAAAAAATCAATTCAAACATCTTTAAATTATTGTAAAATATATAATGCAAAATACTACTAGAAAACCAATACCACTATAGCTCAATATATTTAGGTATTTTGAAGGTTTAAATTTTTGACTTACGAACTTCGAATTAATAAGGTAATGGTTTAAGATGGCACAAAAAGGGGCAATAATAAAAGAAATTGTTGTTGCTAAATCAATTAACTTTTTAAAGTCGTTCATAAAGTTAAAAATTATGATTATTGGTAAAATGCATGAAACTAATAACCAACCAAAATAGTACTTATCACTATCAATATTTATCAAATTCTTTAAAGTTAATGACATGCTTCTTGAGTATCCGTCAATAACAGAAACAGTTGTGCTAAACATTACAGAAAATGCACATATAGAAATTAATAAATAACTCCAATCGCCGAGTGTGCTTGTGTATAGCGATATTAGCTTGCTGGCAAAAAGAGATGATGAATTGGGGATCTCTTCTCCACTTCCAAACATTAAAAAGCATCCTAACGTTACAAAAAATAATGAAAGTATTATTGTCATTAAATATCCAAATCTAAAATCAAACATTATTTCGTTAAAAGAATTTTTCGAAATCTTTAATTTTTCAATTGTCCAAATGCTGTTCCATGTTGAAAGGTCAACAGCAGTTGGCATCCACCCCATCAAGGCAATAATAAATAAAATGCTTTTTTTATCGCTGAGTACTGGTCTAATAAAATTATCTGAGATCTCTGTTGGTCCGTTTATAACACAAACAATAAATGCTAATAAGGTACTCAAAAGCAAAATAGATGATATTAATTTAATTATGTCCTCCAAAAGGACATATCTCCCAAAAAAAAGAATAAAAAAACAAACAACAAATAATAAAATAGTGACTACCCTTAAATCTGCATAACCAATTATTTGAGAAATTAGTCCTGAGCAAACAAATCCAACAGCAGCAATTACAGTGAACATACTTAAGATAGTTATTATCAGATATGAAATCAATACCCACTTACCAATTCTTGAATAGCCCTCAATCAGACTCTCTTTAGTTGCATAAGCATATCTTGTTCCAAACTCAAAAAATGGATATTTAAAAATATTTGCCATCAAAATGAAGATAATCAAAGTAAACCCATACTCAGCTCCTGCTCTAGTAGACTGTACTAAATGTGAGACACCAATTGCCGTACTAGCAAAGATGATTCCAGGTCCAAATTTTTGTAATTTTTTTCTTAGTCTATAAACCAAAATCTTGATTTACTTTTAGTAACTGGGATCTATAGTCAGTTATAATCGATTCAACTATTTCTTTTGCTGAAAATATATTTTCTATTGAGCAAGAAACTTGACCAATTTCAAGCTCACCATTAGCTAAGTCTCCATCAAAAATTCCTTTTTTTGCTCTCCCCTTTCCTAAATATTCTTTAATCTCATCTATAGATTTCTTTTGATTATACATTCTTGCAATATTATCGTAAAATTCATTTTTAATTAGTCTGACTGGTGTAATATCTTTCATAGTCAAAATAGTATCACCCTCATTAGCTTCAATAACTTGATTTTTAAAATTGATATGTGCAGAAGATTCTTTTGAAACTGCAAATCTTGAGCCAATTTGAACACCATCAGCACCTAATGATATAGCTGCTAACATTGATTTTCCACAAGAAATTCCACCTGCTGCAATTATTGGAATATCAATTTTTTTAGATATCAGCGGAACTAAGCACATAGTTGTTGTTTCATTTTTACCATTATGGCCTCCTGCTTCAAAACCTTCCACTACAATTGCATCAACTCCAGAGTCTAAAGATTTTTGAGCAAACTTCAAGTTTGAGACGACATGAACAACTGTAATTCCATGTGATTTTAACACATGAGTGTATTTTTTTGGATTTCCAGCTGAGGTGAAGACAATTTTTACATCATTGTTTATAACTTTTTGAATATGAGTTTCAACATGAGGATATAATAAAGGAATATTTACTCCAAATGGATTATTTGTAGCTTTCTTGCATTTTAAAATATGTTCTTCCAATACATCAGAGTACATTGATCCTGATCCAATTAGACCAAGTCCTCCGGCATTACTAACAGCAGCACAAAGTTTCCATCCGCTACACCAAACCATACCTCCCTGAATTATAGGATATTTTATTCCAAAAAGCTGATTAACTCTGTTCATAATAATTTATCTTTGTTATATCTACTAAAGTAAAAAATTAAATCAGTTGAAAAATGAATCTAGACAAAGAAATATTTAATCTAATCGATAAAGAAAATACAAGACAAATTAACGGAGTTGAACTCATAGCCTCTGAAAACTTCGTTAGTGAACAAGTAAAACAAGCAGTAGGCTCTTGCTTAACTAATAAATATGCAGAAGGTTATCCTGGCAAAAGATATTATGGAGGATGTGAAATCGTTGATGAGATTGAGACGCAAGCTATTGAGAGAGCAAAAAAACTTTTTGGAGTTGAATACGTTAATGTTCAACCTCATTCTGGTTCTCAAGCAAATGCAGCGGTTATGTTAGCGTGTTTGAATGCTGGCGATAAAATTTTAGGTTTTGATTTAAGTCATGGAGGTCACTTAACTCATGGATCACCTGTAAACTTCTCTGGAATACTATACAATGCTATTTTTTATGGGCTAAACAAAGAGGGTAATTTAGATTACAACAATATTGAGGAAATTGCTCTAAAAGAAAAACCTAAAATGATAATTTGCGGAGCATCGGCTTACACCAAGGACTGGGACTATGAAAGACTCAGAAATATTGCTGACAGAATTGGAGCAATATTATTAGCTGACATTTCTCACCCCTCAGGATTAGTTGCTTCAAAACTATTAAATGATCCAGCGAAATTTTGTCATATAATTACAACTACAACACACAAAACACTTCGTGGCCCCAGAGGCGGGATGATTATGGTAGGTAAGGATTTTGAAAATCCATTTAATCAAAAGTTTAAAAGCGGTAAGCTAAAATCAATGTCAACATTACTAAATTCAGCAGTTTTTCCTGGCAGTCAGGGAGGACCTCTTGAGCACGTTATTGCAGGAAAGGCTGTAGCATTCAAAGAAGCACTTGACCCTAGATTTGTTAATTATTCAAAACAAGTAATCGCAAATGCAAAAACAATGGTCAGTGAATTTATTAAACTTGATTATAATGTAGTTTCAGGAGAAACGATGAACCATTGTATGCTAATTGATTTAAGATCAAAAAATATTAATGGAAAAACTGCTGAGGATATTTTACAAGCTGGCGATATAACTGTTAATAAAAATATGGTTCCATTTGATACAGAATCACCATTCATAACATCTGGAATTAGAATAGGAACACCTGCTATAACAACTAGAGGACTTAATGAAAATGATTGTAAAAAAATTGTTCAATTCATTGATGAAATATTAACCAATGTCAACAATTTAGATAGAGTCAATGAGGTTAAATTTGATGTCAATAATTATATGAGAAAATTTCCTATGTTTAGAATCTAGAATGCAAAAGGAAAAAAAAGTACAATTTTTAAAAGATCCACATAATAGCTACAGATCTCTTGTAAGGTCGTTTGGAAATAATTTTACCAAAAATCAAAGAAGAGAAATTAGAAAAGCTTTTGTTTATGCATCTGAGGCACATAGTGGCATCAAAAGAAAGTCTGGAGAGCCATACATACTCCACCCCTTAGCTGTTGCAAGAATTGTTAGTAAGGAAATGGGATTGGATTCAGTATCTATTATTGGTGCATTACTACACGATGTTGTAGAAGATACAGAGTTCACTGTAAAGGATATTGAAAAGGAATTTGGAAAAAAAGTAGCCAAAATAATTGATGGTTTAACAAAAATCGCTGAAGTTTTTGATCAAAATGTTTCTCTTCAACAGGAAAATTTTAGAAAGATGCTACTCACTTTGTCAGATGACATAAGAGTAATACTTATTAAAATTGCTGATCGGCTACACAATATGAGAACATTATCTTCAATGTCTAAGAAAAAACAATTGAAAATCTCATCAGAAACACTTTTCTTATACGCACCACTTGCACACAGACTTGGACTCTATTCAATTAAAACAGAGCTCGAGGACCTAAGTTTAAAGTTTACTAAACCAGAAATTTATAAGGCAATTTCTTTGAAGCTAAATGAGACAAAAATTGAAAGAAATAAGTTTATTAACAAATTTTCTGTTCCAATAAGAGAATCTTTAAGAAACGAAAAAATAAGCTTTGAAATTAAAGGCAGACCTAAATCAATTTTTTCAATTAGAAACAAAATGTTTGAAAAAGGAATAAAGTTTGATGACATCTATGACAAATTTGCTATTAGGATAATCGTTGACACAAAAAATCTAAACGAAAAAGCAGACTGCTGGAAAGTTTATTCCATTGTTACAGACTATTATAAGCCTAATCCTGACAGACTTAGAGACTGGATCTCTACTCCAAAAGCAAATGGCTATGAATCTTTACACACTACTGTTATGGGTGATGATGGCAAGTGGGTTGAAGTACAAATAAGAAGTAGAAGAATGGACGAGATAGCAGAAAAAGGTTATGCAGCACATTGGAAATACAAACTGAAAGACAACAAAGAAAGTTCCATTGATAATTGGATTAAAAATGTTAGAGAACTTCTAGAAAATCCAAATTCTAATGCTATTGATTTCATCGATGATTTCAAACTTAATTTATATACAGGCGAAATATATGTCTTCACACCTGCAGGTGAACTAAGAACTTTACCAAAAAGTTCAACTGCTCTTGATTTTGCATTTGATATACATACCGAAATTGGACTTAAGTGCATGGGTGCAAAAGTCAATGGAAGATTAGTAGCACTAAGTAACCAACTTAATAGCGGAGACCAAGTTGAAATTATTACATCAAATAAGCAGAAACCAAGAAAAGATTGGCTAAGATTTGTTGTTACATCAGTTGCAAAATCAAAGATTAAAAATGCCTTAAAAGAAGAGAAAAAATTAATTGCAAAAGAGGGTAAAGAAAGTATTGAAAGAAAATTAAGACATCTTAAAATAAAACTTAATAATAAAGTTGAAACTGAAATGATAAAGTTTTTTCAACTCAGTTCATCTCTAGAACTCTACTTTCAAATAGGTGTTGGTGCAATCGATAATAAACAAATCAAAGATTATGTAAATCTCAGAGGTACAGGTTGGTATCAAACAATTAAAAACAAGTTTAATTCTAAGAATTTTTCCAAAAGAAAAAACAATTCAAACAAAATTATTGTATTTGGAGACAATAGTGAAATCCTTGATTATAAACTATCAAATTGTTGCAATCCGATTGCTGACGATGAAATATTTGCATTTACGACAGTTGAAGATGGCATTAAAATTCATAGAAATGACTGTCCAAATGCAATTCAAATGAGATCAAACTTTGCTTACAGAATTTTGGACGCTAAATGGGTAAATAAAGATAAAATAGATTTTATTGCTACAATATTGGTTGAAGGAATAGATAGTTTAGGAATAACAAATAAAATAACTCAGATTATTTCAAATCAAATGAATGTAAATATAAAATCCATTAATATAAACAGTGAAGGAGGAATTTTTAATGGTAAAATCAGCTTACAAGTTCATAATGTAAATTTCCTTGACTCACTCACTAACAAGCTAGAAAAAATTGATGGGCTTTCCTCTATTAAAAGAACTTATGATCATGACTAGAATAAATTTTTTTTTTGGTTTTAATTATTTACATTTGATAAATGATTACTAAAGATAATATCAAGAAAGTAAAGGAAATTTTTGACGAATACCTGGAGGAAAAAAAACATCGAAAAACTCCTGAAAGATATGCCATTCTAAAAGAAATCTACAATTTAAAAGGTCACTTTGATGTAGAATCTCTTTACATTAAAATGAAACAAAAAAAATACAGAGTTAGTAGAGCCACTCTTTACAACACCGTTGAAATTTTACTTGATTGTAATCTTATAAGAAAACATCAGTTTGGAAAGTCATATTCCCAATATGAAAAATCTTTTTTTAATAAACAACATGATCACTTAGTTTGTACCGATTGTGAAAAAATAGTAGAATTTTGCGATCCAAGAATTCAAGAAATAAAAACCTTCATTGAAAAAAATCTAAAATTTAAAATAAATAAGCATGCACTAAATTTTTACGGAGAATGCCTTGATAAAGATCAGTGTAAAAAAAATAAAATAAATGAATAAAGTAGATGTCCTACTCGGACTTCAGTGGGGTGATGAGGGAAAAGGTAAAATAGTTGATGTTCTTTCAAAAAAGTATGATATAATTGCAAGATTTCAAGGAGGTCCAAATGCAGGCCATACACTTGAATTTGATGGAATTAAGCACGTGCTACATACAATTCCCTCTGGAATTTTTAATGCTGGTGTAACTAATCTTATTGGTAATGGTGTTGTAATTGATCCAATAATTTTTAAAAAAGAAATAGAATCAATTGAAAAACTAAATATTGAAACCTCTGAGCTTCTAATTTCAAAAAAAGCACATCTTATTCTTCCCACTCATAAAATGCTTGATAAAGCTTCAGAAATAGCAAAAGGGAAAAATAAAATTGGGTCGACTCTAAAAGGTATTGGACCAACTTATATGGACAAAACTGGAAGAAACGGCTTGAGAGTTGGTGATATAAACAGTGAAAATTTTGAAGATAAATACAATAAATTAAAAGAAAAACATATAACACTACTGAAATTCTATTCGTTTGAAGAATCAATAGATGAACTAGAAAAAGAGTGGTTTGAGAGCATTGAATCAATTAGAAAATTTAAATTAATTGATAGTGAAGAGTTTTTACACAATCAACTACTTGCTAACAAAAGTGTTTTAGCTGAGGGTGCACAGGGTTCATTATTGGATATAGACTTCGGATCTTATCCATTTGTTACCTCATCAAACACCATTGCCGCTGGAGCTTGTACTGGACTTGGCGTTGCACCAAACAAAATTGGTGAAGTTTTTGGCATTTTTAAAGCTTACTGTACAAGAGTTGGTAGCGGTCCCTTTCCTACAGAACTTTTTGATAGTATTGGAGAAGAAATACAAAGAGTTGGTAATGAATTTGGTGCTACTACTGGAAGATCTAGGAGATGTGGTTGGCTTGATATTCCAGCACTAAAATATGCTATTAAAATAAATGGAGTAACGCAACTAATGATGATGAAGGCTGATGTTCTATCAATGCTTGAAAAAATTAGAATTTGTACACATTACATACATAATGATATCAAATTAGATTACATCCCATATGACATTTCTGGTGGTGATTTTACTTGTATTTATAAAGATATACCTTCATGGCAAAAGGATTTAACTCAACTAAGCAGTTATGAAGATTCACCATTCGAACTAAAAGAATATGTCAATCTTTTAGAGCAAATCCTTGAACTTCCAATTAAAATTGTATCTGTTGGACCTGATAGAAAACAAACTTTATTCAGATAAAATTATTTTTAGATTTTTATTTATTGTATTGTCATTTGCACTTATTAATGATTGTAAGTCGCAAGAAAGAAAAACTATAAATATTATCAATTCAGACAGTACTATTTCTGATAAGAACAAACACCCTGACTATCTTAGACTTTTAGGGAACATAGTTTTTGAACATGAAAACTATTTTCTAAAATGTGATTCTGCTCACCATTATTTAGATATTGGGAAGATAAAGTGTTTTGGCGATATTTCAATTGAGTCTGATTCCGTATTAATTTATTGTAAAGATCTTGTTTTTGATTCAAAAGAAAATACCGCCCATTTGAAAAATAATGTGATACTTAAAAAGAGTGAAAAAAGTTTATTTACTAACAATTTAATAATTAACTTTTCTGATGATAATGCACTTTACTACGGTGGTGGTGAGGTAGTAAAAGGTATTCAGAAAATTATATCAAAAAAGGGAGAGTATAATATCAAAACTGACAAATACCTTTTCAAAGATTCAGTAAAAACTAAAATTGAGAATGACAGATTGATTACTAATCATTTAAATTTTGATAACAAAAAAAATCTTTATTTGATAGATGGTCCTTCAAAATACATAAAAGAGGATTTAAATCTTTATTTTGAAAATGGTAGATATAATTCTAAAAGTAAAAAGGGTTTTTTTTCCAAGAACAATTATATTAAAGATAATGATTTTGTACTACAATCAGACATGTTTATTACTGATAAAGAAAATAACATTGAGGCAATCGATAACGTATTATTAGTAAAGAAGGATGACAAAATATTTATAAATAGTGGTTATGCATTATTTAATGATAGTTTAAGATATTTTACTGAAACACCAAAAATTAGTTTTCTAAACAAAGACGATACCTTAAACATAAATTCTGAAATAGTTTTTTCTAAGAAAAACATACTAATATCTCATAAAGATGTGAAAATTATTAGCAAAAATTTAATAGGTAAATGTGATTCTCTTTCATTTAATCAAAATGACTCATTGATCAAGCTTTATGGTAGTCCAGTTATTTGGATTGATGGATACCAGGTTACATCAGATACTATCATACTAACATATTTTGATAATGAAATTAAAAAATTTTATTTACCAAATAATCCCTTTATTTGTTTTAAATCAGATACTACCATTTTTAATCAAATCAAAGGCAGCGAAATATCAGGCACCTTTTTTCAGAACATTTTAAAAAAAATTAGTGTACTCAGCCAAGGTGAAAGTATTTATTTAGTAAAAGAATCCAATAAAAATATTGGTTTAAATCACACAAAAAGCCCTAAAATTTTAATTAATTTTTTTAAAGGAAAAGTAAAAGAAATAATATATTCTGGAAATGCAGAGTCATTAACTGTTCCAATTAATGAAATCACTGAAGAAAAAAAGTATCTAAAGAATTTCTATTGGAGATGGGATGAGAAATTAGAAATTCTTAATTAGAAACGATGTTCTTCTATTTATAGCTCTACCACTATTTGTTTTATTATCATCAATTGGCTTATCTTCTCCGTATCCTTTAAAAGTAATCCTGTCCACAAGTAAACTATCCCTTTCGACAATGTAATTATATACAGATTTAGCTCTTAGCTCTGATAGCCTTAAATTATAATCATAATTACCAACATTATCAGTATGTCCTTGAATTTCAATTTCTAAATTTTCATATTTTTTTAGATTTGAAATTAATTCTTCAATATCAGAGAATGATGAATTTATCAGAGTAAATGAGTTAGTTTCAAATTGTATGTTATTTAATATAATTTCACTGTTCTTTGAGCTAAGAATTTCTCTTTCAATTGATAAAATATTATTCGGTCTGATAGAATCGTTTATTAGAACAGTGTAAATATCATGTTGATTATCAAAACGATCTGTTGAGTAATAGGCAGTTTTTCCGTCAGAGGAAACAAAAAAACAATTTTCTTCTTTAAAGCTATTAATAGATGGTCCTAGATTCACTGGCTTTTCAAACATTGAAGCTATATTTTTTCTCCTGGAAATATAAATATCGTAATTCCCAAAGCCAATATGTCCATCAGAGGCAAAATATAAAGTTTGATTATCAAAATGAATAAAAGGTGTCATTTCATCACTTTTAGTGTTAATTATTGATCCTAGGTTAACTGGACTACTAAAGCCATTTGCAGTAAGTTCAGACATCCAGATATCTTTTCCTCCAAAACCACCTGGCCTATCACTTACAAAGTACAAATACTTGTTGTCTGGAGAAAAGCATGCTTGTGACTCCCAATGTTTAGTATTTATTTTTGGTCCCGCATTAAATATTTCACCATCAGAATTCATAAAATAAATATCACATCTTCCATAACCCTCTCTTCTATTACAAGATGTAAAAACAAAAGTTGACTTGTCAGAAGTAAGATTAACAGCACCTTCATTGTTACTGGAATTAATTGACCCTAAAGAGGATGCCTCAGTCCAAAAAATTGAATCTTTTTTTGAAACATAAATATCTTCGTCATAAATATCATCTTTATTTAGTATCTTTCTAGTAAAAAGAAGTAAGCTATCATCTAATGAGAGAACTGGAAAATACTCAGAAAATGAAGTATTTACATTTGAGTTTAATTTAATTGGTTTATTGTTTGAGTCAATATTAATTAATTGATTTATTGAAAATAAACAAGATTTAATTTTTAAGTTTAAATCAGATGAATCAAACTGACCATTTCTAACTTCACCAATAATCTTTCTGAAATTTTCAAGTGCTTCTTTGTAGAAGCCATATTTATAAAGCAGATTTCCGATTTCTAAATATGCTTTGTTGTTAAGAAAACTATAGCTATTTTGTAAATATTCTGCTGATTTTATAATCTGATTGTTTTTCTCAAAACACTTTGAAGCTAGTAAATAAGGAGCTTTCCAGTTTGGGTTTTCCTTAATAATTTTGTTACAAATTTCAATGGATTTTTTATATTTTTCTTTTTTCATTAAAGAAACTGCTTTATCGTAGCTTTTGTAATCATTTTTTTGACTAAAAGCTATTATTGGAATAAACAACATAATGGTGAGTAATCTACAAATCATGGGATGTTCATATATTTCTGCGTTTGTAATGAAATTTTCCATTTAGTATTACTTTTCACGTAATCAATAATCCTTGGAAGTATAATTTTACTTTTACTCCATTCAGGTTGAAGGTACATGAAGCAGCCTCTTTTTAGCTTATTGCTTTGTATTTCTGCCCATTTAAAATCATGATTATTTTGAATAATAACTTTAAGCTCATTACAGTCAGCATAAAAATTATCTAAAACATCAGTATTTTTTTTTGGTGATAAACATATCCAATCAAAAGTACCTGTCAGCGGATAAGCCCCCGATGTTTCTAAGTTAATTTTAAACTTGTTTTTTTTGAGCAAGTTGGTTAGAGGTTCAAGATTGTACATGAGTGGTTCTCCGCCAGTAATTACTACATTATCACATATATTGAGATCGAGTCCTTTTAGTATGTCCCCTATTTTTGTCAATGGATGTAATTCTGCATCCCAACTCTCTTTTACATCACACCAATGACAACCAACATCACAACCTCCAATTCTTAAAAAATAAGAAGGTATTCCTGAAAAATAACCTTCACCTTGGATAGTATAAAAAGATTCCATTAGAGGCAGTGCTAATCCAGAATCTATTTCATTGTTATTATTATCAAACACCTTACAAAAATATGTATTTCTACTTAAGAATAGTATCTTTGTTTCATAGATAAAACATCATGAAAAAACTTATTGAATGTGTCCCAAATATTTCTGAGGGAAGAGACAAAGAAAAAATAGAATTAATTTCAAAAGTTGTTGAAAGAGTTGAGGGAGTAAAATTATTAAATGTAGATCCTGGTAATGCAACGAATAGAACTGTAATAACTTTTATAGGTGAGCCTCAAAATGTAATTGATGCTGCTTTTTTATTAGTTAAAACCGCGCAAGAGAATATAGATATGTCTACTCATAAGGGGGAACACCCAAGAATGGGGGCTACAGACGTATGTCCCTTAGTACCAATCTCAAACATCTCTATGCAAGAAACTGTTGAGTGGGCTCAAAAGCTAGCAAAAAAGATTGGTAATGAATTAGGCATACCTGTTTACTGCTATGAAGAAGCAGCAACCAAACCAGAAAGAAAAAATCTTGCAAACTGTAGAAGTGGTGAATATGAGGCCATGTCAAAAAAAATTGAAACCAAAGAGTGGAAGCCTGATTATGGTCCAGATAATTTTAATGAAACAGTTAAAAAATCTGGTGTCACTGCTGTAGGGGCTAGAGATTTTTTGATTGCATATAATGTTAATTTGAACACTACTTCAACTAGAAGAGCAAACTCTATTGCATTTGATATCAGAGAAGCAGGAAGAATTAAAAGAGAAGGTGGAAAACTTGATGGGAAAATTATCAAAGATAAAAAAGGAAACCCGCTCAGAGAGCCAGGAATGTTTAAATCAGTAAAAGGTATAGGATGGTTTATTAAAGAATATAATATCGCACAAATTTCATACAATTTAACTGACATTAACGTATCACCATTACATTTGGTATTTGACAAAACCTGCGAACAAGCAATTAAAAAGGGAATAAGAGTTACTGGCTCAGAGCTAATTGGTTTAGTACCAAAAAAAGTATTAATCGATGCTGGTGAATACTTTCTAAAAAAACAAAAGAGATCATTAGGTGTTCCAGAGTCAGAAATTATAAATATTGCTGTAAAAAGCTTAGGACTTGATGATTTGTTTGATTTTAACCCCAAAGAAAGAATTATTGAATATCTCATTGAGGAACCTAAAGAAAAATTAAGTTACTTGAGTTTAACTGATTTTGCAAACGAAACCTCATCAGAAAGCCCTGCACCAGGAGGAGGCTCTATCTCCGCATACTGTGGTACATTAGCTGCTTCACTAACAACGATGGTAGCAAACTTATCCTCTCATAAAAGAGGTTGGGATGACAGATGGGAGTTCTTCTCAGACTGGGCTAAAAAAAGTTTAGATGTTCAAAATGAACTTATTGATCTTGTTGACAAGGATACAGATGCCTTCAACCAAATCATTGAATCAATTAGACTACCTAAAGACACTGAAGTAGAAATAAAAAAGAGAAATGAGGCTATATCCAAGGCTACAAAAAATGCAATTCTTGTTCCTTTGTCTATTATGGAAAAAGCCTATGATTGTATGAAAATTACAAAAGAGATGGCTTTACATGGTAATCCAAATTCAATTTCAGACGCTGGTGTTGCTAGCTTATGTGCTATTACAGCTATTAAAGGAGGTTTATTAAACGTAAAAATTAACTGTAAAGATTTTAATGATTTAAAATTTATCGAATCAATCAACAAAAAAACGGATTCAATCTTAAAAAAAAGTAAAAAGTTACAGATTGAAATAATGAATATTGTGGAAGAAAAGCTATAAATTCAACTCATGAAAAATATTTATTTTTTTCTAATATTATGCGTATTTGCATCTTGCTCTGATAGTAACAGAACAATTTATGGATGTCTTGATCCTCTAGCAACAAATTACTCACCAAATACAGACATTGATGATGGCTCCTGTACTTATGAAGCGGATATCGTATTTTATTTAGATGCTAATGCAGCTGTATATCTCGGCTCTCAAACAAATCAAATTAACTTTTTTATTGATGAAAGTTTTGTAGGATCCGACTCCTATCCTTTCACTTTCTCTCTTAGCGCACCAGATTGTTATCAAGCAGGATTTGTTTCAGCTACTATACAATGGTATGAATCAAGTATTACTTCTATAAATTGGCAACTTACTGACCAATCAGATAATGTTTTTTATGATTATGATCAAATCATTGATGCAGGAAGCTGCAACCAAGTATTACTAACATATTCGAGCTTGATTAATTACGTAAAAGAAAATTAGCTCAAGATATCAGTAGCTATTTTTTTAGATGTATTTTTTTGATAGAGTAAATCATGAATTTTTTTGTAATCCAATACCATCTTTTTTGAATAATTTGAATCAATAAGTCTATTTAACTCAAAAGATAGTTTTTTTGGATTTAAATTATTTTGAATTAGTTCTTTAACACATTCCTTATTTAATAATATATTGACCAAGGAAATATATTTGATTTTTAATAAAACTTTTGCTAAGTAAAAATTAAATTTACTTGTCTTATAGCATACAACTTGAGGAACATTCAACATTACAGCTTCTAAAGTCGCTGTTCCGGAAGTAACTATTGCGGCTTTTGATTTTCCAAGTATTTCCAATGTTGGTTCCTTTGAAATAAAGATATTTTTTGATGAGTTTTTTCTAATTAGTTTATCATAGTGAGATTTACAAATATTAGAACTTTTAACAATTATAAAATTGTAACTTGGGAATTGATGAACAATCTTAAGCATCTCAGGCAGGATCTTATTAACTTCTTGCGATCTACTTCCAGGAAGCAAAGCAATTACATTTTCCTCTAGCTTTTCATTTTCGTATTTATTTTCAAAAATAGGATTACCAAAGTAGTTTGCTTTAATTCCATAACTGCTATATATATCCTTTTCAAAAGGGAAAATAACATATAATTTATCAACATACTTTTTGATTCTATAAACTCTTCTTTTGTTCCATGCCCATATTTTCGGAGGTATATAATAACTTACTTCTATATTTTTATACTTTGCAAATTTTGCAACTCTTAGATTCAATCCTGCGTAATCAATTAAAACAATTTTGTCAGGATTAAATGCTAAAATATCTCGCTTACAAAATTTAAACTGATTTGAAACTATTTTAAAATTTCTAATAATTGAAGAGAAACCCATAATTGAAGTTTGTCTATTGTTTACAACAATTTGAATATCTTGTTTTTCTAAATTTTTTCCACCCCAAGCTCTAAAAGTTAAATTTTTGTTTAAAACTTTCATTTGAGATACTAATTTTGAAGCAATATAATCAGATGATGGTTCTGCAGCTATTATATAAATTCTCATATTATAAATTTGAGTGATATGATTATAACTGCGTAAAAAAACATAGACAAAATAATACCTCTTGATTGATTATAGTTCTTAAATCTCAAATACAGAAAAAATAAAGGCAGATTTGAAATTAAAGACAGGCTTACTACATGAGATAACTTTTTAACCTTATATAAATATTTTATTGTTTCAAGAATATCCAGATTTTTATAAAAACCTACATATATAATAAAAGCAATTATTGGACTAATTAATCCGATAAAAAATCCTTTCGAAAGACTATTACTCATTAAAAAATTTTCTTTAATGAGCTAATAGAATTGTGATCAGTTAAATCATATTTCACAGGTACTATTGATATATAATTTTCTTTTAGTGCTTGCTCATCTGTATCATTTCCACTATCATAATTAACAAAAGTACCTGTTAACCAAAAATAATTTAGTTTTTTAGGATCAACTCTCTCATCAAATTCCTCAATCCAATTTGCATCAGCTTGTCGACAAATTTTTATGCCCTTAATGTTTTCATTTGATTTTTTTGGAATATTTACATTTAAACATACCCCATTTTCTAAACCATTATTCAAAATTTTTTCTACTATTGAATGAACTATTTCAGTGCAATGATTAAAATCAGCATTAGATGAATAATCTAATAAGGAAAAGCCTATTGAAGGTATTTTTTCTAAGCATCCCTCAAATGCTGCAGCCATTGTTCCAGAATAAATAACATTTATAGAAGAATTTGAACCATGATTAATTCCAGATAAAACCAAATCTGGTTTTCTTGGTAAAATTTTGTTGATAGCTAATTTTACACAGTCAACAGGCGTACCTGTACATGAATACTTAACAATATTACTATTTACATTTTCATGTAAATTACATCTAATGATAGACTCTAGTGTTATAGCACTACTCATTCCAGATTGAGGCTTGTCGGGCGCAACTACATAAACATTTCCAAAATTAGAAGCAATTATAGCAAGTTCATTAATTCCTTTAGAATCAATTCCATCATCATTTGTAACCAGTATTAATGGTCTATCTTTTTTATCAACCATATACTAGCAAATCTAAGATTTTATTATTGTATTTAATAATTGAATTTTCTAATTTTGTAAATTATAAATTAATCTTTAAAAAAAAATAATATGATTTGGATAATAATGATTGGTTTTATGATAATTGGTGGAATTGTCAGTAACCAACTTAAAAGTAAGTTTAAGAAATATAGTAAAACTCCTCTTTCTTCATCACTCTCAGGTAAAGAAATTGCTGAAAAAATGTTAAATGAGCACAACATTTTTGATGTTTCTGTTGTCTCAGTTCCTGGTAAGTTAACTGATCATTACAACCCTAAGGACAAAACTGTGAACTTAAGCCCTGATGTTTACAACGGAAGAAATATTTCAGCTGCAGCAGTCGCAGCACATGAATGTGGACATGCAGTGCAGCATGCTACTGCTTACTCTTGGCTTGAAATGAGATCTCAACTTGTTCCAATTGTAAGTTTAAGTAGTAAAATGATGAATATGATTTTCATATTTGGTCTTTTAGGAGCTGGATTTCTGAAAATTTTCTCTTTCAACCAAATGATAATGTTAATTATTCTTTTACAAGCTGCAATTACAATTTTTTCACTTGTTACCCTACCTGTCGAATATGACGCCAGTAACAGAGCAATAAAGTGGTTGAAAAAATCTAATGTATCAAATGATCAGGAAATAGTTCAAGCTGAAGATGCACTAAAATGGGCTGCTGGAACTTATCTTGTATCAGCTCTCGCAGCAACCACTTATCTACTTTACTATATGACTTTACTTAGAAGATAACTAACAAAAAAAAAGCCCTTAAGAAAGGGCTTTTTTAATTTATTCATTATTTCTTCTTAACCTTTTGATAAGAAAGGTAATCCAGTTCTTTGATTCTCCTTAACAGAGTATCCGTCTGGCTTGTCACAAGCAGTTGGTCTTGAATCTTTTGAGAAGTAATAAATTGTTTGTACTCTACCAGTAGACTTTAAAGTAACATCTTTTTTGTTTAGGTGGTAAGTAGTACCTTTTGAATTATTGTGAGTAAAACCCATGATTATAATTTTTAATTAATAATTAAATTTACAAGTTAAATATAGAAAAAAAAACATTCTATCTCTAGTAAAACAACAGCAATATTCATAATTGTTAATAACTCAATTTTTTAAATTACTAGAGAAGATTCAAAAT
>CACIJW010000008.1 GCA_902587125.1 uncultured Bacteroidota bacterium
CGTAATCGGTGATGCTGAACAAGATGTATATATACAAGAACCATCATCTACGTTAGCACCTGGGAAGTAGTTTACTGCAGTAGAGTCTGTACAACCATAAAGAATTGCTATACAAGAACCATCATCAACAGTAGCTAGTGGATCATAGTTCAATGCATTTGGATTAGTACATCCATAAATAATACTACTTGTTACATTAAATGTTTCAGAAGTACTACATCCGTTACAGTCAGTAATAGTTACTGAATAAGTTCCAGTTGACAAATTCGTCAAGTCTTTAGTTGTATCACCGTTTGACCATAGGAAATCATAACCAGATCCACCTCCGTTAAGAGATATAGTATAGTCAATTGCTGAACCGTATACAAATTGTCCACAAGGGTTTATAGGAATTGCACCTCCTTCCCATTGAATTACTCTCATCCGTGTTTTACCAGCACCTAAGTTAGATGGCACAGTAAAGTTGTAGTTTTGAGTTCCAATATTAACCCCATATGCGGTTACAATAGCTTCATTTTGGGTAAATGAGCCATCCATATTGAAATCAATCCATGCTTGACCAACACCCGCATAAACACCACCACAAGTTCCGAAATTAATACTTATTGAATATGTGTTACCGCTAGAAAGGCTAACTTCTAGATTGGTTTGATCATTCAATCCCGCTACTCCAGGGCAACCAACATAATCAATAGAGTCATTATCACCAACTAGCTTAAGTGATTCTATTTCAGAATCTACAGATGATGACGGACCAACTGGTCCTCCATTAAGTCCAACTGTACAATATCCAGTTACAATATTAGGGCACGGACTTCCTCCTGAAACAACTAAACTAATTGCTCCATCAGATCCAGTAGTACTGTTGGTTATCGTTCCATTTGCAGATATTGAACTTGGTTCAGATATCACAAATGTGAGTGAATCAACACATACTGAGTCACATGTGTATGCGGTTACACTATATGTACCAGCAGATAAGTTTGATCTAGTTAGTGAGTTACTTTGATTATCACTCCAGATTACAAAGGAGCAAAGATTAGTACTTATTTGAATGTATCCATTGTTGTTTCCATTACAAGGTGCTACATTACTAATAGAGTCTAATGAAATTGCGAATATTGAGCAATCATATGTGCAACTTCCATCATCTTGGTTTGCAAACTGATTATAGTTTGATGCAGTAGGGTCTGTACAACCTAATGTTGCTGAAACAGTAACTGTTTCACAAACTGCTGCTGATGTGCAACCATTGCAATCAGTGACAGTTAAACAATATTGTCCAGCTGATAATCCGGAGATATTTTGTGTTGTACTTCCGTTTGACCAACTGTACGTGTAAGCTGAATTGTTTGTTCCAAATCTTGTATTTGGTCTGTTAAATGACTGAGTTGTCAAAACATTACCACAAATATTACTTGCGCTTAAATCCTGATATTGGTGGTAAACACTAGCAAAAGATGTTACTGAATAGTAGAAATTATTTGCTGTTGTATAAAATGAATTATCAAAGCATGTTATTACTTTAATATCACCTCCATTCCACACAACTGGATTAGTGAATGTGAATGTATTCCAGCCTGTGACTGCAGTATAAGTACCTGAATGTACGTTTGTAACAACTCCTGATTGATCAATATCAATACTCAAGTTATTCATTGGTTGACCACTTGCAGTTGAAATTTCCCAGCCAATAGAGGTAAGTTCTTGACCTGGAAGAAATCCTAGTGCTAAAATCTCAGATGCTTGAAAAGTAATTTCACTCTTGTTATCCATCCAATAAGTATAGAATAGCGCTCCTCCAATTGTTGAAGTACCAGTTGTTGAAACAGTACTAAATCCAAACTGAAGATCTGTTGGGCATGCATTCCCTCCGGAAACGTTGGCAATCACTTGACCATCAGATGCTCCAGCTGAAGATTCCCCAACTGCAGTTAAAGAAACTAAGGTCCCTGATGGAACATTAACAATTGCTGAATCGTTAGCTGTACATCCAAGTGAATCTTGAACAGTGACATAGTAAATACCACCAGTTAATCCATTAACTTGAGCGGATGTTGATCCATTTGACCAAAGTATTGATTGAGCTGTAATGTTTGTTGATACAGAAACCGCACCATCATTTCCACCATTACAAGAAACATCGGTACTTGATGTACTTGTAGTGAACACATAACAACTTCCATCATCAACATTTGCTAAAGAATCATAATTACAAGCTATAGGATCTGTACAACCAGGATAAGGTGCATTGTCAATTCTCACATCATCCAATAATAAATCGTTGTAGAAATCATTAGATGACCCACCACTCTCAGCTCTAAATCTAATTCTGACAATATCAGTACCAAGCGTATGACTAGATAGATCAGTTGTAAAGGTTTGCCATCCAGTGGTTTGTAATTGTAAGGTCATCACAGAGTCCCAACCAGTCGAATCAAAAGCTTCAACGTGTAAGATATTATTTTGACCGTTTAATACGCTAGTCCCTTGGTCACTAAAGTAGTCAAAAATTAAATAAGGAGTAGCTAATTGTGTAATGTTGATATCTTCAACTTTTAAAATCACGCTTGAGTCAATACTAGAAAAATCAATCCATGCAAAAGTACCTTGAGCTCTGTTATTTCCTTGAAAAGTACTTGCATTGTAGCCTGGATTACCTGTGAATCTCCAACCATCACCAGTAACTACTGATGTCAGCCATCCTGTCTGAGGACATTGTGATACTGGTAAAGCACCAGAACTAAATTCTTGATGATAAGGGGCAAATACATTACATAACGGATATTGACACAATCCGTTATCAACATTTGCTAATGAGTCATAGTTGATCGCAGAAGTATCTGTACATCCAAGTACAGTTGCTATACATGAACCATCATTTTGAGTTGCAGTAGGGTCGAAGTTTAATGCTGTTGGGTCATTACAGCCAAATACTTCACATAAGTTATTAGCATAACCTGCGGTTGGATATGTATAACAGTAACCAAATGGCGTTATGCTTTGAGAAAATTCAACTCCGTTTGCATCAGCTAAAGAAGAGTCAACTACAAAGTTCACAGTATCTGTTCCTTTAACTAGATATATATTTCCACCTTGAGAACTAAGATCTGAAGTAAATGATCCTATTAGAGAATCAACAAGAAGACCATTAGCATCGTTTATGTATGAATAAGAAGAATCTTTGTAAGCATACCAAAAACCACCTGCCGGTATAACGCCTGAGCTGAATGTCCAATCGTTCATTGCTAAACTGTCATCAACTTGCCATCCAGTAATATCACAACTTGATCCTGAAGTATTTCTTATTTCAATAAAGTCGTTTGGAGAACCTTCATTAGCTAACTCTGAGAGTTGAAGAATTGATGCAGTACATGCATAAATACAAGAACCATCATCGATAACAGCAGTTGAGTCATAGTTGTTAGCAGAAGCATTTGTACAACCACTTAATAACATTTCATCAATACTAACCTGATCAATTGCCATATCTGAGGTGTAGCTAGTCCCAGTAGTACCAACAAAATCAATTCTTACAGGACTCGAATATGCTGATAAGTCAATTTGATCTCTGTACCACTGAGGTCCTTGCTGACCTGATCGCGTCCATGCAGTATCATTATTAATCACAACATTAAGAGTTCCCATTGCTCCTCCAAGCATGTGATATGAGAATATTAGAGCAGGAGAAGCTAGTGCAGTGATGTCAACACAAGTTGAAAAAAGCATAGCTCTACTGTTGGAATTTCCTGTGGCTTCTGTATATAAATAGTATCCACCGCCTGTGACATCATCACTAGGACCAGTTCCAATAGAAGGTGTTCCTAAGTTATCTTGTGTCCAATCCATATCATCGGACGTGTACTGAGAAAATATACCAAGATATCCTAAGCTATCAAAATTTTCTGTTATAGGAGCAACTACGTTACCAGCACAAAAGGCACAACTACCATCATCCGTGTTAGCAAGAGGATCATAGTTAATAAATGTACTGTCTGTACAACCAAAAACTCTAGCAATACAAAGAGTAGAATCATTAGTGTTCGCTGTTAATGAATCAAAAGGTGTATAGTTGAAAGCAGTTGGGTCAAGACATGCAGTTGCAACTGAAATACAAGAACTATCATCAACGTTTGCAATAGGGTTATAGTTCCAAGACGTTGGATTTGTACATCCTAAAATTGTATTTATAGCTACAGTAAATGAAGAAGAATAAGTACAGTTCTTGCAATCTGTTACGTTAACAGAATAGTTACCTGCAGCAAGGTTAGTTATATCTTCAGTGCTATCTCCATTAGACCATGCATACGTATATGAACTAGAATTAGTTCCAAATCTTGTATTTGGCCTATCAGATGAGCCATTTGTGAAAGGATCATTACAAAGTGTTGCGGTTCCATTATCAGCCCAAACTCTTTGAACACTAACAAAAGATGTAGTTGTATAATAAAAATTGTTTGCTGAAGTGTAACTTGTATTATCAAAGCAAGTAATAACCTTAATATCACCTCCGTTCCAAGTGAATGGATTTGTGAAACTCATCATATTCCAACCAACAACTGCAGTGTAAGTAGATGAGTAAACATTAGTTACTACACCATTTTCCTCAATATCAATTGTTAAGTTGTTCATCGGCTGACCACTAGCAGAGGAAATTTCCCATCCGATCTCATCTAACTGAGATCCAATTTGCATTCCATTTGCAGCTAGTTCAGATGCCAAAAATGTAATTTCACTTTTGTTATCATGATACCAAGTGTAGAAGAGATTTGCTCCCGGTGATGAACCATTTCCAGTGCTTGCTGTTGTTCCAAATCCAATTTGAAAGTCTGTTGCACATGCATTTCCACCAGTAAGAGTAACATCAATAGATCCGTTTGAGGATATAGAATCAGTAGCATCAACAATTACACTACTAAAAGCTACACTACTAGGCTCAATAACAGTTACTGATAATGTGTCAGAGCACCCATTTGTAACATCACTAATGATGCAACTGTAGGAACCTGCAGTTAAACCACTAGCTAATGAGTTTGTATCTCCGTTTGACCACAAATATGACTGAGAAGAGCTTGCTAGCAGGTTGGTTTGTGATGCAGTAGCTGATCCATCAGCTCCTCCATTACAACTCACAGGAGATGCTGAAATTTCAGTACTAAAGAAGGTACATGGTAAGACTTCATAAATATTTATGTTGTCAATATATGTTTCATTACCACTAGAACTTACACATTGAAATGTAACATTCACATTGGAGTTTCCAACATAAGCTGATAGATCCCAAATTATTGAATCTGAGACTATCATATTTGTTCTGACTGGTCCTGTAATTAATGTTGAATTAGAATTCGTCATACAAGAGAATGAATCAGTATCAAAAATAACATTGCCGTTAACTAGAACACGTAACCAATGTGTTGGAGTAAATGATACTCCAGGCATGTGAACAAGAGCTGACATCCTAGCATTTTGATTATTAGAAAGATCTAAACAAATATTTAACGAAGAAAAATTAGCTAAATATTGAGTTGAATCAAATGCTGCAATTTCGCTAAAAGGAGTAACATTAAATGATCCGCTTGAAACCATTTCAACTGATACATTACCAGCAATAGAAGGTGGTGATGTAGTAGAAAGATTTACAGATGAATTTACTCCAGCAGTAGTCAACCAATTGTTTACACTAAAACTTGTATCTTCAAATGTTTCTAATATAGGAAGAGTAGCACAGTTTGGATAAATACAAGATAAGGAATCATTTTGGTTACAGGATGAGCAATAATTTGATGCATATACATCTAAACAACCAGGAAATAAACAAGAACCGTCATCATAAGTTGCAGTTGAATCATAGTTGGCTGCAAATGGATCGGTACAACCAGAAAGAGGAGATTCTGAGAATCTTACAAAATCAATTGCACAATCTGAAAATATATTAGCTCCGGGTACATAGTTGAATCTTATTTTTGATGGACCTGTGTATTGATTTAGCGGAACTAGTGCTTCGTACCAATTTGGGCCTTTGTTTCCTGAAGATGCCCAAAGATTTGTCCATGTTTGTCCAGAGTCTAATGAAATTTCAACTTCAAGAGTACCAATACCGGATCCGTTCATATTGTAAGCAAATAGCAAAGAAGGGTTGGTAAAACTACTCAAATCAACACACTTTGATACTAGCTTATAATTTGTATTGGAATTTGAAAGATTACCCTCAACATACATAAAGTAAGTACTATCGTAAGCGAATGCTGGACCTGTGTTTACAGTAGATGTATTACTCCCTCTTACCCAAGCGTTAGCTGGTCCTGTACGATCATTGTACCATAGAGTACCATCTAACCCATTAGGGTTACTTTCAAAACTTTCAGATTGAGAACCACTCACACAAGTATAGTTACAAAGACCACTTTCAAATACAGCTGTTGAATCATAGTTATTTGCATTTGTGTCCATACATCCATATTGGTATACACACCCAGAATCACAAATTGCAGTTGAATCAAAATTTAGTGCTAGTGGGTCAGTACATCCATATGTTAAATTACCACCAGATGCAATGCTTATCGTAGTAGTATTGCATGGCGAACCGACTTGTGTACAATTACTGTCAGCTACCCAGTGGACCCAATAATCTGATGATGATGAAGCTGTAAATGTCAAAGGACTATACCCATCAGTAACAAAAACACCATTTGATCCTGGCAGACCAGTTCCTCCTTCATAAACAACAATCCAGCTACCTGCACCAGTGTGTTCTACTGTATATGAATAACCACTTGTAATTCCAGTAAGCTGTGAGTGTTCATTAAGATATTGACATGAGGTAATAGTAGTAATTGTGTTACAGGTACTTGGAACGGTGATAGCCGCTGAGGGATACTGCATAGCATTTCCAGTACATTGTGCATTTACATCATAAACAGACGTAAATAAAATAATAAAAGTAAGTAAAATATTGTTTTTTAATATTTTTCCAATAGTAAAATTTGATTCCATATTTTTTTTTTTGAAGTTTTTTCTTCTTTAATAATAAATTTTTAAACTTGTTTTGGTTGTGATGATAACTTAGTTATTGTATCATCAGCCGCCTAAAATAAAAAAAAATAAAAAATAATTTTTGAATTTTGAATGAAAATTTTAATTTGCATAAAAAATTTCTAAAATTATTATATAGATTTTAGGAAAAAAATAATTCGTATTTGTAATGATCTGCTGCAATATTTATAATTTCTTCTTTTTTTATTTCAAATTTTATTCAAATTAATTTTTACGAGAATGTGAGTTAACTTGAAATATAATTTACTTGCCAATACAAAAATTACTAAAAATATTACCAAGTAAATTATCTGTAGTTATCTCACCTGTGATATTTCCTAAATGATCCAAAGCTTTTCTGATATTTACAGATATTAAATCTGAACTAAGTTTGTTAATGTTTTCGATAACTATGTTAATTTCTTTGAGGCATTCATTTAATTCATTTAAGTGTCTTGTATTAGTTAAAACAACATTTGAGTCAGTGTATCTGTACTTTTCACAGATATTCAATAATTCTTCTTTTAATAAGTCAATTCCAATATTATTTTTTGCAGATATAAAAATCATGCAATCTTTATTTTCAACTGTCTTTAAATCAGTTTTATTTAAAACAAAAATACTATCCTTGTTTTTCGTAATTTTTTTTAAATAATTTATTTGTTGAGCAACATCTTTGGTTGCATCAATTAAATTTATAATTATATTAGATTTTTTGGATTTTTCAATAGCTTTGTTTATTCCTTGATTTTCAATTTCATTTTTAGTTTCTCTAAGACCTGCAGTATCAGTAAATCTAAATGTTAATCCATCTATGGATATAGAATCCTCAATTAAATCTCTTGTTGTACCGGCTATATCTGAAGTTATTGCTTTTTCTTCATTTAGTATACAATTCAATAAGGTTGATTTCCCAGAGTTAGGTTGCCCTAATATTGTAACTACTATTCCTTCTTTAAATATGTTACCGTCAATATATGAAGATATTAAGAAACTAATCTCATCTTTTAAATTTTTAAGTAATGCTATTAATTTTTTTCTGCTAGCAAATTCAACATCCTCTTCACTAAAATCTAGTTCTAGTTCAATTAATGATGCAAAATTCACTAACTCCTCTCTAAGTTTGTTAATTTTTTTTGAGACCCCCCCCTTTAGTTGATTTATATAAGTTTGATGCGCAATTTTATTTTCACTGCTAATTAAATCTGCAACTGACTCTGCTTGTGAGAGATCTAGTTTTTTATTTAAAAATGCTCTCATAGTGAACTCGCCAGGCTCAGCTGGACGAATTCCATGAGTTGTTAAAAGTTGTATGATTTTATTTTGAATAAATTTTGATCCGTGGCAAGAGATCTCAACAGTGTCTTCTCCCGTATACGAATTTGGTCCAACAAAAAATGAAATTAAGACCTCATCGACAATTTTGTTTTTTTCCTTTATGTTACCAAAAATAATTGTGTGTGATTTTATGCTGTTTATTTTTTTATCAAAAATTTGTTTTATAGTATCAAATGATTTTTTTCCTGAAATTCTTATGATAGCTATTGCACTGGTGCCGCCTCCAGTTGCAATCGCACAAATTGTATCTTGGTTATTGAAATCCTTCACAACACAAAAATATTGAAATTACTTTGCTAATAGCTTTATTGTTCTAATTTTGCGAAAGAAATTAAAACATGAGTGTATTAGTAAATAAAGATTCAAAAGTTATTGTTCAAGGATTTACAGGTAGTGAAGGCACTTTCCATTCATCTCAAATGATTGAATATGGTACAAATATTGTTGGAGGAGTCACGCCAGGAAAAGGAGGGCAGACTCATTTAGATTTGCCTGTGTTTAATACTGTTTCTGAAGCTGTTTCAGTTACTGGAGCCAATACATCAATTATTTTTGTGCCACCCGCATTTGCTGCCGATGCTATTATGGAAGCCGCTGACTCTGATATTTGTGTGATTATTTGTATCACTGAAGGTATTCCAACTAAAGATATGATCACCGTAAAAGACTATATTAAAGATAAAAATGTAGTTTTAGTGGGCCCAAATTGCCCTGGAGTTATCACGCCAGATGAAGCAAAATGTGGAATCATGCCTGGTTTTGTATTTAGAAAAGGAAATATTGGTATAGTATCAAAATCAGGTACATTGACATATGAAGCCGCTGATCAGGTTGTAATGGCTGGGCTTGGTATTTCAACTGCTATTGGAATAGGAGGCGATCCAATAATTGGGACAACTACTCTTGATGCAATAAAAATGCTGATGAATGATGATCAAACAAGTGGAATAGTAATGATTGGTGAAATTGGTGGTCAATTAGAAGCTGATGCTGCAAAATGGATTAAAAAAAATAATAAAAAACCTGTTGTAGGTTTTATTGCGGGGCAAACTGCGCCTAAGGGTAGAACTATGGGGCACGCTGGTGCAATAGTTGGAGGTAATGACGATACAGCTCAAGCAAAAATGAAAATTATGAGTGACTGTGGTATCCATGTTGTTAAATCACCTGCAATGATTGGAAAGAAAATTGCTGAAATAATTAATTTAAATTCTTAAAATATGAAATTGTTAAAAGATAAAAATGTTTTAATTACTGGAGCTAGCAGAGGCATTGGTAGGGGTATACTTGAACTTTTTGTTGAAAACGGAGCTAATGTTGCATTTTCTTACATAGGAGACTCTAAAGAAGCAAAATCTGTTGAGTCAGATTTCTTAAATCACAAACAAAAAGTTGTTTCTTACATGTCAGATGCATCTAGCTTTGAACAATCTCAAATACTAATTGATGATGTAGTCAATGATTTTGGTTCTATTGATGTTTTGGTTAACAATGCTGGTATCACAAAAGATAACTTATTAATGAGAATGAGTGAAGAAGATTTTGAAAGGGTAATTGATGTCAATTTAAAGTCTGTTTTTAACACTACAAAAGCTATATTAAGAACAATGTTAAAACAAAGATCAGGATCTATAATAAATATGAGTTCTGTAGTAGGTGTAAAAGGAAATGCTGGTCAATCAAATTATTCAGCATCTAAAGCTGGAATGATCGGTTTTACAAAATCCATGGCATTAGAGCTGGGTTCTAGAAATATTAGATGTAACTGTATTGCACCTGGATTCATTGAAACAGAAATGACTGAACAACTCAGTGATGATGTAGTTCAATCATGGAGAGATTCAATACCGTTAAAAAGAGGTGGAAGTACCAATGATGTTGCTAACGTTACATTATTTCTTGCATCTGATTTATCATCTTATGTTACCGGTCAAGTAATAAATGTCTGTGGTGGAATGTTGACATAATGATTCTTTTTCAACTATCATATCCAACATATTGGATTATTTTATGCTTAACTTTCTCAATTTTACTCTCTTATTTTCTTTATTATGATAAGAATAGCAAAAGAATTTTAAAAAAAAATTTAGTTTCTTTTTTGTTAAGATTATTTAGTCTTTTTTTTATTACACTACTTTTTCTAGAGCCAATCTCAAAATCTTTTGTTTACAAAAAAAATAAGCCAATTTTTTTAGTTTTTGTTGATGCGTCAAAGTCTGTTAGGAATTATGATTTGAGAAGTCAATTAAAAGAATTTATTTCAAACCACAACAAAAATATAGATGTAAAAACTTTTCATTTCTCAGATAAGGTTTACGATGGATTACCTCAAAATTACAATGGTAAAGAGACCAATATAAATTCAGTTTTTGAATTTGTAAAAAAAAAGTATCTAAGAAAAAATGTTGAGGGATTACTTTTAATATCTGATGGCATAATTAACCTAGGAAAGAATCCAGTTTACAATGAATCTGTAAATATTTTTCCAGTTCATTGCGTTGGAGTTGGAGATACAAGTCAAATTACTGACATAAGAATAGAAAATGTAAATTATAATCCGGTATCTTTTCAAAATTCTATTGTTACACTTGAGCTAATAGTTAGTGCCGACAACCTACTAGGAAACAATTTTGATGCAAAACTTATTTCTAATGGTAAAAATATTCAATCTTTCAACTTTTTGGTTAATGAAAAGGATTTCTATAAAAAAATTATTTATAAAGTTGAGTTAGATTCATCTGGTTTAAACCAGTTTAAATTTAAATTAGATTCATTTGAAAATGAAAAAATTATTTCAAACAATAGCTTTGATATCACAATTGATGTAATTGAGTCTGAGTACAAAATTTTAATGCTCTATGATCATGTTCACCCTGACGCTATTACAATTGGAAAATCGTTAGAATCTGATATTAATGTTGACTTTAAGATACTTTCTGTCTCTGAAGAAAATATTCAATTTAGTGGGTCTGACTTGATTTTATTTTCAGGTGTTCAAGTTTTAGAAAAATTAATATGTGAAAAAATTAAAAAGTCAGAGATTCCTCTTCTTTTTTTATCAAACAACGGAGAAGATTTATTTAAAAACTTCTTTGACAATATCAGTTTAAATTTAGTTGACAATTTTTTTGAGGTTAGACCAAGTTTGGATACTAATTTTTCATCATTTAAAATTGATAGAAATTTAATTAATCAATTCAAAAATGGTCCATCACTGAGTACAAATTATCTCAAAATTAGTGGTATCAAAAGGCCAGATATCATCTTCAAGCAAAATGTAAATGGTATTACAAATGATAATCCTCTAATTTTAATAGAAAGAGATGGTGTTAGTAAAGGCATAATTTTAGCCCAGAACTTTTGGAGACAAAGAATGTATGATTATAAATCGAATGAAAATTATTTAAAATTTGATAAATTCGTCTTAGATGTATGTAAATCATTAATTCTTTCAAGCAGAAAAAATAAAATATCTGTTGATTACGATAAGATAGTAGGGATCAACTCAAAATTTAATCTTAAAGTAAAAAAATTCAACAAAAATTTTGAGTTAGATAATAATGAGGATTTATATTTTGAGTGTACTAACAAATTTGGAGACACAATAAAGAAAAAGATAACAAAAAATAAAGACTATTATCAACTTAACTTAAAGTTAGAATCTATAGGAAAATACAAATTCAAAGTTTTTAGTGATGATACCTCCTCTTACCATAGCTCATCATTTGTTGTAGAAGACATTGACTATGAAAATAAATTTGCTCTAGCAAATCATAAACTGCTTAAACAACTATCTGAAAAATCAGAAGGAACATTTCATAACTACACTGAATTTAAACTCTTGAATGAATTTATTAGTAAAAAGAAATTTGTATCTGAATCAGAAATTGAATCAGTAAATACGGAAGATATTAAAAAAAATGAATGGATTTTATTAATTTTGTTATTGCTTATTATAACAGAAATTCTTATTAGAAGAACTTCAGGAAAAAAATAAATTGAAAAAACTAACTTATTTTTTATCGCTTTTAATTTTATCATCTTGTGGAACATCTACAATAATGGTGAATGTTCAGAAGCCTGCAGATATAACAGTTTCAAACAATATTAAAAATATCGTTTTAGCAAACAGGACAACTCCATCAAAAAGTAACCTTGCTAATAATATTATAGAAGGAATCACATCAGGTGAAAATATTGGTGCTGATAGAAATGGGGCTAATTACTGTATGAAAGGGATAATTAATTTACTTTCTCAAAATGAAAGATACAATATTTCAAGTAATGTTGAGTTAGATTTGAAGGGAACAGGCACATCTCAATTCCCTTTACCGTTAAGTCCAAAAAAAATAAAAAAATTATCTAAACCTTACAATGCTGATGCAATAGTTGTTTTAGAGACTTTTGACTCTGACAGCAGAGTGTTTGAAGGTAAACCAATTGAAAAAGTAAAGAAAGTAAAAGGTGTAAAAATTAAGGAGCTTTCTTATCCTGCAACTTTAATTATTGAAATTGAATCTGGTTGGAGAATATATGATGTAGAAAACGAACTTATTGTTGATGAAAATAAGTTCAAAGAAATAAAAGAATTTAAAGTTTGGGGTTCAAGCCCTAAAGAAGCTAAAATGAAGTTGCCAAGTAAAAATTTTGCTATAAAGGAGGCTGGATTTTTTGCTGGTGAGCAATATGCTCAGAGAATTTCACCAATTTGGATTACAGTGAACAGAACATTCTATTCTGGAAAAGATGAATCTTTAAAAAAAGCTAAGGAATATGTAAAAATCAATGAGTGGGAACAAGCAATTAAAATTTGGAAAAACCTCTCTCAAAGTAACGATCAAAAGGTATCTTCACAAGCATGCTTTAATATGGCACTTGCATCTGAAGTAAATGGAAGTATTGATACTGCTCTAAGTTGGGCAAGAAAAGCATTGTCAAAAGGTGATAAAAGAGCATCATCATATATTAATACCTTAAAAAGAAGAAAAATAGATCAAATTAAATTAAATAATCAATTAAATAACTAAAAAAAAACAATTAACATGGAAAATCCTAAACTACCCAAAATATTTGTAATTGCAATCTTTTCATTAGTCTTCATAGTAATGTTTGGTTCAAGTATGTTTGTAACAATTGAACCAGGCGAGAAAGGCGTTATATTCAAAAGGTTTGCAGGAGGTCTTGATAAAGAAAATGTAAAAGATCAAGGCTTTCACATCATTGCTCCATGGAACGATATGCATGTATACAACGTAAAAATTCAAGAAACATTTGAAAAAATGGAGGTTTTATCAAAAAATGGTCTTTCTATCAAGATTGACTTATCATTCAGATATAATCCTGTACCAAATGAAATTGGATATTTACATGACAATATTGGAAAAGACTATTTAGAAAGTATCATAAAGCCTGAGATTAGATCTGTAACTAGAGAGGTAATTGGAAATTATCTTCCTGAAGAGCTGTACTCAACAAAAAGAGAGGCAATTGAGGACGAAATTGAAAGTTTAACAAGAGCTAAGGTTGAAACAAAATATTTAACACTTGATGCAATTCTTATTAGAGATGTTACTCTTCCACAAACTCTGAGAGCAGCTATTGAGCAAAAGTTAAAACAAGAACAGGAAGCATTGGAGTATGATTTTAGAATTCAGAAGGAACAAAAAGAAGCTGAAAGAAAAAAAATTGAAGCTAATGGTATTGCTGAATTTCAAAAAATAGTTAACAGAACAATTACACCACAACTTTTGAGATGGAAAGGAGTTGAAGCTACTCAAGAAATCTCAAAATCACAAAATTCAAAAGTTATTGTTATCGGAAATGGTGATGGAGATCTTCCTATTATTTTAGGAAGCGGACAATAAATTAAAATAATTACGTTAAAATTAAAATAAAAAAAATGAAAAAAATATTAATTGCGATTTTATTGATAACTGTTTCATTTTCTTCTTATTCACAGAGGAAATCTAAGAAAACTAAATCAATAAATAAAAATTACTTGGTTATCAAAATATTTGAGAGTACTCCATTTTCTGCTGAGGAGATTAACGAAATGAACAACTTTTCACAAGATACTGACTTAGCAAGAGATTCATATAATGAGATGATGGCAAAAGAATACCTTTTCAGAGAATCGAATATTAATGTCAAGTATGAATTTGGACTTAATTACAGTATGACTAAAGAAGAAAAGGAAAAAATTAATCAAATGACTAATGAATCACAAAATATTGCACAGGTAGTTAATGGTGCTTCAGAATTTGGATGGCAAATTGTTTCTGCAAATTCAGTCATTTTAAAAAACGATAGTAGATTACACTACATTTATATGAGCAAATAAGTTATTGCTTTACAACTTTACCATTTAAAATTACCGTCTTAATACAATTTTCTCCGAAAGAATATTGCATGTAATCATAAGACGGTATTTTCTTTGTTATGAAAAAGTTCGCTTTTTTTCCAATATCAATACTGCCAAAACTATCACTTATTTCCATTGCATAAGCTCCATTTAAAGTGGTTGCATTAATAACTTGATTAGGTGTAAGATTAAGCTTGATACATCCTAGAGATGAAACAAAATTCATATTACTTGATGGGCTTGATCCTGGGTTGTAATCTGATGCTAAATTGATGTTTATATTATTTGAAATAAATTTTTTAGCTTTTGCGTAGGGAATATTTAAAAAGAAGGAGCAACTAGGTAGAAGAGTTGCTATTGTATTACTTTTTTTAAGATATTCAATATCTTGGTCATTAATTACTTCTAAATGATCAACAGAAATAGCATTATTTTTAATTGCGATTTTAATACCACCAAGAGAATTAAACTGATTTACATGAACTTTTGGCTTTAGACCATATTTAATACCACATTTAAGAATCTTATCAGTGTCATATATGTCAAAATAGTTTTTCTCACAAAAAACATCAATGTAATCAGCTAGGTTCTCGTCTGATATTGCTGGAATTATTTTTTCAATAATTAATTTGATATAATCTTCTTTTTTGTTCAAGAATTTCTTGGGAACAGCGTGAGCTGCAAGTAGAGTTGATTTTATTTTAACTTCAGTGTTTTCTTTTAATCTTTTAATTACTCTTAAAATTTTCATTTCTGAACGTAAACTCAAGCCATATCCACTTTTAATTTCAATTGCTCCAGTACCAAACTTCACTGCATTGTTTAATCTTTGCAAGCTAATTTCATAAAGTTCGTCTTCACTGATTTTTGCTAAGGATTCAGCAGAGTTAAGAATACCGCCTCCTTTTTTTGCAATTTCTTCATAGCTGTGCCCTTTAATCCTTAACACAAACTCATTTTGTCTTGGTTCAGAAAATACAAGATGAGTATGACTATCACAAAAAGATGGATATACACATCCACCCTCAGCATCAATTATTTCAGTATTATTCCAGTTATCGATACCTTTCCAATCTTTCATACTACCAAAATCTTTAATTTTATTGCCTTCGATCTCAATGTAACCGTCATCAATAGTGTTAATACTATCTAAGTGTTTAGATTGGACAAATTTTTGATTGCCTCTGTTTACTTGAACAATTTTTGATATGTTTTTTATAATTATTTTCATGGAGTTGGCTAAAATACAAAAACGATTCTCATAATTCATATATTTGTTAAATGGGAAATTCTTTTGGGAAGTTGTTTAAATTGACATCGTTCGGGGAATCACACGGAAAAGCAATTGGAGGTGTAATTGATGGATGTCCTTCAAATATAGAAATTGATTTTGACTATATCCAAAATAAACTTGATAGGAGAAAGCCAGGTCAGTCTGATATCACAACAGACAGAAAAGAAGATGATAAACTTGAAATATTATCTGGAGTTTTTGAAAATAAAACTCTTGGAACCCCATTAGCATTCATTATTAAAAACAAATCTTATGATAGCTCTACATATGAGATAAACAAAGATTTTTATAGACCTTCACATGCTGACTTTTCATATCAAAAGAAATATAGTATTCGTGATTACAGAGGTGGTGGAAGATCTTCAGCCAGAGAAACAATTTCAAGAGTAGTAGCAGGCTCAATCGCTGATATAATTTTAAGAAAATATAATGTTGAAATTTATTCTTATGTTTCTAAAATTTATGATTTCTCTTTGGATTTGAGTTACTGTAACATTGATAAAGAAACAATTGAAAAAAATATTTTAAGATTTCCAGATAACAGTAAAGCAAAAGAAATTATTTCTTTTTTAAAGCAGATCAAGAGCAAAGGTGATTCTGTAGGAGGTGAGATTACAACTGTGGTTAAAGGATTAGAGGCTGGAATAGGTGAACCTGTCTTTGATAAGCTTAATGCAAAACTTGCTAATGCGTTAATGTCAATAAATGCAGCTAAATCCTTTAAGCTAGGATTTCAAGACAAAGATATTTCAGCTTCACTAGGAAGTGAAGTTAATGATGAGTTAATTTCAACTGATGGAAAAACTAAAACGAATTATTCGGGAGGAATACAAGGAGGCATATCGAATGGAAATGATTTAATTTTTACTATTGGATTTAAGCCTGTATCTTCAATCAAAATCAAACAAAATATGTTAAACAGTGAGGGAATGAGTAAGGAGGTTAAAATTAAAGGAAAGCATGACCCTTGTGTTGTACCAAGAGCAGTACCAATTGTGGAAAGCATGACCTCAATGGTAATTTTAGATTATATTTTTATTAATAATTCAAGAACAATATGAAAATGAATTTAGCGCTTCATTGGAAAATAATAATTGGTATGGTACTTGGTACCATCTTTGGAATATTAGCTAGTAATTTTGGATTAATTGAATTTATAAATGACTGGATTAAGCCCTGGGGAATAATATTTGTTAATTTACTCAAGTTAATAGCTATTCCTTTAGTTTTTGTTTCAATTGTTAAAGGAGTTTCAAGTCTAACAGATATATCCAAATTGTCAAGAATTGGGTCAAAGACTATTGGTTTGTACCTAATATCAACTGCATTTTCTGTTACAATAGGACTGGTACTTGTTAATCTTATATCTCCAGGCAACTCCATTTCAGAAGAAAAAAGTTCTGAATTGAAACAAACTTATAGAACAAGTGCTGATATTAAAATAAATGATGCTAATAAAGTTGAAGATAGCGGGCCATTACAGTTTATCATTGATATTGTACCATCAAACATTGTTGATTCTGCATCCGAAAATAAAAATATGCTGCAAATCATATTTTTTGCTTTGATTTTTGGAATTTCAATGGTTTTGATTGATTCTGAAAAAACGCTGTATGTTAAAGGTTTTGTTGAAGGGCTTAACGATATTATTTTAAAAATTGTTGACATGATTATGCTTTTTTCTCCATATGGTGTTTTTGCATTGTTAGCCTCTTTAATTTCAGACTTTGGAGCAAGTAGTGATCTTTTTGTTGCTCTTGGAATGTATTGTTTTACAGTCGTTCTTGGACTATTGTTGATGATATTTATATTTTATCCATTTCTGCTTAAAATTTTTACAAAAGTAAATTACATTAAATTCTTTTCTTCAATTTCACCCGCTCAAATGTTAGCTTTTTCAACATCTTCATCAGCTGCTACTTTGCCAGTAACAATGGAAAGATGTGAGGAGAAATTGGGTGTTTCCAAAGAAATCTCATCTTTTGTATTACCCCTTGGTGCTACAATTAATATGGATGGAACATCACTATATCAAGCCGTTGCAGCTGTTTTTATTGCTCAAGCTTTTGGTTATGATTTAGATTTATCATCACAGTTAACAATTGTACTAACAGCAACTTTAGCCTCAATTGGAGCTGCGGCTGTTCCTGGTGCTGGAATGGTAATGTTAGTAATTGTATTATCATCTGTAGGTATTGACCCTGCAGGTATAGCTTTAATTTTTGCTGTGGATAGAATTTTAGATATGTTTAGAACTGTTGTTAATGTGACTGGAGATGCTACAATTGCTACAATAATAAATTCAAAAAGATCAAATCATGATTAGAGTTCTCTTTTTGTTTTTTTTCTTTTATTCAAATGTATATTGTGTAGAATGTTTACCTAAAAAAGGAAAACAGTCAAGAACTTATAACAAAATATTAAAATATATTGAAAAAGATGATTTTTTTGCTGCAAAACAAAAATTAAAAAAATATAACCAAGATCACATTTCTTTTTATGCTTTGAAATCACACCTAATGTGGAAAAATAATAAGCTTTTCGATGCTCAAAAGCTTTCTGAAAAAGTAATAAATGAGTGTCCTGAATCATTTCCAATTTGTTATTATGTTTTAGCTGAAATTTCATATGGATACCAGGATTATGTAAATTGTTCTAAATACTTAAAAAGAGCAATTGATCTTAAGATTAAAGAACCTTATTATTCAAAATCAGTAGAGTACTTTGAAAAATCTTATGTGATAAGTAAGTTAATTGACAACGATTTAGACTATGATCCCATCATTGTTAATAAAGTATCAAGCGAGGCAGACGAGTATCTTCCAATTCTCTCACCTGATCAAAGTACTTTATATTTTACAAGAAGGTTTATAGACAATAGTATTGATATGATTGTCCCAACATACGAAGAAGAATTCTCTTATTCTAATAAATTAAACGATACTATTTTTTCTTTTGGAGCTAAAATGCCTTTACCTTTTAATCAACAGGATAACGAAGGAGGTGCATCTGTAAATATTGACAATTCTATTATATACTATACAAAATGTAGTAGAGTTAATAGCTACAATAACTGTGATATTTTTTATTCAATTAAGAAAAATGAAAAATGGGGAGATATTGTTAAAATGAATAATAAGATAAATTTAGAAGATTCTTGGGAATCACAACCAAGCATATCCATTGACGGAAAAAAGTTATTTTTTGCAAGCAATAGAAAGGGGGGGTATGGTGGTATTGACATTTATTACTCTGAAAAAATAAATAATGAATGGAGTGCTCCGATTAATTTAGGACCTGAAGTTAATTCACCCTCAAATGAAAAGTCTCCTTTTCTCCACAGTGATAATCAAACACTGTTTTTTTCCTCAGACAGATATCCGTCAATTGGAAAATATGACATATTTGTTTCAAAGAAAGACTCAGTGGGCAATTGGCAGAGACCCATTAACCTAGGACATCCAATTAATACAAAAGAAAGTGAAATTTCTTTAGTAGTAAGCACTGACGGTGAGAAGGCATATTTTGCTTCTAATGAAATGTCAGGTGTTGGTGGCTGGGATTTATATTCTTTTTCTATGCCTGACAAGCATAAGCCAAAAAGAGTTTTATTTCTTAGTGGAGATTTAAAAAATGAAAATGGTAAATATGTTGATGATGTTAAAATAGAAATTTTTAGTTTAAAAACACAGTCAAAATCTGTTCACAAAGCTGAATCAGGTAAGTATGCTATAGCACTAACTTTAGAAAAAGATGAAGATGTTATTTTAACTCTAAACAAAGATGGTTACGCATTTAACTCAAACTATATATCATCAAATGATAAAACTTACAAATCACCGAAAACTGAGGACTTCGAAATAAAAAAATTAGAAAATGGAAAATCATTTAAAATTAATGATATTCTGTTTGAAATTAATTCTTTCGAGATAAATCATATATCAATGAGTATTTTAAGCCTATTCTCCGAGTATTTGCAACAAAATCAAGATTTAGTTGTTGCAATTGAAGGTCATACTGATAACGTAGGTAATAAAACTGAAAATTTATATTTGTCTCAAGAAAGAGCTAAAAGTGTTTATGATTACTTAATACAATCAGGAATACAAAAACAAAGACTAAGTTACAAAGGATTTGGAGAAGAGATACCGGTTGTAAGTAATGATGATGAGGAGGGTAGAGCGTTAAACAGAAGAACAGAATTTAAAGTTCTTAGAAGATAAACTACTTTTTGAATTCTTTTATTCTTGCTTTTTTACCAGTGAGGCCTCTTAAATAGAAAATTCTAGCTCTTCTAACTTTTCCAACTTTATTCACTTCAATTTTGTCAATCATTGGAGAATTCATTGGAAATACTCTTTCTACACCAACATTATTGGAAATTTTTCTAATAGTGAAAGTTTGAGTTGCTTTTTTTCCTTTGATTTGTAAAACATCACCTTTAAAAAACTGGATACGTTCTTTATTTCCTTCTTTTATTTTGTAATAAACAGTTATATTATCACCAGCTTTAAAATTAGGATGATTTTTGGTTTCAATTAGTTCGTTTGATATTTTATCTACTAAATTCATTGTTTAGAAAAGGCATTAAAGCATGCAAAAATAGTATTTTTTTTCTTTCTGGGTTATTTATTTAAATTAAATCAGGCCTTCTTTTTTTGGTATTTTCAATCGACTTATCTTCTCTCCATTTATCAATTAATTTTTTATTTCCAGAAAGTAATATCTCAGGGACATACAAGTTCATAAAGTTAGATGGTCTTGTGTAGACAGGAGGTGCAATTAAGTTGTCTTGAAAAGAATCAGTTAATGCTGATGTTTCATCAGAAATTGCACCTGGAATAATTCTCATGATTGAATCTGTAAGAACAAGTGCAGGTATTTCACCACCACTTAAGACATAATCTCCAATCGAAATCTCCTTTGTTATGAGCATGTCTCTGGCTCTTTGATCAATGCCTTTGTAGTGTCCGCAAAGTAAAATGATATTGTTGAATGTTGATATTTCATTGCATATTGACTGATTAAGTTTTTCACCATCAGGAGTCAAATAAATAATTTCGTCATAATGTCTTTCACTTTTCAGTTTTTTAATACAATTATAGATTGGTTCAATGCATATGACCATACCAGCACCACCTCCGTATTGATAGTCATCGACACTTTTTTGTTTGTTGCTAGTAAATTTTCTTAAATCATGTATTTTGATTTCTATAATCTTATTTTTAACAGCTCTTTGAAAAATAGAATATGAAAATGAATTTTTAAAAAAATCAGGAAAAAGTGTAATTATATCAATTCTCATTTAACAAATTTAACAATAAAAATCTACTACTGACAAAATGACATTATACTATTATATATTAATGATAATGAGTGTTTTATATAATTATATATAAATCGATTAATTAAGTCATAAAATAAGTCTTTTTATATTGATTTGAATTTTTTATTTTTATTTTTACGTATGAGATTTTCTTTAATTGTTTTTTTATTTTTTTATTTAAGCAGCGCCTCATATTGCCAAGATTTTATAAAGAATGACTCTTTATTTATTGATTCAATAAACAAGCTAAATCTAAACAACAAAAAATTAATTCTGTTCGAAAATAAATACAACGAAGCAATTGATAGCTTTAAATCAGGTAAACTCAATAATGCAATTTTGTTGCTTGATGAATGTGTAAAGTTGGATTCTACAAGTGCAAATAGTTATTTTTTACTTTCAAAATGTTATTATGACCTCGATTTCAAAATTGAATTTTTACATAATATCAAAAAAGCATTATTTTTTGACTCTTCAAATTTACTTTATATTTCAGAAATTGGAAATTATTATAGATCTGTAAGAAATAATGATTCTGCAAATTTTTATTTTGATATAATAGCAGAAAATTTTCCAAATTTTTCTGATGTCTTTTATTGGAAATCTTTAATTAACATTAAAAACGAAGACTACAGCAGTGCGCTTGATAACATTAACAAAGCAATAAATATTGAAGAAAAAGATTATTTTTTCAATGAAAGAGCTGGTATTTACAGAAAACAGAAAAACTTTAATAAATCTCTTTCAGATTACAAAATTTGTATAAAATTAAATAATGAATCTACATTATACTTTAACAATATTGCAAGCTTATACAAAAAGATTGGCATTTTAGATAGTTCAATTTATTTTTACAATAAATCAATTACACTGGATAAACAAAACAAATTAAGTTTCAATAATAGAGGTGAGGTGTTCCTCGAAAATGGTGATATAGATAATGCTAAAAAAGATTTCAAAAAAAGTTTAGAAATTGATTCTAGCTATACATTAGCTCTAAATAACTTAAGTATTTGCTTCTTTAATAATAATGAGTTAGCTAAAACCATTGAATTGTTAAATAAATGCATTGAAATACAACCAGATTTTGTAACTGCATTAATTAACCGAGGAATATATTATGAAACAGTGAGAGATGAAAGAAAAGCTTGTGAAGATTGGAAAAAAGCAAGTGAACTAGGTTCCAAATTAGCGAAAAAATTCATTAACAATGATTGTTTCTAGATTTTTAATTTTAATCATTGTTTTTTTGAATACTTTTTTTAGTGTTTACTCACAAGAAAATATTCCATTCAAATCAAGTCATATTAAAAATAAATCAGATTTAAAATTTGCAAAAAATGAAATAAAAAAAGGTGATGATTTTTTCTACAGTGCCAGAAATGCTTTATATAAATTAGAGAATACATTTGATTTTTTTGAAAAAGCTTTATATCATTATTTTATGGCCTACAAAATTAATCAGAACAACGTTGAACTAAATTTTAAAATAGGAGAGGCATTGTTTCATACAACTAGAATGAATGAGGCTAATTTTTATTTGACAAAAGCTATAAGCTCTAACAATGAGTTAGAGGACTATGAGTTTTATCTTGATGCGTTAAAATCAAAGCTAGATAATGATCATGATGTCTGTATAAAAAAATTAAAGTCTTTGAAAACAAAACTCAAGAAAAAGGATTATGAAAATTTTAAAAAAATCTTTAAAAAGTTGATTAGAGAGTGTGAAAGTGCAATTGAGAAAGAAAAAAATGAGCAACAAGTATGGATTGATAATTTGGGGATTAACTCTGAAGCAGATGAAATAGCATCTTGTATAAGTTTATATGAGGATGAACTGATTTTTTCTTCAAATATGCAAAATGAAAATCTCTCAGATGAGTTTAGTCGTTATGATTATGATATTTATAGTTTAGATTTAAAAAAGAATAAAAAAATTGCAGTTTCAATTTCGAGTTTGAACTCATCAAATAACGATTTATCTGGTTCTTTGTATTATGACGGAAGTAAGTTAATGTATTCTAAGTTCAACAAAGACAATTTTGACATTTATGAATCTTTCAGAAAAGATAATTATTGGACAGAAGGCAAAAGAAAAATGGGAGATGAGTTAAGAGGACCAAACACAGAAAATGATGAGTTTTTTACTAGCTATGATCCACCTGAGGTAAAAGTATATTTCATTACTAACGGTGGCTATAGTGGAAACAAAGATATTTACTTTTCTGGAGTAAAAAATAAAGAAAGAAATATTTGGGGTGGTGCTCAAAGTGCAGGTATTGAAATTAATACAAATTATGATGAAGGTTCAGTCTATATTCATCCTGATGGCAAAACAATGTATTTTAGCTCCAAAGGTCACGACAGTATGGGTGGTTATGACATTTTTGTTTCAGAAATTGATGATCTTGGACAGTGGGGAAAGCCTGTTAATTTGGGTTACCCCATAAATACAATTTATGACGATAATTATTTTGTAATGACTGCTGACGGGAGAACTGCTTATTTTTCTTCTAATAGACCCTCTAGTATTGGGGGATATGATATTTATAAAATGAAATATAAAGGAGACAAGAAACTTATGTTATCACAGTCTGAGGACAAATTATTCTCTGAAATTAAACCCATTGCCTCTTTGAAGAAAAAAAATGCACCAAAAGAAAGTTTAAAACTTCTTACAATTTTTAGAGGTAAGGTAATGGATAAGGTTTCTTTAAAGCCTGTTGAAGCAGAAATTAAAATAGTTGATAACAGTAGTGAAAACAATTTTAATACACTTAAAACAAATAGATTTGATGGTTCTTTTTTGGTTGCTCTTCCTTCTGGAAAGAATTACGGCATATCAATCGAATCTAAAAATTATTTATTTCACTCCGAGAATTTTGATCTTCCAAAGGACAGTGGGTTTAATATAGTAGAAAAAGAAATTTATTTGAAGAATATATCAGTTGGAAATAATATCATACTTAACAATGTTTTCTTTGATCTTGATAAATATAATCTTAAAAAATCTTCTTTTACAGAACTTGATAGGCTATTCAATTTATTAGTTGAATTTAAAGATTTAAAAATTGAAATTTCCGGTCATACTGACAATTTGGGTTCCGAGGTCTATAATGAACTTTTATCACAAAAAAGAGCTGATGCTGTAAAAAATTATCTGATTAATAAAGGGATTAGTGATCAGAGAATCATATCGATTGGCTATGGACAAACTTTGCCTGTTAGCTCTAACTCAGATGAGTTGGGTAGAAGTCAAAACAGAAGAACGGAATTTAAGATTATAAAGTAGGCTGGATATAGATTTTATTTGAAAAGTATTTTTCATCAGATAAAAATTCTATAATGTGTAATTTACCGCTTTGAATTGAAATTTTATCACCTTTTATCAACTTTTTATCTCTATAAATTACTCTGCCAGATAAATCTGAAATTTGTATCCAATCAATAAAATTATTGATAACAATTTTGTTTTCAGAAACGTAAATATAAACACGATTAATTTCATTGGATAGTGAAGACGTATTTTCAAAAACAGTTAAAGAATTTTCACAATAAGTATCACCACTGTTAGACCCATTACCATTTCCATTTATTATTGATGCATAGAATTTTACGCTAGTAGAAGAACTTGCAAAACCAGGTGCAGTCCAATCAAATGTCCAACTTTCTTGATTGGTGCCATCAATTGTATGTGTAACTGAAGTTGAATTTTCAATGCTTTTTGTATTTAAATTGTCAGTAATTATAAATGTGCCCTTATTAGAGCCTGTATTTGGGTCCTCAGCTGTTATCTCAAATCCATAGTTTGGGTAGTTACTTGGTGCATTTAAAGTTAAAGTGTAAGTATTTCCAGGAATATAAGTGTTGTTCAAGAAATTTGAACTGATGCTACCAGCAACACCAATATTAGAACCATAATGACATCCCATACAATTTTGCCCACCATCACCAATTGAGCCAGTCTTATTGCCTGGAGATCCAAATGGATAACTATTTAGTATAGAATTATTATGGAACATAAATATCACTAACAAAATCAAGAAAATTGACAATTCTTTTTTCATAATCTTTCACAATATATTAAAATAATATTATAATTATTAAATTTGACTTTCGTCATAAAAATGAAAAAAGCAGTTATACTAGATGAAATTTCAATTGATAGAAAGATAAAAAGACTTTCTTATGAAATTTTTGAGAGAAATTTAAACAATAATAAGTTATTGTTAGTTGGCGTAAAAAAAAATGGATTTGTTTTAGCAAAGCTTATCAAGAAAGAGCTAAGCAAAATTTGCAAAATAAAAATTAATGTAACTCAAGTCTTAGTAGACAAACATAAACCATTTAACGAATGTGTTATTTACAATAATAGCTTAGAAAATCACAGAAATACACCCATGATTGTTATTGATGATGTTTGCAATTCTGGAAAAACAATGATATATGTTGTTTCAAGCTTAATTTCTAATTATTCAAATAAAATTTCAACTTTGGTTTTGGTAGATAGAAAGCACCATAATTATCCAATTAAGACTGATTATGTTGGGATAGAAGTATCGACCACACTAAGACAGTTTATAGAAGTCGAGTTAGAAGCTAATAAAGTTGCTTATCTCTTCTGAAATATCACTTAATGATTTTTTTCTACAATTAATTTTAAAATGAGCATTTGAATATATTTTAATTCTTTCATTGTAAATTTTAGCTAGCTCATTTTTATTATATATTTTAAATAGAGGCCGACTATCTTTGTCTCTTTTTAGAACTTTATATAAAAATTCAAAACTATTTTCTAAGTAAATTGTCTTACCAATTTTATTTAATTTTTGCATGTTGGAGGAGTGTATTGGAGTACCTCCTCCTGTTGATATAATCATGTTTAAATTTGAATTGTCAATTTTTTTTAAAACTATTGACTCTTGTTCTCTAAAAAATGATTCACCATATTTGTCAAAAATTTCATCAATTTTTAAATTAAGCTTATTTTCAATTGCTAGATCTGTGTCCATGTGAATAATATTTTTTTTTGTGGACAATATTTTGGCCACAGAAGTTTTTCCTGATGACATAAAACCTATCAATATAATCTTGTTCATTTGATATATTTTGAATCAAATTAAAATAAAAAATTAGATAAATTATAATTATAAAAAGTAATATCTTTGCAAAAATTATTTAGACCTGATAGCTCAGTTGGTAGAGCATCTCCCTTTTAAGGAGAGGGTCCTGGGTTCGAGCCCCAGTCAGGTCACAATTACCTTTTAACAGCTAGCCCAGGTGCTGAAATTGGTAGACAGGCATGGTTGAGGGCCATGTGTTTTTTTAACGTGCGGGTTCGACTCCCGCTCTGGGCACTTAACCACCTACTCTTTTACATTTAATCCCTTTTCCCTCAAGAATTTTAATAATTTCATCTCTTTTATTTCCTTGAAGAATAATTTCTCCATTTTTAATTGAACCGCCTATTGCAAGAGTTTCTTTAATTTCTTTACTTATTTTCTTTAATTTTAAAATATCGTCACTTAGAAATTTAATTATTACAATATTCTTTCCATTTTTTTTTCTAAAGTGTATTTCAGTAGTCTGATCTACAAAAAAATCCTTATTATTATCTACAGTTTCAATTTTTCTGTTGGTTGAGTAAATAAATTCACTGTTAGTCTTGTTCATTAATTAAAACTTTCAATTTTCTTTTACTAATTTTTATTTCTAAGGCTCCACAAATTTTTTTTGGTTCACCGTCTAAATGTACGAGAAAGCTTTCTTTTGATTTACAAGTTATTCTTATCATTTTGCCCTGCTTGATAATTACTTTTTTAAATTTATGTATCCTCTTTTTAAAGATATAATAAATCAATTTTGGAATCAAAAGTTTGTTGAATTTTTTTACTATCACAATATCTAATAATCCATCATTTATTTTTGATTTAGGACTAATTACAGCTCCGTTTCCATATTCTGATGCATTAGCAAATGCAATAAAAAATGCTTCTGTATTTATTTTTTCATTATCAATTTCAATACTATATTTTTGTGGTTTATATGCAATTACATTTTTTAAAACTAATTTTATATAGGAGTTAAATCCTCTATTTTTAAGTTTGGAAAAACTATTTGCTATTAGCGCATCAAATCCTGTTCCAGACACGTTAATGAATGGATTATCATTTATGGTCCAAACATCTGATTTTATTTCTTTGTAATTAGCTAAACTTTTTATTGCCTTTTCTAAATTAGTATCTATATTGTTGTGCAATGAGAAGCCATTTCCAGAACCACATGGTAATGTTGCCAGAGTAATGTCTTTATCAATTAAACCTCTTACGCATTCATTAACAGTTCCATCACCTCCTGCAACAATAACTCTATCAAATTCATCATCTAATTTTTTAGAAATTTCAAAAGCATGATTTTGATACTCAGTATAAACAATTTCATAATCTTTTAAATATTTTTCAAAAATTTCATTAATTTTTTTGTGTTTTTGAGTTCCAGAAATTGGGTTAATAATAATTTTAGTTTTCATTAAAATTTTAATTGAAATGTTACATTTAATTTTGAGTTATAAAATTATTATTTTCATAAAAATGGAATTCTATAATTTGCAAAATAGTAAATTATTATGGTATTTTTGATTTATTCTATTTAAATGAAAAAGCTTAAGTACACTAATGATGATCTAAAGAACTTTTATCACTATTTAGTTCTCCCAAGACTAATTGAAGAAAAAATGCTTATTCTTTTAAGACAAGGGAAAATATCAAAGTGGTTTTCTGGAATGGGTCAAGAAGCTGTTTCAGTTGGAATTACTTTAGCATTAGATAATGATGAGTATGTTTTGCCATTACACAGAAATTTGGGTGTTTTTACTACAAGAAATATTGATTTGTTCCGACTTTTCTGTCAATTTCAAGGAAAATTTGATGGTTTTACCAAAGGAAGAGATCGATCTTTTCATTTTGGTTCAAAGGAGCATTCAATTATAGGGATGATATCTCATTTGGGTCCACAAATGGGAGTTGCTTTGGGAGTTGCCTTAGCGAACAAGCTAAAAAATAATAACAAAATAGCAATAGTATTTTCCGGTGATGGTGGAGCAAGTGAGGGAGATTTCCACGAAGCTCTTAATGTAGCTTCAGTTTGGTCTTTGCCTATTATTTTTGTTGTCGAAAATAATGGTTATGGTTTGTCAACTCCAAGTAATGAGCAATTTAATTGTAAGTCTTTTAAAGATAAGGGAGTTGGTTACGGTATGAAAGCTCATTCAATTGATGGAAATAATTTTTTTGATGTATTTGAAAAAGTAAAAAAAATAAAAGAAAAAATACATAAAGATGGTAAGCCTCACTTATTAGAATGTTTAACTTTCAGAGTTCGTGGCCATGAGGAATCCTCCGGTACAAAATATGTGCCTGAAAGTGAAATGAAAAAATGGAAAAGTTACGATCCAATTAAAAATTTTAGAAAATTTATTTTTGAAAACACTAAAATTGATACTTCTAATTTGGAAAAGATTGAGAATGATATTAGAGCAGAAATCGATAAATCGTGGAGTCTCGCAGAAAGCTCATCATTTAGTAATTCCACTATAGAAGATGAGCTTAGTGACGTGTATCAAAAGCACGATTTTATTAAAAAAGACAATATTAAAACTAAGGAGTTAAGATTTATAGATGCAATTTCAGAAGCAATTGATTTGTCAATGTCAAAACATAGTAATTTAATTATTATGGGACAAGATATTGCTGAATATGGTGGAGTTTTTAAAGTTACTGAGGGTTTAGTAAATAAGTATGGCAAAGATAGAGTCAGAAATACACCTCTTTGTGAGTCAGTCATTTTAAGCTCTGCACTTGGTCTTTCTGTTTGTGGTTTTAAATCAATAGTAGAAATGCAGTTTGCAGACTTTGTTTCAACTGGATTTAATGCAATTGTCAACAATTTAGCAAAATCATATTATCGCTGGGGGCAAAACTCAGATGTTACTGTTAGAATGCCGACAGGAGCAGGTGTAGAAGCAGGACCATTTCATTCTCAATCTAATGAAGCATGGTTTACTCATACACCAGGATTAAAAGTTGTATATCCAGCTTTCCCAAATGATGCAAAAGGATTATTAATCTCATCTATTGAAGATCCAAATCCAGTTATGTATTTTGAACACAAGGCCCTGTATAGATCAGTTAGAGAAAATGTTTCTGAAAATTATTGCAATATTGAGCTAGGTGTTGCAAATATGATTAGATCTGGTAATGAAGTTACTATTATTAGTTACGGAATGGGTGTGCACTGGGCTATAAGCACCCTTGATAAGCTAAATTACAGTGATGCTGACTTAATTGATTTAAGAACATTAGTTCCTTTAGATTTTGAGCTCATTAAAACATCCCTCAAAAAAACAGGCAAATTAATTATCTTACAAGAGGATTGCTACATTGGTGGATTCGCCTCTCATATTTCCTCTATGGTAAGCGAAGAATGTTTTGAACTTCTTGATGCTCCCATTTTTTTATGTTCTTCTATCGACACGCCAGTTCCTTTTTCAAAGAATCTTGAGGATAATTTTCTTGCAAAATCAAGATTTGAAGATAAACTATTGAATTTGATAGAATATTAAATCGACTTTTTTGTGGAATACAAGAGGAAAAAAATATAATTTCCGATATTTGTTTTAACAAGTATTTATCGTGTTTAAAATTTATAGTGTTAATTTATACTTCATAATAGTTGTTATTCTATTTTTTTCCTCTTGTATAACTAACAAGGATTTAGATGTAATTTCAACAAAAGATAATATAAATCTATCACCATCATCATATGAATATACTTTTCAGCAAGGTGACCTTTTATCTGTTCAAATCAGTACCACAACAGAACTCAACTACGACTTCTTCAACAAAGAACAAAATACTAGCAGTCAGTTACTATTACAAAATCCTTACCTATATGGTTATCTTGTCAACAATGACGGTAACTTAAATTTACCCGCTATTGGATTAATTAAAGCAGAAGGATTCACAAAATCTGAACTTGAAAATATAATTTCAAAAATTGCTATTGATTTCTTCGAGTCTCCTGTTGTTAAGGTTAATATAATTAATTTTGAAGTAAAGGTAATTGGTGAAGTAAACTCACCAGGCCTTAAAAAGATAAATAAATCAAATCCAGATATTTTGCATTGTATAGGATTAGCGTCTGGATTCACTAACGTTGCGAACAAAAAGAATATCAAAATCATAAGAAACAATTCAGAAGGAAGAAATGTTTTTACTTTAAACCTCTCAGATTCAAAGTCTATCACTAGCGAAGACTATTATATTTTACCCAATGATGTAATTTATGTCGCTCCACTTAAAAAGAGATTTTATGCGTTTAATAACCTACCACAATTTATAAGTGTAGGTATCTCTAGTATAACTTTATTCCTATTATTAACAAATAATTAAAATGACACAGAAGAAGGAAGAGTTTTTAGACCTTAAACAATTTTTTTATAGAATAGTTAGCAATTGGTTATTGTTTTTACTGTCAATCTTGTTATGTTTGGCTATAGCCTTTGGTTTTAATAGATACACCAAAAATATATTTAAAGTGTCTTCAACAATACTTTTTGAAGATCAATCAAACATAACCTCAATCAGTGCTGCTGAAGCAATTTATTCAAACGATCCATTTCAAAGAAGTTCAAAAAATATTATTGCTAATAAAATTTATGAGATAAATTCATACCCATTAATTTATCAAACACTTAATGATCTTAATTATGATATTGAATATTATTTAGTTGGAAATATAAAAGTTTCTGAAACTTACCAATCTCCCTTTACAGTCAAAGTTTACAGTGATAAAGAAAAAATTCTCAACAGATCCTTTAAACTTACACACTTAAATGATAAAAAATTTAGGCTTTATAACAAGTCATTAGATATAGATAGTGAATTTAGCTATGACCAAAAAATTAATTTTCTTGGAGCCATCATTAAAATTTCTAGAAATATAAATTTTGTAACAAAAGAATCTGAACTCCCTTCATGTGTTATAAAATTCAAGGAATTACAAAACCTCACAAAAAAATATCAGTCAGACTTAAGTTTTACACAAGAGCAAAAAAAGTCATCAATTGTTAAAATTGATCTAAAATGTTTTCATGAACTAAAAGGAGTAAATTTTTTGAATAAATTAACTGAAAATTTTATTCAAAACGAAGTAAACTCAAAAAATCAATCATCTATCAAAACTGTAGAATTCATTAAAAAACAATTATTTGACATGCAAGATTCATTAGAAATAATTGAAAATGAAATTCAACTTTTTAAGGAAAGGAATGGGTTAACTGATGTCAGTGTCAAAGCCCAGGGAATATATAGTAAGTTAAACGAGATTGAATCAAAGATCAATATTTTGAAGAGTGAAAAAGAATACTTAGGTTATCTCTCTAGTTATATTCAGTCAGAAAGTAAGTTGGAACAAATCAAAATCCCACCTTCGACTATAGATGAAAACAGTTCTATAAGAACTTTAATCAAAGATTTAATTGAAGTTCAGTTTAATCGATCACTTTTAGTGGAAGCTGGAAAATTAAAAAACCCAGCTGTTAAATTGTATGATAGAACTACGAATCAAATAATTTCAAGTTTAAATGAAGCAATTTTTACATCAAATACTACATTAGATATTGAAATTAAAAGAAACAAAAAAATAATAAAAGAATTAAACTCAGAGATTAATAAATTACCTGAAGTTGAAAGAGAATTATTAAGAATTCAAAGGATTCAAACAATTAATGAAAATATATACACATTCCTTCTAAGAAAAAAATCTGAGGCTGATATTACATCATCATCTAATATCGCAGACACAAGAGTTCTTGAACCTGCAGTATATTTCGATAAGAATCCATTCCTGCCAAATAGAAGCCAAAATTATCTTCTCGCATTATTAGCTGGATTTGTTCTCCCTCTTATATTTTTTCTGATCCTTGACATTTTAAATGATAAAATTCTTTCAAGGTTTGATCTGGACAAACACTCAACTATTCCTGTTTTAGGAATAATTGGTACCAATAGAAGTGGTTTCAACCTACTTTCAAAGCAAAGTCCGAAATCTGTAGTTTATGAAGGGTTTAGAGCGATAAGATCTAATTTGAATTTTAAAATAGAAAATGATAAAAGTACAGTTTTTTTGGTCACATCATCAATCTCAGGAGAAGGAAAGACTTTTTTTGCAGAAAATTTAGCTATTGTTTTTGCAAAGGCTTCAAAGAAAACAATTCTAATTGGAGCAGATTTAAGAAAACCCAAAGTATGGGTAGATTTTGAGCTAACAAATGATATAGGATTGTCTAATTATATTAATGGTGATGTCAAATTTAATGATATTGTTAAAGATGTTGGAATTGATAATTTAGATGTTGTTTTATCTGGTCCTGTTCCTAACAATCCTGCAGACACATTACTTAGTGATAAGTTCAAGTCATTAATTGCGAGTTTAAAAAAGAAGTATGATATTATTATTCTTGATACTCCTCCGCTAGGACTTGTTGCAGATTCTTTAACATTAATGAACTATACGGATATTAATTTATATATGGTTAGACAGGGTTATACAAACAAAAGTCTTTTAACATATTCAGAAGATTTATATAATAAAGGCAGGTTGGGTGAAATATATATTATTTTCAATGATGTGAAAGAGGGTAGTGGTGTTTATGGTTATGCATATGGATATGGGGGATATGGCTATGGAGGTTATGGTTATGGAGGTTATGGCTATGGATATGGTAAAGGTTATGGCTATGGATATGGCTACGGAGGATACACAAATGAAAAAAACTCTGAATATTTTGAAAAAGATGAAAGTTAGTACTCGTGTTCCAAGAGTTATAGCCGAGATAGGATGTAATCATATGGGTGACTTTGATTTAGCTAAAAAAATGATCACAAAAGCATCTGATTGTGGTGCATATGCAGTTAAATTTCAAAAGAGATGTGTTGAAGAGAAAATTAATGATGAAATCTACCTAAATCCCCATCCTAACAAAATGCATTCTTTTGGATCTACTTATTATGAACATAGAAAATTTTTAGAGTTTGATATTAATCAACATAAAGAACTAAAAAAGTTTGCAAGAACTAAAAGTATAGAATATAGCTGTTCAGTTTGGGACGTAACTTCAGCAAATGAAATCATTTCATTAAATCCAAAATTTATTAAAGTACCATCAGCTTGCAACAACAATTTAAAACTATTAGAAAAATTGATTATAAATTTTTCTGGAGATATTCATGTGTCCTTGGGAATGACTAATAAACAAGAAGAAAATGTTTTAATCGAAACATTTAAAAAATATAATTCTTTGAAAAGACTAGTATTGTACTGCTGTACTTCATCTTACCCCTGTAAATTTGAAGATGTTTCGTTACTTGAAATCATTAGAATTAAAGAAAAATATGAAGACCATATTAATGACATTGGGTTTTCTGGTCATCACTTAGGAATTGCAATAGATATAGCATCATATGCACTAGGAGCTAATTGGATTGAGAGACATTTTACTTTAGATAGAACTTTCAAAGGTACAGATCACATTGCTTCGCTTGAACCAACTGGATTAAGAAAACTTTGCAGGGATTTACATGCTACAAAACAAAGTTTAAAATATAAGGACAGTGATATTTTACATTGTGAAATTTCTCAAAGAAAAAAATTAAAATTTATTTAGTTTGAAAACAATAGCATTCGTACCTGCTAGAGCAAATAGCAAGTCTATTAAAAATAAAAACATAAAGTTATTTTGTGGAAAACCACTTATTTATTGGGTATTAAAAGAACTTGATTCATCCAATGTTGATAAAGTCGTTTTAGCAACCGATTCAAATTTAATTAAAGAAATAGCTAACTCTTTTGAGTTTTCTAAACTTGAAGTTTACGATAGAAGTAGAGAAAATGCAAAGGATTGCTCAAGTACTGAGTCAGTAATGCTTGAATACATCATAAATTCTAAGATTAATAAGAAGTTCACTTTTCTTTTGGCTCAAGCTACATCACCTTTTACAAAATCATTTCATTTTAATCAAGCATTAGATTTATATAAAAAATATGATTCTGTTCTTAGTTGTACTATTGAAAAAAAGTTCATTTGGAATAAAGAAGGAACTTCATTAAATTATGATTACATGAACAGGCCAAGAAGACAAGATTTTGAAGGAAACTTGATTGAAAATGGCGCAATGTATATTAGTGATATTGAAAAAATTCTAGAATCAAAAAATAGAATTTCAGGAAACATAGGATTATACGTTATGCCTCATTATACTGCGCTTGAACTTGATGAACCATCAGATTGGATTATTGGCGAACAAATCATGTCTGAAAATTATGATAAAGATGTTCCAAACATTAAAAAAATTAAAGTTATTTTTTCGGATGTTGACGGTGTTTTAACAGATGGGGGAATGTACTACAGTGAAAAAGGAGATGAAATAAAAAAGTTTTCAGCTTATGACGGAATGGCTTTTCAAATTTTAAAAGAAAAGGGTTTTAAAGTTGGAATAATTACCAGTGAAGAGATGAAATTAAACAAAAGAAGAGTATCTAAACTTAAGCTTGATTATGATTTTCATGGAGCTAAAGACAAATTAAAAATCATAAAGAAATTTTGTCTAGAAAATTCATATGACTTTAGTGAAATCGCATACATAGGTGATGATATTAATTGTTTAGATCTTCTTTCTAATGTAGGAGTAGCAGCATGCCCATCCAATGCTGTAAATCAAATTAAATCAGTTCCTGGAATTATCCAAGTTGATAAAAAAGGTGGTAACGGTGCATTTAGAGAATTTTCTAAGCTGTTTATATAAATGTCTTTTTACAGAGACTTTAAAGATTTTATACTTTCATATGATTATGATTTAGATAAGAATTTTGTTATTTCATTTCCAAAAACTGGTAGAACATGGCTTAGACACATGATTCAAGAAATGATAAGGAAGTCAACTAATAAGCTGGATGTAACTTTTACTCATGACCATTCAGAAATTATTACTGAAGATGGTGTAAGAAATGATACTAAATTTATTTTTAATCATATTAGAAGAAAAAGATACAAAAGAGCAAGAGTCATATTTCTTGTAAGAAACCCTAAAGATGTTGTTGTGTCTCACTATCACCAAATTACCAAACGTAGTTTAAAGCCTTTAAAATTTTCTAGCATGTCATCCTTTATTAGAAACAATGAGTTGGGCTTCAACAGAATTATTCATTTTTATAATCTATGGTTTAAACAAAAAAATGAAGTCAGAGATTTTCTTTTGATTAAATATGAAGATATGACAATGAGTTCGGATACTCTTTTTTTAGTTTCTGAATTCTTGAAATTAAAGCTAGATAAAGAGATAGTAAATAATATATATAATGAATTTACGTCTGAAAAAATGCGTAAAAAAGAACTGAGAGGAGATTTAAATAATTCTATGAGTTTCGGTACAGAATTAAACTCATTAAAAGTTAGAAAAGCTAAAGTTGGTACATATAAACATGAGATGAATAAGGATGATATTGATTATTGTAATATAAAGCTAAAAGATTTAAATAGCTTTTATGAATATTAGGTATTTAATAATTTCTCTAAAGCAAACAATATACTTTTTTGTAAGAAAAAAAAAATATGATTTTGTTATATATTCACCATCATACTTTGTTATTGAAGGTAAAAATTTGCACTTCAATTCACTAATAAATTTTTTTAGAAAAAATAATATAAGTTTTCTTTATGTAGAAGAACCCTATAAGCGAAATAGCAAAAGAAGTATTAATGCATATTACTTTGATTTTATTTTCTTTCTAATAGTCTTCTTTAGAAAAATCATTTCTGGTACCAATCACATATCAATTGACAAAAAAATTGCTAGATTATTGAGACCTCTAATTAGATTCAAATGCAAAAATATTATTACTATTTCTCAAAGTATGATAAGTTTCTTTTCAGAATTAGATAACGATGCAAATATTTTTGATCTTCAACATGGTATTATACATAAAGATAAGACTAGCTATCTTGTGGACGGAAATGTTTCGAGTAATATTATTTTTAATAATGCAAAAGTTTTACTTTTCTCAGAAAAATATAAACGAATTTTAGTTGATAATGAAAAAGGTAATTATTATAAGGATAATGCAATTGTAATCGGAAATTACTTAAACAAAACAAATTTTTTACCAAAATCAAACTTTAATGTAATCGTTAGCTTACAGTTTACTGATTCACATAACTTGAGCACTAATAATATTATTTTAACATCACTATTGAATACAATTAAAAATAATAAAGAATATTCATTTTATCTACTAGAACATCCTAGAAAGAATGAATTTGATATATCTGAACTAACTAAGCTTAATAATACTAAACTGGTGAGCGAAAATAAAAATGATTTGATTAAAAATTGTTCAATACATTATACATGTTATTCCACAATGGCAATTGATCTTGCATTTCAAGGCATTCCCACAGTTTTTACTGATACTAAATTTTCTAAAAAATTTATTGAAGATTTTGACTATCCTTTAGATTTAAATTTTAATGAGGTCTCACAAAATTTTGATAAATTTTCAAATGAAATCAGAGAATGGTCTTATCAATATTTTTCTAAATATTCATATGATAAATTAATTCATTTTATTTAATTATGAAAAAGAGAAAAAAAATTTTATTAGCTGGCTATTTGAACTACATTAATGCTCAAAACATTAACTGTGTTGACATAGCAAAAAGTCTCGACCAAACTTTATTTGATATAACATTACTAAGATTAGGCAATAATCAAAATGATTTGATTAAAAATGAGTTTAAATTTTACCGAGTAAGTAAACTTTTTATGAAAATCAGCTATAATATTTCATTACTAAGAGCAGTATTTAGCCAGCAAATAATATATATACCAAAACATCAAATGACTTATAGCTTGACACTTAAAATTATTAAATTTTTTGGTGTCAAAATTTTTACCACTATTGAAGGAAATATTATTCATAAATCACAAAAAAATATGATTGATAATTTTAATGGTGAAGATAATTTTGTTCAATATTTTAAACTATTTAATAAAGTATTTCCTATCACAAACTTTATAAAAAACAATAATGAGATTGATTTTAATTTAGATAATACAGTACTGAGATTAGGCGTTAGTGATTTTTTTTTTCATGATAAAACTAGCTTTAAAGTAAAGAATATAATTTTTATTGGCAATTTGAATAAATCAAAGGGGATATTAGAACTACTAGATTTTGTAGATTCTTTCCCTAATTTAATGTTTCATATTATTGGTGAAGGTGAACTAAAAAAAGAAATATTAAAAGTCAATAAAAAAAATATTAAGTTTTACGGCAAAAAAAATCGAACCGAATTAGCTCAATTATTGAGACATATGGATATTAATATTTCTTTTTCCAAGTCTGAAGGATTTTCTAAAACTATTTTGGAAACTGCTGCATCTGGAGTACCTTCAATAATTTACAATTTGTTCGGTTCAAATGAGTATATCGTAAATGAAAAAAATGGATTTTTAGCTTCTGATTTTAATGATTTTAAGATTATATTAGAAAAATTGATTATTGGTGAATATAATTTGAGACAGATTTCTAATAATGCTAGATTGCTAGCTGATAAAAATAAGTGGTCTGATGTAATAAATGAATGGGAAAAAATTATTTATGAAATTACTAATTGAAAATTTTAGAGATAAGATATACTGGTTTCGAGTTAGTAATAGATTAACTGATTTCTTAAAAAAACATAATCAGCAAAAAATTTTGCTTTATGGATATCCAAAAAGTGGTAACACATGGGTTAGATTTTTAATTTTTAATTACTTCAATCTAATTAACAATCCAAACTGTCTTAAAACTTTAACGTTTGATGAGCTGAATGAAATTCAATCAAATGTTATGGACAGAGGAACAACAAATAATAATGTGCCTGGATTTCCTTTGTTTTATCGAACACATAAAGTATATAACGACTGCTACAAGCTTTTTGATTTTAAAATTTTTGTACACAGAAATCCTTTAGATACTTTAGTTTCTTCATATTATTTCTATAAAAATAGATCAATTCCTTTCAATGATGAACAAGAATCGGTTAGAGAAAAATTAAATGATATTAATTTCTATGTCAGATATAAGTTTCCCATTTGGAAAGATTTTTTTGATAAGTCAATGAAAATAGCTGATTTTACTATAAATTACAGCGAATTGAAAAAGGATCCAATAAAAATTCTTTCATTATTATTGAAAAATATAGATGTTAAATATTGTGATAATACATTAAAAAACTCTGTTAATTTATCTTCATTTCAAAGTATAAAAAATATGTCACAAAATTACAATCAGTTATATGGGAATGCTCCCAAAAATGGGACTTTTGTTGGAGAGTTTTTGCGCTCTGGTGAAGACGGACAATATAAAAAAGAACTTGATGATAAAACAATTGAATACATCTACTTAAATTTTAAGCCAATCAAAAAGATATATTTAATTTAAATGAAAAATAAATACATATGTATTACTCCTTTTTTTCCATCTAAACATAGTTGTGAGGGCATATTCATTTATGATCAAATTTTAGAAATTAAGAAGCAAACTAATCTAGATATTTTAATTATTAAATTATCTAGCATATATAAAAATGAGGATTCTTATAAGTACAAAGGAATAACAGTTCATATTTTTAAATTATTAGATCTCCCTAGATTTTATTTTGCAGGACTTTTCTCAGAAATAAATGGGAAAAGATTTTATTTTTTTTTAAAAAAAATTACAAACATAAACTCTATAACTCACATTCATGGACATGTTAACTACCCTTCTGCTTTTTTGATTTCATATTTGAAAAAAAAAATTAGTTTTTTTTCAATAATTCAGCATCATGGTTTAGATGTTTATCAAAAGAGACATTTTAATTTTTTTCAAAGAATTTTCTACAATGTTTATTTTCACCCTAACTCAGTTAAAATTTTAAATGAATTAGATTTAGTTGTTGGAGTATCGAATAAAGTCTTGGAATCTTTAAAAAAATCTAAAAACTATTTACCTAAAAGAGAGCTTGTAGTATACAATGGAGTAGACAAGAGTAAATTTTATAAATTGACCACTAACCAGAATAAGAATAAATTTGTAATTGGGTGTATTGGAAATTTTTGGATAACAAAGGGTCAAAAAGTTCTTATTAATGCAGTTGATATATTATTAAAAAATCATTTTGATAACATTGAAATCAAGTTTGTAGGTAAAGGAAAAAACTTAAATTACATAAAGAATTACGTGAAAGATCTCAAACTTGATAATTATATTAATTTTAAAGAATATATTGAAAATCATAATCTAAATCAATTTTATAATTCTATAGATATTTTTGTTTTGCCCTCATACTATGAAGCACTTGGTTGTGTATATATGGAAGCATGGTCTACTGAAACTCCTTTTATTGGTATTGAAAATCAAGGAATTTCTGAACTTTTAAATGAGAAACAAAAAGTTAAAATGCTTTCAAAAGAAAAAGATGCCGCTGATTTATCAGAGAAAATATTATTTTTCTACAATAACAGAAGCTATACTAATGAATTCAACAGTAAGTTTTATTTAAATAATACAATTAAAAATTTTTTAAAAAATATTAATCTTCGAAATGAATAAAGTTAAAAGCTTTTTTTTAGCTATGAAGCATAAGAACTTTCTAAATTCTGATTTATCTATTTACAAAAAGTTTTTGAAAAAAAAATCAATATTCGTTCATGTTCCTAAAACCGCAGGAAGATCAATAATAAATTCAATATATGGCAATGATTTAAAAAATTGTGGTCATAGAACTTATTTTTTCTATAAATGCTTATTTACAAAAAAAAGAATTCAAAATATGTATACTTTTTCATTTGTTAGAAATCCATACTCAAGATTATTTTCTGCATATAATTTTTTGAAAAAAGGTGGTGAAAATTTACACGATTTAAATGCAAAAAGAGACTATATTGATTGTTTTAAAGATTTTAATGAATTTATAAACTTTGGTCTTGAAAGTGCAGTTAAAAATAATGTCATACATTTTGTCCCTCAATATAATTTCATTGCTGATAAAGGAGATATTTTAATTGATTATGTCGGAAAATTTGAAACTTTGGAAAGGGATTTAAAAGTAATTTCATCAAAAGTTGATTTTGAATTTTCATTTAAACTAAATAAATCAAAAAAAAATACATATAATTTCACTCAGAAAAACTGTGATATTATTGAGAGTGTCTACTTGAGGGATTTTTTGATTTTTAATTATGAGAGAAAAAATGCTTAAGCTTATACTTAATCAAACGACCTGGGGAATATTTGGATCAATTTTTGGTTTTTCTATCGGATTTCTGCTAAAAATTTACTTGATTAATATTGTTGGTTTAGAATCTTGGGGTAAATATATTTCAGCCCAAACATTAATAACATTTATAGATATTTTAATTTCTATTTCAATACCTATGGTGATTATTAAATTTATCTCGAAAAGTAAATTGATTGATTCAATTGGTACAAATTTATTATTGAATAAAATTTTTAGTTATTCAATTTATGCCTCGATTTTTACAGTTTTTTCTTTGGTTTTTTTGTCTGGTATAATTGACACTAAAATTTATTCTAATTTGAGTGATTTTAAATTCTTTATAATCTTTATGTCTTTTCACATACCATTGACATTATTTAGTTCAATTATAACATCACTATTTAGATCTGTTTTAAAAATTAAAGAAATTATTTTGTATGGAACTATTGTAAATGTAAGTGTTAGAGCGATTGCAACTTTCATTGTTTTTATGTTCACTAACAATATTTTCTATTTTATCATAATTGAGTTACTATCCTCTTTTGTAAGCATTATGATTCTTTACTATATATTTCATAAAAAAATATTCAATTTTAATTTTGCAATAACACATGATTTTTCAATCAGTAATGAAATAGTAAGCTATGGCAAGAAAATTTATTTAAACTCATTATTGGTTTTTTTTTCAGGTAAATCTTTAGCAATTATTGTGAGTTTATTTTTAGAACCAAAACTAATAGGAGTATATAGCATATTTTTAACGATTACTGGAGTATCTATGTTTCTTAATAAAAATTTAAGAAAAGTTTTCTCTCCTGCAGTAGCTCAAATATATGAAAATAAAGACTTTTCTCTTTTAAATAATTTATATAAAGAAACAACCTTTTTAATCAATTTTTTGACAATTCCAATTAGTATTATTATTATCTACTTTTCAAACAATATAGTTTACTTATTTGATAAAACTGAGTTTATAAATGAATATATTTTTTTACTCCATATTTTAATAATGACAAGAGTTATTTCTTTGTTGTTTGGCAATACAGGCGTCTACATGCTGATGGCTGGTTTAGAAAAAAATGATTTATATATTCAAATTTTTAAGACATTTTTTACTATACTTCTATCAATTTTATTAATCAAAGATTATCAACTAAATGCTATAGTTTTAATCTTCTTTACTTCAAATCTTTTTGTGAATCTCATGCAATTTATATTCATTTACAATAAACTTAATATTAATCCATATTCTAAGGAGCTATTTCTCTTAATGTTAATTTCAGCTTTAATTATTTCATTTTATTATGTTTTTAATATTGAGATGAATCTTATCTATGTCTTACCTTTTTCACTAATCATATTTTTAATTTTTTCTTTATCATTTAAAAAAAAGATTTCCTTAATTATATCAAAATATAAAAATGAGCTCAGTAGCTAAATATGGCTTCATAATATTTGTTTTTAATTCTATATTACTATCGGTACCAGAAATGAAAAATATTGGTGACTTTATTTTTTTTGGATTGATGTTTATTTTTTCAATTTATTCAATTGTTTATTCTTCAATTCTTATTCAATTTTTTAAAAGTAAATCAGTTCAATTTTTGATTTTAATAATTTTAATTAATTTTTTTTACTGGATAATTTTTCATGAATTTAACGATATAGATGCAATTAAATACTTATCGGCTAGAGCCATACAGTTTTTTATTATAAGTGTAGCTGTTTTGCTCAACTATGAATATTTCTTGTCCAAATTTCCTAAACATTTAGCATATTTCGTGATAATATTGGTGTTTATTGGTTTGGTTATCAATCCTGATTTTATTTCAAATAGATATCTTGGAATTTTTTGGAATGAAAATGCTTTTGCATCATTTACTTGTATGTCATTTGCAGTATTTTTTCTACAAGCTAAAAAAAGAACAAATATTGAAAATTTTTTGATGATATTTTTAATTATCATTTCAGTGTCAACCGGTTCAAGAAGTGTAGTTGTCGCCTTAATTTTATGTTTTTTGTTAAAGTATGGTTTATCAGTTAGGAATAGTTTGTACTCAATTGTTTTCATAATTTTTTATTTGTTCATAATTAACCTTCAACTTTCTACTAGCTTTAATAGATTCTCTGCTGTATCACTATTTGATGACAGAATTTTACAATTTAAATATGCTTTTATAACTTTTCTAAATAAACCTTTTTTTGGATATGGAATTGATAAATATTCTTACATTGATATGGAATTAGTTCCTGACTTAATCTTCGGCACAATAATAAGTGCTCATAATGGATATTTAGCTGTATTGGTACAGTTTGGTATGATATTTGGTGGGGCAATATTATTTATTATCGTCAGGCAATCATTTTTAAATATTAAACGATTTATTTCAAAGCAAAGTAATAATACTTTTTATCTGTTTATTATAATATTTGGATTACTAACATCTTTTTTTGAAACCCTAATTACTGGTATAAATGAATTTCACACAATACTCTTTTTATTTTCGTTAGCAATACTTAATTTTAGTTATTATGAAAGTTCAGATAATAAATAAAAAATCTAAGTTAGTTGAACTTTCTTCTGATTGGAAAAGATTAAATAGTTTATATAATAGTAAAATCTTTTCCTGCTATGATTATATAATTTCAGTAATAGATTCCAAAAATTATAATCTATTTATTTTAGTTGTATTTGATAGTTCAGATAGAATTATTAGTATTTTACCAATGCAAAAAAAAAATAACTTTTTATTTTTTTTGAATCATGAGCATTCAGATTATTGTGAAATCATAGGTCCAACCCAATGTTTAGATAAATCTTTTTTTCAAACTATTATAAAACAAAATAACTTAAGAGGAATTATCTTCAATAATTTGATTAGCCCTATTTCTAACCTAGATACTTTTAAGTCAAACAGTTGCTCTTTTTTGAATCTAAAAAAAACTAAAAATTTCCCATCAAATTTTACTCATTTAGTTTATCGTCAAAGAAGACGAATTTCCAGAATTTTAAATAAATATAATTACACTCATCAAATTATAAAATACCCAGAAAATTTTCCACAAAGTGTAATAAATGATATCAAAAATGATATGATTGGCAGAGGCATACGCCCTGAAAAATTTATGGATAATTATATGCTTAATCTGATCAAGTCGTTGTATGAAAAAAATATTTTGATAATAAGCTGTGTTAAAGATGAAAGTGATAAATCAGTAGCAATATCTTTTGTACTTGAACAAGACAAAACATTTTATTTTTGGATTGACTTATTTTTAAATATTTCTATGATAAATATTTATAATAATATATCTTTTATAAAAGAGATATCTGAAGTTAAATCAGCTAAATTTGACTTTTGCAGAGGCATATATAATTATAAAAAGCAAAATTTTTCCCCAAATGAAATTGATTTATATACATCTTTTTTAATTAAAAGTAAATTAATTAGTTACTTATACAATCTTTATCAAAATATTAAAAGAAAATTAAGATGAATAATATATTTGTGTTTTTTGTTGAGCCAGCTTCTTATACTATTGATTTAATAAATAATGTTCATATTCCTAGAAAGATAGGATATGCTTTTATAAAATCAAGTTCTTATTATAAAGAACAACAATCAGATTCTGATTCTTTGGAAAAAATGTCTTTCTCACAAAAAATCAATTTTATTCTAAATGTCTTTAAAAAAAATAGTTTGATTATTGTCAATGGCTATAATAATTATGTCTTTATTTTCACTTGGATGCTAAATCTTTTTTCAAAAAAAAAGAAATATATTGGTGTTGAATCAGATACTCAATTAAAGTCTGATGTTCCTTTATTAAAATCTTTAATTAAGACTTTTTTTTTAAAAACCATATTTAAGAGTAAGTATGTTATTGGTTTAGCAGGAGGTACAAAAACACATTTTGATTTATTTTTAAGATATGGAATGAAAAGAAGAAACATTTTTTTGTTACCAATGGTAGTAAATAATTCTTTTTATTACAGAAAAAAGAAATATATGATAAATAAAAAATTTAGCTTTTTAATAGTATCTCGCTTAATCAAAACAAAAAATATAGAACCTGTTATTAAGTTTTTTGATAATCATTTTGAAAACAAAGATGCTTTATTAAAAATTGTCGGTGATGGACCCCTTTTTAAAAGATTTATAGAAAAGTATCCAAATGAAAATATAAGATTTTATGGAAAGTTATATGGAGTTAATTTAATAAAAGAATATCACAATTCAAATGTGTTTTTAATGCCATCATATCAGGAATCATGGGGATTAGTCATTAACGAAGCAATGTGCTCAGGACTTCCTGTAATCTCAAGAAAAGAGGTTGGTGCTAATTATGATTTAATTACAAATAATGAAAATGGCTTTATTGCGAATTCAAATGAGGATTTTTTTAATAAAATGGTTATTTTGTATAAAAATCATGAATTGTGTGAGACTATGTCCAAAAAAAGTATTGATATTATGAAGTCAACTTGGAACTATAATTTATACGCTGATTGTTTAGACAAAATATATTTATTTACTAAAAATTAATGAAGAATATTATTAAAAAATCTTTATTAAATATTAACTATTCACTTTCAAAATCGAGAAAGAGTAAGTCAATTTTTTTTCACGATGTTCACTCAAAAAATGAATATGTGAAAAATGGAGATGTTTCTACTCCAATTGAAAAATTTGCTAATTATGTTAGTATTATTAAAGAAAATGGATTTTCTATTGTAGATAAGGTTAGAAATCTTGATAATGAGATTGAAATTTCATTTGATGATGGATATTTTGGCATTTTTGAAAACATAGATTTTTTTATTACCCAAAATATCAATATAAAGATTTTTATTAGCCCCTCTCTTTTTAATGTCAAGAATTATATGAGTTCCAATAATATTAAAGAATTATCTAAGTACAAAAATATTTCTTTTGGATCTCATTCTTACTCACACAAGAGATTAGATGTTTTTAATGATAAAGAACTAGAAAATGAATTTATAAAATCAAAACAAATTATTCAATCTCTAACTAATCAAGAGGTCGATTCATTTTGTTTTCCGCTTGGAATTTTTAGTGATAAAATTATAGATACAGCTCTAAAAAATGGATATAAAAATCTATATTCATGCATTCCTGGTCCATTTTTCAAATTAATTAATGGCTCAGTAATTAGAAGAAGTATTGCCGATAATGTTTCTGAAAATTATTTTAAAAATATAGTATATGGTGCTGACTATATTCTTTCAAAATGGTATCAAAAAAAACACTATTTAAAATGAAAATAGCTCTAGTTTCTCCACATTTTTATCCAAGTACAAAGTTTGGAGGACCTGTTATTTCATTATGGGGACTTTGTAAAGAACTATCAAGCAAGCATGAGATATTTGTTTATACCACTTCTTCTGGTCAAAAAGAAGTTAATTTCCATGATAATTTTTCTTACAAAGAAATCCATAAGAATATCAAGTGCAAATATTACAGTGAGTTGATAAATAAATATTTTTCCTTTTATTTAGTTAAAAATATTATTAGAGACTTAAGTGATAAAGATTTAATCTTTATACAATATGTATTTTCTTATACTTCATTAATAGCTCTTTTAGCATCTATTATTCTTAACAAAAAAATAGTTATTTCACCAAGAGGTTCAATTTCTACTTATGGAATCAATTCTAAAAGAAAATATTTAAAATTATTTTGGTTATATTTTATTTATTATCCGTTTTTAAATAAAATTATTTGGCATGCAACTAGCGTTGTTGAGAGAGATGATATTAGTAATTACTTTTCAAACTCAAAAATTGAAATAATATATGACGGTGTAAATTTGAAAGACTTTGGTTGTGAAAAAAACAAGAACATAAATAAGATACTTGATTTATTGTCAATTAAAAATCAGAAAATTAACAAAGTTTTTTGCTCATTAGGTAGACTGGAGAAAGTAAAAAGATATGATTTGCTTATACAAGCTTTTGAAAGATTTATAGAAAAAGACAAAACCTCATGTTTGATAATAGCAGGTTATGATTTTGGCCAAAAAAAAATATTACTTGATCAAATAAAATCTTTTAATAATATATTTCTAGTAGGACATTTAGAGGAGGAAGAAAAAAAAATATTATTAAGAAACTCCAACTTTTTTATACTAACATCTGATTATGAGAGTTTTTCAATCTCTACAATTGAATCCTTAGCATCAGGAGTTCCTGTTATTATTTCTAAAAATATTCCTTGGCAGGATGTTGAAGAAAATGAATGCGGATTAGTTACAAAAAATGATATCTCATCTATTGTTAGTGTCTTAGAACGTTCTAAATTTGTTAATTTTAAGCCTGAATCATGCCTTAATTATGTAGAGTCTAGATTCGATTGGAAAATAATTGCAAATAATTTTTGCAAAACTTTTTTAAGTTAATTATGATAATTTTAGGAATAAATGCATATCATGCTGACTCCTCTGCATGTTTGATTAAAGATGGGGAAATTATTGCTGCAGTTGAGGAGGAAAGGTTTACAAGGGATAAGCACTGGGCAGGTTTTCCAACTAATTCCATTGTATTTTGCTTGAACCAAGCTAATTTGACTATTTATGATATTGACTTTATAACTACAGCAAAAGATCCTAAAGCAAATTTTTTTAATAAAATTAAGTATTCTATAACTAATGTGTTGAGTTTTAAATTTATTTACAATAGAATAGTTAATCTTTCAAGATTCTCTTCACTAAGAAAAGATTTCATTAAAAATCTAAAGTTAGAAGATGAATTATTCAAAACAAGAATTATAAACGTTGAGCATCATAATTCTCATCTCGCGTCAAGTTTTTTTGCAAGTAATTTTGAAAAATCAGCGCTGCTTTCTATTGATGGTTTTGGGGATTTTACATCAACAGCACTGGGTTTTGGAATAAATAACAAAATTTCAGTAGATAAAAGAATCTTATACCCCAACTCAATTGGAATCTTTTACACTGCATCAACTCAATTTCTTGGATTTAACAACTATGGTGATGAGTATAAGATTATGGGGCTTGCAGCTTATGGTAAGCCAATCTACAAAAGTAAGTTGTTAGAGATCATTGATTACAATAGTTTAGAAATTAATTTAAAAAAAGAATACTTTAACCATTTCAGTTCAGGATCTGTCTCCACAGATTGGAATAATGGAACACCTAAAATTTTAAAATTATGGACAGAAAAATGGATCAGTCTTTTTGGTAAATCTAGATTAAATAATGAAAAAATTAATCAGTTTCATTTTGATTTTGCTGCTTCTGTACAATCAGTTACAGAAGACATAATAATTAATTTAGCTAATTATCTTTATGAAAAATATAACTGCGAAAATTTATGTTTGAGTGGGGGAGTTGCACAAAATTCACTTGCAAATGGAAAAATAACAAATAAAACTAAATTTAAAAGCATATATGTTCCTTCAGCGCCACATGATTCAGGTTTAGCTCTCGGCTCTGCACTATATCACTACAATTCAAATCTAAACTATAGCAGAATAAAATTTATTAAAAGTGCTTTTTATGGTGGTAGTTACAATGAAGAGGATATATGTAGTTATTTAGATTCAAAAAAAATTAATTATAAGATTTACTCAGATAAACATCTTTTTTCATATGTAGCAAAGAGTATAGAAAACGGAAATGTTGTTGGGTGGTTTCAAGATAGATCTGAGTTTGGTCCAAGAGCTCTTGGAAACAGATCTATTTTAATGGATCCAAGAAGAAATGATGCTAAAGATATACTTAATAAAAAAATTAAAAAAAGAGAAAGTTTTCGTCCGTTTGCACCTTCAATTTTAAAAGAATTTGGAGAAGAATATTTTGAAAATTATCAAGATTCTTACTTTATGCAGTCTGTTTTTTCAATTAAAAAAGAAAAAAGAGATATAATTCCAGCTGTAACTCATATTGATGGCACTGGTAGACTACAATCAGTTGATAAAGAAATATCACCAAAGTTTTATGAGCTTATTTATCAGTTTTACAAAAATACTAATGTGCCGGTTCTACTTAACACTTCTTTTAATGAAAATGAACCAATTGTAGAGTCTTACGAAGATGCTATTAATTGTTATCTTCGTACTAATATGGATATGTTGGTACTCAACAATGTAGTTTTAGCAAGAAAAAATTGAATTATATTTTAGATAAATTGTCAAGTAACCCCAGAGTTACTATCATTACTGTTTGTTTCAACAGTGAAAAAACAATCAAGGATACTATTGAAAGTGTGCTGTCACAAGATTATAAAAATATTGAATATATTATAGTTGACGCAGATTCAAGTGATGAAACAAAAAATATCATTCAACAATTTGAGGACAAAATTAGTTTATTTATTTGCGAAAAAGATAATGGCATTTATGACGGCATGAACAAGGGAATCAAAAATTCAACTGGAGAAATTATTGGTATATTAAATTCAGATGACATTTACTCATCTGATAAAGTAATCTCTGAAGTCGTTAGTAAGTTAAAAATAACTAATACCTCAACCTTGTATGCAGACTTAGTATTTGTAAAAAAAGATAATTTGAACAAAGTAATGAGGTATTGGAAATCTGGTCAGTTTTCAATTAAAAAATTAAAAAAAGGATGGATGTTACCGCATCCAACACTTTTTGTAAGAAAAGAGGTATATGAAAGATTTGGTTTATATAATTATGAATTTAAGAAATCATCGGATTATGAAATGGTTTTAAGAACTTTATATAAGAACAATTTAACAACAACATACCTTCCAAAAATTATTGTTAAAATGAGATTAGGGGGAGTCAGTAACAAAAATATTATTAATAGATTTCTTGCAAATAAAGAAGATCTTAGTGCTTGGAAATGCAATTTACCCTACAGCCCTTTCATGATTAGATTTGTCAAACCATTTGCAAAAATTTTCCAGTTTTTTAGTAGACCTAAACAAAAAGACTATTTAAATTGAATATTTTAGTTATAGATAATTTTGATTCTTTTACTTACAATCTAGTTCACTATTTAGAGGACTTAGACTGCAATATTGAAGTCGTTAGATATGATAATTTTAGCTTACAAATAGCAAAAAACTATACAAATATTTTGATTTCTCCTGGTCCCGGACATATTAATGATTATCCCTTGCTATCTGAGTTATTGCAAAAGTATTATCATTCCAAATCAATTCTTGGTATTTGTTTAGGACATCAACTTATAGCTAGCTTCTTTGGCTATGAGATAGAGCAAATGAATAAGGTTTTGCATGGGAAAAGAATCAAGATTAATATTTTAAATCATGATTTTTTATTCTCTGGTATAAGTAAAAGTATTTTTGCCGGTCATTATCACTCTTGGTGTACCGTGGAAAATAAAAAATCAGATTTAATAGTTACATCAAGATCTGAAAAACAGATTGTAACATCAGTAAAGCATAAAACTTATAATATTTTTGGTATTCAATTTCATCCTGAATCAATAATGACTGAGTATGGAAAAAAAATATTAAAAAATTGGATTAATAATTACTAAAAATTTGGTGAAATCCAGTCTCTTCTTCTCTCTAGCTTTAAATCCTTTAGGATATCTGCTTTAACTCTTAGTGTAATGTAATAACTTCTATGATAGCCCAAAGGAATAAGATTAAAGAGAAGCTCCCAACAATGTAAGTCTCGATATAAATTAATTGATGTATAGCTTAAATCATTTCTATCGAAATCATATCCTGAATTGATACCAATTTTCCATTTTTTTAATAGGTTCAAGTTTGCTGAAAAGTTTAAAGTTTGTATTGTATCTGCTTCAGCAGAACTTTTATAGCCTTTGAAGTATGATAATGAGTAATTTGTGCTGAAATTCCATGTAAAATTCTCATTTGAAATTTTAAATGTATTATTTGAAATGTTTAAACCAATATTAGCGTTTGCAGAAACGAATCTTGCTAGCCTTTTGTTTTCACGAATTTCCAATTTATTTAAATTTCCATTTCTATTTGAGTTTACAATATATGGATCATATCTAGAGCTCATATTTATGTCAACTAAATCAAAGAGTCTAGTTCTCATACTTAGATTTATATCTCCTATTTTCAGAGAATCAGAGAAGATATTATAATTAGTATTAATATTTAATGACTCGACTAACTTGATTTTTTTAATATTGTTAATTGTATCTTTTTTGTTTTTAACCTTAAGTTCCATGAGGTTATTTAAATTTAGGTTTATAGTACCAGATTGTCTGTTAGCTGGACTTCCGAAAATTCCGTTCTGAACAATTGAATACTCTGATTTATTTCCTGTTGAGCTTGATTGAACCTCCCTGAATAAATTTTTTGAAATATTCGGTCTGTAATTAAAACTCACATTAGGTGTAATCACATGCCTAAAACCTCTGATATAACCTTTTGAAAAGTTAGCTGTTCCATAAATTTTTGTATTCAATCCAGCATTTAAATTAATTTCAGATGCTCTTGTGAAACGAAATAATGTGTCAGTGTCAATTTCTTGATTTTCAATATTCCAATTTTTCTCAATTTGACTAAAATACCATCTTTCATTATAATTTATTTTTGGTGAAAAGTTAAAGTATTTAAAAAATTTGACTGACGTGCTAATTGGTATATTATGTCTTATTCCGCTTCTAAATTTTCTAAATGTACTTTTGTTAAATAATAATGAATCAGCAACAGAAATTTGATTTTTGAAATTGGTTGAATAACTTAAATTCAGTCTTTTTAAAAAATCTAATTTGGAACTTTCAGCAAATGGGAAAACTCTGTTGACATTAAAGCCTATCTCTGGAACAGTTAAACTAATGTTGTTTGTTCTTGTATTTTGACTATGTCTAAAATTGATATTCATGTTGTATGGTTTATTATCCCATTTTCTGTTTAGTGTAATATTAGACTGAAAAGTATTACTTAAGTAGTCATTTGAGTTAAAAGAATTATTTCTATGAAATGTACTACTACCACCATTTACGTTAGCTGAAAATTGAAGATTTGGATTTAATTTTGCATCTTGGTTGTGTTGCCATCTAATAAAAAAATCACGTTTTACGCTATAATCATTAAATCCTTTTTCACTGTTGATTATATTGCCGAAGCTTAGGTTAAGATTTCCGCTATAGAAATATCTTTTTTTGTATCGATAGTTACTTTTTAACCCAAAACTTCCTTTTGAATAAATGTCACTTGTTAGGTTCAGGTCAGAGTATTCATTTAAACTGAAATAATACCCTAAATCTTTTAGAAAAAAACCTAAGCTTGCAGACTCTCCATATGAGGGGAGTAACAAACCAGAAGATTCATTTTTAGAATTTGGAAAGTATCCAAATGGTAAAACTATTGGTGTTGGGATTTTCCAAAACTTGAGTATAGCAGGTCCAGTAATTATTTTATTGTCTTTGATGACCTTAATCTTTTTTGAATAGATATGATAGTGAGGTTTTCTAGCATTACATGTTGTGTATAATCCTCTTTGAATATATGTAGTTTTATTGTCAGTATTCTTAACTTGCTTCCCTTGTAAATAACCTTCACCTTCATTTGTAATTATTCCTTTAGCAAAACTTTTTTTAGTTTTAAAATTATATCTAATTTCTTCAGCTTCAAATGATTGCTGTTTATCTGTAAATTTCGCATAGGTTATTATATTTCTTAAGCTATCTTTTTTTGAAAATGCTTTAATTATGCTATTTTCTGAATCTAAAACAATTATATCCGCTTCAACAATCATGCCTTCATAATTAATTCTTGCATTTCCAAACAAATAAATTTTGTTAGAATCTGATTTAATTTTTATTGAATCTTCAGCAAATTTTTCTATGTTGTATTCAATTTGGTTATTTTGACAGTATATACTATTATCAAAGATTATTGTTGATAACAAATTAATTGAGATTAATAAAAAGAAAAAATTAAGTGATCTTAATGCTATATTTGTAAGGAATATGTTGTAAACCACGTGTCAAAGCTAATTAATTTATATCATATAAAATCTTTAAACGTTTTACTGGCCTTTCTGTTTTATTTTAACCCTTTTTTTTTACTAAACTCAAATTCTCAGGAAATAAAGCCTTTGAAACGAGTTGTTATTGATGCTGGTCATGGTGGCAAGGATAGTGGAACAATGGGTACAAAAAGGTACAAGACTTACGAGAAAGACATTGCTTTAAAAATATCATTAATGCTAGGAAATTATATTAAAAAAAATATTCCTGAAGTTGATGTGATTTACACTAGAAATGATGACACTTTTATCGAGCTTAGACAAAGAACAATTATTGCAAATGAAAAAAATGCTGATCTTTTTATTTCTATCCATTGTGATGGTTTTACTAATTCTAAAGCATCAGGGGCAAGCGTCTTTGTTATGGGAATGAGTAAACTCAAAGAAAATATGGACGTAGCAATAAGAGAAAACTCAGTTATCTATTTGGAGGACAATTACAAAGAAAATTATGATGGATTTGATCCAAAATCTGCTGAAAGCTATATTGTATTTAGCGTTATGCAGAACTCTCACCTTTCCAAAAGCATAAATTTTGCTGAAAAAATTGAATATGAATTTTCAAATAGAGCCAAAAGAAAATCTCGGGGTATCAAGCAAGCTCCATTTTATGTTATCAGCAGAGCAAATATGCCTGCAGTTTTAATTGAAGCTGGTTTTTTAACTAATCCTAAAGAAGAAGATTATCTTAACAGTGAAGAGGGGCAATCTCATATTGCATCTGCGATTTTTAGAGCTTTTAGGTCTTATTACAATGAACAAATTGACTTAATTTCTTTGGAGAATAAAGTTGAAATTGCTGAAAATATTAATGATTCTATCCAAAAAGATATAGTCGTTTACAAGGTTCAAATAGGTACCTATCTTAAGTCAATGTTAAATTCTAGAACTTTTAATAACATCAAAGATTTAGAAGAAGTTTTTGTGAATGGTTCCTATAAATACTATATTAGATGTGGTGTTGATAAGAAATTTGCTGATGATACGAGAAAAATTATGATTGATAATGGATTTTCAGGATCATTCGTGACAGCTTTTTATAAAGGGAAACAAATTTCTACCAAAGAAGCATTAAATTTGCAAAAAAAATATGAACAAGGAAATTAGAACAGGTATAATAGCAATTTTTACAATCGTAGTTCTAATATATGGTATTAACTACCTTAAGGGGTTGAACATTTTAGATAAAAATAGAATTTTTCATGCTAAATATGATAATATTGACGGGCTGTTAAAAGGAAGTGTTATCAGCTTAAATGGTTTTAATGTAGGAATTGTTAGTAATATATGTTTACAAAGTGATAATTCTATACTTGTGAGTGTCAAAATCAATGAAGATTTTGATGTGCCTGCAAACTCCATTTTAAAAATCTCTAATCAGGATTTAATGGGAACTAAAGGAATTTCAGTAATACTTGGAAACTCTGATTTACTCGCAAAAAATAATGATACTTTGACTGCAGAAATTGAAAATAGCCTTCAAGATGAAGTAAATAAACAAATTTTACCACTTAAAAACAAAGCAGAAGGATTAATTAGTTCAGTTGACTCTCTCATGGTAATTTTTACATCAGTTTTGAATACAGATGCAAGAAAAAATTTGGCAAGTTCATTTAAAAATTTAGACGAAACATTTGTTCTTATGTCAGAAAGTATGAAAGAACTAAACAAACTTGTAGTAACTAATGAGAAAAACATATCAAATTCGATTAAGAATTTTGAAAGTATAACTGGAAATATTTCAAATAATAATGAAAGTATTGAAAATATTCTAAAAAAAATGTCATCTATCTCTGACTCTGTTTCTTCTAAGGACATAGGTGATATTATAAAAAATTTAAATAATATAACTAACAAAATTAGCGTTGGTCAAGGTAATCTAGGACTACTTAATAGTGATGATCAGCTATATAGAAATATTGAAAAAACTACGAATGACATCTCAATTTTAGTTGAAGAGATAAAAAAGGATCCAAAAAAATATTTTAATTTTTCAGTATTAGGAAATAGAAATTAAAACCATGTACTTAGGCAATGTAATATTTCTAATTGTTTTTGTTATCTCCATAACTTTTTTTACAAAAAATTTAATGAGGATAATTTCTAATATCAAATTAGGAAGAGATATAAATAGGACTAACAATAAAAGAAAAAGGTTTTTAAAAATGATTAGAATTGCTCTTGGCCAAACTAAAATGTTTGATCGCCCTATTGCAGCATTTTTTCATCTGATTATATATATTGGTTTTATTATTATCAATATTGAAGTTGTAGAGATAATTATAGATGGAGTTTTTGGAACGCATAGATTTTTATCAAATTTTATTTCTTACAGTTCTTATAACTTTTTTATATCAACATTCGAATTTCTAGCTGTTTTAGTCTTAATTTCTTGTGTTGTTTTTCTCTATAGAAGAAATATTCAAAGAATTAAAAGATTTCACTCATCTGAAATGACATCATGGCCTAAAAGTGATGCTAATTTGATATTAATTTTTGAAGTTTTGTTAATGTCTGCTTTTTTGGTAATGAACGCAGCTGATTCTTTACTTCAACAACTTGATAGTCACTATCATGCAGTAGGGGCATTTACCTTTAGTTCTTTTTTAGTTCCCTTGATCGATCATTTAAGCGCTGAAAAACTTATCTTCATTGAAAGATTTTGTTGGTGGTTTCATATAATTGGAATTCTACTTTTTCTAAATTATGTTCTTATTTCAAAACACTTACATATTTTCTTCGCATTCTTTAGTGCTTACTATTCAAAGCTTTCAAATCCTTCAAAGCTTTCAAATTTATCTTCAATTACGAGCGAGGTAAAGATGATGTTAGATCCAAATATTGATCCATTCTCAAATACAAATAATACTAACACTGAAAAATTCGGTGCTCAAGATGCGGATGATTTAAACTGGGTGCAAATTCTTAATTCATATAGCTGTACTGAATGTGGCAGATGTACGTCAGTTTGTCCAGCTAATATTACTGGTAAAAAGCTTTCTCCTAGAAAAATCTTAATGGATACAAGAGATAGAATTACTGAAATTGGAAATTCAATTAGTAAAAAAAAGAACAAAGACGAAAATTTTTTATTGGGAGGTTATATTCAACCAGAAGAAGTTTGGGCATGTACAACATGCAATGCATGTGGAGATGCTTGCCCGATTGAACTTGATCCCATGTCAATAATTATTGATTTGAGAAGGTATCTTGTTATGGAAAAATCATCAGCTCCTTCAGAGTTGAATACAATGTTTAATAATATTGAAAATAATGGAGCTCCATGGCAATATAATTTGAATGACAAAATGAACTGGATAAATGATGACAAATAAATTAAAGAAAACAATTATAGACGGAGTAGAGGTTAGTCCTGTTCTTCCCTCTAGTATCAAAAACTATTTGATTGATATTGATGGGACAATATGTGATGATATCCCAAATGAACAGCCTGAGTTAATGAAAAGTGCAAAGCTCTACCCTGATGCATTAAAAACTCTTAATAAGTGGTATGATGAAGGTCATATAATTACTTTTTTTACATCCCGTTTGGAAGAGCATAGACAAGTTACTGAAGAATGGTTAGAAAAAAATGGTTTTAAATACCATGCCTTACTTATGAACAAACCAAGAGGTGGAAACTATCATTGGATTGACAATCATATTGTCAGAGCGACTAGATTTGAGGGTAAGTTCACTGATTTAGTTGAAAGAAATAATATTATACAAGTTTTTAAATAATATTTATGCAATTAGAAGTAAAAACAATGGCTGAATTATCGGAGAAAAATATTACTCCAGATTTTCTCTATTGGGTTGGTTCTGCCGGTTCATTTGATGATAGGGCAAAGAAAATTACTAGAGCTTTTGTGAAAGTTTTGAATTACGCGAATGTTTCTTTCGGAGTTCTAGGTGTTGAAGAGTCAACCTCTGGAGATGTAGCCAAAAGAGCTGGAAATGAATTTTTATTTCAAATGCAAGCCTTGGCAAATATTGAAGTAATGAATTCTTATAACATTAAAAAAATCATAACGACTTGTCCCCATTCATTTAATATTCTAAAAAATGAATATCATGATCTTGGAGGTAATTATGAAGTTAATCACCACACTGAATTCATTCTTGATTTAATTGATTCAAAAAAGATTACAATTTCACAAAACAGTATTGAAGATGTTATGACATATCATGATCCATGCTATTTGGGACGTGGGAATAATATATATAATCAGCCAAGAGAAATAATTAAAAGATTATCTAAAAATTTTATTGAGATGCCAAGAAACAAAAGAAATTCACTTTGCTGTGGTGCTGGTGGGGCTCAAATGTTTAAAGAAGCTGAGAAAGGTAACGCCGAAATTAATATAGTTAGAACACAAGAAGCACTTGACACAAAATCTAAAATCATTGTCACAGGATGTCCGTTTTGTAACACTATGATGACAGATGGAGTAAAAAATATAAATGAGGGTGCTGCTTTTGTTAAGGATATTGCTGAAGTAGTAGCTGAATCTTTAATTTAATGTTTCTTCCATTTGAAAATATTTCCAGTGAATCACGAATATGGATTTTTTCCTCTGCAATTAAAATTTCAGAAGATAGTCAAAAAGATATCTCTGAAAGAATAATTAAATTTTTAAACTCTTGGAAACATCATGGTGTTGATTTACCATGTTCTTTTAAAATACTAGATGCTTTTTTTATTATTATCGCTCTTGATCAAAGTAACAATAGTGCTGGAGGTTGCTCAATTGATCAAATGTTTAATTGTATTTCTGATATTGATCAACAATTTGATTTATCGTTATTGGATCGCTCAAAAATGCATTTTTTTATTGATAACCAAGTTTTATGCTATCCTTTGGAGAAAGTTGATGTTAAATTTTCTGATTACTTGTTTTTTGATCAAACTATTGATAAAAAGAATCAGCTTGATGACTGGCTAATTTTGTTAAAAAATAGCTGGTTTAAACGTTTCTTACGCTAGTTTCTTTTAAGTTATTTAGTTAAATTTATCTCATTAATAAAGGAGTATTATGTATCTGAAATATCTTAGAAAAAGTAAGGATTTAGAGGTTTTTTCTATAGACCAAGAAACAAGTCTAGATATTCCTTTTTTTGATAATCAAGTTCCAGCTGGGTTCCCATCTCCTGCACAAGATTATATAGATTTGGACTTAGATCTACATAACTATCTTGTTAAGAACCCATCATCTACATTTTGCGTTAGAGTCACTGGTGAGAGCATGAGAGACGCGGGTATCAATAGTGGAGATATCATGCTAGTAGATAGATCTCTAGATCCCAAAAACCGAAGTATAGTGTTAGCAGTAGTTGATAATGAATTTACAGTTAAAAGAGTTAATGTAAGTGAAGAGGGTTTGTTCCTTATGCCTGAAAATGCAGATTTTAATCCTATTAAGATAACTTCCGAAATGAATTTTCAGGTTTGGGGTGTCGTTACTTATATTATTCATAAGGCTAATTAATTTTATGTATGCTTTAGTAGATTGCAATAATTTTTATGTTTCTTGCGAAAGAATATTCGATCCTACTATTTTACATAAGCCAGTTGTTGTCTTATCTAATAATGATGGTTGTGTCATTTCTAGAAGTAATGAAGCTAAAAAAATAGGAATTAAAATGGGAGTTCCTTTCTTTAAAATTCAAAATCAAGTAATAAAACATAATATTAGTGTATTTTCAAGTAACTATACTTTATATGGAGATTTATCATTTAGAGTATTTAATACTTTAAAAACAGAATTTAATTCTGTTGAAATTTATTCAATTGATGAAGCCTTCTTGCGTTATGATTTAAAAGATTTTGAGTCTAGAGCTAGTAGAACTGCAAAGAAGATAAAAAAATGGACAGGCATACCAGTTTCAATAGGACTAGCTCCAAATAAAGTTTTATCCAAGATTGCAAATCACGTAGTGAAAAAAAGAAAAGATAGAGAAGTTTATTTATTGAAAAATCAGCAGGAAATAGATAGAATTCTTGCCAATATGCCTGTTGAAGAATTATGGGGTATAGGTAGAAGAATAACTATTTTTCTTAAAAAATATGGTATACATACTGCTTTACAGTTTAAGCAAACAAATTCACAGTGGTTAAAATCAAATTTAAACATTAATGCGCTCAGAATTAAAAAGGAGTTATTTGGTGAAGTTTGTTTCCCACTAGAAGAGAATAACTCTATGAAAAAGAATATATGCACCTCAAGATCTTTTTCTAAAACAGTATCTTCTTTGGATAAATTAAAAAGTGCTATTGGTTCATATGCAAACGTTTGTTCATTAAAGTTAAGAAAACAGAAAAGTTGTGCTACTTCAATTTCTGTTTTCATGCTAACTAACCGCTTTGATAAAAGAAATAAATTTCAGAGTTTATATCAAAAGATTATTTTAGATACGCCTACTAATGACTCTTTGCAAATTGTAAAGCAGTCTCTTATTTTACTAGGATCGATTTACAAGCCTGGCCTAGAATATAAAAAAGTAGGTGTAGTTGTTTCATCAATTGTTCCAGATAGTCAAGTACAGATGAGTTTATTTAATAATATTGACTTTAATAAAAGAAGATCTCTTAACAAAACCATAGATAAAGTTAATTATAGCATGGGAAAGGATCTAATAAGAATTGCAGTACAAGAAAATGGTAAAAATTGGATGACTAACAGGAAGAAATTGTCTCCATGCTATACTACCTCTTTTAGAGATATGTTGACAATCAGTCTATAAAGCTCTGTATAAATCAGAAAGTTTCTTTAGTAAATGGTCAAGAGATGAAAGTTTTAACATGTTATGACCATCAGACAATGCTTCTTCAGGCTTGAAATGGGTTTCTAAGAAAACACCATTAACACCGCTTGCTATTCCTGCTTTTGATATTACGTCGATAAACTCTGGACGACCACCAGTGATACCACTTTTCTGGTTAGGTAATTGTAAAGAATGGGTAACATCAATTATAACAGGGTAATTTAGTTGTTTCATTAAATGAATTTGACGAAAATCTACTATTAAGTCATTGTGTCCAAAAGATGTACCTCTTTCAGTAAGTAAGATTCTCTTGTTACCAACAGACTCAATTTTCTCAACAACAAATTTCATAGATGATGCTGACATAAATTGTCCTTTTTTAATATTTATTGGAAGCTTAGTTCTAGAAGCATGAAGTATTAAATCAGTTTGTCTGCATAGAAAGGCTGGGATTTGTAAAATATCTACATATGATTTGGCAAGATCTATATCTTTTTTGGTATGAACATCTGTGATTACAGGTACATTAAAATTAGTACGAATTTCATCTAGGATTTCTAATGCTTTTTTATCACCAATTCCAGTAAAAGAGTTTAAAGAAGACCTGTTAGCTTTTTTAAAAGATGATTTGAAAATAAAAGGAATATTGTAATTATCACATGATTTCATAATTTCCTTACAAATTTTAAAAGCGTCCTTACTATTTTCTACAACACATGGTCCAGCAATTAAAAAGAAATTACTTTGTTTTTTATTAAAAATATTATCTAAAACGTTCACAGAGAGAGCTTTAGTTGCAAATATATACTAACATTATTAGATTCTCTTTGTTGCAAAAGACTTTCTAAATTATAACTTCCTATACAAAAGTTATTAGATTTTCCAAAAGTTAGTTTTGTGCCAATATTTAAATTATCGCTAAATCCACCATAGGATAGAATTGGAGAAAATAAAAAGTAATTTAAGTCAATAATTGATTCTGTATAAATTTGTGGAGCAAAACCATTTTTATACATTCCATCTTTGAATTTAATATCACTAATTTTTTCATAAAATTTTGTTGGATACCACAAAAAATTAAATCCAATTTTACTTGATCTGACAAATTGAATTTTTGATTCTGAGTCAATAACAAAGGATATTTGTGTCGGTAAGAACGAATATGTATTTGATTCACTACTAAATTTATTTAGATTAGTATTACTTAAAAAATTTGTATCACTAATATTGATATCATCAGTTATTTCAATTCCACTATATACAAAATTAGAGTCTGAGTAGTTATTATTATTATCTAACCACTTTATAAATCCAAAATCCAAAATTTGAATCTTATAAGTTTTACTTTGTGTTTTTTTAATAAAATTTAAGTCGACTGAAATACCATTTCCATTTCCACTAAAAAAACTACTCGAAAACTCTTTAGAATAAGTGCTAGAAACATCATAATCCAGTAAAATATTTGTGATATTTTGATTAGTATATAATGTTGCATTTTCTATGTTTGAGCTTATTAAATTATTTCCAATTAAATAGCCAATTTTATAACCAATTTGATAGTTCTTGAAGTTATGAGAGGAACCTAACTTGATTTGTTGATATTTTAAAGCACTAAAATAACTGCTATTCAAATTTAGTGTATCAGAAATAGATCTTGAGTTACCAAAGAATACAAACTCAAAAAAATCTTTTTTTAAATTATAACTTGTGTATATTCTATCTGTAAAAGATAAACTGATTTTGTATTTAGAATTTTGGTAATAAAGTCCTACATAATTTTTAAAGTCTATATTGTGTTTATTTTCGTTATCTAAGTTATTGATAAAGTTATTTTTGAAATTTTCTGAAAGTTTTATTCCTGAGAATAATTTATCTATTTCTGATAATTTAAGATGATTACTACTAATTTTAAAATCTGAGTTTAAATTAATATCAAAAGTGCTTACTTCAGCAGTTAAACTATTTGTAAATATTGTTACAAAAATAAGGAACAGCTTTATGTACTTCAATTGATTCTATTTTTATATTTAACTGAAAGTGAAAAAATAAGTTTGTTTAAGTTGGAGAGCCTTATGTCATCTGTCATATCTGTTGAGCTAATATTGGCATTAATTAAAAGTTTTTCAGTTCCAATAAGATTATCATAATTTAATTCAACATTTGTATTTGAACTTTCTAAAACAAATCCTTCATTATCAACTATTGCTGAGTTTATATACTGATTATTAACTATTGAGTCATGATTTAAAGGGTTAATTATGTTAAGATATAAATCGATAGGTAATGAATTATTAAAGTTTAAATAAACTTTCTCAACGTCTTCATTATCTTCTATATTAAAGTGGATCTCTTCTTCTAAATATAGATTTCTAAAATTTAATGATAAAGGTACATCTAAAGTAATGTTACCCTCAACAGTTTGTTCAGTATATAGAAAATCTAGTTTACTTGCTTGTCCGTTGGGGTTAATATAGAAATCAACATCAACATAAATAAGATTAGGTTTTATTTCGATTAGTTTAGAACATTCAGAATCAATACTAAAATTGATTTGGTTAATGTAATTAGAACCCATGATATGACTTGCTCTTTCAATAAAATAGTTATTTCCAATTATATTGTTTCCAAATTGATCTGTTCCAATTGTTTCAATTTCACTATGACTTTGAGTTTGGAACTGATTAACTTTAAAGCCTATGTCAGCACCTATATAATTATCTAAATTTAATCTTGCTTTTGCTGACTCAAGATCGAAGTAGTCAATATCTATATCATTAAATACTGTGATATCATCATTTAATTTCATATTGATTGTATCAGTTCCAATAAATCCTAGACCGTAATCAGGATCAATATCGAACTGAATGAAAGTGTAAAAACTATCGTCCTCATTAATTGTTTCTAGTACACCAGTTGAATCAATAAAAATAAATAATTCAGTGTAAATTGTGTTAACTGTGTCTCCATTTAATCTATTTTCTTCACCTGAGAGATCGAGAACATAATCATCAAAATTGAAAAAGTATTGTGTAGGTGTGGCTGAAGTATTTTCTGGTACAATAATATCTCCTGAGTTAAATGATATGCCATTCTTTTTTAAAGATGGAATCTTGTAAATTAGTTTACCATTTGGTAGTGTGCTTAGTACATTTATTGTTACTGTACCTGACTTGATTTTAACTTCTTTAAGCTGTATAGGATCCAAATCTATTATCTGTTCTTCTTTTTTTACATAAATTTCTTGTTCAGGAAATATTGCAGATGCTGAGATAAACCCCAAACTAGATAAAGTAAAATTAGTTATCAATGCATCATCATAATTAATACCAACAGCACCATTACTTTGGTTAACATCCAAATTATTCAGTATTCCCACAACATTTTCTGGAATCGTAAGACCTGCAATTGAAATGCTATCAATAACTGAAGAGCCTGAACTAATTAATGGAAAATAAAAATTAGCTATTATGGAAAAATCAATCATATTAATAAGTGATATATCAATGTTTGATATATCTGTAGGAAAATTATTTATTATTTCAACAGATAAATAACCACTATGTAATGTCATGAAATCAAAATAGTCACTTGCGTCAATATTAATAGTGTCGTTGGAAATTATTGAGGGTAGGGCAGGTATTTGAGTATTACTTCCATTTGGAAAAATAATAGTGCCTAAAGGAATTTGATTCACAATACTACCGATAGTTGCAGTATCTGAAATTACAATATCACTAAAAGATACGGAATCTAATGTTACACTATATTCATCAACTCTTGCATCAATTTTTAGTAATGAATCTAAATTTAAATTTTCAAGGTCGTAATTATATGAAAGAGTTATTTGATTATTATTTTGTGTATAGCTTAGATTGGTGTCTATAGAAATTATGTCATCTATGCTTAATTCAGTAAAAGCAACTGGTAGTAAAATATCCGTATCCCAGCTAGAAAGTCTAACATCTTTTTTACATGAGATAATTACAAGTAATAACAGAAAATAAAATCTGTACATTAGTTTTCAAGTTCTAATTCAAATGATAGAATTTTACCATTTCTAGAGATTTCACATAATATATTATCTCCTGGTCTATATTTACTAATTTGCTCATGTAGATTTGCAATTGTTTCAATCTTTTCACCGTCAATGCTAACAATGATATCTTTTTCTCTCATTTCTGTTTTTGAAGCAGCACCACCATCAATTATTTTGGTGATTAATACCCCACTTGTTTCATTTAGGCTGTAATATTTTTTTATTTCATCGTTAACCTCCATGATTTGAATGCCTATAAATGCTCTTTTAACTTCACCAAAATTTTTTATATCATTTATGATTTTTTGAACAATGTTGGAAGGAATAGCAAATCCATATCCTGTATAAGAACCTGTATTTGACTTGATAGCAGTGTTTATTCCAATTAATTCACCATCTAAATTCACTAAAGCACCACCAGAATTGCCCGGATTTATTGCAGCATCAGTTTGTAGAAAAGATTCAATGGCATGAGGATTGTTTAACAAATTTAAACTTCTACCTTTTGCGCTTATAATACCTGCTGTTACAGTAGAATTTAAATTGAATGGATTTCCAACAGCAAGTACCCACTGTCCAACTTTTACATTATCAGAGTTAGAGAAGGATATATGTGGTAAGTTATTGGCTTTAATCTTAAGAAGTGCAAGATCTGTTGTTTCGTCCGTTCCAATTAGTTCAGCATCATATACTTGATTATTATTCATTACAACTTCGATTTCTTTAGCTTTATTAATAACATGGTTATTTGTGACTATATATCCATCACTTGAGATTATAACACCTGAACCACTTGATGATCTTTCCTTAGGCTTGTTGTAGTATTTATATCCATCTCCAAAGAAAAAATCCTCTAATGGGTCATAATATCTGTAAATATTATCAATGAGAAATTTTGATTTTATATGTACAACTGTTTCAATAGATTTTTCAGCAGCAAATACAAAATCAACTTGCTGATTTGAATATATGGTTTGATTATTTGGAGTTGTAATAAAATTATTAGTCTTTTCAACACTGTTGTCACTAACGATTTTGGAAGTAATAACAATGCAAAGAATTAATATTGCTGTTATAATTATTTTATTTTTCATGATTTAATAACTTCAAAAATTTAAATTTATTTTAATTTTCAATAATTCTTTTTAACTTCTTAAATTTATGTGTGTATGTGCCTTTTTTAGAGTCATAAATACCATTTTCATCAATACTATCAATCCTTACTTTTCCACTTGAATGAATTATTTTACTATTGCTTAGCATAATTCCAACATGAGTAACTAGTCCATTCTCGTTTACGAAAAATGCTAAATCACCAGCCTTAGCATCTGAAAAATTATCAATAAACCTTCCATTCTTTATTTGATCTTTTGCATCTCTGTAAATCTTTATACCATTCATTCTGTATATTAATTGCGTAAAACCTGAGCAATCTATTCCAAATATTGTTCTACCTCCCCATAAGTATGGTGCATTCAAAAAGCTGTAGGCATTCTTTATAACCATTTTAATATCAGAAAAGCCTTGAGTATAATTTCCACTGAATTCATATGCTTGGTTATTTATAAAACAATGATTACTCTTTAATGAGGGCAAAATACTTCCCATTAAAATAGGAAACTTTTCATCACCATCAACTATATCAATAATATCAGTAGTTACACTCGAAATTTCATTTTTGAGATTAATGTACTCCTGTTCCTCTATATTAGTTACTTGTTTATTGCATATCCAACCTTCGTAGCCATCATGATTTAGTTTAACTAAACTAAATTTGATATCAGCTCTCAGTATTTCATAAATTTCACCAAAAAGAATTTGATTAACCATTTCAGATTTGTCTGAGGGATTTTCCCTCATTGCTACAAGAGATAGTTTACAAATGCCGAAAGACAAAATTTATTTTTTTTCGATTATCAATGCAGATGCACCACCTCCGCCATTACAAATTGCAGCAGCGCCAAGTTTTGCTTCTTTTTTATTTAAGACATTAATTAATGTTACAACTATTCTTGAACCTGAGCTTCCAAGAGGATGACCAAGAGAGACAGCACCTCCAAAACAATTAACCTTATCGGAGTCAATATTCAAAAGCTTTTTATTTGCTATTCCAACCACTGAAAATGCTTCATTTAGCTCAAAGTAATCAATATCATTTATATCTAAATTAGCTTTTTTTAATGCGATCGGTAATGCTTTAGCAGGAGCTGTGGTAAACCATTCAGGCTCATGAGATGCATCAGCATAGCTAACAATTTTGGCAAGAGGCTCAATGTTTAGACTTTTTGCTTTGTCAGCACTCATTAAGATTAAAGCTGAAGCTCCATCATTTATAGTAGAAGCATTAGCAGCTGTGATTGTTCCTTCTTTTTTGAACACCGATCTAAGATTTGGAATTTTATCAATTTTTACATTTTTAAATTCTTCGTCTTCTTCAAAGTGAATTGGTTCTCCTTTTCTTTGAGGTATAGTAACAGGAACTACTTCATCCTCAAATAGTTTTTTCTCCCACGCCTCTTTACTTCTTCTATATGATTCAATAGCAAATTCATCTTGTGCTTCTCTAGAGATATTCATATCTTCAGCGCAAATCTCTGCACATAAACCCATGTGTGTTTGGTTATATACATCAGTTAGACCGTCATGAACTAAACCGTCCTTTAATTTGAGATCACCTAACTTTAGACCTGTTCTTACTTTCTCCACATAATGTGGAACATTTGACATTGATTCAGTTCCACCTACAACAACAATATCATTGTCTCCACATTTAATACTTTGGGCACCTAGCATTATAGCTTTCATTCCTGATGCACAAACTTTGTTGATTGTTGTCGCAGGTACATCATTTTTAATTCCGGCATATATTGAACATTGTCTAGCTGGAGCTTGACCAAGATTTGCTTGCAATACATTTCCAAAAAAAACTTCATTTATTAAGCTAGGATTTAAATTAACTTTGTCTATGGCTCCTTTTATAGCAAAACCACCTAATTGTGTTGCACTGAAGCCTGATAAAGAACCTCCAAATGAGCCCATTGGAGTTCTGACAGCTGAAACAATAACTACTTCTTTCATTTTTTAATTCAAATTTATTAAATAAAACTTAATTTTCTTTAGCTTTTTAGTCGAGGGTCTAGAGCATCACGAGATGCTTCAGCAATCATGTTGTAGATGGTAATCGTTATGAATATTGCCATGCCTGGGTAAATAATTAACCACCATGCTTCAAGATTTTGTCTTCCTAAGTTTAGAAGAGATCCCCAAGTAACTATGTCATCAGGAACACCAATTCCTAGAAAAGATAAACCACTTTCAATTAAAATAGCAGATGCTATGCCAAAAGCTATACTAATAAATACAGGAGCTAGTGCGTTTGGTAATGCGTGTTTAAAGATTGTTCTTTTTGCTGAGTATCCAAGAGACTCTGCTGCTTGAACGAACTCTAGTGATCTGATTCTTAGTAATTCAGCTCTTGTAAATCTTGCGATTCCTGTCCAACCAGTTATACCGATTATTATCATAACAATCCATATGCTCCTTTCAACAACAGCCGTTATTGTAATTATTAGAAGTAATCTTGGAATTGAATTTAAGAGTTCTATACCCCTTGAAACAAATGTGTCAATTGGAACAAAAGTTTCTTCTTGTAGTTTATCAACCTTAATCAATCTACTCAAAAATCTAAAAAGAAAAATAGACAAAACAAGAACTAGTATGCTTAGCATAAGCTCTATCATACCGCTCATAATACCATTAGAAAAACCATCAGCTAAAGCGTATTTTCTGTGTCCAAAACCGTAGAAGAGACCAAAAAATAAACCAATTAGAGTAAAGTAATATTTAATTCTGGGCATTTTAAGCTTGTTATCACCAAAAAATCCAGCTAATGCTCCTAAAAATATTCCAATTAAACTAGCAATTCCCATTGAAACTAATCCAACCATTAGCGATATTCTAGTACCATGAATTAATCCAGCTGCTAAATCTCTTCCTATACCATCGGTCCCTAACTTATGTCTAAATTTACTTGGAGCATCAGTGATTTCTCCATTTTTATTTTTAAATCTTTGTTTGCCACTTGGAGAGACATAATCTCTGTTATATCTATCCATTGTCGAGGGTGAGTAGGGAATTGGTGCCCAAACTACCTTATTGAAATCTAACGTCCTCCAATCAGTAATATCATATTGTAGAATTTCGTCTAATTTACCATCAGATTTGAAAATTGAATCGGTTCTACTTTCACTAGCAAAAGCAGGGTATAGTTTATAACCCTTGTAATCCGCATAAAGAGGTCTTTCATTTGCAATGTAAGGAGCTAAAACAGCTAATACTACTAAAGAAAACAATAGATAAAGACAAACAAGCGCAATTTTATCTTTCTTGAACTGGTTCCAAGCATATTTTTTAAACGAAAAATTTTCTGTTTTTTGTGTACTCATTATTTGTATGATATTCTTGGGTCAACAACTGCATATAAAATGTCAGCAACTAGATACCCTAACATTGTTAAAAAGCCTGAAATCGTAAATACTGTTATAATCATGGGATAATCATAATTTAAAATTGAGTTATAGACTTCAACACCCATTCCAGGTATTGAGAAAATAACTTCTATTATAATTGATCCTCCAATTGCCATTGGAAAAATTGCAGCAAAAACTGTTATAATAGGCAATAATGAATTTCTTAGTGCATGCTTTAAAATAACTTTCTTTTCACCCAATCCTTTGGCTCTAGCAGTTCTTATATAATCTTGCGATACAACATCGATCATACCAACTCTCATTATCCTACTTAAGAAAGCAAATGAACCATAAGTGTAAGTTATAATCGGAAGAATTAAAAAAGGCATTCTATGTTTTATTTTAGTCCAAAATGACCATTCAGGGTCAAATAGCGTTGGGTCTTGTATTCCTGAAACTGGAAACCAAGCTAAGTTGTCAGGATTAGCGAACTGAAGTAATAGTAAGGTACCAACAAAAAATGATGGCATTGAATAGAGAATAAATAAAACTAATGAAAATCCCTTGTCTACCGCAGAATCCTTTTTATGAGCAGAGTAAATCCCTATGGGAATGCTAATCAGATATGCCAATAAAATTGAAATTAATGAAAGAGAAAAGGAGATACCAATTTTTTGCCAGATTTTAGTTGAAATTGGCTGGCTATCAATGTAGGATATTCCAAAATCTCCCCTAAGCAATCCTTTTCTGTCTTTGCCATTTCCAAATAGCCATAAATGGTATTGATTTTTGCTTCCATACCAATTAATTTTAGGAATATAAGTTCTCCATTTATCTTCACTGATATTAATTTCGTTCTTATATTTTTTAACGTTTTCAAATCTTGAGTTTAAAGAACTTAAAAAACTGTAATTAGAAAGTTTATCATCAATTTTTGAAAAAGAAAGATCTATTAATTCTCCCTCTGATGTTTCTAGTAAGTTATTAATTTCAAATCCTACTTGATTTACAGCCTCGTTAATTGTATTCAGCTCTAGTTCTGTTTGAGATTCAAAAATATCTTTTGAATTTAGTTTCATATGAACTTTTTGTAGGCTTAGTAGCTCTTTGTAGTAGTCCGAAACTTTTGACCAATTACCTGATTTGTGAGTAAGGTGCTCTAAAGTAGCTTTGTGATATTTATCTTGAATTCTGTAGAGAGTGTCGCTTGTTGAAAGATTTGAAACGCTAAAGTAAAATATTGGAAGGTCTAGTCCTAATTTCTTTCTAAGTTCAGCTTTAATTTTTTTGGATGCACCGGATTGCTCTTGAGCAGAGCCTTCGCTTTCAGCTGATTTAGCTAGTCTTTCGACAGGATCTCCAGGTGCATTGATACTTATAACAAACGACAAAAGAGATATTGCAATTAACATTGGAATAAACGTGAGAACTCTTTCTATTGTATACTTTAACATTATATATCTTCTATTGTTCCGCTCGCAGCATAGTTATTATTAAGCTTAAGGTTATTAAGTCTTAGCCCTGGAAATTCAAAGAACATATCTCTATTATCAAATCTTTTGTGAACAGCAAATTTTCTTTTTGTTATCCATAAAAAAACATAAGGTTGATCTTCGTAGATTTTTGCTTGTAGTTTAAGAAGAGCATTTCTATGTGTTTCATAGTCTAATGTTTTGTTAGCCTCGTCTATTAATGCATCACTGTAGGCATCACCAAATCCGCAAAAATTAGAGCCTTTATTAACCCAAGAGGATGTATGCCATAGCTGCATAGGGTTTGAATAAGCAGCACTACTTCCCCAACCGGCTAGCATAGCATCAAATTTATGATCAGCAGCATTTTTATAAAACAAAGAAAAATCCATTGGAGTAGGTTCAGCTACTATACCTGCCTTGTACATGCTCTCTTTAATCATCAAAACTATTTCTTTAGAAGTTGGAGAGCTCATATAGCTAAACTTGAAAGTAAAAGGTGTCTTTACTCCATTTATTACTTTGTCTCTGATATTATCACCATCAGTATCAACCCATCCAGCTTCATCTAATAACTCTTTGGCTTTTTCAATATCTAGAGGAATTAACTTGAGAGTGTCGTTGTAAGTCTTTTTAAGTGGTGAAATATTGGAAGCTTGACGTGAGGCTTTTCCATGCATCATTACTTCAATTATTTCATCAATAGGTATCATGTATGCAACAGCTCTACGCACCTTTTTATCAACGAAGAAAGGCTTATGCTTTATACCATCTGGCTTCATGTTTAGACCAATGTATGAAATACCGTATCTGTCTAAAAAGTCAGAGTCATAATTATTATTAAAATATTCTCTTTCTCTAAGCTTCATGAGCTTTACAGTTCCAATATTTGTTGTTACATCAATTTCTTGATTTTTTAAAGCTAAATATGAAGATGCATCTTCCTTAATAATTTTAAAAATTATCTTTTCTGGAAATGCTTTGTTATCAAGTGAAGAATCCCCAGCTCCCCACCAATTCTTTTTCTTTAGTAATGTAACATATTGACTAGGTTCCCACTCACTTACATAATAAGGCCCTAATCCTTTGAGATTTTCTGGCTTGTACCCATTATCTGCATGATTAAAGTCATTGAACCAATTTGAAATTTCGTCTGTTTCTTTAAATGATCTATTAAGAATTTGATTAAAAGTGATGTTGTCAAGTAAACCATTGGGGTCCCAGTAACTTTTTTGCTGAACGTAAATACCGCCCATTATTGTTTTTGCAGTCCAATTAATATCTTGAGCAGTCATTGAAAACTTAAGAGGGTCATTAGGGTCAGCTTTAACTGATTTAATTACTGAATTGTAAATAGGTCTTATCTGGGAATTGTTTGTTAAATGACAAAGCATGATTTTACTAGAAAAAACTATATCATCAGCAGTTAACTGTTCTCCATTATCCCACCTCACATTATCCTTTAATTCGAAATAAAATGTTTTGTTATCTTCAGAAGAAGTGGGTAACTCTTTGATAAGGTCTGCTTCATAATCTAATGACTCAAGATTTAAGCCAAGCAATGTTTTTTGTGTGTATGAAAAAATATATGATCTCATTACTGAATTGTTATTATATGGATGTAATCCATCAGGCTGAGATAAAATATGTGCTACAACAGTATTAGTTGATAAGTCTCTTTTATTTACACATGATGATAAAACCAGTGAAATAGCAAGAAATGTATAGATTATTTTTTTCATTTTTTAATTTCAATACAAATATAATATTCAGTTTAATTTATAGAACTATTTAATGAATTAATTAATAAAAAATAATCATAAATTTTATTTAATGTATACATTTGCAATCCAAACAAATAGGAGAGGTGCCGGAGTGGCTGAACGGGGCTCCCTGCTAAGGAGTTGTACCTTTACGGGTACCGGGGGTTCGAATCCCTTCCTCTCCGCAAAGATTAAGACTAGCATTTATGTAAAAATGTTAGTTTTGCAAAAGTTTCGGGGTATAGCGTAGCCCGGTTATCGCGCCTGCTTTGGGAGCAGGAGGTCGCAGGTTCGAATCCTGCTACCCCGACAATTTTTCCCCTGTTTTTTACATTAGAACTACAACAAAAGTTCTTTTTATCTTACTGATAATCAATTATTTAAAACGATTATATATATCTGTTTTATAGCTTAGATATATAGATTTTATATTTTCTGTATATAAGACATATATTTTCTTTATATAAATGGTATATAAACAATATATATAATTGAATATCAATAAGATAGATAGTTAATCTAGTTTTGTAGATATGAGAAAAAGTAAAAAAATAGGTCCCCTAATAGGTCCCTCGCTCGATACCTTTAGTATCATTTTTCTTCTGAAAATGAAGAAAAAAAATAAGTTAAATATGTTTCCAATTTATTGTAGAGTAACAATAAACGGGGAGCGAATTGAGCTTTCAAGCAAAAGAACTATACGAATTGAGAATTGGGATAAGAGAAAACAAAGACCCAAACTTAAAACAAGAGAGTTAAAAACACTAAACTATTATTTAGAACAGATTAGAAATAAATTTTATGTAGAGCATCAAAAATTAGTTCTAAAGGGAATTCCTTTTTCAGCAATGGAT
>CACIJW010000009.1 GCA_902587125.1 uncultured Bacteroidota bacterium
TTAGTACAGCTGAAGGAACTATTAACAAAAAATTAGTGTTGCAATAGTTTATAAACTATTTTCATCTAACCACTTATCGACTTTATCAGCAACATTTTGAAACACCTTTTCGTCAAACGGAGAATCAAGATTAGCAAGTTTAACTAGTTTGAGAAAAGGTAGAGATCCTCCTGCTTCACAAAGTTTTAAATAGTCTTTCCAAGTAGATTCTTTATCAATACCCATTTTTATCCAAAACTGGAAAGCACAAACTTGGGCTAGTGTGTAATCAATGTAATAAAAAGGAACTTGATAAATATGTGATTGTTTTTGCCATAACCCTCCTGATCCTAAAAATGATAAATCATCATAATCTTTGTCAGGTTGATAAATAGCTTCAAGCTCTAACCATTTTTCTTTCCTTTCTTTAGGAAGTGCATTTGGATTTTCATAAACCCAATGTTGAAAATGATCAACTAATGCACCATAAGGTAGAAATGAAAGAGAACCAGCGATATGTTTAAAAAGAAACTTTTCAGTGTCCTCTTTAAAAAATAATTCCATCCAGTCCCAAGTTAAAAATTCCATACTCATGGAATGTATTTCACATGCCTCATAAGTTGGCCATAAATATCTATTAATAGGTTGTTTTCGGCTCATGTAGCATTGAAACGCATGACCAGCTTCGTGTGTTAAAACAGTTACATCATGATCTGTACCATTGAAATTAGCAAAAATGTAAGGTCTTTCATAAAGAGGAAATGATGTACAAAACCCTCCACCAGATTTACCGGCCCTATTTTCTAAGTCCATTAATTCCTCATTAACCATAATATCAAAAAACTCTTTTGTTTCGGGAGATAACTCACTATACATTTTTTTAGCTTGATTAACTTGAAACTCAACTCCTCCCTTAGGTTTTGGATTTCCATTTTTAAAATATAGTGTATCGTATATTCTCATTCTGTCAATTCCTAAAATTTCTTTTCTTTTATTATTGATTTTTTTGACTAATGGAACAATATATTTGACTATTAATTCTCTATACTTTTTGATCTCGTTTGGTCCATATTCTGATCTACTCATATTTAAATAACCAAGTTCTACATAGTTTTGAAATCCAAGAATTTTTGCTTTTTGATCTCTGAGCTGAACAAGTCGATCAAAAATAATGTCTAACTCTTGAGAGTTGTTCTTAAAAAATTCATCTAGTTTTTTGTAAGCAGATTTTCTTTCTTCTCTTTTAGTACTTTGCATGTAAGGAGTAAGACCTGTTAAATTGAGTATTTTTCCGTCAAATTCAATCTTTGCGTTTGCAAGTAAAGTTCTATAGCTATTTTTAATTGTATTCTCAATTTTTAAAATATCAACAATTTTTTCATCAAAAGATTTTAGTTCCATTTCTATCAAATCATTGAAATGAGAACCAAATTTATCAACTAGCTCTCTCTTAAACTTAGAATTATTTATTGTTTTAGTGAATTTATTATCAATTGCAGAATATTCAGGACCTATATTATCATAATAAAGATTTTCTTCAATAGCTTTTTTATCTTTTGTGTCTCTTGCAAAATTTAAATTAGCAATGCTAGAATATGAGTGAAATTCTTTTTGTTTTTTTTGATATTTTTCAATTATATCAATTTGTGTATTAGCTTCTGAAGAGTTATTGAACTCAACAATTAAGTTATCGACATAACTTTCAAATTCATCAATTTTTATTCTTTTGTAGTTCAGTTCAGAGTATTTCATATTTTAAATGATTAATTATTACTTAATAAGAATCACAAATTTACTCTTTTTGCTACTTATTAATTAAATTGTGAGATATTTGTTTTGTAATGTTTAAAATTAAAAACAAAATATTTGCATGGTCACTATATGACTTTGCAAGTCAGCCATTTTCTACAATCATTGTCACTTTTATATATAGCGCGTTTTTTACAACATACATAGTTGAAGATGTGGAAAAAGGAACTTTACTTTGGACAAGAGTTATATCAATTTCTTCTATAATTGCTGCAATTTTATCTCCGATATTGGGTGCAATAGCTGATAGAAATTCATCAAGAAAACTAATGCTAATCGTCACTACATATATAGCTATCATTTTTATTGGATTGCTTTATTTTCCAGAAAAGGGAGATGTAATGTTAAGTCTGATTTTTTTTGCTATTGCAAATGTAGCTTTTGAGCTATCCACAGTATTTTATAATTCTTTTCTACCTGACTTATCAAATAACAAAAACTCAGGTAAGATTTCAGGAAATGCATGGGGAATTGGATTTGTTGGAGGGTTAATTTCACTATTTATTTGTTTGTCTATGTTTGATGTAAATCAATCCTCAGAAATCCCTAAAATCAATTTGTTGGTTGCAATATGGTTTTTTATTTTTAGTGCTCCAGCATTTATTTTTTTGAAAGAAAAAAAGAAATCAGTTACTAAAAAATTAAGCACATTAAATAAACTAAAATCAACTTTTACAAGTATTAAAGAATACAAAAGTATTTTTAAATTTTTTATTGCTAGACTATTTTACAATGATGCATTAATTACAATTTTTTCACTTGGTGGAATTTATGCTGTGGGTACAGTCGGTTTTGAAATCAGCGAAGTATTTGTGCTAGGAATTTTTTTAAATATTTCTGCCGCTATAGGTTCATTTATTTTTGGTTATGTCGAAGATAAGATCGGGTCTAAAAGATCTATTTTAATAACACTTTATTTATTAATTTTTTCAACACTGATTGCATTTTTTGCTCCATATACAAGCTCACCTAAAATTACTTTTTGGATTTCAGCAATTTTACTTGGTCTGATGGTTGGTCCAAATCAATCCTCTAGCAGATCATTGTTGTCAAAAATTATTCCAGTAAACAAAAAAAATGAGTTTTATGGGTTTTTTGCACTAACAGGTAAAGCAACATCATTTGTTGGGCCTTTATTATTTGGAATAATATCAGCTAATTTTTCACAACAAATTGCCCTTTGGATTGTAATACTATTATTCTGCATTGGCACTATAATTTTTAGAAATATTTGTTTTGACGAAGGTTAAAATTTCATACAATTTTAAAAAACATAATCTTTTAATTAATTTTGTTTAAATTGTTTTAATGTTCACACAAATAAAAATCATATTTTTTTTAGTATTGTGTCCAATACTTTCGTTTTCTCAATTAAATTTCAATAATCATATTACTGTTAGTAGTGGTAATGATGGTTTTGGAAGACCAAGGATTGCATTAGATGCAAATAATGATCCATTTATCATCTTTAGAAACAATACATCACCTAAAACAATACGAATTTCAAAGTGGAACGGAAACGGATTTACAATTCCTTATGATATAACAAATACAGGCATACAACCTTCATCTCAAGACGGTCCTGAAATTGCAGCTAAAGGAGATACTATTTATATAGTTTTTACATCCTCTGCAACTACACATAGTTCAATCATGATGATTAGATCTTTTGATGGTGGAATTACATTTTCTGATACGATAAGAGTCTCAGAAAATGATTCACCTCAGATTTGTAGAATGGGTAATATTGCAATAAATGAGCAAGGTCAGCCAGTAGTTTCTTACATGAAAAATGACTTAAGTTTTTCGACAGCAGAACAAATGGTCAGAACCTCAAATGACTTTGGACTAACTTTTGGCACTGCTGTTAGCTCTACATTAAACTCTCCTGATGATCCCTGTGATTGCTGTAAAGCATCTTTGTTAGTTAGTGGTAATAATATTTACGTTTTATTTAGAAATAATGAAAATAACAAAAGAAATAGTTATGTGTCTAAATCGTCAAATTATGGAGTATCTTTTGATCAGGTGAATGAAATTGATGATTACGATTGGATTCTAAATTCTTGCCCATCATCAGTTTCAAGAGGAGTTTTTATAGATGATTCGCTATTAATCGTTAAAAAAAGTGGGGCTACTGGCAATAATGAAATTGTTTTGACTTCAATATCTAATGTTACTTTAGATTACTCTTATAATCTAAATATTGATGAAATTCCAAATGTAAATCAAAGATACCCTGAAATATCTAATAGTAGTGATAGTATTTTTATTGTTTGGCAAGATGATAGGAATGGTGGGCAAAATTGCTTTTTAAGCTACTCATTTGAAGGAATCAAAAATTTATCAACAGGTATTTCTTTTACTGATTCATCTTTTGCTGGCCCTAAGTTTAATCCACATCTAACTTTTAAAAATGGAATTTTACATTTGGTATATGTTGATTTTTTAGATAGTAGTATTAAGTATGTTCGAGCCTATGTAAGTAGTACAACTAATATCAAAGAAATAGAATATTTTGTGCCAAATGGAGTTAATTTTGATATTTTGGGTAGAAAAAATAGTCACGGTTTCAATAAATTAAAATTTCTAGATTAATTTTATCAAATATACATCGAAATTAATTTTCTTAAAGTCATTATTTTTTTGGATTTTAGATGATAAATTCTTTTGGATTTGAAGCATAAATATTTTGATATAGTTATTGTTGGAACTGGCCTAGTTGGTTTAGCAACAGCATATAGTATTATTAAAGACTTCAAAGACCTAAGATTGGCTATAATTGAAAAAGAAAAAGAAATATGTATTCATCAATCAAAAAGAAATTCAGGGGTAATTCACTCTGGACTTTATTATAGTCCTGGATCTGAAAGAGCAATTAATTGTACAATTGGTCGTGAGATGCTTACAAAATATTGTAAAGAAAATAAAGTTGAACATGACATATGTGGAAAAATAGTTGTCGCAACAAATAAAAATGAATTAGAAAGACTTTATAAATTAGAAATAAATGGTAAGCAAAATGGGCTATCAGGAATAAAGATGATCAATAAAAAAGCTATTAAAAAAGTAGAGCCATATGTTGACGGTATTGAGGCCTTATTTGTTCCTCAATCTGGAATAATAAATTATAGATCACTGGCAATATCTTTATTTCAAAAAGTAAGAAAAAATAAAAATGTAACTGTTTTAACTAATTGTAAAGTTCAAAAAATAGACAAAGACTGTGTAGATACAAGCTTAGGAAAATTAAAATTTAAATATTCAATCTTTTGTGGTGGGTTACATTCTGATAGGCTGGCAAAATTGGATAAAATATGCACAAAATCAATGATTGTAACATTTAGAGGTGATTTTTTCAGATTAAATAAAAATGTAAAGAATAGAATAAAAAATTTAGTTTACCCAGTGCCCAATCCTAAATTTCCTTTTTTAGGAATACATTTTACAAGGATGATGGATGGTACTATTGAATGTGGTCCAAATGCTGTATTTACATTTAAGAGAGAGGATTATTTAAAAAATGAATTTAGTTTTGAAGATGCTTTTGATGCACTTTCATTTAAAGGTACATGGAAATTGTTTTTAAAAAATTGGAAATTTGGTTTAGATGAATATAAAAGAGCATTCTCAAAAAAAATATTTTTGAAAGAAATAAATAAATTAGTACCTTCAATTTGTGAAAATGATTTTAAATATTGTAGAAGCGGAGTTAGAGCTATTCTATTAAAAGAAGATGGTTCAATTGAAGACGATTTCGTTTTTGAAAAAAATAATAATAATTTGCACGTAATAAATGCTCCATCTCCTGCTGCAACAGCATGTTTGTCAATTGGTGATAAAATAAAAAGTAAACTTTTAGAATGTTAAGTTTTTTTAAATTATCAAGAAAGAAAAAAGAGAAGTTAGAAATAACAATTAGTAAATATGTTATGTCTATTAATGATGTTATTGACTCTGGATTTACTGAAATAAAGGAATTTATTAATGAAAATAATAATTTAGATATCAGTCCAGAAATAAAAGATGATGATATTAGATGGTTTAGAATTATAATAATTCTTGGAAATGTCAGTGAGTTAAAAAATTATTTTGAGGAATCTCAGGCTTCAAAAATGAAGGATATGATCATAGAAGATTCATTCCGTTACTTTAATAGAAACTCAAGTATCACAAAAGATCATTTTATTGATTATGATAGTTTTTTTAATCAATTAATTTCAATTCATGATTCTAGCGCTAAAGCAATGGCGTATGCACTTTTTGAAAAGTATGAGATTAATAAATGTCAAGTTGATCTTTTCAGACGAAAAAATGAGCCCAATCCAGTTTTTATTCATGAATTAAAAAACTTGTTATCACACTTCCTATGGAACTGGAGTGATTATTTGAAAAAATTTAAAGTAAGTATTTAAGCTATTCCAGTATAATTGTAAGGAGTTATAATCTTAAGTTCTTTTTTCACTTCATCATTAATTTTTAAAGAATCAATAAAATTATGTAAATCTTCTTTGTTTATTTTTTTATTTTTTCTTGTCAAATTTTTTAAAACATTATATGGATTTTCAAATCTTTCTCTTCTGAGAATATTTTGAATTGCTTCAGCAACAACAGCCCAATTATTTTCTATATCATCGTTTATTTTATTTTCATTTACTAAAAGCTTATTGAGACCCCTTTGTATTGATTGTATTGCTATAAAAATATGAGCATATGGAACACCTAAGTTTCTAATTACAGTACTGTCCGTTAAATCTCTTTGAAGTCTTGAAATAGGTAATTTCTCAGACAAAAAATTTAGTAGGGCATTACTAACTCCTAGATTGCCTTCTGCATTTTCAAAATCTATTGGATTTACTTTATGAGGCATCGCAGATGACCCAACTTCTTTTTCCGAAATTTTTTGTTTAAAAAAATCCATAGATATATAGGTCCAAACATCTCTGCATAGATCTATAAGAATTGTATTTATTCGTAAGCTAGCGTGCATAATTTGAGATAGTGTATCATAGTGATCAATTTGAGTTGTAGTTTTTTGTCTTTTAAGACCAAGATATTTTAGTGTAAAGTTATCAGCAAATTCAATCCAGTTGGTCTTTGGAAAAGTAATCACATGTGCATTCAAATTTCCAGTTGCTCCGCCGAATTTACAAGACATTTTAATATCTTTTAAAATTTCTAATTGATTATATATTCTTTCATGAAAAACTAAGAATTCTTTTCCAAGTTTAGTTGGTGAGGCAGGCTGACCATGAGTTCTAGCAATTATTGTTATACTGCTCCATTTTTTTGTAAGCTCTTTTATTTGGTTTTGCAAATTGTTAAAAGAATCAAAAAGATGGTTAATCATAAAATCTTTAAGCATTAATGGGAATGCTGTATTGTTTATATCTTGAGATGTAAGACCAAAATGAATATATTCTTTGTATTTATTTAAATTAATTTTTTCAAAAACTTCTCTTATAAAAATTTCAACTGATTTAACGTCATGGTTTGTGTCTTTTTCTATTTCTTTTATTCGTTTAGCTTCATCGATATCAAAATCAATGTAAATTTTTCTGAGTTTTTCAATTTGATTTTCTGTCAGAAAAAAATTGAGTTCTTTTAAATTACTTAGCGCGATCAAATATTCTATTTCAACTTTTACTCTGTACCTCATAAGAGAAAATTCAGAAAAGTAATCTTGAAGGACTTTTGTTTTTGATGCGTATCTTCCATCAATTGGTGAAATGTTTCTTATATTATTCAAATTTGTAATTTGTTGCAAATTTAATAATATCGAAACAATTGATATATTTGATGAGTGGAAACGTTAATAATTATAATATCCATTATTCTATTTGTTTTATCAATTATCGGATGTTTTAATCCAATTTTTCCTGGTCCTCCCATCGCTTATCTATCAATAATAATTCTTCATTTTTTTACCAACTATTCATTTGGAATAAACATATTGATTTTTTTAACATTATTTCTAATTTTTATAACAGCACTCGATTACTGGATGCAAATCAAAGGTGTTAAATATTTTGGTGGAGGTAAATATTCTGAAAGAGGTGTATTGATTGGAATTATATTTGGATTATTTTTTTCACCTATTGGAATTATAATAGGGCCACTTTTAGGAAGCTTTATAGGTGCGAAACTAGAAAAAAATGATTTTGTAAGTTCTTTAAAAATATCAGTTGGAGCGTTAATTGGATTTTTTGGAGGTGTTATAGCAAAACTTGCTTATGTTTTTTTTGCAATGTACCACTCAATTTTAATTTTTTAAATTATTTTCTTTTTTTCATTTTCATCTCCTGCTGTTTTTGCATTAGTTCTAATCTTTTTTGAAAATTAGATTTTTTTCTTGGTTTTCTTTTATTTTTTTCAATTTCTGCTAACAAAGCATCATCATTGATAAAGAATTTTTTCATAAAATACTGCTGACCAAATGTGAACATATTTGCAAGGAAATAGTAATAGCTAAGTGCTGCTGCATAATTGTTAAAAAATCCTAGAAACATAATTGGCATTAAATACATCATCCATTTCATTTGAGCCATTTGTCCAGTAGCCATTGAAGTATTCATCCTTGTATATAATAATGTCGAAATTGTCATTAAAAGTGTAAATAAACTAACATGATCACCATAAAATGGTATATTAAACCCTAACTCTAGAACAGAATCATATGCTGATAAATCATCAGCCCATAAGAAGCTTTTTTGTCTAAGTTCAATTGATGCAGGAAAAAATCTAAACATTGCAATTAGTATAGGAAACTGAAAAAGCATAGGCAAACAACCTCCCATTGGATTTACACCTGCTTTACGATATAAGTTCATTGTAGCTTGTTGAACTTTCATTGGATCTTTATCTTTTTCAGAGATCTTATCAATCTCTGGCTTTAAAACCTTCATTTTCGCTTGAGACAAATAAGCTTTATAAGTAAAGGGAGCCAAAGCAAGCTTGATAATAATTGTTAATAGTAATATAATAAGGCCATAGTTGTTAAAGTATTTGCTCAAAAAATCAAATAAATTGATTATGATATATTTGTTTACCCATCTAAACAAAGACCAACCTAATGGTATTATTTCCTCAAATCCAGAATCATAATTTTTAAGAGTCGGATAGTGATTTGGACCAAAATAAAATTGAAATGAATTTTTTTCAGCACTATTATGATTGAATGGAATTTCAAATTTTGCGCTTAGTTCCTTAACATAAATTGAGTTTTCATTTTTTGAAACTTCTAAAGAAATTGGCTTGGAAAAGCCATTTTTTGAAATAAAAATTGCACTAAAAAATTGTTGCTTGAAGGCAACCCAATTTAGGTTTGATTTAATATCTTTTTCACTGTCCTTAGTAAGTGACAAATTATCTACTTCATTATCTGCTTTAAATTGATAGTAAACTCCAGTGTACATTTCTTGATTTTTCTTGCTTTTCTCTGTTTGTGGAGTTTTCATTTTCCACTCAAGATTCATATAATTAACATTTCTTGGAATTAATTCATCAAGGCCATAAAATTCAAGATTAAAATCTACTTTATAGTCATTATCAATTGTATATACGTAATCTATGTAACTGTCATTTGAAACCAAACATCTTAATTTAAGAAAATTCGAAGAAGAGTCAATAGCAATAAAATCTCTGTTTTTAGTTTTAATATTTTGATCAGTTAAAAAATCTAAACTAAAACTTGTTGAATCTGCGGTAAATAATTTTAGCTCTTCACCACTGTAGTTTTTATACTCTTTTAATATTACTTCATTAATTCTACCTCCTATGTTAGAAATTAATAGTTTGATTTTTTCATTTTCTAAAGTAAATAGTTTTTCAGAAATTATATTTTCTAAAACCTCTTCATTTTTTAGTAAATTATCATTTTTAGAGAAATCTTGAACACTTTGTGAAGCAGTTTCTATATCTTCAGGCTGAAATTTAGGAAAGATAAAAACATTAAAGAAAATTAAAACTATTGCTATTAGAACAAAGCCAACTAGAGAACTGCTATCTTTATTTTTCATGATTTTTAATTATTGAATTAATAAAACTAATGAACAGAGGATGAGGATTTTGTACAGTGCTTTTGTATTCAGGGTGAAATTGCACTCCTACAAACCATGGATGATTTCTTAATTCAATTATCTCAACTAAGTTGTTTTTAGGATTATATCCACTCATAATCATATCTTTGCTAAAAAATAATTCTCTGAAATTGTTATTGAATTCGTATCTATGACGATGTCTTTCATTAATAATTTTTTTGTTGTAAGAAGATGATACTATTGTATCTTCAACTAATTCACATTCATAGGACCCGAGCCTCATAGAACCTCCTTTTTCTTTGATCTGTTTTTGATTGTGCATTAGGTCAATAACTGGCGTTGGTGTAGTTTTATCTATTTCTGTTGTTGATGCATCTTTTTTACCGAGTATATTTCTCATGTATTCTATAACAGCACATTGCATTCCTAAACAAATTCCAAAAAAAGGAATATTATTTTTTCTGCTGTATCTTACTGAAAGTATTTTTCCCTCAATGCCTCTTTCGCCAAAGCCTGGAGCAACTATCACCCCTTGAATGTTGTTAAACGTTTCACATAAATTATTTTCAATTATTTCTTCAGAGTTAATTAGTTTTAAATCAACTTTTACTCCAAAGTGGGTAGATGCGTGAGTTATTGCTTCAATTATAGATTTATATGAATCAGTTAGCTGAACATATTTACCAACCAAAGCAATTTTTATATTATTTTTTGGGTTTTCTAATTTGTCTAAAAAGTTAGTCCATTCATTTAGATTAATTTTATTGTTGTGAGAGACGTTTAATTTTTTTAATACAACTAAGTCAAGCATCTCCTCTTTCATTAAAAGAGGTACTTTGTATATTGAATCAGCGTCGATGCATTGAATCACTGAGTCAATATCAACATTGCAAAAAAGAGAAATTTTATTTTTTAATTTTTCTGATAATTCTCTTTCAGTTCTACAAACAAGTATGTCTGGTTGTATTCCGGATTCTAGCAATAATTTTACAGAGTGTTGAGTTGGCTTAGTTTTTAATTCTCCGGAAGCACTTAAATATGGGATAAGAGTTAGGTGGATAAAAATACATTTTTCTTTTAATTCTCTTTTTAATTGTCTAACGGCTTCTATGTATGGAAGTGATTCAATATCTCCAACTGTTCCTCCAATTTCAGTAATTATGAAATCATAATTTTTTTTTGAGGAGAGCAATTGAATTCTTTTTTTTATTTCATCGGTTATGTGAGGAATAATTTGAACAGTTTTACCTAAGTAGTCACCTCTTCTTTCTTTGTTTATAACCTCTTGATAGATACTTCCAGTAGTAACATTATTTTCTGATGACGTATATTCATTTAAAAATCTTTCGTAGTGACCTAAATCTAAATCAGTTTCCGCACCATCTTCAGTTACGTAGCATTCCCCATGTTCATATGGATTCATAGTGCCAGGATCAATATTAATATAAGGATCTAGTTTCTGTATTGTGACACTAAAGTTTCTGGATTTTAATAATTTTCCTAAGGACGCTGATATTATTCCTTTTCCAAGTGATGATGTTACACCACCTGTCACAAATATATATTTTGATGAATTGGACACTAAACAATATTGTCTAGCTGACAAATTTAATATTTAGAATTGAAATAATGTATTATATGAATGTTTTAATTTTAAAGTATCAGACTAGCACCTAAGCTTGGCATTAAAGGTAATTGATTTATTCTTTCATATTTTAATCTGTTAAAGTAAAATATGTTTTCTCGATTATACATGTTTGTGACAGAAAAGGTCATATCTAGATCACTTGACTTAAATAATTTAAACTTTTTTGATAATGAAAAATCTAGTCTGTGGTAATAGGGTAACCTTCCTTCGTTAAGCTCAGCATATGCAATCTCTAGTTCTCCGTTAATTTGAGTTATATCAGTGTTGATGCCGTCATCAAAAGGAATATTTTCATAAAAACCTTGTGTTTGTGTAAAAGGAAATCCAGACCCAAGATTCCACCTAATATCTGCTTTCCATGTTCTTTTTTTATCTAAGTGTACTGATGTTACAAAGTTTATATTGTGTCTTCTATCAAAATGAGGAGAATATGTAAAATCACCATCTTGCCTTTCAACTATTGAGTATGAATATACCAGCCAGACGTACAATTCCTTTGACTTATATTTTGTAAGAAAATCAATTCCTTTTGCAGATCCCTTTTCAACAATAAATTGATTATCATCATTACTTGTTCTGTCTCTGTTAATGTTAGTTAATTGATTAAAATCTTTATAATATCCTTCTATTTGAAAATCAATTTTTTGATTCAAATCATACTCTATACCAGCAATATAATGTATTGATTTTTGAAATTTGTCTGAATAGTTTTCCCCATCACTGTTTTGGGGAAGCTCCTCAGGAGATGATATAATTCCAGTAAAAAGATTTACAACATCTCTATCAGAGACTGTACTGATAATATTTTGAGAATACAATCCAGTTGCAAATTTTGATCTTAATTTATCAGATATTATGTATTTAACTCCAAGCCTCGGTTCAGGTGAAAATCCCAATGTGTATTTTTGAATTCTGAAACCCGGCTCAATTATGAATCTTGTAGAACTATATTGATAGTTAACATAAGATGAAAATTCTGAAGTATTCTCATCTTGGTCAATTTGTGAGTTTATTGAGTTAAATGTTGTGAAGTCAGTTTGAAAACCGTTAATATCAAATCCATACTTAACTTTTCCATTTTTTAAAAATGAAGTGAAATCAAACCCCATATTAAAACCATTTATTTTACTCTCTCTAGTTGGAAGTGAGTTTTCATCAAGAAAAATATTGTATGAGGAATAAGCAAAGTTACCCTCAATAAGAACAGGAGATGAACCAGGAATGAGTATGAATTTACTTCCAATTCCAGATGAATTCCAATTTAGTTTAGATATATTATTATAATCTACCTCATCAATAAAATTAAATCCAAATAAATTTATTTTACTTCCATTATCAGATGTAAAGGTTAATTTTCCATATAAATCAAAGTAGCTATAGGGTAGTCCTTTGTCATCAAAGAAAAGAATAGGATCTTTGTAAATATAATTTGATGTTTTATCTAGGTAAGAGTTTTTTGCTGAAACTATAAATGATGATTTGCCTTTATTGACAGGTCCTTCTAGAAAAATTTTAGAACCAAAAGTATTTGCTGAAACTTTACCAGAAAGGTTTTTTTTGTTTCCATCAATAGTATTGATATCCATTATTGATGAAATTCTACCACCATATTCAGCATTAAATCCACCAGTATAAACATCAGTTGATTTTATAATATCAGAATCAAAAACAGAAAATAGCCCTATTGAATGAAAAGGACTATAGATAATCATACCGTCTAAAAGAACTTTATTCTGTACGGGTGACCCCCCTCTGATGTATAATTGACCTCCTTGGTCTCCTGTAAACACAACTCCAGGAATTATTTGCATGTACTGAGCAATGTCTGGTTCTCCACCAATTGTTGGGATCATCTCTAAATCCTTCTTAGAAACTTTAATCGCTGCTGCTTTGACTTCAGTTTTCATCTCTTGCCTCTCTGCAGAGATTATCAATTCATCAAGCCTAACTGATGATTGTGAAATTTCAAAATTTTTGTTTAAAATTTTATTTTCAGTGATCTGAACATTTGCTTTTAATGTATCATATCCAATATAACTAATTACAATTTTGTAGTTTCCATTAGGAACTTTACTTATATTATATAGTCCATTTAAGTCGGTTGGTGAGCCAAGACTTGTTCCCTCAAGGTATGTGTTACAATATATAACTGGTTCACCTGTTTCTTTATCATATACAAAACCTCTTATTGAACCTGTTTGCGCAAAGATTGTGGAGCAGAAAAAATAGAAAATTAAAATTAAAAGCGGTCTCATAAAAGCAGTCTGCAAATATACTTAATAAGTTTGTTCTTTATTTTGAATTAAAATATTATTGCAGTAAAGAATTTTTGTTATTAACTCTTTAAGAAGATCTGATTGACTGATTTTATTATTGTTTATTCCTTTTGTTCTAAGATCATATTCACATATCAAATTAATTATAAACAACAATTCTTTGAACTCATATTTTCTAGATGCTTGTACATAGTCATTCAAAAAATATGTGTTGACTCCGATTTTTTTTGCTAGAGTTGATTTGTCTTTTATCTGCTTAATTAACAAAAGTTTGTTGTAGAAGTTAAAGATTGAGGAGAGGATTAAAACGCTCGGGTTTTTGTTAGCATTGGCAGATAAATAGTTAATGACAATTAATGCTTTATTTTTATCTTTTTTTGCTAATGATTTTTGTAATTCAAAAAGATTAAATTCCTTGCTGATTCCAATTTGATCATTAATCAAATCATTTGTTATTTTTTTTATGCTTGAGTCAGAGCATATCTTATTAATTTCATTAGAAATTTTTGATAAGTCATTGCCAATATACTCAATTAAGGTATTGCAAGCCTTTGGTTCAATTATAATATTTTTTGTTTCAAGGTATTTTTTAATCCAATCAGATATTTTATTATCATATATTTTTTGGGAATTAAAAATAACATGATTGCTTTCTAAAAGTTTATAAATTTTTTTTCTTTTGTCAAGTTTTTTGTTCTTGTAACAAACTATTAATATTGAGGACAGTTGTGGTTTCTCAAAATAATTTTCTAAGTACTCAATGTTTTTTAAATGTTGAGCTTCTCTTACAATAATTAATCTTTTTTGAAATCCAAAAGGGTACTGTTTTAATTCGTTTAAAATAATATTTACATCAGAATCTCTTCCATAAAAGATAGCTTGATTTAATGTTTTATGTTCATCGGGAATTATTGTATCAATCGCAGTTTTCGCAATAATATCAATAAAGTAAGGTTCATCTCCCATTAAAAAGTATACTTGAGCAAACTCTTTTTTTTTGATGGAATTTAAAATATTTATATAATTCAATTAAATTTACTTTTATGATGTATCCTGATTTATACTATGAAATATCAGATTTTAAAATTAAAGAAAAACATGGAAAGTTTTACATATTTGATGATATCAGAAAAAAATATGTTGTACTCACGGAAGAGGAGTGGGTTAGACAAAATTTTGTAAAGTACCTCATTATGAAAAAAGGTTATGGAGAAGGATTAATTGGTATTGAAAAATCAACTAAGTATAATCTGCAAAAAAAAAGAATGGATATAGTAGCGTATAATAATTCTGCTGAACCTATTTTAATTGTTGAGTGTAAGTCATTTAGTAAACCATTAACAATAGAAGTTTTAAATCAAGTTGCATCATATAATTACTCTTTGAAAGCTCCATTTCTATCAGTTACAAATGGTCTGTCAAAATTTGTATTAAAAGTTGATTATTCTAAAAATAAAATTGAATCGGTTGATGATATACCTGAATATAAAAACTTTGAAAAACTATGAGCATAGTGAAGATTTCGGTGGTGAGAATTTTGTTAAATTAATACCTTCAACAGCATCAATATATTCCTCAATTTTTGGAATTCTACCAAGAACTGCTGAGAGAACTACAACTGGAGTTGAAGAGAGTAAAGACTCTCCTTTTTTTCTTTTTGAATCTTCAACAACTCTACCCTGGAAAAGTCTAGTTGATGTTGCCATTACAGTATCCCCTTTTGCTGCTTTTTCTTGGTTACCCATGCACAAGTTGCATCCGGGTCTTTCTAAGTACATCATATTTTCGTATTCGGTTCTTGCACTTGATTTTGGATTTGAGTCATTAAATTCAAATCCTGAATATTTTTGTAATATACTCCAATCACCTTCCTGTTTGAGCTCATCTATGATATTATAGGTTGGGGCTGTTACTACAAGTGGAGCATTGAATTTAACACTTTTGTGTTCTTTTTCCAAGTTTTTAAGCATTTGTGATACAATTTTTAAATCTCCTTTATGAACCATGCATGATCCAACAAATCCTAAATCAACTTTCTTTTGTCCTTTGTAATAAGAAAGAGGTCTTATTGTATCATGTGTATATCTTTTAGATATATCTTCATTTTCCACGTCTGGATCAGCAATCATAGGCTCATTGATTGTATCTAAGTCAACAGTTAGTTCAGCATGATATTTTGCGTTTGAGTCAGGAGATAGTGGAGGGTTACTACCATCTTTAATTTCATTGATTCTCCGATTTGCTTTACTTACTAAGCCCTTTAAAGTACCTCGACTATTATCCATGCCATTACTAATCATATTTTCTATTCTTTGAATGGCTATGTTTAATGATTTAATTAGTGTTTCACCCTCTGAAATGCAAATTGATGCCTTAGCTTTCATTTCAGCTGTCCAGTCTGTAAACGTAAAGGCTTGATCGGACGGTAAAGTTCCAATATGGACTTCTATCACTCTTCCTTGAAAAACATTATTTCCCTTAAACTTATTTAACATCTGCTCCTGCGTAGCGTGAACCACGTCCCTAAAATCCATATGATCTTTCATTTTTCCTTTAAATGTTACTTTTACAGATTCAGGTATGGGCATTGATACTTCTCCTGTTGCAAGTGCAAGAGCAACAGTTCCTGAATCAGCTCCAAAAGCGACACCTTTAGACATTCTTGTGTGAGAATCACCTCCAATTATAATAGACCAATCATCAACAGTAATATCATTCAAAACTTTATGAATTACGTCTGTCATAGGATGATAATTATTATTAGGATCTCTTGCAGTTATTAGTCCAAAATCTTTCATGAATTTCATTAGCTTGGGAATATTTTCTTGAGCTTTTAAATCCCAAACTGATGCAGTGTGACATCCAGACTGGTAAGCTCCGTCAATTTCTGAAGATATTGTCGTGGCAGCCATTGATTCTAGCTCTTGTGAGGTCATTAATCCAGTGGTGTCTTGAGATCCTACAATGTTTACTTTAACTCTAACATCAGAACCAGATTTTAAAAGTAGATTTTGATAATTTCCAATTTTATTTAAATTAAAAATTTTCTCAACAGCTGTTTGACCAAATTTATTGTTTGTGATAATTTTAGATTTTGCAAAAACTGGCGCAGGCTCTACTGATAATACATTGGCTGCAAAAGATTGTAATTTTTTACCAAAAACTACTGCATAAGATCCTCCAGCTCGAATAAATTCAATTTTTTGAGGACTTAATGAGCTTGAGATATCTATAAGTTCCTTTTTTCCTGAAAACAGTTTCTTTTTTTCTGTATCAATGACCAGATGAGTTCCAGTTTCCACAGAAAAAGTTTGCTGCAAAACAAAATCTCCATTTTCATCAACAGTTTGGTTTCCATCTTTATCTAATTTTTTTACCCAGTTCTTTAAATCAATACCTATACCTCCCGTTACACTTACAGTAGTTAAAAAAATTGGTGATATGCCATTTGTACCAGCTACAATAGGTGCAATGTTAACAAATGGTATATATTTACTTGATGGAATTCCTGTCCAAAGAGCAACATTATTTACACCTGACATTCTTGAAGAGCCGACACCCATTGTACCTTTTTCAGCTACTAACATCACTCTTTTATTTGGATGAATGTATTGAAGCTCTTTAATTTCATTTTGAGCTTTTTTAGAAACAAAACACTGACCATGTAATTCTCTGTCTGATCTAGAGTGGGCTTGATTTCCAGGTGATAATAAATCAGTAGAAATATCTCCAATTCCAACCACATAAGTAACAACATCAATTTTTTTTGGGAGTTCAGGTAATCTTGTAAAAAATTCTGCTTTGCAATAGCTTACTAATATATCTTTTGCTATTTTGTTTCCTTTATGGTATTCAATTTTTAGTCTATTTGTATCTGCATCATGTAGAAAGACTTGAGTTTTAAGAACCTGAGATGCCTTTTTTGCTAAAATTTGATTGTTTGAAAAAGCAATATCTAACAACACTCTAACTGATGCACCGCCTTTCATGTGAGAAAGTAATTCAAATGCAAAGTCAATAGAAATTTCTTCAATATTTTCTAAATTTAGTATGATGTCTTTGAGAAACTCAGCTTTAACCTTTGCTGCGGGTGTTGTTCCAGGTAGTGTGTTAAAAATTAGATGATTTAAACTTTCTTCTCTTGTGTTAGAACCATTTCTTTTAATGTCCTCAATAATTTCATTTAAAATCTCAGATGATTCGATTGGTTTTGGTGACAATCCAAATTCTTTTCTTTTTTGAATTTCAAGTTGATAATTATTATACGATGACAAATTTTTCTTCTTTAAGATTACATTTTTGTTTAATACAAATTTAACAATTTACCTCAACATTCAACAAGCTCTTGATATGCTAAAATATTCATAATTCTTAATTTTATACTTTTATATAAGAATGCTTTCAGAAAATATAAAAATTGCATATGACTCTTTAAAAAAAAACTTTTTAAGAAGCTTTTTAACTGTCACAATTATTTCCATTGGAATGACGGCAATAATGGGAATCATTACTGCCATTGAATCAATTGAAACATCAATTGAAAGTAATTTTATCACAATGGGATCAAATACTTTTAAAATTAAGGACAAAAGTCAAAAAAATTTAGCAAGTTTTTCTGGTAAATCTAAAAAGAAAATTGAAAAAATAAGTTATCGCCATGCTCTTAAAATTGTAGAAAAATATCCAAAGTATGCTTCAGTAAGCTCAGTATTGTCAAGAACATTTAAAATACGAAGAAATAACTTTGAAACAAATCCAAATGTAACTTTAGTTGGTACAGATAAAAATTATATATCTACATCAGGATATTTTATTGAAAGTGGTAGAAACTTTTCTGAAAATGAAATACAAACAGGATCTAATGTTGTTTTAATAGGAAGCTCTGTTAAAGAAAGACTGTTTGATGAAAGTTATGAAATTGATCAAAAAGTATCAATAGCTGGTACTAAATTTAAGGTAATAGGTTCCTTAAAAGAAAAAGGAACCAGTTTTGGTTTTAATTCTGATAATATAATTCTGATGCCAATTGATATCGGAAGAAAGTTTATTGCAAACAGAATGAATTATGAGATTAATGTAATTTCTAAAAACGCAGACTCTCTAGATTATATCATTGGTCAAGTAACAGCTGACTTTCGTAAAATCAGAAAATTAAAACCCTCAGATAATAACAATTTCAGAATTGTTAAAAGCGATAATTTAGCTAGCAGATTAATACAAAACATACAGTTTATAACTTTTTCTACAACATTAATTGGTTTGATGACTCTTTTTGGAGCGTCAATTGGCTTAATGAATATAATGTTAGTGTCTGTCTCAGAAAGGACCAGAGAAATTGGTTTAAGAAAATCAATTGGTGCGAACTCAAGAATTATTAGAAATCAATTTCTGACTGAATCAATTTTAATTTGTCAAATTGGCGGAGCGATTGGTATTCTGATGGGAATTGCAATTGGTAACGTTGTCTCTGTGCTAATTGAAGGAGCATTCGTTTTCCCAACCCTATGGACGTTAGTGTCCGTTCTTCTTTGTTTTGTTGTTGGAGTAATATCTGGGATTTACCCTGCTATAAGAGCATCTAAGCTTAGCCCTGTTGAAGCGCTAAGATACAACTAATTCTTGTCAGAAACAACTTTAAATTCTATTGAACAATTGACTTTTCTGTGAAGTCTTATTTCAGCAGTGTAAGAGCCAATTTCTTTTATAGAACTGAGTTTTACGAATTTTCTGTCTATTTCAATACCTTGCTTGCCAATTTCATCAACTAACTGTTTTGAAGATATAGAACCAAACAACTTTTTACCGTCGTCCTGAAGTTTAGACTTTATGACTATACTAAGTTTACTTAATTCTTCTACAGTTTTGTTGGCATTTTCAATTTCTTCATTTAGCCTAGATTCTTGCTGTCTTAATTTCTCATTTAGCACTTTGATTGCATTTTCGGTTGCAATAACTGCTTTGTTTTTAGGTATCAAGAAATTACGAGCAAATCCATTTTTTACATCTACTATTTCGTCTTTGAAGCCAAGTTTTTCAATATTTTCTTTAAGTATTACTTTCATTGTAAATTATTTCAAATTATCAGCAACATATGGCAGAAGTGCAAGTTGTCTTGCTCGTTTGATTGCAACGGCAACTCTTCTCTGAAACTTAAGTGAATTTCCAGTTATTCTTCTTGGTAAAATTTTACCTTGCTCATTTAAAAATCTCATTAAAAAATCAGGATCTTTGTAGTCAACATACTTGATTCCCATTTTTTTGAATCTGCAATATTTTGATTGTGATCTTTTTTCTATATCGACAGGCGATAAATATCTAATTTCTGATTCTCTAGCCATAATTAACTTTTTGTTTGTTTTTTCTTTCTCTTTTCAGCATACTCAATAGCATGTTTGTCAAGTTTGACAGATAACCATCTCAACACTCTCTCATCCCTCTTAAATTCGACTTCTAATTCTTTAGTTGTTTGAGGGTCAGATTCGTGTTCAAACATGTGATAAAACCCAGTTCTCTTGTTTTGAATAGGGTATTTTAATTTTTTTAAACCCCAGTTTTCTTCATGAGTAATTTTGGATTTTAGTCCTTTAATGAAGCTAGAAAACTTTTCTACTGTTTCCTTCACCTGGGGCTCAGATAAAACGGGATTTAAAATGAAAACAGTTTCGTATTTGTTCATATTTATTTTATAAGGTTTGCAAAAGTAATGAAAGATATCATATTGAGCAAATTATTTTTTCCAAAAATCATGATGTTTTTTTGGTAACTTTTATAATTATTAATGTTAGTTTTGTTTTAAATCAATAAGCAAATGGTTAGTGCAAGAAAATACAGACCAAATAAGTTTTCAGAAGTTTTTGGACAAGAATCAATAACAAAAGCTCTAGAAAAATCTATTTCCAACCAAATGTTATCTCAAGCTTATTTATTTTGTGGCCCAAGAGGCGTAGGTAAAACTACGTGTGCAAGAATTTTTGCTAAAGAAATCAATAATCGCGACAAAAGTTCAAAAAATCAAGATTACACTTACAATATTTTTGAACTTGATGCAGCCTCTAATAATTCTGTAGAAGATATTAGGTCACTAACAGATCAAGTCAGAATCCCCCCACAAAATGGGATGTTTAAAGTCTATATAATTGATGAAGTTCACATGCTTTCTCAATCTGCTTTCAATGCTTTTCTGAAGACACTTGAAGAACCTCCTTCGCATGCTAAATTTATTTTAGCAACCACAGAAAAACATAAAATCATACCTACAATTTTGTCTAGATGTCAAACATTTGATTTTAAAAGAATAAATATTGAATCTATTATTGAAAAGTTAGTTGAAATATCAAAAATCGAAGAAATTACTTACGAAAACGAAGCGTTAAGAACAATTGCAAAGAAATCTGATGGTTCTATGAGGGATGCAATGTTTATGTTTGATCAACTTGTAACTGTAACTGATAAGAATCTTTCTCTTTCCGAAGTCAACAGTCATCTGAATGTAATTGATGTCAACTCATTCTTTGAAATGGTTGATTTTATGAAAAATCATCAGATTGACAACTTAATAAAAAAATTTGATCAAATATTAGACAGCGGATATGAACTTAGGCAATTTATTTTATCTCTAGCACATCACTTTAGAGATTTGTTGATGAGTAAAGATTCAAACAATGAAAATTTTATTGAGTATTCATCAGAAATAATAAATAAGTATTCTAATCAGTCTAAAAATATGACTTATAAAACATTAGTAGAATGCTTGGATGAATGTAATAAAGCAGACATAAACTATAATATTTCTTCTAATAAAAAAATATTGATAGAGCTGTCACTTTATAAAATCAATCAGTTAATTTCTTCAGAGTCAGATAATGAATCAACAAAAGCTGACAAAAACATAGAAAAAGAAGAATCAGTGCATGAGAAAATTACTGAACATGAAATAACTTTAGATACCGTTATTGATACTGCTGATAAATCAGACAGTGTAGTTCAGCCAAAATCCAGAACTTTATCTATTAACGCTTTGTCAGAAAAAGATGACAGTAAAATTCAACAAAATAGTTCAAGTTCAAGTGAAGAAATTTTATCTCAGGAAATTCTGCAATCAAAATGGTCAGAATTTATTAAAAAGCTGCAGGAAGATAAAGACACTAATTTAATGATTGCACTTTCAAACTTTACTCCTAAATTAAAGGACAATAATAACATAGAAGTCTATGTCTCAAATACATCCCAGAAAGAGATAGCTATTAGTAGATTAAACTTTATTAAAACCTATTTGAGTAAGAAACTAAGTAATGATAACATTCAAATCAATTTAGAAGTTTCTGAATTAGATGAAAAAAATAAAAAACCATACACGAATTCTGAAAAATTTAAAGAAATGGTCAATCAAAATCCAAACTTAGAAGATTTGAGGTCAAAATTTGATTTAGATTATGACTATTAAAAATTTACAATTATGAAAAATAAGAACATTTTAACAACAATTTTAGTTATTGCATTGCTTTCAATATTTCTAATTAAATCCACAAATAATAATTTTTTTAAAATGAACTCAAAATATAAACTACAATCATTTAGCTTGCAACAAGATCCATTAAAAACAAAAATTTACACTCTTGAAAATGGTCTTAAAGTTTTTTTAACTGAGTATAAAAATGCGCCAAGGCTACAAACATCAATCGCTGTAAGAGCCGGTAGTAAACATGACCCTTCAGATGCAACAGGCTTAGCACATTATTTAGAACACATGCTGTTTAAAGGAACTAACAAGTATGGAACAATCAATTTTACTGAAGAAAAACCTTTACTTGATAAAATTGAAGATTTATATGAGGAATACAGAAAAGTTCCGATGTCAAATGTTAGCGAAAGAGAAAAAATTTGGAACAAAATCGATTCATTATCAAATGAAGCAGCAAAATTTGCAATAGCCAATGAGTATGATAAAATGGTAAGTGGAATTGGTGCCAAAGGAACAAATGCATACACCTCAAATGAGAAAACAGTTTATATCAATGACATTCCTTCAAATCAAATTGAAAAGTGGCTGAAACTAGAATCAGAGAGATTTAGAAACCCAATTTTTAGATTATTTCACACGGAACTGGAAACTGTATATGAAGAGAAAAATAGAGGTTTGGATGATGATGGAAGAAAACTATTTTACGAAATGCTTGATGCTGTTTTTCCAAACCATCAATATGGACAGCAGACAACAATCGGAACAATTAAGCATTTAAAAAACCCATCCTTAAAAGAGATCCAGAAATACTATGACAAATACTATGTGCCAAATAACATGGCTATTTGTATTTCTGGAGATTTCGAATCTGAGAGTATGATTGAATTAATTGATAAATATTTTGGAGGATTTGAATCAAAAGAAGTTCCAAATTTTGAGGTCATTAAAGAGAAACCAATCAAAAAAATTATTGAAAGATCTGTTGTAGGTCCACAAGCTGAAAGATTATACATTGCGTTTAGATTTCCAGGTGCATCATCAAAAGATATTCATAAACTCAGAATGGCAGATATGATCATGTCCAACAGAACCGCTGGTTTAATAGACTTAAACTTAAATCAAAGTCAAAAAATTATTGGGGGAGGATCATTTCCATTTATTTTAGAAGATTATTCAACTCATGTTTTCTATGGCAGCCCCAAGCAAAATCAAAATTTGAATGAAGTTAGAAACTTATTAGTTAGTCAAATTGAGGAGTTAAAAAATGGAAATTTTCCAGACTGGCTAATGAAAGCTATTATTTCAGATTTGAAGCTAGAGCAAATTAAAAAGTATGAAAATAATCAAGGGAGAGCCAATGAGTATGTTGAAGCATTTACTCTTGGTATAGAATGGAGTGAATATATCCAAATGATTGATGAAATGTCAAAATTAAATAAGCAGGACATTATTGATTTTGCAAATCTGTACTACAAAGACAACTATGCTGTAGTTTATAAAGAGCAAGGTGAGGATGTAGTTGAAAAAGTTACTAAGCCTAATATTACTCCAGTTAGTGTAAATAGAGAAAGCAAAACAGATTTTCTAAACAGTTTATTATCTGAAGAAGTAAATGAGATTGAGCCAGTCTTTATTGATTTTGAAAACGATATTAACTATGGTAAAATAGACGAGGTCCCACTTCATTACATGAAAAATTTTGAGAATCAAAGATTTGAACTGACATATGTATTTGAGGCTGGAACAAATGTTAATCCAGCAAATAAAATTGCATTTGAATATCTTCAGTTCTTGGGAACTGATTCAATAACTTCTAAGCAAAAGCAAGAGATTTTATATAAGTTAGGTTCTGAGATGTCATTCAACTGTAGTGACGATCAAGTTAAAATCAATATCTCAGGGCTTGACGAAAATTTTGAAGAGACTGTTAAATTTTTGGAAAGTTTTCTTAGCAATTTTAAATCAGATGAAGAGGCATTACAAAAGCTCAAAGAAGATATTTTGAAAAAAAGAAGTGACGCAAAGCTCAACAAACAAACAATTTTGTTTAATGCAATGGTAAATTTTGCTAAGTACGGTGAAAATTCCCCTTTTACTAATAAATTAACAAATGAATTTATCAACAATATTAAATCAAATGATTTAGTTAACAAAGTTAAAGATGTTTATGCTTCCAAACATATAGTAAAGTATTATGGCCCCAGAGATATTTCTGATGTAGAGAAGCAATTATCAATATTACACAAAAACAAATCTAACCTTAATGATATTGTAGATGCAAAAATGTTTACGGAAATTGAAAGAAAAACTCCAACAGTCTACTTTTTAGATTATGACATGAAGCAAGCCGAGGTTATTGTGATTTCAAAAAATGAGAAGTTAAATGCGACATTGATTCCAATATCAAGACTTCATAATGAGTATTTTGGAGGTGGGATGAGTTCAGTTATGTTTCAAGAACTTAGAGAATCACAAGCTCTTGCTTACTCAGTTTATAGTACATTTACAACTCCAAGAAAAATAAATGATTCTCATTTTCAGCTTTCATATATCGGCACACAGGCCGATAAATTAGAGGAGGCAATGATGGGAATGATGAACTTATTAAAGGAAATGCCTAAATCTGAGGGGAATTTAAATGCTGCTAAGGAAGGTATTGTTCAGAAGATAAGAACTGAAAGAATAACTAAGTCAGCCATTATGAATTATATTGAAAGAGCCAAAAAGATGGGGCTTAGTTCTGATTCACGAAAAAATATTTTTGAAAATATTGAAAACTTTTCAATGGATGATGTGGAAAATTTTCACAATGAAAAAATATCAAATCAGAACTATACTTATTTAGTTCTTGCTGACAAGAACTCAATTAATTTTGAATTACTTTCTAAGTATGGTAAAGTGGAATTTTTAACTTTGGAAAAAGTTTTTGGCTATTAAACAAACTGTATCATGAAAAAAATAAAAGTAGAGAATCCAATCGTTGAGCTTGATGGAGATGAAATGACAAGAATAATATGGAAATTTATTAAAGACAAGTTAATATTGCCATATATCGAAGTCGATATCAAGTATTTTGATCTTGGTATTCATAGTAGAGACAAAACAAGTGACCAAATTACAGTTGATGCTGCTGAGGCGATAAAGAAGTATCAAGTTGGTATTAAATGTGCAACAATAACTCCTGATGAACAAAGAGTTGAGGAATTTCAACTTAAAGAAATGTGGAGATCTCCTAATGGAACTATAAGAAACATCGTTGGTGGTACCGTTTTCAGAGAACCGATTATTTGCTCTAATGTTCCGAGATTGGTGCCAAATTGGAAATATCCAATTTGTATTGGGAGACATGCTTATGGGGACCAATACAAAGCAACTGATAAAGTTATTAGTGGAAAAGGAAAATTAAAGATGACATTCACAAGCTCTGATGGAGAAACAAAAAGTTGGGATGTTTTCAATTTTGATGAAAGTGGCGGTGTAGCAATGTGTATGTATAATACGGATGAATCAATTTATGGTTTTGCTAGATCATGCTTTAACAGAGCAATCGACAAAAAATGGCCATTATATTTATCCACAAAAAACACAATTTTAAAAGCATATGATGGTAGATTTAAAGATATTTTTCATGAAGTTTTTGAAAGTGAATTTAAATCTAAGTTTCAAGAACTTAATATCACATACGAACATAGATTGATTGATGATATGGTTGCAGCAGCATTGAAATGGAATGGAAATTTTGTATGGGCATGTAAAAACTATGATGGAGATGTTCAATCTGATACTGTAGCTCAAGGTTTTGGATCTTTAGGCTTGATGACATCAACACTTCTTACTCCTGATGGTAAAATAATGGAATCAGAAGCTGCTCATGGAACTGTTACAAGACACTACAGGCAACATATGGCTGGAAAAAAAACCTCTACTAATCCAATAGCTTCTATTTTTGCGTGGACAAGAGGTTTAGAATTTAGAGGTAAATTAGACAATAATAATGACCTTATTGTTTTTTGTAAAAAATTAGAAGATGTTTGCATTGAAACAGTTGAATCTGGAGTTATGACAAAAGATTTAGCTCTTTGCATACATGGAAAGGATTTGAACCAATCGCATTATGTTAACACAGAAGAATTTTTACAAAAATTAGATGAAAATTTAATTATAAAAATGAAGTCTTAGTAAATATTGACCTCATTTTCTAATTTGATATCATAAGTATTAAGTACTTTTTCTGATATAAAATTTGAAAATAAAAGCAATTCTTTTCCAGAAGCATTAGAGTGATTAATTATCACTAGCGCTTGTTTTTCATATGTACCAGCATCTCCTTTTCTATAACCTTTCAACCCAATATTTTCAATTAACCATCCTGCAGATACTTTATAATTATTATTATCAATTTTAAAGTAAATTATTTGAGGATAATCTTTGGTTAGTTTTTCAATTTTACTTGAGCTTACAATTGGATTTTTAAAAAAACTTCCTGCGTTGCCAATATTTTCTGGGTTAGGTAATTTACTGTTTCGTATTTCAATTATAAAATTTGAAATATCCTCAGCCTTAAGCTCAGTTGATTTTTTTTGTGCTAATTCTTTCAAAGTACCATAGCTTATAACTTTATTAAATTTCTTACTCAGCTTAAAATAAACATGAGTTATGATTACTTTATTTTTTAAAGATTTTTTAAAAATAGAATCTCTGTAGCCAAAATTACATTCAATTTTATTTTTCTTATCAATCTTTCTTTCTTTTATATGATAAAATTCAACTTTTGATATAAAGTCTTTTACTTCAACCCCATATGCTCCTATATTTTGTATGGGAGCTGCACCAACACAGCCAGGAATCAATGATAAGTTTTCAATACCAGAGAGACCCATTTTCAATGTGTACAAAACAAATTTATGCCAATTTTCACCTGCACCTACTCTTAACGTTAAAAAATCTTTATTTTCTTCAACTTTTTCAATTCCTTTTATTTGGTTGTGAATGATTAATCCGTCATAATCTTTGGTAAATAAAATGTTACTTCCTCCGCCTAAGACTAATATTTTTTTTAAAAATTGTTTTTTTTGGTTGAATAAAAAATTTATGTCATCAATTTTTTGAAGAGCATAATAGTATTTTGTTTTCACATCAACACCAAAGGAGTTTAAAGCCTTTAGATTATAATTTTTTAAAATCATTTACTCAAATTGTCTATTTTCTTCAATTTTTTGTTGCAGCATTCATACATTGTTCCAGATTGAGATTTTATAATGTCATAGTCATGAGTAGCTATAATTACAGAAGAGCCGTTAATATTAATTTTCTTGAGCAAGTTTACAATTTCAATTGATTTTTTTGGATCTAAATTACCTGTTGGTTCATCAGCTATTATCAAGCTAGGATTGTTTACAATTGCTCTAGCAATGCTAGCTCTTTGTTGTTCTCCTCCAGACAGTTCATAAGGCATTTTATTTGCTTTTTCTTCCAAACCTACCTTTCTTAAGGTGTCTCTTATCCTTTCATCGATTTCATTATTATTTTTCCAACCAATTGATTTTAATATAAATTTTAAATTTTCATGTATATTTCTATCTTCCAGAAGTTTAAAGTCTTGAAAAATTATACCTAAATTTCTTCGAAGTTCCTGAATTTTTGGTTTGTTGATATTATTCAAATTGAAATTATCCACTTTTGCTGTTCCCTCTAAAAATTTTTGTGAACAGTATAAACATCTTAAAAAAGTACTTTTCCCACTTCCAGTTTCACCTATGATGTAAACAAATTCTCCTTTTTTCATTTCAAAGTTAAAATTCTCTAAAACTTTAATCTCATTAATTGAAATTGAAGCCCCTTTAATTTCAATAATATTTTTACTCATATGTATTATAATTTATAGATTTTACCAAATGAAGTTTTGTTGATGCCATCAATAATCTTTTGTTTGTGTTTCATTAGATTATTTTTCTCTATACCTTTTTCAATTTGAGAGAGTCTGAAATAAGCTATTAAAGTCATTTTTTTATCTCTGATTTGGACAAAATCTGGAATTTTTTCAGTGCCTTTTATTTTTAATAGAAACATTTCAATACAAATAAAAAAAAATAAGTTCTTAAATTTTGTGCTAATACTTCTAATTGTTAAAAAATGATGTTGAAAACTATAAAAAGAGTCTTTTTTTATTAACCTACATTATATTTATTTTAGTTTTATTTAAGTTTTGAAAAAAGCTAACTTTCTCTTAGTATTATCTCTTTTGTTGAATTTCTCCTCAAAAAGCCAACAATTACAAATTGCATTGGATCTTTACCAAAGCCAGAACTATATCAAAGCCATAAATATTTTAGAACATTTAGAGGAGAGTGACAAACAATTATTTTACTTGTCTAAATGTTATGAAAATATTTCATTTGAAAAGTCAAGGGATTTAAAAATTTATTTCATTCAAAATTTTAAAAATTCAATTTTTATTGATGATGTACACTCTTCCTTAGCAAATATTCAATACAATAGTTCAGATTATTCTAATTGTATAAATAATTATTTAAAAATTTCAAGAGAACTCACTCAAAAGGAAAGATTTCAGCTAGCATACTCTTTTTTTGTTCTGCAAGAATATGATAAATCATCATTAATATTTAAAAAATTAATGAATGAAAAATCTGTTTACAAGCCTAGCTCAACTTACTATTTTTCACATATTCAATATAAAAAATCTCTTTATGAATCAGCACTAAATGGATTTGAGTCCTTAGCAAGTGAAGAAAAATTTTCAGCAATATCTCCATATTATATTGTTCAAATTCTATTTAAACAAGAAAAATTTGAAAGACTACTAGACTACATTTCAATCAATTTGAATGATATAATCCCAACAAGAAAATCAGAGGTTTATAGAATAATGGCAGAATCATATTATCAACTTAAAGATTATCAAAATTCAGCGGTTTATTATCAAAAATACATGCAGTATGAAGAAATCAATAATAGTTTAGAACTGTTACAAGTTGGCCACTTGTATTTTGAACTGTCAGATTACATGAATGCGATTAAATATTTGGAAAAAATCATTTTTGCTAATGATACAATATCACAAAAATCAAATTATTTTTTAGCACAGTCCTACATCAAAGTAGACAAAAAAAAATATGCGCTGAATGCATTTAGACAATGTGTCAAAAGCGATGTTGATAAAAAAATATATGAGGAATCATATTACAACTTAACAAAGCTAGCATTTGAAGTAAATTCAAAAAATGATGATGTATTAAAAATTCTTTCAGATTTTCTTCAAAAATTTCCTAACTCAATTTATTACAAAGAAATTGAAGATTTAACTTTGAAATTTTATTTTAACTCAAAGAATTATAGAAAAATTTATGAAAATTTATTACTCAAGAATAATTTAAGTGATTATGAGAGAAAACAATTTTATAAATCTGCACTCCAACTAGCAATTCAATCATATAATACGAAGGATTTTAAAAAAGCAATAGTTTTTTTAGAAGAATCGAAAAGTTCGGAGGACATTATCATAAGTTATCTTTCAAAATATTGGCTAGCTGATAGCTATTATCAGATTAATAATTTTAAACAAAGTATTTATCATTTTAATGAAATAAAAATGCTCAGCTTTGCGGGGTTTGAAGAATTTCATGAAAAAACATACTATAATCTAGGCTATAATTACACTAAACTAGGAGACTTCGTAAACTCAGAAAAAGAATTTAAACTCTTTATTGCTAAATCAAGAGATGAAAAAAGAAAAGTTGATGCCACATTAAGACTTGCCGATGCAATGTTCATGCAAAAAAAATATAGCCTAGCATCTTCGTACTATTCTAATTTTTCATCAACAAGTGACTTTGACGCAGATTATGCATTATATCAAAACTCTATTTGCTTTTCTCTTCTAAGTGATTTTGAAAAGCAAAGAGAATCACTGCAACAAATCATACAAAATTTTCCTAATTCAAGATATTACTTCCAAAGTCTCTATGATGATGCTAAATTAAATTATCAAAATCAAAGTTCTGATATAGCAAAAGAAACCCTTGAAAAAATTATTGAAAGTCAAGCGAATAATGAAATAGTAGCCAAGTCAATACTTCTCAAAGGTAATATTGAGTTTAATGAAGGTTTGATTGATAAAGCTATGCAAACGTTTAAGCTAGTTATAGAGAAATATGACCAAACTAGCAGTCTGTTAAACTCAATTAGTGCACTTAAATCTTCATATATTTTGACAGGAAACATTGATGATTATCTAGAGTACATAAGTACTATTCCAAGTATTGTCATAAGCAAAAGTGAGCAAGATTCTTTATCATACAGTGCTGCTATGATTAAATACAATAATAGAGAATATCAATCTGCAATATTAGCGTTTGAAAGTTATTTAAAGATCAATGAAAACGGTTTCTTTGTTGATGATGTTATTTTCAATCTCAGTCAATGTTTTCTATTAACGAATGACACATTAAGTGCAGAAAAATGTTTTTTAAGAATTTTCGACAAAAGAAATGAAGCTTATTTGGAAGAGTCTTGTAAATTTCTTGCCAGAAATTATTATTCAAAAAAACAATACAATAGCTCAGAAAAGTTTTACATTGAACTAGCCAGTATAGCCAATGATAATTCAACTGAAAGAGAATCTAAAATCAGGCTAATGTTGATATATAAAGACTCAATAAGTTTAAAATCTATGAAATATGCAGAAGAGGTGTTAAAAATAAAAAAAATAGATACTTGGGTCAAAGGTAAAGCAAGCATGATGATTGCGAGATACAGTAATAGCAATTCAAATTATAACAAAGCTCGTATATTTTATTCTAATGCTGATTCATTATTAAACAAAACTGAGGCATCTGAGGCAAAATATATGCTTATTTTCTATGAATTTCTAGATGAAAATTTTAAGAAATGTGAAAGTATGATTTATGACTTTAGCGAAAGTTATCTTGATGATTATTACATCGCAAAATCGTTCATATTACTTTCCGATATTTTAGTTAATCAAGGAAACGTTTTTCAAGCTAAAGCAACTCTTGAAAGTATATTGAACAATTTTGAATCAAATAGTGATATCTATATATTAGCAAGTAAAAAGCTAGAGGCCGTGATTAGTAACGAAATTGAACTGAAAACAAAAACTGAAAATAGTTCAGAGGATAGATTTTTGTTAGATATTGAAACTTATGATTATGATAAATTATTTGAAGTTGAATAATAACAAAATTAATGATTAGAAACACTTTAATTTTTTTGCTTCTCTGCAATATAGTTTTTGGTCAAAATCTGAAAGACACGAAAATTAATGTTAGTAAGAAATATAGCCCTAGCGTAACTGATGCTAATAGATTAGATGATCAGGCTGTTTATGTGGATACAATCAAAATTAAAAATTCCTTTGACTATGACTTCATAAGTATGCAAATTAAAACTAAGCCTAATATAAGACCACTCAAGCCAGCACTAGTTAAAAACCAGAAGTTTTTGTATAATAATTTAAATAAAATTGAACTTTCATTAGGAAATAAATTTTATTCTGATGCTTACCTTAATTTTTCAAAAAAAATAAGAGAAAAACTGTTCTTTGGAATTGCATCATCAAATAACAGAATTAGGTATAAAATTATTGACAACACAAATATTAAAAAAAATAATTTTTTCTTTAACGCTTTCGCAAATTCTGAGATTAAGAAAAATGATATAACTGCTAATTTTCATTTTTTCAGTAGTATGAATACCACTGATGAATCAATAAATAATGCTTATAACGAAAAAACAAAATTTAATTTTAATCATGCTGTTTTTGATGTTAAATTCAAAGATAAAATTTTGTCCCGCAAATCAATAAGTCACATTACAAGTTTTTCATATGAGTCATTATTTTCTGAAATTAATAATTACGAATCAGATGAGAATATTTTAAAATTTGAATCACAGCTTTCAACAAAAATATATCAGCTGGACAGTTACTTTGATATGACTTTAGATGATTATAGGTTTGGTAAATACTCATCTTCTAATGAGTTAGTTATTACATTTACTCCATCTGTAGATGTTGAAATCTTTTCTTTCAATGCTAACATTGGTATTGGATTTGATTATTTTCAAAATGAAAAGATTTTTGATGTTTTTCCAATAATTGAAATAAGTAAAGTTTTAGTTCCAAAAATATCAGAAGTTAGTTTTGGAACTAAAAATGATTATCAAAGAAATTATTTAATTAATAACTATCTTGTTAACCCACTTTTAGATATTGATGATACGCATATTAAAAATTCAGAATCAAAGCTTATATATTTCGAATTTTTTAACAAACTATCGAAAGGTCAGTTCATTAACATTTACTCTGACTTCGGATACTATGAGAATTTTATGAACTATGAAAATATTCTAACCGCCCCTAACACTACTTTTGAGTATAACTACACTAACTTATGGCAATCTAGTTCAACGATAAAATATTCAAACATGATTAATCATTTTACAAAACTGAATTTTGATTTGTCATACCAGTACCGAACAATTCAAAATCTATCAAATATTTCTAATGTTCAGGCTAATCTCTATTCAGAAATAAACCTAAAAAATAAAATAATAGTTAGTCCAATAGTAAATTATCAATCTCCGAAAAAATCTTTCATCGCTGATTCACCACTAATCTCTACAATAAGTGAGTATGAATTAGAAGAAACTGTGAATATCAACATTCATTCATTTTATTCATTAAACAATCAAATTGATTTTAATATCAAATTGAATAATATTTTGAATTCTAAGAACGAAGTGTTTAGAAATATCAAACAAATTGGTTTTAACATGTCATTAGGATTCAATTACAAGTTCTAGCGATTTTGTTAAATATATTGTTGATAAACTCCACTGTTTTTTTTGCATAAAAAATGCTCTAGGAAAAGCTAAAAGTTATATTTGTAAAAAACAAGATAATTATGACTGAAAAATTAGATTCAACTCAAAATTACGGTGCTAGTAATATTCAGGTACTAGAGGGTCTAGAAGCTGTTAGAAAAAGACCCGCTATGTATATTGGTGATGTTGGCCAAAAAGGACTTCACCATTTAGTATATGAGGTAGTAGATAACTCAATTGATGAGGCTTTGGCTGGATATTGCTCTCACATTGATGTTTTTATAAATGAAGATAATTCTATTACCGTTGGTGATAACGGTAGAGGTATTCCTACAGCAATTCACGAAAAAGAAAAAAAATCAGCACTTGAAGTTGTAATGACTGTTTTGCACGCTGGTGGAAAATTTGACAAAGGTTCTTACAAAGTATCTGGGGGTTTACATGGAGTTGGTGTCTCATGTGTTAATGCATTGTCAAATCATCTAAGAGTAGAGGTTCATCGCGAGGGAAAAGTTTTTGAGCAGGAGTATAGCATTGGTGTTCCACAATATGACGTAAGAGAAATTGGCAGCTCTGACAAGACTGGAACTATTGTAACCTTCAAGCCAGATGATACAATATTTCTAGATACAATTTATCATTATGATATTTTAGCGGCAAGACTTAGAGAGTTATCCTTCTTAAATAAAGGCATCCATTTGAGTATCACAGATAAAAGAAGAACCATTGAAGGTACTGAGGATTTTGTCAATGAAAAGTTTTTTTCTGAGGGTGGCTTAAAAGAGTTTGTTCAATTTCTAGATTCCACCAGAGACCCAATTCTCGATAATGTCATTTATGTTGATGGAAATAAAGATAATGTGCCGGTTGAGGTAGCAATGATTTATAACAGCTCCTACAGTGAAAATATACATTCTTACGTCAACAATATAAATACACATGAGGGAGGTACACATCTTGCTGGTTTTAGACGAGCATTAACAAGAACACTTAAAAAATATGCAGAGAGTTCTGGTATGCTTGATAAGGTTAAATTTGAAATAAGTGGAGATGACTTTAGGGAAGGATTGACAGGAGTTATTTCTGTTAAGGTTATGGAACCTCAATTTGAAGGACAAACTAAGACAAAGCTAGGAAATAAAGAAGTTACTGGTGCAGTTGATAAAGCGGTGGGAGAAATGTTAACAAACTATTTGGAAGAGAATCCAAAGCAAGCAAAATTAATCGTTCAAAAAGTAATTCTGGCTGCTACGGCAAGAAATGCTGCTAGAAAAGCTAGAGAATTAGTTCAAAGGAAAAATGTATTGTCAGGTTCGGGTCTTCCAGGAAAATTAGCAGATTGCTCAGAAAAAGATCCTCATAAATGTGAAATATTTTTAGTTGAGGGCGATTCAGCAGGCGGAACTGCTAAGCAGGGAAGAAATAGGCACTTTCAGGCCATCATGCCTTTAAGAGGAAAGATATTAAATGTTGAAAAGGCTATGCAACACAAAGTTTTTGAAAATGAAGAGATAAAAAATATGTTTACAGCTCTTGGTGTTTCGATAGGAACTGAAGAAGATGAGAGAGCACTAAATATTGAAAAATTGAGATATCATAAAATAGTTATCATGACTGACGCTGATATAGATGGATCACATATTGCAACATTGCTACTTACTTTCTTTTTTAGATATTTAAAAGAACTCATAGAAAATGGCTATGTGTACATAGCTACACCTCCATTGTATCTTTTAAAAAGAGGTAAAGACATGAGGTATTGTTGGGACGAAAATCAAAGAGAAAGATTGATTGAGGAAATGAAAAAAGGACAGGATGTAAATATCTCAATACAAAGATATAAAGGTCTTGGTGAAATGAACGCTGATCAATTATGGGAAACAACAATGAATCCAGAGTACAGGACATTAAAGCAAGTCACACTTGATAGTGCTGCTGAGGCAGATAGGGTTTTTTCAATGTTAATGGGCGACGAAGTACCTCCAAGAAGAGAATTTATCGAAGCAAATGCGAAATATGCTAATATTGATGTTTAAAAAAGAAAAATGAAAGTTACCATCGTTGGTGCTGGCGCAGTTGGAGCTAGTTGCGCTGAATACATTGCACTCAAAAATTTTTGCTCTGAAGTTGTTTTAATTGATATTAAAGAGGGTTTTGCTGAGGGAAAATCAATGGATTTAATGCAGACAGCTTCATTAAATAATTTTGACACAAAAATAATTGGTAGCACCAATGATTATTCACATTCAAAAGACAGTAGTGTTGCTGTTATAACATCAGGAATCCCTAGAAAGCCAGGAATGACTAGAGAAGAGTTAATTGGAATAAACGCTAGCATTGTTAAAAATGTGACCGAAAACTTACTTAAATACTCTCCTAATTGTATAATTATTGTAGTAAGTAATCCTATGGATACAATGACATATTTACTGCATAAAGAATTTAAAATAAATAAAAATAAAGTTATTGGAATGGGAGGAGCATTAGATTCTGCCAGATTTAAATACAGATTATCTGAGGCATTAAATTGTCCTGCTTCTGATGTTGAAGGATTAGTGATTGGAGCACATTCTGATTCTGGAATGATACCATTGGATAGAATAGCAACCTACAAAGGTATTCCAGTTAGAGAATTGTTAAGCGGGGATGCGTTAAAAATCTTAATTAATGAAACTAAAGTTGGTGGTGCAACTTTAACAGGATTACTCGGAACATCTGCCTGGTATGCTCCTGGTGCTGCAGTTTCATCTATTGTTCAATCAATAATATGTAATCAACATAAGTTATTTACTTGCTCTACTTATTTGAATGGTGAGTATGATTTAAGTAACCTATGTATAGGGGTTCCTGTTATTATTGGTTCAAATGGTATTGAAAACATTATAAATTTAGAATTAGATGACACTGAAAAAAAATCATTAATGAATTCTGCTGATGCAGTGTTATCAACCAATAAGTTATTAGATAATATTAAATTTTAGAAAATTTGATTATTTTTGCACACCATTTTATAAAGCATGAAAAAAAATACCCACCCAGAAAACTACAGAACATGTGTTTTTAAAGACATGTCAACAGATTTTGCAATTTTGACAAAATCATGTGCTGAAAGTAATGAAACTATTAAGTGGGAAGATGGGAACGAATATCCACTAATAAAGATGGAAATTTCATCTGATTCTCATCCTTTTTATACTGGTAAAACTAAACTTGTCGATACTGCTGGTAGAATTGATAAATTTAAAACTAAGTATCAAGGCTTTAAAAAATAATTTAAAAGTATTATTTTAGTATCATTCAATTATTTTATGTGAATGTAATTTTATTTGACAAAAATCCCGAAAAATTTTATCCATTAAGTCTAACCAGACCTATCTCAGATTTCAGAATAGGAATTCTCACTATTAAGCAAAAATGGAGTCAATATTATGATAATGTCAGTTGCTCCTGTGAACAATATTTAAATAATATTTACCCAAATTTAATAGCAAAAAATAATCTGTGGATAGATTCAACTATTATTCCAAATAATAATTTAATTGTTGAACTAAATTCACTAAAAAATGGAGAAGCTTTATATAAAGATGATACTTTAATAGCATTCGTTTCAGAAAAATACAAATTAGAAAAATTATATAGAAGAAAAACATCATTAAAAATAATTAGAGTTAATAGTCTAACTGATATTTTTACTATCAACTCCAGTGAAATTCGTAATGACTTTAAATTGATAGAAAAAAAGGATAATTCCTTATTAGATCGTAAATCAATTAAGGTTTTTGGAGACAAAAAAAATATTTATATACATCCAAATGCTAAATTAAAAAATGCGACATTGAACAGTGAAAATGGACCAATTTTTATAGATAAAGATTGCGATATAATGGAAAATGTTTCAATTAGGGGCCCCTTTTCAATTAATAAATCATCAGTTGTTAAAATGGGAGCAAAAATATATGAGGGATGCTCCATTGGACCATTTTGTAAGATTGGAGGAGAAATCTATAATAGTGTTTTCTTTGGTTATTCGTCTAAATCTCATGATGGATTTATAGGTAATTCAGTAATTGGAGAATGGTGTAATTTAGGTGCTGACACAAATAATTCTAACTTAAAAAACAACTATTCAAATGTAAAACTTTGGAATTATGAATTTCAGAGCTTTATTGATACTGGCCTTCAGTTTTGTGGAATGATTATGGGAGATCATTCAAAAACAGGGATCAATACGATGATTAACACTGGTTCAGTAATTGGAGTCGGAGTTAATTTATTTGGCCCAGGATTCACTAGAAATTTTATTCCATCTTTTAGTTGGGGAGGCAGCAATGGTTTCACAGAGCATAAATTTAATATGTTTAAAGAAACATCAATTAGAGTTATGAAAAGAAGAAGTAAATGTTTCGATGAAAATCAATCAAAATTATATGAAATAGTATTTGACATGACAAAACGTTATAGAAATTATTAGAGTAGCTGTCAATATTTCTTCTTTTTTCCAATGGCACAATCTTTGCTTATATGTTATTAATAAATAAATATGGACGAAATTTTAAATAGTCAAGAGATTGAGAAGATTTGTCATTTACTTGAGTGCGATCAAGTTGAACTAAAAAATTTGTTTGATGATTCAAAAAAAATAAATGAATCATCTAAAACGGTCTTTCAGAAAATAATGAAAATTTTACAAAAAGGAGCAAATGTAAGAGAAGCTACTTTGTTAGGAATCATATGTGGTTACTCATTTGGATATGATGTAGCTAAGGACAAAATTGAAGAAGAAATGAAAAATAGACTTTTTAATGCATTTAAAAACAGCAATAGAAATCAATAGTTTATATGATTAATTTAAGTAAATATTTTAGTACTAATCAGGACGACTCAAAATCTGATTTCTTTCCTCTTATGAGTAATGAAGATGAAGAAAAAATTGGTAAAGAATCAACACCTAACACACTGGCGATACTCCCATTAAAAAATACTGTTTTGTTTCCAGGTGTCATAATTCCGATAACGATAGGCAGGGACAAATCAATTAAGTTAATAAATGACTCTGAAAGCTCAAATAACAAAATTGGAGTATTATCTCAAAAGGATCCACACATTGAGATTCCAACAATAAAAGACTTAAATCAGATTGGAACAGTAGCTCAAATACTAAAAACTCTTAAAATGCCTGATGGAAACATTACTGCAATAATACAGGGAAGAAAAAGATTTAAAACCAAGAATATTGTAAAAGAAGAACCATACATAGTTGCAAGTGTACAGGAAATTAATGACAAAAAGTATCACAAGAACAAAACCTCAGATGCATTAGTTTCCTCTGTTAAGGATCTAGCATTAAAAATAATAGAGGAGTCTCCAAATATTCCATCAGAAGCTAATATTGCGTTAAAGAATATTAAAAGTTCCTCTTTTTTAATAAATTTTGTTTCATCTAATATGAACATTGATTTAGAAACAAAACAAAGTTTGTTGGAGGAGACTGATTTTGAAAAAAGAGCAAATTCAGTTCTTAAGTATCTTACTAAAGAATTACAGATTTTGGAAATGAAAAATAAGATTCAATCCAAAGTAAAAATAGATCTTGACAAACAACAAAAAGAGTATTTATTAAATCAACAACTAAAAGCTATTAAAGAAGAGCTTGGTGAAGGTGGTTCCGTAAAAGAAATTGAGGAATTATCTAGATTAGCATCAAAGAAAAAGTGGTCAAATGAAGTTAAAGATTTGTTTGATAAAGAGTTAAAGAAATTAAAGAGAATGAATCCTTCAATGACAGATTTTTCCATTCAAAGAAGTTATTTAGAATTAATACTTGATTTACCATGGAATGAATATACTGACGATAATTTTGATTTACGGAATTCTCAAAAAATTTTAGACAGAGACCATTTTGGACTTGAAGAAGTAAAAGATAGGATAATTGAATATTTGTCTGTTTTAAAGCTCAAAAAGAACATGAAATCTCCAATAATTTGTTTATATGGTCCACCAGGAGTTGGAAAAACCTCACTGGGTAAATCAATAGCTAATTCATTAAATAGAAAATATGCAAGGATTTCATTGGGTGGATTAAGGGACGAAGCTGAGATAAGAGGTCATAGGAAAACCTATATTGGTGCAATGCCAGGCAGAATAATAAAATCTATAAAAAAAACTAATTCATCTAATCCTGTTTTTGTATTGGATGAAATTGATAAGTTAACAAGAGATATGCATGGTGATCCCTCATCAGCTTTATTGGAGGTTTTAGATCCTGAGCAAAATGAAAGCTTCTATGATAATTATCTTGAAATTGGCTATGATTTATCAAAAGTTTTGTTCATTGCAACTGCAAACTCACTTGCTGAAGTACACCCAGCACTGAGAGATAGAATGGAAATTATTGAAATTAACGGTTATACGGTTGAGGAAAAGATTCAAATAGCCAAACGTCATTTGATTCCTAAGCAGATTTCTAATCATGGAATAAAAAAATCTGACATTAATTTAACTACCAAAACAATAGAAAAAATTATAGACAGTTATACCAAAGAATCTGGAGTTAGAACTTTAGAAAAAGTTATTGCAAAAGTTACAAGATACGTTGCTAAGTCAATTGCAACTGATCAGTTGTACATTAAATCACCAAATTTATCAGAAATAGAAATAATTCTTGGCCCTCCAAAGTATCTTAGAAGCAAGTCTGATGATTTTGAAATTCCTGGAGTTGTTACTGGCTTAGCATGGACGAAGGTTGGTGGAGATATTTTATTTATTGAGTCAATTTTGAGTAAAGGAAAAGGAAAAATGTCAATAACTGGTAACCTAGGTAAGGTTATGAAAGAAAGCGCTACAATTGCACTTCAGTATCTTAAATCTAATTGCACATCTTTTAAAATTGACTTTTCTGCTTTTGAGAATTGGGATATTCATATTCATGTTCCTGAAGGAGCAACACCAAAAGATGGTCCGTCTGCTGGCATAACGATTTTTACGTCTTTGTTATCAATTTTTAGTCAAAGAAAAATAAAAAAAAGTTTTGCAATGACTGGTGAAATAACATTAAGAGGAAGAGTTACAGCTGTTGGAGGAATAAAAGAAAAGATACTAGCAGCTAAGAGGTCAGGATATAAAAATATTATATTATCAGACGAAAATAAAAAAGATGTTCATGAAATCAAAGCAGAATATTTGAAAGGCTTGAAATTTTATTATATTTCTAGTATGAATGAAATTTTAAATTTATGTCTTGAGAAAGAAAAGTATAAAAATTACATTGATCTGTAATCAATCAATTAATGAGATTTTTACATATTTTAATTATTTTAATATTTAATTATAATTCTTATTCTCAAGAGTTTTCTTTCTTCAATACTGATTTTTCAGCAACTTCACTAAGTCTTGGTGGAAATGTAATTGCCAAATCAGATGATATTTCTTTAACCTACAAGACTACGTCATTATTAAATCAATCTCAAATAAACCATATTGCCTTCGATTATTTGAGTTTATCAAATGAAATCAATTTATTCTCATTCGTTTATGCAAATGAGTTAAAAAAATTTGGTATGTATAATATTGGCGTTAAGAATTTAAATTATGGTAATTTTCAAGGATACGACGCTAACGGTTTTCAAACAAATGAATTTCATGCTAATGACCTTATGTTTTTTACTGGCATTAGTAAAATGATTATTAAAGACTTAACTCTTGGTCTAAATTTAGAGTTACTTAATTCAAATTATGAAAGTTTTAGTGCTATGGCTATTGCATCAAACACTTCATTGACATATGTTAACAAAAAAAGGAAATTAATTTTTTCATTTTCATTAAATAACTTGGGCAGACAAATTAATGGATTTACTGATATTAAAGAAAAAATACCAACATCGCTGAAATTTGGAATGAGTAAGTCTTTAAATCATTTGCCATTTACCTATTATATATCATTGCACGATTTACAAAGATTTGATATAAGTGGCCCAGTACAAGCTAGTCAAAGTTATCGCGATGATGAAACAATCGTGAAGAAAATGTTTTATCATGTTAACATCGGAGGAGAACTAAATCCTTTTAAGAAAAATCTCTTTCTTAGATTTGGTTTTAATTTTCAAAAAAGATACCAAATGATGGTTAGAAATATACCTCAGCTAGCTGGCTTTTCATCTGGTGTTGGAATCAAATTTTCTTCGTTTACATTAGACTATGCAATTACATCAAACCATGTAAGCTCTGTTTCTAGTGTTTTTAGCCTTAAAATGAATTTGAGTAGCTTTGTGCCAAATGGGAAAAAAGATTAATATAGCAATTGACGGTTATTCCTCATCTGGAAAAAGTAGCTTAGCAAAATCAATATCTAAGAAATTTAAGATGAAATATATTGATACAGGAGCAATGTACAGATCAATAACCTATTTATTGCTAAAAAATTCCATAGATAGTACAAACTTTGAGGAAAGTGAAAAAAAAATTGAGCAAATAATAAACGATTGTAGTATTGAGTATAATTATAACAACAAAAAAAATATTTCTGAGACTATTTTAAATGGAGCTAGATGTGATGAGCACATAAGAAAAAATTATGTTTCAGAATTTGTAAGTATTGTCAGTAAGTCAAAAAAAGTTAGAGATTTCATGATAGTTAAGCAAAAAGAAATTGCTTCAAATAAAAATGTTGTTATGGACGGAAGAGATATAGGTACTGTTGTGATTCCTGATGCAGAGATAAAATTTTTTATTCAAGCAGATTTACACGTCAGAGCAAAAAGAAGATTTAAACAGGAACAAGATGAATCATTAACTTTTAATGAAGTTGTAGAAAATCTAAAATTTAGAGACAATCAAGATATGATGAGAGAAAATTCACCATTAAAAAAAGCTAAAGATTCAATAGTTTTAGATAATACAAATATTAATTTTGAAGAGCTGAAAAACCAAGCGTTTAATATAATAAGAAAAAATAATGAAAATCACAATTGATAAGAATTCTGGTTTTTGTTTTGGTGTCGTGTATGCCATTGAAATGGCTGAAAATATTTTAGAAAACCAAGACAAATTATACTGTTTAGGTGATATTGTTCATAATGATATGGAGGTTGAGAGACTAAAAAATTTAGGATTAATTATTATTAATCATAATCAGCTAAAAGAAATAAAAAATGCAAGCGTTTTGATCAGAGCGCATGGAGAGCCACCTGAAACTTATGAGCTTGCTTTAAAAAATAACTTAAAATTAATTGATGCGTCTTGTCCTGTAGTTTTAAAATTGCAGAATCAGATTAAAAACGGTTACAAAGAGATAAAAAAAATAGATGGTCAAGTTGTTATTTATGGAAAAAAAGGGCATGCTGAGGTTACAGGACTGATTGGGCAAACTAATGGAAATGCAATTATTGTTGAAAGCTTCAATGACATAGATAAAATTGATTTTTCTAGGCCAATATCAATATACTCCCAAACTACTAAGAGTCCAAAATCATATTCTGAGATTATTGATGAGATAAAGAAGAGATCAAACTCAAAGCTAAAGTTTATTGTAAAAGATACATTGTGTAGACAGGTTTCTGGCAGAGAACCTCAACTACAAAAGTTTTCAAATGAAAATCAAGTTATAATTTTTGTGAGTGGAAAGAAAAGTTCTAATGGAAAGATGTTGTATGAGTCATGTAAAAAAGTAAACCCCAATTCTTATTTTATTTCTAGTATAAAAGAGATAAAATCTAGCTGGTTTAGACAAAAAGCTTCAGTTGGTATTTGTGGTGCAACTTCAACTCCATTGTGGTTAATGCAAAAAGTTGCTCAAGAAATAGCTGATTTATCTCTATAATTTAATACATTTGCACCCGCAAAAACTGTTTGTTAAGGATATTAATGTACAACTTCTCTTTTGGATTCAGTAATCCTTATAACCAAAAGATACAAAGAAAAAACTATGGCAAAAAAATCTCATAAGCCCGACGAGCTAAACGCAGAGTCAACTGACGAAAAGTCAATCTCAAAAATTGATAATGAAAAAATTAATGATATCTCAACAAAAGAAGATGAGAAAGCTGAAATAGTCGTTGATGAACTAAGCGTGTCCTCAAACAAAAATATTGAAACTGAATCTGTTGACGAAATCAATGATACAAAAGAAACTATAGTTGATAACAAAAAATCATCTGATAATTCACAAAGTCACAATAGCGAAAAAGATTTTCAATTTCATGAGGAAATCACATATAACTCTAAAGAAATAGAAGACTTAACTAAGACTTATGTAGAAACCTTACCAGTAATTGAAGATAAGCAAGTTCTAAATGGTACAGTTGTAAGAATCAATGACAAAGTTGTTGTTGTTGATATTAATTTTAAATCTGACGGTGTAATAAATGCATCTGAGTTTAAATATAATAAAGAATTAAAGATAGGAGACTCAGTTGAAGTTCTGGTAGAGCAGCAAGAAGATAGCTATGGTCAGCTAAAACTATCTCATCGAAGAGCAAGAATATTACAAGCTTGGAAAAAAGTTAATATTGCTTTAGAAACTGGAGAAATTGTCAATGGTCAAATAAAAAGTAGAACAAAAGGTGGAATGATTGTAGATGTTTTTGGAATAGAGTGTTTCTTACCAGGTTCTCAAATTGATGTCAAGCCAATTAGGGATTATGAAGAATACGTTGGTAAAGAAATGCAGTTTAAGGTCGTTAAAGTAAACGAGTCCTTCAGAAATGTTGTAGTATCTCATAAAGCACTGATTGAAGCTGATTTAGTGATTCAAACAAAAGAAATAATGTCCAAACTGGAAAAAGGACAGGTTCTTGAAGGCACAGTCAAGAACATTACTTCCTATGGAGTTTTTGTTGACTTAGGAGGTATAGATGGATTGATCCATATAACTGATTTATCTTGGGGACGAATATCTCATCCTGAAGAGGTAGTGAATCTTGATGAGGTAATAAAAGTAGTCATACTAGACTTTGATGAAGATAAAAGTAGAATTCAGCTTGGCCTAAAGCAGTTAGGTAGCCATCCATGGGAGTCACTAGACAGTAATTTAAAAGTTGGAGATGAAATAGAAGGTAAAGTTGTTGTTCTTGCTGATTATGGTGTATTTGTTGAGATTCAAGCTGGTATTGAAGCATTATTACATGTATCTGAAATGTCATGGTCCTCTCACTTAAGAAGTGCAGGAGACTTTTATAAAGTTGGTGAAACAGTAAAAGCTCAAATACTTACATTAGATAGGGAGGAAAGAAAAATGTCTTTAGGAATTAAACAAATGCTTCCTGATCCATGGAGTAAAATTGACAAAAATTATCCTGTTGGTACAAAACTTAAAGTTAAGGTTAGAAATTTTACCAATTTTGGAATTTTCGTTGAAATTGAAGAGGGAGTCGATGGTTTAATTCATATATCTGATCTTTCTTGGACAAAGAAAATTAAACATCCATCTGAATTCACATCAGTTGACAATTCAATAGATGTAATTGTTCTAGATGTTGATAAAGACTCAAGAAAAATAAGTTTAGGACATAAACAGATACTTGAAAATCCATGGGATGCATATGCTGAAAAATTTAAAGCTAATAGTCTTCATCAAGGAACTGTTAAAGAAATGTATGATAAGGGCGCGATCGTACAGCTTGATGAAATAGAAGCATTTTGTCCAAAAAAACATTTAATAAAAGAAGATGATTCTAGGGCAAAAGTTGGTGATAACGTTCAATTTAAAGTAATTGAGTTTTCTAAAGAAAGTAAGAAAATTTTAGTATCTCATACTTCTGTTCACATGCAAATAGAGCATGAGGAGAAACAAAAATCTAAAAAACAAATAAGTTCAAATTTGAAAAAAATACAAAAGTCTCAAAAGCAATCAACCTTAGGTGATTTGGAAGAACTAAATAAAATCAAAGATGAAATTAAGTAAAAACAAAACCTCGATTAATCGGGGTTTTTTTTTAATTTTAATATAATGAAAAGAAAGATTTTAAATGAAAAAAAGATTAATATAATTTTAGAAAGGTTATCAAATGAAATCTTAGAAAGTCACTTTGAAACAAAAAACTCCGTGCTTTTAGGAATTCAACCTAGGGGCATAGAGTTGTGTAAAAGACTTTATCATAATTTAAAAAAAATTAATAATAATGTAAAGATGGGGAAGTTAGATATCTCCTTCTACAGGGACGATTTTAGAAGATCAGACAAAATAATTACACCTTCAAATATGGATTTAAATATTAGTCTTGAAAATAAAAATGTAATATTGGTTGATGATGTTTTATTTACTGGCAGGACAGTTAGATCTGCGTTTGAAGCTTTATTATCATTTGGAAGACCAAAAAAAATTGAGTTACTTGTTTTTGTAGATAGAAGATTTTGTAGAGAGTTACCTATTCAGGCAGATTACGTAGGCATAGAAGTAGATACTTTGGAAAATGAAAAAGTATTTGTAAAATTTGGTCAAGAAGAAAAGAGTGTTTACCTAACAAGTTGAAATGAAAGATTTATCTGTTGATAATTTAACTACTATTAAAGACCTGACTAAGAGTGATATTGATCTTATATTTAACACAGCTGATAATTTTAAGAACATCTTAAATCAGCCCATTAAAAAAGTACCCTCATTAAGAGATATTACCATTGCAAATCTTTTTTTTGAAAATTCAACTAGAACAAAGTTGTCTTTTGAGTTAGCTGAAAAAAGGTTATCAGCAGATATCATCAATTTTTCTTCATCAAATTCATCAGTAAAAAAAGGCGAAACTCTTCTTGACACAGTACAAAATATACTTGCAATGAAAGTAGATATGATTGTTCTTAGACATTCTAGCCCAGGAGCATCGATTTTTCTTTCAAGAAACATAGATGCAAAAATTATAAACGCAGGTGACGGACCTCACGAGCATCCGACACAGGCTTTATTGGACTCATTTTCAATAAGGCAAAATTTTAGTGATTTCAAATCTCTTAATGTTCTGATCATCGGAGATATTATACATTCTAGAGTAGCTTTATCTAATATTTTCTGCCTACAAAAGTTAGGTGCAAAGGTTGCTGTATGTGGACCTTCAACGCTAATGCCTAAATTTTTAAAATCATTAAATGTTGAATATTTTAAAGATCTAAAATCTGCTCTTTCATGGTGTGATGTTGCAAATGTTTTGAGGATTCAACTTGAAAGACAAAAATTGAAATATTTCCCAAGTTTAAGAGAATATAGTTCAAGATTTGGTGTAACAAAAAAAGTTTTAGATGAGATTAAAAATAAAGTCATCTTGATGCATCCAGGGCCAATTAACAGAGGAGTTGAAATATCCTCAGATGTTGCAGATTCTAAGCAATCAATAATTTTAGATCAAGTTGAGAATGGTGTAGCTATTAGAATGGCTGTTTTATACTTATTAGCTAAAAAGATAAAAAAATGAAAACTAAAAAAACTCAATTAATAAAAATTACATCAGATTTTGTCAAAGAAAATTTTTTAGCTATTGATGATTCTCAATCAAACTACATTTTTGACATATCAACATTAGATAAAAAATCACAAAATTTGATTAAAGAAAAATTAATTACATTTGGAAAGTTACTAATTAAAAATAATTGCTCATTTGCAATTGTATCTGATTACTTAAATATGATTGATTTCAATATTGTTCCAACTCAAGAGGAGGCTTATGATATAATTGAGCTGGAAGAAATTGAAAGAGATCTGCTTAAAAACTAAAAAAATGAAAAAACTAATAATCACACTTTCTATTTCTAGCTTATGTTATTTAAACACATTTTCTCAATGCACATTAAATTCCTTATACCAAGACTCTAGTTTTGGAATTTGGCCGACTGTAGATATTAATCTTCCAACTGCAGTGCAAGGCCAATTTTATTTGTCCACTATTGATATCAAAACACCAACTACCTTAATCGAAGCATCTGGTGGTGACTCAGCACTAACTTCATTTGATACTTTAGGACAAACTTTTTATGTGGGAGATTGGGTTGTTGATGATTTTGAACTTGTTTCAGTTACAGGACTACCGAACGGTATTACTCTTGATTGTTATGATCCAAATTGTATAATACTTGGAAATACTTTAAGTTGTGCATACTTTAGTGGTACTACTAATGACCCTTTAGGAACTTATCCAATTGATATTGCAGTAAATGTGAACACTCATGGTGATATAGTGTATTATTTGGGACCGATTCCTATCACTGTGCCTGTAACTACAGATCTATATTCTGCAACAGGTTCTTATCAATATATTACAGGCTATGAAATTGAAGTTTCTAACACAGCTAGCGAAAATTTAACATCTAAAATTAATAATGGTATTCTAATTTCATCAATTGGTTCACGTAATTATTTAATATTGAACGATTCTAGACTTCTCAATTCAAATGGTTATTTAGAATTATACGATATTTCAGGAAAATTAATTCTTTCAAAAAATATAAATTCATTCTCAGAAAAAAATATGATTGAAATTGAGTTTAAACTAAAAAAAGGAGCATATTTTGTTAATTTGGTTTCAGAAAACATTCAAATAAGTAAAAAGTTTATAATTAGTAGATAAGTGTCATTCAAATTAACAATTTTGGGATGTAGTTCTGCAGTTCCTGACTTAGATAAGCACCCATCTTCTCAATTGTTAAATTCTAATGAGAACCTTTTTCTTATTGATTGTGGAGAAGGAACTCAACTAAGACTAAGAGAAATAAATATAAATTTCCAAAGAATCAGTCATGTTCTTATCTCACATCTACATGGCGATCATTTTTATGGCTTGATAGGTTTAATTAACTCAATGCACTTACTTGGTAGAAAAAAAGAATTACATATATTTTCTCATTTTGAACTAAAAAATATCATTAGTTCTCAACTTCAAGTTGCTAGTACTATTTTAAACTATCCACTTTTTTTTCATGAAATTCCAAAAGATTCAGAAGAGGTAGTTTTTGAGAATGATGAAATTATAATTGAGAATATTTTGCTCGACCACAGAATTAATTGTAGTGGTTTTATTTTTAGAGAAAAAAAATATTTAAGAAAAATAGAAAGAGAAAATATAATAAAGTACAACATTCCAGATTTTTATTTGAACAAAATAAGATCAGGTGATGATTATAAAACCCCTACAGGAGAAATTATTAAAAACAAGCTAATCACAAAAAAAGCAAGACCGGCCAATTCTTACGCATACTGTTCTGACACAAGATTTAAAAAGTCTATTTCAAAAAAAATTAGTGGAATAGATCTTCTGTATCATGAGTCTACTTTTCACGAAAAACATAAAAATCTTGCTAAAAAGACGGGACATTCAACCGCATTTCAAGCTGCAAGTATCGCAAGTGAGGCTCAAGTAAAATGCCTTCTTTTAGGTCATTTTTCTAAAAGGTATAAAGACTTAAATTTATTAAAAAATGAGGCTCAAAAAGTTTTTAAAAATGTAATTCTAGCTGAAAGTGGTATGCATTTAAATTTTAAAGAAATTATTCAGAATGATTAAATTATTTTGTTTTTAAATATTTAATTAAATTTATGATATGAAAAAATCAGTTTTTTTCCTTTTAATTTGTTTTTCATTTTTTTCGTCAAACTCACAGATTTTGACTGATACTATCAGAGGGGTTAACTGTAATTATGATGGTTACATACATACTACAATTGGTGGAATTTTCACAAATGGAGGAACAAATATTACAAATTGGTATTATTTAGATACTCTTTCAGGAAACTGGGATCCATTAGTTCCGAGCTCTAGCTACATAACTAGTGGTCAAATAGCATACAATAATTCAAATCTTCAAGGACTATCATCAGATAGCCTCACTACATCATTAGGAGGAACGTTCAAGCTAGAGATTGTTAACTCTGGAAATATAATTGATGATACAACATGGTATATAAGATATCCACTAGGATTAAAGCTTTGTTGTCATGTCAATATTAATTGTCATGGAGATTCATCTGCTTCTTTGAAGGCAGTTGGTCATTCAGGTAAGCCACCATATACTTATTTTTTTTATGATTCGTCGTTTTCATTGATTAGTATTGGAACTGATTCAATTTATGATAATTTATCATCTGGCAAGTATTATGTTAGTGTTCAGGATCAAGATAGTTGCATAGTTACCTCTACTGAAATAATTATTTCTCAACCCTCTCAACCTCTTAATGTTAAGGCTGAAATCAAACATGTTGACTGCATAGGTAACAATAATGGTATGATAACTCTAATGCAGTCTGGAGGTAAACCTTACAATTATGGTTACAATTTATTGTTGACTAATCAAAATAATGATTCAGTAGCATTTATTAATTCAACTTCAATCTCAAACAATATTATATCATCAAGTTATGACACAATTAATATTTTAAATTTATACAACGGAAATTATAACTTGAGTGTTTCTGATTCAAATGGCTGTTTATTTGATTCAACATTTTTAATAATTGAGCCAGGCCCATATTATCCAAACATATCTCAAATTGGAGATGCTATATGCTCAGATGATTCTGTATTAATAATAATTGACAGTATTTCTGGTGCCGTTAGTCCTTTAAAATTTAGCTGGCTCACAAACAACAATGATTCGTTGTATTGTAGTCCTAATAATTATACATTGACAGTTTCTGATAGCATAAACGGTTGCTTAGATACTTTTTACTATAATTTTCAAGCTCTAACAAATCTAAATATTGAATATTCAACTACTGACGTAGCCTGCTATGGCGATAGCACAGGAAAAATTTCAATTGATTCAGTTACAGGAGGTCAAAGTCCATATAACTTTAATATAAGCGGTAATAGTTTCGTAAATCTATCTTCAGGTTTTTATTATGTTTCTGTTCAAGATTCCAACAATTGTTTCATGGGTGTAAATATTGAAATCAAACAAAATCAGCCAATTCAATCAAACGCAGTTTTATATAAGCCATCATGCAGTGGATATAGTGACGGTAGTATTTCAATAGATGTTTCAGGTGGTAGCTACCCTTATTCAATTAACTGGATCAACGGAACTGGTAATATAGATTCACTTTATGGTCTTCAAAAAGGTATTTACGAGTTACAAGTAATTGATTCATCTGGCTGTTTTTTTAATGAACAATTGATTTTAGATGAACCTGACTCTTTAATTTTGACTTTTACAAATTATACCAATCCACTAATCTGCAGAGGAGAGCTAACCTCAATTGATGCAATAGCAGTTGGTGGAACACCACCTTATTTTTATAGCTGGACAAATAGTGATACTACATTTCAATCCATCGTTGGAGCTGGAACATATTATTGTAATATAGTTGATTTTAATGGCTGTAGTATTTCATCCTCTGTTGAAATTAGCGAACCAAACCCATTTTCAATTGATACATATATCATAGATGAACCAACTTGTGATTCTGGTGCAAATGTTAGTGTTTCGCTAGTTGGGGGAGCCTTACCATATAATTATTCTTGGAGCAATGGGGAAACTTCAAACAGTGCAAACAACATACAAACCAACAGCGCATGGGTCGTAGTGAATGATTATTGCGAAAGCACTGATTCAATATTTTTCAATTTCGAACAATATGAACTTGAAACGTCATTGTACTATGATAATATAACTCATTACGCAAATATTGAGATCGATTTTTCTACTACCTCAGGTCCATTTACATATTCTTGGAACGATATTAGTTCTAATCCAATTAGTTCAAATGATCAAGTAGGTCCATTATGTGAGGGAACTTATTTTATCACAGTTACAGACTTGTCTAATGGTTGTTCTATTACTGACACGCTTATTGCAGATTTTTTCATCCCGAATGGAATTATTGACTTAAGTACTACAACAGTGTTTTCAGATTTTGATTTATGGGGTTATGCACCATACACTTATTTTTGGGATGATGGCTCAAACAGCCAGCATGCAGATTTGTGTCCTGGAAATCATTGGGTAGAAGTAACAGATGTAAATGGTTGTACTGTCAGAGAGGATTTTGTTATTGAAGATATTAAATTAACATTATCTCCTTTTGATCTTCTGATCGAATGCGATATTTCAAATACAGATTTGGAGCTTGAAGTAACTGCTGAAGGAGGTATTCCGCCATATGAAATTTTATGGTCAGACGGAACAACGTCTAACCCAATAAGTGTAGGATTATCACCTGGTGTTCAGGGTGTAACAATAACTGATAATAATAATTGCTCTGTTGATACATTGTTTAGAATTTCAGCACTAACTAGTGAGTGCATACCAAATGTTTTTTCTCCCAACAATGATCAAGTTAATGATACTTGGGTGCTTGAGGACTCATATCTTTTTTCAAATTCGATTGTTAAGATTTACAACAGATATGGAAAATTAGTGTTTGAATCAAGCGGCTATAATGAACCATGGGATGGAACCAATGAAGATGGAATTGATCTTTCTGCAGGTTGTTATTTTTATTTCATCGAAATTGAGAAAGACACAGATCCTATTAAAGGGACCGTAACGATTGTAAGATAATTTCAAGCATTTTTGCATCATCAGCTTTTTCAATCCAATTAATATCATCTAATTTTTTAAACCAAGTCATTTGTCTTTTAGCATATCTTCTTGTATTTCTTTTGATTAGATTAATAGCTTCTTCCTTTGAAATGACACCTTCTATGTAATTAAATAATTCTTTGTATCCTACAGTATCTAGAGCATTCAAGTTTCTGTAATCATACAATTTTTTGGCTTCATCAATAAGTCCTTGATCAATCATTAAATCAACTCTTTTATTAATCTGATTGTAGAGGATATGCCTTTCAGTTCGTAATCCAAATTTCAATATTTGATAATCATTTTCTAAATTCTTCTCATTATAAAAAGATGAAATTGGTTTTCCTGAAATTTCATATACCTCCAATGCTCTTATCATCCTTTGATGATTGTTCTTGTCAACTTTATCATAAAAATTTTTATCGTACTTTTTTACTTGATTTCTAAGCCATTGTATACCTTTTTTTTTAAATATTGAAATAATTTTAGATCTTGTTTTTTTACAAGATGCTGGAACATCGTCCAATTTATTACAGATTGCATCGATATACATACCAGATCCTCCTACAGCAATAATAACATTGTATTTTTTAAAAATTTTATTAATAATTTTTAGGACATCTTTTTGATAAAGTCCTGCACTATAATTATTTAGAATTGATATATTGTGAATAAAATGATGTTTTACTTCTAATAATTGATTTTTATTTGGAGGACATGTTCCAATTAACAGTTCCTTATAAAATTGTCTAGAGTCTGCAGAGATTATTTCACAATTCAAATACTTGGCTAACTTGATTGAAAGCTTTGTTTTTCCAATTCCAGTAGGACCACAAATGATAATTAGCTTTTTAATCCTCAATTGATTTAAAAGTTTATTTCTTCAATTTCTTGAGATAACTGATTGCACTTTTCTTTTCATTTTTAATTTTTCCATCCAAAATTGCTTCCTCTACAGCTTTTTTGAGTCTACCTACTTCTTTGCCTTCTTTCATATTGAAAATTTTCATGATTTCAAATCCCGAAACGGGGGGTTGCCAATTTCGAATTTTATCTCTTTCTTCAACATCTTTTAACTTTTTTCTAACTATTTCAAAGTTCTTAAGATATCTAATGACTTTTTTAGGATTCTTAGATGTTATATCAGCATCACATAAGGTCATTAAATCATCGATATCTTCACCTGCATCAAATAATAATCTTCTTACTGCAGAATCTGTAACGATCTCTTGTGCCAGAGCTATTGGTCTTAAGTGTAGTGCAACAAGTTTTTTAACATACAACATTTTTTCATTTTGAGGTAGTTTTAATTTTTTAAAGATTTTTGGCACCATTTTACTTCCAATATAATCATGAGCGTGAAATGTCCAGCCAATTTTTTTATCAAATTTTTTTGTGATTGGTTTTGCTATGTCATGCAAAATAGCTGCCCACCTAAGCCATAAATTATCTGTTTTTTTAGAAATATTATCTAATACTTCTAAAGTGTGATAAAAGTTATCTTTGTGTGAAAACTTTTCTATTGTTTCAACTCCAACAAGGCTAATCATTTCCTCAAAAATTTTTTCAAGAATACCAGTTTCTTTTAGTAAAATGAACCCCTTTGAAGGTACGCTAGAAAGAATTATTTTGTTAAGCTCATCTGTTATTCTTTCGCTAGAAACAATATTTATTCTTTGATTATTTTTGCTAATTGATTGTAAAGTTTTAGAACAAATCTCAAAATTAAGTTGAGCGGAAAATCGAATCGCTCTTATCATCCTTAGCGGATCATCTGAAAATGTTTTATCTGGATCTAGAGGTGTTTTTATTATTTTATTTTTTAAATCAATAAGACCATTAAAAGGGTCAATTAGCTTCCCATAACTTTCGCCAACCAATTTCACGTACAAACAGTTAATTGTAAAGTCTCTTCTTTTTTGGTCATCCTCTAAGCTTCCATTCTCAATAATAGGATTTCTTGAATTTTTTCTGTAAGATTCTTTTCTTGCTCCAATAAACTCATAGTTCATATCTTCATATGAAACTAAGGCGGTTCCAAAGTTTGAGTAAGTTGAGATCTTACTATTTGGAATTAAATTTTTAACCTCTTTGGCCAGTTCTATACCACTTCCAATGCATACAAAATCAATGTCTTTTTTGTTTTTATTATTCAAAAGAAGGTCTCTTACCCAACCTCCAACAACGAAGCTTTCATAGCCAAGTTTTTCTGAAGCATTTTTTACAATGTCAAAAATTCTATGATTCAATTCCTCTTTAAGATTCACTTTCTTATTATTGTAATGTTTCCAGATTTTTCAAATTTAATAATACTTGAACTTTTATTCATTATTTCGTCTTTTCTATGATTAACTACATAGTCTACTCCATCAATAATTTTCTGGTTAATGTCATTAAAACAAGAGGGAGTATCCTCTTTACTAATATTGGCAGAGGTCGAAATAATAGGCTTATTAAATCGACTCAATAGTTGCTGACAAAAATTATCATTTACAATTCTTATAGCTGCAGTACCATCTGCAGATATCGCAAGCTTTGAAATACCTACAATTTTATTGTAAATCACTGTAGTTGGTTTTTCAAAAGAAATTTCTTTTGTAATATGAGTTACTTTTTTAAGTTGTTCATAGCTGGAAACAATTGATATTAGTGCTTTTGAGTCACTTCTTTGCTTTAGTTTAAATATTTTTCTGATTGCACTATCAATTGTGGCATCACAACCAATTCCCCAGACAGTATCAGTAGGATATAAAATTAATCCTCCGTTGCCCAAAACCTCAATACATTTATTAACTTCTGTTTCCATTCAATAAATCTAAGTATATATTATTTAGTTTTTCATTTACTGATTTATCACAAAATGTTTTGGCATGAGCATAACCATTATCAATCATTTTTTTTCTAATAGTTGGATTATCTTCGATTTCTTTTATTGCACTTACTATTTCATCAGTATTTTTTGTGTCAACATATTTTGTGTAAGTTCCACCAGCTTCTTCAAAACAACCGCCCTTAGTAGTGATTACTGGAACTTTTGAATACAAGGCTTCTATAATTGGAATTCCAAATCCTTCATAAATAGAGGGATAGACAAGTATAGAAGCATTTCTATAAGCAATTGCAATTTCTTCTAAATTTAGATTGTGCTTAAAAAAAATTCTTTTCTGAAGATTATTATTTTTGATATAGTTTATACATTTTTCTTTGTAGTCTTTACCATCACCAATCACAACCAAGTTTTTATATTTCATTTTCTTGAGGACTTTGATTAATGGTAATAAATTTTTTCTTTCTTCTATTGAACTAACGTAAAGAATATAATTTTTTGGTAATCCCAAGTCTTTTTTAACCATATTTTTCTTATGACTTTTAAAGACTGGATTGCATGATTGATATACCACTTCAATTTTCTTGCAATCAATTTTAAAAAATTTCATAATGTCTGATTTTGTTTGATTACTAATTGCAATTATTTTATCGGATCTCTTGCAAGCATATTTTACTTTGCAATAATAAATTAGTCGATCAAAAATGTTAAAATACTGAGGTAATCTTAAAAAAATTAAATCATGTATTGTAACAACCGTTTTGATTTTAGTTTTGTCTATCCCAAAAGGGATTTCATGACTAAGTCCATGGAAAATATCTACTTTTTCTTTTTTTAGATCTATTAAAATGCCAAACGATCTCCATATTGATTGAAAAAATCGATAGAAGAAATTTTTAGGCTTAACTATTTTAATATTATCTCTACATCTTAGAAAATCTAATCTTTTGTTTTGAAAAATTTTAGATGCAAATAATAAAATTTGAAATTTTGGATTTGATAAACTGTAAGTGTTAATTAAATCTCTTGAATAGTTACCTAATCCAGTTTGATTTTCAAATGCTCTTTTTGCATCATATCCTATTTTCATTTAAACAGATACATTATGTGTTCTTAGAGCATCATTTAATGATGTTTTTTTGTTTGTGCTCTCCTTTCGCTTGCCAATAATTAACGCGCAAGGAACATAAAATTCACCAGAACTAAAATTCTTTTTGTATGAGCCAGGTATAACTACTGATCTCTCAGGAATAATTCCTTTATGTTCAACAGTTTTTGGACCACTAACATCTAAAATTTTTGTTGAACTTGTAATTGTAACATTTGCACCTAGAACAGCCTCTTTCTTGATTTGAACTCCTTCAACAATAATACATCTTGAGCCAATAAATACATTGTCTTCAACAACTACAGGAGTTGCTTGTAAAGGCTCTAATACACCACCTATTCCTACTCCTCCCGAGAGATGAACATTTTTTCCAATTTGTGCACATGATCCAACTGTAGCCCAGGTATCAATCATTGTATTTTCATCAACATAAGCTCCAATGTTAACATATGAGGGCATCATTATCACACCCCTGGCCAAGTATGAGCCATATCGAGCAATTGCATGAGGCACAACTCTCACACCTTTGTCGGCATATCCTTTTTTTAATTTCATTTTATCATGAAATTCAAAAATACCAACTTCTTCAACTTCCATCTTTTGTATTGGAAAGTACATAACAACAGCTTTTTTTACCCATTCGTTAGTTGTCCACTTTTGATTAATTAGTTCAGCAACTCGAATGTCACCATTATCTAGTTTTTCGATAACTGATTTTATTGCATCTTGGTACTTAATGTTGTTTAATAGCTCTCTTTCTTTCCAACATTTCTCAATAAGATTTTTAAGTTCAGACATGAAACAAATATAAATTAAAAATCACTAATTTTAAATTACTATAAATGTCTATTATGAAACATCTACTGATTCTACTTTCTTTCTTTATTTTCACAAATACATCTGCACAATATGGTATGCTTAATGGCACTGGCTATGCCCCAAACGTAACTGTTGCAGATCTTAATGGCGTGACTCATGATATATATGAATATTTAGACAGTGGTTATGTTGTTGTACTTGAACTTGTCAGTGCATCTTGTGCTACATGTGCTGCCTATGCATCTGGTACTGAAAATTCTTACAATCTTTATGGCCCTGGTGGTAATAATTCAGCAAGATTTATCGGTCTTGAAACAAACTCTAATACAACAAATACAATGGTCTCAAATTTTGTATCAACATATGGTATTACATTTCCAATAGCTAATAATATAGTTCCAGCTAATATTAATTATCAATTATATTATACACCTAGCTACTATGTAATATATCCAGATACTTCATACACAACAATTTGCCCCCTTTATTGTGTTACAACAAGTACAAGTTCTTCAATAGAAAATGATTTAAATAATGCAATTAGCTCATGGGTAATTAGCGGCTGTACAGACTCTACAGCTACAAATTACTCTACTAGTGCTAACGTGGATGATGGTTCATGTCTATATAGTACAACATGTTCAGGTTCACCGATCACGAACTTAGGCGTTACG
>CACIJW010000010.1 GCA_902587125.1 uncultured Bacteroidota bacterium
AGGAGCTTCTTCAGCAGCAGGAGCTTCTTCAGCAGCAGGAGCTTCTTCAGCAGCAGGAGCTTCTTCAGTAGCAGGAGCTTCTTCAGCAGCAGGAGCTTGTGCAGAGGCTAGCTTCTCTTGAATTTCCATCTTTCTTTTCTCATTTCTTTCAGATTCTGCCTCCATTCTTTCCTTTTCCTTGTCTTTTTTGGCCTTGTCTAAGTTGTCTTTTTTGGTGTTAATCTTATTTTCTTTGTCATTGATCCAATCTTCGAATTTTTTGTTCGCTTGTTCCTCTGAAAGAGCTCCTTTTGTAACTCCAACCAATAAGTGTTTTTTAAGCATTACACCTTTATAAGATAAAATCGCTCTGCATGTGTCTGTGGGTATAGCACCTTTCATTACCCAATCTACGCATTTATCAAAATCAATATTGATAGTTGCTGGGTTTGTGTTTGGATTGTATGTACCGACCTTTTCAATAAATTTACCATCTCTCGGAGATCTTTGGTCAGCTATTACTAAAGAGTAGATTGGTTTTCCTTTTCTACCTTTTCTTTGAAGTCTAATTCTTGTTGCCATTTTATAATTTTTGGTTAAACCATCACGTGATTATTCCTTAATCAGGAGCGCAAAACTACTATTTTTAATTGAATTGAAAAATTATTTAATCAATTGTTTGATTCTAGTACAAAATTAAGTTCTATTTTTATAGTTTTGCAAAAAAACATTTAAATGTCAGCTAAAAAATTAGACAAAGCCGGTTTCAAAAACACCATACTATCAGATTACAAGCTAATTTTTGAATGTAGAGAGTCTAGTCTTCTTGGTAGAAGAGATGTTTTGTCAGGAAAGGGAAGTTTTGGAATTTTTGGTGACGGAAAAGAATTAGCTCAGATTGCGATGGCAAAAGTCTTCAAAAACGGAGATTTTAGAGCAGGTTACTATAGGGATCAAGTCTTTATGACTGCGATTGGTCAATATTCTCCTAAGCATATGTTTACTTCCTTGTATGGTGATCCTGAGATTGAAAGAGAACCTAGTTCTGGCTCAAGACAAATGATGAATCATTTTGGAACAAGGTTCCTTAATGAGGATGGCTCTTGGAAAAACTTGATGGAGCAAAAGAACTCAACCTCTGATATGGCATGTCTAGCATCTCAATTTCCTAGACTTGTAGGTTTAGCTCAAGCATCTAAAGTTTACAGAAACAATAAAGTATTGGCAAAGTCAAAACCTAAGTTTACAAACAACGGAACTGAAATTGCTTTTGCTACAATTGGAAACTCTTCTTGCGCTGAGGGTCATTTTTTTGAAGCTGTCAACGCAATCGGAGTTCTTCAAGTGCCTGCAATAATTTCAATTTGGGATGATGGATATGGAATCTCAGTGAGTAATGAGTATCAGGTCACAAAATCGGATATTTCTGAAATAATAAAGGGATTTCAAAGAGATGGCAAAGGAGAAGGCTTCGAACTCTTCAAAGTCAAAGGATGGGATTATCCATCACTAGTAGAAGCTTACGAAAAAGCAGAAAAGTTAGCTAGAGATAAGCATATTCCTTCAATAATTCATGTTATTGAAATGACACAACCTACTGGTCATTCAACCTCAGGAAGCCACGAAAGATATAAAAGCAAAGAGAGACTTGAGTGGGAGAAGGAATTTGATTGTATCAAAAAATATGAGGAATGGATCATAAAAAACAACATTGCTAGTGAAGAAGAGCTTGATGAGATTAGAACTGAAGCAAAAGAAACTGTAAAGCAAGCTAAAAAGGAAGCTTGGTCAGAGTACCAAAAACCAATCAAAGATGAATTAAACCAATTATTAAACATATTCAAGTCAATAAAGTCAAAATTTTCAATTGATGAAATTGATGAGTGGAGTAAGGATTTAAATCAATCTGCAATGTTTGGGTTGTTTAGAAGAGATTACATGACTAAAGCAAGACTTTTACTCACTAAGTTGAATAAGGTTTCTGGAACTGAAAAAGAATCATTAATTCAATTTATTGAAAAGATAAACAATGAGAACTCGAACAGATACAATACTTTCCTATACAATTTAACCTCATCATCTGCAAGAAATGTTAAAGAGGTCAAGCCGATATACAGTGATAATGCTGAGCTAGTTGATGGAAGGATAATATTAAGAGATAATTTTCATCAAATGTTTGAAGATATTCCCGAAGCAATGATATTTGGAGAAGATGTTGGAAAAATTGGCGGAGTAAATCAAGGTGTTGAAGGAATGCAAGAAAAATTTGGAGAAGAAAGAGTTGCAGATACTGGAATCAGAGAAACAACAATTCTAGGCCAAGGTATAGGATTGTCCTTAAGAGGTTTACGGCCAATCGCTGAAATTCAGTATTTAGATTATTTGCTTTATGCTTTTCAAACAATGGCTGATGATTTAGCATCTTTACACTACAGAACTTATGGTGGTCAAATATCCCCTGTAATAATTAGAACAAGAGGTCACAGACTAGAGGGCATATGGCACTCAGGGTCTCCAATGGGTATGATTATTAATGGAACAAGAGGTGTAAATATTTGTGTTCCAAGAGATATGACTAGAGCCGCAGGTTTTTATAATACTCTTATGATATCTGATGAACCAGCGATGGTTATTGAATGTTTAAATGGTTACAGAACGAAAGAAAAAATGCCAAGTAACATTGGCGAATTTAGAACACCACTTGGAGTAATTGAAGTTACCAAAGTAGGAAATGACATTACCTTAGTATCATATGGTTCAACCTGGAGAATAGTAAATGATGCTGCTAACGAACTTGAAAAGTTAGGTATTTCGTGTGAAGTTATAGATATACAATCAATTGTTCCATTTGATTTAAATTGTGAAATAGTTGAATCTGTGAAAAAAACTAATAGATTACTTGTTGTTGATGAGGATGTACCTGGTGGAGCTAGTGCTTACATTTTGCAAAAAATAATTGAAGATCAAAAAGCATATGAATATTTGGACTCAAGTCCATCAACGCTGACAGCAAAAGCTCATAGACCTCCGTATGGAAAAGACGGTGATTACTTTACAAAACCTTCAGTGAATGATGTAATTGAAAAGGTATACTCAATTCTTAATGAAGCTGATCCAAAAAAATTCCCTCAACTATTTTGAGAGAAATCTCAACAACCGAATCTAGTTCTAACTACAATAATCTTGAAGAAATGTCTGTTTACGACATCCTTTCTAGTATGAACAACGAAGATTTGGGAGTAGCTAAATGTGTACAGGAAAATTTACATTCCATTGAAAGTTTGGTAAACCTTACTTTTGTTAATTTAAAAAAAGGAGGTAGAGTGTTTTACCTTGGTGCAGGAACATCGGGGAGATTAGGAATATTAGACGCTTCTGAGTGTCCTCCAACTTTTGGTGTAAGTCACGAGCTTTTTATAGGCTTGATAGCGGGAGGGGACAAAGCAATAAGAAAAGCTGTTGAATTTGCAGAGGATGATCCTAATTTGGGTTGGAAGGACTTGCTTTCTTACAACATTAATCAAAGTGATACAGTAATTGGTTTGGCTGCGTCCGGAAAAACACCTTATGTTGTTGGAGCTTTAAAAGAAGCTCAGAAAAATAATATATCAACAGGTTGCATCACTTGCAATAAAAATTCTTTGCTATCTAAGTATTCTGATGTTTCAATTGAAATTGTTGTTGGACCAGAATTCATTTCTGGAAGCACAAGATTAAAATCTGGAACTGCTCAAAAAATGGTATTAAATATGTTGTCTACATCGCTCATGATAAAGCTTGGTAAAGTTATTGACAATAAAATGGTTGATATGGCTCTTTCTAATAAAAAGCTAGTTAATAGAGGTGCTAAAATTATTTCTGAAAAAATAAATGTTAGTGAAAAAAAAGCACTAGAATTGCTTAAAAAATATGGGTCAGTTAGACAAGTATTAGACAAAAAAAAATATGAATAAAGACAAATTAATAAAAGCTGTTATTTGGGCTAGTATGTTCTCATTTTGTGTGCTTATCTGTGCTTTTTTTATTTATGTAGGAAATAACAGAAGCAGAGATGGAAGTCACTTATTTATAATTATAGGTTATTGCTTACTTCCAACTGTTTTTATTTGTGCTTACAAAGCGCTAAGAAATATTATTGATTCTATATTTTCTTAGCTCTAATCATTTCTCTTTTACCAAGAGCTCCTTTAAGTACAGAAATTTCAAAACCAATTTTTTTTAAATTTCTTTTAAAATCTCCACTTGAGCTGTAAGTGACAATGATCCCGTCTTTATTAAGTATATCGTAGCAATATTTTATTATTTTAAAATCCCAAATATTTTTTTGCTTGGATGGAGCAAATGCATCAAAATAAATCAAATCAAAAAATTCTTTAGACATAAAGTTTTCAATTTTTGTTTTTTCTTTATAAATAATGAAATTTTTGTTTAAGTATATTTTTTTGTCCCAAGCAGAAACATGAATTTTTTTTAAAAATTCTTCATCAACATCTAGCAACTGACAATAATTGAGTTTTTTTTGCAATGATTCATCTAAAGGATAAGGTTCTAAAGCATGGTAATATATTTTTGAATTTTTGTCTGAATGTAAAAAGGTGAGTAGAATGTTAAGACCAGTTCCCATACCAATTTCTAAAATTTTTACATGTTTTTTGTTTTGTTGAGAAAAACCATTTTTTATAAATACATATTCGGACTCGCTAATTGCTCCTTTTTTGGAGTGATAATGCTCATTGAGATCACTAAAATAAACAGTATGGGAACCATCATTTGTAATGCGTAATTTTCTATTGATTTTATCGATTTTTTTTGTTAAATTTGTTACATAATTACAAAAAATTACTTCTATGAAAAACATCTTTACCTTCATTATTGCTTTTACATTAATGATTTCTAATTACGAGGCTAAATCATCTCATTTAATGGGTGGGCAAATAACAGCCACATATCTTTCAGCTGATACAAATGGTGTTCATTATTTAGTTGAGCTAACTGCCTACAGAGATACGATTGGAATTCCAATGCAGGCAACTGCTGAGTTTGACATACATAAACTAGACACATCTGGAAATTGGAATTTTGTTTTTTCTCAGACTGTAGCTTATGATACAACCTCAGGTGGTTTAATGACTTCAGTAAATGCTTATGGAGTAGAAGTATATCTTTTTCAAGATACATTAACATTTACTGATACTAGCGGATATTTTTCAATTTCATATGAAGAGTGTTGCAGAAATTTTGCAATTGCAAATATGAGTAATCCTGGTAATGAATCTATGGCACTAACAACTTACTTGACTATAGATAATCATAATCAAAACTCTACGCCCACATTTATTACTCCGCCAGTAGCTTACCTTCCTTCTGATACAATATGGCAGTATAATCCACTTCCTTTTGATCCAGATGGAGATTCATTATCTTGGAGCATGACAGTGCCACTGGATGGTAATGGTACAGTTTCTGGCTATGAATTTTTATCTGATTCATTGTATTCTAATTTATCTGGGATTTTTTCACTTGATTCAATAACAGGTTCTTTATCGTGGAATGCTAGAATGTCAGGAAATTTTGTCGCTTCTTTTATAATAGAGGAGTACAGATCTGGTCAAAAAATTGGTGAAATGAGGAGAGATATGCAGTTTATTGTTGTAAATGATACAACAAATTATATTCCGCAAATATCTAACATGCAAAGTATTCCAACAAATTCTGGAGGTTACCCTTACGTTATTTTAACTGCCGGGCAAAATTATCAACTTCACCTCATTGGAAATGATGCAAATCCAAACGATGTTCTTAGTATGAATGCCTATGGGGAAGCTTTCAACCTTAATCTTTCAGCACCGACTTTTACGTACTCATTGACTGGTAATGGAAATGAGATTCAAGGAGACTTTTCTTGGACACCAGACGCAAGTCATGTAAGATCAACGCCTTACATCACAGTTTTCAGAACTTCTGACAATGTTTTCAACCATGATGAAACAATTCAATTTGAAGTAGCTTCAATGACAAGTAGTGAAAACTTAAATCAATATACAAGCAATAATATCTATCCTAACCCAGCAACAAATAACTTTATTATTCCTTTAAGTTTAGAAAATAATAACAAAGTTTCAATAAATATCTACAATATACTTGGCTCAAAAGTTGCTGAAACTAAAAAGATGCATTTATCATCAGGTAATCATTTAATAATGAAGAATATAGACTTTAAAAAAGGTCAGTATTTTGTAGTTGTTGAAAATGAACTTGGAGAGATTATTACTTCACAAAAACTAACAGTAACAAATTAGTTTTGTCTTTTAATATTAGATGAGGGAGCCTAGCTCCCTCTTTTTTTATGAAAATAAATAAGATAAAAAAGTCCAGATTAGAGACAGTTGATTTCGACAATCTTCCGTTTGGTTCAATATTCTCTGATCACATGCTGATTTGTGAATTTAAAAATGGTAAATGGAATGAGCCTGAAATCAGACCCTATGGACCACTTAAATTATCTCCTGGAACACAAGCACTGCATTATGGTCAATCCATTTTTGAAGGGATGAAAGCTTTTAAGTCCAAAAAAGATAATGTTTTATTATTTAGACCAGATAAAAATTTTGAAAGAATAAATAATTCTGCCAAAAGATTATCAATACCACAAATACCAAAAGATGTGTTTATTGATGGTCTTAAAGCGCTAGTAAGAATTGATAGCGATTGGATCTCAAAAAGAGAAGGTTATTCATTATATATAAGACCATTTGTTTTTGGTTCGAGTGAGTGTATAAAAGCTAATTCTTCAAATGATTTTACGTTTGTAATAATTACTTCACCAACTATTAATTATTATTCAGATCCTATAGATATACTAATTGAGCAAAAATTTACACGAGCAATGAAAGGAGGTGTCGGTTTTACTAAGGCCTCAGGAAATTATGCAGCCTCATTTTACCCAACGAGTTTGGCTGAAGAGAAAGGTTACACTCAATTATTATGGACTGATGGAATTAAACATGAAAATATTGAAGAATCTGGTACAATGAATATTTGGTTCCGAATTAAAGATAAATTAGTTACTCCAAAATTGACAGATAGTATCCTGCCAGGGGTTACAAGAAACAGTATATTGTCTCTCGCCTCTGAGATGAATTTAAAAGTAGAGGAAAGAACAATATCAATTACTGAAATAATTAATTCTTTCAAGAACAAAACATTATTAGAAGCGTTTGGATCTGGTACTGCAGTTGTATTAAGTAAGATTAGATCAATCTCTTACAATGAAGAGAAATATTATTTACCAAATCAAGAGGGTTCTTATTGTGATAAAATTAAAACTAAATTGGTTTCAATTCAAAGAGGTGATGTAGAGGATATAAATAATTGGACCGTTTCAGTCTAATTATAGATCATTTTATAATGCTGAATACCTGCTTCTGAAAATATATCTCCCTTTTTAATAAATCCTTGTTTTTTGTAAAAGTCAACTACCTGAACTTGTGCATGTAAATAAATAACATCTTCATTGTTCTTTAGCTCTTCAAGAATTCTTTTAAGTATTTTATTACCGTATCCTTTTTTTCTGTATTGTTTTAGAACAGCAAATCTTTCAAGTTTAATACCCTTTTCTGTTTTTCTATATCTGGCTGTGGCACAAGGAGTTTTGTCTTCAAATAACAAAAAGTGTATGGAAGACTCTTCAAATTCATATTCTTCGCTTGGATCAACATTTTGTTCTACTACAAAAACTTGATTTCTTATTTCAAAAATTTTAGTGATTAATTTTTTATCATCAAAATTAACTTGTAGTACTGAAACAGAATTTTTTTTGGTATTCATTTATATATATATTTGTAAAAATAGATATATTATGTTCAAGAAATTATTTTTTGTATTATTTATTGTAAGCCTTTCGAGTTATGCAACAAAACCTCATGTAACTAGCGTAAAAGCAGATACAGAAAAATCCTATGTTTATTGGAGAGGAAATGAGGTAGGGGGGTTCCATGATGGAAATATAAAACTTAAGAGCGGATACATAATTAGCGATCACGGAAAATTGGTTGGTGGAAAGTTTATTATTGATATGAATACTATTACAAATCTTGACATTAAATCTGAAAAGTATTCACAAAAATTAGTAAATCATTTAAAAGACAACCATTTTTTTGATGTTGAAAAATTTCCAACGAGCGTGTTAATTATAAAGAATGTAAAAAAGATTTCTGATCAAAACTATAATATCACTGCAGATTTAACTATAAGAGGAATAACAAACGAAATCAACTTTATTTCAAATGTTAGATTAAGAGGTAATCAATTCCAAGCTGTAGGAGATATTGTTATTGACAGAACAAAATGGGATGTTAAATATAGGTCATCCATTGTCGGAACTGTGGCTGATAAATTGATTGAAGATAACATTGAATTTAAGGTGTTTCTTTTTTCTGTTTCAAGATAGTGATTGAAATACTTGTTTCTTCATCTGTTATTTCTTATTTGATAGCATGTTATCAAAGATATAAAGGATTTAGTTTTTGGCCAGTCTACATAAAAACATTTATAGGTGTGACTGGATTACTCACAATTCTTTTTACCTATTTCTAGCATAATTTTTTCAGAAAGTAAGTCCTCTGAACCGTCCTTAAGTCTGAACCATAATTCCGGTTCAATTAACTCAATTTCTGATAATGACAAGTTATTTTCATTGTCATATATTAAATCAACTCTAGCATACAATGGTAATTCAATACATTCACTGACACATTTTTCTGCAAATCTAATTTCATTTAAGCTTGGGATATATTTTTCAACTTTACCACCATGGTCATCTTGTACTCTAAAATCCCCTTCCTTAGCAATTTTTCTTACGGAGTGGCTATATTCACCTCCAAAAACCATCAAAGAAATCTCTCCAAAGCTTATTATACTTTTTAAAAAAATCTGAAAGATCATAGTTTCTTTATCACACAGTTTTCTAAAAATATTTTCAAAATCATCATAATTTTCTTTATTAACCCTGAAAGTATTTTTGGCAGCTCCAGAGATAGCTGGCTTGATGATTGCTTCGTCCCAATTAGTTTGATTAAACAATTTTTTTAGTGTTATAAAATTTTTGCTATTAATAAAGATTGAGCTAGCTATATTTATTTTTTTTTTTGAAAAATCCAAAAGATAGGATTTGTTTAAATTCCATTTAATCAAATTGAATGAATTTATAAGAACTAATTTATCTTTAACATTCGTCAACCATTGAGAAAATTCATCAATTTTATCAAAATAGTCCCAAGTTGATCGAATAATAGCAAAATTAGTCTTACTCCAATCAAAATTTTTGTCAGACCAGCTTTTTCTGGTAACTACTAATCCTCTTTTTCTGAGGCTTTCAAAAAGAATTTGGTCTTCTAATAATACTTGCTCTGTATACCAATTTTTCTTTATGGGGTCTAAATATCTATCCTCTGTTAGTATAGTTATATCAAACATTTAATCTGAGAGCTTAACAGCGGTTCCATAAGCTAGTATTTCAGAGCAACCCTGCATAACCATTGATGTGGTTATTCGCACATTAATGATGGCATCTGCATTTTTGTTTTTAGCTTCGATTATCATTCTATCAATTGCTTGTTGTCTTGCACTATTCTGAAGATTAGTATATTCTGAGATCTCACCCCCAATCAAAGTTCTAATTTTTGCAAATATATCTCTTGCAACATTTCTAGCTCTAACTGTACTTCCTTGTACAATGCCAAGACTTTCAATGATTTTTTTATTTGGAATATTGTTATTGTTTACTACTATCATATTACATGTTTCTTCTATATTGGCCTCCAATCTCAAATAAAACATTTGTTATCTGGCCTAACGAACAGCATTTAGTTGAATTCATTAGCTCTTCAAAAATATTTTTGTTGTTTAATGCAACTAAATTTAATTTTTCAATAAAATGCTCAGATTTTTCTAAATTTAATTGATGAAGCATCTTTAACATTAAAATTTGATATTTTTTCTCTTTATCAAAAGCTCTTATTACTTCATTATTAGTTAAGGTTGGAGATCCGTCATCGTTTAAAAATGTATTTACTCCAATTATGGGAAGTTCACCGCTGTGTTTCAAACTTTCGTAGTGAAGACTCTCTTCTTGTATTTTCCCTCTTTGGTACATTGTCTCCATAGCTCCTAATACTCCACCTCTTTCAGTTATTCTGTCAAATTCAACGAGTACAGCTTCCTCAACTAAATCAGTGAGTTCTTCAATGATAAACGAACCCTGCAACGGATTCTCATTTTTTGTAAGTCCTAATTCTTTGTTTATAATCATCTGTATAGCAATAGCTCTTCTGACAGAATTTTCTGTTGGTGTTGTTATAGCCTCGTCAAAAGCATTTGTATGTAGAGAATTGCAGTTATCATAAATCGCATATAATGCCTGTAATGTAGTTCTTATATCATTAAAATCAATTTCTTGCGCATGTAAAGATCTTCCAGATGTTTGTATGTGATACTTGAGCAACTGTGATCTTTTGTTGGCTCCATATTTAAATTTCATGGCCTTGGCCCATAATCTTCTTGCAACTCTACCAATAACAGAATATTCAGGATCTATACCATTGCTGAAGAAAAATGAAAGGTTACTTGCAAAATCATCAATTTTCATTCCTCTGCTTATGTAGTATTCAACGTATGTAAATCCATTCGCTAAAGTAAATGCTAGTTGTGTAATTGGATTAGCTCCTGCCTCAGCAATATGGTATCCTGAAATTGAAACAGAGTAAAAGTTTTTTATTTGGTTGTCAATGAAATATTGCTGAACATCACCCATCATTTTTAATGCAAACTCAGTAGAAAAAATACATGTATTTTGAGCTTGATCTTCTTTTAATATGTCAGCTTGAACAGTTCCTCGCACATTTTTCAGTGTATGTTTTTTAATTTTATTATAAATTTTTTGGTCGAGCATCTGATCTCCCGTTACACCCAACAACATCAGGCCTAGTCCATCGTTACCTTCTGGTAACTCACCTTGATATTCAGGAGTAGAGAGATTTTTTTCCTTGAAGATTTTTTTAATTTTTTTTCTAATTGATTCTTCCAATCCATTTTCTTTAATGTATTTTTCACATTGTTGGTCAATTGCCGCGTTAAAAAAGAATCCTAAAATCATAGGTGCAGGACCGTTGATTGTCATACTTACTGACGTAGACACATTCAATAAATCAAAACCAGAATAAAGTTTTTTCATGTCATCGAGGCAGCAAATTGATACTCCAGCGTTTCCAATTTTTCCATAGATATCGGGTCTTACATCAGGATCATTTCCGTATAGAGTTACCGAATCGAATGCAGTTGAAAGTCTCTTTGCAGGCATGTTTTTACTGACTAAGTGGAATCTCTTATTTGTTCTCTCAGGGCCACCTTCACCAGCAAACATCCTTGTTGGATCTTCCCCCTGTCTTTTAAATGGAAAGATGCCAGATGTGAATGGAAAACTTCCTGGCACATTTTCTTGTAGTAGCCATTTTAATATATCACCCCAACTTTCAAATTTAGGAAGAGCAACTTTTGAAATCTTAGAGTTTGATAGTGAATGAAATTTTGTTTGGATTTGAATTTTTTTATCTCTGACATCGAACTCAAAAATGTCTTTTTTGTATTTTTCAATAAGATTATTCCAATTCAAAAGATTATTGTAGTTCTCTTTAGATAATTTTTCTCTGTAAGATTCATATTGCAATTGAATTTGGTTATATGCTTCTGAGTCTTTTTGAAATAGCTCCATACTTGTTTTTAGAGCATATAGTTTTTTTGCAATTTCACTTTGATCATTCACCCATTTGTCATAATCTCTGTTGCTATCAGCTATTTCAGATAGATATCTAACTCTTTTTGGAGGAATCACATATATTTTTTCACTTTCAGATTTACTTCTGCTCAAAGATTTTAGCTCAAATTTTCCGAATCCTTTTTTTAGTAAAATTGAATTAAGCTCATAGAAAAAAGTGTTCGTGCCAGGATCATTAAACTGAGAAGCTATTGTTCCATAAACAGGCATATTATCAACTTTATCTGTGAATAGCTTGTTGTTTCTTTGATATTGTTTTTTAACATCTTTCACAGCATCAAAGCTTCCTTTTTTATCAAATTTGTTTATTGCAATAATATCAGCAAAGTCCAGCATATCTATCTTTTCAAGTTGAGTGGCTGCTCCATATTCAGGTGTCATTACATATGCTGAAAGTGAGGAGTGCTCAGTAATTTCAGTGTCTGATTGACCGATTCCTGAGGTTTCTAATATAATCAAGTCAAAATTTGCAACTTTTAAAATTTCTAAGGCTTTACTGACATGTTTGGATAAAGCTAGATTAGCTTGTCTGGTAGCCAATGATCTCATGTAAACTCTATTAGAATTAATGGAGTTCATGCGAATACGATCACCTAGCAAAGCTCCACCAGTTTTTCTTTTAGAGGGGTCAACGGAAATAATACCAATTTTAATGTTCTCATATTGATTTAAAAATCTTCTTACAAGTTCATCAACTAGAGAAGATTTACCTGCTCCACCTGTTCCCGTTATCCCAAGAATAGGGACTTCTTTGTTTTTTGCTTTTTGAGTTATAGTTTTTATGAATTCTTTGTGATTGTTTGGAAAATTTTCAACTGCTGATATTGCCCTAGAGATACTTTTAATTTTTTGGTTTTCAATATCTTTAATTTCGCTGATTAATTTATCTCCCAGTGAGTAGTCAGATTTTAATACTAAATCATTTATCATACCTTGTAATCCCATTTTTCTTCCATCATCAGGATGATATATTTTTGTGATTCCATAATCCTCTAACTCTCTAATTTCCTCTGGTAAAATAGTACCACCACCACCAGCAAAAATTTTAATGTGCTCAGAGCTATTTTCTTTCAATAGGTCGTACATGTACTTGAGAAATTCGTTATGTCCACCTTGGTAGGAGGTTAGTGCAATTGCATTTGCATCTTCCTCAATAGCACAATCTACAATCTCTTTCACTGATCTGTCATGTCCCAAATGAATTACTTCACAGCCAGAGGATTGAATGATTCTTCTCATAATGTTTATTGCAGCATCATGGCCATCAAAAAGGGAAGCAGCAGTAACTATTCTGACTTTATTTTTTGGTTTATATGGCTTGACTTCTTTCATGATTTAAGTGCAAATTTAAACTTTTAAGAATGATTTAAAAAATTATTAAAAATTGATAACTTTAGGAAATAAAACAAACAAATGAGATTTATAATTCTTCCTTCGATTTTTGCAATAACAATTTCTGTAATATCTTACTTGACAATTGTTGAAAATTACAATAAAGCTAAGATGTACCCATCTGACAATCCAACCGAAAGAGTAGTTTGGGAAAAGATTAGACTAATGGACCCTGCAACTGGTCAAATTCCTAGAAATATACACAAAAAAGAGAGAACGTTTGCTAAAACTTTACCAAGCGTTAATTTTTCTAATGCAAAAAATATTTCACAAGCAAACTGGGTTCACAGAGGCCCGTTCAATGTAGGTGGAAGAACAAGAGCTTTAGCTATTGATGTAACAAATGAAAACATATTATTTGCAGGTGGAGCCTCTGGAGGGATGTTTCGTTCAACAGACGGAGGTATGAGCTGGTCAATGACAACTCATCCCAATCAGCTACATAACGTAACATGTGTGTCTCAAGATACTAGACCAGGAAAAGAAAATATTTGGTATTTTGGCTCAGGTGAATTAAGAGGTAGCTCAGCAAGTGGTGGAGAGGCGTATTACCAGGGAAATGGTATTTACAGATCAATAGATGGTGGTTTAAGCTGGGACTCTTTATCATCTACTGCTACCAATACCCCGCACTCATTTGACAACGATTTTGATTTCATTTGGAATATTGTCACTGACCCAAGTAATGATTCAATGGATGTTATTTATGCAGCTACTTATGGATCAATATATAGATCAGCAGATGGGGGAGCTTCTTGGTCGAAATCAATAAATGGTGGTAATGCATATCACAATAATGTTGCAATTACATCAAACGGTGTTGTATATGCTACATTAAGTAGCGACGGTAGTTCATCTGGCAGAGGTATTTGGAGATCAGATGATGGGATAAATTGGACAAAAATCAATGACGCAATGTTCCCGCCTATTTATGCGAGAATTGCTATTGGAATAAATCCTTCAAATGAAAATGAAATATATTTTCTAGCTGCTGAGACCGATGGCTATGGTCAACACACTGATGTTTTTTTTGGAGGAGAGACTTGGACATCACTTTGGAAATATGAGTATGTAAGTGGAAATGGTACTGGTTCGGGTGGTATTTGGACTGACTTGTCAAGTAATATTCCTTCTAATAACCCAACATCTTTTGACAACTTCAATTCACAAAGTAGTTATGATTTGATGATAAAAATTCATCCCAATGATCCAAACATCATAATCATTGGAGGTACCAATTTATGGAGATCAACTGATGGATTTACTACAGCCAGCAATACTGATATCTGTGGAGGATATTTGGTAGGCTCTTATGAGGGCGATGGAAATTGGGGACTATATCCAAATCATCATCCAGATCAACACGATCTTCTTTATTTAAAATCAAATGATTCAGTAGCTTACAGTGCTACAGATGGTGGTGTGTATCGTTGTGATAATATTTTTGCCGATACGATTGAATGGACCTCATTAAACAATGGTTACTATACTACTCAGCTTTATGCTGCTACTTTAAGTAGAAATGCTAATTCTGATCTTTTACATGGAGGCTTTCAAGATAATGGAAATTTTATAACCTTTTCTGGTAACGCAACAGATCATTGGACAATGCCTTTTAACGGAGATGGTGCTTTTGCAGGAATTGCTGATAACGAAGAGGATTTTTATTTGACTATACAAAGGGGAGTTATGTACAAGATGAAGTTAGATAATAATGCAAACAGAATATCTTTTCAAAGAATGGATCCAGCCTCAGCAGACACAAATAAGTACATGTTTATAAATCCTATGGTTATGGACGATAACTCTGATATAATCTATTGGGCAGCGGGTAATCACTTATGGAGAAATAATGATATTGCTAATATACCATATAATGATTCACATGACAGATCAGATTTTGGATGGCATCACTTTTCTGATACTTTATTTCCTCCATCACTGAGAATTTCTGTAATTGAAACTTCAACTAATCCACCAAATATTGTCTATTTAGGTACTAGAAATAAGTATATATACAGAATTGATAATGCTAATGTTGGAGATCCATCTTTAAATCAAATAAATCTTCCAACAGGATCAACAGCATATTGTTCTGATATTGCTATCAATCCACTTGATGCGGATGAAATAATGGTCATATATTCCAATTACAGTGTTTATTCTGTATTTCATTCAAAAGATGGTGGTGCAAGCTTTGAAAAAGTTGCTGGTAATCTTGAACAAAACCCATCTGGCTCAGGAAATGGACCTTCGTGTAGAACAGCTGAAATAATTCCTTTAGGAAATGATACTCTATATTTGGTCGGAACCTCTGTAGGTCTTTTTGGCACTGCCAATTTAGACGGCCAAAATACTGTATGGAAACAAATAGGAAAAAATACAATAGGAAATGTTGTTATAGAGACATTAACATATAGACCCGTTGATGGTAGACTGGTAGTAGCAACTCATGGTAATGGTATTTATCAAACTACTTTGAATAATGTTAATAATGTTTTAGCAATTGAAAATTTGGATAAAGAAAGCTTGCAGATTTCCATTTTTCCAAATCCTGCTTCTGATGAACTTTTTATCAACCTTAATTCTAATGAGCCCCAAACTGTCTCTTTAACAATTATTGACGAATTAGGAAAAAAAGTGATGGAAACAAAGGAGATTAAATCAACCTTTGGAGAGATAAAAATCAGTGAAAATATTAGTCAATTAAATACTGGAATTTATTTCGCTATTTTAAAGAACGAATCAGAAAAAATTACAAAACAATTTATAAAGAAATAATAATTATTTTTACTAAAAATTAAATATGAGAAAACTTATATTATCAATATTAACAAGCATTGTCTTATTATTTGCAGCCAACGCTCAAAATTCTTACACAATAAATGCATCATCTAATATTAACATTTTTACCCCTGACACTGTTCAATGTGTTGTTGGTGATACCATTCACTTTATTTTGAATGGATTTCATGATGCTGTGGAGGTTGATCAATCTAGCTGGCTTGCTAATACTAATGGAACAAATGTTGGTTTTAATTTTTCATCGATATCGATGGGTGGAACTGGATCAGGAACTATAGTGGTTGACAGTGCAACAACTCACTTTTTCATTTGCACACCTCATATTTCCCTAACTCCACCAATGAAAGGATTAATTATTGTTTCAGCTCAGCAAATACCTGGTTGTACTGACTCTACTGCAATAAATTATGATCCATTTGCAACTGTAGATGACGGATCATGTATTTACTGCACCAATGATTCAACTTTCTCTACTGTAGTAGCATGTGACAATTTCATTTGGGATGGGATAACTTATGATAGCTCGGGTTTTTATACAAATATATATACTGATTCTTTGGGTTGTGATAGTACTCACACATTAGATCTAACCATCAATTACTCAAACTCTGGTTCTTCAACAATAAGTGCATGTGATAATTTTGTTTGGGACGGAACTACATATAACTTAACTGGTGTCTACTCAAATATCTATACAAATTCTAATGGCTGTGATAGTACTCATACTTTAAATTTGACAATTAACAATTCAGATTCCTCTTTTACAAACGCTGAAGCTTGCGAAAGTTATAATTGGAACGGACAAACTTACAATCAATCAGGAACATACTACCAAACAGTTGCTAATAATATTACTGGATGTGATTCTGTTTTAGTATTAAATTTAACAATCAACAATCAATATAATGGAGGAATTCAAAATAATACCGTTGGAGGAGGTAGTTTCTACTCCGGAAATAGAGCTTTAGTACTTGATTGTTTTGTGCCATCAAAAATTGAAAGTGCAACTATATATGCTCAAACCAATGACAATTATACTTTTGAACTCAGAGATAACGGAGGTAATGTTTTACAAACAACTACTGTTCCATTAGTTCAAGGGGCAAATAGAGTTAATCTTAATTTTGATATTCCTGTAGGAAACGACTTTGAGTTAGGTGTGCCAGGTGGACACAGCGGAATGTATAGAAATAATCAGGGTGTCAATTATCCATATGATTTTTCTAATCTTTTATCAATCAAATCTTCTAACTCTGGATCACCATTTAATTTTTATTATTTCTTCTATGATATTGCTGTATCTCAAAACTTTGTTAGCAATATTAATATCTGTTCAGGTGAAACTTATTCTATTGGAGGAAATAATTATGATTCCACGGGAACATACATAGATACTTTATTGTCGTCCATTGGTTGTGATAGTATCGTTACAACAAATTTAACAGTCAATCCAGTATTTTCAATTGTTTTTTCAGATACATTATGTAGCGGTCAATCAGTAATAGTTGGATCTAATATATATGACTCTACTGGAGTGTATTTTGATACGCTAACTACTGTTAATGGCTGTGATAGTATAATTTTGACTGACCTTTTTGTACAAAATAGCTCTGCCTCATTTACAATTAATAGCTTATCTATTTGTGAAGGTGATACTGCATTTGTTGGTACTTCTTTTTATTTAAATAGTGGTAATTATTCAGATACATTAATAAATGTTAATGGCTGTGACAGTATTGTTCAAACAAGCTTAGATGTAATTCCAACTCAAAATTATTTCACTTATACAATATGTTCAGGAGATAGTGTTACTGTTGGTACTTCTACATATAATCAAACTGGAAATTATACAGATACTTTGTTTAATACTTTGGGTTGTGATAGTATTGTTTATTCTGAAGTCGTTGTTTATGATCAATACAATTCAATGTTTAATGGAATCTCAGACAATACTGTTGGGGGAGGTGGTTATTATAATAGTCAAAGCCAATATTTAATTTTCAGTTGTTATTCACAAACTGAAATTTTATCAAGTTTAGTTTATTCTCAAGACACAAACTCCATTACATTTGAACTAAGAGACAATAATGGAAATGTTCTTCAAGACACTACGCATTTATTGGTACCAGGTCCTCAGAGAGTTACATTAAATTTTGATGTCATGCCCGCTAATGACCTTCAACTTGGCGTGTCAACTCCAGGTTCAGGACTTTGGAGGAACAATCAAGGAGTCAATTATCCATATGATTTTGGTGCATTTGCTTCAATAACATCTAGCAATGCCGGTAATCAATTTTATTATTTTTATTATGATATAGAAATGAGACCCTCAGCAAATCCAAGCACTTATGAGCTGTGTGATGGAGATACTTTAAATTTACTGGGTAATGCATATACAACTTCAGGTCTGTATATTGATACACTCATCTCATCAGTAGGTTGTGATAGCTTAGTTTACTCTCAAGTTAATTTTTATCCCAATGTTACATATACAAACAACCAAATTATCTGCGATGGTGAAGTTTATGTAATTAATGGAAATAGCTACGATTCATCAGGTACATACATAGATACTTTGTTTACAAGTTATGGCTGTGATAGTATTATCACAACAAATCTAAATGTATTGACAGTGTCAAGCTCTAGTAGTACTAATAATCAAATAATTTGCCTTGGTGATACTTTGAATTTACACTCTAATCAATATTATCAAGCTGGAACATACATTGATACATTATTAAATGTTAATGGATGCGATAGTATTGTAACAACTAACTTATCTATTCAAACTGCGAGCTACAATACTTATAATGGTGGTATTTTGGATACAGCAATTGCCCCTGGTGCATTTAGCAATTATAACGGAGCTTTAGTTTTAGATGCATCATTACCGAGTATAATTAAATCAGCAAATGTTTATTCACAAGATACTAACACTGTCACATTTGAGTTAAGAGGAAGTACTGGTAATATTTTAGAATCAATAACTCATACAGTTTATCCAGGAGTCCAAAGACTAGTTTTTGATTTTTATGTACCATCAGGTACTGATTATGAACTGGGTATTGATGGAGGAAATTCGGGCTTGTACAGAAGTAATGCAGGAAACGGTAATTCTTGGTCATATCCTTACTCAGTTGGATCTGTGACTATTCAATCTTCCAATGTTGGTAATCAATATTATTATTTCTACTATGACATTGAAGTTAAGCCTCTCTCGTCGCTGGTAAACTACGCTTTGTGCGCGGGAGATTCAATTAGTATTTCTGGACAAACTTACACCTCCAATGCAACAAGATTTGATACATTGACCGCATCAAATTTATGTGATAGTATTGTTTTTAGTAATATTGAGTTTATAGCACCAAGTGTTGGATATCAAACATTCGTAATTTGTTCTGGCGATAGTGTTCAAGTTATGAATAGCACATATTACAGCTCAGGTACATATATTGATACTGTTTATCAAATAGGCTACTGCGATAGCCTTGTCAGTACTGAAGTAATAGTGCTTACTAGTACTCCTGTTAACATATTTGCTACAGGATTAAATACAAATGTTATTTGTCTCGGTGATACAATTACTCTTACAGCACCTGGATTCTTATCATATTACTGGTACAAGGTTGCAAACTTTGTTAGTTTACTACCCACATATACTGATGTTCCAAATGAAACGACTACTTATTCATTAACTGCTGTTGATTCAAACTTATGTGTCTCTTCAGGTCAAATTGAGATTATTGTAGACTCTTGTGTAAGTAATATCAATACTTTGGAAACTAGAGATTTAGAAATATTTCCAAATCCAACAACTGATGAAATTAATATTTTACTTGAGAATATAGATAAGGTTGATGTATTTAATGTTTTAGGAGAGAGAATGATTACAAAATCATTCGATCAGAATACTAACTCCACTAAACTAAGTTTGGGAGCATTTAAAAAAGGAACATATTTTATAAATATCAGATCTAAAAACGGTAAGGTATATAGTAGAAAAATATCTCTAGTGAAATAATAAATACTATGAAAAGATGTCTTTTAATTTTATGTGTTTTCGTTCTTTTTTCGTGTAAAAAAGAGCAGGGTTGTACTGATCAAATTGCAATTAACTTTAACTCAACTGCAGAAGAAGATGATGGTAGTTGTATTTACTCTTTTGTAGGAGGTTATTGGATCACACAATCTATCACTACTGAGGGTTCTATCTTAACTTCAGCTGGCAGTACTATTGTTTCAGATAGTTCATTTAATTTCACAGAAACAAATCCTGATTCACTTAGTCCATACAGAATTGATTTTTTCAATAATAATACCTTTTTTGAGTTTGATATTTCAAATGACACTGTTGATATTGGGGATTGGTCTGTTAATGGTAATCAACTAACAATAGATCATGGTGATACTTCTTCCACGCTTTTGATACAGAGTTTAGAAAGAGATAACACTGTGCTAATTGAAAATATTTCTGAGACATCATCATTTATGGGATTGACAATTTCGTACAACATAACAAGAACATTTAATAGCAGAAGACAATTTTAAAATATTGAGATTAATTTTAGTCCTAATAATTTCTTTTAATTTGGTTGATGCTCAAAATCTTTCTAATGTAACCTTTGGAGAATCAAACTCGTTAGATGTTATTACATGGAACATTGAAAATTTTCCAAAAAATGGCCAACAAACTATAGATTCAGTAGCTGTAATTTTTCAATCACTAGATGCTGATGTTATTGCTTTGCAGGAGATAATGAATGTCTCTGATTTCAATAATTTATTGTCACTTTTACCTAACTATAGCGGCTATTGTAGCTCTGGTAGTAGTAGAAAAATGGCTTTTATTTACAAATCAAATCTTACTGTTAACAATATATATAACATTTTTTCTTCTCAGACCTATAATTTTGCGGGAAGAGCTCCGATTGTTATTTCTTTGAACTACAACGGTGAAAATATTGAAATCATTAACTCACATTTAAAATGCTGTGGTGATGGTATACTAGATACTAATGATATTTCTGATGAAGAAAATAGAAGGTACAGAGCGATGAATATGATTAAAGATTATATAGATAATAATCTGCAAAGTTCTAAAGTCATTTTTTTAGGAGATTTAAATGATGAGTTGCAAGATCCTTTTGCCAATAATGTTTTTAGAAATATATTTTCAGACTCAACAAACTACTATTTTGCTGATTTATATATATCTAACTCATCAAGTGCTAATTGGTCATATCCAAATTGGCCATCTGATATTGATCATATATTAGTAACAAATGAGCTTTTTAACTATTTTACTAACAGTAATGTATCTACTATTCGTATAGATGATTATTTAGTAGGAGGTTGGAGTGCATATGATAATATCATTTCTGACCATAGGCCTGTAGGAATTAGCTTAAACTTTCTGACCTTAGGTTGTACAGATAATAATGCGGTTAATTTTGATCCTCTAGCCACTATAGATGATAGTTCATGTGTATATTGTGATCTTTCATATTCATATGGTTTTTCAGACCCAAGTAGTTTAAGTTCCTGCGATGGATGGATAGCCATTACATCAATTGTTACGTCTAATCCTCCATTTACAATTTCATGGCAAAATGGTTCAACTCAAAGCTATATATTCAATCTCTGTACAGGAAGTTATATAGTAAACATACAAGATGGTGCAGGCTGCAATATTTTTGATACAATTCAAATAGGTATTGTTAATGGCTGTACCGATCCCCTTGCTTGTAATTATGATTCTAGTGCTAGCGGTGATGATGGAAGTTGTATCTACATAACTGGCTGTACAGACCCAAGTGCCTCTAATTATAATGTTAACGCCTGTATAGATGACGGAAGCTGTACCTATACTATAAGTTGTAGTTCCCCGCCCATCACTAGCCTTGGTGTTAGTAATGTGATACACGATAGAGCAACACTAACTTTTGATGATATGAATAGTTCATCCTGTAGGGTAGATCAGCTAAGGATAAAGTACAGAGAAGTAGGAACAAATGCTTGGAGCCAGAAGAATATGGGCTCACCAACAGGCTATGACCCAGTCACAGGTATCTGTAATAGTACATCAAGAACAGATAAGCTACTGCTTGGCTTATCATCCAATACGACCTATGAGTGGCAGATGAGAGTATGGTATTGTGAGACAGGTAATACACCATGGGTGAATGGACCAAACTTCACAACGCTAGCTGATTGTCCAAATGTAGGTAGTCTAGCCGTTACTACACCAAACAGCACTAAAGCAACCTTCACTTGGGATGATAGTAATGGACCATACAGTTTTGTAAGACTACAAGGTAGAGTAGATACTGTTGGGTCATCATTCTTTAATATTGGTGGAGTAGGAGTACAATATGGAACATATACAAAGAACAAGAACGGCTTAGTACCAGGAACATCATACAGAGCTAAGTCAAGGACATGGTGTGATCCCAATGGAGGAGCGTATAAAGCACCATCGTGGACATCGTTTATATACTTCACTATGCCAGGATCAGTTAGATTGGAGGAGAGTACGATAATTAATGATTTGGATATCTATCCTAATCCATCAAGAGATGTGTTTAATATCAGCTTTAAAACAGCTAATAAGCAAGATATCACACTTAGAATCAGAAATATTGTAGGAGAGGAGATATACACAGAACAGCTCAAAGAGTTTGATGGAACATATACAAAGGCAATAAGACTAGAGAATTACCCAAAGGCAGTATACTTCTTAGAAATTAATACAACTGAAGGAACTATCAATAAAAAAATAGCTTTGCAATAACTTTTATTTTTATTTAGACTTCTTCTAAATTAATAATAATCAATTAGTTACATAATTTTTTATATAAATAATTATTAAATTTGTAAAAAAAATATTATGAATATAGGCTCTGCGAATATATGTTTAAATTGTGCAAATCTTTCAGACAACTTTGAGTGTGGTTTACACAACACGGAAGTAGAAATGAATAGTTTTTGCGATGACCATCAACATAATATCAATTTAAACAAAGAATCTTCTTGTTTGAACTGTGCTAGCTATCAACAAAGTGACTGTAACTATTCTGATAGGTCAGGTGAGGGAATGCTCTGCTTTGACTGGAAGAAAGCTTAGTACTTTCTCATAGTTAGTAATTTTTAAATAAGTTGCTATCTAACTATTTAAAAAAGATTTTGGTGTTATTCCGAATTTTTTCTTGAACGAGGAAATGAAGTGACTTGCATTGTTGTATCCCAACTCATCACTTATCTCATTTATATTCAGTTTACCGTTTGTAATCATATTTTTGGCAATTTCCATTTTGTGATCAATTAAATACTGATACGCAGGTTTGCCGTAAACTTCTTTAAAGCCAATTTTTAATTTTTTTAGACTTAGTCCAACTTCATCAGATAACTTTTCTAGTGTTGGCGGAGAGGAAAAATTAGAAATTAATATTTCTTTTGCTAGTCTTATTTTTTTGAAATATTCGCTATTGATAAAAACAGGACATTGATCTATAGATACCTCATTATTTGAATCAAAAATTTGACTAATTAGTTCATAAAGCTTCGACTTTAAGAAAAGTTTTTTTGTCGTTGACTTTTTATTGTAGTTAAAAATCTGATTAAGTACAGTTTGCATTCCTATTGACATCTTATCTTCCTTATAATGTTTTTTGTTGATATTTTCGTTATCTAAAAATTTTATGTTGGAGGATTCAGAAGATAGAAGATTGTGAAATCTAGAAATTGAAATCACAATGCTAATTACACTTCCCTTATTAATTATCTCAATATCTATTGGAAGTTCTCTTTCGGGGTTATATAAAGTTAAATAATTACCTTTTTTGATTTCTAATTGATAAGAGTTTTTGTTAAAGCTAAATTTTGAAATACCATCATTAACAAAATGAAACTGGATATATCCAGTTGGTCCCTCATCTTTTAGAAAAATAGAGTCTTCAGTAAGGCTTTGATATTTAAGTAATATCATTTCGTTTTCTATCATACTTTTATCAAAATTTTCATTTTTTTTCATAAGAACTTTTTTTGTTATTTATATCTTTAAAAAAGATTCGCAAATCTAGGTACTTTATTTATTAAAAATGAACCTTATTTATTATTTTTTCTGATTTTATTGGTTTTATCTTTGCAAAAAATTTTTGAAAAAGATGAATTCCAGACTAAAATTAACAATTGTATCGCTTTTATTGTTCAACATTTCTTTTGCTCAAAATAATTCTGTATATCTTCAACAGTCATATTCTAATCAAAGTTTTTATCATTTAGTTAATGGTGAAACTGCAAATGTTGATAATAGCTCTTGGGATTTAGCGTTCAGCACAGGCACTTTTAATTCCTCAATAAGAACCAATGATGGTAAGGGAGTGGAACTTTACACTTATTCTTCAACTGATACAAGTGGTTGGTCTTCAATTAACAATTTATCTATTAATTCATTACCAAGTCCTCAATTTAATAGTGATACAGGGTGGTCAGTAGGATCATTTGATGTCTACTCTTCAGCATTTCCTGACTATGGATGGGGTATTTATAATATGCTTACTCACAATGTTGTTGGAGATTCCTTACACATAATTAAAACAACTGATGGAATTTGGAAAAAGCTCTGGATCGAGAAACTTGATGCGGGAGTATATTTTTTTAAACATGCAAATTTGGATGGGACAAACTTAATTACTCAGCAAGTTAATACTAACAACTATTCAAACAAAAAGTTTGTGTATTATGACATTGACTCAGATCAAACTTTGGATAGAGAGCCAGCTGATGACCAATGGCATTTTACATTTACAAAATATATCAGTACTGTAATGAATCAACCTTATTCTGTTACGGGTGTACTTTGTAACGAGGGTATACAAGTTGCGAAGGCGTTACAAATTGGTAGTCCGTCATCATACACTAATTTTGCGAATCACAATTTTGAGTATGAAATAAATGAGATAGGTTATGATTGGAAAACCTTCGATATGGGCTCATTTTCATATATTATTGATAACTCCAGATGCTATTTTATAAAAGATTTTGACAACAATATTTTTAGAATTTACTTCACTGAGTTTGAAGGCTCATCGACAGGTAAGATTTCTTTCAACATTACACAAATGAATTCTTCTGTTTCTATTATTGATAAAAATAAGTCAACTATAAATGTGTATCCAAACCCAGCCTCAGATAACGTAAATATTGTGACAAATACACTTGATTTAAATTCTCAAATCAATATTTACGATATTTCAGGTAAATTAATTTTTTCTCAAAAGATTAAGGATAATTTTTCAGTTATTAATTTACCAGTTGATACTTATAAATCTGGAGTCTATACAATTTCTTTACTAGAGAACAAATCAATATATCACAAGAAGCTTATTGTTAAGTAAAAAATTGTTTAGAAAACTATTTTTCATAATTCTATTTTTTTCTTTTGAAAAAGTCTCTAGTCAGGTTTTAATTGTTGCTGATATCAATGGAAAAAAAATTGAATCTTGCGATATCTATTTTTACGAAAATGAGAATCTAGTTTTTTCATCTTTTACTGATTCAAATGGATTTTTAGATGTATCTAACTTACAAATGGATAAAGAATATTTATGCATAGCTAAGCATATTGGTTATTTCATGCATGAAAAAAATGTTAAATTATCAGATACTAACTTCATTTACTTAAGAGAAAAAAATTATGAATTGCAACAAGCAGTTGTTACTGGTCAAATTTTTGAAAGTGATATTTCACAATCATTTCATCGTATTAACTTGATAAATAAACACAAAATAGAAAGATTAGCAGCTGTTAATTTAAGTGATGTTGTTAAGATGGATGCCTCTTTGAGTCTTAATAATGATAATATTTTAGGAAGTAGTTTGTCTATACAGGGTCTTTCAGGACAGAATATAAAAATTCTTATAGACAATGTTCCTGTCATAGGTAGATTAGGTGGTAACATTGATCTTGGACACATTAACTTATCTAATATCGAAAGAATTGAAATAGTTGAAGGCCCTTTATCAGTTAATTATGGAACTGACGCGTTAGCAGGAACAATTAATTTAATTAGTAGTAAAACCTTAACTCAAAATCAGAGCTTAAAGCTTTCTAGCTACTATGAATCAGTAGGAAAATATAATATCACTTCCAATTACAAGAAAAAGATAGGAATAAACAATTTTTCAATTTTAGTTGGAAGAAATTATTTCGACGGATGGTCTAAATCTGAAAAATTTACTTTTATCCCAAGAAAAAATATTGCCGATTCTTCGAGATATCAACAATGGAATCCAAAAGAACAATATTTTATAACCTTTAATGATTTTGTAAAGTTAGGTTCAGTGAATATGACAATAAAAAATAGTTTCTTTTTTGAGGAGATAACAAACAAAGGATATCCAAGGCAACCATATTATATTAACGCATTTGATGATTTCTACAAAACTTGGAGAAATTCTACATCTTTAAATTTTGATATTTTAAATGATGATAATAAATCAAATTTTTTAGTTTCATATGACACTTATAAAAGAAGAAAAAATACCTTTTTTGTTGATTTAACAACTCTTAATCAAAGAATAGTCAATGACCAGTCTATGCAAGATACTATTGGTTTCAGCAATTTTTTCAATAGAGCTTCTATAGCATCTAAAAAAAATAAAAACTTCAAATACGAAATAGGATATAATTTAAACATGGAAGTTGCAAGTGGCAGAAGAATTACTGGAGGAGAAAAGAATTTAAGTGATTTCGCTTTTTTCTCTAATTTAGATATTAATGTCAAAGATTACTTAAGAATTAAGCCAGGAATTAGATATTCATATAATTCCAAATATGATGTGCCTCTGATACCATCTATTAATCTACTTTCAGAAATTAATGACGTTAAATTAAGACTTTCCTTAGCAAAAGGCTTTAGATCTCCAACATTAAAGGAGTTATATTTCGAGTTTGTTGATATCAATCATAATATTATAGGAAATCAAAATTTAGAATCAGAAATATCTGATCATATTAGCTATGAAATGAGTAAAAATATAAATAACAATTCAGCAAATACAACCGTTTCAATTTTTACTTATTATAACGATATAAAAAACTTAATTACTCTAGCTGAAAATGGGAATTTATATACATATGTGAATATTGGTAGATATAAAACTAGAGGAGGATCCTTTAAATTAAACTTTAAAAAAGATTTACTAACAATTGATAACAAATTGAACATTAGTGGAATAAATAGTAGTGTAGATGCAAATGATACTTATTATTACTCTGTTGATAACAGTTCTTTTGTTACATTTTTCTCAGAAATGATTGATTCTGAAGTAGTTTTATCATTTTCCTTAAGAGGAAAGTCAAAATTTTTAACTCTAAATTCCGATGATGAAATTGTTGAAAACAAAAGAGATCCTTATCAGTTGCTTGATTTGAGTTTCTCAAAAAAATATTATGGAAATAAACTCAAAATTAATTTAGGTTTCAAAAACCTTTTAAATGTTACTGACGTTGGAATGTCTAATAATTCACAAGGATTTCATCAACAAAGTGAAAGTATGTCCATTTCATATGGCAGATCTTTTTTTGTTTCTCTTAACTACAGGGTTTTATGAAACGTATTATGTACATAATTCTAATTTTTACTGCTTGCGATCCAGGTGAGATTCCAATAAATCCACCTACTTCAGAGTTGTTCATTGAAACAATACCTTTAGAGCCTAATTATCAAAATCAAGTTTTTTACGATTTGAGTCAATCAAGTATTTCATCTATAAATATCAAATCCGAGTGGGATATAGGCATTTTGCTAGATTCTAATTTTAAAATAATTTTAAATTCAGCTAACTTTTCCAAAGTATGGGTAACTGATTATAATTTTAATGACAGTGTTGATATTGCAAATGCCCAGTGGAGTTGGGATGCTCCGAGTGGAAATCATGATAGTTTAGCATTTCAATCAATTGACACATCAAAAGTATATATTCTTGATAGAGGACTAAATATAAACGGAAGTTCGATGGGAACATATAAAGTTCAATTTTTAGAACTTAACACCTCATTTTTTAGAATTAAGACTTCACAAATAGAGTTATTCAATGACACAATTTTGGATATCACCCTAGATCAAAATAAGTTGTTTACTCCATTTTCTTTTAGCTCATTAAAGGTTGTAAATATCTTACCAGAAATTAATAAATGGGATTTATTATTTACCCAATACACAAGGCTATTTACAAATCCTCAGATAGAGTATCTAGTGACTGGTGTTTTAATTAATGATAAAACAACTCAAGTAGCTGTAGATACCATTAACGATTTTAATCAAATCAATTACTCGAGTTTATCTGACTATCAATTTTTATCCCAAAGAGATATAATTGGATATAATTGGAAAGAATTTAATTTTGAAACTAATCTTTACTCAGTAAAAGATAATATCAATTTTGTTATTAGAGACTTTGAAGGAAAATACTATAAAATGAGATTCATTGACTTTTACAACAATCAAGGCCTTAAAGGATACCCAAAGTTCGAGTTGGAGGAATTAATTCCTTAGTAAATTATTCTTATTACTTAAATCTTTACCACCAATAATCTTAGTGTCACTATCAAATACATTTATTTCTATTTAGAATAAATAAAATATATTATAAATAGTTTAGAACTATTCTAAATTAACCATAAATTTGCTGTCAAAAACATAATGAAAAAAATAATATACTTTCTAATCTTTACAATATCATTTCCTTCAATTTTAATGGCGCAAGGTGGAAAACCACATGTTAAAATATTTTCGAATTTTAACTACGATATTTCAAATAATAATTCTGATAATTACAAAGCATTCGAGATTAAGAGATCCTATCTTGGTTATTCATATAATTTTGATGAAAGCTTTTCAACTAAAGTAACTTTTAATGTTGGGAAAAATAGTGCTGGTAGTTCATACACTGCATTTCTAAAAATTGCTTCCTTAACATGGAAGGCTAATGATAATACCACTTTAAATTTTGGTATGATTCCCACTAAAAATTTTAAGTTTATGGAAAATGCTTGGGGGAAAAGATATATATATAAATCATTACAAGAAGAAAATAAATGGGCTAATGACGAAGATTTAGGATTGACATTAGATTATAAATTAAGCGATAACCTTTCTTTAGACTTTCAAGTACTAAACGGGGAAGGTTATAAGAACTTACAAAGTGCAGATGGATTAATGAGAAGTGGAGCAGGATTAATTTATAAGCAAGGAAATTACTCATTAAGAGCTTCAACTGATTATTTTCCATCTGAATTTGATTCATTGTATGATCAAGTGATTACTACACTTGCTGGTGTTATGAAAATGAATTCGGTAACTATTGGTGGTGAATATAATATAATGGACAATACAGGCAATATCTTAGATAACACTAAAATTGGTATTTCAATTTATGGAAATTATAAAATAGATGATAACTTATCTCTTTTCGGTAGATATGATAAAATAACATCTGAGGACGCCGAAGAAAATAAGTGGGATAGATCTAATGATGGTAGACTAACTATTGTTGGTGTAGAAAGAAAAATGAATAAGGGTGTCACACTTTCATTAAACGTGCAAACATCGAAAGATGGTCAAAGAAATTCAGAAGAGTCAAGTATATTTTACTTGAACATTGAATGTAAATTTTAATTTTTATTCAAATTTGAAATAGCAAGTAATGTTACACATGTTTTGCTTAATTTTAGAAATAAATATTTCACATTGATTGGTGACTCAGTAATTATTTTTGACGAAGATTGTCTTCTTTGTAATCAATTTGTTCAAATTGTGTCACTCATTGATAAAAAAGATAATATTTACTTTACAAAACTATCTGGAAAAACAGCAAATGTTATACTAAAAAATAATAAAAATCTAGTAGATATTGACTCAATCATTTTTTATTTTAATGGCAATACTTATATAAAATCTGATGCAGTAATCCGTATTTCAAAGAGTTTAGGTTTCCCTTATAATTTGATGTCTATTTTTAAGATTATCCCAAGAAGCATTAGGGACATTTTTTATGATTTTGTTGCAAGAAATAGATATAAGTTTTTTGGAAAAGCAAATAAGTGCTTAATTTCAAAAAATATTATCGAATAAAATTAGCCTAAAAATTAAATATTTTTTAATCTGTTTTCTAAAATTTTAATTTTCTCCATTGTATCATTTTCCTTTTTTCTTTCCATCTCTATAACTTTTACGGGGGCATTAGATACAAATTTATTATTGTCAAGCTTTTTCTTAATGGAAATCAAAAATTTGTTTAGGTGATCTAGTTCTTTCATAATTTTAATTTTTTCACCCTCAATGTCAATGTTACCACCATATGGGATATAAAATTCATTAGAATCGCATATAAACGAAAAATATTTTTCATCTTTTGTATTAGAAAAATTAATTGACTTTAAGTTACTTAGCTTTTTTACTACTTCCTCATCAAATGAAATTTTTTTGGCTGAAAATAAATCTAACTTGTTAGAGCTGGGTATATTATTTTTTGAACGAATATTTCTAATTGAAGTTACAATATTCATTGAAATGGAAAAGTTTAAATCGAGATTCAAATCAAATTCTTTTAGATCAGGCCAATTTGAAATTATTAAGTCATTTTCATTATTATCCTTCAAATCATTCCATATTTCTTCACTAATAAATGGCATAAAGGGGTGAATAAGTTTTAGAAGGGTTTTAAGGAAATATTTAGTTTTTTCATATGTTTCTTTGTCAAGAGCCTCTCCAAAAGAAGGTTTAATTATTTCAAGGTACCATGAGCAAAAATCATCCCAAATAAGTTTATATGTTATCATTAATGATTCAGAGATTCTGTATTGATCAAATGATTTATTAATCTGTTCTAACTTTAGATTAATTCTATTTTCAAACCATAAAACAGCAGATTTACAGTGAGATTTTTGATTTATTTTTTGGTCAATATTTAATGATTTAATTAATCTGTAAGAATTCCAAATTTTATTTGCAAAGTTTCTTCCTTGTTCACATAGTGACTCATCAAAAGGTAAGTCATTTCCTGCAGGTGAGCACAAAAGCATTCCAACTCTAACACCATCAGCACTATATTTTTCAATTAATTCGATAGGATCAGGTGAGTTACCTAATGATTTGCTCATTTTTCTTCCTATTTTATCTCTTACTATGCCAGTTAGATAAACATTTTTAAAAGGGGGTTGGTCACAATACTCATATCCAGAAATAATCATTCTGGCTACCCAAAAAAATAAAATTTCAGGTGCAGTAACTAAATCATTAGTAGGATAGTAGTATTTGAACTCAGCATTCTCAGGCTTATTTATTCCATCAAAAACTGAAATTGGCCAAATCCATGATGAAAACCATGTATCTAATACATCCTCATCTTGATGGATTTCTTCAAATTTCATACTTGGATTGATCTCTTTTATCTTCTTGTAAGCATCTTTATCTGATTTTGCAACAACATAATTATTTCCATCGTAATAATAAACAGGTATTCTATGACCCCACCAAAGTTGTCTAGAAAGACACCAGTCCTTAATATTGCTCATCCAGTGCTTGTAAGTATTGATAAATTTTTTAGGATGAAACTTTATATTTCCATTTATAACATTGTCTAAAGCAGGTTTTGAAATTTTATCCATTTTCAAAAACCATTGCATAGATAATTTAGGTTCAATTATCGAATTAGTTCTTTCAGAAAAACCAACCTTGTTTTTATGATTTTCAATTTTAACTAAATGATTATCCTGTTTTAGCTCTTGCACAATTAATTCTCTTGCTTTAAATCTATCTATTCCTACAAATAATTTTGCTTTTTTATTTAGTGTACCATCATTATTTAGTATGTCTATTGTTTCTAGCTTATGTCTATATCCAATCTCATAATCATTGATGTTATGTGCAGGTGTGATCTTTAAAGCTCCTGTTCCAAATTCCATATCTACATATTCATCAGAAATGATTGGTATTTTTCTATTAATTAATGGAACATACACATTTTTACCAACAAGACTGCTGTATCTTTTGTCCTTTGGATTTACACAAATTGCTGTGTCTCCTAGTATCGTTTCCGGTCGTGTGGTAGCTATAATTATTTTTTCATTTTCATTCTCAATTTGATATGAAATATGAAAAAGTTTAGAATCAATTTCTTTGTATAAAACTTCTTCATCTGAAACTGCAGTTTGTGCCTCAGAATCCCAATTTACCATTCTGACTCCCTTATAAATTAGCCCCTTTTCATGCAAATCAATAAATACTTTTTTTACTGATTGACTTAAATCATGGTCCATGGTGAACTTAGTTCTCTCCCAATCGCATGATGCTCCGAGTTTTTTAAGTTGTTCTAGTATTATTCCTCCGTGATGTTCTTTCCATTTCCAGGCATACTCTAAAAACTCTTCTCTACTCAGGTCTTCTTTTCTAATTCCTTTGTCTGATAAACTTTTAACAACTTTTGCTTCTGTAGCAATTGATGCATGGTCAGTACCAGGGACCCAGCATGCATTATAACCTTGCATCCTTGCTCTCCTAACTAATATGTCTTGAATGGTGTTATTTAACATATGTCCCATATGCAAAATTCCTGTTACATTTGGTGGCGGAATTACTATGGTGTATGGCTTTTTGTCATCTGGTTGTGATGCAAAGTATCGCTTTTTAAGCCAGTAGTCGTACCATTTTTTTTCGGTTTCAGAGGGATTATATGTTTTCGATACTTTCATTTTTGCTAAATTAAAATAATGGAGACAATTTTTATGTTTAACGATAACTTATTTTACGATTAAAAAATAAGAGAAAAATATTTTTACCAAAAAATAAATTACTAATTTTGACGTTATAAAAACAAAAAAAATGAGAGTAACTGCATTAATTTTATCTTTTCTTATTTCATTTTCTTCATTCTCACAAAGTGATGTAGTTAGTGTTAAAGAAAAAAACAATCAAGTAAGTACATCAAATGCAACAATTGACTTTGAGTCGAAAGTCGTTGATTATGGTACAATCGCTCATGGCTCTGATGGAAATAGGGAATTTATATTTACGAACAATGGAAGTGAACCCTTGATTATAAAAAATGCAAGAGCTTCATGTGGTTGCACTGTACCTGATTGGCCAAAAGAGCCTATAATGCCTGGTACAACAGAAAAGATTAAAGTTAACTATGCTACCAATAGGGTTGGAAAGTTTACAAAAAATATTACTCTAACAACAAATGTTGACAAGAAGCCAGTGATTCTAACAATTAAAGGAGAGGTTAGTCCACCTCCAAACAAAGAAAAGACTGTGCCTACAAAAAATACCGAAGGATCTCCTAGAGAATAATTTAATGACCAGTATTTCAAAAAAGGGCTTAGCCATGCCTGAGTCTCCAATTAGAAAACTTGTACCTTTTGCAGAGAAAGCAAAGGAAAACGGTATAAATGTATTTCATCTAAACATTGGTCAGCCTGATATTAATTCACCAGAAGTAGCACTAGAGGCAATTAATAACTATAACAAAAAAGTAGTTGAGTATAGTCATTCAGCTGGATTTGAAAGTTATAGAAAGCGACTCGTTAAATATTACGAATCAAAAAATATTTTATTATCACATGAAGATTTATTAATCACTACAGGAGGTTCTGAAGCTTTATTTTTTGCAATGAGTTCTTGCTTAGATATACACGAAGAAGTTATAATTCCAGAACCCTTTTATGCTAATTACAACGGATTTGCTAAATCCGCAAATGTCAAAGTTAGACCAATTAGTACTTCAATAAAAAACGGATTTAAATTACCTCCAGTTAAAGAGTTCGAAAAATTAATTAATACTAGAACAAAAGCTATTTTAATATGTAATCCAGGAAATCCTACTGGATATTTGTATAGCGAGGAAGAGTTAAATAAACTCAAAGAAATTGTGGTGAAACACAATCTTTTTTTAATTGCCGATGAAGTTTATAGAGAATTTGCGTATGATGGATTAATGCATACTTCAATACTAAATATTGAAGGATTGGAAAATAATGCAATTGTTATTGATTCAACATCGAAAAGATACAGTATGTGTGGCATTAGAATTGGTTGTTTGATTTCTAGAAACGCGCATGTAATTTCAACATCTTTAAAGTTTGCTCAAGCTAGGTTGTCTCCACCTACTTTTGGTCAGATTGCTGCACAAGCAGCTTTAAAAACACCAAAAGAATATTTTGATAAAGTAATTGCTGAATATGTTTCAAGAAGAGATTTGCTTGTTAGAAAAATGAATGAAATAGAGGGTGTTATTTGTCCAAAACCTAGTGGTGCGTTTTACGCAATTGCTGAGCTGCCTGTTGATGATGCAGAAAATTTTTGTCAGTGGATGCTAGAAAAGTTCAGTCATGAGGGTATTACTGTGATGCTTGCTCCCGCTGCAGGCTTTTATTCTAATCAAGTTATTGGTAAAAGGCAAGTAAGGATAGCATACGTTTTAAATCATGACTTGCTTAGCAAAGCAGTCGATTGCATCAAACACGCGCTTCAAATTTATCCAAATAAATTGTAGTCTATTTTTCTAGCTCTGGGTCTTTAGTCTGATCGTTCTCTTGAGATTTATGACCCCAATTAATCATGTAAATTAGTCCCCATATATACATGCTGAAAATGACAAATCCAATAATAAACATTGAGGTATTCATCATCTTCCTTTACTTTTTTTATTGAAGTCTCTTCTTCTTTGTCTAATTGCTATAGCAAATAAAAGAATTGTAGCTGGCCAGTGAGCAGAGTATTGAGCTTCTTCAGTGTAACCTAATAGGCCTAAACTGACTGAGTATAAGAGGCATATAAAAGCCAAAATTATTGGGTAGTAAACAGTAAGAAATTTTGGTAGTTTATCCATTTTGTATAACTTGTTTGTAACAAAGTTATGCAAAAAAAAATAAAAAATCAATAGATCAAATACTTTAATCTTATTTTTTTGAAATTTTCGAGCTCATTTTTCCAGCTGTTTTTAATCTCATCTTCATTTAATCCGATTTCAATTTGATTTCTAAGCTTATCGTTTCCTGCAAGCTTATTAAAAAAATTGTTAAAGAAAACCTCTTTATTTTCTGTTTGATTAAATGAACTTATTAGCCAACCGAGATCAATATGATTTAAGTTGGGATAATTCTCCAAATTTTTACCTTTACAAACTTTATTCTCATGCTTCGGAAATTTACTTCCTGGCCCACTAACAGGAACAAAAGAATAATCGTAAATACTTAAGTATGGTGATCCAAATTGTTGAAATGGTTTATCAGTTCCTCTGCCAACGCTAACATTAGTACCTTCAAACAAGCATAAAGACGGATATAAGTTGATTGATTTAGCATTTGGAAGATTTGGTGATGGTTTAATAGGTAGTTCATACAATTGATCTCTATTGTAATTTACCATTTTTATAACTTCTAAATCACATAAATCATTTATCCATCTTTCTCCATTTATCATCTTAGCATATTCTCCAATTGTCATTGCATATACTATTGGCACTGGGTGAAGTCCAACAAAAGATTTGAAATTAGTGTCTAAAATTGGACCATCGATGTAGTGTCCGTTTGGGTTTGGTCTGTCTAAAACTAAAACTTGAATATCATTTTCAGCACAAGCCTCTAAAACATAATGAAGTGTAGACAAGTAAGTATAGAACCTAACTCCGACATCTTGCAAATCAAAAACAAGAACATCAATATTTTGCATATCATCTTTGGACGGCTTTTTATTTTTACCATAAAGAGATATTATTGGAATTCCAGTTATTGCTTCATATTTATTTGAAATATATTTTCCTGCATCTTTATCACCTTTAAAACCATGTTCGGGTGAGAAAATTTTTGTGATATTTATGTTTAGTTTAGTGAGGGAATCAACTAGATGAGTTTGTCCTATTACAGAGGATTGATTAGCAACAATACCGACATTTTTATTTGAAATTTTTTTGATATACATATTGGTTTGTTCAGCTCCAGAAATCAATTTTGGCTGCTTCTTACAACTGAAAAAAACAATAAGAAAAAATAAATAGACTATTTTAGCCGAGTTACTTAACATGAACTTACCCTTATACATAGCATATAAATTACTTAGGTCTCAAAAAATATTAAGTAAAAATACAAAACCTGCAATCAAAATAGGAATTGTAGCTATTTCCCTTTCTGTAATAATTATGATGTTATCTATTTTTATCCTTTCTGGCTTTAAAGAAACAATAAAAAATGAGGTAATAGGCTTCAATTCTCACTTAAAGATTGAAAAATATAACTTATCAAATGATAAAAATATGTTTCTGTATGAAGATTCAGTCCTTTCACAGATTAAAAAAATTGAAGGCATAAACAAAATATTTCCTTATATAAAGAAAACTTCAATTTTAAAATATAATAATCTGACTCACCCAGTTTTAGTTAATGGGTTTGATAAAGTTTATAACTCAGATTTTTTTTCTAGTCATCTGATTAAAGGAAATTTGCCCGATTTAGGTTCAGAAAAAGAAAATAATCAAATTCTAATTTCGAAAATAATGTCTGATAAACTTAAAATAAGTGTAGGGGGTGAATTGATTTCTTATTTTTTTGATGAAAAAACAAGATTAAGAAAATTCAAAGTTTGTGGAATTTATGAAACCACGATGATTGAGTTTGATGAGTACTACTGCATAATTGACATAAGAATATTACAAAGATTAAATAATTGGAACCAAAATCAAGTTGGAGGATTAGAAATCTATTTAAGAGATAACAATAGTACTCTTGAGTTAACTGAAAAAATAAATGAGGAAATATCATTTGATCTTTTAGCATCAAACTTTTACGATAATTTCCCACAAATATTCAGTTGGCTTGAACTACAAAATATTAATGTTAGAATAATAATAATATTGATGGTTATTATCGGTCTTGTCAATATAGTTACTATAATGTTTGTTATATTGGCAACAAAAAAGACATTTTATCAGATAACAAAGTCGATTGGTTTTTCTAATCAAGTTCTTAGAAAGGTTTTTCAATATCATACCACTTTTATATTGACATATGGATTATTAATTGGAAATATAGTAGCACTATTGGCTTCAATTATTCAAAAAAAGTTCAAGGTAATTAAACTAGACCCAACTGTTTATTTTATGGAATATGTTCCAATAAAAATAAATTTTATGGATGTTGCTTTATTAAATATTTCTGCTATTGTTCTATCTCTTTTTGTTCTATACTTACCAACAATTTACATTGGTAAACTCTCAAAAGTTAAACAATAAGGTTTCTTAAGTTTTAATAGTTTTGTGTATGCTATTTCATAAAAATATTTTGGAGACAATTGGTGATACACCTCTAGTCAGATTAAATAAAGTTATTTCTACTAGTGCAATGGTTTTAGCAAAAATAGAAAGCTTTAACCCCGGTCACTCAACCAAAGATAGAATGGCATTAAAAATGATTGAAGATGCTGAAAAAAAAGGCATACTTAAGAAAGGTGGTACAGTTATTGAAGCTACATCAGGAAATACAGGAATGGGGCTTGCTCTTGCATGTATAAATAAAGGATATAATCTTGTATGTACGGTTTCTGACAAGCAGTCAAAAGAAAAAATAGATATTTTAAAAGCCATGGGTGCGAAAGTTTATGTATGTCCAACTGATGTTCATCCAGATGACCCAAAGTCTTATTACTCAGTTGCTAAAAGACTCAATAAAGAGACACCTAATTCTTTTTATCCTAACCAATATGATAACTTATCAAATTCCGAGGCACATTATGAAACAACCGGGCCTGAAATTTGGAAGCAGACCAATGGTAAAATTACTCATTTTGTAGTCGGTGTTGGAACCGGTGGGACTATCTCGGGAATTGCTAAATTTCTTAAAGAAAAAAAATCCAACATTAAAATATGGGGTGTTGATACATATGGCTCAGTATTTAAAAAATTTCATGAGACTGGTAAGTTTGATGAATCTGAAATATATCCATATGTTACAGAAGGCATTGGAGAAGATATTATACCAGCCAATGTTAATTTTAATCTAATCGATCACTTTGAAAAGGTTTCGGATAAAGATGGTGCTTTATACACGAGAAGACTAGCAAAAGAGGAAGGTATTTTTGCTGGATATTCAGCAGGCAGTGCAATTGCTGCAATTAATCAATTAAAGGGGCAACTTACTGTAGATGATGTGGTCGTTGTTTTGTTACACGATCACGGTAGCCGTTATGTAGCAAAAATTTTCAATGATGATTGGATGAAAAAACAAAATTTTATTTAGTTTTTCCACAATATTAGTTATTAACTTTTATTAACTATTGTAAAGTAATTTAAATTTAATTACGATTCGTTTTTTAAATTTAGTTCCTGATATGTACTTAATTTTTGATACTGAGACAACTGGACTGCCAAATAATTGGAAAGCTCCATTAACTGATTTTGATAATTGGCCAAGACTGGTACAATTGGCATGGCAATTACATGATATTAAAGGAAATCTTATTGAAAAAAACAATTTGATTATTAAGCCTGATAATTTTGATATTCCATACAACTCTACTAAAATACATGGGATTACAAATGAAATAGCTCAGAGAAAAGGTTTAAGCATAGATGATGTTCTTGAACAATTCATACAGACCCTTGAAAAAACAAATATACTCGTTGGTCATAATGTTGAGTTTGATAATAATATAGTAGGATGTGAATTTCTAAGAAAAAATCTACCTAATTATTTACAATCAAAGCCTACACTTGACACAAAAATTGTTTCAACTCAGTATTGTGAAATTCCAGGAGGTAGAGGTGGTGGATTTAAGTGGCCTTCGTTAACAGAACTTCATTTTAAATTATTTGAATCTGACTTTGATGGTGCTCACGATGCATCTATTGACGTAGATGCTACTGCTAGATGTTTTTTTGAGTTAATTAAAAGGCAGGTAGTGCCTCACTCAAACATTGGTATGGACTATAATTCATTTAATGATTTTAAATCCAATTCCAAATCTTTTTTCCCTAAAAAAAATCTCGTTATCAAAGAAAAACAGGAAAATGTAAACGAAATTATGTCTATTGTAGATGAACCTGTTAGTCAAATCTCATCAGATATTAAGTTTTCACATTTGCATTTACACTCAAAATTTTCAATTTTACAAGCAACATGTGAACTAGATGATATTATCGACAAGGCAATCGAGTATGAAATGCCAGCCTTAGCCCTTACAGATTACTCAAATATGTTTGGATCATTTAATTTTGTAAATAAGGTATTAAAACATGAAATTAACAAAGGTTTAGATTTAGATAATTTAAAATTAAAGCCAATTATTGGTTGTGAATTTAATATTTGTATTGACTCAACAAATAAATCTAACAGAGATAACGGATATAAATTACCAGTTCTTGCAAAGAATTATGAGGGTTATTTAAATCTCAGCAAACTTAGTTCATACTCTTATCAAAATGGGTTTTATTATGTTCCAAGAATTGATAAGAACATATTAATAGAAAATAAGGAAAATTTAATTATTTTAAGTGGAAGCCTAAGTGGACCTATCTCTCAGATTTTATTAGAAAAGGGAGAGTCAGAAGCAAGAAAAGAAATTCAATGGTGGTATTCTAATTTCAAGGATGATTTTTATCTTGAGATTAATAAACATGCAGTATCTGATGAAGAGTTTGTTAATTCTCATCTCATCAATTTTTCTAAAGAATTTCAAATTAAATTAATTGCAACAAATAATGTTTTTTATACAAAATCTGATGATGCAACCGCACATGATATTTTACTTTGTGTTAAGGATGGAGAACTTAAGCAAACACCCAAAGGAAAGGGTAGAGGATATAGATATGGAATGGAAAATGATCAATATTATTTTAAGTCAACTCAAGAGATGCTTAATATTTTTAATGAAGTTCCAGAGGCTATTTCAAATACAAATGAAGTTGTAAATAAGATTGATGCCTATAAATTAAAAAGGGAGGTTGATCTCCCTTCCTTTAATGTGCCACAACCTTTTACTGACAGCGGAGATTTAAACGGTCTTGAATCTCAAAATAAATTTCTGAGACATCTATGTTTTGAAGGTGCAAAAAAAAGATATGTTGATATAACTCAAGATATTGAAGAGAGAATTAATTTTGAACTTAAGGTAATTGAAAAATCAGGATATCCTGGATATTTCTTAATTGTACAAGACTTTATTAATAAAGCAAGAGAAATTGGTGTGTCTGTTGGACCTGGCAGAGGATCTGCTGCAGGTTCTGTTGTTGCTTACTGTATAGGAATTACTGATATTGATCCCATACAATATGATCTTCTATTTGAGAGATTTTTAAATCCTGATAGAATATCACTTCCAGATATTGATATAGATTTTGATGATGAGGGTAGAAATAAAATTATTGATTGGGTAGTTTCGAAATATGGTCATGAAAATGTTGCTCAAATTGTCACTTACGGTAAAATGGCTGCCAAATCTTCAATTCGTGACACAGCTCGAGTTCTTAATCTTCCACTTAATGAGGCAGATAGGATTGCAAAACTTGTTCCAGATTTAACATCTCTTTCAGAAATTTTTAGTTTGGAAAAAGATAAGCTAAAAAAAAGATTTACAGGTGATCAACTCAAGAACGTTAATGAGCTTATATCCATCTCTAAAGGGGAAGATCTTTCATCTCAAACTATAAATAATGCAATTAAAGTTGAAGGTTCTTTAAGAAATATAGGTACTCATGCATGTGGAATCATAATAACATCTGATAATCTTATTAATAACATACCAGTTTTAACATCAAAAGATTCTGATCTTTTAGTCACACAATACGATAATAGTGCTGTTGAAAATGCTGGTTTACTAAAAATGGATTTTCTTGGCTTAAAAAATTTAACGATTATAAAAGATTGTTTGAAAATAATAAAGCATTTGCATAAAAAAGAAATTGATATTAGAAACTTAGAATTGAATGATAGTCTAACATTTGAAATTTTTAAAAATGGAAATACTACAGGAATTTTTCAATTTTCATCAGATGGAATGAGATCACATCTAAAAAATCTTAAGCCTGATAAGTTTGATGATTTGATAGCTATGAATGCTCTTTATCGTCCGGGCCCCATGGAATATATTCCAAATTTTATAAAAAGGAAACATGGCAAGGAAGAAATAAGCTACGATTTGCCCGAAATGGAGGAGTATTTATCCCAAACTTATGGTATAACAGTATACCAAGAGCAAGTTATGTTACTATCACAAAAGCTTGCAAATTTCACAAGGGGAGAAGCAGATAGCTTGAGAAAGGGTATGGGAAAAAAAATAAAATCTGTCATAGATGAGCTAAAACCGAAATTTGTAAATGGTTGTAAGGAAAATGGTTATGATGAGACTATTGTAGAAAAAATTTGGTCTGATTGGGAAAAATTTGCATCATATGCTTTTAATAAATCGCATTCAACATGCTATGCTCTGATAGCATATCAAACAGCTTTTCTTAAAGCACACTATCCAGCTGAGTTAATGGCGTCAATCCTCGCTAATCATATGAGAGATATAAAAGACATAACACTTTACATGGAAGAATGTAAAAAAATGAAAATTAAAGTACTATGTCCTGATGTTAATGAAAGTTTCTACAAATTTGCAGTAAATAAAAAATCTGAAATAAGGTTTGGTCTTGGGGCAATTAAAGGAGTTGGAGAAAGTGCTGTTAATTCGATAGTTGAAGAGAGAAAGCAAAATGGGATTTACAAGAGCTTTTCAGATTTTGTTAAAAGAGTAGACCTAAGATCTTGTAATAAAAGAACAATAGAATCTCTCGTACTTTCTGGTGGATTTGATTCATTTGAAATTGATAGGTCTAGATACTTTCATCTCGAAGATGGACAATCATATATTGAGAAAATGATAAAATTTGGAAATAAGATTCAACAAGATAAATTGTCCACTCAAATAGATATATTTGGAGGTGCACAAGAAATAGAACTAGAGTCACCAAAAGCTCCAATTTGCGAAAAATGGAAGACAATGGAGTTTCTCACAAAAGAAAAAGAGGTTGTTGGTATCTATTTATCTGCACATCCGCTTGACGATTTTATTTTTGAATCAAGTAATTTCTCAAATTCTACTATAAAAGACATAAAACTTCTTGAAAAAAATAAAAGTAGAGATCTTTTTTTTAGTTGTGTGATGGTTGATGTAGAGCATAGAGAATCAAAAAATGGAAAAAAATATGCAGTAGTACAAGTTGAAGATTATACAGATTCTCACAAACTTTATTTTTTTGGTGAGGACTACACAAAATATTATTCTTTCCTTAATATAGGATGGGCAGTATTGATTTCTGGAAAAATAAAGAAGAAGTTTTATAATGACGAATTAGAATTTAAGATAAACGATGTGAAGCTATTGTCAGAAATTGTTGATAGTGAGGTTAGAAATCTTTTAATTTCAGTTGATGTCAAGGATATCACCAAAAGCTTAGTAGATGAAATTGAGAGTATAATTAACGAAAGAAAAGGTAAACACACAGTTACCTTTAATTTGATTGATAAACAAAACAATTATAATGTAAATCTATTTTCAAGAAAGGCAAGAGTAAGCTTAGATAGAGATTTTTTTAAAAATATTTCGAATATTAATGCCTTATCACTAGAGATTAAATCAGAATAAATTAATAAATTTGTATTAAATAAAAAATTATGGCACTAGAAATTAATGATGCAAATTTTCAAAGTTTAGTAAAGGATTCTAACAAGCCAGTGCTTGTAGATTTTTGGGCTCCTTGGTGCGGGCCTTGCAGGACAATAGCACCAATAATTGATGAGCTTCATTCTGAGATGGAAGGCAAAGCTGTTGTGGGTAAAGTCAATGTTGATGAGAATACAGAAGTACCTGTTGAGTATGGTATTAGAAATATACCAACTTTACTTATTTTCAAAAATGGTGAAGTGGTTGATAAAGTTGTAGGTGTTGTTCCTAAACAACAGCTTATTGATAAGCTAGAATCTTTCGCTTAAAAAGTTTATGATTGATAATCCTAACAAGTTTGATATTATCAAACTTGATTTAATAGCTAAAACTGCTGTTGAAGGATTTCTAACTGGATTACACTCTAGTCCCTTTCACGGTTTTTCGGTTGAATTTGCTGAACACAAGTTCTATAATACAGGAGATGATATTAAGAATATTGATTGGAAACTTTTTGCAAGGACAGAAAAGTTATACGTAAAAAAATATCAAGAGGAGACCAACTTAAGATGTCATTTCCTTGTTGACACTTCATCTTCAATGTTTTACTCAAAAAACTTATCAGATAAAACCAAAAGCAAAATTTATTACTCTGTACTATCATCTCTTTCTCTAATGAATTTATTAAACAGACAAAGAGATGCTGTTGGATTAAGTTTATTTTCTCAAAATCTTGATTTCTTTTTGAAGCCATCACTTGGTACAAAACAAAAAAGAATTATCTTAAACGAATTTGATAAACTAATCAATAATTTCTCTGTTGAAAACTCCAAACAAACAGATTTAATTAAGTCAATTAATTTGGTTTCTGAGAGAATAAAAAAAAGATCGCTAATAATAATTTTCACTGATTTATTAAATTATCAGGAAAATCTAAATGATTTTTTTTCTGCAATAAATAATTTAAAATTTAAAAAACACGAGGTAATAATCTTTAAAACTTTGGAAAAAGACACTGAAATGAACTTTGACTTTCCAAGTAAAAAGTACAGTTTTAAAGACTTGGAATCATTAGATGAGATTTTAATTGATTCTCGCGAAGTAAGAAATGATTATGTAAAAGAAATGAATATTTACTCTAACAAAATTAAGCTTGGATGTTTGAAGTATAAAATTGATCTTTTTGATATTGATATAAATGAAGATTTAAAAAATGTACTAAATTCTTATCTACTAAAAAGAAAAAAAATGTTGTAATGAATGAAAAAGAAATTATATTTGCAACACTTTAAGACGGTCTGGTAGTTCAGTTGGTTAGAATACATGCCTGTCACGCATGGGGTCGCGGGTTCGAGTCCCGTCCAGACCGCAAAGTAATTTTAGAAACCCTTGTAAATCAATAGTTTACGAGGGTTTTTTTATTATAGGTGGACGTATAGGTGGACACTTTTATACCTAAACTTCTAATTTTGTGTGTATATGAGAGAAACACACCCGCCGATTAAATAGAATAATGGTTTTAAGATTTAAATACCCCATGAGTTATCCACAAAAACTGTGACTAACTAATTTTAATTTCTTTTTTATTTATTTTTGTAGATTATTTAACAAAAAATTTAAAAATGAGAAAAATTTTATTAACTATAACATGCAGTTTGATAATCTTTTTTGCGCAGGCTCAGTGTCAAGCTTATTTCACTTACACTCAAAATGGAACAACAACTATTTTTAATGATATATCATCTGTAAACCAAGGTTGGTCAACGAACTATTCTGTCTCATGGGATTGGAATTTTGGTGACGGTAATTATTCTACACAACAAAATCCAATACATTCTTATGCAAATAATGGTATGTATTTGGCTTGTTTAGCTATAACTTTTATTGATATAGCTACAGGAATTTCGTGCACATCTTTTTTCTGTGATTCTATACTTATAGGTAATTCAGTTCCACAATCATGGGACTGTAATCCTGTAAGCGGATGCTTTGATCCTGGAACAGGATTAGGAGCATACACATCATTAAGTGCTTGTCAGGCTGTATGTGTTAGTACAACATCTAGTCCTTGTGACTCAATGATTCTTTTAGCGGGTCAAACAATGTTAGTTGCTGATGTACCTAATTTAAATACTATTATCTATCATTGGATTTCAACTGCTCCAGATGGCACAGTTTTGGGAGAAGATAGCATGTCGAATACACATCAAATCTTTAATGTAAATAATGGTATTGCTTATGATACTATAGATATCTGTATGACATATGCAAGTAGTGTTGGATATTCTACATGTTGTGTAAGCTGGATGTGGAATCCAAACTTAAGTATTTGGGCTAAGATGGGTAGTATTACTAATACACAGGACTTTATATCAGTAGATAGGAAGCTTGTTAAAGTTATAGATATGCTAGGCAAAGAAACATCTACCAATACTAATCAAATCTTATTCTTTATTTATGATAATGGTGCAATAGAAAAGAGGATTATTCTTGATTAAGAAACATTCTTGTAGCTCATACTAATCACCTTAACAGCTTCTTCATTAGTTATCTTAATATACTTTAAAAACGATAACCATAGCATATAATTAAGCCTCCAGTTACCATTGGAGTTGCTGCCATATTTATTGGTAAAGGTAAGATCTCTAATGCGATATTATTCTTTTCTTTAAAACTAAATTGAATATATATAGACGTTGGATAAGCTCTAATACCAAAAATTGTTGCATATTTTTCATCTCCTAAACCAAATCCGATTTTGGCTGTAACAATTGAAGGAAATGCAAGACCTATTTGATAATCTAATAATGTATTGTTTTCGTAATAATTTTTTTCTCCAATTAGAAAAGAAGCACCTGGGAAAATAATCCCCCCATCAACTGGTGAGAATATTCCAACATTAAATTCATAATAAATACTTTTATTAAGTGTTTGCGAAAATGAGATTATTGGACATATAAATAATAGTAGTAATATTTTTTTCATATGACAAATTAAACATTAAGTATTTTCATTATTATGCATTGCATAAGTTTATTATGTAATGAAAACATAAACTACAACTATATAGAGTCAAAGTAAAAATTGTTAAGTTTGAAAAAACAATACAATAAAATGAAAAAACTACTACTTATATTACTTTGCCTACCAATGGTTTTTATCTCATGTTCAAAACAGGAAGGTTGTACAGATCCCATTGCAACAAACTATAGTTCAGAAGCAGAAGATGATGATGGTTCGTGTATTTTTGGAATTGTCGGGTTCTGGAACGTAGACTCAATATCATATCAATCTGCAACACAAAATACAACAATAATAAGTGATATCGCTTTGGAGTTTATTTCTGGTGGAATCTTGCGTGAGTACACAGATGATGGACTTAATATTAATGAATGGATTATTATAGGAGACTCTTTGCATATTGGTGAAGATAGTGAAGACTTTATCTGTGATTTTAATATTACAAGAACTAATTTAACTTTAGTTGGAAACATTATTTTAGATGAACCTACAATAATGACAGTAAACGCAACAAGAAATTAAAATCATTTTGAGAAGAAGATAGAGTATCACTTAAAGAAAAAAGGTCTAATTACGAATAATTTCAAAC
>CACIJW010000011.1 GCA_902587125.1 uncultured Bacteroidota bacterium
TGAGCTCTACTACCAAGATGTTAATGGCTGGAAATACAATAAAACAAACAGCTTGTTAATTGTAAGGTAATAACAAATCGAAAAAAAAATTATCAAAAATTTAAGTGATGAACTGGATGTTGAAGTTCTGTCATATGAACCCGCAAATGGAGGTTGCATTAACTCTTGCTTTAAAATTATAACAAGCCAAGGGAAATATTTTATCAAATACAATAAAAATGTAAAAGACGATTTTTTTAAAAAAGAAGCTGATGGGCTTTCATTATTGAACGCTTCGAGCTCTTTCAAAATTCCAAAAGTTTTAGCCATTAGTAAAAATTATTTAGTTCTTGAGTTTCTAGAAGCTGGCGGCGAAAATTGTTGGAAAAAATTTGGAAGAAATTTAGCGGAGTTACACTCTTGTTATGGTTTAAGCTTTGGGCTTAATAGTGACAATTATATTGGCACTTTAAATCAAAAAAATTTGTTTTTTGACAAGTGGTGTGACTTTTATATAAATAATAGAATTATTCCTTTGATTGAAGGTCTGGATTATGACAAAAAAATAGTTAATAAATTAGAAAAGCTTATGCTGAAACTAGATGATTTTTTTGACAACAATATGAAGCCATGCTTGCTTCATGGTGACTTGTGGGCAAATAATTTTATGTTTTGTGAAAATAATGAAATTGGTTTATTTGATCCATCTGTTTACTATGGGTGCGGGGAAACTGATATTGCAATGAGCAAATTATTTGGTGGATTTAACAAGTCTTTTTATGAATCATATTACTACTATGCTCCTAAATCTAGTAAATCAAGTGAAAGAATAGAAATATTAAAAATATACCCACTTCTTGTGCATGCAAAACTTTTTGGAAAAAGCTATCTTGAGGACATTAGGTTAATTTTAAATAATCTGTTGTAAAAAATAGCTATTGTTAAATTGGAAGCAAAGTATATATTTGCATACTTATAAGTAATAAGAAACAACGATGTATCCAGAATATAAAAATTTAGACTTACAAAAAATTCACAAAGAAGAACTTGTAGAAATTAATAAACTACAAGTTTTTTCTAAAAGCATTGAGAAAAATAAGGCTAATGAAAAATATATTTTCTATGAAGGCCCTCCATCAGCTAATGGTCTTCCTGGTATACATCACGTGATGGGGCGAACCATTAAAGATATTTTTTGTCGATTCAAATCTTTGAAAGGTTATCACGTTGAAAGAAAAGCCGGATGGGATACTCACGGCTTACCTGTTGAGCTAAGTGTGGAAAAGCTTCTATCAATCACAAAAGAAGATATTGGAGAAAAAATAAGCGTTAAAGAGTATAATGAGGAGTGTAGAAAAAATGTTTTGAAATATAAAAAAGATTGGGAGCTACTTACTAAAGAAATGGGTTATTGGGTTGATATGGAAAACCCCTACATAACCTATGAAAATAAATATATAGAAAGTGTTTGGTGGCTTTTAAAAGAATTCTACAAAAAAGGCTTGCTCTACAAAGGTTTTACAATACAACCATATTCACCAAAAGCTGGAACTGGCCTGAGCACACATGAGCTAAATCAACCTGGATGTTATAAAATGGTTAAAGATACATCTGTTACGGCTCAGTTTAAAATAGTCAAAAATGATTTGAGTAATTTTTTATTCGAAAACTCTGAAGATATATTTTTACTTGCATGGACAACTACTCCATGGACACTTCCCTCTAACACTGCATTGGCAGTTGGTAAAAAAATTGATTATTTAAAAATTAAAACATTTAATAAGTATACTAAAAAACAAATATCAGTAATCATTGCTGAAGATTTGTATAAATCATATTTTACATATGAAGAAACGAATGAAGAGCATTCATTCATTTTCAACGGAAAAAAACCTCCTTATAAGATTTTAAGAAAGTTTAAAGGTGTTGATTTAATAGGTATAAAGTATAATCAGTTAATGAACTATGATGTTCCGAAAAATGGTAATGCATTTTTAGTGATAGCTGCAGATTTTGTGACTACCGAAGATGGAACTGGGATTGTACATATTGCACCTTCATTTGGTTCAGATGATAATCATGTAGCAAAGCTAAATAATATTGGCTCATTAACTTTGGTAGACAAATATGGTAAGTTCAAGGAAGTTGTTACTGATTTTGCGGGAAAATATGTTAAGGATTCTTACTGCGAAGAAGGAGAAAGAAAAGATAAATTAGATGTTGATACACAAATTAGTATCAAATTAAAAAAAGAAAACAAAGCTTTTTTAGTTCAAAAGTATGAGCACTCATATCCTCATTGTTGGAGAACTGATAAGCCAATACTGTACTACCCTCTTGATAGTTGGTTTATAAAAACAACAGCCTTCAAAAAAAAGATGTCCGATTTAAATAAAACTATTAATTGGAAACCTAAATCCACAGGAGAGGGCAGGTTTGGAAATTGGCTTGATAATCTAGTTGATTGGAATCTTTCAAGATCAAGGTATTGGGGAGTTCCTATTCCAATCTGGAGATCTAAAGACGGAAAACATGAAAAGTGCATTGGGTCAATTGAAGAGCTTAAACATGAGATAGATTTATCTATAGGCTTTGATATTATGAAAACTAACCCTTTAAATGAATTTATAGTTGGAGATTTTTCTGACAAGAATTATAATATTTTTGATTTACATAAGCCTTATGTTGATGATATAGTGCTGTGCACTGATGATGGAAAAACAAGGCTGTTCAGGGAATTGGATTTAATAGATGTGTGGTTTGACTCCGGAGCAATGCCTTATGCTCAACTTCATTATCCATTTGAAAACTATAATTATTTTAAAGAAAATTTTCCGGCAGATTTTATTGCTGAAGGCGTTGATCAAACTAGAGGTTGGTTTTTCACTCTACATGCTATTGCGACAATAATTTTTGACTCAGTAGCTTTTAAAAATGTAATATCTAATGGACTAGTTCTAGATAAAGAGGGAAATAAGATGTCAAAAAGACTTGGCAATGCAATCAACCCATTTGAAACAATCAAGCTATATGGTGCTGATGCTACAAGATGGTATATGATTTCTAATGCTCAACCGTGGGAAAATTTGAAGTTTAATACGAGTGGTATTGAGGAGGTGAAAAGAAAATTTTTTGGAACGCTATTTAATACATATAGCTTCTTTTCTTTATATGCAAATATTGATAAATTTAAGTTTACAGGCAGCAATTTCAACATTGAAAAGCTTGACAAATTAGATAAATGGATTCTTTCTGAGCTAAACACATTAATATTAAACTGTTCAAAAAACTTTGACGCTTTTGAACCAACTAAAGTTTGTAGAGATATCCAATTTTTTGTTGTAAATAAGCTCAGCAATTGGTATGTAAGATTAAGTAGAAGAAAGTTCTGGAAGGGTGAGTATAATGAAAGTAAAGTTTCAGCTTATCAGACTCTATATGAGTGTCTTGAGAAAATAGCAATAATTTCATCACCTGTTATCCCTTTTTATAGCAATCGCCTATTTAACGATCTAAACAAAATTAGTAAAAGACACAAAATTGAAAGTGTTCATCTTGCATCATTCCCAAATGCTTCATTAGAAATCATAAATAAAAAGCTTGAAAACCAAATGTCAATAGCGCAAGAAGTTACATCAATGATACTTTCCTTACGTAAACAAGAAAAAATAAGGGTAAGGCAGCCTTTGCCAAGAGCTCTTATACCGGTAAATGACAAGCTCACATATGAAAATATTATAGAAGTTAAAACTTTAGTTGAGGAAGAAACCAACATAAAAGAACTAAAAGTAGTTGATGAAAAAAGTGGGTTTTTTGCAAAAAAAATTAAACCCAATTTTAAGATTTTAGGACCAAAATATGGTGAAAAAATATCAACAGTGATTTCAATAATAAATCAACTGGATAATAAAAGCATTGAACTGCTAGAGAAAAATAAAAGTTTAATAACTAAAGAAAATATTACATTATTAGCAGAGGACATAATAATTACTTCTGAAAACAATTCAGGACTTCCAGTTATTTCCAATACAAAGTTTACTGTGGCTCTTGACACTAAAATTAATGATACTTTAAAAAATGAGGGTGTCTCAAGAGAGTTGGTGAATAGAATTCAGCTTTTAAGAAAAGAAAGGTCTCTTGATGTAACAGATAAAATTAACATTGAAATTCAAGACGAGGAAAACATACGAAATATCTTTAATAATAATTTAAATTATATTTGTAACGAAACACTTTGTGAAAACATTAGTTTTTCTAAAAAAGTTGAGAATTATAGTAATTTAGATTTAATAGAAAACATTTCAATCAAATTAAAAATTGAGTTAATAAATGTCAAAAAAAAATAAATACACGCAAAAAGAACTCCTTGAGTTTAAAAAAATCATAAATGAAAAAATCAGCAGAGCTGAAGCAGATTTAAAAACATTAAAATCTGCTTACTCAAATGATTCTGACAATGGCACTGAGGATACATCACCAACTTTTAAAGCTTTTGAAGAAAGTTCATCAACCTTGTCAAAAGAAGAAAATATGAAGCTTGCTGAAAGACAAGAAAAGTTTATACGTAATTTGAGAAATGCATTAATCAGAATCGAAAATCAGACTTACGGCGTTTGTCGTGTTACCGGCAACTTAATCTCCAAAGAAAGGTTGATGCTAGTCCCTCATGCTACTTTGAGTATAGAGGCAAAAAATTCTCAGTAAAAACTACAAATTGAAGTTAATTTTTTTAACCGCTTTATTCTCTGTCATTATTGATCAGTGTATTAAAATTTGGATAAAAACAAATATGTTTCTTGGCCAATACTTTGAAATATTTGATTGGTTTATTATTTATTTTACAGAAAACAATGGAATGGCTTTTGGTCTTGAGCTTGGTGGAGAATTAGGTAAGTTAATTTTAACCTTAACAAGAATATTTATAGTTGTTTTAGCTGTTAGATACTTATTCAAAATAAACTTGTCCAAGTACAAACGCCCCGTTCTTGTTTGCTTTGGTCTTATTTTGGGGGGCGCAATTGGAAATATTATAGATTGCTTGTTTTATGGCGTTGTATTTAATGATAGTTATAATAATATAGCTTCATTTTTTCCAGAAGATGGTGGGTATTCCTCAATGTTTTTTGGAAAGGTTGTTGACATGCTTTACTTTCCTTTTTTTAGCACTGAAATTCCAAGTTGGGTGCCTTACTTTGGAGGCAATAATTTCACCTTTTTTAAGCCTGTTTTTAACTTTGCAGACTCATGTATTTCCGTAGGCGCAATTAGCTTGATTTTATTTTTTAGAAAGGACCTTAACTAATTCCTTCTTTGTATTTTCCCATATACGCTGTTTTCAACGCTTTTTCTTTTAATTTTTGACCTGAAAGGATAAATAATTTTTTTTAAATAATTTATCAATCTGTAAGTTAATTTTATGCGTAGTCGAATCTTTTTTCCACACCACCCTTTTGGCATTTGATAACCAAAATCTTTCATGTATGGAGCAAAAACTTGTATTGCTTGATTTTTTATCTCATCAGTGTAATAATAATCAAAATCATGTTTACCTTTTGTTTGATTGATTTTAGGCACTTTATGATTAGAAACCGCACCTAAATCATTTAGAAGCACATTGTATTCATTATCTAAATTTTCAAATGAAATTATACGGTCACAATCATTTTTCACAATAGATAGCGCACTTGTATAGGGTAGCCTATAAAATTTCTTGAAATAATCTTGAAAACTAGCATTGTTTTTTCTGATAAATAGATAATGCTTTCTTTGTCTTTTAGAAATATGACCACCATTTTTTTCTAACAAGTTTAAGTTTGTAAAATTTCCTTTTGAATCATTTTTCATTTTCTCATAGACAGAAATTACTATATCCATTGGGTTTCTTTTTACTGCAAACACATAATAATCTTTTTCTGTCTTGCTTGCAATTTCATCAAACTCAGAATAAAGAGAATGTTTTCTCAGTATGGCCTTTCCACCATAGTTTTTATGTAAGTCCTTACTTATTGCTGTTGAAGCGGAATAAGGAATTCCAATAAACAATAATTTTAATTTATGTACTAAAATCACTTATTTATAATTTTTTCTAAAATTTGAATAGCATTTGTTGCTGCGCCTTTTCTTAAATTATCTGAAACAACCCACAGATTAAAACAATTGTCTTTTGAAAAGTCCCTTCTCACTCTACCTACGTAAACCAGGTCAGAACCAGTTGCTTCGTGTGGTGTTGAATAATAATTATTTGCCCTACCCATATACTGAACTCCGTTTGTTTGTTTTAACACCTCTATTAATTCTTCAGTTGTAGTATTATTGACTAGTTCTATATTAACACTCTCTGAGTGGGAGTTCTCAATTGGTACTCTCACGGCAGTTGCTGTAATTCCTATTTTGGAGTTAAGTATTTTGTTTGTTTCATTAATTATTTTGTGCTCTTCTTTAGTGTATTGATCTTCATCAAAGATATCACATTGGGGGATTACATTGTTGAAGATTTGTCTTTCATATACTTTTTTTGTGCTGATAGATTTTGATTCATTCTGTAGTTGGTTTATTGCATTTTTTCCACTTCCAGACACAGCTTGGTATGTAGACACTATCATTCTTTTAATTTTAAACTTCTTGTGTATTTCTGATATTGCAATAACAAGTTGAATGGTTGAGCAGTTTGGATTCGCAATAATCATATCTGAGCTACATACTTTGTTTGAGCTTAAATTTAGATCATTAAAATTAATCTCAGGAACTATCAATTTATGCTTGTGACTCATTCTCCAATATGATGAATTGTCAATTACTCGACAACCTATTTCTGCTAACTGTGGTGCCCACTGTTTGGAAATTCGAGAGCCTGCTGAGAAAAGAGCTATTTCAGGTTTTTTGTCAATAATCTCATGAATGCTTATGACCTCGTATTCTTTGTTTTTAAATAATATTCTTTTACCCGTAGATTTTTCAGAAGCAACAGGAAAAAGTGCTTCAACTTTAATATCTTTTTTCTCTAAAATCTCGAGCATTTTTCTTCCAACAAGACCTGTTACTCCAACAATTGCTAATTTCATATTTTTGAATCAATAAACAAAAATAGCATTTAGTTACTAAATTTAAACAACCCTTTCAAAATAGTGAGCGCTAAAAAAGAAGAAATTATAAAAAAACTTCCTCAAAAGATTGGGGTATATAAGTTTTTAGATTCTACAAATAAGATTATTTATGTTGGTAAAGCAAAAAACCTTAAAAAAAGAGTTGGGTCTTATTTCAACACAAAAACAAGTGGAAAAACATTAAGATTAGTAAATAAAATTGATGACGTTAAGTACATTTTAGTTCAAAATGAACTTGATGCTTTGCTGCTTGAGAATAATTTAATTAAAAAATATCAGCCAAAATACAATGTATTAATGAAGGACGATAAGTCATATCCTTGGATAAAAATAACTAAAGAAAATTTTCCTAAAATTTTATTTGCAAGAAAAGTTGTGAATGATGGTTCTGATTATTTTGGGCCTTATAAATCAACTTATGTAATAAATGTACTCATTGACCTTTTTTATGATATGTTTTATGATAGTGGGTGGACTCCTATCACATTGTTAAAAAACAAAGTTAATTTACAAAAAAATGAAAAATATCAAGAAATAATAAAAAAGATAAAATCCATTTTAAAAGGAAATTTAAAAATTCTAATAAATCAATTAACAATTAAAATGGAAAAACAATCAGAACTTTTAAATTTTGAAGAGGCAAAAAAAATTAAATCTAAGATTGATTTATTAAAAGACTACAGATCAAAATCAATAATAGTTAGCTCGAAGATTAGCAATGTAGATGTTTTTTCCCTTGTCTCAAATAAAAATACTGCTGTAGTAAATTATCTCTCTATCATAAATGGGTCAATCGTTTTATCTCATATTATGGAGTTTAAAAAAAGACTCACTGAAAAAAATGAAGAAATTATGAAGCTTGCTATAATTCGTTCAAGAGAAGTTTTTAATAGTAAGTCAAAAACCATATACAGTAACATTAAAATTAGTGAGCTGTATGAAAATGTCAATATTTTTTATCCAAAAATTGGAGATAAAAAAAAGTTGCTGATACTTTCAGAAAGAAATGCAAAATATAATCTACTTGAAATTGAAAGAAAAAAACTTAAAGAGAGTGAAAGGTCAAAAACCAAACCCTCGTTAATTTTTTTGAAAAAAGACCTTAGGTTAAAAACCATTCCTAATCACATAGAGTGCTTTGACAATTCTAACATTCAAGGCTCTTTACCTACTTCTTCATGTGTTGTTTTTAAAAAGGGGCTTCCCTCTAAGAAAGACTATAGAATTTTCAAAATTAAAACAGTAACAAAAGCTGATGACTTTGCTAGTATGAGAGAGGTTGTTTTTCGAAGATATAAAAGAGTTTTAGATGAAAAGGGAGACCTTCCTGATTTAATTGTTATTGACGGTGGGAAGGGTCAATTAAGCTCTGCTAAAGAAAGCTTGAAAAGATTGGGGCTTTCTGGAAAAGTTGCTATCATAGGTGTTGCTAAAAAGCTAGAAAGCATTTATTTTCCCAATGATAAGATTCCACTATTTATAGATAAAAAATCGCCAAGCTTAAAATTAATTCAAACAATTAGAAATGAAGCACACCGATTTGCTATAAATTATCATAAAAAAAGAAGATTGAAAAGTACTCTTTCAAGCGCTTTAACTGATATTGATGGTATAGGTGAAAAAACTGCTGAATTATTAATCAAGAAGATTGGATCTGTGAGAAGAATATATGAAACAGATTTAGATATTTTATCATCAATTATTGGTGAGAAAAAAGCAAGTTTGATTTTAACTGGTTTGACCTCTATATTTGAGAATACCTCCAGTGAGATTTAGAACCTTTTCAAAACCCAACCTTCTTAAAAACATTTGAGCCTGAGCAGATCTTCCTCCAGATTTGCATTGAGCAATAATTAGTTTCTGCTTGAAATTCTCTAATTCATCAACTTTATTGGATAATTCTGACATTGGTACTAATTTATCAACGCCAATAATGTGTTGATTATTAAACTCATATTCTTCCCTTACGTCAACCAAGACAAAATCTAACTGGTTCTTTTTTCTTAATGCAATCATTTGCTCTAGCTCAGCCCCATTAATTTCATCTCTTTTTAACAGACTTTCAATTTTCATTATTTTGTTTTTTCATTTGTGGGAAAAATAAAACATCTTGAATTGATTTGCTACCTGTCATCAACATAGCTAATCGATCTATTCCTATTCCTAAGCCTGCTGTAGGAGGCATTCCGTGCTCTAGAGCTCTGATATAATCCATATCTAACATCATCGACTCTTCATCGCCTTTTTTTCCTAACTCGACTTGTTTTTCAAATCTTAATTTTTGATCAATTGGATCATTAAGCTCTGAAAAGGCATTACACAATTCTTTTCCATTAACTATTGCTTCAAAACGCTCTACTAAACCTTTTTTTGATCTATGTTTTTTTGCTAATGGAGACATTTCAATTGGGTAGTCTGTAACGAATGTAGGTTGAACAATATTCTTCTCACATTTTTCACTAAAAATAGCATCAATTAACTTACCCTTACCCATGCTTGAGTCTATCTTTATTTTTAAATCGTTACATAAGTTTTTTAAATCCTCCTCTCCCATATTTGATATGTCAACGCCTATATTTTCTTTTATGATTTCAAACATAGGCAACCTCTTCCATGGAGATTTGAAATCAATTTCTTTGTTGTCATAAGAAACTTTAGTTGTTCCGTGTAAATCTAATGCAATATTCTCTACCATTTTTTCAACTAAACACATCATCCAGTCATAGTCCTTATAAGCAACATATAGCTCCATCTGTGTAAATTCTGGATTATGGAAACGACTCATACCTTCATTTCTAAAGTCTTTTGAAAACTCATAAACCCCTTCAAAGCCCCCAACAATTAATCTTTTCAAGTACAGTTCATTTGCTATTCTCAAATATAGTTTCATGTCTAGCTTATTATGATGGGTTACAAAAGGTTTGGCACTTGCTCCGCCGTAAATAGGTTGTAAAATAGGTGTTTCAACTTCCAAATACCCCTTTTTGTTTAAAAACGAGCGCATTGAGTTTGTTAGCTTAGTTCGCAAAATAAATGTTTCCTTGACTTCTGGGTTAACAATTAAATCAACATATCTTTGCCTGTATCTGGATTCTGGATCAGAAAAAGAGTCATATTCTTTACCTTCATTATCGACTTTAGGAAGCGGTAGGGGTCTTAGAGATTTTGAGAGGATTGTTAACTCTCTAACATTCACTGAAACCTCACCTAGCCTTGTCTTAAACACATTTCCTTTAACAAAAATTATATCACCAATATCAATTAGCTTTTTAAAGACCTCGTTATAAAGTGATTTGTCTTCACCTTTACAAACCTCATCTCTATTCAAATACAGCTGTATTCTTCCACAATCATCTTGTATTTCAGCAAAAGAGGCTTTACCCATAATTCTACGCCTCATAAGTCTTCCAGCTATTTTTACTATTCTTTCTTCACTACTTTCATCATAACTATCCTTGATATCTGTGCTATTTGAATCTATATCAACAAGCTCCGAAGGATACGGGTTAATACCAATTTCTAAAAGTCTTTTTAAAGATTTTTTTCGTTGGTCAACTTGATTTAGGTTTTGATTTTGCATTCCTAAACAAAGATATGAATTCTTGTATTAAGATTTGTTATTTTTACAATATGAAAGATTACATAAAAAATTTTACAGATCAGATTGATGAAGCTATTAAAATTGGTAAAAATTTTGATTTTGATGATAAATTAGAATACAAAAATATTGTAATATGTGGTTTAGGTGGTTCTGGAATTGGAGGAAGCATTTTAAAAGACATTGTAAAAGATGAGCTTAAAATACCTGTTGAACTGGTGAAGGACTACAACATCCCAAACTACATTAGTATGAAAACTCTGGTGATTTGCACATCTTACTCGGGAAACACTGAAGAGACAATTTCTGCAATGAAAAAATGCCATGAAAGACAGGCGAAAATTTTTACAATATCCTCTGAAGGTTTTGTCGAAAGGTTTTCTTCTGAAAACAATATTCCTCATATAAAAATACCATCAGGCTCACCTCCTAGGGCTATGTTTGCGTATTCCTTTGTTCAGCTGTTTTTTATATTATATAAAAATCACCTAATATCAAATGAGTTTTTGAAAAACTTAGATCAAACAATTGCAAATCTTAAAAAAAACAGTGAGAATATCATGTCCGCTGCTAGATCAGCTGCTCAAAAAATACACAAAACAACGGCTATTATTTATTGTTGTGATGGATACGAAGGTTTAGCTATTAGATTTAGACAGCAACTTAATGAAAATTCTAAGATGTTATGCTGGCATGCTGTTATTCCTGAGATGAATCATAATGAAATTTTAGGGTGGCGAACAAATACTGATGATTTATCTGTAATATTTCTTCAAAATGATGATGACTTTTACAGAAACAAACATAGGGTTAGTATCAATAAGAAGGTTATACAAAAATATAACCCTAAAATAATTGAACTCAATAGTTTTGGCAACTCGAAACTCGAAAAAACTCTTTTTCTAGTTCACCTCACAGATTGGATTTCTTGGTTTTTATCTGAACTAAACAATGTTGATGCTATTGAGATTGATGTAATTAATTACTTAAAAAGTGAACTCTCAAAAATTAATTAACAAATCCGTTTCTCTTCTTGATATTTCTAAGATTGAATATGTGAAAGGCGTGGAATATCAAAAAAGCCTATTTGATGAAATTATTAGTTTAAAATCTAAAAACAGAAAAAACCCAATTTCTGTGCCTACAAAAAATTATTTTATTTTTTGTGAACACAATCATGTGTATACTTTGGGTAAAAATGGAAATAACAAAAATTTTCTAGCTGACATTAAAACACAAAAAAAAATTGGAGCTTCTTTCCATTTAACTAACAGAGGTGGGGATATCACATATCATGGTCCTGAACAAATTGTTGGATATCCAATAATTGATCTTGAAAATTTTTTTACAGACCTTGGAAAATATATGAGAGGAATAGAAGAAGTTATAATAGAAACTTTAAGTGAGTTTTCTATTAAAGCAGAAAGATCTGCAGGAGAGACAGGGGTTTGGATTGACACAAAAAATAATCCAAGAAAAATATGCGCAATAGGGGTAAAAACCAGTAGGTGGGTGACTATGCACGGATTTGCACTAAACGTAAATAACGACCTTTCATATTTTGATCATATCGTGCCCTGTGGTATTTCTAACAAAAAGGTCACTAGCATGAAAAATGAGCTTAATGTTAATGTCGACAAAAGTGAAGTGAAAAGAATTATTATTAAAAATTTCACTAAAATATTTGGAATGAAATTTATAGTGACTTAGTTGGTACTATTACTTAAAATTATTTTCTTTGAAAATATATGAAAAAGAATAAAGCTTTAATTGAATTTAATGGACTTGTAACTGAGTTTCATACTGATGGTAGTACAGTGCGAGCTGTTGATAATATTAGTTTCACATTAAACAAAGGCGAAACGATCGGTGTTGTGGGAGAGTCAGGCTCTGGAAAATCCGTAACATCATTGTCAGCAATGAGACTGGTCCCCTCACCGCCAGGAAAAATATCCTCAGGTGAAATCATTTTTCACAAAAATGAATCAAAAAGTGTAAACCTACTATCTCTTTCTGAAGAGAAAATGAGGTCTTATAGAGGTAATGATTTAGCAATGATTTTTCAAGAGCCTATGACCTCTCTTAACCCTGTTTTTACCTGCGGAAATCAAGTTGTAGAGGCTATTATGTTGCATCAGAAACTTAATGCAAAAGAAGCAAAAGACTTGGCTATTGATTTATTCAAAAAAGTTGAATTACCTGACCCTGACAGAATTTTTAGTACATACCCTCACCAAATATCTGGCGGTCAAAAGCAAAGGGTTATGATTGCTATGGCAATGAGTTGTAAACCTTCTGTCTTAATTGCTGACGAACCTACAACTGCCCTTGATGTTACTGTTCAAAAAACTATTCTTGAACTAATGCAAGACTTACAAAAGGAATATGAGATGGGGATAATATTTATAACCCATGATTTAGGCGTTATTGCAGAGCTAGCAGATAAGGTTGTAGTTATGTACAAGGGCAAAATTGTAGAGCAAGGTAATGTCTGGGATATTTTCACCAAGCCAAAACACCCATACACAAAAGGCTTGCTCGCATGTAGGCCCCCTTTAAATAAAAGATATAAGTTTTTACCAACAGTATCTGATTTTATGCAGGTTGATTCATCAGGTAATGTTATTGATAATAAAATTTCTGTTGAAGATTTTACAAAAAAAATTATTGTTTCTGAAAAAGAAAGAAAAGAGAGGCTTGTGAATTTGTATAAACAAGAACCCATACTAAAAGTACAAAACTTAAAAACTTATTTTCCAATTAAAAAGGGTTTTTTTGGGGGTACAAGTGGATATGTAAAGGCTGTCGATAACGTCAGCTTTGATGTGTATCCTAAAGAAACGCTTGGCTTAGTCGGTGAGTCTGGCTGTGGGAAAACTACAACAGGAAGAACCATCCTAAGATTAGAGGAGCCTATGTCGGGAAAGATGATTTATAAAGGCATAGATATTGCATCAATGTCTGCGAATGAATTAAGAGATTTTAGAAAGGAGGTTCAAATTATATTTCAAGACCCTTATTCCTCACTAAACCCCAGAATGACTATTGGAAATGCTATAATGGAACCTATGCAGGTTCATGCAATATATGAAAGCGAAAAAGATCGAAAAAATAAAGTACAAGAACTTTTAGAAAAAGTAAGCCTTGATCCAACACATTTTTACAGATATCCACATGAATTTTCAGGTGGACAAAGACAACGAATTGGTATTGCTAGAGCTTTAGCATTAAATCCGAAATTTATTATTTGTGATGAATCTGTTTCAGCTCTTGATGTTTCTGTGCAGGCTCAAGTACTAAATCTATTAAATGACCTCAAAAAAGAATTTGGTTTGACTTATATATTCATATCTCACGACCTGTCTGTCGTTAAATATATGAGTGACAGAATGGTGGTAATGCAAGGTGGGAAAATAGAGGAAATGGGAGACGCCGATCAAATATATAACTCACCTCAAACAGTCTATACTAAAAAATTAATTGATGCTGTTCCAGAAGGTAAAACAGAGGACATTAGAAAGAAATAAAAACCTTATAACACCATTGTTTTAAGATTTTTATCTATGATTAAATCGGCATCTGTTGAATTAATAATTTCATCTTCTGAAACACTAGGGGCTACTTCTGTTAATTTAAAGCCTTTACTTGTGACCTCAATAACAGCTAGGTCAGTAACTATTTTTTTTACACAAGACACACCTGTTATTGGAAGGGTGCATCTTTTTAAAAGTTTACTTTGACCCTGTCTGTTTGTATGTGTCATAGCAACTATAATATTGTTTGATGAAGTAACTAGATCCATAGCCCCACCCATTCCCTTGACCATTTTACCAGGAATTTTCCAGTTTGCTATGTCGCCGTTTTCAGCTACTTGCATAGCCCCCAAAACACTTAGGTGGATGTGGTTTCCTCTAATCATAGAAAATGATAAAGCTGAATCAAAAAGGACTGCTCCAGGTAAAGACGTAATGGTTTGCTTGCCTGCATTTATTAAATCTGCATCTTCCTTTCCCTCTTTAGGGAAGGGGCCCATGCCTAATATTCCGTTTTCAGATTGAAATTCAACATTAATGTCTGAGGGGACATGGTTAGCAACTAAAGTAGGTATTCCTATACCTAAATTTACATATGTGTTATTCACCAATTCTTGCGCTATTCTTTTTGCAATTTCATTTTTTGTTAAGGCCATCTTAAGGTTTTGTTATTGTTCTGTTTTCAATTCTTTTTTCGTAAAAACTTCCCTTAAAAATACGTTGTACAAATATACCTGGAGTATGAATTTGATTTAAATCTAATTCCCCGGCAGGCACTAAATGTTCAACTTCAGCTACTGTTATCTTACCAGCCATAGCCATTAAAGGGTTGAAGTTTCTTGCTGTACCCTTGTAAATTAGATTGCCTAAAGTATCTCCTTTCCAGGCTTTTACAAAAGCAAAATCTGCATTTAAAGCGTGTTCCAAAATATATTTCTTTTTATTAAACACTCTCACCTCTTTCTTTCCTTGAACCTCCGTGCCATATCCTGCTGGTGTGAAAAATGCTGGTATCCCTGCCCCACCAGCTCTACATCTTTCGGCCAATGTTCCTTGTGGTATTAACTCAACCTCTAGCTCTCCAGAAAGCATTTGTCTTTCAAACTCATCATTTTCTCCGACATATGAAGAAATCATTTTTTTTATTTGTCTTTTTTTTAGAAGAAGTCCCAGCCCAAAATCATCAACACCAGCGTTATTTGAAATGCAAGTCAGATTTTTAATTTTTGTTTTTGAAAGGGCATTAATACAGTTCTCAGCGATTCCGCATAAACCAAAACCCCCAAACATTAACACCATATTACTTTTTACACCAAAGATTGCCTCATCTACACTAGCTATTGTTTTATTAATCATGTTAAAATTCTTCGTCAAAATTATCCTTAAATTTAATTAAATCCTCATCACAATCAATTGAAATGTCTATTGATTTAGAAATATCAAAATTTTTTCTAATTGGATCTAAATTCAAAGTGTCATTATAAATTCCTTTCATATATTCTGCAAAGACCGGCAATGCTGTATTTGCCCCTTGTCCATTCTGTATATCTCTAAAATGCACACTTCTATCCTCACAACCAGTCCACACTCCGGTTACCAAATCCGGCGTGATTCCCATGAACCAGCCGTCTGATTGATTTTGTGTCGTGCCTGTTTTTCCTGCAATTTCGTTTTCGAATTGATACCTATACCTAAGCCTAACCCCTGTCCCTCTTCTAACTTTAGCTTCAGGGCTATATACCCCATCAACTACACCTTGTAATAATCTAATCATTATATCTGCTGTATTTTGACTCATTGCTTCTTGTGTTTTTGGACTGAAGTTTTCAAGTACCACACCATTTTTATCGGTTATTTTGTTTATAAAAATTGGCTCTGTCCATACTCCTTTGTTTGCAAAAGTAGAATAAGCACCAACCATTTCATACACGGATAAATCAAATGTGCCTAAACATAGAGAGGGGACCGCTAAAATTTTTGATTTTACGCCCATTTTCCTTGCTAAATCTACAACAGCATATGGGCCAAATTGCTTCATAATATATGCTGTCATTGAATTTATTGAGTTTGCCAAACCAAACTTCATTGTTAGAGGTAGACCTTCATAATCATTACCAGAATTTTTTGGAGCCCAGTCCTTCTCAAGCTTCCAAATATTTTTATCAAAAACAACTGGAACATTAGGGACTTTTTTGCATGCTGAGTAACCTTCTTGTACAGCTAAAGCATAAAGAAAAGGTTTAAATGTTGATCCCACCTGTCTTTTTCCTTTTATTACATGGTCATATTTAAAAAACCTATGATCAATTCCTCCAACATAAGACTTTATAAACCCTGTTTTAGGATCCATACTCATCATGCCGCAATGAATAAAAAACTTGTTGTAAAGTATTGAATCAAACGGGCTAATTAAACTATCAACAACACCATTCCATGAAAAAAGTTTAGTTTTTACTTTTGTTTTAAAAGCTTTTTCAATTTCTTCATTTGATTTACCAGAAGCTTTCAATTTCTTATACCTTTCAGATCTTTTTATAGCTTGATTCATTACCAGTTCAAATTGTAAAGTATCAAAGTCTTCGGGAAAAGGAGCGTGTTCATATCCCTTCCAATGATTGTAAAAATCTTTTTGCAGTTTAGACATGTGTGTTTTAACAGCTTTTTCTGCATGGACCTGCATTCTTGAATCAATCGTGGTATATATCTTTAGCCCGTCAGTGTAAAGATTATATGTGCTTCCATCTGGCTTTTTTTTTGTTTTACACCAATTAACGAGTATCGGTCTTAATTGTTCTCTTAAATATGGGGCTAAACCTTCATTATGGCTGGCTTTTTTAAAATCTAAAACAAGAGGTTTAGCTATTGTAGTGTCAAAAGTTTCATTATTAATAAATTTATATTTTTTCATTTGAGAAAGCACAACGTTTCTTCTTTCCTCAGTGAAATTTAAACGTCTGTTTGGGTTATAAAGCGCTGAGTTTTTTAACATTCCAACTAAAGTTGCCGCCTCTTCAAGGTTAAGTTCGGATGGTTTTTTGTTAAAATAAACTCTTGATGCTGACTTTATACCTACGGCATTATTAACCCAATCAAACCTATTTAGGTACATTGTAATTATTTCATCTTTTGTGTAATGTTTTTCTAACCTTGCAGAGATTACCCATTCTTTAAGTTTTTGCACAACCCTCTCTATGCCAGAACTAGGTTTTTTTGTAAAAAGCATTTTTGATAATTGCTGTGTGATTGTGCTAGCTCCCCCACTTGATTTATTTCCAATAATTTGACCGTATACAGCTCTTAAAAGTGATCTTATATCTATACCTGAGTGATTTCTAAATCTAACATCCTCTGTGGCAATTAATGCGTCTATTAAATCATCTGGAAGCTCTTTATAGCTAACGTTACTTCTGTTTTCATAAAAGTATGCTCCTAAATTATTTCCGTCAGAGGAGATAAGTTGTGTTGCTAGGTTGGTCTTTGGGTTTTCAAGCTCATCAAAGGTTGGTAGCTTTCCAAAAAAACCCCGTGAAACCAACAAGATTATAACTACAGACACGACAAATGGTGTGAGCATAAAAATCCATATGAACCGATTATTTTTAATCAATCTTCACTAATTATTTCAAGACCAACTGATGAAATCCCATATATTTCTCTTATTTGATTTGTATTAGTGTTTCTCATTGCATGATTGATAACTATACATATACTATCTTTTTTATCAAAATTAAGATTTTTTAGAGTTTTTGAATAAAACCTAGTGTCTCCAGCTCCTTTGCTATTCCAAGTGCCGTTTTTTTTTGCAAACTGCAAATTAAGCGTGTCTATTTGATTGTTTGCTTTTAAAAACAAAATTAAGTTTTGATAATAATAATCTGTCTTGTGCTTAACGGTCAATTGAGCATAATATTTTTTTTCAGCATCTAAGTCTTTAAATTTGAAAAATAAAGTGTCTGAAACTGACCAGGTATCATTCTCAATATTGATGAAATTAATATTGTTGCTTTTTTTTAGACATGAAATAAAAAGAGCAAAAACAATTAAGAAGTAGTGGGATTTAATTTTCATCAAAAATCTTAAATAAGTTTATTGACAAAGAAAGAAACAAAATTTTTGAATTAGCATTTCTTTCTAAATAATATATGGAGCCCTCTATTTCTTCTAATAATAAAACTAAAGTTTTTAACTTTAAGTGTTTGCAAAACTTTCTGATAAACACCATCTCTTCATTTGATTGAGCGTCTTCTTTGTTTTGTACAACATACCTGCAGCAAAAACTAAGTTTATTTACGCAAAAGTTCATGAAGCGTTGGTACCCCTCTTTTTTTCTTTTGGAAATTTCCAAATTTAAATCATTTAATTCAACCATGTTTTTTGAGTGACACGCTCTCATCCATGTCTGGAATTTTTTAAAATTCTCATTAGCTAGGCTTTCTTCTGTATTTGTTTCACAATCATAATATGAATCTTTATTTCTGTTGGGAGGTTCAGAAATTTTAGCGCTAATTTTTTCTTTTACATGAATCCCTTCCATTCTTGATTTCACAGTATCTATTAGCTCATCTTTATCACTTGCTACAAAAATAAAGTAAGTTTTATCAGGTGGTTCCTCTAACATTTTCAAAATCTTATTAGACGCTATGGTGTTAAGTTTTTCAGCGTGCCAAATTAATACAATTCTTTTTTTTGCCTCAAAATTTCTCAGTTTCAGTATAGAGCTCATTTGACTTATTTTTTCAGAACCAATTACAGGCTCCTTTTCTGTTCCTAGCTCAGAAGCTAATATCTTTTTCCATTCTTCAAAATTAAGTTGTTTGTTTTTGATAATATGCTTTTTCCACGCAGTTAACGCTCTTCCATCAATCCTTTTTTCATTTGGCAATGGAAGTATTATATGCAGGTCTGGATGATTTAATGCCTTTAGTTTTACACATGCATTACAAACACCGCAAGGTTCTTGATTTTTAAGTTGATAACAGTTCAACATTTGAATGGCATAGTGTGCTAAACTAAACTTCGGCCCATTATTTAGTCCATAAAACAAAATAGATCCGCTACTATTATTTTTTTTTATAAGATTCTGGATATAGATTTTAGACGAAATATGCATTTTAATGCAACTTAGTTTTATATGAGCTTTATTGATGCCTAATTTAGTTCATTATTTTATTTTTACAAAGTGAAATTAATCCAAGATATATCTTTTAAAAATAAGACCGCCCTAATAAGAGTTGATTTTAATGTGCCAATTTCAAAAAGTGGAATTATTAATGATAGGACTAGAATTAAATCTCATATAAATACCATAAATGACATTATTGATAATGGGGGTAAGGTTATATTGGTTTCACATTTGGGTAGGCCAAAAGGTATTTGGGAAAAAACCCTCTCGTTAATAAATTTAGTTGAAGCTGTGAGTTTTGAGTCCAAAAGAAAGGTTTGTTTTTTAGATCAAAAAATTGGCTCAAAAGAACTTATTGAAAACATATCCCTTGCTTCTAGAGATGAAATTATTTTGTTAGAAAACATACGTTTCTACAAAGAAGAGAGTACTGGTGATTTGCTTTTTTGTAAAAACCTCTCAAGATTAGCTGATGTTTTTGTCAATGACGCTTTTGGCACAGCGCATAGAAAACATAGCTCAACTTTCCATGTTGCAAAGTATTTTAATGAAAAATGCATAGGCAATCTTTTTTATAAAGAATATAGTTCAATATTTAGAGTTATTAACAGCTTCTCATCTCCTTTGACAGCTATTATTGGGGGGGCAAAAATAAGCTCCAAAATTAATGTTATAAAGTCTTTCATGAGCTTTGCGGACAATATTTTAATTGGAGGAGGGATGATGTTTACTTTTATTAAGTCTGCAGGTGGTGAAATTGGTGATTCTATTTTTGAAGAAGATGAGTTAGAAAAGGCAGCCTCATTATTAGAATTGGCTAAAAAAAACAATGTAAATCTCGTAGTTCCTCAAGACTCTGTTAATTCTCGCGCCTTTATTGACAATGAAGACTATATAATTAGTGATTCCAAATCAATTCCTGAAGGTCTAATCGGTTTAGATATTGGGCCCAAAACTCTTAGTAAATTTAAAAATATTATCTCTAAATCAAAAACAATCGTTTGGAACGGGCCTATGGGGGTTTTTGAATTTAAAAACTTTTCAACTGGAACAAAAGAGGTTGCAGAGGCTGTAGCGTCTGTCACTAAAAGAGGGGCTTTTTCCTTAGTTGGCGGAGGGGATTCCATTTCTGCTTTGAAAAAATTTGGTTTGTCTTCTGAGGTGAGTTATATCTCTACTGGGGGTGGTGCAATGCTTCATTTTCTGGAAACAAAAAAACTACCTGCTGTTCAAGCTATTTTAGATTAAGCCTTTCTTCAAATTCATCTTTTTTCTTATCAAGGCTGTTTTTAATTTCTTTATGATCAAAGTCTGGGGCTATTTTCTCAATAAGACCGTAACAACTATTGTATAAAACTGATTTATCCTTTATTTTTTTTTCAAATAAATTGATTTGACCTTCAAAAAAAAGTATTAAACCACAAAGGGTATAAAGCTTTAAAAAACCAAAAACAGAGCCCAATAACTTACTTGCTAAACCAAGAGCCATAAAGCTTGTTGCTTTGTCTAAAAAAAAACCAATTATTCTAACACAAAGAAGTGTTGACAAAAATAGGGCCCCAAACATCACAAGTGATTTAATTGGCCCATCACTAATATAGTCGTTAAAATAAGGGTCAAAAAAAGTGTAAAAGCTGATTGCAACATAAAAAGATATAAATAAAGAAAGTGTTCCGGTGATTTCCTTAACCAAACCATTAATATATCCCTTTACTAGTCCATAAATACATATTGATACTAAGACTAAGTCTATATAATTCATTTTAAATGATTCAACGAGTTGATGTTAATTTATCTGAACTGTTTTAAAAACAGTTTCATTTTTAACAAGCTTTATTACATCTGAGCCAGATAAAAAATCATTCCCTTGAGTTTTTTGAGCGTCGATATTTAAAACTTTTTCTAATTCAAATATATGAACCGTTTGTCCTTGTGAGTCTGTAATTTGTTGATCACTAATGCTTGAAACTGTTCCTTGAGGGCTAATTTGACCATTTTGACTCAACCACACTGTAGCTCCTTGAACTGGGCTTCCGTTTATGTCATTAACTGTTATTATGGCTTTCGTTTCTGGCGCTTTCTCACAAGAAACAATTATAAAAAAAGTAAAGATTAATAAGCCAATTTTATATTGCATAAATATTGTTAATTTGCATTACAAATATAAAAAATTTAAGTGTTAGAAGAAATACGTGCTTATTGCTTAGAGGCTAAAGATTCATCAATAACGTCAAGTAAAGATGTAGAAGTTTTTAAAAAAAGATTTTTATCAAAAAGTGGTATTGTTAATTCACTTTTTTTGAGATTTAAAAAACTCTCGTCCGATGAAAAGAGGGCTGTTGGAAAGGAAATTAATCTTCTTAAAAAAATATGTCAAGAAAAAATTAGGTTTGATAAAGCTGTGTCTGGCTCAAAATTTAACTCAGTCTTAGATTTAACAAGACCAACCTCTAATTTTACTGGATCTACACATCCGATAACTAAAATTAGTAATCAAATTAATGAAATTTTTAAATCTTTAGGGTTTTACATTTCTTCAGGCCCAGAAATTGAAGATGATTGGCACAATTTTGAAGCCTTAAACTTACCACAAGATCATCCCGCCAGAGATATGCAGGATACATTTTTTGTAAAAACTCAGCCTGATATTTTACTACGAACACACACCTCCTCTGTTCAAGTGAGACATATGAGTGAAAACCAGCCCCCTATTAGAACTGTTTCACCTGGCAGGGTTTTTAGGAATGAGGCTATTTCATCAAGATCGCACTGTATTTTTCATCAAATTGAGGGCCTATATATTGATGAAAAAGTAAGTTTTATTGATATGAAAAACTTACTTTTTGTTTTTGCTAAAAAATTTTTTGGAAATGATGTTGTTTTAAGATTCAGACCCTCATACTTTCCTTTTACTGAGCCTTCTGCAGAGATGGATGTTTTTTTAGGAACAGAGACTCAAGCTGACTATAAGCTTACAAAGGGAACTGGGTGGTTAGAAATTTTGGGTTGTGGAATGGTTGATCCAAAGGTTTTAAGTAACTGTGGTATTGACCAAAAAAAATATTCAGGATATGCGTTTGGAATGGGTATTGAAAGAATAGCAATGTTAAAATACGGAGTAAAAGATTTAAGGTTGTTTTTTGAAAATGATCTGAGCTTTTTAAAACAATTTAATTAGTGTGACCAATCAAATTTATCCATCTCCATTAAACATTCATACAAAAACAGTATTGTGTTAGACAAATCTGATTTGTTCACCATTTCGATTGTTTGATGAATATGTCTGGTTGGAATTGAAATTGCACCAGCTATTGAGCCTCCTGAGTTCATTCTTTGCAAAGGGGAGGTGTCTGTAGCTCCCGCTGGTAAAATTTCTAGTTGAGTTTTTATTTTTTTTAATTTAGATATTTCTTTCATATAATTTACCATTCTATAGTCACAAATGGTTTGTGAATCCATTATTTTAATGCATGGGCCATTTCCTAGTTGAGACACTTGATCTTTTTTAGCTGAACCTGGAGTGTCGAAGGCTATCGTTGTGTCTAAACCAAATCCGAAATCAGGGTTTATTAACAAAGACGCCGCACTTGCCCCTCTCAAACCCACTTCTTCCTGTACGGTAAAGACGCCATAAATATCGTATGGTGGCGGTTCCTTTATTTTTTTTAAAACCTGTAAAAGAACAAAAACTGAAGCTCTATTATCAAGTGACTTACCGTTTATATTCTGTCCTAGTTCAATTAGCTCACTATATCTAGTTATTGGGTCTCCAACATTAATTTTCTTTTCTAGCTCTTCTTTTTTTAATCCCGTATCTATGAAATAATCTTCGATTTTAGATGTTTTTTTTCTGTCTTCTGCTGACATTATGTGAATTGGTTTACTGCCCATAACCCCAAGAACATCATGTGTTCCGTGAATTACTACTCTTTGTGAGGTTAGTGTTTTTGGATCAAAACCCCCTAAGGGGTGAAAAAAAACAAAACCTTTCTCGTCAATGTGTTTTACAATAAAACCTATTTCGTCCATATGCGCAGCCACCATAACACTCTTTTCTTTTTTCCCCTTGATTGTTACAGTTAAATTTCCAATGTTGTCAAGAGAATAGCTTAGTCCTTCTTTTTTAATTTCTCCAATTATAAAATCGCGAATTTTTTTTTCATGCCCCGGTGCGCCAGCAACTGAACATATTTTTGATAGTAGCTCTATATTTTTCATGTTAAACTCTGCTTATTTTTAAAGTGTTTGTTCCCCCTTTTTCTTTAGCTGGCATACTAGCGGTGTTAATGACTAACTCTCCCTTTTTAACAATTTTATTTTTTTGTAAAACCTCTATTGTCTCTTGAACCAGCTGATCTGTTGTTGAGCCTCTATCGTAATATATTCCTATAACTCCCCAAAAAATGCTCATAGTGTTTAAAATACTATGATTATTTGTAAAGGCATAAATGAAAGCTTTAGGTCTGTAGCTAGAAACTTTTAACGCACTGTATCCTGAGTAAGTCGCTGATATAATAGCTTTTGCATTTAAATCATTAGCAGCTTTAACTGCATTTTTACAAATATTGTCAGCCACTTTTCTATTTGTGCTCACGCGGCTTTTTATTTTTTTAAACTCAAAATCCTCCATACTTTTTTCTGCATCTTTAATAGTTTTTCTCATTGTGTCAACAACTTTAATTGGTTGTATTCCTATTGAGGTTTCTCCGCTTAACATTAGCGCATCAGCACCATCAAAAACTGAGTTTGAGACGTCATTAATTTCAGCTCTGGTTGCTGAAAAGTTATTAGTCATGCTTTCGAGCATTTGTGTTGCGATAATGCATGGTTTAGAGGCAAACCTACACTTGTTTACTATTTTTTTTTGGAGCACAGGCACTTTATGTGCTGGTAGTTCTACACCTAAATCTCCTCTTGCAATCATAATCCCATCAGCGCAATCAATTATTTCGTCGATATTTTTAATAGCTTCAGGTTTTTCTATTTTAGCAATGACTTTTGCGGTGCTTGCTGATTTTTTTATTCTCCTTTGTAGAGAAATTACGTCTTCTTTTTTTCTAACAAAAGACATGGCTATCCATTCAATATTTTCTGAAAGAACAAACTTAAGATCAGAAAAATCTTTTTTTGTCATTGAGCTCATTTTAATGTTTGTGTCAGGCAAATTGATTCCTTTTCTTTCTTTTATAACCCCACGGCTTAAAGCCTTAAGGGTGGCTCTTGTTTTTTTATCCGTTTCTAAAGCCTTTAAAATTATTTTTCCATCCTCAATTAATACTCTGTCTCCCTTTTTTATATCCTTAGCAAAACCTCTGTAGTCAACTGATAAATCACAGTCTTTAGAATTTCCTATTCTAATTTTTTGCCCCACCACGGTGCTGAGTTCTGCCGTGTTATTGTGAATTTTTTTAATTCTAATTTTTGGCCCTTGTAAATCAGCCATTATGGCCGTGTGCACTGAGAGTTGCTGATTAATGGTCTTGACAGATGAAATTATTTCTTTAGCCTTTTCTAAAGACAAATGAGAGAAATTTAATCTACAAACGTTTACCCCTTTTTGAATCATTTTTTTTAAAACTGATGGCTTTGAACATGAGGGGCCTATGGTTGCAATAATTTTTGTCTTTCTAGTCATAGAATAATTCCTTCTTATTTTTGTCTTTTTCTAAATCTACCTCAAAGATTAATAAAATTTCTGAAACGTCATTAAGTTTGCTTATCAAGTTTGATTTTTGTCTTTCAAAAAATGGCTTTTCAATTTTTAAAAAATAGTTTACTTTTTTGTCTTTTGTGTCTAGATAACCCTCTAAAGACCTGTTTGAAACAACTTCTATCTTCTCGCTTTCATTAAAGTGCCTATATCTATGAAAAGAGCCTGATTTTAAAATAGTTAATGGTTCAACTCTATTAAGATTAATCTGTAATTTCTTGTTTATCCTCCAACACAATTTATACGACTTCTCATGGCTAATGATTGAAAACAATGAAAAATTAACATCAAGACCTTCAGTTAACCTTAGTTTTCTTTTCATAAAAAAATTTATTAATGATTTGACTTACGTTTTTTAAAAAAAACCTGTCTGTCTTGAACTGCAAGATGTGTTTTAATATAAATTTTTCACAAGTCTGCATTCCCTTATCAATATAGATTGCTCCTATAATTGACTCTAAAGTGTTGCCAAGCATATTTTTAGACAGATAACTGCTTTTATGTTTAATCACGTTTTTATTCAATATTCTTTCAGCAACTTTATTTAAATTTTCTCTAGAGACATATTTTGACTTTTCTATACTCAAAAAACCTTCGTTTGCGTTCTTGTTCTTAATAAACAATTGTTGTGAAACTATTAGATCTAGCACAGCATCTCCCAAAAACTCTAGCCTTTCATTATTTTTAAAATTGTTGTAAGACTTATGTGTAACTGCCCTAAAATAAATCTCCTTTTCATTAGTTTTAATGCCTAATGTGTCTCTGTAAAAATCTGAAATTTGTTTATCTGACAAACTATTTAAATCTTGCTAAACATAATTGAAGCATTATGACCGCCAAAACCAAAGGTGTTGCAAAGGGCGGTCTTTATATCTCTTTCTTGAGCTACGTTTAAGGTAAGTTGGAGATTGTTGTTTATTGCGGGGTCTAAATTAAAGTTATTTATCGTTGGCGTAACAATACTATTTTTTATTGACAATATTGTTGCTATTGACTCTATAGCTCCGGCAGCCCCAAGCAAATGGCCTGTCATTGACTTAGTTGAGCTGATATTAATTTTTTGACTGTGTTTGCCGAATAAGCTCTCAATGGCTTTTAATTCAGCAACATCACCAAGTGGCGTAGAGGTTCCATGAACATTAATATAGTCTATTTCTGAGAGATCGGCACCTGCATAATTTACAGCGTCTCTCATTACTTTTCTTGCCCCTTCTCCCTCTGGGTGGGGGGCCGTTATGTGATGTGCGTCTGCTGACAAACCTACTCCTGCTATTTCTGCATAAATTTTTGCCCCTCTTTTTTTAGCATGCTCAAGCTCCTCAATAACTAAAGCCCCAGCCCCTTCACCCAGCACAAACCCGTCTCTATCTAAGTCAAACGGCCTTGAAGCCGTTTTAGGGTCATCATTTCTCGTTGACAAAGCCATCATAGCGTTAAACCCACCTATCCCAAGCTCATTAACACACGCTTCTGAGCCCCCGGTAACAAACGCATCTGAAAACCCTAGCTTGATATAGTTGAATGCATTTATTATAGCATTGCTTGCGGAAGCACATGCGGAGACAGCGCTGTAATTTGGCCCCTTTAATCCATATTTTATTGAGATATGTCCTGCGGGAATGTCTGATATTATTTTTGGTATGAAAAATGGGTTAAGTCGTGGTGACTCGCCACTATTAATAAAAGATTTTGTTTCTTGAAGCATAGTTGTCAACCCTCCAATACCTGAGCCCCAAATAACACCTGTTCTTTCTTTATTGAAACTTGAAGAAAGTAGTTTTGAGTCTGTTAGCGCTTGATCTGCCACAACCAAAGCAAGCTGACAAAACCGATCTAACCTTCTAGCTTCTTTTCTATCAAGATAATCTTCGGCTTGAAACCCTTTTACTTCGCATGCGAATTTTGTTTTGAACTTAGCTGCGTCAAAAAGGGTTATTTTATCTGCGCCTGATTTTCCGTCAACAAGATTTTGCCAAAACTCGTTTATGCTGTTTCCAATGGGAGTTAGCGCCCCCATACCAGTAACAACTACTCTCCTGTTTTTCATTTAAGAATTATGCGTTCTCAATAAATGAAATCGCGTCTCCTACAGTCTCTATTGATTCTGCTTTATCATCTGGTATTTGTATATCAAACTCTTTTTCGAACTCCATTATTAACTCGACCGTATCTAATGAGTCCGCCCCTAAGTCGTTTGTAAAGCTTGCTGTGTCTGTTACATCTGCTTCCGACACTCCAAGTTTGTCTACAATTATTGCTTTTACTTTAGTTGATACTTCTGACATAATTTTAATTTTTTTGCAAATTACATTAATAATTGAAACCACATCACAATTTAATTATTACTATATTAACATATATTTGTTTAAATAATTTAAATGTTGCTTAATGAAAAAAAACATTGCTGTTTTTTCATCTGGTAGAGGTGGTAATTTTGAAAATATTTGTGATTATTTTCAAAACGACAATAGTGTTTTTGTTGCGTTACATGTTACTAACAAACTTGACTCCATTTCAAAAAAGATTGCTGACAAAAGAAAGGTTAAGAATATTTATGCAACTAAAGTTGAACTAGAGAAAATTAGTTTTTGTGAGGTTTTGCAAGAAAACAACATCCACTTTATTGTGCTTGCGGGTTTTCTTTTAAAACTACCCTCGCACTTAGTTTGTTCATACGACAAAAGAATTATTAACCTTCACCCCTCGCTTCTTCCAAAATTCGGCGGCAAAGGTATGTACGGGGACAATGTTCATTTAAGGGTGTTAGGCTCTGGTGAAAAAAAAACTGGCATAACTATTCATTATGTGAATGAAGAGTATGACAGTGGAGATATCATTTTTCAAAAAGAAATTGAGCTCTCTGATGTAGAAAGCCTAGAGACGTTAAGAGAGAAAATCAGAGAGGCTGAGTATTATTATTTCCCAAGAGTCATAAAAAATCTTCTATAGTATGAACGTAAGCATATACACTGATGGTTCTTCAAGAGGAAATCCTGGGTGCGGGGGCTATGGTGTTGTTCTGTTATACGAAGGCCATAGAAAAGAAATTAGTGGTGGTTTTAGACTTACAACCAATAACCGTATGGAGTTACTAGCAGTTATTGTGGGTTTGGAGGCTTTAAAAAGTTTCAACAAAAACATAGTCATTTACTCTGATTCAAAATATGTTGTAAACGCGGTAGAAAAAAAGTGGCTGTTTAATTGGGAGAAAAACCGTTTTAAAAAGAAAAAAAATAAAGATTTATGGTTGCGTTTTTTAAAAATATACAGAAAACACTCGGTCAGGTTTATCTGGATAAAAGGCCACTCTGAAATTGTTGAAAATGAAAGGTGTGATTTTTTAGCGGTTCAAGCTACTGACAGAAAACCTTTGAAAATTGATGAGTATTACGAAAACAGTATTAAACAAGGACCTGACACTTTATTTTAAACCTTCGTAATTTCTTTCAAATACTGAACCCTTTTTTCTATCTCAGCAATTGTTACTTTTTCGGCCCCCTCGGTTCCAAATTTTTGGACACAAAATGAAGCGGCCGCAGTAGCGTAAAGGATTGCGGTTCTTATACTTTTGAAGTTTATTTTTTCACAACTACTTAGATAACCGACGAGACCTCCTGCAAAACTATCTCCAGCTCCTGTTGGATCAATCACTCTTTCCAATGGATAGGCCGGTGTTAAAAAAATCTTTTCTTCACCAAATAGCATTGAGCCGTGCTCTGCTTTTTTTATAATTAAATATTTAGGCCCCATTTTTGTTATCTTTTTTGCTGCCTTAACTAAGGTGTCTTCTCCCGATAGCTGTCGGGCCTCTTCATCATTTATAGTCAGAACATCAACTTTTTTAAGGCTCTTTAAGAGGTCCTCAAGAAAATTATCCATCCAAAAGTTCATGGTGTCTAAAATTATCATTTCCGGCCTTTCCTGCATTTGATCTAGGACCTTTTGCTGAACTGACGGCATTAAATTTCCAAGCATTAAAAATTTCGATTTCCTGAAAGACTTGGGAACATCAGGAACAAACGTTTCTAATACATTTAGCTGAGTTTCAATTGTATCTCTAATATTCATGTCATCATGGTACTTTCCCGACCAAAAGAAAGTTTTTTCTCCTTTTTTAATTTGAAGACCGAGTGTGTCAACACCCTTTTTTTCTAACTTTAAAATTTCATGCTTTGGAAAGTCGTCACCAACAACAGACACTAGCTTTATATTTTTTGAAAATGGCGAAGCTGAGTGGCATATATAAGTGGCCGCCCCTCCAACAATTTTATCTGTTTTTCCATGCTTTGTTTCAATAGCATCAAATGCTACGGTTCCTACTACTAAAATGCTCATTTTTGTTTTTTCACAAATATATTGCATAATTTAATGCAATAAGCTATTTTTGCTTCCATTTTCCTCCTTAGCTCAGTTGGTTAGAGCATCTGACTGTTAATCAGAGGGTCCTTGGTTCGAGCCCAAGAGGGGGAGCTAAAAGCTTTGCAGAAATGTGAAGCTTTTTTATTTCTCCATAACTATTTTTCCGCTAGACAGCAGATAAATTACTGCGAGAGGTAACACAGACATCACCAAATGAATATAAAATGTCACTTCTGGGGCTGGAGATATTCCAGGAACCAAAACTCCTGTTAAGTTAATTAAGCTGAAACAAACACATATTTTTATTCTATCTTTTTTTACTGTTTCACTATCATATTTCGCCCTCACAGGTAGGGCTAAAACAGCTTGTATTAACCACAAAAAACCAACAAAAAGGCTTATGGTGTTTTTGTTTGAAATAAACTCATTGGTTTCTGCACCAAAAACCAAAAGACCGTAAACGAAATATCCTGTTAAAAAAATCTCTCTGTTTTTTTTTACAAGACCAACTACTGAGATTAGGGCTAAGAGAACTGCTACAATTATTAATGGGTTCATTTGTTCGAATTTAAATTAGTGTAAATATATCTTTTAATTTTTAATTAGAAAGTCTACCAGTCGATCAATGGTCTTTTTATCTCCCAGAATTTTTCTGTGACCTAAGCCTGTTGTTTTGTAAAGCTCACTGTTTTTTAATTCTTTTCTCAATGCAATAGCTGATCCAAAGCTCACATAATTGTCATCTGAACAGTGAATAATTAGTGTTTTTGAAGAAATGTTTCTAACAAAGTTTTCTGGATCATAATCTAATATTTTTTCACCAACTCTTTTTTCAAAAAGAGTCATTATTTTTTTTGAGTAACCATCTTTTAGTCCCATGATTTTTATGAACTCTGCAAAATATATTGAAAGCTTGCTTTGCGTTCCAATGACAACGATTTTTTCAAAACTTCTATATTTTCTACAATAATTAAATATTGAGGCTCCGCCAAAAGAGTGGCCAATCGCATAGTCGAAAGGTCCTTTGGTTTTATTTAAAAAATTTATTGCCTCAACAAACTCTGGCACATTCGTCGTATATGAGGACGAGCCCCCATGAGCTGGAGCATCAAAACTCACAACAAAAAACCCTTTTTTATTACATTCTGTTGCTATTGATGAAAGTTGGCTTCCCCGTCCGCTCCAACCGTGAACAAGAAGCACTTTTTTGCGAGAGCCCTCCATCTCATAAGTTTTAATTCTTTTATTTATGCTTGGTATAAAATGGTTTTCTTTCTTACTAGAAATAATAAACTCTTTTTCTCTCACGTGTGGCTTGTGTTTCAAGGGTCTTGAAAATATATATCCAAGAAGGGCTGTTGTTGTTTTGCTTGAAAAAAAGCTAATTGTAAGTATAAGTAGCTTTAGTAGTTTTGGTATTTGTTCAGCTGATTGAAGGTCGTTTCTTTTTTTCAACTTTTTTATACAAACTTAAAGCTATACTTTAAGTTGTTGGTAAATCTTTTAAAAAAAATTTGCAAAACTTTTTGACATTATTTTTTTTACCTCAAATTTGAAGTTAAATGAAAAATCTAATTTTTTTTTGCAGCTTTATTCTTCTATTTTCTTGCGGGAACAAAAATGGTGGTTTTTATTCAACATTAAATGATAGTAAAAGCTCTGCGATAAAAGTGCAGCTAGAAAACTACCTCTACAAAAACTATGAGCCAATGAGATCTTTTTATCATGACAGCCTTATGCTTTTTGTTTCAGGCTCTAATGACACGCTCAACTACTCTGATGTTTTTGAAGGGCTTGAGCTTCATCATGCTCTTTTTTCAAACATCGACATTCCCATGCAAGATGGTGATATACATGTGGAAACCTCTAACTATGGCAAGGAGGTTTGGTCAAAAGCTTACTTTACCTGGAACGCGAAAGGAAGGTTTACTAAACAGACGGTGTCAAACACTGTTCATATTGCATACAGATGGGCTGGAGACAAGGTTATTGAAGAGCACCATTACAGCGACAGAACAGCTTTTGAAAATGAAATTAGGGTATATTCTAAAACAAATAATAAATAAAAATGAAAATGAAAAATACTATTACAATTACTTTACTAAGTTTTATTATAAGCTTTTCTTCTGCTTTTTCTCAAGAGATCGGAAAACATTCTGTCTATTTAGGTATTAGCCCATTTGGTGGAGGGATAAATATTGGTCATAATTTAAACGAAAAAACATCTATAAACGTTGGTTTTGGAGGGGCTCCTGAAGGAGATATTCCAGACGTCATAAAGCCAGAAATCGATGGTTTTTCTGACAACTATACGCATACTGCTAAAAGCGCGTGGATGGGATTGTTTGTTTCTCATCAGCCTCTTGACCGGTTTAATTGGTTTAGGGTTAATGCGGGCTTTGCTGTAGGTTCCATCGAAAACACTATTAAGGACGGAGAAGAGCTTTATTATGCTGACTACAATGAAAACCCTGTCTCTTACTTTGGGCTAACTTTTAGTAAGCCCCCATATAAAGGCCTTGTTTATGGCCTAGATATAGGGGCTCTATTTTCCTCAGGTGCTGATTTTTCTCATAACGCAAATGGAGATCCTGATAAGTTTAATGCCTTACAAGACGGGGTTCCTGGATTAACAAATGTTTTGCCAAACATCCAGATAACTGTTGGGTATTGTTTTTAATTGTGTTTAGTGTTAAGTTCGGCTATAGATTAGTCGACTTTTTTTCCAAAAAGACTGCTTTTACCTCTTTTGTTTTTTTTACTAAAAACTCTTTGCCCATCTTTTAGTAACAAGAGTTTGTATTTACTTTGCTTTTTTTGTTCTTTTTGGGCTACTTCGCTCTCAAAAGTAGTACAGTCTAATGAGGACGTTCCGTTAAATACTTTTTTGCTTTTGCAAGAGCCTAACACTGTAACTATTGAGAGCATTAAAAGTGTAAGTTTTAATTTTTTAATAAACATAATGCAAATTTAAAGCTATTTTTACCCTTATATTTTATGAGAAAGAAAAAAAATAAACAGCTTATCGTTAATGTTTATAATGGGCTTTGGCTATTGTTCAAAGACAGCCCTAATAAGAAATTTGCAGAAAGTAAGCTCCAAAAGCTATATAAAAAGAAGACTAAAAAAGACCCTCTTCCCGTGCTTCATTCTCTTGAGAGGCTGCTCAATGAAAATAAGATTATTAAAATATCAAAAGACAGGTACTGTTTAAAGCTTGGTGAAAATTTTTCTGAAGGCATAGTTGTTAAAACCTCTAAATCATCAGTGTTTGTTTCTGACAGCACTGGGGAAGATATTAAAATTAAAAATAAAAGCGCTTTATTTGCTTTAGCCGGAGATAAGGTATCTCTTAATCAAATAAATATTTCAAAAGGAAAAAAAAAGTATGTTATTGAAAAGGTCAAATATCGAGCTAAAGACTCTTTTGTTGGAGAGATTGATTATTCTTCCAAAACTGCCTTTTTTGTTAGCTCTGAAAAAAACATATACTTTGACATCTTAATTCCAAGAAAAGATTTTAAGCCGACCTTTTTAAATAAAATATTAGTTGTAAAAGTAACTAACTGGGACTCAGATGGAAAATGCCCTCTTGGTAGGGTCATAAAAGTTTTGGGTCCGGCTAATGATTTTAAGTCCCACATTAAGTCTATAAATCATAAATACAACATTGGCTCTTCATTTAGCAGTAATCTTTTAAATGAAGTTTCTTCTTTAAAGGGTTTTTCTGAAAAAAAAGGTCTAAACAGGCTTGACTACACTAAAGTTCCAACATTTACTATAGACCCTGTTGACGCAAAAGATTTTGATGATGCTATATCAGTAAAAGTACAAGAAAACAAACTATTTGAGGTTGGTGTCCACATAGCAGACGTTAGTCATTATGTAAAAGAGGGGTCAAAGATTGATATTGAAGCCGCTCAAAGAGGAAATTCAGTTTATTTAGTTGATGAAGTCATACCTATGATTCCTGAAGAGCTTTCTAACGATATCTGCTCTCTGAAAGAAGGGGCTCCAAGAAACTGCTTTTCTGTTATTTTCAAATTTGATAGTGCTTTGAAAATTTCAAGTTTTAGTATTACAAAAACAAAAATTATTTCAAATAAGCGCTTCACCTATAGTGAAGCTCAGTCCATTTTAGACAATAAAAAGGGGGTGCTTTTTGATGAGTTATCAATTATAAAGAAAATAGCCCTAAAGCTTAGAAAAAAAAGACAGTCGTCGGGCGCAATCATGTTCAACAAAAAAGAGATGGGGTTCAAATTAAATGATCAGAAATACCCCATAGATATTTTTGTAAAAGAAAGTTATTTTACCCAAAAAATTATTGAAGAGCTCATGCTTTTAACTAACATAACTGTCGCTAACTTTTTAAAATCAAAAAATATATCAAATGCTATTTTCAGAGTACATGATATCCCTGACAAAGACAAACTACTTTCTTTAAAGAATTTAGCCTTTGAATTTAATTACAATATTGATGTGTCCAATAAAATTGCTGTTAGAAAGTCTCTAAACAAGCTTATTGAAAAAGTTGAGGGAACAACAGAACAAGGGCTATTTGAGCCTCTTGTAATTAGATCTATGGCAAAAGCAGAATACTCATCAAAAAACATTGGGCACTATGGCCTTTCATTAAATGATTATGTTCATTTCACTTCTCCAATTAGAAGATATGCTGATTTGATTATTCACAGAATAATAGATTCTATCTTAAATAGTAAGCCTTTCTCTAAATCATTTGAAGGTATCTGCAAGCATATTTCAAAAAAAGAAAGAGAAGCTGCTATGGCAGAAAGGGAATCTATAAAACTAATGCAGATTAAATATATGGAAAAGCATGTTGGGGATACTTTCAATGGAGTTATAAGTGGTGTGGTTGATCATGGTTTTTATGTTGAACTATTTCAAAATGGTTGTGAAGGGTTCGTAAGAGCAAGTTCTTTAGAAGGTTTTTATCAAATAGATAATAAGAGAATTGCCCTAGTAAATAATGAAAATAAATTTACACTAGGGCAATTAGTTGATGTAAAAGTTATTAGATCAGATTCTAATAAAAGATTATTAGACCTGGAGCTAATTAGTTTTTAACAATTTTTCTGTTTATTTCTAAATTATCTTTAGTAACAATTTTTAGTTGATAAAATCCTTCTTTTATTTTAGATATATCTAAAACACTATTTATTGCAGCATCTAATACTAGTTTTCCTTCAATATTGAATATCTTTATTGAACTGACGTCTTCTGGAAGATTGTCTATATATAAAGTATTATTTGCTGGATTTGGATATGCCTGAATATTATTATGTTCTGGTCCTTCTAAATTTATTGCTTCTGTGCTAGAGGAACAGTCAACCCACCCAGTACTTAAAGCCTCAGCATATGATTGAGAAGATCCGTTATTTATTCTACCAGTATTATCAATAAGCATTCCAACTATATGCATTTGGTTTAAATCCCAGCTTGGATCTATATTAAATTCAAAACATATTGTTTCAGTATCTCCAGTTTGGTAAAATTGAGTTAGTGTTTGCCCATTAAAACTAGGGGAAATTCCTCTTGCAACATGTCTATATACCATCATATAATCAGGAACATTTGAAGGTTTATTTGCCCAGTCTGTCCCATCAACATCTATTAACGGTCCATTAGCACCTCCACTGTATGCATTTGATTGATAATAATTTGGTCCTTGTCCTGTTACACTATCTTCAACTAATACGCATGCTAATTTATGATTAGACCCAATTGTTTGATTGACATTCATTGTTAACGATACTTTCATTTTATTTCCATCAATAATTGCTCCTGCATTCATCGTTGCTTTTGGTGTTAGTCCTATTCTTTGAAGAAAATCTACTTCAAAATTTGAAGGATCAATATCTGACCCTCTGTCAACTAATCCACTTGGATAGCCAGAAGTAAGTGCTCCCATTCCTACGTCATAATCTGTATTGACCATTGGATCATTATTATGAACAGCTATTCCTTGCCAATATCCATAATATTTTTCATCCATCCAGTTCATTGCTACAGCTCCTCTTGGACACCAAGAACACCAAGTACCTGTTCCTTCTTCTCCAATTACAATTTTTCCTGGAGCTGCATATGTTCCCGTTACAGATATTGAAAGAGTATCATCAGCTGTGTTCTGTATTAAACCACCATTTATGTTATATATATAAGCTGTAACTGGAAGAGTACCTGTAGCAAGTGTAATTTGATTGGAAAAATTAACCTGATAAGTTTGTAATGATGTTAAATTTAAACCAGTTACGTTTTCAGTTACTTGAGTACCATTATAATCGACTGTTACATCAAAGGATGTAATAGTATTTTGACCAAAATTTCTTATATTAACGGTAGGTTCTTTTTGCTGTCCAACTAAACCAGTAATTGCATCTATTGTTGAAATCTGCGCATTTAAAGGATCTAACATTGCAGGTTGGTAATCATAACAAACATCATCTACCCAAAATTCAGAATTTGCATTTGGAAATAAATCTATTGAAGAAATCTGATTAATTGTATTTGCAAAACTTCCTTGCGAAACATTATCAACAAAAACTTCCCAATTATTCATTGATAAGTCTATCACAAATTTTATTTCAAACCATTGTCCATTTGGATATGAAGCTGAAAAATTAGTTCCACTTGTATTTGTCATGACTATTCCTCCTGTAGCATCTAAATTAACTTCTAAAGCCCACTGAATACCAGGTGTGTTTTCTGCTTGAAAGTTAAAATATCCTGTTTTGCCAGAAACAACCTTCATCATATGGGAATATGTGAGTATTCCTGAAACATAAGGTGTCATTAAAGTATTAATATTTCCTGTTGTTATATTTGGTGTATTATCAAACATTAACAAAATATCTTGAGGCCCCCCTGTTCCTGTTTGATCAATGATATATAAACAATTTGGAGCACTGTAAAATTCTGTAGCACTCACTTCACAATCATCAATAAATGGTGCAACTGAACCATTCATCAGCTCATCCCATGAATTCCAATTAGGCGATGTTTCTGCAATAGGATCACCAGTTGTAAACGGAGGTAATCCTCCAACATAAGAATCAAAATTATCACAAAAGTTTATACTTGGTAATTGAGCATAAGTATTAGATGTTGTTAATAATATTAAAAATGTAACTAGTTTATAAATATTTTTCATTGATATATAGTTTTGAGTTGTTTGTGAATTTACAATTTTTTAGACTAAAAAAA
>CACIJW010000012.1 GCA_902587125.1 uncultured Bacteroidota bacterium
ATATTTTATTAATTAAATCAGATACAAATGTTAATGAAACTAAAATTTTTGAAGATAAAATATATGATCAAAATATTAATACTGTTCGCATTTATAAATTCAGTGATCAATTAAGTAATCCAATAATTTTTCTCAACTTACAAGACAGCTTAAGATTAAGTTTTGATGATTTTAACGATGAATACAGAAAGATGTATTACAGAATAATTCATTGTGACAGTGAATGGAAAAAAACTGACATAAATGAAACTGAATATTTGAAAGGGTTCAGTATTAATGAAATTTACGATTATGAAAATTCTTTTAATACTAAAATAAAATACAGAAACTATTTTTTAAAAATTCCTAACAGAGAAACAGAAATTACTAAATCGGGAAATTATATTATTCAAATAAAAGATGACAACAAAATTCTTCTAGAAAAAAAATTCTATGTCGCTGAAAATAAAGTAAATTTAAAAGGAAATGTTAGGAAAGTTAAGTTAATAGAGCACAGAAATACCAAGCAAAAAATAAATGTTGAGATTGATTTAATGGATCTAAAAGTTTCTGATCCTTTTTCAGAAATTAAGCTAGTAATAAAAAAAAATAATAGCAACATTGAAAAGATAGAAAATCTAAAACCATTGTTTATCAAAGACAGAACTTTGATTTATGATTATGAAAATGAAAGTAATTTCTGGGGAGGTAACCAATTTAGATATTTTAATTCATCTTCAATTAGATATCTCTCTGATAGGATAGATAATATAATAGTTGATAGTACCATAACTTTTGTCATAAAGGAAGATTGGCCTAGGCAACTTGAAAATTATGTGATTTATCCAGACATCAATGGAAATTTCTATATTGATTGTGAGACATGTTGGAATAGCGATATAGAGTCAGAATACGTAGATGTTAAATTCAAATTGAATTATAATGAAAAAATTAGTTACGGATCTGTTTACCTAATTGGAAATTTTACAAATTGGAACATAAATGAAAATTTCAAGCTTGATTATGATCAAATTAGCAAGTCCTACATTAAAACAATTAGAATTAAGCAAGGATACTACAATTATCAATATATATTATTAGATAATTATAATAATACATCAAGCTCAAACATATTTGAAGGAAGTCATTATCAAACAACAAATGATTATTATATTTACGTATATTTTAAAAAGCCGGAAAGTAGATATACTAGACTTGTTGGCTATAAAAAAATATCATCAAAAAATTTATTATAAATGAGCAAAGCAATATTTAAAGTACCAACTCCTGTAAATGAAAAAGTCAAAGAGTATAAGAAAGACAGTGAAGAGTTAAAATCACTTCTTTTTGAATACGATGAAATGTATAAGAAAAAAATTGATATACCTATGATAATTGGTGGGAATGAAGTAACAACTGATGAAAAAATTAATATTTATCCACCACATGATATAAATCATTGTGTAGGTCACTACTACTTAGGAAATGAAAAGCATGTTGAAGAAGCCATACAGGCAGCATTGCATGCAAAAGTAAAATGGTCTCGTATGAAATGGCAAGACAGAGCTAGTATATTTCTCAAAGCAGCAGATTTATTAGCAGGACCATATCGGGATAAACTAAATGCTGCTACTATGATTGGTCAAAGTAAAAACGTACATCAAGCTGAGATAGATGCAGCTTGTGAACTGATTGACTTTCTAAAATTTAATGTCAAATTCATGACAGAGATTTATGAAAATCAACCTATTTCAGATAATGGTATGTGGAACAGAATTGAGTACAGACCACTTGAAGGATTTATCTTTGCATTAACTCCATTTAATTTCACGTCAATTTGTGCGAATCTTTGTGCAGCACCTGCGCTAATGGGTAATGTGATCGTTTGGAAACCTGCAAGAACACAAATTTACTCAGCTAAAGTTATTATGGACCTTTTCGAAGAGGCTGGCTTGCCTGATGGTGTTATAAATATGATAACTGTTGACGGTTCTTCTGCAGGTGATGTTATTTTTAAAAATAAGTATTTTGCTGGTCTTCACTTTACTGGTTCAACTAATGTTTTTAACAAATTTTGGGAAATGATTGGTAAAAATATTGACAATTACATTGGCTATCCTAGAATAGTTGGTGAAACTGGTGGTAAAGATTTTATAGTAGCCCACAAATCGTGTGAAATAAAAGAACTAAATACAGCAATAATTAGAGGTTCTTTTGAATTTCAAGGACAAAAGTGTTCCGCCTCATCTAGAGTGTATGTTCCCAAAAGTAAGTGGAAAAAGCTAAAAGAAATCTTAATTAATGACTTGAAGAAAATTAAAATTGGGTCTCCAAGAGATACTCAAAATTTTATGAACGCGGTAATTTCTGAACAATCATTTAAGAAAATAACTGAATATATTGAAATTTCTAAAAATTCCAAAGATGCTGAAATTATTTTTGGTGGCGAATATGAGAAATCAAAAGGTTATTTTATTCAACCTACTGTTGTATTAACTAGTAATGCTGATTTTATAACAATGAAGGAGGAAATTTTTGGACCTCTAGTAACAATCTTCCTCTACGAGGATAATAAATGGACAGAGATTTTACAAATTGTTGACAATACATCCAAATACGCACTAACTGGCGCTGTTTTTTCAAAGGATCGATATGCCATTGAAGAAGCCTCAGAAATTTTACAAAATAGTGCTGGTAATTTTTACATTAATGATAAACCTACTGGAGCGGTTGTAGGTCAACAACCTTTTGGTGGTTCAAGAGCTTCTGGAACAAATGATAAGGCAGGGTCATCGATGAATTTGTATAGATGGGTTTCTGCTAGAACAATTAAAGAAACTTTTAATCCACCTAAATCATTTGAGTATGGTTTCATGAAAAGTTGATAATAGACTTATAAATAATTTAAGCCTGTGGTGTTGGACCACCAAAATTAATTGGCATATTAAAATTTTGGTTAAGTTCTTGAATAGTTCCAAACTGATCTTCAAATTTTTTAATATTTTCTTTCAAAGCAGAATTAAGTCTTTTGGCATGCTGAGGCGTGAGTAATATTCTGGACCTAACCTTTGCTTTTGGTATACCTGGCATAATTTGAATAAAATCAACAACAAATTCGGAGTTTGAGTGATTTATAACAGCTAGATTACTATAAGTCCCAGAGGCTATTTCTTCAGATAGTTCAATATTGATACCTTCTTTATTTTTCGAATCTTGTTCCAATTTTATTTAATTTTCATTTGACAATTCAATATTTTCTTCAGCTAAGTCATTTGTAAACTCTAATTTTGAACCAACTAAAACTTCATCAGCATTAACCAAGCCAGTTCCTGCTGGAATTTTCTTTCCAACAATGACGTTTTCTTTTAGCCCCTTCAATGTATCCCTTTTAGCATTTATTGCAGCCTCATTAAGTACTTTAGTTGTTTGCTGAAAAGAAGCAGCTGATATCCAACTGTTAGTTTGTAGGGATGCTCTGGTTATACCTTGCAGTACTGGCTTTGATATAGCAGTTACTACATCTCTTGATTCAACAAGTTTTGAATCATCTCTCTTCAATCTTGAATTTTCTTCTCTTAATTTTCTTGAATCTATGATCTGACCTACTTTTAAATTATTAGAATCTCCTGAATCAGTAATGTATTTTTTTCCAAAAATCGAGTCATTATATTCCATAAAATCTTCCTTTGATACAAGTTGTTTTTCAAGAAATATTGTATCACCTGAATCAGTTATTTCAACTTTTCTTAACATCTGTCTTACAAGAACCTCAAAATGTTTATCATTTATTTTTACGCCCTGTAATCTATAAACATCTTGGATTTCATTAACAATATATTCTTGTACATTAGTAACTCCCTTTATTGATAATATATCAGAAGGTGTTATAACTCCATCACACAATGGAGTACCTGCCTTGACAAAGTCATTCTCTTGAACTAATATGTGTCTAGAAAGCTTTATTAAATACTTTTTTGTTTCATCATTTTTTGATGTGATCAAAATTTCCTTATTACCTCTTTTGATTTTACCAAAGCTTACTATTCCGTCAATTTCTGAAACAATTGCAGGGTTAGAAGGGTTTCTTGCTTCGAACATTTCAGTTACTCTTGGCAAGCCTCCGGTTATGTCACCTGAAGTGTTAGCTGATCTAGGCATTTTAGCAATAATAGTTCCTGCTTTAATTTTTTCTTTTTCAGAAATAATAACATGTGCTCCAACAGGAATATTATAAGTCCTACTATCTTTCTTTTCTGAAACAGTGATTGATGGAGACAATGTTTTAGACCTACTATCTATTATTACTTTTTCTTTGTATCCAGTCTGCTCGTCAGATTCAAGTCTATATGTTGTTCCTTCAATTATATCACTGTATGAAATTTCTCCATTTATCTCTGAAATTATAAGAGCGTTGTATGGGTCCCATTCACATATCTTTTGTCCAACATTTACATTACCTTCTTTTACATAGATTGTTGAACCATATGGTACTATGTGAGTAGCTAAAACATTTCCATATTTTTTATCTAAAAACCTAAGCTCAGATGTTCTACTAATTACTATTTCAGTATTGTTACCATTTTCATCTTTGGTATTGACTGTCTTTAAATCGTCAATTTGAACTATACAGTCTGATTTTGCAACTATATTAGCATCTACTTCAGATCTCGATGCTGTTCCACCAACATGAAATGTTCTAAGTGTTAATTGAGTACCAGGCTCTCCAATAGATTGTGCAGCGACAATACCTACAGGCTCTCCAATTTGAGCTAATCTTGCAGAACCTAAGCTAACTCCATAACATTTTGAACATATACCTCTTTTGGTTTGGCATGTTAGAGCAGACCTGACTTCAATTGAATCGTATCCAGAATCTTGAATTAAATTTGCACTTCTTTCGTCAATTATTTGACCTGAGGTTAATACTTCACCTTTGACTTGCACATCATTTAATAAAGTTCTGCCAATAATTCTATCCTTAAGAGATTCAATGACTTCTTCATTATTTTTTAATGAACTGACTTCAATTCCACGTAAGGTTCCACAATCCTCTTCAACAATTATTACATCTTGAGCAACATCAACTAATCGTCTGGTTAAATATCCAGCATCTGCGGTTTTTAAAGCTGTATCAGCAAGACCTTTTCTAGCACCGTGAGTTGAAATAAAGTATTCAAGAATCGATAAACCTTCGCTGAAATTAGTAACGATTGGATTTTCAATGATAGATTCACCATGGTCTCCTGACTTTTTAGGCTTTGCCATCAAGCCTCTCATTCCAGAAAGTTGTCGGATTTGTTCTTTCGACCCCCTAGCTCCTGAATCAAGCATCATGTATATAGAATTAAATCCTTGCTTGTCATTACTAATTTTTGACATTACTGTCTCTGTCAGTCTAGCATTAGTATTTGTCCAAACATCAATGACTTGGTTGTATCTTTCATTGTTAGTAATAAAACCCATTTGATAGTTAGATTTTATTTCGTCTACTTGCTGATTAGCCATACTTATTAGTTCATCTTTTTCTTCAGGAACTATTACATCTCCTAAATTAAAGGATAATCCTCCTTTGAAGGCCATTTCAAAGCCTGCCTTTTTTATTCTGTCAAGAAAGAACACTGTATCAGCTACTCCAAAAGAGTCAAGTATTTCTCCAATAATCGATCTTAAAGATTTTTTAGTTAATAATTCATTTACAAACTTAGCTCCCTCAGGCAACAGTTCGTTAAAAAGTGACCGACCAACAGTAGTTTCAATAATTTCATTATTAGATCTTAATTTAATTATTGCATGCAAATCCACCTTCTTCTCATTGTATGCAATTCTTACTTCTTGAGGTGAATAAAATGTAATACCTTCACCCTTAACTTTTTCATCTTTAGTAGATTTTTTACTTTTAGTCATGTAGTAAAGACCCAATACCATATCTTGAGAGGGAACTGTGATTGGAGCACCATTAGCAGGATTAAGAATATTGTGTGAAGCTAACATTAACATTTGAGCTTCAAGTATTGCTGCTGAACCTAAAGGAAGATGAACAGCCATTTGATCTCCATCAAAATCTGCGTTGAATGCTGTACATACAAGTGGATGTAGCTGAATAGCTTTTCCTTCAATCATTTTAGGCTGAAATGCCTGGATACCAAGCCTATGTAATGTTGGAGCTCTGTTAAGTAAAACAGGGTGACCTTTCATAACATTCTCTAAAATGTCCCATACGACCGATTCTCTTGAATCAACAATTTTTTTTGCAGTTTTGACAGTCTTAACTATTCCTCTCTCAATTAACTTTCTAATTATGAAAGGCTTGTACAATTCAGCAGCCATTTCCTTTGGAATACCACATTCATGCATCTCGAGCTCAGGACCAACAACTATTACAGACCTTGCTGAATAGTCAACTCTTTTACCTAATAAATTTTGTCTAAACCTTCCTTGTTTGCCTTTAAGTGAATCAGATAGTGATTTAAGTGCTCTATTCCCGTCTGCCTTAACAGCTGATGACTTCCTAGAGTTGTCAAAAAGTGCATCAACAGATTCTTGCAACATTCTTTTCTCATTTCTAAGGATAATATCAGGTGCGTTAATCTCCATTAGTCTTTTAAGTCTGTTATTTCTGATAATAACTCTTCTGTAAAGGTCATTTAAATCAGATGTAGCAAATCTTCCTCCGTCCAATGGAACAAGCGGCCTCAATTCTGGCGGTATAACAGGTATAACTTTTATGGTCATCCATTCAGGACGATTGTCTGAATGACTATTAGCTTCTCTGAATGATTCAACTACTTGTAATCTTTTTAATGCCTCAGCCTTTCTTTGCTGAGATGTTTCAGTATTTGCTCTATTTCTTAATTCATATGATAAATTATCTAGATCTAAACCAGCCAAAAGATCATGAATAGCCTCTGCGCCCATTTTTGCAATAAATTTATTAGGGTCATCATCAGACAAATACTGATTTTCTGCTGGCAATTTGTCTAAGATGTTAAGATACTCCTCTTCAGATAAAAAATCCATTTTGTTTACCTCTTCACCTTCATCATTAGTAATACCATCAATAGTTTGAATAACAACATATCTTTCGTAATAAACAATCATATCTAACTTCTTTGACGGGAGGCCAAGTAAGTAACCTATTTTGTTAGGTAAAGTCCTAAAGTACCAAATGTGTGCTACGGGAACAACAAGATTGATATGTCCTATTCTTTGTCTTCTAACCTTCTTTTCTGTAACTTCAACGCCACATCTGTCACAAATTATTCCTTTGTATCTAATTCTTTTGTATTTACCACAATGACATTCATAGTCTTTAGTTGGACCAAATACTCTTTCGCAAAAAAGGCCCCCAATTTCTGGCTTGTAAGTTCTGTAGTTTATTGTTTCTGGTTTAACAACTTCTCCGTGAGATTTTGCTAAAACATCTTCTGGAGAAGACAAGCTAATCTTAAGTGTTGTGAAATCAAGATTTTGAGTAGAATTTTTAGTATTTTTCATATATAAATATTTATTCAAATGATACTTTAAGTCCAAGTCCATTTAGTTCGTGTAAAAGAACATTAAAAGACTCAGGAATGTTTGCAGATGGAAGTTCTTTACCTTTGACTATACTTTCGAAAGTTTTAGCCCTACCTGATACATCATCAGATTTTAACGTTAACATTTCTTGTAAAATGTTTGAGGCTCCATAACCTTCAAGAGCCCAAACCTCCATTTCTCCAAGTCTCTGTCCACCAAATTGAGCTTTTCCACCTAGTGGTTGTTGAGTAATAAGTGAATAAGGGCCAATCGATCTTGCATGCATTTTATCGTCTATGAGATGACCTAACTTCAGCATGTAGATTACACCTACTGTAGCAGGTTGTTCAAACTTTTCACCTGTTCCACCATCATATAAAAAAGTCTGACCTAATCTAGGTAACTTTGCTTTATCTGTTTCGACGTTTATTTGATCAATTGTAGCTCCATCAAATACAGGAGTAAAGTATTTCTTATTTAAATTTTGCCCAGCCCAGCCAAGAATTGTCTCATATATTTGCCCGAGATTCATTCTAGATGGAACACCTAGAGGATTCAAAATAATATCAACAGGAGTACCATCCTCCAAATATGGCATATCTTCGTCTCTAACAACTCTAGAGACTATTCCTTTGTTTCCATGTCTACCAGCTAATTTATCTCCAACTTTAACCTTCCTCTTTTTTGCAACTTGAACTTTCGCAAGCTGTAAAACACCTTTTGGCAATTCATCTCCAACTGTTACAGAAAATAAATTTCTTCTATATTCACCATATAATTCATTATACTTTCTAACGTAATTTTGTATCAATAATTTTACCAAATTGTTATTATCTTCTTTAATGGTCCATTTATCAGGATCAACAATCAAGTAATCAACATCCATTAAGATTTTTTTGGAAAACTTTACACTTTTTTCAATTACAACTTCACCTAATATGTTTTTCACACCTTTAGCTGCCTTAGCTCCAATAACACCATATAGTTTGCCAACTAAAAGTGACTTTAGTTTTTCTTTTGCTACTTTAAAATTATTTTCAATTTCATTTACTTTCTCTTTATCATTATCTCTGTCTTTTTTAGTCTTTATAGATTTTGAGAACAAAGACTTGCTGATTACAACTCCTTGATGCGATGGCTTAGCTTTTAAAGAAGCGTCTTTAACATCTCCTGCTTTCTCACCAAAAATAGCTCTCAAAAGTTTCTCTTCAGGAGTTGGGTCTGATTCTCCTTTTGGAGTTATTTTACCAATTAAGATATCGCCTGTTTTTACTTTTGTACCAACTCTAATCATACCATTCTCATCTAAATCCTTAGTTGCGATTTCGCTTATGTTCGGAATGTCAGCTGTAAGTTCTTCAGCCCCTCTTTTTGTTTCTCTTACACTTACTGAATGCTCTTCAATGTGTAATGATGTGAAAAGATCTTCTCTTACTACTCTTTCAGAAAGAACAATTGCATCCTCAAAATTATAACCTTTCCAAGGCATGAAAGCAACTTTTAAATTTCTTCCAATAGCTAGTTCACCATTTTCAGTAGCGTAACCCTCACATAAAACTTGACCTTTTTTTACTTTATCACCCACTCTAACAATCGGTTTAATATTTATGCATGTATTTTGATTTGTCTTTTTAAATTTAGTAAGTGAATAATCTTTTTCTAAGTCATCAAAGCTGATAAGTTCTTCGTCTTTGGTTCTTGTATATTTTACACTTATTCTATTAGCATCTACATAAGTTACCACACCATTGCCATCTGCATTTATTAGTGTTCTTGAATCCTTAGCTACATGTGGTTCTAAGCCAGTACCTACTATTGGAGCTTCAGTTTTTAAAAGCGGAACTGCTTGCCTCATCATGTTTGATCCCATCAATGCTCTGTTTGCATCATCATGCTCAAGAAAAGGAATTAAAGATGCCGCAATCGAAGCAATTTGATTAGGTGCAACATCCATTAGATCAACATTTTCAGGCTCAGTAACCATATAATCTGACTCCTTTCTTGACTTAATTCTATTGGATGTAAAATTACCGTCATTATCAATTGGAGCATTTGCCTGGGCTATAATTTTATTTTCCTCTTCTTCAGCACTAATATACTTGGGTTCGGTAGAGATATCAACTTTACCATTTTTTAACTGCCTGTACGGAGTCTCTATAAATCCAAGCTTGTTAACTTTGGCATAGACGCATAATGAAGAAATTAATCCAATATTTGGACCCTCGGGGGTTTCGATTGGACATAGTCTTCCATAATGAGTGTAGTGAACATCTCTGACCTCAAAACCAGCTCTTTCTCTAGATAGACCTCCAGGACCTAAAGCAGATACTCTTCTTTTATGAGTTACTTCAGCTAGCGGATTAGTTTGGTCCATAAACTGAGATAGTTGACTTGTTCCAAAAAATGAATTTATTACAGATGATAAAGTTTTGGCATTAATTAAGTCAATTGGTGTAAACACTTCATTGTCTCTAACATTCATTCTTTCTCTGATAGTTCTTGCCATTCTATTAAGTCCAACAGTAAATTGTGTAGACAATTGTTCCCCAACTGTTCTTACTCTTCTGTTTGATAAATGATCAATATCATCAACATCAACTTTAGAATTAACAAGATGTATTAAGTTTTTGATAATTGAAACTATGTCTTCATTTGAAAGTACATGCTTCTCCAGATCAATGTTGAGATTTAACCTCTTATTTATTCTATATCTACCAACATGTCCTAAACTATATCTTTGATCTGAAAAAAACAATTTATCAATTATTCCTCTGGCTGTTTCATCATCTGGTGCTTCAGCAGATCTAAGTTGTCTGTAAATATGTCGAATAGCTTCTATCTCAGAGTTTGATGGATCTTTTTGCAGTGTGTTATGTATCAAAGAGTGATCTGAAATATCTTTTCCTGATTTATGTAGTAAAATTGAATCACAACCAGAATTTAAGATTTCGTCAATGTGACTTTTTTCCAAAATGATATCTCTATCTAAAACCACTTCATTTCTTTCAATTGGAACTAGCTCTCCGGTGTCTTCATCAACAAAATCATCAACCCAAGACTTTAAAACTCTTGCTGCTAGTTTTCTACCTATTACCCTTTTTAATCCACTCTTTGTCACTTTAATCTCATCAGCTAAATCAAAAATTTCTAAAATATCTCTGTCACTTTCGTATCCAATAGCACGAAGCAAAGTTGTAACTGGCAACTTCTTTTTTCTGTCAATATAAGCATACATTACATTATTGATGTCAGTTGTAAATTCAATCCATGATCCCTTAAAAGGAATTACTCTGGCAGAATATAGCTTTGTTCCATTAGAGTGAAAACTTTGACCGAAGAAAACACCGGGTGATCTATGAAGTTGTGACACAACAACTCTCTCAGCACCATTTATTAAAAAAGTCCCCTTTGGAGTCATTATTGGTATGTTGCCAAAATATACATCTTGGACAATAGTCTCAAAATCCTCGTGATCAGGGTCGGTACAATATAGTTTTAATTTTACTTTAAGAGGAACTTTAAATGTAAGTCCTCTATCAATACATTCCTCTATATTATACCTAGGGGGATCAATAGTATAATCAATAAATTCTAGAACAAAGTTGTTTCTTGAATCAGTAATGGGAAAAAGTTCTTGAAAAGTCTTGTATAAACCTTCTTCTTTTCTTTCCTCCAAAGTTGTTCCAATCTTGAAAAAAGATTCGAAGCTTTTTAGCTGAATGTCAAGAAAATCTGGGTAATCAACTTTTGAAGATATTTTGGCAAAGTTTGTTCTTTCTTTAGAATTATTATTTTTCAATTTTTTAGGTTTTGGTTAAAGAATAAGTTGATAGTTTGCTCAAAAATAATTGAGCTTTTATGAAGCAGTGAATTATTTTAATTCAACTTCAGCTCCAGCATCTTCTAAAGCTTTTTTAACTCCTTCAGCTTCTTCCTTACTAACACCTTCTTTTACTGCTTTCGGAGCACTATCTACTATTTCTTTAGCCTCTTTTAAACCTAAACCAGTTAGTTCTTTAACTGCTTTAACAACTTGCAATTTTGAACCACCAGCTGCTTTTAGTATGATATCGAACTCACTTTTTTCTTCAGCCTGATCAGCACCACCTGAAGCTCCAGGTGCTGCCGCAACAGCTACAGCTGCCGCTGCAGGTTCGATTCCGTATTCTTCTTTTAATATGTTCGCAAGTTCATTTACCTCTTTTACTGTAAGGTTTACTAACTTTTCAGCGAAATCTTTTATATCTGCCATTTTTTTTGTTTTTAGTTATTATTGATTATTAATATTATTGATTATTTAAGTGGAAGCATTTTTACTTGAAGAAGCTTTGTCTTCAATACTTTTTAATAAATTAGATATTTTGGCATTACTAGATTTCAAAGATGCTATAACATTTTTGATCGGTGAATCTAATAATGTAATTATATCTCCTATTAACTCTTCTTTAGACTTTAAACTGGAAAGAGCAGATAAGTGCTCATCTCCAATATAAAATTCTTCATCTATGTGTGCTGCTTTGAGAATCGGCTTCTCATTTTTCTTTCTAAATTCTTTGATAACCTTAGCCGGAAAGCTTGTAGATTCAGAAAACATGATTGACGTATTTCCGTTTAAGATATTATCTAGTGAACTAAAATCTGTTTCATTTAGCTCAAACGCTTTTTTTAGCAAGGTATTTTTGACTACAGATAAACTAACTTCTCTTTTGTAGCACAACCTTCTAAGATTGCTAGTTTGCTCAGCATTGAGACCTGAAATATCAGCTAAATAGAAGTTTCTATTTTCTTTGAGCTTGCTATCAATTAGACTGATTATTTTATTTTTTTCTTCTTTTTTCATGCTATTGATTAAAACTTGATGATTCAACAGAAACGCCATGTCCCATTGTACTTGAAATACTAATGCTTTTGATGTAGGTACCCTTTGATGCAGAAGGCTTGAGTTTTTTTATAGTTGATAATAGCTCCTCAGCATTTTCAGAAATTTTTTCAACATCAAAAGAAACTTTTCCAATTGATGCATGTACTATTCCATTTTTATCAACTTTAAAATCTATCTTACCTTTTTTAATATCGGTAATAGCTTTTCCTATTTCGTTAGTAACAGTACCCGACTTTGGATTAGGCATAAGGCCACGTGGCCCGAGTACTTTTCCTAAGGCTCCTAATTTAGACATTGCAGAGGGCATAGTTACTATGACATCTACATCTGTCCAACCTTTCTTTATCTTTTCTATATATTCTTGAAAACCGACGTAGTCCGCACCAGCTTTTGAAGCTTCATCCTTCTTATCATCTGTTACAATAGCTAAAACTGATACTACTTTACCGGTTCCGTGAGGTAAAGTTGCTACACCACGAACCATCTGATTTGCTTGCTTGGGGTCTACTCCAAGTTTTACAGCAATGTCAATTGATGCATCGAACTTTTCTTTTGAAGAATCCTTTACGATTTTACTGGCAGAAAGAATATCATGGGTACTAGTAAAATCAAATTTTTCGATAATTTCTCTTCTATTTTTAGTTATTTTCATTTATAATTATTTTTCTGGAAAATCTCCTTTAACATTTATTCCCATACTTCTTGCAGTACCAGCAACCATTTTCATTGCTGATTGTATGCTAAAAGCATTTAAATCGTTCATTTTATCTTCTGCTATAAGCTTGACTTGGTCCCATGAAACGCTTCCAATTTTACTTCTGTTTGGTTCACTTGAACCTTTTTTCTTTTTCATTGCTTCAAGTAGCTGTGATGCTGCAGGTGCAGTTTTTATGACAAATTCGAATGATTTATCAGCATAAACAGTGATAACAACAGGTACTATTTTACCAGGCTTGTCTTGCGTTCTTGCATTAAATTGCTTACAGAACTCCATAATGTTTACCCCCTTTGCTCCTAATGCTGGTCCAACCGGTGGAGCAGGATTTGCAGCACCCCCTCTTATTTGTAATTTAATTAAACCTGAAATTTCTTTTGCCATAATTATATTTTTTCTACTTGCATAAAATTAAGTTCTAAAGGGGTTTTCCTTCCAAAAATTTTAACCATTAACTTGAGTTTTTTTCTTTGTTCATCAATCGCCTCAATTTCTGCATCAAAACTATTAAAAGGACCATCAATAACCTTTACAACTTCTCCAACAACGAAGGGTATGTTGACATTTTCAACCGAAATTGCCATTTCATCAACTTTGCCAAGAATTCTGTTTATTTCTGCTTTTCTCATTGGAACTGGTATACCCCCCTTTTTCGAACTGAGAAATCCCAAAACGCCAGGTACTCTTCTAAGTGTGTGAGGAACTTCTCCTACTAAATCAGCTTCAATAAGTACGTAACCTGGAAAGAAATTTCTGTCCTTGCTAACTTTTTTACCATTTCTGATCTGGTAAACTTTTTCAGTTGGAACAAGAACCTTAGAAACAAATTTGCTCATACCATTGATTTCAATCTCTTTTTCTATTGCCTCAGCAGTCTTTCTCTCCTTTCCTCCCATAACTCTAAGGACATACCAATTATTTTGTTTTATTTCTGTACTCATTACTATGCAAAAAAACTATAATACAAATCTAATACGTTACTAAACGTGGTATCTAAAAGATAAATGATCAAAGCTATAATTAATGTTGCAATGGCTACAACAATTGAACTATTTTGAAGGTCGCTCCAGCTTGGCCAGGTAACCTTGTTTAGAAGTTCAGAAAAAGCTTCTTTTAAATATGAAATCATTTTACTCATAAATCTACTATTAGCACGGGTGGAGAGACTCGAACTCCCAGCCAATGGTTTTGGAGACCACTACTCTACCAATTGAGCTACACCCGTTTAGTATGATATTTCTATCACAAACAGCTGTATCTAATTACTTTTCTATGGAAGTAATTTGACCTGCTCCAACAGTTCTACCTCCTTCTCTAATTGCAAATCTTAGTCCTTCACTCATTGCTACTGGACTAATTAATTCAACGGAAATTGTTAAGTTGTCTCCAGGCATCACCATTTCAGTTCCAGCAGGAAGTATAATCTCACCCGTCACATCAGTTGTTCTAAGATAAAATTGAGGTCTATACTTGTTGTGAAATGGAGTGTGTCTACCACCCTCCTCTTTTTTAAGTATATAAACTTCGGCTTTAAACTTAGTGTGAGGTGTTACAGAGCCGGGTTTACAAATTACCATACCTCTTTTAATATCAGTTTTTTCAATTCCTCTTAAGAGAATTCCAACATTGTCACCAGCTTCCCCTCTATCAAGAATTTTTCTAAACATTTCAACACCAGTTACTGTTGATGCTAATTTCTCAGCACCCATACCAATGATATCAACAGCATCACCTGAATTAGCTACTCCAGTTTCAATTCTTCCAGTAGCAACTGTTCCTCTACCAGTAATTGTAAAAACATCCTCAATTGGCATTAGAAAATCTTTTTGGTTGTCTCTAACTGGCTCAGGAATGTACTTATCAACTTCACTCATTAACTCTTCAACTTTTGCAGTCCATTCTGCTTCTCCATTAAGTGCACCTAAAGCAGATCCAGTTATGATTGGAGCGTTATCTCCATCATATTCGTAAAAAGACAATAATTCCCTAACTTCCATTTCTACTAATTCCATTAACTCTTCGTCATCCACCATATCAGCTTTGTTGAGAAAAACAACAATTGCTGGAACACCTACTTGTCTCGCAAGTAGAATGTGCTCTCTTGTTTGAGGCATTGGACCGTCAGTTGCAGCACATACTAATATTGCACCATCCATTTGAGCAGCACCAGTTACCATGTTTTTTACATAATCTGCGTGACCAGGACAATCAACATGCGCATAGTGTCTATTATCTGTTTCATACTCAACGTGAGAAGTGTTAATTGTTATTCCTCTTTCTTTTTCTTCAGGAGCATTGTCTATTGTGTCAAAGTCTCTGACTTCAGCACCACCTTTTGCTGCTAATACTTTAGTTATAGCTGCAGTAAGTGTTGTTTTGCCATGATCAACATGACCTATTGTACCAATATTTAAGTGTGGTTTGGTACGATTAAAATTTTCTTTTGCCATTTTTTTTTAAATTTTAATTATTAATAATTCTTTTCCAACTCTCAATCATTTCAATTTTGTTCCTTTGAGCCAATGACGGGAATTGAACCCGTGACCTCTTCCTTACCAAGGAAACGCTCTACCCCTGAGCTACATCGGCTAAAAGCCTAGAGCGAGAAACGGGATTCGAACCCGCGACCCTCAGCTTGGAAGGCTGATGCTCTAGCCAACTGAGCTATTCTCGCAGTTTTTTTGTGGGGAGAACAGGATTCGAACCTGTGAAGGCTAAGCCAACAGATTTACAGTCTGCCCTCGTTGACCGCTTGAGTATCTCCCCAAAAAAAGGAATGATAAATAAGAGCCGATAGAGGGACTCGAACCCACGACCTGCTGATTACAAATCAGCTGCTCTAGCCAGCTGAGCTATATCGGCATATCTACTTTCCTATCTAGTAAAAAAAGAACACGCTCTTTTAAGGGTTGCAAATTTATTAAAGTTTTGCTTACTTTCATCATATTTTACGTTTTTTTTATTAGCAAAAAGCATATCATGCTCTGGGATGCGCTTTTTTGTAAATGCTTTTGACTTTTTCGATAGAATTGTGAGTATAAACTTGTGTAGCATTTAAACTGCTATGACCTAGCAACTCTTTAATCGCATTAATATCAGCTCCATTGTTTAACATATGAGTTGCAAAAGTATGTCGCAGTATGTGAGGACTATTGTTAGTTTTTGTAGAATGTAATGAAAGATGATCTTTTACAATTCGATAAATTTTTTTTGAGTATAATCTTTTATTTTTATCATTAGTGAATAAATATCCAGTAATATTAAATTGTTGAACAAAAATTTGAATTCTTTTGGTAAGTATGTCAGCTAATGGAATAAATCTTTCTTTTTTACCCTTTCCAATAATTTTTATGCTTTTATTTTTGAAGTCAAAATCCTTTGTTCTGATTGATAATAGTTCTGACACACGAACACCTGTAAAGTATAAAAATTCAATAATTAAAAAATTTCTTTTACCTACGAAATCGTCAGTAAAATTAGTTTCATCTAATATTTTGGACATATCAATTTGAGATATGTGACTTGGGATTTTTTTATTGGTTTTGGGAGCAACAAGTTTTTTTATTGGGTTTTTTTTAATTAAATCAAAAGATATTAAATATTTAAAATAAGACCTAAGAGTAGAAATTTTTCTATTTACTGTGGATACTGAATTTTTTGAATCTAATAAAAGAGCAACCCAGCTTCTTATCATTTCAAAACTTATTTCATTGTCATTAGATACTTCAAATTTTGTTTTTAAAAATTGTTGAAATTGAAACAAGTCTCTTCTGTATGAAATATATGTGTAGTTGGAATATCTTCTTTCAGATTTTATGTAAGTAAGGAATTCTTTTATTTGCATTATTTTCAAACAACACAAATATAATCTTTAAAAAGGTTTTGGATATAGCTATTGAGAATTTCTTAACAGATTTTCGGAGTAAGCAGCTTTTTGTTTCTTTACTCTTAATTTTTCTGATTTTTTAGTAAATTCTTTTCTTTGTCTGATTTCTTTTAAAACCTGTGTTTGCAAGAATTTTCTTTTAAAACGCTTTAGAGCTCTGTCTATATTTTCTCCTTCCTTAACTGGTATTATTAACATTTAATGAATTTTACGCCTGCAAAAATAGTATTATTATTTAAATAAAAGATTACTAATGACTTGTTTTTGAATTTGTGTAGTTCCTTCTCCAATAGTACATAGTTTTGAGTCTCGATAAAATTTTTCAGCAGGAAAATCTTTTGTATATCCATATCCACCTAAAATTTGTACGGCCTCTGATGAAATTTCAACACAACTTTCAGATGAATAATATTTTGCCATAGCACTTTCTTTAGTTACTCTTTTGTTTTGGTTTTTAAGCTGAGCGGCATGGTAAATAAGCATTTCTGAAGCTTCTATTTTTTTGTACATATCAGCAAGTTTGAACGAAATTGCTTGAAACTGACTTATCTTTTTTCCAAATTGTTCTCTTTGCTTTGAATAATTTAGTGCTGTTTTATAAGCTCCTATTGATATTCCCTGTGATAATGCAGCAATTGAAATTCTACCGCCATCTAAAATTTTCATTGATTGTATAAATCCTTGTCCAATATCTCCGATAATATTGTCTAATGGTATGTGACAATTCTGAAGTATTACTTCAGAGGTTTCTGAAGCTCTCATTCCTAACTTATCTTCCTTTTTACCGCTTGAAATTCCTTGTACTGATTTGTCAATAATAAAAGCTGACATACCTCTGGAGTCTCCTTTCTTACCTGTTCTTGCTATTATAACATAAACATCTGCAGATATTCCATGAGTAATAAAGTTTTTTGTACCATTTAAAACCCATTCATTGCCGACTTTGACGGCGGTAGTGCTCATGCCACCTGCATCTGATCCAGTGTTATGCTCAGTTAACCCCCATGCACCAAGAAATTGACCTGTGGCAAGCTTAGTGACCCAATTATTTATCTGAGTTTCATTACCATGGTTTAAGATATGACCGGTGCACAAAGAATTATGAGCAGCAACTGACAAAGCTATGGACGGATCAACAATTGCAAGTTCTTGAATAGCAGTTACATACTCAAAATAACCAAATCCAGAGCCATTATATTTTTCTGGTACCAGAATACCCATAAGACCCAAACTTCCAAGCTCTTGAAATAACGAATGAGGGAAGTGTTGTTTATCATCCCATTCTCTAACAAATGGAGTTATTTTCCGTTTGGCAAACTGCTGAACCATATCAGCAATCATTTTTTGATTTTCTGTATAATTAAAATCCATATTAATAATTTACTAAATTAATAATATTATCAGAAAATTTAGATAGCTTTTTATCTCCATTTAGCTTTTTTAATGAAATTAAAAAAGCATATCCAGCAACATTAGCACCAAGCATTTGAATTAGCTTGGAAGCAGCAACTGCAGTACCTCCGGTTGCAAGTAAATCATCATGAATTAAAATATTCCAGCCCTTTTTAATATCAGATTTATGCACTTCAACTTCTGCAGAACCATACTCTAAATCATATTTACATCTTAAAGTTTCCCCAGGTAATTTTCCCGATTTTCTAATTGGAATGAAAGGTATTCCCATTTTATTAGCAAGTAAGAAGCCAAATAGAAATCCTCTACTTTCAACTCCAACAATAGCATCTACCTTTTTACCTTTTAATCGATTAATAAAAGTGTCAATTATCTCGGAAGATAATTCCTGGTCTAATAAGAGAGTAGTGATATCCTTGAAATTAATACCACGTTTTGGAAAATCAGGCACCTCCCTAATTACTAAATCTATTTTTTTACTTATCATTTCTATTTTAAAAAATCTATTTAAATCTCTTAATAACTCCAGACTTTAATCTACTATAATAATCATCTAAATCAACACGAACCTCTTTTGATAATATAAGCAAACCAATGATATTTGGAAAGGCCATTGCCAGTATCATCATGTCAGAGAAATCCAGTACTGCTCCCAGTTTTACAGAAGATCCTATGATAATAAATAAAAGAAATAATAATTTATATGAGTACACAGAAAGCTTTGTTCTTCCAAATAGGAATGTCCATGCTTTAAGTCCATAGTATGACCAAGAGATCATAGTTGAGAAAGCAAATAAGAAAATAGCAATTACCAATAAATATGGAAACCAAGAAAATACAGATCCAAATGCTTGAGAAGTCATTTGAGCACCCTCAACTCCTTGCACATTATGAAATCCTGTGATAATAAGCACCAGTGCTGTCATAGTACAAATTACAACTGTATCTATAAAAGGCTCTAGCAAAGCAACAAACCCTTCAGAAACTGGCTCATTTGTTTTAGCTGCAGCATGTGCAATAGAAGCGGAACCAACACCAGCTTCATTTGAAAAGGCTGCTCTTCTAAATCCTTGAATAAGTACTCCAACTATTCCACCTAGACCAGCAGCTGGAGCAAAAGCGCCTTGAAATATTAAAGCAAATACAGTTCCAATTTCCATAAAGTTAAGTAAAATAATAATTAATGCAGTACCTACATATAAAGCAGCCATAAATGGAACTATCTTTTCAGTTACACTTGCAATAGATTTAATCCCTCCAATAATAACTGCCCCTACTAAAATAGATAATATAAGACCAAACATCGGCCCGTTTCCAGCTAATGCTGGAAACTGACCTGCTAGCTGGGCATAAGCCTGATTGGCTTGAAACATATTACCACCTCCAAAAGAACCTCCTATACAAAGTATTGCAAATAAAACAGCCAATAACTTACCAAATCCTGCCATGTTGTATTTAGCCAATCCATCACGCAAATAATACATTGGACCCCCAGATACCTCTCCATTTTCATCTATTTTTCGATATTTAATACCCAAAGTACATTCAACAAATTTTGCAGACATCCCAAGTAGGCCAGCTACTATCATCCAAAAAGTCGCTCCCGGTCCCCCAATAGAAATAGCAATAGCCACTCCAGCTATATTTCCTAAACCAACAGTTGCTGAAAGAGCAGTTGTTAATGCCTGAAAATGAGAAACCTCTCCTTTATCATTTGGATCATCATAATCTCCTTTTACTAAACCGATAGCATGCTTAAATCCTCTAATGTTTATAAAATTCATTCTAAAAGTAAAGTAAATAGCGCCAAAGACTAACCATACTACAACAATAGGAACACTAGCTCCTATATCAAAACCCATTGCTTTAATAGGATCCCAGAAAATAACAGGAACTAAATAGTTCTCTACAATAGGCTTGAAAAAGCTATCTATTTTTTCGCTTAATGTAGCTGCTTTTGATGTAAAAGCGGAAATAAGCATTAAAGTTAAAAGTGATATTTTTTTTGTCATATTATTTATAAAATTACTTAATGTTTAAGTGTATCAATAGACTATTATTAAAGTTAGCAGTCTTTTTTTTATTTGTTTATTTTTATTTGATTTTCAATTATGGACAGACTTTCTTTGAGTGTTTTTGGACTATAATTAAATTTTTTCTTAGCTTTTGTAAGTTCCAGTCCTGTAAATTTAGGTCTTTTTGCTTTTTGAGCAAGAATCTTCGAACTAATTCTCTGGATATTTTGTACTGGAAAATTAAAATGTCTGGCTATCTCAACAACTATTTCATAAATACTCATAACTTTAGGTCCAGATGTGTGATAAATACCATATGCTTTGCCAATTATCACATTTATGCATGCCTCAGATAAATCCTCTGCCAAAGTTGGAGCTCTAAACTCATCATCTATTATTTTAATTTTTTTTTCATTTCTGAGTTCGTCAATTGCCCAAAGTACAATATTTGTTTTTTGTAAATTTTTTGCAACTCCAAAAACAACACTTGTTCTCAATATGGTCCAATTAAACTTTTTGTCATAAAATATCTTCTCTGATTTTAACTTTGACAAACCATAATAGGAAAGAGGGTTTGGTGAATCATTTTCAGTATATAAATCGTTTTTGTTTCCATCAAAAATAAAGTCACTAGATATATGAACTAAATGAATATTCTTTTTCGAGCAGATTTCAGAAAGATACTCAACAGCTTTGACATTAACATTATCACAATGAACTTTATTTTGTTCACAATAATCAACATTAGTTACCGCTGCCGTATTGATAATAGCATCAGGAAGGTGCTTGGAAACAAAGTGATTAATTTTTTCTTGATTTGTGACATCTAAAGAGAAATACTTAAAATAATCACTATTTACAACACAATTACCGAGAGAAGTTGCAATTAGTTCAAATCTATCATCATTGCTGATTTTTTCAATTAACTTTTGACCAAGCAATCCATTTGAGCCAGTTAACATTATTTTCATAATAAATATTTCATTACCAAATAGATTGAAAGATATATAAGAAAAACTGGTGCATTTCCAAAAATAAGTGATAATACAAATGTGAGTCTGATAATTACAACATTAATTTTTGATTCATATGAAAGCCAATTACATACGCCTAAAATCATCCACTATTTTTTTGTTTTATTAAAACGTCGATTTTCTCAATTATTTTTTCTTCCAAACCCATTATTTTTTTTTCAACCTCTAAAATTTGATTTTCTAATGCAATAATTTGATCTTGCTTTTTTTTAGATTTTCTAATATCAATAATGAGCCAAGCAAATGCAATTAGCTCAATTACAATTAATAGTACAGTCAAAAAAATTTGCAAATCAAACACAGAATACTAAATTAACGATATTTAATTTATTTTTGACGTATGTTTTTTGTTGTTTCTAAATTAATGAACTTTATAATAAATCCCATGACATGGATTTTTTTTATTCTGTTGATGGCTTTATTTATTTCTAAACATCAAAAAAAATTAGTTTTTGCTTCATTATTAATGCTATTCTTCTTTTCTAACGCATTTATATTTAATGAGATTTCAAGACTCTGGGGATTAAAAAAATCAATGAATACAGAAATCCAATATGATGTTGGAATAGTTTTAGGTGGAGTGGCTGATTTTGATAAAAAAAGTAACTTATTAAATTTTAATAATTATTCCGACAGGCTTTTTTTTGCAAAAAAATTATTTTTAAACGAAAAAATAAATAAAATACTTTTTTCAGGAGGAAATGGTGAGTTATTTTCAAATGACTATGTCGAAGCTATTGAAATGAAAAATTTTTTAATCAAAAATGGAATTAATGAGAATGATATTTTGATAGAAACTAGAAGCAGAAACACTCATGAAAATATTAAAAACTCAATAGAAATTTGTGAAGAAAAGAAATTTGAAAAAATTTTATTAATCTCATCATCAATGCATATGAGAAGAGCTTTGTTATGTTGTGAAAAGAACAATTTTAATGTTGACTATTTTTGTACTGACAGAACCAAATCTTATCGAGTTTGGAAGGTAAAGCACATTTTGGTTCCTCAAAACCAATTTATAAAAAAATGGGAAGAGCTAATTCATGAAATGGTAGGCTTTATTGCCTACAAGATTTTGCTTTAAATTATGCTATTACTTTTTAAGATTTTTTGCATATCATTTTGAAGCACTTTCGCACTTTCTCTTGCACATTTAGCAAAATTCTTATCGGCTGCTGAGTAAATTATTGATCTAGATGAGTTAATTAAAATACCACAATCTTTATTTATGAGTTTATTTGATACAGTTTCTAAATTTCCGCCTTGTGCTCCAACGCCGGGAACAAGTAAAAAATTATCGGGAGCTATTTTTCTAATATTATCATAATTCTCTTCATTGGTAGCTCCAACAACAAACATTATATTATCATTTCTTTTTAATTTTAATGAGGATTTTATTATCCTCTCATATAAGGGGATACCTTGGGAATCAACTGAGGTTTGAAAATCAGATGATCCAGCATTTGATGTAAGAGCTAAAATTATACACCACTTATTTTTATAACTATTATAATGAGTTAAAGTCTCTATACCCATGTATGCAGACAATGTTATAGCATCAAAATTTAAATTTTTGAAAAATGCTTCAGCATATTTTTTAGATGTATTGCCTATGTCACCTCTTTTTGCATCAGCAATCCTAAAAATATTTTCTGGTATATAATCTAAAGTTTTTTCCATTGAATTCCATCCAATGGAACCATAAGATTCATAAAAAGCAGTATTAATTTTGAAGGCTACACAAAAATCTTTTGTTGAATCAATAATTTGCTTATTGAATTCAAATATGGGATCTTCATATTGCAGTAGATGCTTAGGAATTCTTTCAAGGTCCGTATCTAATCCGATGCACAAAAAGGATTTTTTAATTTTTATTTGATTTATAATATCTTTTTTATTCATCAGTTAATTTTCCAATTTTTAACTTTTGAGTATTTTCGGCAATAATTAACTCATCAACGAATTCTTGTAGATCTCCTGAAACCACAGATTGAAGGTTGTATTTTGTAAGTCCAATTCTATGATCTGTTACTCGTCCTTGCGGGTAATTATATGTTCTAATTTTCTCCGATCTATCCCCTGAGGATACCATTGTCTTTCTTTGGGATGATTCTTCCTCCATTTTTTTTTGTAATTCCATCTCGTATATACGAGATCTCAAAACCTTTAGGGCCTTTTCATAATTCTTTATTTGAGATTTTTGATCTTGACATTGAGCAACAACGCCAGTGGGTATATGTGTTAGCCTAACAGCTGAATATGTTGTATTTACTGATTGACCACCCGGTCCAGATGAACAATATGTATCTTTTCTGATGTCAGAATTTTTTAGTTCAATGTCAAACTCCTCAGCCTCAGGTAAAACTATTACAGATGCTGCTGATGTATGAACTCTTCCTTGTGTTTCAGTTTCAGGCACTCTTTGAACTCGATGAACTCCAGACTCAAATTTTAGTTGCCCATATACGTCATTTCCCTGTACATTAAAAATTACTTCTTTAAAACCACCCGATGTTCCCTCAGCAACATCAACAAGCTCAATTTTCCACTTTTTCATTGTACTGTATGATGTATACATTTTGTATAAATCACCAGCAAAAATACTAGCCTCATCTCCTCCTGTACCTGCTCGAATTTCAACGACAGCATTTTTTGAATCCTCAGGGTCTTTTGGAATTAATAAAATTTTTATCTTTTCTTCCTGCAGGTCTTTTTCCATGTTCCATTCGCTGAGTTCCATTTTAGCTAGATCTATTAAGTCACTATCATCTGAGCTAGAAATTATTGTCTTTGCATCGCTTATATTACTCAAAAGATTTTTATAACTATGATAAGCGTCTGAGATAGGCTTTAAATCTTTGTATTCTTTATTATTTCTAACAAAAAGCTTCATGTCAGACATGGCATCAGCAGAAGATAGTTTTTTTTCTACCTCTAAAAATCTACTTTGTATTTGTTTTAGCTTTTCTAACATTAATAAATATAACTACCAAATTTTGTAGAAATAGTAAGTTTTTTTGATTTCGCTTTTTCGACTCTTCCAATAACTTTAGCTTCAACATCAAAAGATTTAGAAATTTTAATTATTGAATCTGCATATTTTTCATCAATATAAATTTCCATTCGATGTCCCATGTTGAATACTTTAAACATCTCTCTCCATTCAGTAACTGATTCTTGTTGTATTAGCTTAAAAACAGGTGGGATTTCAAACATTTTATCTTTGATTACGTGAAGATTTTCTACAAAATGTAAAACTTTTGTTTGTCCACCTCCAGTACAATGAATAATTCCATCAATTTTATCTAAATGATTTTTAAAAATTTCTTTTAAGATCGGTGCATAGGTTCTAGTCGGAGATAAAACTAGCTTACCAAAATCATAATCTTGAAATTTTTCAGTTAATTTTTTGGAACCTGAATACGTAAAATCACTATTAACTAAATTATCATATGTTTCTGGGTACTTTTCTCCAATTGATTTATCAAAAACATCATGCCTTGCAGATGTTAACCCGTTACTTCCAATTCCAGAGTTATATTCTTTTTCATAGCTGCATTTTCCAAATGAAGACAAACCAATTATTACATTACCATGTTTTATGTTCCCATTATTAATGACTTGATTTCTTTTCATTCTTGCAACAACAGTCGTATCGACAATTATTGTTCTAACAAGATCTCCAACATCAGCTGTCTCTCCGCCTGTGTGCATGACATTTATACCGAAATTTTTATACTCATCAATTAAATTGTTAGTACCATCAATTAAAGCTTTGATAACATCCCCACTTATTTTTAATTTATTTCTTCCAATAGTTGAAGAGAGTAAAATATTGTCATGTACACCAACACACATTATATCATCAATATTCATAACAAGACTATCTTGAGCAATTCCTTTCCAAACATCTAAATCGCCCGTTTCTTTCCAATATGCATAGGCTAGAGAAGACTTTGTGCCTGCACCATCTGCATGCATCACTATACAATGTTCTTTGCTTTTATTTAATATGTCTGGAACTATTTTACAAAAGGCTTTAGGAAAAAGTCCTTTATCACTATTTTTTATGGCTTGATGAACATCCTCTTTTTGTGATGAAACTCCTCTTTGTTCATATTTATCCATAGTTTATTATGAGAATTTGTAGATATTTGAAAATAGTTACTTTGAGGTATCTTCAATCAAAACTTTGAACGTTGTTCTTCTGTTGTATTGATTGGCTTTATCTCTATTTTTTCTAAATCTCATTTTCTTTATGTATGACTCTGTTAGAACATCACCTACCTTCAAATTACCATCTTTTTGCTCAATAACATATGGCTCGCTCTCACCCATTCCAAGAGCAGTAATTCTACTTTTACTAATGCCCTTTTCTGTCAAATATCTAACACACTCATCAGCTCTTTTCTGTGATAATCTTTTGTTTTGTATGTTACTTCCAATAAAATCTGTGTGTGATTTTAATTCAATTTTGACGTCTGGATTGTCATTAAGTGTTGTAACAAGCATATCTAAATCTTGCATAGATTTTTCTCTTAGATCAAACTTAGCAAAGTCATATTCAATTCTAGGTAAAATAATTTCCTTTTTTACAGGGTCTAGTTCAAAATCCAAAAGTATTGTTTTGTCATTTTCAATGCCATGTGTGGTTTCAGTTTTGATATTTTTTAGAAACTCATTTTTGAATGCAATTATTTCATAGGATGTCAATGGCTTTAACCTTACTTTGTATGCTCCAGAGTTATCTGTTTTAATATCCTTTTCACTACCATCACTTCCCACAAACTTAATGGTTGCATCTGTCAAAATTGCTCCAGTTTTTGAATCAGTAACAACACCTTGAGCAAAAATAACAAGTGGAGGCAACTCAAAACCATAAACGTCATCACTGCCTTTGCCACCTTTTCTATTTGATGTAAAATAACCTCTTTCTCCATCAGATTCTATAATCATTCCAAAATCATCAGATGAGGAATTTACTGGAAATTTTAAATTGATTACTGAAGAATATGCTTCATTTTCATCAGGAGCTGTTTTGAAAATATCATGTCCGCCCATTCCAATATGACCATTTGAGCTAAAGTAAAGTGAACCATCTTCATGTAGAAAAGGGAACATTTCATTAGCAGAAGTATTAACAGCAGGACCTAAATTAACAGGTTTACTCCATTTATTTCTCTTTTCTTTTTTTACTATCCATAAATCTTTACCTCCGTACCCCCCTTTCATATCTGAGGAAAATATTAAGGTTTTTTCATCATTACTTATTGACGGATGTCCAATTGATGTATTACTATCAAGCTTTATTTGTAGAGGTTGTGGATCACTCCAAAGCTGACCATTTCTTTTACTAATGTAAATCCTGCATCCAAGAGATTTTTTCTTTTCAACTTTACATTTGGTTAAATACATCGTTGTTCCTCTTTTGTTTAATGCAACTGATCCCTCATTCCCATCTCCACTAATGGGTTCACCTACTATTTGAGGTGCACTCCACTTATTTTTTTTGTCTAATTTGGTTAAATATATGTCAGTAAATGATTCTCCTGTTCTGTCATCAATTTTATCAGAAAATCCTCCTTTTCTTGATGATGTAAAATAAATTTCGGAATAATCTCCATTTCCAAATGAAGGAGAGAAATCACTGTATCTTGAATTAATTATTGGCATCAATTCAACTTTATATCTTGTCGGGTTGGAAAGCCATTCGATTGAATAATTACAAGATTTGACTCCTATCTCACCTCTTACATCTGTGGGATTAAGCTGAACATATTTTTGATATTGTTCCAATGCTTCATCGTATTTTTGATTCATTCTTAAAACATCACCATATCTAAGAATTGCTATAACATCGGGATACTTAGCCTTTATTGCTCTTTTATAATAATTTTCTGCTCTTTTTATGTTACCTGATAATCTGTAACATTCTGCCTGTTTGAAAATAATTTCTGATTTTAAACTTCTACTTTTTGTTTTTTCATATGCTTTTTTGTAAAGTTCAGCAGCTTTATAGTATTCTTCAAGTGCAAAAGCTTGATCAGCCTTGGCAACTCTTTTGTTAATTTTTTGAGAAAAGGAATTATGCCCTAGAAAAATAAAAAAACATAATATGAAATAAAACTTTGTATTCGTTATCATTGATTAATATATTTTCGCTAAAATAAACAATAAATTTAAATACTGTCTAAGAATATAAATTCAATAAAAACAAGTAAATGTTAATAAAGTATTGAAAAGTTTCATAACAATCACATTTTTGATTTTGTTTTATCGTTCATATTTTTTTTAATTGAAATATTAATTAAAAATTATAATATACCAACAACATAGTGTAATATATACACTTTAAAATTTAAAAAAATGAGCAAATCTAAACTTGAATACATATGGCTTGATGGATACAAGCCAACACAAAATATGAGAAGCAAAACAAAATTATTAGATAACTTCTCAGGTAAATTGGAAGATTGTCCAACATGGTCTTTCGACGGAAGTTCAACAAAACAAGCAGAAGGTAAATCCTCAGATTGTCTTCTCAAACCCGTAGCAATTTTTCCAGATCCAGCAAGAAATAATGGATTTCTTGTTATGACAGAAGTAATGAATGCTGATGGGACGCCTCATGAATCTAATGCAAGAGCTTTGGTAGATGACGATGATAACGATTTTTGGTTTGGATTTGAGCAAGAATATTTTATTATGGATGTTGAAACTCAGCTACCTCTTGGATTTCCTTTAGGAGGTTATCCAGGTCCTCAAGGTCTTTATTATTGTTCTGTTGGTGGTAAAAATACTCATGGGAGACACATAGTAGAAGAACACGCTGATTTGTGTCTAGATGCTGGAATAAATTTTGAGGGTATTAATCAAGAGGTCGCTTGTGGACAGTGGGAGTTTCAATTATTTGCTAAGGGTGCAAAAAAAGCTGGTGATGAAATGTGGGTTGCGAGGTACCTTCTTGATCGATTAACTGAATCCTATGGATATTACATTGAATACCATCCTAAACCAATTAAAGGAGACTGGAACGGTTCAGGTATGCATGCTAATTTTTCAAACTCTTTGCTCAGAGAGTGTGGCTCTCAAGAGACATATGAAAAAGTATGTGAAGCCTTCAGGCCTGTAGCAAGCGACCATATAGCTGTTTATGGTGAATTTAACGATCAAAGGTTAACAGGACTACACGAAACTGCATCAATACATGACTTTAGCTATGGTATCTCAGACAGAGGAGCCTCAATTAGAATACCAATTATTACTGTTGAAAAAGGTTGGAAAGGTTGGCTTGAAGATAGAAGACCTGCATCAAATGGAGATCCATATAAGATTGCTGGAAGAATTATAAAGACAGTTAAGTCAGCTAATGTAAGTTAGACCGTTGCAGTAATTAGAAAAAGAATATAGAAACATAGCAACATAATTCCAGAGAGCTTATTATTTTTGTTTAGATAAGTGCTGTATACTATTACACAAAGTATAAATGTACTTGCAATTAAAAATAAAACATCATTAGTCAACACTCTTGTGTCGACAATTTTTATATTACCAAACATCGAAGTAATACCCAAAACAATAAGTAAGTTGAAGATATTTGAACCGATCAAGTTTCCAACAGCTAGATTTTTTTCTTTTTTGTAAATTGCAACAAATGAAGTAGATAGTTCAGGTAAACTGGTTCCAACAGCAACCAATGTAAATGCAATTACTCTGTCACTTACACCAAAATCAACTGCAATTCTAGTGACTCCAGAAATGAGCCATTCAGCTCCAAACTTTAACATAACAGCTGATATCAACAAAATCAAGAACTGTGGTACAATGTTAGATTTAAACTTACTTTGCTTTTCATTATCCTTTCCCACATAAGATTTTTTAGTTACAATGAATAGATAAAGTGAAATAAAGAAGATAAAAACAATTCCTATCCAAAAACTAATGCTTTTGAAAATAAACAAAAAAGCAGAGAACAAAAGCGTTGAAAAAAGAAGAAATGGTATATCAATTTTTTTTGTCAAATCACTAAATCTGACATTTACGAAAATCAATGTAATTGCCAAAACAAGACAAATATTGGCAATATTTGAGCCTATAACATTACCAAAAATTATATCATAATTTTGATTATTAATTGCTTCAAGGCTAATAAAAAGCTCTGGTGCAGAAGTAGCAAAAGACACAACAGTTAAACCAATTATAAATGAGGGAATATTAAAATTTTTTGAAATTTTAGTTGAGCTTTTAACAAGAAAATCCCCTCCAATTAGGAGCAAAGAAAGACCAATAAAAAACAAAAAATAAGAATTCATTTTTTGAGTGTATCATTTATGTCTTCAGAGCTTTTTTTTATTTCTTTTCTTATTTCGTTAGATGCATCTTTTATTTCGTTCATCGCTCTTGCAAAAGCCTTGGCAAACTCAGGAATCTTTTTTGAGCCAAAAAATAATACTATAACTAAAACTATTAATATTATCTCAGGACCACCAATAAAAACTAACATTACTTATTTTTTGTCTTGCTTATGGTATCCAACATGATTGGTGATGCAACAAAAAGCGAAGAGTAAGTACCTACAATAACACCAACCATCAATGCAAACATAAATCCTCTAATCACTTCTCCACCAAAAATAAATATGATTAGAAGAACGAAGAAAGTTGTTAATGAAGTATTAATCGTTCTTGATAAGGTGCTATTCAAAGAAGTATTCATAAACTCCTTGATTTCTTTTCTTTTATTAATGTTCATGTATTCTCTGACTCTGTCAAATACAACAACAGTATCATTTAATGAATATCCTATTATTGTGAGTAAGGCTGCTATAAACGCTTGATCAATCTCTAGAGAAAACGGTAAAATGCCATAGAAAAAAGAAAAGATTGAAAGTACTATTAACACATCATGAAAGACTGCTACGACGGCACCTAAACTGAATTGCCACTTTCTGAATCTCAAAAGAATGTATAAGAAGATGATTAACAGTGAAAATACTATTGAGCCCATTGCAGCATTCTTTATATCATCTGCAATAGTTGGGCCAACTTTTTGTGAGCTCATAATTTCGTAATCTTGTTCTATTTGAGACAGCCCCTCATTTAATTTTGTTTCAACAATTTCATCAGTTTCTAAATTATTATTATTAATCATGAATGAAGTTGTAATTTTCACCTGGTTGTCACTTCCAAATGTTTTTACTTGAGGAGAATAAGATAATCCTGTTTCATCTACAAATGTTGAGTTGAGCTTTTCTCTAACTTTTTCATTGTCAACAGTATTATCAAATCTTACAACATATGTTCTACCCCCAACAAAATCAACACCGTAGTTCAGTCCCTTAGTGAATAAAGAGAAAGTCCCGGCTATTATGAGAATTGATGAAACGATGTAAAATCTTTTTCTGTTTCCAATAAAATCAATTTTTGTGTTTTTGAAGGCTCCATGAGTTATTTTGTTTGAAAAACTAACATCCTTTCCCTTGTTAAGTCTTGCACTAATTACCAGTCTAGTGATAAAAATTGCGGCAAACAATGAAGTTAAGATACCTATTATAAGTGTAGTAGCAAACCCTTTGATCGGCCCTGACCCAAAAGTATATAATACAATTCCAGTTAATAGCGTTGTCACATTTGCATCAATTATTGAGCTGTAAGCATTTTTATAACCATCTGAAATTGCTAATTTGATTCCTTTGTTATTTTTTAACTCTTCACGAATTCTCTCATATATTAGAACATTGGCGTCAACAGACATTCCTATAGTTAACACGATACCAGCAATTCCAGGAAGTGTTAAAACAGCTCCTAGAGAAGACAAAACACCAAAGATGAAGAAAATATTTGCAAGTAAAGCTACATTGGAAACCAAACCAGCTCTATTGTAATAAAATATCATATAAATGAGAACCATGATTAAAGCAAATATGAATGATTTTAAACCAGCATCAATAGCTTCTTCACCCAGTGAAGGACCAACAATTGCTTCCTCAATTATTCTAGCAGGTGCTGGTAACTTTCCAGACTTTAAAATATTCGCAAGATCTTTTGCCTCGTTAACGGAAAAGTTTCCAGTTATTGAAGATCTTCCGCCACTAATTTCTGACTGAACAGTCGGAAATGAATATACATATCCGTCAAGTACAATAGCAACTGAACGTCCTATATTCTCGGCGGTTAATCTTTTCCACAATTTAGCACCTTCTTGGTTCATACTCATTGAGACCTCAGGGCTTGAGTTAAACTGACCATAACCTTGATCAGCGTCAGTCACTACATCTCCTTCCATTGCTGCTTTTCCATCTCTGTTTGTAACTTTTAAAGCTACTAACTGCACAAACTTTCCTTCTGGATCATAGGGAATCGCAGTATAAGCAAACTTAACATCGACAGGAAATTTTTTGAGGACAGCGGGGTCATTAAGATAGGAATTTAGCTTAGATGTATCTTTAGTTGCAGAAAAACCTACTACAGGCCCCTCTTGTAATCTATTTTGTTGATCTACGTTTGGGTACAATACTGCATATAATGGGTTTTCAGCTGCAAATTCTTCAAATGTTAGAGAGTTAGCAGTATCACTTGAAAGTGAATCATCAATTTGATCAAGAAGACTTGTTGAAAGTGTATCTGAAATTTCTTCGACAACATCTGCTAACTGATTAGAGGGTTCCTCAGAGATTTCACTAGATACTTTCTCAGAATCTAGTTTATTGTCTTCAGATTCTATTTCACGTAAGTACTGATTAATTTCTTCTAGTTGGGGAAATAACTCTTGATATTCATATGTCTCCCAAAACTCTAATTGGGCCGTGGATTGCAGTAGTTTTCTTGCTCTCTCTGTGTCTTTAATTCCTGGTAACTCAACCAAAATTCTTCCAGCAGTTTCTAATCTTTGAATATTTGGTTGAGTTACACCAAATCTATCGATTCTACTTCTCAAAATATTAAATGAACGATTTATTGCATCTTCAACTTCAACTCTAATTAAATCCAAAACTTGTTGGTTTGTTGAAGAAAAATTTATTTTTTCTCTCAAATCTGGAGTACTAAATACACCAGCAAGTCCCGAATTTGGTGCGGGAGCAATTTTTTCATATTCATTACCAAATAAAGTAACAAAATCCTCTTGACTATTTGATTGAAGTTTCAGCGCATTAGAAATTGCTTGGTTGAATTTTTCATCTTTACTGTTATTTGAAAGTGCTTTGATTACATCAACTACCATGACTTCTAAAGTAACATTCATACCGCCTTTCAAGTCTAATCCGAGGTTGATTTCTCTTTGCTTGCATTCTGAATAAGTATACTCAGCAATCAAAATGTCATAAACTTTTTCACCACTAATTGAGTCAAGATAAAACCTATATTTATCTTCATACTTTTCAGGTGAAAAACTCATTGCATAGTCATCAGCATCACTTTCAATAGAATCAGCAACCCAAGTGAATGAGAGCTGGTATAAACATACGATTGAAAAAACAATTGCGAATACTTTAAAAAAATTTCTATTTTGCATTGTACTTAATTTGGAGGGCAAATATAGTCTTTTTTATGAAGATAATTATGATTTAAATATGCCATAGACTAATATACTTTAAGCAATTATATTTCTTTTCTATTCAATTAAATACTATTAACTAAATTTGTTATTAATATGAACCGCTTATTAACCCTGACTTTTTTTTCAATTTTTACTACTTATTCATTTGCACAAATATCAGTCAATAGGGATACTAGTGTAGATGTTTATGAAAGCAATACCAAATACAAATCTCCATGGGTTGGCGGAATGAACTCAATACAATTTAATGAAATAGATTTGAATTTAGATGGAGTCAATGATCTTATAACATTTGATAGATCTGGCAATAAACTAAATACATTCATAAAGAAAAATAACGAATATATTTTTGCTCCTAAGTTCAGAAAAAACTTTCCAAAAATCAAAGATTGGTGTTTGACTGCCGACTACAACTGTGATGGTAAGTTAGATCTTTTTACCTATTCAACTGGAGGTATTGCAGTTTATCTAAATGTATCTTCAACTGATTTGGAGTTTTCTCTAGAGACTAGTCTTTTACTCTCCAACTATGGTTCGAGTAATCTAAATATTTTTGTTAGTCCTGTTGATATTCCAGCAATTACTGATGTAGATTACGACGGTGATTTAGATATTTTGACTTTTTCAATACTTGGTGGTTTCATTGAATATCACAGAAATTTATCAATCGAACAAAATGGAAATTGTGACAGCCTAATTTTCAATTTTGAAGATGCATGCTGGGGCGATTGTTATGAGGGGCTTAACTCATATGTTCTTAATTGTACTAATTGTCAATGTGCTCCACTAACAAACCAAAACTTTAAACAACCGCACGCCGGCTCTACAATACTTGCTATCGACATTGATAATGACAATGATAAAGATTTAATTTTAGGTGATATTTTGTATAATAACTTAAACCTTTTAATAAATGGTGGAAATAATCAAAATGCTCTTATAACTTCAGTTGATTCTATCTTTCCAAAAAATTATTTAAGTACTTCGCAAGTAGATTTGCCAATGTTTCCAGCTGCATTCTATATTGATGTAAATAATGATAACATCAAAGATTTAGTTGTTTCACCAAATAGTACAACACTAAGTGGAACTGAAAACAAACAAAGCTCATGGTTATATATTAATTCAGGAACCAACACACAGTTAGATTTAAGTTTAAGTACAAAAGATTTTCTTCAGTCTGAAATGATAGACTTAGGCGATGGATCTTATCCATCTTTTTTTGATTATAACTTAGACGGACTTATGGACTTAGTTGTTGGTAATTATGGCTACCACAATACTGGTAATGACCCTACTTCATCACTTGCACTTTTTGAAAATATTGGCACAAATTCTAATCCATCTTTTAATCTTGTAGATAGAAATTGGCAAAATATTTCTAGTATTAATTTAAATATTAATCTAGTTAAACCTGCATTAAACTTGTATCCTTGTTTTGGAGACTTGGATGGTGATAATGATAAAGATATGATTATAGGAGATGCTGATGGAAAATTACATTTTTTTGAAAATGATGGTAACGTTCCAGCTAATTTCTCGCTTTCAAGCCCCAACTTTTTTCAAATTGATATTGGAAGTTTTGCAACTCCATTTATATATGATGTAAACAAAGATGGTTTAAATGATTTAATTGTTGGAGAACAAATTGGTACAATAAATTATTTTCCAAATCGAGGAACAATTAATTCTGCAATTTTTGATACTATTATGGAGAATTTTGGAAATGTGGATATCGAGGACTCAGTCATTTCAACTGGGTACAGCTCTCCTAAAATAATAGACATTAACAACGAGAGATATTTGGTTTCTGGCTCTTTTTCTGGAAATTTATATGCTTTCGAAATAAACTCAATTGACTCCAGCTTTGCACCAATTGATATTGGTTTAAATAATCTTTGGGATGGATCAATTACAGCGGTTGATTTTACTGACCTTAATAATGACTTTAAGTTAGATGTTATTGTTGGAAATAAATCTGGAGGTTTAACTTACTACAATAGCGATTCCTTATTAACAAATACAAATAACTTACTTAATAATGAGTTAATTTTATATCCTAATCCAACTAAAAATAATATTACAATAGTTAGTAATTTATCAGGAAATGTTGAACTTTATAATACTCACGGAAAATTAATACTAAAAAAGACTAAGAGTTCAGATAAATTAAGAATTTCATTAAAAAACATTAGCAATGGAATTTACTACCTAAAATTTAACAATAAAACAAATTTAGTAATTAAGCTCTAGATTAAATCAAAATCATTTTCTTATAAATCACTCCATTTTCTGTAGTAATCTCTAAGAAGTATACTCCTTTAGTGTAAGTAACTAAATCAATC
>CACIJW010000013.1 GCA_902587125.1 uncultured Bacteroidota bacterium
ACTGAATTTAATTTCAAAACTAAAAAAGGGGTCCTTCGGGACCTCTTTTTTTTATATTAATTGAAAATTAAAAAAGTTAAGTAGTTCTTTTTCTTTAGAAAAATACTTGTTGATTTTGAGTATGTCTTCTTTTTTTAGTTTACTAACTTTTTCGTCATTCAAATTAGTAATCTTTAAAAATTTATTTTTAAAATTATGAGCGCTAAAAAATTTATCAAAGTCTAAGTCATCAATCTCAGGTAAAATTGATTTAATTTTTCTATTTACGAGATTTTGGTTGTCGCAAAGTTCAGAGTAAGTAATCCAAGCTAAGTTTTTATTGTTCTCAATATTATATTTTTGATATTGAAGTGTTTTGACACAAAATTCAATCGCAAATTCAATTGATTTAGAGTTTCTTCTCATAATTCCTTCAATTACAGCATAGGGATTTCTAACTAAGCAAATTGCATATGTATTATCAAACTTTTTTTTAATTTCATCAAACCTCATGATGTTTGTGGTAGTTTTATCCATAAGCACTGGTTTGCTCTGATCCCAATATTTCATCCACACGCTTTTAATTTTAGACCAATCATAAACATTACTTTCATCCCACCTATCTTTATTAAACATATGGTTTCTAAGCTCTGGTAATAGTTGACCTTCCATAGTCGCTATATAGTTATTACAACTAATTTTTTTAGATGTGGATATGATCTGTGTTAAGAGAGTAGAACCGCAGTAGGGAGGGCTGAGAATGAATAAAAATTTATGATTCTTCTTTGCTAAGAAAATATTTTTGAAGGTCAAAAGATTTTTTCGAGAAAAAAAATATAGATCGTGCTTTAATCCTAAATTCTTTTTACCACTATTCATATTGCAATATTAAGTTTTTATTTTTTGAGTTTAAAAATTGATGATTAACCAAAAAAAAATAAGCTAAATTTGAAATAAAAACATGAAAATATATTTGTTAATAATAACTCTTTTGATCTTTCATTGTTCTTTTGCTCAAATAACAATTACAGATAACGACTTAATCTCAGTAGGAGATATTATTGAGCAAGTAGATGATATCTCTCCTAACTCTGCAATAAATGTTGGAAGCCCTGGAGCAAACCAATTATGGGATTTCTCTTCTCTTCAGATATTAGGTTCTTATACTCAACAGTGTATCGATCCATCCACAACCCCATTTAGCATTTCTTATCCAAATTCTAATCTTTGTATGTATGATGGAATGGAGCATGTATTTTTAAATAAAACAGCCTTAAAAATAGAATTATTAGGTATTGATGATTCAGTCTTTGCTGATCCAGTAGTTGTACTTCCTTTGCCACTAAGTTACGGAACATCATTGACTGATGGGCCAGTAACATTTGTGGATTCTTCAATTTCTGGACCTTTCGTTGAGTTGATTTTGGCAACATATGGTTTCTCTGCTGGTTTAATTTCAGGATTTGCAGCTCATGTTGCTGATACAATAAGTGTAAGTGGTGATATTGAAACAAAGTTTTTAGTAGATGCATATGGAACTATGCAACTACCAATGGGTTCATATGATTGTTTAAGATTAAAAATTGAAAGGAACTCTACAACTAATATACAGGTTCATTGTATTGATACAATTAGTGGAAGTGGAACAGGTTGGTACCAGATTCCTTTCTCTGACTTTGAAGAGGATATTTCTTATCAATGGTGGACTAATAATCCAGATTCAAGATTCTTTCTAGCAGAAGCATATGTTGACTCCAGCGATAATGTACTAGATGTTACATTTACTAACAATTCATCCTCTTTTGCAAATAATCAATCAAAATCAAATTTTTCAATTCAAATAATTGATGATAAATCAATAGAAATAATTGCTTCAAGTGATATATCCTTAAACTCATTAAGGATTTATGATATTAGCGGGAGATTAGTTATGGAGAACTCTTTTAATAACAATATAAAAATTGATACAAAATCTTTTAAAAGAGGAACATACATTATGAATTTTTACACAAATGAAAATATTGTTGAATCTAAAAAAATATTAGTCCAGTGAAATCAATTTACATAATACTCATTGCGGTAATATTACTTTTTCTTTTTAATAGAAAAGATGATGTTGATTTTAAGAAAAAAATTTCTGAAGGTGCAATTGTGATTGATGTACGTACCCCAGAGGAATACTCAAGAGGTCACATTGAAAATTCAGTTAATATACCTCTTGATATATTGGAGAAAAGTTTGGATTTGTTGAATGATAAAGAAAAAACAATTATCACTTGTTGCGCTTCGGGAATGAGAAGTGAGAAAGCAAAAAAAATCTTAAAAAAATTAGAATATTCTCAAGTTTATAATGGTGGTGGTTGGTCAAGTCTGAACAAAAAAATTAATAAATGAAAAATTTATTCATCCTAATATTTGTTTTTTTTGTCAAAAGCTCATACGCACAATTTACATACGTTCCAGACGACAATTTTGAGCAGGCACTAATTAATTTAGGAGTTGATTCTGTTATTGACGATTATGTTTACACATCATCAATTGATACTGTTACAGTATTATATGTGAACAATAAAAATATTTCTGATCTTAGTGGTATAGAGGATTTTATTTCTCTTCGAGAACTCTTCTGCTACACAAACCAGATCACAACATTAGATTTGAGTAACAATTCTCAACTTTTTGAAGTTTCTTGTGGAAGTAATGACTTAAGTTATATCAACTTAAAAAACGGCAACAATTCCGGTCTTTGGTATTTCATGTCTATGAACAACCCTAACTTAACATGTGTTGATGTTGATGATGTTACTTGGGCTGAATATAATTGGGCAAGGGACACATGGACAAGCTTCAGCAACAATTGTTTCCCAACATATCAGTATGATATAAAGAAACAAAAGAAGCTATTAAAAATAGTTGATATTTATGGTAAAGTTATACAACCATCATACAATAAATATTTGATTTACATATTCAGTGACGGATCACACGAAAAACGTTTTTTTTTAGATAAAAATAAATAATACTTAAATTTGCAAAAAAAAACTTGTTAGCCAGGATCATCATAATTCTTTTTTTCCCATTATTTTCCTATTCACAAAATTGGAACATTGCAACTCAGTTTCCATACGCTGGCGTTCATCATCCAATTACATTTTCATATGATAATTACGGCTTTGTTATTTCTGGCTCTAACACTGATAACACTTTTAGGTATGATAAAAACACTGATTCATGGACTCAGCTTGCTAATTTTCCTGGAGGTGGCAGAGGTTATGCCTATGGTGTTGCTAAAGATAATAAAGCTTACATGGGTTTTGGGTCTGACCCAAGCGGTAATTTCCCAAATGATTGGTGGGAATATGATATTACAAATGATTCTTGGTATCAGCTAGCTTCTTTTCCAGGCGCTGGAAGAAATCATCCTGCTATGGTTGTTGTTGGAAATAGTGTTTTTGTTGGTTGTGGTAGTAATACTTCAAATTTAAATGATTGGTGGGAGTACAATATTAATACTGATACTTGGACACAAAAGCCTGATTTACCGGGGAATACTCGTCATCATCCTTTTTATTTTTCAATTGATGATTTCGCATATGTTGGATTCGGTCATGGAAGCTCAACAGGACCTGGAAGTAATCCATCAACAGGAGTTTATATTTTTAATGATTTCTACAGATATAACCCATCTTCAAGTAGTTGGACACAATTAGCTAATTTCCCCTCAGAATCACGTGTTGCTGGAACTCAGTTTTCATTTAATGGAAAAGGCTACATTATAAGTGGAGACGGAGATGATCATTCACCGCTTGACGAGGGAGAATTTTGGGAATACAATCCTACAAATGATAGTTGGAATCAGCTTCCTTCTCATCCCGGAGACGCCATTTGGGCTCCAGGTTGTTTTGTGTTAGATTGTGAAATTTACTTTTTGCTTGGGCAAAATACCTCGACATTTCCGGCATCTTACCCCCTAAATGTTTATAGCTATAAGCTAAGTCAGGATTGTGGGTGCACGGATCCTTCAGCAGTCAATTATTCATCAATTGCAACAATTGATGATGGATCATGCTGTTACATTGCAGGTTGTACGGATCCTTATGCTATTAATTTTAATAATCAAGCATGTTTCGACGATGGTAGTTGTATTTTACCAATTCTTGGATGTACAAACTCAACAGCAACTAATTTTAACCCTAATGCCAACACTAATACTGCTTATGGAGGTGCTATTGATAATACATTTTCAACTGGAGGTTACTTTAATGGTAATCAGCACCTTATTTTTAATTCCTCTGAAAATTGTGTAATTAGCTCAGCAAAATTCTATGCTGATGTTAATACATCAGTAACGTTCGAGCTAAGAAATCAGAACGGGACTATTATTGATGACACTACACATTTTGTTTTATCCGGAGAACAAAGATTGGATCTTAATTTTGAGGTTCCCGTTGGTAATAATCTTCAACTTGGAGTTTCAGCTAATAATTCAGGACTATATAGAAATAATTCAGGAGCTATCTTCCCATACGATATTGGAGGAATATTATCAATAACAGGCTCAAGTGCCTCGTCACCAGGATACTACTATTTTTATTATGATATTGAGGTGAAAGTTCCATGCATGAATTCTACATCAGCAGTTGAGATCAAGAACCACAAGAAAATTATTGGAGCAACAGATTTTCTTGGAAGAGAAATCAATCAACATTCGAAAAAAATTAAAATTATCAAATTCAATGATGGAACATATCAAAAACAATTAATCATTGGTCATTAAGATTTTTTTTGGTGGAGCTTTTGTCTTAATTACTGCTATTATTGTTAATATAATTGTACCGAAATTAGGTGTTCTCACATGGTACGAGTTTGGTCCTAATTTGTTAAAAAATGGTTGGTCACATTGTTTTGAGGTTGGTCTTTTGAATATATTATGGTTATTTTTTCTCTATCCTTTTGTTCTAGGACTTTCATATCATCTTTCGCTTAAAATATATGAGATCATTATTTAGTCATTTTTCAATCATTAAATATCTGTTGTTTTTTCCAATAGTATTTTTTTCAACCAGCTCATACACACAATCATATTTTCCTCCAATTTCAGGTACTAGTTGGGATACTTTATCCCCATCAAATTTAAACTGGTGTCAAGAAAATATAGATACCTTAATTAATTTCTTAGAAATGACTAACACAAAGTCATTTATAATATTAAAAGACGGAAAAATAGTTTTAGAAAATTATTTAAATGGTCATAGTGATACAACATATTGGTATTGGGCTTCTGCAGCAAAAAGTTTAATGGCTGTAATTGTTGGTAAGGCGCAAGAGGAGGGGTATTTAAATATTGAAGATTCAACAAGCACATACATTGGAAGTGGATGGACAAGCTGCTCATCTTCACAGGAAAGAAATATTAAAATTAAGCATCAGTTGATGATGACAACTGGAATAAATGACATTGGTGTTGATCTCAATTGTATTGATGATACATGCTTATATTTTCTAGATACTCCTAATAGTAGATGGGCTTATCATAATGCTCCATATCTACTCTTAAGAGATGTGGTTGAGAGCGCGACAGGACAAGGAATTAATACGTATATCAATCAAAAACTAAATACTCAAATTGGAATGTTTGGTTTTTTTGGCGTAAACAATACTAATCTTTTTTATAGCAACACAAGAAGCATGGCAAGATTTGGATTATTAGTCTTAAATCAAGGTAAATGGAACGGATCTTCAATACTTAATGATTCTATTTATTTTAATCAAATGATAAATACTTCTCAGCCTTTAAATAAATCATATGGGTATTTATGGTGGCTGAATGGAAAAAACTCACATATGCAGCCCAGAATACAGTTTACATTTAATGGAAGCTTGAACTCTAACGCTCCCACAGATATGATATCAGCACTTGGAAAAAATGGTCAAATAATTAATATTGTCCCCTCTAAAAAGTTGGTTATAGTTAGGGTGGGTAATGATCCTGATACTAACTCATTTATTTCAACTACATATAATTATCAACTATGGGATTATATAAATAAATTGGAGTGTAGTTCAACCAATACGAATTCTGTGAACAGTAACTACAAAAAACAGGTTATTAGAATCATTGACCCTATTGGAAGAAATACAAGTAAGAGCAACATATTGTTTTATATCTACAGTGATGGGACAATTGAAAAAAAAATAATCATAAAATAAGATGAAAAAAATTCTAATCTTTTTGCTTTTTATATCATTACATGCCTCATCTCAAATTGTTCCAACAAATACAGAGTACAATCAAAATATTGAGTGGGAAAATGTTTTTAGCAGTGGTCCTGAAGGAAAAGTAAACAGAGGACTAGTTGATAGTGATGGAAACTGTGCTTTAGTTTTTATGCCAAATAATATGGCTAGAATACATAAGGTTGATGGAAGTAATGGGCAATTAATCTGGACAAAAACATTAAATAATAAAGTTGGTTTTGGGATTTCTGAATACTATGAAAACAGTAGAGTCGATTATATAATCTGTGGTGGTTCAGGACCTACACAAGAAAGGTGGATAGCAAGATTGAATGGAGATGACGGTACAATTATTTGGGATAGGACTTATTCAAATGGAGCTAATTTATATGAGTTCGATGGCATCAGAATGACAATAAGTGCATCTGATGGTTATATTTATGCTGCTGGTTTTGTTAATGGTGATGAAGCAGGAACAATTTTTGTAGTATATGCTGGACAAGAAGTAGTTATGAAAATAGACCCAGCAGATGGCAATGAAATTTGGTCAAATATAAATTTACAATCTGAATATTCAATAGCACTTGTAGAAAGCTCGGATGGTTATATTTTTTCAGCAGGTACAGAGTATGAGCAAGATTTAAAATTAACAAAGCTAGATAAGTCTGGAAACTATTTTTGGACAAGGAATATATCAAACTCTGAAGATATCATACCTGCCGATTTAGCAATAGATAACGAAGATAATATGTATTATGGAGGGCATACAGGAAGAAGTGGAGCAGGTGACCCATTTGATTACTCCTGTGTAAAATTAGATACAAACGCTAATGTTGATTGGATTAAACATTATGCAAACCCTAGAGGATACAGTTTAGACCATATAAGAAATGAACTCTACGGAATTAAGACAGGAAATGATGGTATATACATGTTTGGAGGAACTGGAGATGAGGGAAGTTATTCTGCTGTTAATCCTCCGTTCTTATCTTCTGATATATGGAACGGATGGGTGCTCCAAACAGATTTTAATGGAACTATTATAAGAAGTGATATCTTTTGCCAAGATCAAGTAAATACAGCTACAGAATATGGAGATTTAGTAAATGGTGGTTTTGTCATATTCAATGATACAGATGCTCAAGGTGATACTGAAGTTGGAGTTATGAAAATAATTAATGGTTCAAATACAAATTATAATCTTATTAATTCAGCACAAACAATTGATAAAAATCAAATTTCAAAAATTAATTTTTTAGGTCAACAGTTGAATCAAAAGTCTAAGCGGATTTTCGATGTTGATAAAAATGGAAAGATTTTAAAAAAAATAGTTTTAGATGACTAAATTTTGAATCACTTGAAAAAAAATCATGACCCATATGCTGCTCTGAGATTTAAAGAGTTTAACTTTTTTTTACTTATTAGGTTCATTCTTGTTTTTGGTTGGTCTATGCAATTCATCATAGTAGAGTGGGAAGTCTATAATCTTACTAAAGATCCACTTTCACTGGGGCTAATTGGCTTAGTTGAAATAATCCCAGCGATTTCTATGGCTCTTTTTGCAGGCCATATTGTTGATCAAAATGAAAAAAAGAGACTTTTTGTATTAGCAATATTTGCTTTTTTAGTAATTTCTTTTGGATTTTATTTTGTTACTAGTGAATATTTTTATTCACTTTTTTCGTCTAAACAAATATTGTATTCTATTTATTTTTTAGTCTTTGTTGGTGGTTTTGTTCGAGCATTTTTTGGTCCTATAATCTTTTCATTGGTCGCTTTGATTGTTCCGAAGAAGATATATCCTAATGCTGCTTCATGGAGCAGCTCAACATGGCAGCTGGCAGCTGTTGTAGGCCCTGCTTTCGCGGGTTTTTCAATCGCATGGATCGGTGTTAATTCTTCCATGGGATTCGTATTGTCTGCAATTGTTATCGCTTTAATATTAACTTTATTTATTAAAAAGAAGCCTATCTTAAATACCAAAATAGGAGAGCCAATTATGCAAAGTTTGAAAACTGGCCTATCTTTTGTCTTTAAAACAAAAGTTATTCTTGTTGCGATTACACTTGATATGGTCGCAGTACTATTTGGGGGAGCGATCGCATTGTTACCTATTTATGCTCAAGATATATTAAATGTTGGATCACAGGGTTTTGGAATATTAAGAGCAGCTCCAGCTGTTGGTTCTCTAATTATCATGTTTACATCAGCTTATATTCCAGTTACTAAAAATGCTGGTAAAAAGCTTTTAATAGCAATTTTTTGTTTTGGAATATCAATAATTGTTTTTGGAGTCTCTTCACTATTCTATCTATCTTTATTTGCACTTTTTATTTATGGACTAACAGATGGAATATCAATGATAATTAGACAAACAATTTTACAGTTAAAGACTCCTGACGAGGTAAGAGGAAGAGTTGCTTCTGTAAACTCAATCTTTATTGGATCTTCAAATGAATTGGGAGCTTTTGAAAGTGGACTAACTGCAAAGTTAATGGGGACAGTACCAGCGGTTGTCTTTGGTGGAATTATGACAATATTATCAGTTGGTTTCACAAGTCTAAAATTTCCAGATTTTAAAAAATTAGATTTAACTGAGGATATAAAATAAATTTAGCTTATTAGGTAAATCATAAATCATTCATATATTTACAGTAAATCTACAAACATGAAAAATCTTTTATTTCTATTTATTTTAATACCGTTCCTTTGTGTATCGCAAACATGGGAGCATGTAAATAATTTTCCATTTGAAGGTGTTCATCATCCAGTAACTTTTTCATATGGGAATGATGCATATGTAATAACTGGTAGCAATACAGATAATGTTTATAAATATGATTCTTCAACTGATAGTTGGACACAGCTTAATTCCTTTCCTGGAGGAATAAGAGGTTTTGCATATGGGGTTGCCGTTGGTAGTAAAGCGTATATTGGTTTTGGTTCAGATTCTAATTCAGTTCACCCTAATGATTGGTGGGAGTATGATATGCCTAATAACTCTTGGACACAATTAGCTTCGTTTCCAGGCGCTGGTAGGGATCATCCAGCAATGGTTAATGTTGGAGACAAAATATTTGTAGGTTGCGGAAGTAATGCTTCCAGCTATGGCTTGAGTGATTGGTGGGAGTATGATATTACAAACAATATCTGGTTACAGAAAACTGATATTCCTGGAAATGGAAGGCATCACCCATATTATTTTGGAATAGGAAATTATGCGTATGTGGGATTTGGACATGGATCTGTCTCTGGACCGGGAAGTAATCCAAATTCTACACTATTTATTTACAATGATTTTTACAGGTATGATGCATCTAACGATAGTTGGCAACTAATGTCTCAGTTTCCATCACAGGCCAGAGTAGCAGGAACTCAATTTTCGTATCAAGGAAAAGGTTACATATTAAGTGGAGATGGTGATAATCACTATCCACTTGGTGTAAGTGAGTTCTGGGAGTATGATCCGCTTTCAGACTCATGGGTTCAGTTACCACCTCATCCAGGTAATTCAATCTGGGCTCCTGGAAGTTTTGTCATAGGCTGTAATGTTTATTTTCTCCTTGGTAATAACAAATGGACTTATCCTTTCACTTTCCCAAAAAATATTTATAAATATCGATTAGGAACTGATTGTGGATGTACAGACCCAGTTGCGGTTAATTACTCTAGTCAAGCAATACAAGATGATGGAAGTTGTTGTTATATTTCTGGCTGTACAGACCCTTATTCAATTAACTATGACTCTACAGCTTGCTTTGACAATGGATCATGTGTTCCTGCTGTTTTGGGATGTAATAATCCTAATGCAATTAATTTTAATCCCAATGCGAATACCTTAGAAACAAGAGGAGGTGAGTTAGATACATCATTTGGCTTGGGTGGATTTTTTGGAGTTAATTCTTCAGCGGCATTAATATTTGATGCTAATGAGGATTGTGTTTTAAAATCTGCAGTTTTTTATGCTCAATTCCCCAACAGTATAAAATTTGAAATTAGAGATAGTATCGGAAATATAATTGATGATACTACATTAAATGTTGTGTCAGGCAAACAAAGACTAACATTAAATTTTGAAATACCAGCTGGTCAGAGTATGAGACTTGGAATTGGAACAACAGGTTCTTTCCTATACAGAAATAGGGCAAATACATCTTATCCGTATGATATTGGAGATTTAATAACAATTAAAACATCAACCTCCAGCTGGTGGCCAAATCAATTCTATTATTTCTATTATGATATGATTTTTCAAAAGAAATGCAATATACCTGAATCATACAATTGTGTTAGTGTAGGAAATTGTCAAGATCCAGGTGATGGAAGTGGACAATATACATCACTGAGTCAATGTGTAACGTCCTGTATATCAACCAATATTAGTGAGTTGAGTAAAGAGATTAATGTTTATCCAAATCCAGCCAATAATTTTATTTACTTGAACAATGTTTTTGATGAGGTAGTAATTTACAACATATTTGGAAAAAGAATTCTGTCTTCAAAAAACTCAAAAATTGATATTTCTCAACTTAGTCAAGGAATTTACTTCCTAAAGACAATAAGAGAAGACAAAAGTATAATTACACAGTTTGTTGTATCAAAAGTTAACTAAGTTACCTCTTTTAGTGTATTCAATTAACATGTTGTATACAATTAAATATTTTTCATATATTTAAAATAAAAAATGAAAAAATTATTATTATTTCTTAGTTTAATACTTTGCATGCATACATTTTCATATGCATCTTTTCCTGTTTCAGAAACCGAAAATCCAAAAAATGATACTGAATTAAATTTATTTGAATCTATAACTTCATCAATTGCTGCTACTACTGCAGCTGGTGGTGGTAAAGGTATGAGTATTGCTGCACTAGTTTGTGGTATAGTTGGATTATTTTATGGAGGTTTAATACTTGGACCTTTAGCTATAGTTTTTGGTGTTATTGGAATGAAAAGAGATGGCAGGGGAATGGCTATTGCGGGACTTGCGTGTGGTATAGTTGCAACATTATTATCAATATTAATTCTTGCTGCTTTTGTTTCTTTTCTTTCAGTTGCCTCATAGTTGTAATATGATTTAATCTATCTGCATTGTTTATAATTTAATCAAATAAAAAAAGACCTCTAGAACAAAGGTCTTTTTTATTTTGTAGCGGGGGCCAGACTCGAACTGACGACCTTTGGGTTATGAGCCCAACGAGCTACCAACTGCTCCACCCCGCGATATAATTGCAAATATAATGTATATACTTTATATGACAAATAATTGTATTCAGAATACTAAATTTGTTTCATGGTTTCAGTAAATCAAATGTCATTTTATTTTGGTGGTCAAGATATTTTTAATCAGATTTCTTTTCAAATAAATCCTGGAGATAAAATTGGTCTAGTTGGAAGAAATGGTGCCGGAAAAACTACATTATTAAATTTATTGTCTAAAAAAATAAGTCCTAAATCAGGCTCGATAGATTTTACTAATAATATTAACATTGGATATCTACCTCAAGACTTAGATTTTGTCAATGATTCAAATTTATTGGATGAATTTAAAAAAGCATTTAATGAAATTCAAAATATTGAACGAAGAATAGAGCAAATTAATCACCTTTTATCTTCAAGCAAAGATTTTGAGTCGAAAGAATATTTAGAAAATTTGGATAAATTAAGTGACTTGCAACAAGAGCTTAATTTATTGGGTGTAGATAAGATTTCATCAGAGATTGCATCAGTTTCTAAAGGACTTGGTTTTAATACTACTGATTTTGAAAGAAATACAGATGAGTTTAGTGGAGGTTGGCGAATGAGAATAGAACTGGTTAAAATTTTATTGAGAAAGCCTGATGTCTTACTCTTAGATGAACCAACAAATCATTTAGATATTGAATCAATAATATGGCTAGAAAAATGGCTTAAAAATTATTCAGGAGCTATTGTGATGGTTTCTCATGATAAATTTTTTATAGACAATGTTACTAATAGAACCATTGAAATTTCTTTCTCTTCTATAAGTGATTATAAGTCTAATTACTCTAAATACTTAAAGTTGAGAGAAGATAGAATTGAAAAGCAGATTCAGTCTAAAAAAAATCAAGAAAAATTTGTTAAGCAAACAACAGACTTAATAAACAAGTTTAGGGCAAAAAAAAACAAAGCAAAATTTGCTAAAAGCCTGCAAACTAAACTTGATAAATTAGAAATAGTCAAGGTTGATGAAAATGATACATCCAAGATGAAACTTAAGTTCCCAAAAGCTCAAAGGTCAGGTAAAGTTACCGTAAAGTTGATAGACGTTAGTAAATCTTATTCAGATAAACTAGTTCTGGAAAATATAAACTTTGAGCTTACAAGAGGCGACAAAGTTGCATTCGTTGGCAAGAACGGAGAAGGTAAAACAACACTTGCGAAAATTATTTCCAATACTTTAGATTTTGAAGGAGAATTAAAAATTGGATATAATGTTGCAATTGGTTACTATGCTCAGGACCAAGCAGACTATCTAGATAATGAAAAGACTGTATTAGAGACAGTTGAATATGCTAGAGGTTATGACTCTTCAATGAATTCTAGAACAATTTTAGGCTCTTTTCTGTTTTCAGATGATGATGTTTTTAAAAAAATTAAAGTGCTTTCAGGAGGGGAAAGAGCAAGAGTTTCAATGTGTAGGTTGTTAAATGACTCACATAATTTTTTAATTATGGACGAACCAACTAATCACTTGGACATTCATTCAAAAGAATTGTTAAAGAGAGCTTTAATAGAATTTGATGGAACTTTGATAATTGTTTCTCATGACAGAGACTTTCTCTCAAATTTAACTACTAAGGTTTATGAGTTTAGTTCCAAAAAAATCAAAGAGTATCGTGGTGATATAAACAGTTTTTTACAAAATAAAAACCTTTCAAATGTCAGGCAGTATGAGAATACTACTAATCATTTTATTGCCAAAAAGGAAAATAATGACAAAAAAAAATCTTATCACCAGATTAAAAAAATTGAAAAACAAAAAAATATCATTTTAAGAAAAATAAAAAGAACAGAAGATGAGATTGAAAGTTTATCTAGCCAGCTAAGTTTAATAGAAAACAAGATACAAGAGAATCAAAATAATTTTTCCAAAAAGATTGAGGACGAAGAGTATGTTAATTATGAAAAAATAAAGCGGAAAATTAAGTCTTTAGAAGAAAAATGGACCTGGCTTTTAGATGAGCTTAGTGACACTTCATAAATTAACTATGCATTGCATAATGCATTGCATAACTTTAAAATTTCATAGAATTAATTTTGGCCATTATTAACTAAAATTTATTAAAATGAAAAAAATTATTATTACTGTTTGTTTGATACTTTCCACAAATCACCTCTTATTATCTCAAAATAGAGTGCAAAAATTAGATGGTCCCAGATTCGGTATTACTTACCTTGACCCAGGCTTGTTAGCTGATATCATTAATGATGACAGAGATCTGAATGATGATAATCCAGTTGATTACAAGCAAGAACCTTCATTAATGACTCAAATTGGATGGCAATGGGAAACTAGATTTGCAGAGGGGGAAGATTTTGTTGGTCTAATAGAGTGGATTGGTTTAGTTGGAGGGATTGAGAAAGGTTTGTTTTTACCAAGTGTTTCTGCACTTATGGGAATAAGAAGAGCTAATGGTTTTGAAATTGCAGCTGGTCCTACTGCTTCATTTACAGGATTTGGAATGGTTTTCGCTGTTGGTCATACTATTAAATCTGGAGATTTAAACTTGCCAATAAATATAGCTTGGGTACCATCTAGAAAAAATCATTTTTTGGGTGATCCCCAAGGTTCAGATTTAGATAAGGATCTATTGCAATCAGGTCATGCATTGACTTTGAGTGTTGGATTCAATTTTAATAGAGGCAAATAAGATATTAACTTCTTTAATAAAAAAGGGTAATCAATTCAATTGCCCTTTTTTTGTTTCTTTGCAAAATGAAACATAAATCAGGTTTTGTAAGCATAATTGGATATCCAAATGCAGGTAAATCAACATTAGTTAATGCACTTGTAGGAGAAAAATTATCTATTGTCAATGCTAAAGTACAAACGACTAGAGACAGAATACAAGGTATCTATAATTCTGAAAATTATCAAATAGTCTTTTCCGATACTCCTGGCATAATTGATCCAAAATATAAACTCCAAAAAAAAATGATGAGTTATGTGATGTCGTCATTTATAGACTCAGATTTAGTAGTTTATGTTTTTGATTCTAGCTCAAATAAGAATATTGTGGGAAAGATTAAAGATATTTTGTTAGAACTAAAAGTTCCTTTGTTAATAGTCATAAATAAAATCGATCTTATCAATCAACAAAAAGTAGAAGATATTATGAAATCTTTACAATCGGATTTTTTAGATTCTGACGTTATTCCAATTTCTGCAAAAAATGAATTTAATCTTAAAAAAGTTTTAGAAACTATCAAGTCTAATTTACAAGAGTCTCCACCTTTTTATGACAAAACTTGGTTTACTGATAGATCAGAAAGATATTTAGTTGAAGAAATTATAAGAAATAAAATTTTAGATAATTTTCAAAAAGAAATTCCTTACTCTGTTAATATACAAGTAGAGGAATTCATTGAAGATAGCGATTTAATAAGAATAAGAGCTAATATTTATGTGTTGAGAGACAGTCAGAGAGCTATTTTAATTGGTCACAAAGGCTCCAAGCTAAGGAAAATTGGTGCTCAATCTCGAGTCGAAATCGAAAAACTTTTTAATAAAAAGGTTTTTTTAGAAACACCTATTAAAATAAGTAAGAACTGGAGAGATGATGAAAAGAAGCTAAAAAAATTTGGATATCAATGAGTAATATAGTTGCAATAGTTGGTAGACCCAATGTTGGTAAGTCTACTTTATTTAATAGACTAACCCAAACCAGAAGCGCTATAACTGATGAGTTTAGTGGTGTTACCAGAGATAGAAACTACGGTAAAGTCAACTGGTCGGGAAAAGACTTTTCAATAATTGATACTGGTGGTTATGTAGAAAGCACTCAGGATATTTTTGAGAAAGAAATTAGAAGCCAAGTAAATCTTGCAATTGAGGAATCATGTTGTATTCTTTTTGTAACTGATGTGAAAAGTGGAGTTACTGAAATGGATATTGAAGTTGCAAATCTTCTAAGAAAGAGTAACAAGGATGTAATATTAGTTGTAAATAAAGTAGATAACTCAATGCTACAAAATGACTCTTTGGAATTTTACAATCTTTCATTGGGTGATTTCTTTTGTATTTCATCAATTAATGGGGGTGGTACCGGAGACTTATTAGACGAGGTTGTTAAATATGTAGATGAAAAAGATGAAAAGAAAATAGATATTCCGAGTTTTGCAATTATTGGAAGGCCCAACGCAGGAAAATCATCATATATTAATTCTATTATTGGGACAAATCAAAATATTGTTACCGAAATAGCAGGAACAACGAGAGATAGCTTAGATACTAGAGTAAAAAAATTTGGGTTTGATTTTATTTTAACTGATACTGCAGGAATAAGAAAAAAGAAAAATGTAAATGAAGACTTGGAATTCTATTCAGTTATGCGTTCCATTAAATCAATTGAGAGATCAGATGTTTGTATTCTTTTAATAGATGCTGAAAGAGGTTTTGAAAGTCAAGACCAAAAGATATTTCACTTGGCAGATAGAAATAAAAAAGGAATTGTAATCTTAGTCAATAAATGGGATAAAATAGAAAAAGAAACATCCACATCTTTGAAGTTTGAAAAGAAAATTAAAGCAAAAATCTTACCATTTGATGATGTTCCAATACTTTTTGTATCGGCACTAACAAAAAATAGATTGATCAAAAGCATTGAAGTAGCTTTGAGTGTTTTTAAAAATAAGTCTCAAAAAATTACAACCTCCAAATTGAATGACACAATGCTTGATATTATAAAAAATATACCACCACCTGCTGTAAAAGGAAAGTATATTAAAATAAAATATTGTACACAATTAACTTCAAAAAGCCCTTCATTTGTGTTCTTTGCTAACTTACCCCAGTACATCAAAGAACCCTATAAAAGATTTCTCGAAAACAAATTAAGAGAAAACTTTAATTTTAGAGGAGTCCCAATCAGTATATATTTCAGAAAGAAGTAAAAATATTTTTGTTACTTTGAAAAAAAACAAAAATGAAAAAAATAATAATTTCAACTTTATTTTCAATTATGTATGTTTTCTGCGCTGCACAAAGTGAGTCAGACATATTTGGAGAATGGTTTAACGAAGAAAAGGATGCTGTTGTTACAATTTACAAGGAAGATAATTCAATTAGCGGCAAAACAACTTGGTTAAAGGAACCTCTTGACAGTAAGGGCAATGCTAAGCTTGATTTGAAGAATCCTGATGAAAAGCTGAGATCAAGAAAAAGAATGGGGCTAAAAATCATGCATAGCTTTAAGTACAATGATCAAGAAAATATTTGGGAAGATGGAAGAATTTATGATCCTAAAAAAGGCAAGTTATATGGAGGTACAGCTACTCTAGTTAATGAAAACGAGCTAAAACTAAAGGGATATATTATTAGTATGCCTTTTCTAGGAAGAACTGCTACTTGGACAAGAAAAACTAATTAATACTTAATAATTCAACTTCAAAAATAAGAGTTGAGTTTGGACCAATAGCACCAGCTCCACTTTCACCATAGGCAAGTTCAGATGGGATGAAAATTTTCCATTTACTGCCAACTGACATCATTTGAAGCGCTTCTTGCCATCCAGGTATTACTCCATTGAGTGGAAAAGTTGCTGGTTGTTTTCTATCAACAGAACTATCAAAAATAGTTCCATCAATTAATGTTCCATGGTAGTGTACCGTGACATTATCATTCAAAGTTGGATTATTACCTTTTCCTTCTGATAAAATAAGGTATTGTAATCCTGATTCAGTTGTCATCACTCCCTCTTTTTGCTTATTTTGTTCTAGAAATATTTTTGAATCAATAGCTAATCTTTGATTTTTGGCATCTTGTTTTTTATTAAAATACTCTCCAATTATTTTATTGCTTTCTTCAATATTTACAGCTAAATCTTTGTTTTCAAAAACATCTTGAAATCCTTTGCTTATGTAAAATGAATTGATTGAATCAAGACCCTCTGATTTTATGCTAGTTGCCACATTTATTCCAATGCTGTATGACACTTTTTCTAGTTCATTGGCTTCATCAAAATTAAATTTTTGCTGGTTCAGGTTTTGACATGAAGAAATTACCGATACTACTAATGCTATTTTAATATACTTTTTCATAATTTATTTTAAAACAAATTTAATTTTTTGAATTCATTTATTTATGTCATTGTCAATTTTTATCTTTGCAAGTTCTAAAAATGAAAATAACAAAAACTAAAATAGAAGGTTTAACAATATTTGAACCACAAATTTTTGAAGACGACAGAGGTTCTTTTTTTGAGTCTTGGAACGAAAATGTTTTTAAGAAATATTTAAAAAACATAAAATTTGTTCAAGATAATCAATCAGTTTCAAAAAAAAATTGCCTAAGAGGGCTTCATTTTCAAGATCCACCATATGCTCAAGGTAAGTTAGTGAGAGTTATCAAGGGTTCAGTTTTGGATGTAGCAGTTGACTTAAGAAAGAAATCAAAAACTTATGGGCAACATGAAAAAGTTATTTTATCTTCAACAAACAATAAAATTTTTTGGATACCAGAAGGGTTTGCTCATGGATTTTTATCTCTTGAAAAGGATACTATTTTTTCATACAAGTGCACAAATTTTTATAATAAAGAGTCAGAGAGAACAATTCTTTGGAACGACTCTAATCTCAATATTGATTGGAGTATTAAATCAAAACCTTTCATTTCAGATAAAGATTTAATCGGTGAAAGTTTTGACACCTTTCAAAGCATGTTTGTATGAGACAACTAATTAATAAGAACTTTCTTTTCTTTTTTTTAATTGTATTTTTTTTGTATTCATTTAAAAAATGGCAATCAGAAGATGAGATTCATCAAAGCATTTTTAATAAAAAATATTCGATATTTTCTTTGAACAAGATTCTGGAATCTGAATTTGCAAATGAAAATGTACCACTTGAAGATGATTTTGTTTGGGAAAGATTCGACAAAGAATTATTAAAAAATGTTTATTGGCAATCCAACACAATTTTGTACTTAAAGAGAGCAAATCGATATTTCCCAATTATAGACAGCATATTAAATGCCAATGAAATACCAGAGGATTTTAGATATTTAGCAGTAATAGAAAGTGGTTTAGAAAATGTTAGATCTCCTTCAGGTGCTTCTGGAATTTGGCAAATAATGAAATCTACTGCCAGAGAGTACGGTATTGAGGTAAATAGAGATATAGATGAGAGATATAATTTGGAAATTGCAACTCAGTTTGCATGTGATTATCTAAACAAAGCATTTGAAGAATTTAACAATTGGACAATAGCTGCTGCCTCATACAATATGGGCATTAACGGAATGAGAGGCAATTTAAAAAAACAAAATGTTGAGAGTTACTATGATTTAAATCTGAATAGTGAGACATCTAGGTATATTTTCAGAATTTTAGCCGTTAAAACGATTTTTGAAAATCCAAAAAAATATGGTTTTAACATAAGAAGCAAAGATCTATATCAGCCTTTGAGTTATAAGTACATACATGTAAACAACACTATCAACAATTTATATGAGTTTAGTGAGAAAAAAAATATCAATTACCAAACGTTGAAGTTTTATAATCCATGGCTAAGAAGTTCTAGGCTACCAGACGCATCAAGAAAGTTGTACAAAATCAAATTACCTAATTAGAAAGATGTTGAAAAAATTTGATGTAGATAAATCTATTTCAGTATTTGGAGCAAGAGAAAATAATTTGCAAAATATTGATATACAAATACCAAGAAATAAACTAGTAGTTTTTACAGGTAGAAGTGGAAGTGGAAAATCTAGTCTGGCATTTAATACAATACATGCAGAGGCTAATAGAAGATATCTTGAAACATTTGGTTCTTATGCAAGATACTTCGTTGGAGATATTAGCAGACCTGATGTTGACAAAATTGAAGGACTTAGCCCCGTTGTGGCAATTGAACAAAAATCTACTAATAAAAATCCTAGATCAACCGTTGGTACGCTAACTGAAATTTATGATTATATAAGACTTCTGTTTGCCAGAGTTGGACAGCCACATTCATATGTTACTGGTAAAAAGATGGTTAAATACTCAGAGCAAAATATTATTGATTTAGTTAAGAAAAATTTTAATAACAAAAAACTTAAAATTTTATCACCTTTAATTAAGTCAAGAAAAGGCATATATCAGGATTTATTTCAAAATCTTATAAGAAAAGGATTTATTTGGGCAAGAGTTGATTCAAATATAATAAGAATGAGTAATGATCTTAGATTAGACAGATATAAAATTCATGATATTGAATTAGTTGTTGATGAATTTTTTATAAATGAAAAAAATAAAAAAAGGTTAAAACTATCAATCAAAACAGCAGTTGAAAATGGAAAAGGTGTTTGCATGATAATTGATGAAAATGAAAATTTTAAATATTATAGTACAAAAATGATGTGTCCAGAATCAGGAACTGCATATCAAGACCCCGAGCCAAATACATTTTCATTTAATTCACCTAAAGGTGCATGCAAATCTTGTAGTGGAATTGGACAAAAGTTCGAGGTTGACTTAAAAAAAATAATTCCAGATGATTCAAAGTCAATTAATCAAAATGGAATACAAGCACTTGATATTTCAAAAAATAATTTCACTACAAAACAAATTAAACAAATAGCCAATTTATATGAAATTGATTTAAATTCTCCAATAAAAAATATAAGAAAAGATCACTTAAATATAATTTTAAACGGAGTCAGTGGCGAGCATACAAAAGAATACAAACACTCCAAAGTCAACAGTAAAATATTTCTAGACTTTCCTGGTATAATTGGATTAATTTATGAACAATTCAATTTTCCACTTTCTAATTCAATGAAAAGGTGGTCTAAAAAGTTTATGAAATCTGTCGATTGTGAGTCATGTAATGGAACACGATTAAACGAACAAGCATCAAGCTATAAAGTTTTGGATTATTCAATTAATGAAATTGTGAATTTACCAATTTCAGAAATGAATCAAATTCTTGATAAGATTTATGAAAATTTTGATGAAAACCAAAAAGTAATTTCAAAATTAATAATTAGCGAAATAAAAAAAAGAGTGAAATTTATAAACGATGTTGGTTTAGGATATCTCAATTTATCTAGAAGATCAAAGTCTTTATCAGGTGGAGAAGCACAAAGGATTCGTTTAGCTACTCAAATTGGAACACAACTTACTAATGTATTGTATATACTTGATGAGCCAAGCATTGGGTTGCATCAAAGAGATAATTTTAAGTTAATAACATCTTTAAAAAAATTAAGAGATATAGGTAATTCAATTATAGTTGTAGAACACGATAAAGAAATGATAATATCTTCAGACTATGTTGTAGAGATAGGTCCTGAAGCAGGAGTTGAAGGTGGTAAAGTTGTAAGCTTATGTAGGCCCGAGGAGCTGAAAAGAAGTAATAATTTAACTGCTCAATATATAAACAAACAAAAAAATATTGATATTCCAGAGAAAAGAAAAATAGATTTAAAAAAAACAATAGAGCTTACTGGTGCAACAGGAAATAACTTAAAAGATGTCGATGTAATAATCCCTTTAGAAATATTTTGTTGTATAACTGGAGTTTCTGGAAGCGGAAAATCTACTTTAATAAATGAAACTCTTCATCCAATACTTTCTGAAAAGTTACACAGGGGTGAAAAAATACCTCTGCCTTATGAAAACGTTAAAGGAATAGAGCATTTGGACAGAGTAATTTCTGTTGATCAATCCCCAATTGGTAAATCACCTAGATCAAATCCAGCAACATATGTTGGCTTCTTTTCAGAGATTAGAGAATTATTTTCTAAGACACAGCTGTCCAGAGAAAGAGGTTATGGACCGGGAAGATTTTCATTTAATGTTTCTGGTGGAAGATGCGAAGAATGCAAAGGTGCTGGAATAAAAAATATTGAGATGAATTTTCTTCCTGATGTATCAGTATTATGTAGTTCATGTAATGGTAAAAGATATAATAAAGAGATTCTCGATGTCAAGTTAAAAGGAAAAAATATTTCTGAAATTTTAGAAATGAATTTAGACGATGCTCTTATATTTTTCTCTAATTTTCCAAAAATAAAAAACAAGATTTTTACGCTCTGTGAAATAGGTCTGGGATACCTTAAAATAGGTCAACAATCAACAACACTTTCAGGAGGAGAAGCACAGAGAATAAAGTTAGCAAGCGAACTATGTAAAAAAAATCAAAAGAAAACATTGTTCCTTTTAGATGAACCTACTACTGGACTACATTTTGATGATATAAAGATGTTATTAGGTATCATTGAGAGATTGGTTAAACAAAAAAATACAGTGCTTGTGATTGAACATAATTTAGATGTTATAAAGGTTGCAGACTATATCATTGATTTAGGACCAGAAGGAGGGAAAAATGGTGGTAACATACTATTTTCAGGATCTCCAGAGGAAGCGATTAAATTAAAAAATAATAGCACCGCTAAATACTTATCTGATGAATTTAAATAATCTTATTGATAGTCAAATAGGATAAATTCCTCTTTTTTTCTATTTTTACAAAACAAAAAAAGAATGATGATAAAAAAAATATCAGTATTATTTGTTCTTTCAGTAGTATCATTTTCAGTATTTTCTCAAAAAGGAAATTATGAGATTAGTGAGGAAATTCCATTTCAACCTATGTTTGTCATTGGCTCATCATACTATTCTTTTCAAGGAGATATAAAAGGGCCTAAAACCAATGCCTTGTTAGGCAACATAGGCTACAATGCTGGAGTCTTATTTAATTTATCAACAGATTTAGATTGTAAAATTTCATTTTCAAACGCATCATTCTTTGAAAAAAATGAAGATTTTGAATTTAGTTCTAATGCAAATATTTATTCTGTAAATTTAAATTATGGTCTAAAATTCTTCAAGAATTCAAAAATTAACCCATTTACAACAGCTGGTATAAGCTCTATTTCTTATAAAACTTATAATGAAGAGGATTTCGATAAAGAGTATGCTCTAGTGGTTCCACTTGGACTAGGACTTCAATTAAATATCTCAGAAAGAATAAAATTAAATGTTGGTGTTAACTATTGTTTATCAAATGCAGACATAGACAAAGATGAACTCTCAAATGCAGATAACTTTCTAACTGCAAACTTTAATATTGCATACGATCTATTTACTCCAAGGCCAAAATCAACTAATTACACAGACGAAAGCTTTTACAATGATGTAAATTATAGCTCTTTTGAAAATGAAGATTCAGATGGAGATAAAGTAATTGATTTTGATGATCTATGTCCTTACACACCTAAGAATGTTAAAGTAGATGAAAATGGTTGTCCGATTGATACTGATTTAGATGGTATTGCTGATTACATTGACAAAGAAAAAAACACATTACCTGGCAGCATTGTAGATCAATTTGGAGTAACACTTTCAGATGAACTACGTTTAAATAAAAAAAGTGATGTAGCCTCCAGAAAATATGCAAACTTTTACAATGAGAATGAAATTAGGAGAAGTGACTATAAGAATGTTAATGAATTTTTAATTGCAAAAGCAAATGCGTTTAATAAAGCCTTTAATTTAGACGTTAGCGAAGATATTAGTAAAGACTATTACAGAGTTAAGTTAGGTGAATATTATGAAAAGGTTCCTGCTACCTTGATTAACAAATATCTTAGCATAGAAGATTTAGTATCTATTCCACAAGACAATGGTTCTGTAGTTTACGCTGTTGGATCTTATGAAAATGTTAATGACGCAGTTGATAGACAAACGAATCTTGAAATAGATGATTTAGATGATACCCAAATTATAATTGACAAAAACGGTATCATAGAAAATTATAATGTTTTAAAAGAAAATATCAAAAAAGAAGAAATATCAATAAATAATGATTCAATAGAAATTGAAAATAGTAAAAACGATGTTTCAAAAGAGAAAAAACAAAAAGACATAAGTAATGACTTGGAAAGCAAACTTAACTCAATTGATAATAAACTTATTTACAGAATACAAATTGGAGCTTTTGAAGAAATCTTACCAAAGGAAATTTTTAAGGGTGTTAATGACGTAGTTTTTTTCAAAGGAGACGATAACGTTTATAGATATAATTCAGGCGCATTCAATAACTATCAGCAAGCAATATCATATCTTAAAGAAATGAGAGATAGAGGATTTGAAGATGCTTTTATTGCAACATATAAAGACGGAAAAAGAGTTGGTCTCTCAAACGTGCTTTCTAGCAAAAATAAAACTAAGAAAAAGTCAGTTAAGAAAGAGATTACAAAGGATGAAAGTAAAATGTCGACTAACGAAGAGAATATTTTTTACTCAATACAGATTGGTATATTTTCTAACAATATAAGCGCTGAAAAATTAAAAGTTTTATCACAGCTCAAATCATTAAAAATAGAAAAAATCAGTGATAAACTTTCAAGTTATTACATAGATAAAATAGTCACACTTGATACTGCAAATAAAAAATTAAGCAATATAAAAAGCAAAGGTTTTGAAAAAGCGTTTATAATCAAAACGAAAAATGGTAAAAGGGTACCTTTAGCTAATTAAACCTTTCTTTATTTTTTCCTGAAAAAATTTCGTATTTGTTAAGACTGCAATCAATACTACCGTTTTTTAATTTAATTTTTGTTGAAGGTTTTAATCCAATTCTTAGCTTTTTTTCTTCATTATTTTGAGAGAAAATCCAAACCTCGTTTCCAACAAAATTATGTTTTAAATGATTTCCAATTTTTTCATAAAATAAATCTTCCTCTATTCTTAGTCTCTCACCATAAGGTGGATTAAACAGAACAAAAGATTCTTTTTGTGTTGATGTTTCAAAAAAATCTATGTTTTTAATTTTAATTGAATCATAATTAAAAATTGTGTTTATATTTTCTCTACAAATCCTTACATTTTTTTGATTATTGTCAGAACCGTATATATCTATCTTTTTTTCAACGATTTTATATTTAAGTCTGTCTCTAACTTTGAAATGTAATTTAGAATCATAGTTTTTCCATTTTGTAAAACCAAAATATTTTCTATTGATGTTTGGTGGAACATTTTTAGCAATCATCATTGCTTCAATTAAAAAAGTACCCGAGCCACACATTGGGTCAAAAAATGAAGTTTCTTTATTCCATTTTGTAAGTAAAATTATTCCAGCTGCTAGCACTTCGTTTATTGGAGCAATTGATACAGATTTTCTATAACCTCTTTTGTATAAGAGATCTCCCGAGCTATCTAAAGAGATTGTGCAAAAATTGTTTTCAATGTGAAGGTCAATTTTAATATCTGGAAATTTACTATCAACACTAGGTCTTCTGTTAGTTCTTTTTCTAAATTGGTCAACAATCGCATCTTTGAGCAGAAGAGAAGGATAATTTGAATGATTAAAAAAAAATGAATTTACTGTACTTTTAATTGAAAATGTTTTTTTTACATCGAAGATCTTAGACCAATCAACTTGAATTCCTTTTTTGTAGAGTTCATCAGCATTATTTATCTTAAATTTCTTTATTGGCATTAGTATTTGAGTTGCTGTTCTTAGCATCATATTAGCAGTATATAACAATTCAAGTGATCCTTCGAAACTTATCGCTCTATTTCTAATTTCAATACTTTTTCCGCCAATTTTTTTAATTTCATCAGCAAGAACATGTTCTAGACCATAAAGTGTTTTGGCGACTAACAACATAGTTTTTTTTGTAAAAATAGCTTTAAATAAGCTAAAACATTAGCTTTGTTCAGTAATGTTATGAAAATAAGTAGTGTAGATTGGATTATAATAATATTCATCATGACAATAACTGTCATAGTTGGAATTTATTCTTCAAGAAAAGCTTCAAAGGATACAAGTCAATTTTTTCTTTCAGGAAAAAAAATGCCTTGGTGGTTACTTGGAATTTCCATGGTAGCAACAACATTTTCAACTGATACACCAAACTTGGTAACTGATATTGTCAGAAATAATGGAGTTTCTGGTAATTGGGTTTGGTGGGCCTTCATGATTACAGGATTTTTGACTGTATTTGTATATGCAAGACTTTGGAGGAGAACAGGCATAAATAGCGATAATGAATTTTATGATATTAGATACTCAGGAAAAGCTGCAAAATTTTTAAAGAGCTTCAGAGCTGTTTACTTAGGACTAATTTTCAATGTTCTAGCTATGAGTGGCATTTCACTTGCTGCAATAAAAATTGGAGAAATAATTTTTAATTTACAGCCTGTTGAAACAATTCTTTATGCCGGAATAATAACAGTTGTATTTAGCGCTTTAGGAGGATTCAGAGGTGTTGTTTTAACTGATTTTTTTCTCTTCTTCATAGCAATGTCTGGCTCAATTATGGCTTCTATTTTCATTGTTAACATGCCAGAGATCGGTGGAGTTGTAGAGTTATTTAATCACGAGAATGTAAGAGATAAAATATCTTTTATGCCAAATTTCAGCAATAAACAAGATTTAATAATTCTATTTATTATTCCGCTTTCTGTACAATGGTGGAGTTCATGGTATCCTGGAGCTGAACCAGGAGGAGGGGGATATATTGCGCAAAGAATGTTAGCTTCCAAGAATGAGAAAGATGCAGTATACGCTACTCTATTTTTTAATATAATGCATTATGCTATAAGACCTTGGCCTTGGATATTAATTGCATTGTGTTCACTTATAATCTTTCCAGATTTAAATTCAATTTTTGATAAGTTTCCAGCCCTTAGTGAAAATAAGCTAGGTCATGATGTTGCATATTCAGCAATGTTAACATTTCTACCTTCAGGGCTAATTGGATTAGTAGTTGCGTCTTTAATTTCTGCTTACGTTTCGACAATATCCACTCATTTGAATTGGGGGGCATTGTATTTAGTCAATGACATTCTAAAGCCAATAGTAACTTCGGAAAAAAAATTAGTTAGATATGCTAGATTTTTTACAATTTTTTTATTTGTGATATCTTCGTTAATCGCTCTCTCTTTAACAAATGCATTACAACTATTTAATTTTATATTGATGTTCGGTGCAGGTACAGGCTTGATTTTTATTTTGCGGTGGTTTTGGTTCCGAATAAATGCATGGAGTGAAATATCTGCAATGTTTTTCTCAGGGTTTATTTCAATTATATTAAATATGCAAAGTACTTCAAGTTACTTATTTGGAGATTTTGGTATATTTCAAGAGTACATGAGATATCCTATTGTTGTTTTTACCACGACTATTTTCTGGCTCATAATAACATATTTTACTGAACCTGAAGATCAAAAAGTAATTAATTCTTTTAAAAAAAGAATTGGCAGTGGGACTAGAGGATTTGAATTTAAAAAATATTTAATTTCTAGTATCCCCAATATTTTACTATCCGTCTGTCTTGTTATTTCAATTTTAGTCTTTATTGGTAGTCTTCTAAAAGCTGCTATTTATTTATCAATTTTTAGCTTTATTCTTATCTGCATTGTTAGCTATTTTTTAAAATTAAAAATTAATATGACTAGTTAGAAGTAAGAGATTTGTTCTAATGATTTGATATTCCAAATTTTAGATTTTTCAATTTTTTCATTATTCCATATTTTACAATAACTTCCAATTTTTTCTGAAAGAACGGATATGTCTTTTTTATATAATTCATTAACTAATTTTGAAATTTCATTAGGAATTGTTAATTTTTTTGAACTATTATTAACCTCTGTAAAATTGCAATTTTGAAGATTATTTTTTTTTAATCCAAAAACTGTTAAAATATTCTTTATTAATGCTTCAGGTTCATTTAAAATTGAGTCGTAGAATAATATATAAATATCTTCGTCTTTGAAGAAAGTTCTATATTTATTAATTATTTGAATGTAATTAGATCTTTCTCTTTGCTCATCTGAAAGCATAAAGCTTTTAATTTCTTTAATTAAGTTTTTTTTATCAATTTTTTTTCCTCTTTGTATTAAGTATTGGTAATGTGACCAGGCTCTATCAACAGGATTTCTTATTATGAATAATATTTTTTGAGGATTTGCAACTTTTTTTAGTCTTTTAATTTCTTCAATACTTAATATTGAGTATGCTGGAGTTATTTCACCTTGAATTTTTTTGCTTTTAAAAAGAGAAACGTACCATTTGTCAGAGTAATTATTAAAATACCAATTATAGAACCAATTAATCTTATTAAAATTTAAAACACAAATTTTTACACAATCGACATAAGACTTAAAGTTTGAAAATCTCTTAGTAAAGTGAAGTTTATTTTGCTTGTACTTTCTGTCGAAATAATGAATTTCCTTAATTGGTGGTAGTTCAAAATCGTCAATCTCTTTTAATCTTTCAAAAATCCAAGATGTACCAGATTTGTGAGCTCCTATACCAATAAAATTTATTTTATTGTCCAAAGTAAAAGAATCTATTTTTAGACTCTGAATTTGTATTCAAATGAAGCTAGGTCTTTATTAGCTTTTTCGACTTTAGATTTTAAATTTCTTTTGTATTCATCCATTTTGCCAGAAATTTTTTCATCTCCAGTAGAAAGTATCTGACACGCTAGAATAGCAGCATTCACCGACGCATCTAAGCCTACCGTGGCTACTGGTATCCCAGGAGGCATCTGTAAAATAGATAATATTGAATCCCAACCATCTATTGAAATTGAAGATCTGCATGGAACTCCGATTACTGGAACTGATGTAAAAGCTGCCACTACACCTGGCAAGTGCGCTGCTCCACCCGCTCCGGCAATAATTACCTTTATGCCATTTTTCTTTGCGTTTGTTGCAAAACTTTCAACTAAATTTGGTGTTCTGTGAGCAGAAAGTGCGTTTATTTCAAATGGAATTTCCATTTCATTGAAGAACTCAGCTGCCTTTTTCATTACAGGCATGTCAGAAGTGCTTCCCATTATTATACTAACTATTGGTTTCATTATTTTTTTATGTAAATATATCCAAAATTTACAAAGATTTTCATATCAGAAAAAAAATATAAAAAACAACCATTTTCAAACAAAAAGAAGTTTATATTTGCACACGTTTTTTTAAAAGGAAAAACTGTTTGGGATTTATTTCAAACAAAAAAAAGAATCAAAAAGGTTAATTTCTTTACATTTTTTGTAAATTCGCAATCCTTTTTGGGAAAAGTTCTTTGAATTTATAGAAGATAGAATTAACCATCCTAACAAGTCAATTTAAACTTTTTTTATACAACGAAGAGTTTGATCCTGGCTCAGGATGAACGCTAGCGGCAGGCCTAATACATGCAAGTCGAACGGTAACATTTCTAGCTTGCTAGAAGATGACGAGTGGCGAACGGGTGCGTAACGCGTATGTAATCTACCTTTAACAGAGGGATAGCCCAGAGAAATTTGGATTAATACCTCATAATATTATAAAACGGCATCGTTTTACAATTAAAACTCCGGTGGTTAAAGATGAGCATGCGTCCTATTAGTTAGTTGGTAAGGTAACTGCTTACCAAGACTATGATAGGTAGGGGGCCTGAAAGGGTGATCCCCCACACTGGTACTGAGACACGGACCAGACTCCTACGGGAGGCAGCAGTAAGGAATATTGCACAATGGAGGAAACTCTGATGCAGCCATGCCGCGTGCAGGAAGACTGCCCTATGGGTTGTAAACTGCTTTTCTACAAGAAGAAACCCCAGTACGTGTACTGGCTTGACGGTATTGTAGGAATAAGCACCGGCTAACTCCGTGCCAGCAGCCGCGGTAATACGGAGGGTGCAAGCGTTATCCGGATTTATTAGGTTTAAAGGGTCCGCAGGCGGAATATTAAGTCAGTGGTGAAAGCCTACAGCTCAACTGTAGAACTGCCATTGATACTGATATTCTTGAGTGTGGTTGAAGTGAGCGGAATATGTCATGTAGCGGTGAAATGCATAGATATGACATGGAACACCAATTGCGAAGGCAGCTCACTAAGCCATTACTGACGCTCATGGACGAAAGCGTGGGGAGCGAACAGGATTAGATACCCTGGTAGTCCACGCCGTAAACTATGATCACTAGATGTTGGCGATATAATGTCAGCGTTCAAGAGAAATCGTTAAGTGATCCACCTGGGGAGTACGTTCGCAAGAATGAAACTCAAAGGAATTGACGGGGGCCCGCACAAGCGGTGGAGCATGTGGTTTAATTCGATGATACGCGAGGAACCTTACCAAGGCTTAAATGTAATACGACCGATTGAGAAATCAATCTTTTTTCGAACGGATTACAAGGTGCTGCATGGTTGTCGTCAGCTCGTGCCGTGAGGTGTCGGGTTAAGTCCCATAACGAGCGCAACCCCTATTTTTAGTTGCCAGCGAGTAATGTCGGGAACTCTAGAAAGACTGCCTGTGTAAACAGAGAGGAAGGTGGGGATGACGTCAAATCATCACGGCCCTTATGTCTTGGGCTACACACGTGCTACAATGGTAATTACAGTGGGAAGCCATCTGGCGACAGAGAGCTAATCCATAAAAATTATCCCAGTTCGGATCGGAGTCTGCAACTCGACTCTGTGAAGTTGGAATCGCTAGTAATCGCACATCAGCCATGGTGCGGTGAATACGTTCCCGGGCCTTGTACACACCGCCCGTCAAGCCATGGAAGTTTGGGGTACCTAAAGTCAGTAACCGTAAGGAGCTGCCTAAGGTAAAACAAGTAACTAGGGCTAAGTCGTAACAAGGTAGCCGTACCGGAAGGTGCGGCTGGAATATCTCTTTTTTTGAGTACTTTTAGGAACTAATTCTATCTTCTTTTTCCCTTTTTAAAGTCTCGTAGCTCAGCTGGTTAGAGCGCTACACTGATAATGTAGAGGTCGGCAGTTCGAGTCTGCCCGAGACTACCAAAGGGGGGATTAGCTCAGTTGGCTAGAGCGCTTGCTTTGCACGCAAGAGGTCATCGGTTCGACTCCGATATTCTCCACCAATTGTTCTTTGACGTATTGTTGTAATGAATATATATTATATACCTAATATTTTAAGTTAATTAAGGGCGTATGGTGAATGCCTTGGCTCTCTTAGGCGATGAAGGACGTGACAAGCTGCGATAAGTTTCGGGTAGGTGCAAATAACCTTTAATCCGAAAATTTCCGAATGGGGCAACCTGATTAATTGAAGATTAATCATCAATATGAAGCTAACCTGGTGAACTGAAACATCTAAGTAACCAGAGGAAGAGAAAACAATAGTGATTTCCAAAGTAGTGGCGAGCGAAATGGAAATAGCCCAAACCATTTATGTTTCGGCATAAATGGGGTTGTAGGACTACAATATAGACTTTGAATTTATAGTAGAAATTTTTTGGAAAAAAAATACCACAGAGGGTGATAGTCCCGTAAACGAAATAAATTCAATACTTAGTAGTATCCTGAGTAGGGCGGGACACGTGAAATCCTGTCTGAATCTGCCGGGACCATCCGGTAAGGCTAAATACTCAAGAGAGACCGATAGTGAACTAGTACCGTGAGGGAAAGGTGAAAAGTACCCCGAACAGGGGAGTGAAATAGAACCTGAAACCATACGCTTACAAGCGGTCGGAGCCCTTTGGGGTGACGGCGTGCCTTTTGCATAATGAACCTACGAGTTACTCCTCTCTAGCAAGGATAAGAATTTATGATTCGCATCCGTAGCGAAAGCAAGTCTGAATAGGGCGTTCAGTTAGGGGGGGTAGACGCGAAACCCAGTGATCTACCCATGGGCAGGTTGAAACTTCGTTAACCCGAAGTGGAGGACCGAACCAGTACACGTTGAAAAGTGTTTGGATGACCTGTGGGTAGGGGTGAAAGGCTAATCAAACTGGGAGATAGCTCGTACTCTCCGAAATGCATTTAGGTGCAGCCTCAATTTTATTGTCATAGAGGTAGAGCTACTGATTGGATGCGGGGGTTTCACCACCTACCAATTCCAGACAAACTCCGAATGCTATGACATTTGATTGGGAGTGAGGCAGTGGGTGCTAAGGTCCATTGCCGAGAGGGAAACAACCCAGACTATCAGCTAAAGTCCCTAAATATATGCTAAGTTGTTCTAACGTTGTGTGATTGCTTTGACAGCTAGGATGTTGGCTTGGAAGCAGCCATTCATTTAAAGAGTGCGTAACAGCTCACTAGTCGAGCGATCGCGCGTGGATAATAATCGGGCATAAGCATATTACTGAAGCTATAGATCATTTATGATGGTAGGAGAGCATTCTGAACTGCGTCGAAGATGTGATGTGAGTCATGTTGGAGCGTTCAGAAAAGAAAATGTAGGTATAAGTAACGATAAAGCGGGCGAGAAACCCGCTCACCAATAGACTAAGGTTTCCTGATCAACGCTAATCGGATCAGGGTTAGTCGGGACCTAAGGCGAACCCGAACGGGGTAGTCGATGGATAACAGGTTAATATTCCTGTACTAGTATTTATTGTGATGGGGTGACGTAGAAGTGACAATCTTGCGTACTGACGGAATAGTACGTTGAATGACATAGGTATACGAAAGATAGGCAAATCCGTCTTTTGTGCTGAAGTCAGATAGTACCATGAGTCTTCGGACAAGTGGATATAGATGTAATCATGCTACCAAGAAAAACCTCTAAACTTAGATAAATACTACCCGTACCTCAAACCGACACAGGTAGTCAAGTAGAAAATACTAAGGTGCTCGAGTGATTCATGGCTAAGGAACTAGGCAAATTAGTCTCGTAACTTCGGAATAAGAGACGCTTACTTACTTCGGTAAGAAGCCGCAGTGAATAGGCCCAGGCGACTGTTTATCAAAAACACAGGACTCTGCTAACTCGAAAGAGGATGTATAGGGTCTGACACCTGCCCGGTGCCGGAAGGTTAAGTGGAGGGGTTATACTTCGGTAGAAGCTCTAAAATGAAGCCCCGGTAAACGGCGGCCGTAACTATAACGGTCCTAAGGTAGCGAAATTCCTTGTCGGGTAAGTTCCGACCTGCACGAATGGTGTAACGATCTGGGCACTGTCTCAGCCATGAGCTCGGTGAAATTGTAGTATCGGTGAAGATGCCGATTACCCGCAACGGGACGGAAAGACCCCGTGAACCTTCACTACAACTTAACATTGATTTCGGATAAATGATGTGTAGAATAGGTGGAAGACTTTGAAGCGGTTTCGTTAGGAATCGTGGAGTCAACAAGTGAAATACCACCCTTTATTTGTTGGGAATCTAATCCTTTTAGGAGACAGTGTTTGGTGGGTAGTTTGACTGGGGTGGTCGCCTCCAAAAGAGTAACGGAGGCTCCCAAAGGTACCCTCAGCACGCTTGGTAACCGTGCGTAGAGTGTAATGGCACAAGGGTGCTTAACTGAGAGACTTACAAGTCGAACAGAGACGAAAGTCGGGCATAGTGATCCGGTGGTTCCGCATGGAAGGGCCATCGCTCAAAGGATAAAAGGTACTCCGGGGATAACAGGCTGATCACTCCCAAGAGCTCATATCGACGGAGTGGTTTGGCACCTCGATGTCGGCTCGTCACATCCTGGGGCTGGAGAAGGTCCCAAGGGTTGGGCTGTTCGCCCATTAAAGTGGCACGCGAGCTGGGTTCAGAACGTCGCGAGACAGTTCGGTCCCTATCTGTTGTGGGCGTTAGAAATTTGAGAGAACCTGTTCCTAGTACGAGAGGACCGGAATGGACGAACCTCTAGTGTACCTGTTGTAGCGCCAGCTGCACCGCAGGGTAGCTACGTTCGGATGAGATAAGCGCTGAAAGCATCTAAGCACGAAACTCATCTCAAGATAAGATTTCTTTTAAGGGTCGTTATAGACTATGACGTTGATAGGTCACAGGTGTAAAGGCAGAAATGTCAAAGCCGAGTGATACTAATTACCCGTAGACTTAATAAACAGGAAATTATAATTATATTCATTACACTAATATGTCATAATAAAACTTATGGTGACTATTGCGCTGGTGATCACCTCTTCCCATCTCGAACAGAGAAGTTAAGCCCAGTTGCGCTGATGGTACTAGAGTAAAATCTGGAAGAGTAAGTAGTCGCCAATCATAATAAAAAAACCTCTGCACGTTGTGTAGGGGTTTTTTTATATTATGACTAATTATAAGTTTTTTTTCAAATAAATTTAATAATATTGTTATGCACAAAACAAAAAATTATGAAAAAAATTACTTTACTTTTAATGATTATAGCATCAGCTAGTTTTTCTGCTGATCTATATGTCTTCCCAGGAGGAACTAGCCCTAATTATTCAACTATAAACGATGCATTATTAAATGCTTCTGACGGTGATAAAATATTAGTAGCAAACGGAATGTATACAAATGCATTTACAATACCAGCAAATCTCAGTGTTTCAATATTACCTTTAATTGATGGTGAAACTTATATAGTTGCAGGCAATGTAACAATGAATGCTAATGATGGATCCAATCAAACAAACTCAGTTGTTAATATTCACGGAATGGTTTTGCAAGGAGATTTTAATGGAACAACTTCTAATGCAAGTTCAAGTCAATTTGCTCAACTTAATGTAGTTAACTGTGAATTTCATTCTCAATTTAATCCGCATGAGAAAATTTTAACTAACCTATATTATTCAAAGTTTTATAATTATGTAAATGGGATGATAAAAGAGGTAATTGGTAATACATTTGAGACTAATCAATCAAGCACATCTAACAATCCACCTGACTTAAAGCTTATTCATATTTCAGGTAACTCATCAATCTCTAGTTTTTATTCATCTACTGATATGAAAATGAAAATTTATGCTAATAAGTTTATAAACAGAGGAATTAAGTTTTATTATATAAATAATAACCAATCAACATCGATTTCAGAAGTTCATGTAGCGAATAATTTTTTTAAAAGAGAGCTTAACTTCAATGGAACAATTTTTTGTATGAGAAATGATAATTCATATAACAATTGTGATCATCTGATTGAAAATAATACTGTTGTTTTTGAAGAATACCCTTCTAATACCGGTTGGTTTTATTATGCTCAAGGAGATAATTCTCAAACTCACATAATCAGAAACAATGTCATTTATCAAAGCAGTTGGTCCAATAGCTATGCAGCCAATTATTTCACTAATGGAGGAATTTGTATTTTTGAAAATAATCTCATAAACTCTTTAAATTATGGTCCATATTCCAGTACTGTTTCATCTTCGTCCTCCTCATATATGTTTAACGGTAGCTTTTCAGGAGGTTCTATCAGTGTTTCAAATAACCATTTAAATAGCGATTCTTATCAATCTTCAAATATTGATCAAAGCAGTGGAAAGTATACTGCTCTGAACAATCTTGGTTCTGATATAATGGATTGTAGAGATATTGATGATACAAGAAACGATGTAGGAACTTATGGAGGTCCCCATTCTTGGAACAATTATCATGAACCTTATCAAACAGTAGGAAAAGGTAGAATATTAGATTTATCAATTCCTAGTGTTATATACGGACTGCCGGGTGTAAGTCCAACTGTGAAATCAAAGGCTATCAGACTAAATTAAACTAGTTTTATTTTGAAAAAATATACTGCTACACTGCTTAGCTTTTTCATCTATTTCTTTGCTTACTCTCAAAATATATCACAAGGTGAATATTATTGGGATACAGATCCAGGCGAGGGTAATGGTACTTCGATATTGGCCCTTGATGGTAGTTTTGATAGTGCAATAGAGGATATATTTGAATCTTCATTAACCTTACCATCAGCGGGTAACCATAGTTTTAATATAAGAGTAAAGGATGATAATGGAGATTGGGGTCCAGTTTTCACTAAAATAGTAAATATTGGTTTTGGTGTTTTAGGCTGCATGGACTCTAATGCAATTAATTATAACTCTAATGCAACCTTGTCAAGTACTAATTGTATATACTGTTTACATGGATGTACGGACAGTACCATGTTTAATTATGATTCCTTAGCAGTTTGTGAAGACGGATCATGTATTCCATTTGTATATGGTTGTACAGATAGTACGATGTTTAACTATAATATTAGTGCCAATACTGAT
>CACIJW010000014.1 GCA_902587125.1 uncultured Bacteroidota bacterium
TGAATAATGAAAGCAATACATGTAATATTATATACCCTAACATTTTTATTTATGGTTTCATGCGAAAAACAAGAGGGAATTGGAGGATCCTCTTCGATTTCTGGAAAAATTCAAGCACTAGAGGGTAGTTTCAATCCTTTCACTAGTAACTTTGACACAACAGCTTTATACTATTTGCCTGATGAAAATGTTTACATTATTTACGGAAATGATTCTAATCAAGTTTATGATGATGACTTTGAAACCTCATGGGATGGAACCTACAGATTTGATTATTTGAGAAAAGGCTCTTACACATTATTTACATACAGTAAATGTGATTCATGTATTTCTGGCAGTAGACCTATCTTTTGGTCTGTCGAGATAACAGAAAATAATAAAAATTATATTCAAAATGATAAGACAATCATCAAGTGAAATTTTTAGCTCAATTGTAAAAACAATGGAGACAAAAAATATTAATCAGATTGAAAGTTATAGTCTTATGAACAGAACTGATTGTAAGTATGTTTTAAACTTTAAACAAGCAAAACAAGTTTTTAATAGTGTTAAATCAAAATACTTCGTATTAGAGGTAAATTCACAAAGAATTCAGAATTACAAAAGCACATACTTCGATACAGAAAAAAAAATATTCTATCACCAACACCATAATAGAAAAAATAATAGATCAAAAATAAGATTCAGAGAATATGTTGACTCTGATTTAATTTTCTTTGAATCTAAAACCAAATCAAAAGGAAGGACAAAAAAAATTAGAAAAATTGTTGATTGTGCAGCTAAAAAATTAAATGAAGACCATTACAGTTTCATTAGAAATAATACCAACATCACCAATAAACTAATTAACTGTCATCAAAATACATTTTCTAGAATCACATTATTTGCTAAAGAAAGTAAAGAAAGAATAACGATTGACTTCAACGTCAAATTTTACGATGAAAATAATACTATTGAGCTAGGTAATATAATAATTGTTGAAGTTAAGCAACCTAGAATCGATTATAATTCATACATGCTAAGATCTTTAAAGTATTATAAAATCTATCCATTTAGGCTAAGTAAATACTGTATTGGAACTATTCTCATTGACAAAAAAATTAAACACAACAGATTCAAAAAGAAAATATTAAAAATTAATAAACTAAAAAAAATAGACAATGTACTTAACTGAAATAATTCTAAATATTCAAATTTTTGGAACAGATCTATTCAATAAAGATTTTTACGAACTACTGTTCAGAATGATTTTTAATCTACTAATTGTTTCTTACATAGTAAGATATCTATACTTTAATTCTACAAAGAACAAGGACTATCTATTCACATATTTGATGATTAGTTTAACAGTCTTTTTACTTTGTTTTTTACTAGAGAATGTCAAATTGCAATTGGGGTTTGCACTTGGTCTCTTTGCAATCTTTGGTATTATAAGATATAGAACTGATCCAATTCCAATTAAAGAAATGACATATTTATTTATTGTAATTGGTATTTCAATAATGAATGCTTTAGCAAATAAAAAAATCAGCTACTTTGAGCTACTTTTTGCTAATCTTTCAATTCTTACATTAACTTATGTACTAGAGAGAATTTGGCTGCTAAAAAGAGAATCAAGAAAAAATATAACGTATGAAAAAATTGAGCTTATTGTACCTGAGAAAAGAAAAGAATTAATTGCCGACTTAGTTAATCGCACTGGCCTAGATATTAACAGAGTCGAGATTAGAAGAATAGATTTCTTGAATGATACTGCCCAAATACGAATTTTCTATTTTGAAAATGAGATTCCTTAAAGTCTTAGTAATATTATTAATTTCAAATTTTTCCTATTCAAACCAAACCACTGACCTTCAGCTTTGGTCAAAATTTAAAGTTCAAAAAAAATTTGGAAAAAAAGAAAGTATAAATATTTTTTACGGCAATAGAGTAAGAGAAAACATTTCAATTACTAGCAAAGATTTAATTGATATTTCTTACCAGAAATCTATTAAGGATGTAAACTTAAGATTTGGATATAGAAACACATTAAACTACAGTAAAAAAAATCAAAAAATTAATTCTATAAGATATTATGTTGACTCTTATTTTAAATATAGAATCGGAAGAATTTTAATTAATAACAGATTAAGATATCAAACTCAACATCAATTAGGTGAAGTAGAAAATACCTTTAGATTAAAAACAAATTTTTCATATTCAAAACATAAAAAAATAAAGCCTGAGATAAGTTTAGAGTTTTTTAAAGATTTAATTCTGAATGAAGACAAGTTAAGGGTCACTTCATCGATTATATTTGATTTAAAAAAAAGATTTGAATACGAAATATATTTTAGAGCTCAGTCATTAGCTAACCAGTTTCACTACTCTCCTTTATATATAATCGGATCATCACTCAGCTACAGACTAAAATAAATCTATTTTAGTAATTCACGCTTATTAATTTTTTATTGATTCTTTGGTAAGAAAAATGAAAAAGTAGAGCCTACGCCTTTTGTACTTCTAACGTTTATTGATTGATTATGGCCTTCAAGTATATGCTTTACAATTGCAAGTCCAAGTCCAGTTCCTCCAATTTCTCTAGACCTATTTTTATCTACTCTGTAAAACCTTTCAAACAAACGATCTAAAGATTCTTCAGCTATGCCAATACCATTGTCACCAATCTCAATTAACATGTTTGATTCCATATCAAATAAACGAATATCGACATTACCTCCATTTTTACCATATTTGATTGAATTACTAATTAAATTTATTAATACCTGTTGGATTTTATCTCTGTCTGCAAAAACGAAATCACTTTGAGATTCATTTTTATAACTTAAACTTATATTCATCTCTGAAGATTTCATTTCCATTTGATCAAAAACTTCTTTTATCAGTTCAACAATATTGAATTTTTGAAGATCAAGTTCATCCTGTTCGGTTTCTAATCTTGAAATAACTTCTAAATCATCTATAATATTTATCATTCTATTAACACTCTTATTTGCACGCTTTAAATACTTTAAATTTATATTCTCATCTTCTAAGCCACCATCTATCAATGTTTGAACATATCCTTGAATATTAAAGATTGGTGTTTTTAATTCATGAGAGACATTTCCTAAAAATTCTCTTCTGTAATTTGCATCTTTTTTCATTTGTTTAAGTTCTTCTTCCTTTGCTTCAGCCCATTCTTCAGCTTCTTTTTCAACATGATCAATATCTATTTCAGTAATTGTAGAAGTACCTTTAAACTTGTAAATACTTTTATAAATAACCTTTATTCTATCGTAGAAGAACTTATTTAATAAAAAATATGTGACAATTAGATTTGTAACAAAAAGAAGTGCAGTGATAATAAAAATACTGGTGTCAAATATTTTATAAATAAAGTTAGCTATCACTAATATTAAAATTAGTAAACAAGAAATTAATACTGAAATTTTAAAAGCGCTGTTAAATTTTATCATATTTCAAATTTATAACCAATACCTTTTATAGTTTTAATATAATTTCTACCAATTTTTTCTCTAATTCTTTGAACAAGAGAGTAAAGTTCATTGGTATTGGACAATCCTAAAAGTGTATTATTTATCAAATAGTCCGCAGAAAATACTTGTCCAGGCTTCAAAATTAAAATCTTCAAAAAAATAAACTCATCATTTTTTAAAGAATGTTTTATGTTATTTATGTAAATAATCTTCAGCTTATGATTTAGCTCAATATTACCAACTTTAAATTTTTCGTCTATGTTTTCATTTAATACTGATTTAATTCTTGAAATAAGTAATTTTGGTTTGATGGGTTTATTGACAAAATCAATTGCCCCAAGCTCGTAAGCTTTATTAATTGTTTTTTCATCAAACTTTGCAGACAAAAAAATAATTTTAGATTTCTTTAGCTCATCTTTTTCTATAATTTTTTCACAAACTTCAAAACCATCCATCTGAGGCATCATTACATCTAGAATTATTAAATTTGGAATATGTTTTTTTGCAAGATAGTAACCTCTCTTACCATTGTCTGCAGTAACTACATCATAGCCTTCTTTTTTAATATTGTAGCTTAAGAACTCTAATATATCATGTTCATCATCTACAATTAAAATTTTCATCTCAAGATAGTTTATTTATACGAATATAATACCTAAGTAATAAAATACTACTATTATCAATAAAAAAAATTGAATCAATTTTTATTTATAAATTTGCTTTATGCGTAATAAAACTATTTCATACACAAGTCTTGCTTTTGCGTTACTTATTTTGTTAAGCTCAATAAACACTTCTAATTTTAATACTTGCTGTTGCTCAAATAATTTCTTACCTACAATTATTACTAGCTCTAATCCTATTTGCTGTGGTAAGGCGGATATTGATGAGTCAAGTTGTTGTGAAACTACAAATGAGTCAAGTTGTTGTTCAATAGATTTTGACTCTAACTGTTGTCCAATTGAAATACCAGATGATAATGAACAGGATACTAAAATCGTAAATTATCATTTCAACTCCTTTTCATCTTTAAAGTTTAAGCTTTATTTTGTTGAAACAACTAATATTCTAATCTCTAATCACATGATTGAGAATAGAAAAATTTCCTATCATTGGAATTATCAACACAAGACACCCTCAATCTCTAAACTTCAGACCTTTATTTTATAGAATACTAGATTATAACCTAATTATTAATCTAAATCAATAAAATGAAAAAACTAATTCTAATAATAAAGCTTATTGCTTTATCACATATAACTTACTCACAAAACTTAAATGGAAAAGTATTATCTGAGGATAAAATAACTCCAATTATCGGTGCAAATGTTTTTTGGGAAAACACATCTGTTGGAACAGTAACTGACAATAAAGGTAATTTTGTAATAGCTGAACCTACAAGTTTTCCAGCTACTTTAAGTGTTACATACGTTGGTTATAACCTTGTTAACAAAGAGATTAAAGATGATATCTACATCTTCTACTTAAAGAAAAACGTAGAGTTAGAAGAAGTTAATATAAAATCCAAATCAAATACTACTACACTCTCAACAGTAAAAACTATTAATACTCAAACAATCACTGATGGTGAAATAAAAAAAGCTGCATGCTGTAATCTTTCTGAATGTTTTGAAACAAATACAACGGTCGATGTTAACTATACTGATGGAGTATCTGGGAAAAAAACTATTAAGATGTTAGGAATCGATGGTAACTATGTACAAATAACACAAGAGGGTATTCCATTTGTAAGAGGTAATTCCACAACATTTGGACTAAGTTATATTCCAGGAAGTTGGATAGAGTCTATTCATATTGTTAAAGGCTCTGGATCTGTTGTTAACGGGTACGAAGCATTTACTGGTCAAATAAATATTGAATTATATAAACCTGAAAATGCGGATAGGTTCAACTTAAATTATTTCATGAGCAAGGACGGAAAGATAGAAAATAACCTATACTACTCAAACAAAAATAGCAACTGGAGAAATGTAATTTTAACTCACTTTTCTACTCAAAATAAAGAAATTGATCACAACAATGATTCATTCATGGACCTTCCAAAATTCACTCAAATTAATCTTTTAAACAGATTGCATTATGAGGGATCTGATAAATTCAGAATTCAATTTTTAACTAGATACCTAACCGAATACAGAGATGGAGGTCAGCTAAGCAGTAGTAGTGATAGATACAAAGTATTTATCGAAAATGAAATTATTGATTTTGGCGCTAAGTTTGGCTACGTTGGAAGTGATGATAGTGATAATGGTTTTGGCTCTCAGTTTTTATTCAGAACTCATAATCTAAATGGAGATTTTGGTAGAAGAAATTTTGAATCTAGTCAAAACAGTTTTTCTGCCAATCTAATTGGTGAAAAAATATTCAATAATGAGAATGATATTAAATATGGAACTAGTCTGTTTATAGATAAGTACAATAAAACCTTTTTATATATAAATAATACATTGTTTCAGTTCACTGAATATGTTTTCCAGAACAAAGAGATCACTAATATGATTAGTGGTGCTTTTTTAGAATATAATTTTAAATACAATGAAATATTTAATGCCAATATTGGTTTAAGAACTGATTATTACAATAACGATAAGAAGTTTTATACTAGTCCTAAGATAAATCTTAAATATAACCCAACTACATCAAGTGCATTGAGATTCTCCGTTTCTAATGCTTTTAGAATCTCTAATCCTATCGTTGATAATCTATCAATGTTAGCCTCATCAAGGAGTATAACAATTGATTATGATAATTTAAAAACCGAGAAAGGATTTAATATTGGTGGAAACTATACTTACTGTTTTTTAATTGATGGAAAAGAGGGTACTTTTAATTTAGATTACTATTACACAAAATTTAACGATCAAGTAATTGTTAATCTTGAGGATGAAAATAATTTAGTTTTTCAAAATATAGAGGGAAAATCTTACTCTAACAGTCTACAAGCTGAGATTTACTATGAACTCATTGACAATTTAGATATTAAGTTTGGTTATAAATTAAATGATGTAAAAGCTGAGTATGACAATGAGTTAAAAAGAATGCCTTTTGTTCCAAAAGACAGAGCACTTTTTAATGTAGCATACACAACACTAGATGAGAAATGGTTATTTGATGCTACACTAAACTACATTGGAAGTAGCAGAATTCCAGAACATAGTCAAATTGAATCTGAGTCATCAGACTCATACTTAATTATCAATTCTCAAATTACTAAAAAGCAAAATAACTTTGAAATCTATGTAGGTAGTGAGAACATAACAGACTACACGCAAGAAAATCCAATTATTAATTCAAATACTCCTTTTGATCAAGGCTTTGACGCCAGTATGGTATGGGCTCCTTTGATGGGAAGAACACTTTACTTTGGAATTAGGTACAAGATAGATTGAAAATTCAAAATAACATATTAAAACTTTATTTCATTAAAGGGTTCTCATGGTTTATGCTTGCCATGCCCATTATTGTTATTTTCTTTAAGGAAAATGGATTGACTCTAACTCAAATAATGATTTTACAGTCTGTTTATTCATTAACAGTAGCACTTACTGAAATACCATCAGGTTATTTCGCTGATTTTTTTGGAAGAAAAAAATCAATAATTATTTCTACTATATTATCTTTTTGTGGATATCTAATATTTTCAAATTATTGCAGTTTTGAAGCCTTTATCATTGCTGAAATTTTAGTTGCCCTAGGTGGTAGCCTTATGTCAGGAGCAGATTCTGCTCTGATGTATGATTCTTTGAAAAAGTTAAAAAAAGAAGAGAGATACACTCAGATTGAGGGTAAATCATATGCTATTGGAAACTTCTCTGAATCCATAGCTGGTCTTATTGGAGGTCTTATTGCTAGTGTTAGCATTGTTTTACCTGTTCAAATACAAACTATAGTTTTGTTCTTTTCAATACCTGTTGCATTTTCTCTTGTCGATATAAGATATGAAAGTGAAAATAAAAACATCTTGTATAATATCAAAAATGCATTGAGCTTTTCACTAAGAGAAAATTCAAAGCTAAAATGGCTCATTATATTTTCCTCTATAATGGGTGTTGGAACATTATCAGCTGCATGGCTTGCTCAACCATTTTTTCAAATCATAGAAATACCAATAATATATTTTGGATTGCTATGGGCTACTTTAAACATGACCTCTGGAATCAGCTCATATAATTCTCATAAAATTGAAACAAAAAGTTATGTTAATAAATTACTATTAACTGTCTCTTTGATTATGAGTTTTTCATTTGTTATTATTTTTTGGATTAATAATTATGTTGGTTTATTTTTTCTGTATTTAATTTATTACAACAGAGGAATAATCACTCCAATCTTAAAAAATCAAATAAATAAAATAACGAACTCTGAAATAAGGGCTACTGTTCTATCCATCAGAAGCTTTATTTTAAGGATATCATTTGCTATCGTAGCACCAATACTAGGATTTATTGGAGATAAGATGAGTATCTCCTACTCTTTTTTAATCATTGGAACACTTGTCTTGCTAGTCTCTTGTTTATCAGCTTATAAACTGAAAACAAATTCTAGTTCTTGATTTTTTTAATTAGCAAGTAATAAAAAAGTATACCGATTAGGTAAAGAACAGATGTGATATAGAATATCTGTGAGTATGAGTATGAATTATCAATTAATATTTTAAAAATTTTAGAACTAAAAAACCAACTTCCACTCCAAATAGCTGAAACTATTGCACTCAACATTTCATGATTATCATCACCAACATACTCCATCGTAAGCTCTGAGGTTAGAGGAGCTGCCATGTTCATCAATGGTGCTCTTACTAAATAAAAAAATACTGCAAAAAATATTGCTAAAGAATATTGATTAAAGAAAGCTGTGGTTGAAAGTAAAATTAGTGCTGATACTGAAATCAGTTGAGTATTTATAATTGATTTTTTTAAACCAAACTTATTTTTTATTGAAGGAACAAAAATTGAAGTAGTTGCAACAAGTAAGCTTGTGAAACCGCCAAGCAGTGCGAAAGATGATGAGTCAACATTAAATGTATGAAAGAAAAATAGATTGATAAAGGGAATTGTTAAACCAGCTCCTATTGCAATCATTAACGTTGGTATAGTTGCTTGAACAATTTTCATCCAATCTACGCTCATATTAATACTTTTCTTCTCTTTACTCTTTTGATCAACAATAATGCTTGCATAGTAAACAGAAATAAATCCAAAGAAGCATATTCCAAGTAAAATATCACCTTCATCTTTTATTCCAAAAGCGCCAAGCAAGAAGATTAATAAACCTGTGATTATCATTCCGAAACTATGAGTAGCAAAACTTAAAGTAATAGCATGAGTTCTGTTTTCTTTACTAACATTCTTCATAATAAATGGTAAAACAGAAATATTAAATAAACTATAAAAAATGCCCCAGAGAAAAAATATTGGTCTGATTAACGTTTGATAGTCTTGCTTAATGGTTATTATTAAGGCAAGTGCTGAAAGTGGAAGACCAATACTTCCAATAATAATAAATGGCTTTAAATTTTTACTTCTGATGAAGTATCCCATTGGAAACGAAAGTAAGATGACAGCTAGAAATCGATAGGAGATAAAATCCGCGATTTCAGAGTCTGTAAAAGAGTTTTTTGCAAGATATATATTTAGAATTAAAAAGAAAGAAGCAGTAACTAATTGTAAAAAAAAATTGGACTTGATTAGATTTAGTGTAGAGGACTCAATTTTTAGGTAATTAGATAGTATTTGCTTCAAAACTCACAGAGAAAATGCAAAATTAACTAATATCAAAACCAAAATATGCTTTAATGTGATATTTTTGCGCCAAATAATCTTAGATGTTTAAAAAAGATGTTTTTGGAAATTCGCTTTTTATTAAAAGCTGGCTAATCAAGATTATAGCACTATTAACTCACAGAAGATATACTAAGATCAATAAACTCCAAATTGAAGGAACACATTGGCTTAATCAGTTACCTGATAAAAAAGTATTAATCATTTCTAATCATCAAACTTATTTTGCTGATGCTATAGCCATCATTCATGTTATCAATGCTGCTCTTAACGGAAGAGAAAATAATATAGACAATATTAAATATGCTTGGAAATTAAAGCTTAATCTTTACTACATAGCGGCAATAGAAACCATGAAGGATGGGATAATTCCTAAAATATTATCCCATACTGGTTCTATTCTTGTAAAAAGAACATGGAGAGAAAAAGGAAAAAAAATTGAAAGACAAGTTGATTTGAAAAATATAGATGACATAAAAACTGCAATTGATGATGGATGGGTTATTACTTTTCCTCAAGGAACAACTAAACCTTTCGCACCAGTAAGAAAAGGTACTGCACATATCATTCAAAAAAACGATCCAGTAGTAGTACCGATAATCATTGATGGTTTTAGAAGGGCATTTGATAAATCTGGATTAAGAATTAAAAAAAGAGGTGTTAATTTAAAATTAAAGATTAAAGAGCCTGTAAAATTCAATTTAAAAAAAGAATCTATAGAATCTATTACAACAAAAATCAAAGAGTTAATAGAGCAATAAAAAAGGCGTGCATTTCTGCACACCTTTAAAATTTAAATAGTTATTAACTATTAGTGATCATCTCCATCCTCTTCACAATGAATTTCATAATCACTATTAGGTCCACCGTATGTTCCAGGCATGAGTGTATCGTTTCCATCATCTGAAATTAACATCTCTGTTACTACAAATGCATTATCTGGATTTTCAACATCAGTTAGCTCATCACCACAGAACTCATCTCCTCCATTTGGGTTAGGGATATCCCATGCTGTCTCACCACCATTTCCATCAGGAAGTGCAATATGGCAATGTTGACAATCATCACTACTGCTTGAACATGAACTAAAAAATATTAGTGATGCAAAAGATGCAATCATTAAAAAACTTAAATTTTTCATTTTAAAATGTTTTAAATTAGTACTGATACAAAATCGTATTTCGCTTACTTAAAGCTCGTCAGAGTACTTGCTATGTTCTTATTTACATATTCAATCAATCATTTAAAAATTATACTTCATTGAAATTGCAAAAGATCTTCCTGGGTTGGGGACACCAGTAGGCCCTAATCCTCTCATCCTTGAGGTGTGAGGAGTGTACTCTTCATTTAAAACATTATTAACAGCAATTGCACTGTTTAATCCATTTAGCAAGCTTTTTAATCTTATTTCAAAATCAATAACACTGTAACTATTGGTAGGACGTTCAATAAAAGAAATATTGTCTTGCTTGAAAGAAAATGTATGTTTTAGCATAATATCCTCAATTTTTAGTTTAGACAATAAGTCATTTTCAACTGAAGATAATATAAACTTTGTCTTAATCTTGTCTGAGGGAGTCATTGCAATACCATAGTCACCTACTAGAGTTTTAGCATTGGTACTTATAAAATTATAAGACTGTTCAATATGTAAATTGTGTAATATATGTGGATGATAATGTAAGTTAAGTTCAATTCCAGACATTTTTACATCATCATATTGCACAAAATTATAAATCCTGTATGTGTTAGAATAAAATGAATCAGTAGGTGTTATTGAAATAAAATCTTCAATAAATTGATAATAGGGATTTAAAACAACTGCAAAATGTTCAGAGTTCCATCGATACTTGAGATCTATCTGCTTGGCCTTTTCAATTCCTATTGAGGGACCACCAATTTCATATCTGTTTGTTCCGTGATGCACACCATCAGAAAATATTTCAGAAATATGAGGTGCTCTAAATGAGGTAGTAAATGACAATCTTAAAATTTGATCATTTGATTCATAATACGAGCCAACAGAGTAATTGAATGCATTAAATACTTTCTCATATGATTTCTCGTCTACAGTTAAATTTTTATTATCAAATCTCAGACCAACATTAAAACCTAGATTATCTTTTTGATATTCTGAAATCAGGTATGTTCCAAGATTATTTGAAACTGCATCAGGAATTAATCTATCAGTAGCTGGTAAGTAATTATCGTTCTCTCCGTTTGTGTTAGAATTAATTAAATATGAAAAACCAAAATTAAAATTGTAATCTTTAAATGAGGATTTTAAGTTAGCTCTTAACTCACTATCTCTAGAGGTTAGATCAAATGCAGGTCTTGTCCACTTATCCATTTCTACTAAATTATTTTTAAAATGATTAATAGTTAAAGACAAGGTGTTTGATCCAATGAAGTAATTTGATTCATAGATATATAGGTAATCATTAATGAATTGCGTAGGTCTTGTTTCCTTGTAATCATCTGGTAACTGGACACTGGAACTTGAAAGCTCGTCAATGGTTACATCTTCAGGGTCACCGTGAATATGTCCTGGGATACCGTTTGTATTGTTATTGTACTGAAATCTAAATATGTGTTGAGATTTTTTCAGCTTAGTTGAGATAGATGTTTTTAAAGCATTATTTAAATATCTTGAATTAAATAAATATGAACCATCTGGAAGTCTATAATCTGAAGCAAAATTAGTTTGTGCGTTGAAGGTCAGATAAAAACTATTTTTAGACCATGAAAAGCCGAGTTTGTTGCTAGATAAAAAATTACTATTATCAAATTTTGTACTAACAAATGTTTTTGGAACTTCACTTTTAAAGAACGGATCATCCTTGAAAAATACTATGCCTCCTATTGATTCACCCCCAAATTTAAGTGCTGATGCTCCTTTGATTAGTTCAACTTCATAAATTCCTAAATCAGAAAATCCAATTCCATGATCATCAGCCCATTGTTGATTATTGATTTTTGCTCCATTTAAAAAAGTTACTACTCTCATGCCTGATAAACCTCTTACAACTAATTTTTGTATTCCCTTACCTGAGGAAATTAAATCAACTCCGTTTAGTTCAGATACTTTTTCTAAAACAGAGAAAGTAGAATGGTAATCCTTGTCTATTTTTTTCTTTTCAATATTTGTAAACTTATTACTGCCAAGTTCATTGTAAGTATCAGAAATACCAATCTCATCAAGCTCAACATGTAGTTTTTTAAGAGATATATTTAACTTATCTCCGATTCTGTATGTATAAATTTTGGAGGCATAACCGAGCTTATAAAAATTAATCAATGATTTATCTGGCAAATTTGATTCGAGGGAAAAGTTTCCATTCTTGTCAGATATTAATAAAAGTTTTTGATCTGGAAAATATATATTTACTTCAGATAGTAAATTACCCTCCTCATCTTTAATGTTTCCTTGAATTTGAGCAAGTGAAATATTTGCAAAAAGAATAAAAAATAAAATTGATATGTAATTTTTCACTAAAAATTTTAAGTTACAAAACTACTTTATTTTTAAGCAAAAACGCAATTGAATTGCGTTTTTTTTAATCATACATATATACTTTATTTTTGTATAACTTAAAGTTTAAAATTGTTTAAAAAGCTATGCAAAGCATAAAGACTAATATCTATTAGTTTACTTTAGCAATTAAGAAAATGAGAAATCGTAGAAATTTCATAAAAAAATTTGCGCTATCAACTACTGCACTATCTCTGATGGGTACTGTTTTTAAAAGTTCAAAAGCAATAAATTCAATACCATCATGGTATGATTTAGTGGATATTGCTAAATGGTGTCCTACTGTTCATAATCTACAACCTCAAAAAATCAAAGTGATTTCAGAAAACAGAGCTGAACTGTATTATGATCCCGAAAGACTGTTACCTCACGGAGATCCAAAATCAGTCTTTTCAACAGTTGCAATGGGTATATTTATTGAGCACTTATCAATTGCTGCAAGCAAATTTGATTATGATGTAAAAATTAAAAAAATTCATGATAATATTGATGTTGAATCAAAAGGAAATACACTATTTGCTACACTTGCCTTAGTTAAATCTCAAAAAGAAGAAGCATTGGATAGCTCACTAATTAAAAAAAGGAGAACATCAAGAACTAAATACGATGAAATATCAGTTGATGATAGTGTATTAGAAGAGTTAAAATCTGAAGCTGAACTTTACGAAAATAAATTTTACTACACTAAAGAAAAATCCAAAATTAAATTCATCAAAAAAATAAACCAAGAAGCTCTGTTCTATGACCTAGCAAATGATGATATAAGGAATGAGTTAGATAATCTATTTAGGTACAGTAAGGAAAACGCTGAAATAAAAAAAGACGGATTATGGTCTAAATGCATGGGCTTTGGTGGCGGATTGCTAAGATCAGTATTTCAAGAACATGAGAGATGGACAAAAGGACTTCCAAAAATAGTTTTGAGAAACACCTATCTTTCATCTTTTAATGGAACATCCACAATATGCTGGTACAGATCAAATTTTAGAACAACAAAGGACTACATTAGTGATGGTAGGATGTTTGCAAGAGCTTGGCTAAGACTAACAAGCTATAATCTGTATATGCATCCCTTTGGTTCATTAATCACTAACCCAGAGGCCTATAAACAAATCAATAAGGAGCTTAATGATAAAGAAAATAACAAACCAATTTGGCTTATTTTCAGAGTTGGTTATAGTAAACTACCAGCGCGAAGCTTCAGACTAGAAACTGATAAATTTTTTATATAAATGAAACACTTAATAATCATAACATACGCTAAAATCATTCAAATGATTAGAAAAATTATTATGAGTGATGAAATATTAATGCAATTGATTTTTATGCCCGGAATTAATAGGTTAAGAAATTTCAATTCGCTGGCTAAAGCTTATTTGGAATTTCATAAAGCAAAAAGAAATGTTCCTGCCTACAAGCAATTTTTAAAAGAAAAAAGATTTAACAAAGTTAGTTTCAAAGGTTTCAAACCCGAGATTTCTGAAATTCCTGAGATAGATAAAGAGAACTATATCAATAAATATAATTTGGAATCTAGATGTGAACATGGAGAATTGCCAAAAAAAGGTTTAGTAATAGACGAGTCCTCAGGAAGTAGTGGTAATCCAACCAATTGGGTAAGAGGTGAGACTGAAAGAAAAATTAATGCAAAATTTATAAAATTTGGTATTGAAAAGCTATTTAGAAAAGAGCCAATATTTGTAATTAATGCATTTGCTCTGGGTGCATGGGCTACCGGAGTAAATATTACAATTAGTTGTTTGAAATTTGCAAAAGTTAAATCTGTTGGACCTGAAATTGATAAAATCGAAAATACTTTAAATCAATTTGGATCTAAACACAAATATTTAATAATGGGTTATCCGCCTTTTTTAAAAATGTTTGTAGATAAATCAAATATTGATTTTAACAATTATGATATTTCCTTAATATTTGGAGGAGAGCCTATGTCAGAGGGAATGAGAAAATACTTATTAAAAAAAGGAATTAAGAGGATTTACAGTTCATATGGTGCATCCGATTTAGAACTAAATATATCATCAGAAAATCCTTTCACAATTAGCTTAAGAGGCCTTATTAATGAAAATCAAGAACTAAAAAATAGGCTCGTTAAATTCTCTGGTGCACTTCCGATGATTTTTCAGTACAACCCAAGTGACTTTTTAATAGAAAGTAACTCAGATGATGAGTTAATAACTACAATTTGCCGCGATGGTTATGTAGCACCCAAAATTCGCTATAACATAAAAGATAAAGGATACTCATTAAAATATAACGAGATAAAGAAAATCATTAAAGAATTAAATTTGGAGGATCAAATAATTTGGTCGAAAACAGATTTACCAGTTCTATTTCATTTTGGGAGATCAAATATGACAGTATCTTTTTATGGATCTAATATTAGCCCAACAGATGTTCAAGAAGTAATTTATCGTTTAGAAAAACTTTCAAAAAATATAAATTCATTCTTTATAGAAACGATTGAGGATGATGAAGGAGAAAAGATTTTAAAAATAATGCTTGAAAAAAATGAAGATATTTCAGAAACGATTGATGAAAAGACAATCAAAAATGAATTTTTTGAAGTATTAACAAATATCAATCAGGATTTTAAAAAGGCATTTAGTATGTTAGATAACTCTGAAAAAATCAAACTTATCTTTTGTGATTATAACACAGATCACTTTGCTAAAAATGATATTAGAATCAAAGCGAAATATATAAATTAAGTCCACTTAAATATTTAATTTTGTTGAAAATTAAATATCAATGAGAGTACTTTATTTATCAATCCTATCTTTTTTTATTATTTCAAACAACTCATTCTCACAAGAGAAAAAAGAGAAAGAAAACAACAATTCTGTTTACACAGGATTAAAATTCAGAAGTATAGGTCCAGCTCTTATGTCTGGAAGAATATCTGATATTATCATACATCCTAAAAATGAAAATCTGTGGTATGTGACTGCAGGTTCCGGAGGAGTTTGGAAGACCGAAAATTCTGGAACAACATGGAATCCAATATTTGATAGTCAAAAAAGTTATTCAATTGGATGCATAACAATGGATCCGCAAAATAACAATGTACTATGGGTTGGGACAGGAGAAAATGTTGGAGGCAGACATGTAGGCTATGGAGATGGAATTTACAAAAGTGAAAACGGAGGTCAAACATGGTCGAAAAAAGGATTAAACAACTCTGAGCATATTTCAAAAATTATAATTCATCCCAAAAACTCTGATGTTTTATGGGTTGCATCTCAGGGTCCTCTTTGGAGCAAAGGAGGTGACAGAGGGGTTTACAAGACAGCAGACGGAGGTAAGACATGGCAAAGAAAACTTGGAGATGATAAATGGATAGGTGCAACAGATTTATTAATTGATAGTAGAAATCCTGATATATTATATGCTGCTACATGGCAAAGGCACAGAACAGTTGCTGGCTATATGGGAGGAGGACCGGGTACAGCAATTTACAAATCAACAGATGGAGGTGAAAATTGGCAAAAACTTACTAAAGGTCTACCTAAGAGCAATATGGGTAAAATTGGTTTAGCAATGTCATATCAAAATAATGACATTATTTATGCAGCAATTGAGCTTGACAGAAGAACAGGTGGTGTATATAGAAGTGAAGATCAAGGGTTGAGCTGGAAAAAAATGAGTGATGCTGTAGCAGGAGGAACTGGACCTCATTACTACCAAGAACTATACACCTCACCTCATGAATTTGACAAGTTGTATCTGGTTGATAATTACATGCAAGTCTCTAATGATGGAGGTAAAACTTTTACAAGAATGAATGAAAGTGAAAAGCATGTTGATAATCATGCAATAGCTTTTAAAAAAAGTGATCCAAATTATATATTGGTTGGCTGTGATGGTGGGCTGTATGAGAGTTTTGATAAAACTGAAAGCTGGAAATTTGTGGATAATCTACCATTGACACAGTTTTATAAAATTGCTGTTGACGATGACAAACCATTTTACAATATTTATGGAGGAACACAAGACAATAATACTCAAGGAGCACCTTCAAGAACAGACAATATACACGGCATAAGGAATTCAGATTGGTTTATTGTTTTAGGTGGTGATGGACATCAGCCTGCAACTGAGCCAGGCAATCCCAATATAGTATATGCACAATGGCAGAGAGGTAATCTAAACAGACATGACAGGATAACAGGTGAAAATATAAATATAAAGCCTCAGCCAGCGCTGGGAGAAAAGACAGAGAGATATAATTGGGACTCTCCTATTCTTGTTAGTCCTCATAATCCACAAACAATATATTTTGCATCACAAAGAGTTTGGAGATCAGAAAATAGAGGAGATAAATGGAATCCAATTTCACAAGACTTGACAAAAAATATTGAGAGAGTTCAAACTAAATATTATGACGAGCTACAAAAATGGGATAATGCTTGGGACTTATATGCAATGTCAAATTATAGCACTATAACTTCACTTTCTGAGTCTCCTATTGTTGAGGGATTGATTTATGCTGGAACAGATGATGGAATAATTCAGATTACCGAAAATGGTGGAGAGAACTGGAGAAAAGTTGATTTTAAAAAAATTAGCGGGTTGCCTGATTTTGCATTTGTAAATGATATAAAAGCTGATTTATTTGATGAAAATATAGTTTACGCAGTTTTTGACAATCATAAGTATGGAGACTATAAACCCTATATTTACATGAGCGGTAACAAGGGAAAAACATGGAAAAACATATCGGATAACTTACCAGAAAACACAATACTTTGGAGAGTCGTTCAAGATCATGTTAGAAAGGATTTATTTTTTCTTGGAACTGAATTTGGAGTTTATTTTAAAACAGATAATACTAATGGTTGGGTGAAACTAAGTTCAGGAATGCCAAATATTTCAGTCAGAGACTTGGCAATACAAAAAAGAGAAAATGATCTTGTTGTAGGCACATTTGGAAGAGGAATATACATCTTAGATGATTATTCATCTTTAAGAACATATGACTTAGAAAACAAAGATAAAGAAGCTATGCTGTTCAGCCCCAGAGAGTCATATTGGTATCTTCAAAAAAGAGTTCTTGGTGGTAGAAAAAAAGCATCACAAGGTGATAATTATTTTGTTGCTGACAATCCACCTTATGGAGTAAATTTCACCTACTTTCTTAGCAAAAAATATAATACAAGTAAAGAGGATAGAATGAAGATGGAAAGTGACCTTGAGAAGGAGAAAAAAGAAGTAAGAGTTCCTGAGTGGGAAATATTAGATATGGAAAAAATGGAAATGGAACCCAGTGTTTGGTTATTTATTAGTTCGAAAGATCGAATCATCAAAAAAATTAAGTTAAAAAACAAAAAAGGTATTCACAGGGCAAATTGGGATTTTTCAACTCAATCAATCACACCCATAACATCTTCTAATATTGATAGAAAAATGTCTGGACCTAAAGCTGGAATTGGGACCTATTCATCTCAAATTTTTAAAATGATTAACGGTGAGTATATGGCAATCTCTTCTAAAAAAGATTTTAATCTCAAACCACTTGAAAATGGAGCATTAAAAGGAAGTTCAAATACAGAAGTTGTTGCTTTTTGGAATGATGTCTACAAATTAAGAGTAAAAGCTTATGAACTATCTGATGAAATAAAAAACACAAAAAAAGAGATAGATAAAATTATAAAATCATATCAGCAAGCTAAAACTACAAACACAGCCCTTGAAAAGAGAATTTATAACATTCGAGATGGTTTTAATAAGCTTGATATTCAATTAAATGGAAGCAAGTCAAGGTCTTCAATCGGTGAACAAAATGATTACCCAAGTATGTGCACATACCTATGGTCAGCTAATGGTTCTGGTAGCTCAACATATGGGCCAACAGATACTCACAAGCAAAGCTACTCTAGTGCTAAGAGTATATTTTTTGAAATTAACGCTGAGTTTAAAAGATTAGAGAGGCAAGTTGATGCTGTTAAAAATGGGTTAAAGATGATTGAAGCTCCAGTAATCAAGAGCTATTAATTTTACTATTGATAAACTTCAGCTTTATCTAAAATATAATTACTTCTGTAAATGTCATCATAGTTGAGATTAAGGATACCTTTGAAAGTTACTATCTCGTCCATTTTAAATTTCGTATCGGTATCTACAGGATTCAACTCCATAATAGATTCTGGTCCTCCTACTCCACAAAAAAAGCAAGACGAGAAAGGTCCTTTTGAAAGAACATAATATCCCTTTAGTGGGTCAATAGCTAGTACATAGCCAGTAATAATAACTTCTTTACCTGCTAAATCTCTTACTTCTGAGCCAAAAAAAGGATAATAATAATAGACATCCTCACTCTCAATGTATTGATCCTCAAATTCAACATTTGACAATGTTTGCCAAGTTATTTCAACTTGTGAAAAAACATCAATAGTTAAAAAAGTAAATATAATGATTATGGTTTTATGCATTTGTTAAAGTTTTAATAGCATCTATTTTGTATGCTTTGTAAACAGGTATTATTGATGCAAATATACCAACAATAAAGGCTAGCATAACAATAACTATCTCACTATCAATAAAAGATAGTGAAATTGTATCTAAATTATGATTATCAACAAAAACATTCAAAATAACAACAAGAGTTAATCTGCTAATGGCAAATCCCAGCAATGTTCCAAAAAAAGAGATTAATATACTTTCTTGTAAAATAAGTTTCATTAACTGTAACTTGTTAGCACCATATACTCTAATTAGTGCTAGTTCAAACCTTCTTTTTCTAAGCGAATTATAAAGATTAAGGAAGATGCTGACTCCTGAGACTACGATAATTAATAAGGCAATTATATTTATTGTACTTATTCCAAAACCTAGTAGATCTATCATTCTATTGATTTCCATTGATGGTAAAGCAGCTTGAAAAGTAGTATTACTATTAATTTTTCTTGGAATTTGAATAAGTCCTATCGGACTTTTAAATTTTACTAGCATGGAAGTAATCATCTTGTCTTGATTTTCAAGAATATCATTACTATGAATCATCCAAACTGATTGAGTATCTGTTAAGATTAGATTATCTAAAACTGAGTTGGATTGCTCAAAAATACCAACAACAACATAATCATAATTATTATGTATATGACCATCTGAACCTAAGCCATGAGAACCATAAAATTTATCGCCAATTTTCAATTTTGTTTTCTGTGCTACCGATGAACCTATTGTCACCTCAAGGTTCTGACTCCATATCTTTCCAGATTTCAACTGTGCAGAGTATATATCAGGAAATTCTTTTGATGTACCTACGATTCTATAGTTCTTATAATTATCACCAAATGAAACAGGAACAGCTGACTGAATGAGAGGATCGTCAACTATTTTTTTTACTTCAGAAAGAGAAATATTTCCTGTTGGGTTATCGATATGAAATATGCTTGACAATATTACTTGTATAGGGCTTCCCTTCGCCCCTATTACCATATCAACACCACCTAAATTGCTTTCAAGTTGATTTTTTGTAGCACTACTAATTAACAACATCATAGAAATAATAGCAACACCCAATGACATGAGAATCATACTAACTGTCGTATCAACAGGATTTCTAATTACGTTTATTAATGATAGCTTGTTAATGTTCATAAAGAAATCCTTTTCTTAAATAAATCCTTGATTCTACTATCATGAGTTACTATTACTAACTTACATCCTTTTTTTTCACTGTATTTCTTTAAAAGGCTGATAACTTTATTACAATTATTATCGTCTAAACTTGATGTTGGTTCATCAGCTAATATTAAGGTAGGTTCTTTAACAAGCGCCATTGCAATTGAGAGACGCTGCTGTTCTCCCTCACTTAACTCATTAGGCCTCATATTTATTTTTTCACTCAAACCTACTTCACTCAATGTTTCTTCAAAAATCTCCTTTCTGACTTTATTTCTTGACAAATGAGTAGATAATGAAAGATTCTCCAAAACAGTAAGATTTCTGATAAAGTGAGGTTTTTGAAAGATTAACCCAATATTTTTACCTCTAAAAATGTCTAAATCATCAAAACTTAGTTCATTATATTTAGTTTGGTTAAAAGTAATATCTCCGCTATCTGCTTTAATAAGACCAGCAATTAAGTTGATTAATGTTGTCTTTCCAGATCCAGAATTACCTAAAACTATTAAACCCTCATTATTACATAATGATATATCAGGGAAACATATTTGATTTTGACCTTCGTGAGTGAAGGCTAAAGATTTAACCTCTAACAATTTTTTTTTTGTAAAAATAACTAAAAGTTTATTTTTAAGAATAGCTGAAAATTAAAATTCAATAAAAATTCTATTTAGAAAAAAAAATTATTAGATTTAGAAGGAAAAGTTATTTTAAAAGAGCAGGAAACAATAAAAGCTGGTAAAACTAATCATTCATTTTATGTTAATAATCTTAACAAAAATATGTATATACTTCTTGTCGAATCTAATGAGGGTGCAGTTGCTCAACAAGTTTACGTAAACCAGTTTTAGAGTTGTTGCCCAACAAGTTTATATGAGAAACTTCCATTATGTGAGGTTGACTGTAAATTTATTTCAACTGAATAATCACAGCATGAGTCGTCATCATGTGTAAATGAGCCTGTTCCTTCAAATTCCATATTAGACTTAGTTATGGGATTATAAATAACCCAATTTCTAACGATAAAATTATAGTAATTATCTAAATCATAATCTGAGGTAAAATATATAGGAATACTATTATTAGTGTTGTAACCAAGATTTAATGTAGCAAAATAACCATCGTTCATATAAGGAAAGTTAAAACTCGCTGAATTTGATATATTATTGCCTAATGAGTCAGAAAATGTATGTGAAGAGATAAACTGACCTGAATGTCGCAAATGTCTAAAAACACTTACACACCTACGTGTCGAACTCAAACTAAAAAAATCAGTACCCCCTGTCCCAACTATTCCACAATATTGCCAATCAGAGCAACCAGTACATTTAGATGAGGAAGAACTATTTGATGATGATTGATTTGAGGTATTTACACTTACTGGACTAAAATTTTCTTTCTCACAAGAAATCATCACTAAACAAATTATTGAGGAAATTATTTTATTCATTTTTTTTAATTTTTAAATTATTTGACAAAATTAAATGATGAATTTTCTAATGTTATGCAATGCATATTATGCATAACATAGGATTAACTGTTTTAATAAATTTTGGTACGGTAATTCTTTAGCTCTTTATCAAGCTTTTTTGCATTTCCTGTAACTAAATCAAGCATGTTCCAGAAATCTTTACTATGATTTTTAATCTTTGTGTGTACAAGCTCATGCAAGATTACATAATCAATCAAATGATTTGGAAGTCTCATTAAATGAAGATTAAGATTAATATTATTATCGTAAGAGCAGCTACCCCATCTAGTTTTTGAGTTTCTTACTGATACTTTTTTAAATGTGAATGAGTTTTTCTCAGCCAACTCTTTGACTCTTTGTGGTAAATAATCTTTAGCCTCTTTTCTTAGAGTTTCCTCAATTGCAAACCTGATTTTTTTCTGAATACCAAGACTTTTTATTTCAGCAGTATTTGGTATATCAACCAATATTACTTGATCCTTTAAACTGTATTTTACTTCATTACTTTCAACTTTATTTAACTTTAGCATGTGATTTCTTGTAGTAAAATGAGTATTGAAATCAAATATCGTTTGCTTTTGCTCAATACTTTTTAGTTTTAATAAATTTCTTTGAATCCACGCCTTCTTTTTTATTACAAAATCTTCTGCTTTTTTAAAACTCATAAAAAAAGGAACTGTTACTTTAACTCTCTCAAAAGGTCTAATAGAAATATAAACACTCTTAGCCTTCACACTTTTAGTTAGTATTATCTCATTATTATCTAAGAATAATATTTTTTGAGATGACATTTAAATAGAATAATTTTTCATTGTAAAATTAGAAATAAATTACACTTCATATTATTTCTTTAATTTTGTAAAAATTTAATTTAATATCAAATGATTGGAAATAAATTTGAAAACGCACTTTGGAGTACAAGATTTATCGTTTTAATCTCAGTTGTTTTATCAATTATCTCTTCAATCATATTGTTTCTTTTAGGAGGTTGGGATATCATACAAGCAATAATTTATAAAAACCCTTTATTAAATAATGATATTGAAACTAACAATGAGCTGCTTTTCAATATTATCTCTTCAATTGATTTGTTCTTAATTGGAATAGTTTTGTTAATATTTGGATTTGGTGTATATGAACTATTTATTAGTGAAATAAATTTTGCAAAAGATAAATTCGCTGATTCAACACTCAAAATCAATAGCCTTGACCAATTAAAAAATAAAATAATCAAAGTAATTATTATTGTTTTGATTGTTAAATTTTTTGAAAAAGTTTTAAAACTTTCTCATAATTTTACAACACCCAAGGATCTTATTTTTTTTAGTTTATCAATTCTAGCAATTTGCATTGGCTATTTCTTGATAAATAGAAAGTAAAATTACGCTTTATTTCTGAATACTTAAAGAAAGAAATTTGCATTTGTTTTTTGTATCATTGTAAAAAATAGAGTTATGAAAATAAAAACAATCTTTAAAATAGTTATTGCTATTGGAATTTTACAAATCATGCCACTTGTAATAAGCTTATTCTCATCAGACTTTGCTCTAACGTTAGCAACTGATACTTTCGGCAATACACCATCAGATGATGCTATGCTTATGTTTGACAATTTTGCATTGTGTCTAAGTTTTATTTTTGTCGGAATAATTTTTCATATGATTGGTTCATTGTCTTACACAGATGAATCTGTATTGAGAAGACAATCCTTCTTATATTTTGTATTCTTTGGTTTTGTTTCTGCTACAGACTTAGTATCTGCTTTACAAGGATCTAATTTGACAGCTCCGCTTCCTGTAATTATATTAGGTCTTATTTCTTTGAGTTTATTATATTATGGTTCCAAGAAAGGAACTGTCTAATACTGAAAGTTCGAAATAAGAACCTAGAGGTCCACCAAAAACAAACCCACTCAATTGAGTGGGTTTTATTATTTTAGCTTTTATGAAGAGCTGGAAAGAAAAGCTAAATATTTATAAGTCTTTTGTTGTAAAGAGATTAGACAAAAATTTTTCAGATATGAAAGTAGGTGAAAATATGTTAATAGCTACGCCTAAGATCATTGACGATTATATAAAACAAATTCCAAAAGGTATAAACATTAATATTAAAACACTAAGAAATGATCTAGCACTAACATATAATGCAGATACAACTTGTCCAGTAACAACAGGAATTTTCTTAAGAATAGTCTCAGAGGCTGCTTTTGAAGATTTTCTTAATGGAGAAAAAAACATAACCCCATTTTGGAGAGTAGTAGACCACGAATCTAAAACTGCTACTAAACTAGCATGTGGAATCAATTTTATAAAAAAGCGAAGAAGTGAGGAAAACATAATTTAACCCACGTTTGAATTTACTGAGAAAGTTCGAAATAAGGACGCTTAGGTCCACCAAAAATAAACCCACTCAAGAGTGGGTTTTATTTATTCAAGAATTATTCTCTTTTCAACCGTTCCATCATCATAGATGTAAAGTAGAACTTCATTATTAATATCTTTTGTTTCTCTTCCTAATAGATCTGTTATGTGGAGAAGTTCTTTTTTTGTAGTTTGTTCTTCAATTGCAACAGAAGTAACAACATTAAAAGTAATTACATCATTATCATTAGGTACAATACCAGCCGTACAAGGAGGGCCGCCAAAAGCTGAAGACAAAGTCAAATCAAAAGTGTACGTTCCTACAGCTAGAGGATTTAATTTGAATGTATCAGTAGTATTACAAATTGCAGTCAGCATACCAAGACAATGTTGTGTTGACGCTACGATATTATTTCCTAAAACACTATGCGATTTTATATCTAAAGGGCAGCCAGAGGAAGTAAATAAAAGTTCAGCATAAATATAAACTGTATCAGTATTATTTGGATTTACAGGTGAAATAGTCAATGAAGAAATAGAACCTAATATTTGCCCAAACCCAATCATAGGCACACATAGTAAGAGTAGTAATAGTTTTTTCATTTTATTCAATAATTATTTTCTTTTCTACTGTTCCATCATCATAGATATAAAAAATAGGTTGATTTATTAACTGTTCACTTTCTCTACATAAAACATCAACTATCTCTATTAATTTTCTAAAAAAGTTCGAAACTGGGACCGAGAGGTTCACCAAAATATTAAAGAGAAAAAAGTCGGGGTAGCAGTACTAAAGTAAACTAGTTTAAACAATTTAAAAGGTAACCGAATAGGTCCCTCCAATCCTCCAATTTTATACATTAAAACTTTATTCTAAAGATATTAAAATTATTGTAGAATAAGTTTCTTGTTGATA
>CACIJW010000015.1 GCA_902587125.1 uncultured Bacteroidota bacterium
TGAAATATTTTATCAGGATGTTAATGGATGGAAATATACTAAAACCAAAGATTTGACAGTTATTAGGTAACTGTTAATCTCTGTAGCTGTTTAGTAGTTGAATAATAATATTACACCCCTTTTCAATTTCACTTTTTGAGATTGTTAATGGGGGTGTTATTCTAATTGCAGTCTTTGTCAAAAGGAAATAAAATAGTATCAATCCTCTTTTAAGTGATTCTGTTACAACATAACTCGCTATTTCACTATTGTTAAATTCAACTGCTAACATTAATCCTTTTCCTCTTATTTCATAAATTAGTTCATGTTGCAAAATTGATCTAAAAATATTTTCTTTTATTAAAGATTTACTTGATAAGTCATTTTTTAAAACATATTTTAATGTTTCATAGCTAGCAGTACATGAAATGGGATTTCCACCAAAAGTTGTGATATGACCAAGTGTTGGATTGTGAGTGAGCTCATGCATTATTGCATAAGATGATATAAATGCACCAATTGGATACCCTGAACCCATTCCTTTTGCAATACAGAGAATATCTGGAATCGTATTATAATGCTCGAAGGCGAAAAGTTTTCCAGTCCTGCCATAACAAGATTGTATTTCATCATAGATTAAAAGTGATCCATGTTCATCACATTTTTCTCTAATTTTCTTTATAAAAGCTTTATTAGCTTTAATGAAACCCGAAGCAGCTTGATACGGCTCTACAACAACTGCAGCAGTTTGACTATCAATCTCATCAAGCATTTCTGTAGAATTAAAATTTATTGAAATACAGTTTGGTATTAATGGTCTATAATTTGATTTCTGATTTTCATAACCCATTATAGACAATGAACCAGCAGTTGATCCGTGATATGATTTTTTAAATGATATAATTTTTGATTTTCCAGTATATCTTTTTGCAAGTTTTAGTGCTCCTTCTATTGCTTCAGTACCTGAGTTGACAAAATATGAACAGGATAGTGATTTTGGTAAGTTTTCAGATAATAATTTAGCGAGTTTAGTTTGTGGCTGCTGAACAAATTCACCATAAACCATTACATGAGAATAACTATCAATTTGTTTTTTCACTGATTCATTGATAAATTTGTTGCAATGCCCTAGTGTGTTTACTGATACTCCAGCAACGAAATCTAAATATTTAAATCCGTTAGAATCAATTAAGTAGTTGCCATTTGCAGAAGTTATTTCAATAGCGCTAGGAAAAGGAAAGGTTTGAGCCTGGTGTTTTTTAAAAACTTCTCGATTTTTCATTAGTTATTTTCTAGAAATAACTCTTTCAACTGAGCTAACAATATTTTTTGCATCTAGACCGTATTTGATTAGTAGTTCATGCGGCTTACCACTTTCACCAAAGGAATCATTAACTCCAACCATTTCAATCGGAACCGGAAAATTTCTTGAACAAAATTGAGCAACACTATCACCTAATCCTCCATTAATCATGTGTTCCTCAGCAGTAACAACACACTTAGTTTTTTTAATAGAATCTAAAATTATCTGATTATCCAAAGGTTTGATTGTGTGAATATTTATTACATCACAACTTACATTTTTGTTATTAAGCTCTTTTGCTGCATTAATAGCTTCCCAGACTAGATGTCCAGTGCATATTATTGTAACATCATTTCCATCATTTAATTTAATTCCTTTTCCAATTTGGAAGGGCAAATTTGGATCTGTAAAGTTTGGAACTTTAGGTCTACCAAATCTTAAATATACAGGTCCAAATATTTGTGCAATTTCAATAGTTGCGAGCCTAGTTTGGTTGTAGTCGCAAGTATTTATTACTGTCATGCCTGGAAGCATCTTCATCATTCCTATATCTTCTAATACTTGATGGGTTGCTCCATCTTCACCAAGAGTTAATCCTGAGTGAGATGCACATATTTTAACATTTTTTCCTGAATAAGCAATTGATTGTCTTATTTGATCATAAACTCTTGATGTGGAAAAATTAGCAAAAGTACCCGTAAACGGTATTTTTCCTCCAATTGTCATTCCAGCTGCAATGCCCATCATGTTGGCTTCTGCAATACCAACTTGAAAAAAACGATCTGGAAATTCACTTTTGAATTTATCCATTTTTAAAGAACCTGTTAGATCAGCACATAAAGCAAGTATATCTGGATTTTTTCTTCCAAGTTCTAAAAGCCCATCACCAAATCCTGATCTAGTATCAATATATTCCATATTAGTTAATTTTAATTATTTGTGAACTTCCTGATTTAATTTTAAAATCCTCTTGCTTAGTGTAAATATATTGTTTAGCATTTTTAGATCTAAAAATAACTTTATAATCTCCTGGAAGAAGTGTTAATTTATGTTGAGTTTTTTTCGCATCTATTGGATAAATCAATTCAATTTTATCAGCTTTTTTTAAGTAGAGACCTCCATATCCTTTTGATGGTAGTATAATATTTGCAATACCAGGAGTTGGAATTGTATAAGTTGTTTTTGTGTTTTGTTCGATTTTTACATCTTTAAAATACATTCTTGGTAAAGTTAGTAGCTCAACGTCATATGCTCCAGTGAGAAACTTTTTTACGTTATTGATATTGTTTACAAAAAGTGTTGAATCATTATTTTGTTTTCTAACAATATATTGATAATCAATTTTAGAATTCATTTTAAATTCTAATTCACCCTGAGGTGTTTTTAAGCTTATTACGTTGTGTTTACCTGGAACTACTTCAAAAACATTTGATATGACTTTAGGCATTGTATGAGCAACTATGTAGTAATCCATAATTGGATCCACATACATTGTGTCTGGATTTCCAAATTGGTTCATTGTATGAACATAATTATATTTCTGCAAGTCAGTGTAGGAATCATAAAAAGTCATGTTTATGTTGGTTTCTATATTGTTATTATCGTTATCTAAAAGATTTACTTGTAAAGTGGTATTATCTACAATGTGACTAATTACGATATTTAAAATGTTGGAAAATTCATTTTCATTAGTGGCATCAAAAAATTTACCAATACAATCGAATTCATTTATCCAATCTTTTTCTAAGCCAATTCCTATAACAAAAGGCTTCAAAATAATATCTTTTCTTTGATAAATTTCAGAAACAGCGCATGGGTTCATATTACACTCCTCTTTACCATCAGTAATTAATATTACAATATTTCTTGTTTTGTTATCAGGAAAATCTAGCGCACCTTCCTCAAGTGATTTTGCTATTGGAGTTGTTCCTCTTGCTCTAATCATTTTCAATTTGTTTATTATTCTATCAGAGGATATTGAAGCTGGTAAAAAGTTAACTTCAAGTTTAGAATCATCACAGTCCTGTGGTGGGTAACCCTTCTGATGACCATACACTCTTAAACCAATTTCAAGATTTTCTATATTTTTCAAACTGTCAAGCATTACACTTAAAAGATTTCTAGCGATATCAATTTTTCTACCACTTTGCCATCTGCCAAGCATAGATTGAGATGCATCAACAATAAAAAGAATTCTGCTTCTTTCATTTCCAACTTCATTGTTATTAGAAAAGGAGAGTATACTTGAAAAAGTAAAAATAATTATAAGTAGGGCTTTTTTAATAGTCACCTAGAGTTTCTTTATTTTGAGACAGAGCTAAAGCTAATTGATCGTCGTTTGGTGCAGAACCATGCCATTTATGAGTTCCCATCATAAAATCAACACCATTACCCATTTCAGTATGCAAAAGTATTACAATAGGTTCATTTTTAAATAAATGAGATTTAGCTTCATTAAGAACTGAAATAACTGATTCAATGTTGTTTCCGTTTTCTTCTTCAAGTACCTTCCATCCAAAAGATTCAAATTTAGATCTAAGATTTCCCATTGGTAAAACATCATCAGTTGAACCATCAATTTGCTTTTTATTGTAGTCAATTGTCGCAATTATGTTATCCACTTTATTTGCAGAAGCATACATTATTGCTTCCCAATTCTGCCCCTCTTGTAATTCACCATCACCGTGTAATGAATAAATTATATTTTTTTCGTTGTTTAATTTTTTAGTAATTGCTGAACCTATAGCTACAGACATCCCCTGACCTAATGAACCAGATGCTATTCTTACTCCTTCTAGACCCTCATGAGGTGTAGGGTGCCCCTGAAGTCTACTGTCAATTGATCTAAATGTTGAAAGTTCTTTTAAGTTAAAGAATCCTTTTCTCGCCATAACTGAGTAATAGACTGGAGATATGTGACCATTTGAAAGTATAAACACGTCTTCATCTATCGCATTCATATCAAATTGAGATTTTGTTTTTAAAAGAACAAAATAAAGAGAAACAAAATATTCTACGCATCCTAAAGAACCACCAGGATGTCCAGAACTATTAGCATGAACCATTCTTAGAATATCTCTTCTGACCTGACTACATATGTCATTTAATTTTTCTAACTCCATTTAAACAAATTTATAATTACGATGTTATTATTTATTATTTGAAAACAAAAAAAATTGTCATTTATTAACGTTTTATTGACAAGTTATATTATTACGTCATATCTTTGCTAAAAAAAATGGGATTAAAATGTGGCATAGTTGGTCTTCCTAATGTTGGAAAGTCAACACTTTTTAATTGTTTGTCATCAAACAAAGCTCAATCTGAAAATTATCCCTTCTGTACAATTGAACCAAATTTGGGTATTATTCCTGTTCCTGATAAAAGATTAGATAAATTAAATGATTTAATACAGCCTGAAAAAAAAATAAATACAAATATTGAGATTTATGATATTGCAGGTCTTGTCAAAGGAGCAAGTAAAGGAGAAGGTTTGGGTAATAAATTTTTATCAAATATTAGAGAAACTAATGCAATCATTCATGTTTTAAGATGCTTTGATAATGACAATATAACTCATGTTGAAGGAAATACAGATCCTGTTAGAGATCTAGAAATCATCAATACTGAACTTATTTTTAAAGACATGGAAACAATTGAAAAAGCGATTGAGAAAAACAACAAGCTTATAAAAATTGGAAATAAGGATGCAATGATTAAAAAAGATAAGTTATCCAAGATTTATAATTATTTAAGTTCTGGTAATTTGATTATAAACTTAGATTTAAAACATGATGAAATTGAATTAATTAGCTCTTATAATTTATTAACGGAGAAACCTACATTATATGTTTGCAATGTTGATGAAAATTCAGTAGTAAATGGAAATCATTATGTAGATTTAGTCAGAAAATACTTAAACCCAGATGACAAAATTATTCTTATTGCTGCTTCTATTGAATCCGAGATTATTGATTTATCAACTGAAGATCAACTAGTTTTTCTGAGAGAAATGGGATTAAGTGAATCTGGTCTCAATAAACTAATTTCAACATGCTATGAACTTCTTAACTTAGAAACTTTTTTCACTGCTGGTAAAAAGGAAGTTAGATCTTGGACTATTAGAAAAAATACTATAGCTCCAAAAGCAGCTGGCGTTATTCATTCAGATTTTGAACGAGGTTTTATTAGGGCTGAAGTAATTTCATATAAAGACTTTGTTTTTTATGGAAATGAAATAAAATGTAAAGAAAATGGAAAGTTAAGAGTTGAAGGAAAAGATTATTTAGTGAAAGACGGTGATATAATGCACTTCAGATTTAATGTTTGATATTAAATTTTAGTTAATAAATCTGTTAAAAAAACTAAATAACTATAATTTTTACTTTCTCTAGTAAATTTATATTTGCATATCAACAATCTCTATGTCAAAAAATTTATACACTGAAGATAGTATTCGATCATTAGATTGGAAGGAGCATATTAGACTCAGGCCTGGAATGTACATTGGAAAAATGGGTGATGGCTCATCTCAAGATGATGGTATATATATTTTACTAAAAGAAGTAATCGATAATTCAATTGACGAATATGTTATGGGAAATGGTAAATCAATTGATATATCTATTAAAGATAATAAAGTAACAGTAAGGGACTTTGGTAGAGGTATTCCACTTGGAAAACTAATTGATTGTGTCTCTAAAATAAATACTGGAGCTAAATATGACTCAAAAGTTTTTAAAAAATCTGTTGGACTAAACGGAGTAGGTACCAAAGCAGTTAATGCACTTTCATCCTATTTTAATATCAAATCTATAAGAGATGGTAAAAGTAAATCAATTGAGTTTACTAGAGGTAGCTTAGATGTTGATGAAAAAGTTATTAGTAATTCATCTAGAAAGGGTACTAAAATTGTTTTTGTACCTGATAATCAAATCTTTGGTAATTACAGATTTGTAGATGAATATGTTGAAAAGATGGTTTTGAATTATTGTTACTTAAATACTGGCTTAACAATTAATTACAATAGCAATAAATTCTTTTCAAATAATGGTCTTTTAGATTTATTAAAAGACAATATTGATAGTGATACACTGTACCCAATTATTCATTTAAGAGGAAATGACATAGAAGTAGCAATCACTCACATCAAAAATAAATATACTGAACAGTATTTTTCTTTTGTAAATGGACAACACACAATTCAAGGTGGTACTCATCAAAATTCTTTTAGACAAGCTATTGTAAAAACAATTCGAGAGTTTTTTGGTAAAAATTATGATGCGAATGACATTAGACAATCCATAAGTGCTGCCGTTAGTATTAAAGTTATGGATCCTGTTTTTGAATCTCAAACGAAAACTAAGCTCGGTTCGACTGAAATTGAACCAAATGGAATCACTATAAGTTCTTTCATTAATGATTTTATAAAATCTTATTTAGATAATTTTTTGCACAAGAATTCTGAAACTGCAAAATCAATACAAAGTAAAATCTTACAAGCTGAAAGTGAAAGAAAAGCAATGTCAGGTATCAAAAAACTCGCAAAAGAGCGTGCAAAGAAGGCTAGCATTCATAACAAAAAGCTGCGTGATTGCAGAGTTCACTACAATGATCTTAACAAAGAGGAAAGACTTGATTCAACGATTTTTATAACTGAAGGTGATTCTGCATCAGGTTCTATTACCAAAACAAGAAATATTAATACTCAAGCTGTATTTAGTTTGAGAGGAAAACCATTAAATTCTTTTGGACTTACAAAGAAAATAGTCTATGAAAATGAAGAATTTAATTTGCTTCAATCAGCCCTCAATATAGAAAACGGGATAGATGAACTGAGATATAATAAAATTGTTATTGCAACAGATGCTGATGTAGACGGAATGCACATCAGACTTCTAATTTTAACTTTTTTTCTTCAGTTTTTCTCTGACTTGGTTAAAAATGGACATGTCTTTATTTTACAAACACCACTTTTTAGGGTCAGAAACAAGAAAACTACAATATATTGTTATTCTGAACAAGAAAAACAAAATGCAATTGAAAAAATTGGTAAAAATTTCGAAATAACTAGATTCAAGGGGTTAGGTGAAATATCGCCAAATGAATTTAAGAATTTTATTGGAAAAGATATGAGACTTGATCCCGTCATTATTAACAAAGAAACTAGTATAGATGATGTATTAAAGTATTATATGGGAAAAAATACCTCAGATCGTCAGGAATTTATAATTAATAATCTTAAGATAGAAGAAAGTTTAAATTAATGACTATTACAAACTACAATAGAATAAATTTTTTATTACTTATTTCAATTATAATTTTTATTTGTAATATAGTTTTTTTTGTTTCTGAAAAAATTATTAAATACACTAACATTGACGATATTATAGAAAATTATTATCAATTAATATTTATAGTTTTGACTTCTTTAGCTTCTTTTTCTGTGATTTTCTTTATTAGATTTACAAGTATTGATTTAAATAAAAATCATTTAAAAATTACCACAAAAAAGTTGGTTTTTAAAGGAAAAAAAACTGAAATAGATATACTTAAAGAGATGATTGATGAGATATATGTAGTAAAACGATTTAATTTTTTTATAAATCTATTTAATCCATCAACCATTGTTTTAAGAATAAAATCTCAAAGAAAAAAAAATAATATTTATCGAATTAAATTAAGGTTTTTTAGCTCTACAAAAATTAAAGAAATAGATTCGTTAATTCATGAATATTATGGATAATCATTTTTCAAATATAAAACCGCTTTCCGGTCTATATAAAGATTGGTTTCTAGATTATGCCTCATACGTTATACTAGAAAGAGCTATTCCTAATATTTTGGATGGTTTAAAGCCTGTTCAAAGGAGAATACTCCATTCTCTGAAAGAATTACATGATGGTAGATATCACAAAGTTGCAAATGTCATTGGAAATACAATGAAATATCATCCTCATGGAGATGCTTCAATTGGAGAGTCAATTATTCAAATTGGACAAAAGGATTTATTATTAGATAAACAAGGTAATTGGGGTAATATAGCCACTGGCGATAAAGCTGCGGCTCCAAGATATATTGAAACTAGACTTACTGAATTTGCTTTAGCAACTGTTTATAATCGAAATATTACATCATGGATAAAATCTTATGACGGTAGATCAGATGAACCTGAAATTTTACCAATTAAGTTTCCACTTCTTTTAAATCACGGTGTAGAAGGTATTGCAGTTGGTTTATCCACAAAAATATTACCTCATAATTTTAATGAATTACTGGATGCATCAATAAAGATTATTAGAGGTAAAAGTACAAGAATATATCCTGATTTTTTTTCTGGAGGTTTTGCTGATTTTTCTCATTACAAGGATGGCAAAAGAGGTGGTAAAGTGAGAGTAAGAGCAAAACTTGATAAACACGAAAAGAATTCAATTGTAATCACTGAGCTTCCATATTCAGTTAATAGTGGTAATTTGATAAATAGCATTTTAAAAGCTAATGATAAGGGTAAGATTAAAATTAAAAAAGTTGATGATAATACAGCTGAAAATGTTGAGATTTTGATTACACTCCCCGCAGGTGTTTCGATAGAAAAAACAATAGATGCACTTTACAGATTTACTGATTGTGAGATATCAATATCACCATTATCTTGTGTTATAATGAACAACAAGCCAGTTTTTTATGGAGTATCTGAACTATTGAAAATATCAACTGAAAATACTAAGTCATTACTTTTAAAAGAACTTAATCATAGATTGATTGAAAATGAAAAGAAATGGCACAATTTATCGCTTGAAAGAATTTTTATTGAAAATAGACTTTACAGAAATATTGAAGAAATTGAAGAGTGGGATGAAGTATTAAACACTATTAACATTTCCTTAAATCCTTTTATTAATCATCTAAAAAAAGATATAAATAATGATGATTTGATACGTCTTACTGAAATCAAAATAAAAAGAATAACAAAATTTGATATTAACAAAGCAAAAGATGAAATTAAGAACATTGAATCATTAATATTAGAAATAAAAAACAACATCAAGAATATAGATGATTTTTGTATTGATTATTTCAAAAATTTGAAGAAAAGATTTGGTGCTGAAAAAAAAAGAAAAACTGTTATAAAAACATTTGAAAATATTGATGCAGTAAAAGTAGTTGCATCAAACAAAAAACTTTATGTTAACAGATCAGAAGGTTTTATTGGAACTAATATGAAAAAGGATGAACTGATTTCTGATTGCTCTGATATTGATGATATCATTGTGATCAGAAAAAATGGAACCCTAAAGATTGTTAAAGTTGACAAAAAAGTATTTGTTGGTAAAGATATAATTCATTGCTCTGTATTTAAGAAAAATGATGATAGAACTATATATAATATGATTTATAAAGACAGTAAATCTGTAAATACCTACATTAAAAGATTCGCTGTTAAATCTATTACCAGAAATAAAGAATATAAATTATGCAAAAATGAGATTAATGACAAAATCTTGTATTTGACTGTTAATGCTAATGGAGAAGCTGAAAAAGTAAATATTCATTTAAGAGCAATCAAAAACATAAAAAATTTAAAATTAGAAATTGACTTCTCAAAAATTTCTATCAAGGGAAGATCATCTGTTGGAAATATAGTTACAAAAAAATCTGTGAAAAGGGTAGATCTCAAAGAATCAGGAATATCTACTCTACAAGCTAGAAAAATATGGTATGATACTTCTGTAAATAGACTAAATGTAGATAATCGGGGAGAGTATATTGGAGAGTTTTCTTCTGATGATAGAATTCTTACCATTAATCAAAAAGGTATTATGGAATTTAAATCATATGAATTAATAAATCATTTTAGTGATGATTTGATACTAATAGAAAAATATGACCCTGAAAAAGTGATATGTATTATTTACTTTGATGGTGCAAAAAAATTATTTTATTTAAAAAGATTTAAAGCTGAGATTGTTTCTAAACCAACATTATTGATTAATGGAAAAAAAGACAGTTATTTAGAAAATGTTACAACTTTTCATGAGCCTGTTGCAAAATTAACATTTAAGAAAGAAGCGGGAAAAGACAGGCAATTTTTAAATGTTGAACTATCTGATTTTATTTCAGTTAAAAGTCAAAACGCAAAAGGAAAAATTCTTTCAAAAAAGAAGATTATTGATATTGAGATTTCAAACAAGGAAACTGAAAGTGAAAATGTAGTGAAAGTTACCAATGACAAAAACCCTAGCACTGCTGAGTCAAATTTCAATAATCAAATTAGTTTAAATCTTTAATTAGAATTCATTAATTTTGTACTATGAAAAAAATCTTAATTATATTATTATTACCGCTATTTTCAACATCACAAAGTAACTTCAACCTTCAGTTGTTAGGCTCCTACCAATGGTCTTTTTCTGAGGGAAGTGATATTTGGGGTTGGGTTGATAGTAATGGAAATGAATTTGCTTTAGTCGGACTTAATGATGGTTTTTCAGTAGTTGATGTTACAAATCCAATGAATTTAAATGAAATGTTCTACATTCCTGATTTAAATTCTACATGGAGAGATATAAAAACATGGGGTAATTATGCATATGTAACAACTGAAGCTGACGCAGGCTTATTAATAGTTGATCTCAGTGATATGAGTGGAAATACTTACTGGCACAAGACAAATTTCACTAATCCGAACGGTCAATCTACGGAATTTACTGCAGCACATAATATTTATATTGACGAAAACGGAATTGCTTATATTTTTGGAGCTTCCTCAAACAGCGGTAGTAATCCTTCAAATGGAGCTATATTTTTAGATGTCGATGCTGATCCTATTAATCCGCACTATTTAGGAGAGTGGGACCAAAATTACATTCATGATGGAATGGTTAGAGGTGATACAATGTATGCTGGATGCATTTATGCAGGAGAGCTTTTCATTGTTGATGTCAGTAATAAATCTAATCCACAAACTCTTGGCTCCAAATCAACACCTAGTAATTTTACTCACAATGCATGGGTTTCTGATGATGGGGATTATGTTTTTACTACAGATGAAGTTAATGGTGCCTTTCTTGGGTCTTATGATATTACTGACTTAAGTAATATTCAAGAGGTTGATAGAATTCAATCTAATCCAGGTTCAAACTCTGCACCTCACAATACTCATGTTGATGGTAATTTTTTGATTACATCATATTATCAAGATGGGACAACTGTTCATGATATAACGTACCCATATAACATAATACAGGTTGCATACTACGATTCATATAGTGGCTCAGGAGCTGGTTTTAATGGATGTTGGGGTACTTATCCATTTCTTCCCTCAGGAAATATAATATCTTCAGATATAAATAGTATAAATAATTCTGGAGTTTTATTTGTTTATGGTCGTGACTTTTCTCAAGCTTGTTACTTAGAGGGAAATGTAACAGATGCTTTAACTAACTCTCCAATCAACACTGCTAATGTTAAGATTTTAAATACAATAGCAAACTCATCATCAACTAATTTACTTGGAAATTATAATACAGGAACACCCAACTCTGGTTTTTACAATGTTGAGTTCAGCAAGAATGGCTACATAACTGATACATTTAGTGTCAACTTAAGTAATGGATTTATAACTGTTTTAGATGTATCACTATCAATTGATACCTCTTTTGATATTGTTGGCTGTACCAATCCTAACTCTCAGAACTATAATCCCAACGCAAATGCTGTTGTAGCTTTTGGTGGAGCTCAAGACAATACTTTCTCAACAGGTGGATACTTTAATGGAAATCAACATTTAATTTTTGATGCATATGATAGTTTTAGAATCAAATCTGCGATGTTTTATGCAGATAATGGTAACACCATAACCTTCGAACTAAGAGACAATAGCGGAACAGTCATTGATGATACCACTCTAAATGTATCTTCAGGACCACAAAGATTAACATTAAACTTTGATGTTCCAGCTGGTAATGATCATCAACTTGGCATTGACGGTCAAAATAGTGGTTTATATAGAAACGATAGTGGTGCAAATTATCCATACGATATCGGTGGTTTAATGTCTATTACAAGATCTAGTGCCAGTTCTGATCCAACAGGTTACTATTACTTTTATTATGATATTGAGATTGATGTACCATGTTCAAATAACACTACTTCCATTTATAATGAAGAATTATTTCAGAATAATGATTCCAAGAAATTATACTACAATATACTTGGCAAAAGAATTAGTAAGCCAAATAAAAATCAAATATCTTTTGAATTTTCTGAAAAAGGATTAGTTCAAAAACTATTTATCACAGAATGATAAACTGTGAAACATTCAAACTTACTGGATCTGACAATGTTAAATTTTTAGTTGATAGATTTTCAACTTCTTCTGCAGCTAATAAAATCATTATTTTTTGTCATGGTTTCAAAGGTTTTAAGGATTGGGGTGGTTTTAATTATGTTGCTGATTTTTTTAGAAATAAAAATATTACATTCTATAAATTTAATTTTTCTCACAATGGAACATCACTTAAAAATCCAAATGAGATATGTGATTTAGAAAAGTTTTCTCAAAATAACTTTACTAAAGAATTATATGATTTAAATCAATTGATAAATTATGTTGAAGTTAAAGATGATCTTTCTAATAAAGAACTAGTTTTAATCGGACACAGTCGGGGAGGTGGAATATCTATAATTAAATCATCAATGGATTCTAGAGTTAATAAACTCGTTACTTGGTGTTCTCCATCTAATTTTTTTAATAAGTTAGATTCTGAAAAAATTAAGTTGTGGGAAGAAAGAAAAGTTATCTACATTGAAAACAAGAGAACAAATCAGAAGCTTCCATTAAATTATCAGTTTTATCTCGACTGTATTAACAATAAAAACAACTACGATATTTTAAATTGTTGTAATAATATTATCATTCCTCATTTAGTTCAGCATGCAAAAAATGATGAAACTGTTGAGTACTCAGAGGCAGTAAAAATTTCTAAAAATTCAAAAGAGAGTAAGCTAATTTCATATAATTCAAATCACGTATTTGGTATGTCTCACCCTTTTAATGAATCAAATTGCACTAAAGTTTTGGACAATGTTTTATTTGACATATCGTCTTTTTTAAAAACTTAATCTACTGTCAATTACTTTATCTAAATCTGAAAACTTTTTATTGAGGTGATTAAAATATCCTGAAACAGCAATCATAGCAGCATTATCAGTACAATAGTTAATTTTAGGATAAAATAAATCAAATTTATTTATCAAACACTCAGACTTTAACTTTTCTCTTAAATGTGAGTTTGCAGATACACCTCCGACGATGCATATTTGTTTAATATCCAAATCAATAGCACATTTAATTGTTTTTTCCACTAATATTTCAACTATACTATGTTGAATGCTAGAGCATAAATCATTAATATTATCACCAATAAACTTTGAATTTTCTTTTAATTCTTTTTTAATAGAGTAAATAATGGATGTTTTTAAACCACTAAAACTAAAATCATAATCTTTTATTTTTGGTTTTGAGAATTCGAAAATAGGATTACCTTTTTTTGATAGATTATCAATGATTGGTCCCCCAGGGTAGCCTAATCCTAAAAATTTAGATGTTTTATCAAAGGCTTCTCCAGCAGCATCATCTAGTGTATTACCAATTTTTTTAAAATCGTTGAAATCATTAACTACTACAAGTTGAGTATGACCACCTGAAACAGTTAAACTTAAGAAAGGAAACTTTGGATATCTATTTCTTTCATTTTTTAAAAAAATGGAATGGATATGTGCCTTCATGTGGTCAACATCAGTCATTGGAATAGATAATGTTTGGGCTAGTGATTTTGCGAAAGACGAACCAACTATCAAGCTACCAGATAGTCCAGGTCCGTTAGTATATGCAATTAAATCAATTTCGTTTAAATCAATTTTACTAACTTCTAAGGCATTCTTTAATACGGGAACAATGTTTTTCATGTGTTCTCTAGATGCAATTTCAGGAACTACTCCTCCGTATTGATTATGAACTAGTTGAGAAGATATTATATTAGATAAAACATGGTTTTTATTTGTTATTGCTACTGATGTGTCATCACAGGATGATTCAATTCCTAAAATAAAAAAATCATCATCCATTTAATTTAAATAGTTTATGTCCAAGTTTATCTCTTTTAGTTTTTAAATAAAAATCATTATGGCAATTACTTTTTATTTCCATAGGTGTGTTCTTTACTATTTTTAATCCATATCCTTCTAATCCAGCTCTTTTTTTTGGATTGTTAGTAATTAAATTAATTAATCTTATGTTCATTTTTCTTAATATTTGAGCTCCAATCCCGTAGTCTCTTGCATCAGCTTTGAAACCTAACTTTTCATTAGCTTCTACTGTATCAAATCCTTGCTCTTGTAAATGATATGCTTTAAGTTTATTAACAAGACCAATTCCTCTTCCTTCTTGGTTCATGTATAGAACAATACCTTTTTTATTTTTTTCAATTAATTTCATTGACTCTTTTAGTTGGTCGCCACAATCACATCTAAGTGATGAGAAAATATCGCCTGTGACACATGAAGAATGTACTCGCACTAAAACTTCATCATTTTTGTTCCAATTACCTTTATATAAAGCTAAGTGGGTGTTATTATTATCAATCTGATTAAAAACTTTAAGATTGAACATTCCAAATGATGTTGGCATATTAACGTCAGTAACTTCTTCTACGAGTGATTCATTTTCTAATCTATATTTAATGAGATCCTTTATTGTTATAATCTTTAAATTAAATTTTTTTGCTATTTGTAATAGTTCATCTCTTCGAGCCATAGTGCCATCTTCATTTAGAATCTCAACTATAACACCTGCGGGATAGTGTCCTGCTAATTTCGCTAAATCAACAGCAGCCTCCGTGTGACCAGCTCTTCTAAGTACTCCACCATCTTTCGATTTTAATGGAAAAATATGTCCTGGTCTTCCAAGATCTTTAGAATTTGTTTTAGAGTTAGCAAGTGCTTTGATTGTTTTAGATCTATCAGATGCAGAAATTCCTGTAGTGCATCCATTGCCAATTAGATCGACAGATACCGTAAATGATGTATCATGATTATCGGTGTTTTTTCCGACCATTAAATCTAAACTTAGTTCACTACACCTTTTTTCAGTTAATGGGGTACATATTAACCCTCTACCGTGAGTAGCCATAAAATTAATTATATCTGGGGAAGCAGACTGAGCAGAACATACAAAATCACCTTCATTCTCTCTATCTTCATCATCCAGGACAATTACAATTTTACCTTGTTTGATTTCAGTTATAGCATCTTCTATTTTGTCGAACATTTTTTCTTTCAAAATTAATAAGTTTAAATATTATTTAACGCCTTTAACAAATCTAATTTCACTATTTGCAGCAATGAATGCTATAAGTGAGATTGGTATAAAAATTAAATTACTTAGCCACATCCCAAAATCAGCATCAATTGTAAGTTCTTTAGCACTTTTTTCACCAATTATTGAAATAATGTAGTAGATAATAAATAATAAACTTGAAGCTAATATAGGATATCCAAATCCTCCTTTATTTATTAAAGAGCCAATTGATGAGCCTAATACAAACATTAATATGCAGGCAAATGCCAAGCTAAACTTTCTTAAAAATTCAATACGATGTTTAGTAATTATTGTATTTCTAAAATCCAACTCGTCGTTTATCGACTGAGTGTTGGAAAGAATAGCTTGAGACTTGTTTATTGCAGTATTGAGTATTCTCTTTTTATTAAGATTTGAGTTTGCTATTTTTTTTGAATATAATTTTTTTTGAATAGGTTTATAATTTTGTAATATATCAAGTCTAAACCTTTTGATCTTACTTTCTTTAACCTCTTTCAAAGAGTCGATTGCACTTAAAATTTCATTGTTTTTTAGCATGGCATAATGACCTTTATATAAACTTTCTGTATTTTTCATAAAGTTAAATGAACTTAAGTCTATAATTAATTTGTTTTGTTCAAATTTTAGTTTTCTATGTTCATTGTTCTCTTGATCTAAAATACTGAGTTCGTTATATGAATTGCCATTTATTAAATTAAATTCTAGTAAATTATTATTTTCATCTATTGACATAGTTCCTCTCTCAGCAACTATTACAGTACTATTGTCAGATGTATTATTAGTATATATTATTATGTCTTCAAGAGATTTATTATCAGAGAGTTTTTTCCCAATTTTAATTTTGTAACCATTAATTTCATCATAAAAAATACCTTCTCTAATGTTAAGTGCAGGTTTTTTTTTCTGTATAGAATAAATCATACTTGCATTCTTTAAATTTGCATATGGTAAAATGTGGTTAGAAAATAGATAAGAAGACACTGCTATCAAAATAGAAAATAGAAATATGGGTAAAGAAAACCTTAAGAATGATATACCTGAAGTTTTAAATGCATTAATTTGATTAGTTTCACCCAATGAACCGTAATACATCAATGAGGAAATTAAAACCGCTAAAGGCAAAGATAATGGTACAAATCTTGCTGAAGCGAAAAACATAAGTTGAAAAATTTGTAATACATCAAGACCTTTTCCAACTAAATCATCAACATATTTCCAAAGAAACTGCATAAGTAAAAAGAAAACACAGAGGAAAAATATTAATAAAAATCTTGGAACATAAGATTTTAGCAAGTAAGAATCTAACTTTTTCAAATTACTTTAAAGTCCTAGGGCTCCCCTTAGGTTATCAACTTGTGTTTCCCAAAGTAATTTTGCTTCTTCAAAATCTTCCTCATCATCAGCGAAATCAGTGACAAGAAGGGAAACGTCTGAGGTCATATCATCAACGACAATTTTAAATTCAAAATAATCATCAGGTTCATCAGAATCTACCCATTTATATTTAACAAATTTGTTTTCTTTTTTTGTAACTAACTTTGCTGACTGTTCGCTTCCATCCCAATAAAATGTGTATACACCATTTTTAATGTTTACGTCATTTGCAAACCACTCAGACAAACCACTTGGAGTTGAAAGTCTTTTGTAAAGAACCTTAATTGAAGATTTTATTGGAAACTCTAAAGTGTATTGTCTTGAAAACTCCATATTGTTTGTTAAATTTGATTTTTGCAAAGATAATGTTTTAGAACCAATAATTAATAATCAGTATCATCTTGGGTAAATTTTTTTTTAAGTATAGAGGTCAAATACCAGTTTTTGTATTAGTTCTTGCTTTTCCTATACTCTATTTTTCAAATCATATTCAAAATTTAGTTCTAGACTTTAATGTTAATATTTTATCTTTATTTTTAGTTCTATTTGGTTGCATATTCAGGTATTTAGCTATTGGTTTTTCATATCCAAACACTAGTGGCAGAAATAGAGATAGTCAAGTAGCTGATAAGTTAAATAAGCACTCACTGTACTCAATTACCAGAAATCCATTATATCTGTCAAATATGCTAATTTGGACTGGTGTAGTTATCAGGTCTAATAATTTGCTCTATGTACTATTATGCTTAGCTATAATGATTTCTATGTATAATATTATAATCAATCATGAAGAATTCTTTCTAAAAAATAAATTTAAGAATGAATTTATATCTTGGAAAAAAATAACACCTAGATTAATTCCGAACTTTTTTATTTACAAGAAATCTAATAATAAATTTAACTACAAATCCTTACTAAGGAGAGAGTATGCAGGTTTATTAGCTATTTTAATATGTATAACATACATAGATTCACTTAAAATTTATATTTCCTCTTCATCACTAGCAATAAGCAATAATTTATTTTATTTAATTATTGTATTAACTATTATATCATTGATTTTAAAATATTTAAGAAAAAACACGACAATTTTAGATGATTGATTTTGTAGATTTAAATTATATTTGCATGCATTGGCGTGGTAGCTCAGGTGGTTAGAGCGCAGGATTCATAACCCTGAGGTCGGCAGTTCAAATCTGCCCCACGCTACAAAAAAAAGACCCTAAGTAAAAGGGTCTTTTTTAGTTTAAGTAAAAAAAAATTAAAAATTAATTAATGATAACTTTCTTTTTAATTTTAGATACATCAGATTTTATCTCGATAAAATAAATGCCACTATTTAATTTAGAAGTATTTATATTGATTTTATTTGCATTAACATAATGAGATTCAACTAATTTACCTGAGATATCATAAATATCTAGCTCATTAATCTTAACTGCATACGATGAAATTGAAATCTTATCATTTGCTGGGTTAGGATAAACTTGTGTAGAAGATAAAATAACATTCTGAACATCAGTTGAGTTTCCTAAATTTAAAGCGACATAAATTCTTGGATTAAGGTAGCCTTGAATTGTATCAATATATGTATTTCCTCTCGCTATGCTCATTGTTGGATTGTCAAGTAATGAGTTTGCAGCACCAAATCCAGGAATTGCAGCTGCTGCAGGAGTTTGAGGACTTAATCTCCAAGCTGTGTCATAAGCAGCAAGATTCCACCAGTCCCACGGACTAGCTTGCTCAGTTTCATACTGACCAAAAACATTTGGTGTAGTTGATGGAGGAGGAGTAATAAACTTATAAAAACCTTCATATCCATCATTGTTTAGATTAGCTGCATTTGTAAATGCATCTGATAGGCCTGCATTAACAAAAACATCATTGTTACCATAAAGTTTGGAATAGTGTTGTACAGTTCTGCTTCCCATTAATTCAACTACAAAATCTCCAGTTGCTGGATTCACCACGTCTCCTGTATCAATTGGAGCAAAAGGATCCTTATAGCAATGGAAAGAAACAATGGGTATTCCACCATCATCTAGCCATGAAATATCAGCTAAAGCACCTCCAACATTAAATGCCATGTTTACATCACTGCTATAGTTCTCATGATTTGGTATATTCATTAACAGTGGTATTGGACTGTTAAAAGGTGGAGTGCTATCAGGGTAGAATGTACTATCAGTACCGTATATATTTCCGTAAAATTGAGGAATAACAAATGGTTGACCGTTAGTAGGTGATATAAATTTAGGTAAATACATTTCCATTGCAGTATCTAATGTGGCAACGGCTAGAGATACATAACCTCCAGATCCATGTCCTCCTAATACAATTTTTGAAGGATTAATTCCATAAGTATTTCCATTGTCATGAGTTGATCTCATAAACCTTGTTACAGTTCTTGCATCTTGCATACCTCTATAAACAGCTTGAATTACAGTTGCTGTTCTTACCTCTTGAACAGATGATGATGCATTCCAACCTAATCTGTAGTTAAATGCAACGGCAACATATCCTTTTTTTGCCCATCTTTTACATTGCTCTACGATTGAAGAATCTAATTTTGAGCCAGTAGGCTGTCCATTAATTACAGGAGGAAGAAAAACTCCTGTGTGAGCAAGTATCACAACCGGCCTGTCAGTTAATGAATCTCCAAAAGGTTCGTATATATCACATAAAAGAGAAGTAGGTGATGGGGGAGCATTTAATAATAATGGTAATACACTAACGTTAGTGCCATAGTTTACATCTGAGTGTATAGTAACATCACTGAATACTTCGTCTATATATCTTGTTTGTGAAAAAGACATAAAGCAAAAAGTGAATGATATTAAAAATAATAAAGCTTTTTTCATATTAAATAATTTTAGTGCAATTATAATACTAATTAATTAAATCTATTAATTAATAGTTATAAATCATAAGCTAGAGAAACATAAGATAATCTACCAATCAGAGGTCCTCCATATACTTGATAATGTTTATTATCAAAAATATTAGAAGCTCCAAATTTTATTGTAGTATTAATTTTTTCAAAATTTTTAGATAACTGAGCATCAACTGTTGAATATCTATCTACCGTTCCTGTAAACTGAGGTGATCCAACAAATTGAAATTTATCAACCCATTTATAATTTATATTAAAACTAATGCCTTTTATATTTTTAAATTTTAATTCTCTAGCAGAAAATCCAATATTAAACTTATGTTTAGGTGTATTATAAGCAGGTATTATCGGATCATCTGTATTTTTTTTATTTAAAATGTTTAGTGAATAATTTCCGTTAATTAAATAATTTTTTAGGTATAAATTCATTCCAACTGATGCACCGTGTGTTGATACATTATTATTAGAATTTGCTGACATTCTGTGAATTTCAACTGACCTTGCATTTAAATCATAACCCAATACACCATTTACAATTGTATCATTTCCATTAAATTTTGCACCAACTCTATAGCCGATAAAATCTTTGTAAAGGGAATAATAGTATGATAAATCTAAATATAATATTTCCTTAACCGTTCCTCTGTATCCAAATTCAAGTGTTCTTACTTTTTCAGGTCTTATTGGGTCTATAGAGAAAAAATCAAGACTATCTTTACTTGGAACAACAGGCTCAAAATAACTAATTAACGAATTGATTGTAACAAGATTTTCTCCGTATTCTACACCATGTCCATTTAAATTACCAACAAGTATAGCTCTTCCAGCATTGTAATAAAGATATTGTTCTGAAAGTGTTGGATTTCTAACACCGCTTGAAAATGATAATCTTATATAATCACTTTCATTAGGAGATATTACAATAGATGCTGCAGGTGAAATACTGTAATCATAATTTTCATTTTTATCTAGTCTAATTGTTGAATTAATTGTTATTATCTCATTATATATTTTTGATTCTATTCCAGAGTAAATTCCGAACTGATTATTAGTTATTTTTTCGAACTCATCATTAAAAATAGTTCCTTTAGAATTTGGTCTATATTGTCTAAAGCTAGATCCAACTCTTAAATCACCTATTGATGTTTTGTAGTTGTAATATCCATTGATTTCATGTAACATTGATTTGTCGTAAAAACCAGTACCACCATCAATAGGAATTGATGTTGTTATATTTTTAAGATATTCATTGAATTCATCAGATCCTGGAATTAATCTATTTGTAGAGTCGTTTGTTAATGATCTTACAAACTCATGATTATTTAGTATAAAATCAATATTTGAATTAAAAATAGAATCAGTGATGGTCCTGAAGTCATTTTCATTATATGAAACCCCATCAATTAAATAAACTATTGAAAAGAGTGGGAGATTAGTCACTGGATCAATTATTAGAAGACCCGTTTCAGGATCAACTTCAAACTCGATACTTCTATCCACATCTATCCCAAAATCGTTCCAATCAACAGTATTTCTCCATATTGATTTATACATCTTATACCAATCAGCATTAAAAACAAGATTATATTCTTGAAGTTTTTGAGCAGTAAAAACAGCATCATATGAATCTCCAGCATCCTCTACCGAATTATAGTAAGTAATTTTAAATTTATCCTTTTTGAAGTATTCAAAACGATTTTGCACTAGTTTAATATTTTTTAAATTAATTCTATTATCACCTTGATAAACAGTAGTTCCACCACCAGAATTAATCCCATACAATAGTTGTGATTGGTCAGAAAACTTATAGTGCAATGATGAGGATGCTTTAATGTTTCTGGTATTATAATCTACAACATCTCTTTCTTGGAATCCATCTCGATAAATTATTCCAAGACCAGGGTAGTCAAAATATGAATTAATATCTGTTACTAAGTCATTCAAATTTCCACCGATATCTTCATCACCGTAAACATTTACAGCATCATATCCTCCTGGATTATTAATTTTAACTTTATTGTTATCTTCTACTAATGAATAGTTATTTGCTTCCCAATCATCAGCTCGTAAAAAAGAAAAGTTGAGTTTGACAGCAATTTTATTATTAAAAATTTTAGCATACCTAATTGAATTGTCAAATAAATTGCGTTCACCATATTTAGTTTGAACAGATAATCCAGGATATAAAAAAGGATCTTTTGTTGTTATATTAATTACTCCATTAAAAGCACCTGGACCATAATATGCTGAACTAGCACCTTGTATAATTTCAACTTTCATTACATCTAAGTCTGAAGCGCCAAGAAAGTTTCCAAGAGCAAAATTTAATCCAGGAGCTTGATTATCAACACCGTCAATTAGTTGAAGTGAACGAACAGGTGATGTGCTATTAAAACCTCTAGTATTTATAACTTTAAATGCTAGGCTAGCTGATGTTAAATCAACTCCTTTTAATGAACCTAATCCCTCATAAAAGCTATAAGAGGGAGTTTCTTTTATACTTATTAAATCCATAGATTCAATAGTCAAAGGTGATTCCTTTTGCTTATCTGCTAATCTCTCGTTGTATATTATTAGTTCACTAAGTACTTTTTGATCACTATTAAGTATAAAATCTATTTTACTAGTACCTTTTAGCACATTAATAGAGCTTTTTTTGTATCCTATGTAAGAAGCATTTAAAGTAAATGGTGGTGCTATGTTTTCTAAATCAATAAAATAAAAACCATTTTCATCAGTAACAACTCCAAAATTAATTTCAGAAATAAAAACATTAGCACCTATCAAGGGATTGTTTTTATCATCAGTTACTTTACCAGAAAATGTATTTTGTGAAAATGAATCTAAAGAAAAAAGAAAGAATAGAAATAAAATATATTTTTTCACATAAAATAAATAGATTCGCAATTTACACTTTTATTGATGCAATATATATCGCTTAATTATAAAATATCTGAAACTAAAGATTTAAAATTATCATTTGAAAATCGAGGTTTTTTATTTGGTGATGGATTTTTTGAAACAATTAAAGTAACGAATAATAAGATCTTTAATTTTAAAATGCATTCAAAGAGAATTAAAAAATCATTAAATCTTCTTTGTTTAGATTTTGATTTCTGCGAAGAGAAAATAAAGAATAATATTTTATCATTAACCAAAAAGAATAAGATAACTTCAGCGAGTGTAAAGTTGGTTTTTTTTCGTAGCTCTGAGGGAAGATATTTTCCAAAAACAAATAACTGCTCAATATTAATTAGTTGTAAAAATAACAATCCAAATTTTTTATTAAATGATGTTAGAATAAATACTTTTTATGACATTAAAAAAAGTATAAACTTTTTATCATCATTGAAATCGCTAAATAGTTTAACGTATGTTATGAGTGCAATATCAGCAAAAAAGCAAGGTTATGATGAAGCAATTATATTTAATGAACAAAACTTTGTTATTGAAACAACAAGTTCAAATCTTTTTTTTGTTTTAAATGACAAATTATTTACACCTCATTTAAATCAAGGTTGTGTAGAGGGAACTATGAGAGAATTAATTATAAATTATTTTAATGTTAAAGAAATCAAAGTTAAAATGGATGATTTGATAAATTCTCAAGAAATTATACTAACCAATTCATTAAGTATTAAATCAGTTACTGAACTAAATGGTGTTCCACTAAATAATTCGCAATACGCAAATCGATTTTTAGAAAAAGTAAATCAATTAATTTAGTGATGGATTTTTTGGGAAGTTTTTCCAAAGATAATACTTTGAATCATCAATTATTTCACTCCAATCTTTTAGATTGTCAGTAAACAAATCTAAATATTTATCATTTTTAGTAATCCAATATTTTTTAATTATTTCTTCTTTTAGTTGATTTTTCGACCATCCTGAATATCCTACAAAGAATATAATGTCATTGATTTTAATTTCTTTCCGCTCCAATTTAAAAATCAGTTCTTTAAAATCACCACCAAAAAAAAGATTTGAATTAATTCTTACACAATTATCAATATTTTCACACTTGTGAATAAAAAAAATAGAATTAGTTTCAACTGGTCCACCTACATAAAGAGGTACATTTTTTATTGGAAAATCTTTAATGAAATCCTGAACAAAAAATTTTGTTTTTTTATTAATTATAAATCCAATAATTTCTTGATTTTCAATGTTTGAAATAATAACTATAGACTTAAAAAAAATATCATAATTAATATCTGGAGTTGAAATTAAAAAAGAACCATTTTGTATTTTTGTACCCATAATCTTAGTAAATGTCTGATAATTCGTTCAAAAAAGCAAGGCTTGACTACAATATCGGTAGTATAGATTTCAACAATATTATTGATCCAATTTTATTATTT
>CACIJW010000016.1 GCA_902587125.1 uncultured Bacteroidota bacterium
GAATTGGATTTGCTGCAGCAACAAGAGTACCTGGGCATGTTCCGCATGCTAAGTTTACAGTATCGGTTGAAGCAACCCAAGAAGATTCGATATTATTATCTCCATTTATGTTACAGAGTGATAAAGATGGACCTGAACCATCAGTTACTCCAGAAAGCCAAGAATCGTCATAGCTTACAATATCAATTTGATTTCCTATTGAATTAACTATTTCTAAGGTTTCTCCAGAATTACTTAAACTTCCAGAAAACTCTGCATCAGGTGCATATCCAAACGCATTTTCAAAGCCACATCCAGCTGGCAAAGTATTACATGAGTTGCTACTTCCAGTGTATGGTGGTTTAGCAACAATAAAATAATCTCCGGGAGCTAGAAAAGCTTCAGGAAAATCAAAGGTAACACCACTTGAAAATGAAAGACCGCCTAAAGGGACAGTGTCATTGTGATTATTGAAAATTTCTAAGAACTCAGTATTATCATATATACCTGGATCGTTGTAGTTAATTTCAGTAATTACCAAGTTAGCAATTTGATCATTAAATAACAAGGCATAAGATGATGTATCAGATAAGTTACCTGAGTAATCAGATATTGCATGTAATGTTAGTGTATTTGTTATACCAACTTGCATGGTTGATGCTAATGTGATTTCAAGAGTATCAGTTCCTACTAACTGAACTGAAGATACGATTGAACCTGTAACAGAAAAGTTTGTTATACTAGGTAAAAGAACCCCTTCATTAAAATAAACTCCTATTGATGTACCACTATTGATATAATAACCCATAGCTAAAGGTGCTTGTAAATCAACAGTAGGACAAGAATCGTTTGGATGAGAAAATATAGTAGCACTTGACAAACCTAGTCCTGATAAGCAAGCTGAACAACTGGGTGTCGACAATACAGTAGGAAGTGACCAATTAGTTCCTGTGTTAATATCAGCGGAAGGATCACAAAGGACAAGCGAGTAACCTGTTCCATCAGCTCCTCCACTAGCCCATCCGTCGTCATAATCAAAAAATAATGTTGTATCTCCAAGTGTATTTACAATAACAATTTCTTCTCCGCTATTTTTTAAACTACCTGAACTCCATTGCAGATCAGGAGCAAAACCATAAAATGTTTGAAAACCACATCCATAAGTATAAGTGTTACATGGAGATGTTCCTGTAAATGCTGTTTTTGCTAAAATAGCAAAAGAATTTGCTTGTAAATTATATTCTGGGAAAGTGAATGTTATTCCATCAATAATCTCTAATCCACCTAGCTGAATGTCAACTGATGAGTTGTTGTGAAGCTCTAAAAATTCTAAATTATCATAATTTCCTGGATCATTGAACATAATTTCTGTTATAGTGAATCCACTGGTTAATGATAAATCATTAAAAACCAATGATATAGTGTCATTGACCATTACATTTCCTGCCAAGTCAATTAACCCACTTGCAAAAATATCAGTGTATATTCCTGGACTTAATGCATTAGATAATGATAATGTAATTGTATCAGAATTTGCATTTGTCGAAATACTTGAAACATTTACTCCTGAAAAGGAACTAACTGAAGCATTAGTCACAGGTTCAGATAATGCACATACAATTGTATTTGCACTTACTGCAGAAACACTAGTGATAGTTGGAGGTGTTAAATCTCCTATATCTAAGAAAACTCTAAAATTATCAAAAGCACCATGGTCATTATCTCCATTTTGTGTAGCTCCAACTCTTAGTCTAACATGAGTAACTGGAGCTCCTCCAGAACTATCTGGAATTGTTATTTCAAATGTCTGCCACATTGGACTTGTATTTCCGGGTACAAAACCCTCAACAAGTACAGTCATTGAATCCCAATCTGTACCATTATCAAAAGCAACTTGATAACCTAGCCTGTCGCCAGAATCATATTGATTAATGAAGTAATCAAATGCTAATTTTATATCAAAAGGAGAACCAACAGGTACAGGTACAGGATCAAAATCTATTGTATGCCAAAAAGCACCTCCAAAAGCTGGTATTGGAGTTTGAACATTTTGAGGCAATGTTGTAGAGTCTCTTAAACCTCCGCTTGTCCAAACAGTATCTGAATATGGATTTATTATATCTCTGACACCCCAGTAATGATTACCGTCTGATGCGGTAGAAATTGAAGTATGAAAAGGTGCAACCACACTTCCTTGCGAATATGTCTGTGGTGTGCTATGTGTTATTGAATTGTAGCTTGTCCCACATATCCCCCAAATATCTGTTGCGGGGTTGTATACGGTATATGATCCAGGTAAGGAACTATAATTCCATGTGCCAGAATTTCCTTCAAAACTCTGGTTTACTATATTACTCTGTGAGAATGCATTTGTTGATAAAATAGCCAATGAAATAAAAATGGCTTTGATAAATTTTGTTTTCATGTTAGATTTAATTTTTAATTCAACAAACATATTTGTCAATTGAAAAATTACTCTAAATCATTCAATAATTAGCCTTTATTAAAATGTAAATTATTCATACAATTTATTAACAAGACTATGTTTTTATCAATTTTTTTACTGTTGTTCTATCTTTATTTGTAAACTTTAAGAAATAATTCCCTCTTTTCAAAAAAGTTAAATCTAATTGAGACAACGAGAAATTTTCTTCTTTGTAGACTAGATTACCTAATGAGTCATATATTTCTAAATCAGCAAAATCGATATTAAAGAATACCAATCCTTTTGAGGGATTTGGAAAAAGATGTGTTTGAATCTGAGTCTCAAATGTATTTGAAGAAACAGGAGGAGTATTGTTGGAACCAAATGTATAGTTGGTAGTCAAAGTAAAAGGTCCAGTTGCATTTGGTATCCTTGCCCAAGCCGTATCTGTTGGCAAGTTACTCCAAGAGATGGTATCAATTAAATTTCCGCTTGGATCCTTAAAATAAACTGTTTCACCGTCTTTATCAATTTTAAAATTTGCATGCATATCACTATTCCACCCATTAGTATTTTGAAATAATTGGTCATCTGTCCAAATAACTATGTAACCAAAAGGTTCTATAACAGTATCAGGGAAAAACCAAGCTGTTATGTTTGGATCATCATAAAGTTTATATCCGTTAAGGTTAATTGCAGTATTTGTAGTATTGTGAATCTCTAGCCAGTCATCATAATCTCCAAATGAATCAGTCATCAGCGAATCATTAGAAGCTAATACTTCATTAAATATTAGAGTTTGGCTGTGAATAGGTAAATTTAATACCAAAAAGAACATAATTAATGTGTATTTCATAAAAATAAAAAAAGTAAAAAAAATAAAAACATATGTCAAATCATCATTCGTAATTTTATTAAATTGTAAATAAAATTTACAAAGTGTTTATTATAAATTAAGTTTATTTTGCTCCTATGAAAACAATCTGTGATTATGTTTGATCGTGATAAAAAATCTCATTTTTTTTATTTTTCTGACTATTAATCTCAACTCTTTTTCACAAGTCGCTAACTTCTCTTCTTCAGCTTACAATTTATGTGGCTCTGATTCAGTTACATTAACAATTGATATTGTTGGAGGTGCTGGCCCCTTTACAGCTGCATTCAGCTTCCCTCCTTTCACAGCAAACCTCAACTCAGGTACAAACAATTTCAGCTTTTTAATTAATAATAATTCTACTTTTTCTCTTTATTACGTCTCGGATCAAGGTAACGGAGGAAATATTTTAACTTTAAGCAATAACACAGTTAACGTAGTAATAAATCCCGTACCAAGTGTTAATCTTCATGACGATACTTTAAATTTATGTTATGGTCAAGACACAAGTGTTTCACCATTAAATATAAATGGTTCATACCCTCTTAGTTTTGATTTAGTAAGTCTTGATACAATAGTATCATACAATAATTTTAATTCTAACTCAACAATCATTATAAACAGTGACACTAGTAATATATATCATATTACAAACTTAACTGATAACGCCGGCTGTTCCGGCTCATCTTCAGGAATCTTGGTTACAAATATCGTATCTACGAATGTAACAATAGCTCCTGTAAGTGATATGTGTGAAAATGATCCAAGCATAATTTTATCTTCTGGACAACCTGCAGGAGGTATTTATAAAATTAATAATTTAGTTAGTAGCTTTATCAATACTAGCTTACTAGGGCAAGGAACGCATAATATTGAATATATTTTTACCAACTCATTTGGCTGCATTGACTCTTCAAGTACAACATTCAATATTAATCCGACCACTATTGTTCAATTAAACCCAATTAATGATTTATGTAAAAGTGATAGCGCTTTAAATTTAAACCAAGGACAACCAGTAGGTGGTTTTTATGTTTTAAATGGTGATACAATAACCATGATAGCCCCAAATATCTATTCTGCAGGAAATTATACAATAGGTTATACTTATATCAACTCCTATGGATGTGCCTCATACCAGAGCGATAATTTTATGATTTACGATAATCCTGTTATTAACTTAAATTTATCTGAAGAATTCATTTGTAAAAATGCCGAGGAAATTTCTCTTAATTTTGCGACACCTATAGGAGGTAATTACTCAATTAATGGTAGCAGTGTAACTCAAATCAATCCTCAAATTTACATTACCGGAACTAACATTTTAAAATATGAATATATTGACAATAATGGTTGCTTTTCTTCAAAAACAGATACATTCATAATTTTATCTAATCCCGAGCTTAGTTTAACAATCAACCAACCATTGTGCTATGGAAGCTATGGAAGCGTAAATGCTTCAGTGATTAATTCAAACTTTTCATATCAAATACTTTTCAGTGGCAATAGTCTTGACTCAATTCTTGCTGGAACATATCAAGTTAGCGTTATTGATAGCATGGGATGCAAAGACACGCAAATAATACAAATTATCAATCCTCAAGAAATAGAGATTTCAATCAATAACATTACAGATAATACTTGCTATCAAGACAGTTCTGGCAGCTTATCATTATTTATTTCAGGTGGTACACTACCTTACAACTTTAATTGGACTGGACCAAACGGATATTCCGCTACTGTATTAAGTTTAAACAACTTAAAAAGCGGTTTATATAATTTTCAAGTTGAAGATAAAAATAACTGTCAGTTAGATAGTTTAATTGAAATTAAAGATATTAAAAATGAATTAACATACAGCTTGGGCTTTCCGAACGACACTTTGTGTGAAGGAGAACAATTTGATATTTTGGTAAATGTTTCTGGCTCTAGCTATCCATACTTAATTTATTATGAATATCAAGGTGCCGAATATAGCGTTTCTTTCGATGGAATTAATAATCCATTTATCAATTTATCCAATTCTGACACTATTTTGTGGGATAGAATTGTTGATTCTGATGGATGTGAAAAACAAATAAATTTTCCTACACCTTTTATAATATATGATAATCCAAACGCATCAATTTTTGGTGGTGGATCTGTTTGTAATTTAGATACTTCTTTAAATGTTTACATTGAAGTAGATAGTACAACTGTACCCTTGTCAATAACATATTTAATTAATGACGATACTACAGATGTAAGTTTAAATGGTTTTTTATATGACACACTATCAAATACTGAAGGAGTATATAAATTAATTAGCATTCAAGATGGGAATGGCTGTGAATCTAATTTTACTAATCAAACTACATCCATTGATTTATATCCTGAAGTGAAATCAGGTTTTATATTAGTAGATAATGATAATAGTTTTTTTGAAAATGACATACTAACTATAACAAATATTGCTAAAAATTACACCTCAATTTCTTGGGATCTTAATGGAGAATTAGTTAACGAAGATACAATACAAATTTTTAGAACATTAGAAGACACAGGTATCTACACAATTACTCAATTTGTTGAAAACCAATTTAATTGCAAAGATACAATGACTGTGTCAATTAATGTCTACCCAAAACTTTACTATGAAATACCAAATTCTTTTTCTCCAAATGGTGATTTTATAAATGACATTTTTGCTCCAGTTGCAATAGGTCACAAAAATTATTCACTGGAAATTTATGATCGCCTTGGAAACTTATTTTATCAATCAAATAAATCAACTGGTTGGGACGGTGGTGGAGCTGTTACAGGACACTATGTTTATTATATTATTCTTGAAGATTTTAGTGGTAAGAGGTTTGATGTTAGCGGGACTATTTATTTACACAAATAATACGATTATTTAATATTTGTTTGATGTTAGTTGTGTTTTATTATTTTTTCTTTAGTGTATGATTAATCGATTATATTACTCAATCACTTTTTTAATACTACTTCATTCTTCATGCCTTAAAGAAGAAACAGAAATAATTAGTAATAGTACGTCACAAAGCTTCATTTTTGAAGAAGGTGGTTGCAAAGTTATCACTGGAGAAATTAATGAGAATTATACTATTTCAGCAAATGAGTGTTATAAATTAAGAGGTAACACTCATATTAGCGCCGGAGTAACCTTAACAATTGAATCTGGAGCTACAATAACAGCAATTCCATACTCTAAGCCAACTTATTTATCAGTAAGACAAGGAGGTCAAATAATTGCTAACGGAACTGCTGATCAGCCTATAATATTTACTCATGAAGATATGCAGCCAGAATCTTGGTCTGGCTTGCACATAAACGGAAACGCACCAACTAACAAAAATGGAGGCTCTTCTCAGGGTCTTGAAAATACTGGCTATTACGGTGGCAATAATCCACAAGATAATTCTGGTGTTTTAAACTATGTAATTATAAAATATTGTGGAGAGGAATTGGAAAATGGATTTAACTCAAATGGGCTTAATTTGAATGCAGTCGGCTCAGAAACAGATGTAGATTTTGTACAAATTTATAATTGTAAAAATGATGGTTTAAAAATTAATGGAGGTAATGTTGATGTCAACCACTTAGTTGTTACACATATCGACCAGGACTGTGTTGATTTAGAATATGGATGGCAAGGTTCTGGAAACAATTGGTATATTGAACAAATTGATGAGGTTGGCTCTGATGAGGCCATACAAATTGACAATGATGAAACCAGTCCAGAAGTTACTCCCGTTACCAACATTAATTTAAATAACGTTACAATTATTGGTTTTGGCGAAGAGTCAGCAATTAGATTTAGAAGCAACTCTAAAGGATTGTTAAATAATATCCTCATTAATAACTTTGCTTTGGGAATTGAAATAACTGGAACTTACTGTAACCTATCAGTTGTAAATGATGAGATTTTATTTACAAATTTATCAATTAACAACTGTGCAGTTAGCCATCAACATACGCCTTCAATTGCGGATCCTTCTTTAGTTGGGATTGAGGACAAGGTTTCATCATGGTTTACAAATCCAGGTACTGGTTGTGGTGAAGAATATGGAGATGGTTGGATGAGTAATTGGACATTAAGTTTTTAAAATGAATCTATTCTTTATTTTTTTTACAGCTTTATTTATCAATGATGGTAATTTAAAGCCTGTCAATACTTTCAATTTGTTAAGGGGTGAATGTTCTGGAATTTCTTGCTATGATAATACGTGCATTATTTCCAATGATGATGGCTCAGTTGTCTCTCTCGATCTAAATACTAAAAAGGTTGTTCCACTTGGGATTTATGGAGAAGATTTTGAGGGAGTTGCTGTTGAAAAAAACATATTTTATTTAGTCGAGGAAAGGTCTAGAAAGTTGCTAACATACTCTATTGATAGCTTAAAACTTATTAAAACTCTAACAATAAATTATAACGGAAGACTAAACAGGGGGTTTGAAGGAGTTACTTTTGATCAAGATAATATTTTTGTTATAACTGAAAAAAACCCATGTATGATTTTTGTTATTGACAAAAAAAATCACACAGTTTCCAATGAAATAATTCTTGAAATTAATGAAGCATCTGATATTAGTTTTTACAAAAATCATTTTTGGATACTTAGCGAGCAAGATCACTGTATATATGTTTATACTAAAGACTTTAAATTATTTAGAAAGTATAATTTAAATTTGATTGGAGCAGAGGGAATTTGCTTTCACAAAAATCAAATGCTAATTTCCTCTGATAAACTTTCCAAAATATATTTTTATAATATTCCTAAACTCAAATGAAAAAACTGCTTGTTCTTGTATTTATTTTTTCACCAATATTTGTAATTGCTCAGTATACATTAAACAAGGGTTATGATAATATTGAGATAAGAGGTAATATAACAACATATTATAAATATAGATGGTATCCTGAAAACTCTTTAGAAACAAACGCTAAAGCAGAAAAAAACCTATTTAAGCTGAAAGATGCAAGAATCAAGTTAGAAGGCAGTAGTAATAAAAGAAAGATAGAATATGAGCTTCATCTAGATTTTGCGAAATTAAAAGACAGCGAGCAACCTGTTTTGGATGCATATGTTACATATGATTCATTTATAGAGACAACTGTTGGTTTTACTAAAATACCATTTTCTCGACATAGTAAAATCGCAATAATTTATCAACCATGGCTAAAAAGAGCGCAAATTATAGATGAAGGACAACACAGAAGAGATATTGGACTTCATCTTAAAAAGTCCTTGTATTCAGGAAAGATTCAGCTATTTGGTTCAATAATAGACGGTGAAAAAGACTTAGTTTCTGACAATGATAACAGTGGTAATTTAGAATATGTAAGTAGAGTAGAGATCGCATACCCCACTAAAATGAAATATAGAGCTTTTGATCTAGCTCATTCAAGTGTACCTATTTTTTCATTAGGCACTAGCTTTAGAACTTCCAAAAAAGAAGAAACAGACATATATGACGAGGTTATTTTTTATAAAATTAACGGTACTAAAAGATCTTATCAATTTGATTTTGCTAGTATGTACAAAGGGTTTAGTTTTTTATGTGAGGGCCATAAAATTGAATACGATTGGAACTCAAGAATACCCTCAAAAACAGAAACATTAGGTTTTCTTATTGAGGGAAATTATTTATTCAAAAAATATAATTCTGTCATTGCTTTTAGATATGATCAAACTGATATAAATGGAGTTTCAGGCAATAATCCAGCTCCTGGAATACAAGAGGAAACTTTCAGTATTGGATATAACTATAGATTTAATGAACATATGAATGTTCTAAAGATTCAGTTTAGAAAAAATTATTATCCTAACCAAAACCTTCCTAGTAAAAACGAAATAAGAATTGGGCTGCAATATCTCATTGGATAATGAGGTATTTATTCTTTTTTATTTTTCTTTCAGTTAATGTAAATGCACAAAATGTTTATATTCCTGATGATAATTTTGAAAGTGAATTAATTTTACTTGGTCTTGATTCCGTATTAGATGATTCTGTTTCTATTTCTAGTATTGATACTGTTTCACAAATAAATATTGATTTTAAATCAATATATTCTTTAGAGGGAATTGAAAATTTCAGTAATTTAAAAGAAATCTCATTTATTGGTAACTTTTTAAATTATGTTGATTTTTCAAGTAACATAAATCTAATTAAAATTGTTGGCAATTTAAACGGTCTAGATAGCATTAAAATTACTGGATTATCTTCATTGCTTCATTTTGAAATTTGGTCAAACAATATTACTGATATTGATTTTTCAACAAACATTAATATCAGATATGTGCATTTAAGGTCTAATAACTTAGTAAACATAGGTTTTTTGAACAATGACTCCTTAAGATTTTTAAACTTTGAAGACAACCTAATTAATTATGTGGATATTTCTGAACTGCAGTCTTTAGAAGAACTAATTTGCAGAGTAAATATATTGCAGAGCCTTGATATTTCTAATAATACAAAGCTAGAGATTCTTGATTGTGAATTAAACCAACTTTTTTCTCTAAATTTGAGCAATAATCCTATGTTACGCTATTTAGATTGTGAACTAAATCAGCTAAATAGTATTGATGTTTCTAACAACCCTTTGATATACAGGTTAGATTGCGAAAGTAATTTAATTTCAGCCATTGATCTTTCAAACAACTTATTATTATCCAGCTTTGATATTGAAAACAATCTCGTGTACAGCCTTGACCTAACTAAAAATCCAATTACTGAACTGGGTTGCGACAAAAACCCTAATCTAAATTATTTAGACCTAAGAAATGGAAATAATTATAATATTACTGATTTTAACATAAAAGATAATCCTTCTCTATTTTGTGTTAATGTTGATGATCCTATTTGGTCTGCAAATAATTGGACAGTTGCAAATGGATCAATTGACTCTCAGCATTATTTTAGTACGAACTGTACTTCATCCTCGGATTTTTTTTTAAAAAATCAAAACATAAAACCTCTTAAGTTTGATATTTTAGGAAGAAAAGTTAACATATATAATTTGATAAAATGAAAATAAAGCAGTTAATTTTAGTTTTTAAATTAATTTCTACACTCAGCTTTTCTCAAACAGAAATGGATGTCTTAGTAGAAATCGAATCAGGATCTACTATTAAATATGAATATAAAAAAGGAGCTATTGTTTGTGATTCCGTTGAAAACAAAGTTAGAATTATTGATTATTTAAACTATCCTTTTAATTACGGTTTTATAATTAATTCATCAAAACAACAAGATAATGACTATTTGGACGCTGTGTTGATAGGTAATAGAATTAGCTCTGGCGATACATTAAGCGGAAGAGTAATTTGTATGATTGAAACAATAGATAATGATGAAGAAGATAATAAAGTTGTGCTAATACATAGTTCTTCAAGCCTTTATAAAAATGTCCAAAATCTAAACGATTTGAACACATATTATCCAGGAGTTATAGAAATTATCAAGATTTGGTTTGACAACTACAAAAAAGAAAGTGAAGTTAAAAGAGTATTAAACACAGAGCAAACTATGAAGAAAATTAGTGATTATCTTTTGAAATAAAGATATATCCCATGCCAGGAATAGTTTTAATGCACTCTTGATTTATTTTTTTTCGAAGGTTTTTTATATGATTTGAGAGGAGTCTACTTTCTTTTTTTAATGGCCTCCCCCAAATTTCTAATTCCAATCGATCCTTGCTAATTATTTTCTCGTTATTGTAAATTAAGAACCTCAATACTCTATACTCAGTTTTTGTTAAATCGAGTAATGTTTGCATAAAGCTAATCTGCTTCAATTCATTGTTAACTAAAAAGTTTTTGTAGGTATACTTATTCTCTCTTTTTTTAGAAAAAGCATCTAGAGTATTAAATATTTTTTTTTCAAAAACTTTATTATTTAAACCCATTGTCTCAATTATGTCCAAACAACCAAAAGAAAATAAATACATACTTTTTTCAAGCTCAACCTTTTTATTTGACACAAAAAATAATCCTTTGTATTTAACTTGGTTTAGTTTACTATAGTCGATTTCTGTATCATTATTTGAGACATAAAACAATACTAAATCAACAGAAAGATTAAAATCATGATTATCCAGTGTGGTAATATTAATTTCCTTTTTTGTAAAATTTGAAAAAATGTTGGAACCTGAACTGATATCAGAGTTTATAACAAGAATATTTTGCAAAATTAACTTTTTAATTAAAACTTCAATTTTAAATAATCTGTCCGAAAAAAAAGTTATTTTAATGTTACATAAACTTAAAGTTAATTTTAAGTTTTTACATTTAATTTAGAGCTAAAATATGCCTTTTAAACTAGTTAATAATATCTTTATTTTCAAATACCATAACTCTTTGGGGATGCTTTTTAAGAGACTCATTAACCATCTTTTCAGCCAATTTAGCTACAGGCAATGGCCTTAAAGAGTTAAGTATACCAACTGAATTTAGAGCTTTAAATATAAAAATCCCTATTTTTTCATTGCTCCTCATTACATCTGACTGTCTTATGAGGAAAGGAGGCTGATAAATTTGAATATTTTCAAAGCTAAGTTGTTTGACTGAACTCTCAAGCAATCCTTTGATTTTGGGATAAAAAAACAAAGAATTTTCATTTGCCCCAGATGAAGAAACTAATGATAGTGTTTTTACATTATTTTCAGATGAAATCTTAGCTAGATTATACTGATATGTATAATCAACTTCAAATTGTTTTGTTTTACTCTTTGCATCTTTTAAAGTTGTTCCAAGTGCTGAGAACAGAATATCTCCCTTAATGATATTCCTATATTTATCTATTTCTGCAAAATTGATTACCTGCACATCTAGCTTAGGACTTGATACGTCTAACTTTTTTCTAGTGAAAACAAGTATGTGCTTTACTACTGAATTCTGTAAAAGTATTTTAATTAATTCTCTTCCGGTTGCACCGGTTGCTCCAATAACAATTACTTTCAATTTTGATATTAAATAGTTCTCTCAAAAGTAATAATATTCAATAATTTACGTTAAATTGTATGTGAGAGTACTTAGAATGTTCAAATCTTATTTAGCTAGAAAAAAAAGATCCCTAAATAAAGAGATTTTAAATGATCTAGAAAAAAGAGAATTCTCAAATAAAAGAAGTCTTAAAAGGAAATACAAAAAAATTAAAAAAAGACAATCTAGCAATACAATATAGAGATATTAGAAATTGCTTTTTTAATTTTGTAAATCTTTCAATAAAAAATGAGTTCAAAACAAAATAATGTTTTAGTAACAGGTGCTAATGGTTTTCTAGCAAGCTGGATTGTAAAAAAGTTATTAATTGAAGGACATACTGTTCATGCTACAGTGAGAGATATACACAATAAAAAAAAAATTAATCATCTTTTAGAGTACAAAAAAAAATATAAAGGAAATATTAAATTCTTCTCAGCAGATTTACTTAAAAAAAACTCTTTTGATGAAGCAATGAGACATTGCTCAATTATTTTTCATACTGCTTCCCCATTTAAATTAGAAATTAAAGACCCTGTTAAAGAGCTAATCAATCCAGCACTTGAGGGGACAAAGAATGTTTTTAGATCAGCCGATAAGATAGATTCTGTAAAAAAAATTGTGTTAACAAGCAGTGTTGCCGCAATGTATACAGATGCATCTGAATGCAAAAATTTAATTAATAATGAAATCACGGAACTAACTTGGAATAAAACAGCATCGATTAACTATCAGCCATATTCATATTCAAAAACATTAGCAGAAAAGGAAGCTTGGAGTTTATATAAAAAGCAGAGTAAGTGGAAATTAGTGGTTATAAATCCTAGCTTAGTTTTAGGTCCCTTTCCAAATGCAAAACAAACCACATCTGAGAGTATCAATCTTTTAAAACAAATAGGAGATGGAACCTTTAAAATCGGTGTACCTAAAATGCCTATTGGTACTGTTGATGTTCGAGATGTTGCTGATGCGCACTATGAGGCTGCATTTAATAAAAATGCTAGTGGTAGATATATTACAAGTGCTTACAATACAAGTTTTTTAGAAATATCTAAATTATTGTATTCTGAATTTGGAAATTCTTTCCCCATAGCCAAAAGACCATTACCAAAATGGCTAGTATACATGGTTGGACCTCTACTAAACAAAGCACTCACAAGAAAATACATTAGAAATAATTTTAATCAGGATTTTAGAGCAAATAATGATAAAATACAGAAAGAGCTATGCTTAAACTTTAGACCTTTCAAGCAAACTCTTATTGAAAGCTTTCAGTCTCTAATTGATCAGAAAATTATCTAAGCTGTTAATCTTTTGATATAAAGTGTGGTTTAAGAACATTTTTAATAGTTTCTTCAAACTTTTCATCAGCTATTACAAATGAGATAGAAACAAATTCATTTATATTTTTAGTGCCAATATCTAAAATTTCAATTTTTTCTCTTTCAAAAAATTCTTTAAGGTGATTCATTTGATGTTCAGCAATTTTAAAAGAATCATAACCATTAAATTGCCAAGTAAATTTTTTCTTTACCATAGGGATAATTTTTTGGATTTGAAACTTAATTTTTTAGCTAAATGCTTAAAGATTTTTTTCTTTTCTGATTATCGACTTTCTTTTTCCATTTTTCTTTGGCATACTTCTGAAGATCAACCACTTGATCTTTTTCGTCAATAATTTCGATACCAATAAGAGTTTCAATAATATCCTCCATTGTTACTATTCCATCTAAACCTCCATATTCGTCTACAATAATGGCGATATGTTCCTTTTTTTGGATTAAATGATTAAATAAAGCAAATAAGTTAACAGTATTAGGATATGTTAGAATATTTCTTTTAAATGAAGTCAATGACTCATTTTTACTTTTGTCTTCAGTTATTTTCTCTAAAATATCTTGCAGAAAAACGTAACCAGTTATTTTCTCATCATCGTTTAAATAAACTGGAATTCTAGAAAAGTTTAAGAATTCTTTATTTTTTTTGAATTCATCAAGGGTAGAGTTTTCATCAGCTGATACAATAACAACTCTGGGAGTCATAATCTCCGTTACTTTAATCTTTTTAAGATTTAATATATTTTGAATTATCTTATTTTCTTGCATGGAAAAAACACCATCATTATATCCCATATTAGCTAAAGCAGCAATTTCATCTCTACTAGTTACTTGAGCTTTGTCTTTAGAGAATAAATTTGTTATTTGATTTGAAAGTAAAACTAAGGGATAGGTAATAAATACCATTACTTTAATAGCGTATAGAGTAAATGAAGAAAATGTCTTATTATATTTAGCGCCAATAGTTTTCGGAATGATTTCAGAAAAGATAAGAATTAAAATAGTTAAAATAGCAGATACTAGCCCTATTGATGTTTCTCCAAATAACTTAGCAGCTTCAACTCCAACACCTGCAGCACCTACAGTATGAGCTATGGTGTTCAGTGATAAAATTGCAGATAATGGTTTGTCAATATCTTCTTTGTAACTAAGTAGTGAACCAGCCCACTTTTGATCATCTCTTATTGAAGCAAGGTAAGATTGGGGTATGCTTAGTAAAACTGCTTCAGTTAGTGAACAAATAAAGGAAATAACAAGAGCGATGGATAAATAAAATAGTAAAGCGCTCATTAACTATTTAATTGAGAATATGTTGTTTCGATAAGAACTTGTTTTATTCAAAATTAATAATTTTTTTGTATTAATCGAATTAATTTAATGTTATGCATTATAATTATTAATGATCTGAGCTTTTACTTGATTTTTTCTTTGTACGAATGTTTGATTAAATCTTCCGTTTTAATATATTTTAATGTCTTTTCATTGGTTGCCTCCAAGATTACTTTTGGAGCAACACCATTTTCAAAGGCTTGCTTCCATCTCAAGGCACATAAACACCATCTATCTCCATCTTTTAAGCCTGGAAAATCGTAGTTTGGCATTGGCGTTGACAAATCATTTCCAACTAATTTTGAAAATGTTAAAAATTCTTTTGTCACAACAACACAAACTGTGTGAAGACCAATATCAGAATTATCAGTGTCACAACAACCATTTCTAAAGTATCCAGTCATTGGGTTTGTACTACAAGTGATCAATGGTTCTCCAAAAATATTTTTGTTCATTATTCTTATTTAATTTATTTTATTTCAACGCTTTTAATCCTAAGCTCAAAATTTTCATTTCTTTTGTTACCAACAAGAATGGAAATTTGTTCAAAATAATCTTTATCGAAATCATCCATATTTAATCTTCTACCTCTAAAAGATGCATACATACTTTTCAATGGTATTTTAATTATCTCCCACTCACCGGATGTTATAAAATCCATTATGTAAGAATGGAAGTCATTTCTATTTGATTTAATTCTTATTTGATATTTTTTTTGATCTCCTTTTATTTTAATAACTAAATTTTTTTTGTCTTTTGTAATTACTCTACCACTATTAAACCTCACTGACGCAAACCCGCCATTATTTAAAGTAGAAATACGACCTTTAAAAACACCATTTCCCTCATCATCCAAAAATAGTTTTGATTTCGAAACTCCGCCCATAACGTCATCATTTACAATAAACCAATTTTCAAGCTTTGTCTCTGTGTTAAAATCATATAAAATTTGTGCCATTAATGTATTACCAATAAATGTTGTAAATATCACCAAAACAAAAATTCTAAAAAAACTTAAATTCATAAAAAATTAGTTTTCACACGCACCGTCAGAGTATGTAAGGACCCCAGATCTATCGGCATAACAGTAATTGACATAGGTGATTCCATTGCAACCGCATACTGGAGCATAAATCTCAACACAGGTATCTACATTTTGAATTAAGGATGGGTCAACGCAAATCTTATCTTTTTCACAAGCAAAAAGTAGTATTAAAAAAAATGATAGAAAAGTAATGTTTTTCACACCTAAATTTATTAAAGTTTAATTGATTTTATATCTCTTCTAATATCCTTCTCTACGACTTTCAAATACTTTTCTCTTTTGTTGTCCGAAACAAAAGGAACAGACCAAAATTGTTTTGTCTTTGTAAAAAGTGAAAATTTCCAACCAAAAACAAACGAATACACTCCCATCACAAGCCTTAATTTAACAGAATTAACATAAAGTGTAAGAACAGGTAATGCTGGTGCACCATGAGTAATATATGTTCTAAGTTTCTTATTTTTTAAGAATGAAACAGGATAAGAATAAGTCTTTGTTAATGATTTAAAGTTATAAGCAAAGCCAGGAGTAAAAACCTCGTCAAAAAAAATCTCAGTTCTTGGAGTTAATCTAAACCACCAAACGGGGGAAATAATGTATATGCTATCAGACCAAGTAATTAATTTTTTGTAGTTATCAATTAACTTTTCTCTGGGACGAGTAAAATCATCACTATACAAATCAATAATTTTGAAAACTTGATTATTTTTTGACATCTCCTGCTTAATCGTTTGAAAAATTCCATTGTAACAAAATGAATTTTTGTCAGGATGCCCAATAATTATTAAGTGATTCATGATTTGGTTACAAAGTTAAGTTAGTCATTTAAATAAATTGTTTTTTCAATACTTAAATTTATTTTTTTTAGATCCTCATCTCTTGAAGAGTTTCCTACGTGTATATCAAATTCACCAGCTTCAACAACATAATTCATATCTAAATCATAAAAAGCAAATGCTGATTTATCTAGTTCAAATGTAATCACTTTTGACTCATCTGGTTTTAAACTAACTCTTTGGAATTCTTTTAATTCTTTAACAGGCCTTGTTACACTACTGTATTTATCTGAAATATACAGCTGTACTATCTCATCACCAGCAACATTACCAATATTTTTAACTTCAACTGATACACTCAAAATATCTTCTTCAAATTTTGAGCTTTTCAATTTTGGTTCACTAATTTGAAATTTTGTGTAACTAAGCCCATAACCAAATGAGTATAATGGCTTATTAGATTGAATTACATAGTCTCTGTAATACATAGAGGGTTTATGATTATAAAACATTTTTAATTGGCCAACTGTTCTAGCAATAGTTAGTGGAAGCTTACCACTAGGATTTATCTTTCCAAAAATAACTTCACCTAATGCTAAACCACCAAAACTTCCTGGTTCCCATGCTTCAATGATTGCATTTATATTTTCAGAAATCCATGGTTCAGAAATTGGTCTTCCATTTACATATACTACAATTACATTATTCTCTAATTGATTTAATCTCCTAACTAAATCCAATTGCTTTCCAGCCAAATTAAGGTCAGCTCTTGCTGTATTTTCTCCGGCTGTTTTTTGATTCCATTTATACCTCATAGAATTATCACCAACAACAACAATTACAATATCATACTGACTAGCAATTTCTATTGTATTAATAATATCATCATCAGATATTCTCTTAATATTTTCATTAGAGTTGTGATAATGAACAACATAACCCATTTCAGATCCAATTTGATTAATACCCTCAAAAACAGTGTACACATTCTCATCAGGCTGAGGCATGTGCCAGTCACCTAAAATTGATTGATTATTTGCATTGGGACCAGTAACCAATATTTTATTTTTTGAATTTTGAGGATTTTTAATTGGTAGGATATCATTATTTTTTAATAAAACTATGCCCTCTCTAGCTAATTTTAAAGCTGTATTTCTATGAGCTTCATTAAATATTTTTTCTGAAATACTAGCTTCATCAACAAATCGATTTTCAAATAAACCTAACTTGAATTTTGCCTCTAATATTTTTGAACAAGAATAATTAACTCTATCCGCTGATAATTTACCTTCATTTACTAATTCAACTACTAATTCAGGAAAATTTGGACCATGCATATGCATATCAATGCCTGCATCCACCGCAAGATGAACAGCTTCTTTGAAATTTCTAGCAACTCTATGAATAGTTTCTAATCTTTCAATATCTAACCAGTCACTTACATAAAACCCTTTAAAATCCCATCTACCTCTAATCAAATTTGTCATGAGTTTTTTATTAGAGTGCGAGGGAATACCATTTACTTCATTGTGAGCTGCCATAATCGAAAATACACCCGCGTTTACTGCACTTTTGTATGGTGGTAAAAAAATCTCATTTAAAGTTCTTTGAGAAATATCCATTGGAGAAAAGTTTAAACCGTTAATTGGCTCACTTCCTGCAATTAGATGCTTTGCACATGCAATAACTTTATTAGCACCACTAAAGTCATCTTGCTGTAATCCATTTATCATAGCAGTACCCATTTGAGTAACTAAGTGAGGATCTTCTCCAAAAGTTTCACCTACCCTTCCCCATCTTGCATCTCTCATAACATCAATATTTGGAGTGAGTGCCCAATGTGAACCTGTTGATCTCATCTCAAATGCTGTTTGCTTACCAACATCATATGAATTTGTTTCATCCCATGTTGAAGCAATTGCGATTGGAGATGGATAAACAGTTGCTCCTTTGTATAAGGCGTTACCATGTATAGCATCAATAGCGATAAGTAATGGTATTTTTAATTTAGATTTATACGCTAATCCTTGTAAGTAATTAGCTTCTTCGGCTGTGAGAACGTGCAAAAAAGAACCTATTTTCCCATCAATAACCATTTGTTTGACATCATCTGAAAACACACCTTTATAAAATCCTTTTGTATCACTTTTTTTCTTGTCTTCCTCAGATAAGTCTTTCTCTGCTTTTTTCATATGCTCAATACCAACAAACTGATTCATTTGACATGCCTTTTCATACAAACTCATTCTATTCATCAAATCTTCAATTCTTTTATCAACAGAAACAGACATTTTTAAGTAATCTGGATTCTCTGTAGTATCACCACAGGAGATAAATAAAATTGGTAAGAAAAGTATTTTAAAAATGTGATTTTTCATGTACGGACTTGTAATAATTATATGCTATCTATATCGTTTCTAATTTATCAATAGAAAATTTTTAAGCTATCTTTAAGTATCAAGAGTCCAATAAGTAGGTATGACATTGCTGGTAAAATTTCTGAAATATTGTCTTTTATTTTAATTCTAACATAGACAGCCGTTAACATCATAATAACCAAGAAAGAGGAACTAATAAATAATATAGTTTTAGATATTAAGCCTAGACATAATAAAACGCCACAAATAAATTGACTTACTGCAATTATTTTTCTTTTCTTTTCTAAACCCCATCTCTTGAACTCCAAAACCATTTTTTGAGATAAAAAAGAGTTTATTCCATATATTATAAAGGATACTCCAGCAAATAAGGTGATGATTTCATTTAAATCTATCATAATAACAGCTAATATTAAACTAAAGTACCAAAGCTAATAATTTTTTGCTTTGACAATATATAGTTGCAACTCATGTCTTGGCTATGTTTAATGAACTTATGCAATGAATAATAAACCTTTTTAGGTTTTACATCCTTTTCTAAATAAGTCATTAAAAAAATTAATAATTGATTATAAATCTTTTTAATTTTACCTTACTCTAATTACAAAAAAATAAATTATGTCAGATGACAAGAAAATAATTTTTTCGATGACTGGTCTTTCCAAGTCATACAATAACAACAATAATCAAGTATTAAAGGACATATATTTATCATTTTTTTATGGTGCTAAAATCGGCATTATAGGGCTTAACGGTTCAGGTAAATCGACACTTTTAAAAATAATTGCTGGAGTTGAAAAATCTTATCAAGGTGATATAAATTTTTCAGAGGGTTATAAAACAGGTTATCTTGAACAAGAACCAAAACTTGATGACAATAAAACAGTAATTGACATAGTAAAAGAGGGAATGAATGAAGCTGTTGAGGTTTTGGATGCCTACAATAAAATAAATGACTCTTTAGGACTTCCAGAAAATTATGAAAATCCTGATAAAATGGAAGAGCTTTTAAAAGAGCAAGGTGACCTTCAAGATAAAATTGAAGCACTAGGAGCTTGGGATATAGAAACTAAATTAAATATAGCAATGGACGCTCTAAGATGTCCTGAACCAGACACTAAAATTTCAGTGCTTTCTGGAGGAGAAAGAAGAAGAGTTGCTCTCTGTCGCTTATTGCTTCAAGAGCCTGAAATTTTATTACTGGATGAGCCTACCAATCACTTAGATGCAGAATCTGTACTCTGGTTAGAACAACACCTTTCAGAGTATAAAGGTACTGTAATAGCAATTACCCATGATAGATATTTTTTAGACAATGTTGCTGGCTGGATTTTAGAGCTAGACAGAGGTGAGGGTATCCCATGGAGGGGAAATTATTCCTCATGGCTAGATCAAAAAACTAAAAGATTAGCTCAAGAGGAAAAAACAGAAAGTAAAAGAAAAAGAACTTTAGAAAGAGAGCTTGAGTGGGTACGTATGTCACCAAAAGGAAGACGTACAAAATCAAAATCTAGATTAAGTAATTATGAAAAATTACTAAGTGAAGAAGGAAAAAGAAAAGAGGATAAAATTGAGTTATATATCCCTCCTGGTCCAAGATTAGGAAATAATGTTATTGATGCAGAGGGCGTCAGTAAAGCATTTGGTGATAAGTTGTTATATGAAAATTTAGATTTCAAACTACCCCCCGCTGGAATAGTAGGAATTATTGGCCCTAACGGAGCAGGAAAAACTACCTTATTTCGTATGATAATGCAACAAGAAGATGCAGATTCAGGCTCATTTAAAATTGGTGAGACTGTAAAGATTGCCTATGTTGATCAACAACATGCTGATATTGATTTGGAAAAAACAATTTGGCAACAAATAACTGACGGACAAGAGCAGGTAAATGTTGGTGGAAAATTAATGAATTCAAGAGCTTATGTCGCTAAATTCAACTTTAGCGGCTCAGATCAAAACAAAAAAGTAAGTGTGCTTTCAGGTGGAGAGCGTAATCGATTACATTTAGCAATGACTTTAAGACAAGAGGCAAATGTACTTTTGTTGGATGAACCAACTAATGACTTAGATGTAAACACGTTAAGAGCATTAGAGGAGGGGTTAGAAAACTTTGCAGGATGTGCTGTTATTATTTCACATGACAGGTGGTTTTTAGACAGAGTTTGTACACATATACTAGCTTTTGAAGGAAATAGTAGTGTTGTTTATTTTGAGGGAGGTTATTCAGATTATGAGGAAAATCGCAGAAAAAGATTAGGTGATATTTCTCCCAAACGTATAAAGTATAGAAAGCTTAAAAGAGACTAGATAAGAAATTTAATGACTTCTTTAATAATTCACTATTCACTACATTTCTTCTTACCACTTTTTGTCGCAAAATTATTCTTTAATAAAGACTGGAAAAAAGCTTATATAATTATGATTTCAACAATGATAGTTGACATAGATCACTTACTTGCTACACCAATTTACCAAGCAGATAGATGTAGTATTAATTTTCACCCACTGCATTCATATTTTGCCATTGCCATTTACATTGTCATGTCTTTTTTAAAAAGACCATTTAATATAATTGGAATCGGTCTGGTGTTGCATATGTTTGCTGACTATTGTGATTGTTTCATTTAAATTATTACAGATTTCGAATTTTAACAGTTTGCAGCTTCACTTTTGACTTAAATTAAAAAATAAACTTTTGAGGCTTTATATCTTTTTTTAATCTTAGAGGATGACCAGGTGTTTTACCGTCTGATAATATTTTTAAATAATATAAATCTGTGATTTTACGCAAATATTTGGGAGGTAAGCCTTGTTTATTTCCCCAAGCACAAATGGTCAGATTTGAACTTTTAATCATTCTCTTTAAGAACTTTAAATTATCTTTTCCTACAGGGTTTTTAGTCTTAAATAATTCCTTTGGGTAAGTTGTCCTGTAAGCAAAAAGATTACCAATCATTAATCCACCAAAACCCCAATTTTTTGCAAAACATATACATCTTTTTACTGTAGGATCATCTTTTTTATCATCTGCCTTAGAGGGGTTTAGCATTATGAATAAAACCTTCTCCTTGTCTTTATTCCATTCTCTACTTAATGAATAGCGATATTTGCTACATTTAGATATAACAGCCTCTTGCTTCATTATTTATAGAAAAAATTAGATGATGAAGAATAAAAAAACGTAAACAAGAAAAATAATTTCAAACAAAGACAGTTTAGTGAAATAACTTTTGAAATTAGTATATTTTCTTTTACTAAAGTTTAAAGCTTGGTAAAGCAAAACTGCAATAAAAATATAATTATTATCAAAATCAAAAAACCAAGTACTATTTAATTTTTCATAAATTAAATCTACAGAACATATTAAAGCAAAAGTCGTAAAGATAATTTCAAGAAAATTTTTCATTTACTATGATTTCTTTTGATATTTTTTTGCGCCTAAATAAGTCATTAAAAAAAAGATAATTATTAATGGTGTTTCAGTATATACATTTAGAAATTCTGTGTCATTAATTAAATCACAATAAATGTCATATCCAAGCAATGCTACAGATCCAAAATATAATATTGGTGGTAAATACTTAACTGAGTAA
>CACIJW010000017.1 GCA_902587125.1 uncultured Bacteroidota bacterium
GATGCGTTTGTATACATGGAATTTGAAAAAAATGGAATAGAATCGATGAAAGATGTTGAAATGAAAACAAAAGAAATAATTGTAGATCTTAGTAAAAAAAATAAAGTAAAAAACTCATACTTCACAGTGAGTCTTGGAGTATTACTTACACCAAAATCCAATAAATTCAGAGATGCTCCCGATTTATGGATTATGAATAATGAAAATAATACTTTTTCTTATATGAGTAAAAAGTTTAATAGCATGAATGAAGCAACTGAGCATATGAACAATCTAATATCTGCTGGCTACAGAAATTTATCTGTTGTTAAAATTGATTAAAATGAAAAAGAAGGAATATAAGAGAATAACTACCAATTCTTTACTTGAGATGAAAAAAAGTAAAGAAAAAATCTCAATGCTAACTGCTTATGACTATACATTAGCTAGAATTGTTGATTCTTCAGGTATTGACATCCTTCTTGTTGGAGATTCAGCTTCAAATGTAATGGCAGGCCATGAAACAACCTTGCCAATTACTCTTGACCAGATGATATACCATGCTTCATCAGTTGTCAGAGCAATCAAAAGATGCCTAGTAGTTGTTGATTTACCTTTTGGCACTTATCAAGGAAACTCAAAAAAGGCGCTTGCTTCAGCAATTAGAATAATGAAAGAAAGTGGAGCCCATTCAGTAAAGCTTGAAGGAGGAGAAGAGATCAGTGATTCCATTAAAAGAATATTGACCGCAGGAATACCTGTGATGGGGCATCTTGGCCTTACTCCTCAATCTATCTATAAATTTGGTACATATACTGTTAGAGCTAAAGAAAATGCTGAGGCAAAAAAACTAATTAACGATGCAAAACTTCTTGAAAAGGCAGGTTGCTTTGCAATTGTACTAGAGAAAGTACCTGCTGAGTTAGCAAAAAAAGTAGCAAGTGAGCTAGCAATACCTGTCATTGGAATAGGAGCTGGAGCAGATGTAGACGGTCAAGTCCTTGTATTGCATGACATGCTTGGAATGAATAATGAATTTAGCCCAAGATTTTTAAGAAGGTATTCAAATTTGTTTGAGGAAATAAACAAAGCAACTTCCAACTATATTAATGATGTAAAGTCAGGTTCTTTTCCAAACGAAAAGGAACAATACTAATGAACAGAATCATATATGAGGATAACCACCTCATTGCTGTTTGTAAGAAATCTGGTGAAATTGTCCAAGGTGATAAAACCGGTGATAAACCGCTTTCTGAAGAAATCAAATCATATCTAAAAACTAAATATAAAAAACCAGGCAATGTATTTTTAGGTACAATTCATAGACTTGACAGACCAACCAGCGGTATAGTTTTATTTGCAAAAACTAGTAAAAGTCTTTCAAGGATGAATGAATTATTTAAAAATAAGAAAGTTCAAAAAACCTATTATGCAATAACTGAAGACATGCCCAATAAGGCAAAAGGAGTAATAACTAGTTTACTCAAAAAAAATCAAAAGCAGAACAAATCATACATCACTAAATCAGATGATGGAAAAAAGTCAGAGCTCGAGTATGAGCTTATTGAAAAACTTCAAAATTATTTTCTGATAAGAGTAAAACCAAAAACTGGCAGACATCATCAAATAAGAGTTCAACTTTCCTCAATTGGGTGTAAAATTAAAGGAGATGTTAAATATGGAGCTAAGAGGTCAAATAAAGATAAAAGTATTTGCTTGCACTCATACTCCACATCATTTGTTCATCCAGTTAAAAATGAATTAATTAATCTTAAATGTGACTTTCCTAAAAATGATATTTGGAAATTTACAAGCTTATAGGGTCTATATCAACCTCAAGATTTGTTTTTCTATTAATCTTTTTGTTTTCAAATCTTTGTATGATCTCTTTTAAAATATTCTTTGCCTTTGATACAGAAGCATTTCTTTCAATTTTAATCATAAATCCGATGATATTGTAATCTCTTATTTTAGAGATTTGAGGTTGCATTGGCCCAAGAACCCTATGACCAAAAGTGTCTTTTAAAGCTTTTGACAGATATGATGATGACACATTCAATTCATTAACATTTCTTGATTTTAACTTAATTCCAATTATTCTTGTATAGGGTGGATAATTAAAATCTTTTCTTTGACTTAATTCTCTTTTAACCATTGAACTGAAATTATTCATCTTTAAATCAGCTAATAATTTATTCTCAGTGTCAAATGCTTGAATTAATACTTTACCCCTCTCCTTCCTACCAGATCTACCAGAGACTTGTATTAATTGCTGATATGCTTTTTCATTTGAATTAAAACTTGGGAAGTTTAATAAACTATCTGCGTCAATTATCGAAACTAATCCTACATTATCAAAATCTAGCCCCTTTGTTACCATCTGTGTACCTACCAATACATCAATTTTCTTTTCTTCAAAATCATTAATTATATTTTCATATGAGTTTTTATTTCTTGTACTGTCAAAATCCATTCTTGATATTCTTATTTGAGGAAAAATTTCAGATAAATTATCCTCAATTTTTTGAGTTGCAAATCCTTTTTTCTTAACTGTCTCTTGACTGCAGCTTGAACATTTTTTGCTAAAATCATACCTGTTTCCACAATAATGACATTTTAAGCAGTTTGATTTTATGTGATAAGTTAACGACACATCACATGATTTACATTTTGGGATAGTACCACAAAACTCACATATTACAAAAGGCGAGAAACCTCTTCTATTATGAAAAATAATAATTTGTTTGTTATTATCTAATTGAAGTTTAATCTCATCGATTAATCGATTTGAGAAAAAACCATTCATTTCTTTTTTTAGATGTGATTTTCTTAAATCAATTATCTCAATTGATGGTAATTCTATATTACCATACCTTTTGTCAAGCCTTACAACTTCATATTTTTTTTGATTGATATTATCTATAGTCTCTAGAGAAGGTGTCGCTGAGCCTAAAATAATTTTAGAGTTATAAATTTTTGATAATATGATAGCACAATCTCTTGCATGATACCTTGGATTTGGCTGAGTCTGCTTTAATGAACTATCATGTTCTTCATCAATGATTATCAAATCAAGATTATCAAAAGGTAAAAAAATAGAAGATCTTGCTCCAACTATAATCTTAAAAAAAGAAGAGCTATTTGATTTGAATTGATTCCAAATTTCTACTCTTTCATTATTACTCATCTTTGAATGATAAACACCTACCATATTTCCAAAAAAGGTTTTCAATCTTTTAATAATTTGTGTCGTTAGTGCTATCTCAGGTAAAACGTATAAAACTTTCTTTCCTTTTTTAATATAATCATCAATAATCCTACAATAAATTTCTGTTTTACCAGAGCCTGTAATACCATGTAGTAAGCATATGTCTTTGGTTGATAATTTTTCATTAACCAAATCATAAGCCTGTCGTTGTTCATTAGAAAGATTTGGAATGGGGCTGACCGAAATATTTGGAAAATCAAATCTACTGATCTTATCATAATATATTTCAATGATACTTTTTGACTCAAGTGATTTTAGAAGAGAATTTGACCTTAAGTGATTAGGTAAATCTTTAATTTTAATTTCTTTTTTATTAGAGTCAAAAAAAGATTGCAAAACTTCGAATAGCTTTATTTGTTTTTTTGCTCTTTTTGAAATAAGATTCTCTTTGTTTTTTAAGTCTAAAATTTTTACCTTCTTTTCAACTTTATCAGAAAATTTTTCTTTAACACTTTCTTCAAGAAATAAGATGTCTCTTTTGACTAAACTATATATTTTTTTTGCAGATTTATGAAAACTATCATCTTTGAAAATTTGATCTAACTTAAGCTTTGAGGTCTCATATACATGAGATATTAAATCTATTTCTTCTTCTTTTAGGTCAGTGGTATCTCCATCATAGTTTTTACTAATTTTTACAATTGTATCACTCTCTAATTTCAAAAAATTTGGAATAGCTGCTCTCATTACAGCTCCTATACTACACATGTAATATTCACTAATCCATTTCCAAAAATTTAATTGATTCGTGCCGACTACTGGAATCTCATCTAAAATTTCTAATACACTTTTGTATTTGATACTTGAATCATATTTATTGTAGTTAGAAAAAACAATTCCTGTATATATTTTTCTTTTACCAAATTGAACTAAGACTCTCTTTCCTATTTCTATTTCCTGATTACTTAGGTAAGAAAAGGTACCCTCTACTGAAATAGGTAAAATAACTTCAATTATAGATTTATCTTTCACGATGAAAAATTACAATTTAATTCTCTAAAATGCGTTATTTAATCGTTCTCTTTTATTTAACTAAATTTGTCATATGAAAAAACTATATCTAATACCGCTAATCATCTTTTTTATTTCTTGTGAAAAAAATGATAGTTCAACAAATTTAACAATACACTTTAATCACACTAACAACAATTCAAATTCATTAGAGCTAGACAGCACTTCATATTTAAACTCATCATCTCAATCTTACACTATTAATAGATTATGGTATTTGATAAGTAATCTAAAACTTCATAGATCAAACGGAGAATTAGTTGATATTGAAGATATTCATTTTGTTGATGTTGAAAACAGAGAAACAACAGTTATTGGTTACGGAACAATTGATGAAGGAATGTATAATAAGATCTCATTTACATTTGGATTAGATAGCTTAAAAAATGTCGACAACCAATATGTAAACGATTCATGGCACAGTGACATGTTTTGGCCAAATAACCCCATGATGGGATCTGGCGGATATCATTACATGAAATTAGAAGGTACATACGATACAATAAATCAATTCTATAATTGTCATACTGGACCTACTATGGGTTCTGATTATTCATTTAATGTGGAGCTTCCTATTGATTTTAATACGAATGATACTGAAGGTATTATGCTAAATATAATTATGAACGTAAATAACTGGTTTGAAAATCCTAACAATTTTGTTTTATCGAGCAATGGAATAATGATGAACATGGTTGCACAAATGCAACTCAAACAAAATGGTCAAGCCGATGTATTTAGCTCTAGCGTAACATATTCAGGAAATCTAGGAAGATAAAATTTTGAGAAGTCTTAATTATAGTTTATTAATTATAATTTTTGCTTTTTTTTCTTGCAAAAAAGATAAGAACATAATAAATGGTTGCACTGACTCAAGTGCTGTAAACTACAATCCGTATGCCATCTTTGATGACGGCTCTTGCTTAAAATATATAACTACCCCTTATATAATAAATATCCCAAATGGATTTCCGTTGATGCAAATTCCCTCTGACAATCCAATGACTGTTGAGGGTGTTGAGCTTGGTAAAAAATTATTTAATGACCCTATTCTGAGTGCTGACAATAGTATTTCTTGTGCAACATGCCATATACAGTCCAACTCCTTTTCTCAACAAAGTCAATACAGCGTTGGAATTGACGGTATCGCAGGCTTTAGAAATGCATCTGCCTTGATTAATTTAGGATGGAACTCAAGCTTTAATTGGGATGGGTCAGCAAGCAGTCTGGAGGAACAGGCTTTTGAACCAGTTACGAACCCTATTGAAATGCATAATGAATGGGGAAATGTAGAAACTGAACTAAATCAAAATGAACAATACAGGGATCTCTTTAAAAAAGCTTTCAACATTGACTACATTGACTCTGTTCATGTTGTCAAAGCGATTGCTCAGTTTGAAAGATCATTAGTCTCTTACAATAGTAAATATGACAAGTTTATAAGGCAAGAAATTCAACTAACTCCATCTGAGCTCAACGGATTAACCATTTTTAATACTGAGAAAGGAGATTGCTTCCACTGCCATGGGACAAATCTTTTCACTAATGATGATTTTCATAACAACGGACTAGACACTGAGCCATTTAGCGATTTAGGTTTAGCAAATGTTTCTGGAGTTAGTGAAGATGCTGGTAAATTCAGAACACCTACATTAAGAAATGTTGAACTTACCGCACCTTATATGCATGATGGTAGATTTTCGACTCTAGAGGAGGTGATTGACCATTACAATAGTGGAGGTCATTATTCCTCAACTGTAGATCCCTTGATGAAGAAATTAGGTATTGGGCTGCTTTTGACTAATCAAGAAAAAGCTGATTTAATTGCATTTTTAAAAACATTAACAGATGATGATTATGTTAATGAATAAAAGGCTGATCAAGATAGGTTTTCTTTTCTTGTTGTTATTATTTTCAAAAATCAACATGTCTCAAAATTTTGAAAAATGTGGAAGTATGTTGCTTTTACAAAAAGCCATAAAAGAAAATAATCAAATAGAAAGTAAAAGAAATTTGATAAATCAAAAAGTTTATGCTGAATCTATAAACAATGTTACTATACCTGTAGTTGTTCATATTGTATATAGTAACGCTCAAAATAATATTTCTGATAGCAGAATATTTTCTCAGATTCAGGTATTAAACGAAGATTTTAGAAGAACAAATTCAGATGCTATTAATACCCCTTCTCAGTTCCAGTCAGTCGTGGCTGATATGAGTATTAATTTTTGTTTAGCAACTAAAGATCCAGACGGAAATCCAACAAATGGAATTATTAGAAAATTCACCAATAAATCTGGTTTCTCTTTATATGACACAACAATTCATTACAATGCAACAGGAGGAAGCGATGCTTGGGACTCGGAAAAATACTTAAACATATGGGTTTGTAACATTTACGGTGGCATACTTGGATGGGCTCAGTTTCCATATGCTGGTACTAAAGAAACAGACGGAGTTGTTATTAATCATGACAATTTTGGTGTAAATTTAAATTACTCAAGTGCATATAATCTAGGAAGGACAACAACACACGAAGTTGGTCATTGGCTAAATCTTTTTCATGTTTGGGGAGATAATACTTGTGGAGATGATTTTGTTTTTGATACACCAACTCAAGAGCAAGCTACCTATGGTTGTAAGATACATCCTCATATCAGCTGTCAAAATAGTGGAGATATGTTCATGAACTTTATGGATTACAGTGACGATGACTGTATGAATTCATTTACAAACGGTCAAAAATCAAGAGCATGGAACTGTTTGCTAAATTACAGAGACAAAATATTTATATCTGACGGATGTGATACCTCAAACTTCTCAATGAGCTGTGATGCATCAATTGAATCAATAATTCATCCGTTAAATAATGATAGTATTTGTGATCAAAAAATATATCCCGTAATTGTAGTAAAAAATAATAGCAGTGATCCGATGTATACATTGGATATAAATTACAGATTGAATGGTCAACAATATACGAATCAATCATGGAGTGGAAATTTATCTCAAAACATGAGTGACACAGTATATCTAGCTAGCCTTAAAAATGTACAAAACAATAATATTTTGGAGATTGAAGTTTCACTACCCAACAATAAGATTGATTTAGATTTTTCAAATAATTTCTTATCCACTAATTATTACTCTAACATTGGAAGAACTGTTAACATCCAAATTCAAACTGATAATTATGCTCAGGAAAATCAATGGTATTTATATGACGAAGTTAATAATTCAATCATTGACTCAGGAGTTGTACTAAATAATAACATACTATATGAGAGAGAATATTGCTTAACACAAGGCTGTTACCACTTTGTAATTTTTGACACCGGAAACGATGGTATATGTTGTAATTTTGGTAATGGTTATTTTAACGCATTTTTTGGTGATTCACTTATTGGAAGTGGTGGAAGCTTTATTAATATTGACTCACTGAGCTTTTGCATATCAAATGAAAATCAATCAACTAATTTAAATTACTTACATGACTCATTATTAGAGATATATCCAAACCCTGCTTCCGATAATCTATTTTTTAAATTAAAATCCCAAATAACAATTAATAATCCTATTTTTGTTGATGTTTTCGATATAGCTGGTAAGAAAATACTTAGCAAAAAAATTACTAGCAATAACTTAAATATAAGTAGTTTAGAAAATGGTGTTTATGTTTTGTTTATGAGCATAGATTCAACTAAATACACTAAAAAGTTTGTAAAAAATAAATGAGGATAACCAAACTAACAGCAATTTTGATATTTTTTTCGCATATTTTATGTGCACAAAACATGAAAAAATGCATGACAACCAAACTCGTTGAATACGAACTAAGTATTAACAAAGATTATGAACAGGCCAGAGCTAATCTTCTTTCAGAGACTCGTAATATAAATAACAGTTCAAGTGAAAAGAGTTCTGCTGTAGTAATCCCAGTTGTTGTTCATGTAGTGCACAGAAATACTCATGCCTCAGTTGGTGCTGGTACTAATATTTCTAATGCTCAAATTGAAGATCAAATAAGAATTTTAAACGAAGACTATTCAAAAACTAATTCTGAATTTCCAAATCCACCTAGAAGTACTTTCAAAAACATTGCAGGAAATGCGAACTTGCAGTTCTGTCTTGCTTCAGAAGATCCTCAGGGAAATCCAACTACAGGAATAACCAGAACATCAACCACTAAGACAAACTTTGATGCAGACGATAATAATGATGCTAATGCGATGAAGTTAAATTCTACTGGTGGTAAAAACGGTTGGGACCCATACAATTATTTAAATATTTGGGTATGTGATTTAACTAACTCTAGTGGCGGTGGAATGACGCTTGGATATGCTTACCTTCCGGGGCTACTTGCTGGCTTTGGATCTAACGCTTGGAAAGACGGTTTAGTAGTTGATTACAGATATTTTGGAACAACAGGAGTTGCTGCTCCTAGCAGTGATGGTAGAACTGCCACTCATGAAATTGGACATTATCTTGGTTTAAATCATACTTTCTGTGAGACTGGAACCGGAAGTTGTTGTGATAATGATAACAACATTAGTTGGCCACTTTCTTTTACAAGTGTAGACGATACTCCTCCTACAAACGGTGTATATTGGAGTTTTGTAAATGCATCATACCCAAGCACAAACTCAGGATCTTATAATTCATGCAATGACTTTGCATATGGATTTAGTTCAGATATGCCAGATATGCATGAAAATTTCATGTCATATGCTTTAAATACTTGGATGTTTTCTAATGGGCAGGTTGATGTGATGAATAGTGTACTAAATAGATCTGAAACACAAGCAGGAAGATCAAGTTTAAAAAATGGTAGTGTTACAGTGAGTTGCAGTACGCTGGGCATTGAAGAAAATATCATTAATGATTTTCTAATTTATCCCAATCCTGCAAATGGAAGGATAAAAATTAGCTCAAAAAATAATCTACATATCAATACGATCAAAATCTTTAGTATAGTTGGTAAAAATGTACACTATATTAACAATTACAGATCTGAAATAGAACTTAACTTAACACACTTGAAATCAGGTATTTATTTTGTTGACATTTCTACTGATAAAGGAACTATTTCAAAAAGACTAATAATTAACTAGTATAGTTTCTCCATTTCTGTATAAGTTTACGCATATCATCTGGTAAATCAGAAACAAACTCAAGCTTTTTTTTGCTAACAGGATGCTCAAATGATAGTGATCTTGCATGCAATGCCTGTCTGTTACAAATTTTAAAACAATTGGTTACAAATTGTTTGTACTTTGTAAATGTTGTACCCTTCAATATCTTATCACCTCCGTATTCCATATCATTGAACAACGGATGTCCTAGATACTTTAGATGGACTCTAATTTGATGTGTTCTTCCAGTCTCTAACTTACACTCAATTAATGTAGTATATCTGAATCTTTCAACAACTTTATAATTAGTAATGGCTCTTTTACCAAACTCAGCATTAGGAAATACACTCATCACTTTTCTATTTTTTAAACTTCTTCCAATATTTGCATCAATAGTTCCATGATCTTCAACTACATCACCCCATACCAAAGCTAAATACCTTCTGTCAAGATTCCTATCAGAGAATTTTTTTGACATTATCGACATACTAACTTCATTTTTAGCAATTACTAAAATTCCTGATGTGAGCTTATCTAATCTATGAACTATACCAGGTCTTGTCTCATCTCCTTTGTTTGGTAGGTTCTTGAAGTGAAAAGCTAGTGCATTTGCGAGTGTACCTTCATAATTTCCATAGCCAGGGTGTACTACAATTCCAGCTTCTTTATTTAAAATAAGGATATCATCATCTTCATATTTTATATCAAGTGGTATATCTTGAGGAACTAACTCAATTTCTCTTTTTGGATAATCATAAATTATTTTAACTATATCCTCTGATTTTACTTTATGGCTTGACTTTACTTTAACTCCGTTTACGAAAATATTACCTGAATCAGCTGCCTTTTGAATTTTATTTCTAGTAGCATTTTCTATAAAATTCATCAAGAATTTATCAACTCTTAATGGATTTTGACCTTTATCAGCAACGAATTCATAATGAATAAATTCATTACTCATTTTTAATGATTATTTTTTTTGTCACAAATTCATTTTTAAATAGAATGTTAAATAAGTATAAGCCCGATGATAAGTTTCTTACGTCAATACCTTCCTCCACATCTAAATATTGATAGGAGTTGATTTCATTACCCCAAAAATCATAAATAATAAGCTTTTCAAACTTACTTGAACACTGTAAATAAATTTTTTCAGAAGAGGGATTAGGCCATAATTTTATATTTAAATTATCGATTTCACTTGTGGTCAAGAGTATGTCTTTTTCTGAAACAATTGGCCTAATCATCCAAGAGCTTTGGTATTGAGAATTTAACCATGTACCATTAAAATTATAAAACATATATTGGTTTGAGTTATTATTCAAATCAAGGCCTATGTTAAGCAAGTCATCTGTTGTTTGAATCCATCCTACATAGAATGTACCAGACATTTGGAAAAGAGAATCAATTAATATCGTCTGAAATTTAGTGTTTCTACTGTGTCTTGGACTCTCCAGCCTGCTGTAAAGTACATCCCCTGGCTTTCCACTGTTGTCATTCCAAATCGTCAGATAGAAATCCAAATTAGAAACTGAGTCAAGCATTTGAGGAAAATAAAATTGTACCGCTCGAAGAGTGTCAGGTCTGTTTAACTTAAATTGTAATGCTCCTTTGGCTCCTGTGACATTTATTCCATAAGCTGACTCAGCTGATCCATCGTCATATGCAAAACTTGAATTAAATTCTTGAATGTACTTAATAGTGTCATTGTATTTGTAATCATCAGAACCTGTCTTAATTACATGCTTAATTTCAAATGTTGCACTGTCTATTTGAAATGAGTTAAAAATGTTGTCATCTATGATAACTGAAGGAGAATGTGAAAAATTTCCAATGGAATCATAATCATTTATTGAATAATTTCTCCAACCAGCAGATGGAAAAGTAGATAATTGATTATTTTGTTGATCATAAACAAAATATTTGTAATCAACGTTTATACTGGCATCATTATTTCTTATTGGAATATCAATACTGTCTATTAGTTCAGTTGATTCATTGTTGAGAAAATGTTTCCACGGCATTTGAGTATATCGTTTAAGCAAAGACCCATGTTTTCCGATAAAAGCAACATCATTTAGTTCATTTGTATCAGAAACACTATTAAACTTGTCAAGTAATATATAATCCAAGTTCCAGTGATCAAAGTTTCCTGATAGAGTAGCGTAATTAAAAAATCGAAATCTAAAGTTTTGATGTAAAAATTTATTATCGTTGATAAAAATTACTTTTTTTTCAAAAGGATAATAGGAACTTCCGTTTATTGCCCAAACTCTATTCCAATTGAGGGAGTCATCAAGAAACTCTAAAACAAGACTATCCTGATTTTGAGGAAAATCACCAACGCCTTGAGGCTGGTAAAAAAACATCAAAAATATAGAATCAATATTTGAAATATCAATTTCTCTTGATGTTAGATAGTCAGCTACACCATAGGAATTTGTTACTGAAATATCATATGCAAAACCATTTGAATCTAACCCATCAAATGTTGCGACTCCTGAGGATATAGGATTTATAGCGTAGCTATTATTTATAAAAATGCTCCTATCAGTCCAATTGTTATTTGAAATATTAGAATTGGAAAAATCATCAAAAAAAGGAAATGATGTTAGCTTAGAAGAAGCAAGATTTTTAAAACTAATATTTTCATTATGCTCTCTGCTTTTAAGTACTGAGACAATCTCTTGTGAAAATGAACAAAAACCTGATAATAGAAAAAATAATAAAGTGATTTTACTCATAAAACAAATCAATTGAGCTTCCAGTATTAATTTTTTCTCCTTCAATGTATTCAGGTTTTTGATTAGTAATTATTGCTGTGCTGGAATCAGTAATTTTACTATCAAAAATTTCCAGGCCTATATTTAAAGAAAGTGTCTTTAAAATTATATTAGCCTCAACTCTGCTTAAACCTAAGAGGTTTGGCATATCAATGTAATCATCACCAACTCCCTTACCAACTAAAAGATCAACAGTTGTACCTTCAAAAAGCTCTTGACCAGCGTTAATACTAATTCCATTAACGGAGTGCCCTAATATTTTGTTTCTTGCAATATCAACTTTATATTCCAGATTACCTACAACTAATTTATTATCATTTAATTTTTTAACAGCCTGTCTTAATGTAAGGTCATAGACCTCTGGAAAGTATACTCTTTGTCTTTGAAGTGAATTTATAGTTAAATATATTCTTCTATTTTTTTTTACTTCAAAATTTGGTTCTGGAGATTGATCTACAACAACTCCTTTGTCTGTATTTTTATCAAAAATTGAGTCAATGATAATATACCTGAGTTTGTTTTTCTTAAATGCAGAATCAAGATCACTAACATGAACACCTGAAAAATCAGGAACTTGAACATGTCTATTATTTGCTGTGTATATATCTAAAGACTTTAACCAAATAAAAAATAAAGCAAATAGTGTAAGTGCTGAAAATACAATTGTTTTTAAATACTTTTTCATAAGTCTGGTCAACAACAAATTTATGAACTTAGAAAATAATCTCATTAAAATTAAGTGTATTTTTGTTTGAATGAAGAAAGTTGTTATCATAACAGGTGGTTATTCATCAGAGCACAACATTTCATTGAAAAGTGCGCAGACTGTAGAAATTGAGCTTAAAAATTTAGGCTATTCGGTTAGTATTCTCAAAATTGAGAAATCAGGATTTGATTATCGTTCAATCAAAACTGCAATGTTTGATTGTGCATTTATTGCACTTCATGGACCTCCAGCAGAAGATGGAGATATTCAAAAACATTTAGATATAATTAAATTACCCTACACCTGCTCTGGATCAAATATTTCAGCAATTACATTTAACAAATATGAATGTAATTTGTTGTTAAATAAGTTAGGACTTAGATGTCCAAAATCTATATCTGTTAGTAACATAAGTAAAATAGACTATCAATTTATTGAAAAAGAATTTTCATATCCACTTATAGTTAAACCTAACAGGTCAGGGTCTAGCTATGGCGTCAGTAAAGTGATTGATATGATTCAACTAAAAGTTGCTATTAAGCTTGCTTTTGAACATGACAGTCACATAATGTTCGAAGAATTTATTGATGGTACAGAGGTAAGTTGTGGTGTTTATTACAACAATGCAGTTACTTCTTTGCCAGTAACAGAAATTGTTACAGATAATGAGTTTTTTGATTATGAAGCTAAATATGAGGGCAAATCCAATGAAATTACACCAGCAAGGATCGATAAAAAAATATATTCAAAAATTAAAAATTTAACAGAAAAAATATACTCAGAACTCAATTTAAAAGGAATTTGTAGAGTCGACTACATAATTAAAAACAACTTACCCTATATCATAGAAATTAATACTGTACCAGGCTTATCAAATGAAAGTATAATTCCTAAGCAATTGAAATGTATGAACATATCATTGTCAGAAATTTTTAAAATAAGTATAGAAAATGCAACTTTTAATGAATAAATTTGAAAAACTTTTCTCATGAGTAACTTAAATAACGAAGAAAGACTCAAAATACTTAGAGCTAGACTTGACGAGATTCAACAAAAGAACTTTTCTACTGAGAATGTACAAAATGAAAAAGAAAAAGTTGTTGAAACTCCTCGTTCAACTGATAAAAATACATCAAAAAATAATGTGTTAAAATACGTTATAATCAGCGCTTTAATTGGATTTGGGTTGACCTATCTTTTTACTAATGTAATTGATATCAAAACTAAGTTTGAATTCGAAACTGAAAAAATTACTGATGATTCTTCTAAAGAAGTTGAAGAAAGTGAAGAAATAGTTGAAGTAGAAGAAAATATTACTTACAAATTCAGTTTCAATGAAAACTTCTCACATCTAATAATAAGTACATTAAGTTATTCAAAAGAGGAAGCAAAAAAAATGGTAGACAAGTATATTTCTGAGGGTTATCAAGCCAGCGCTTTCTATATTCCAGATAATTCTAACTCAAGTCAAGAATTATTTAAAATTAAGATCGGTCCATACTATTCATTAGATGAGGCTGAGCAATGGAACTCAACGTTAGAAGAAGAAACTGAAATTATAGCTCTATAACCTACATAAATGCATGTTAAAATCGTTGATGTTGATTCAATTCTTGAACTACGACATAAAGTGTTGAGACATGGTAAACCATTTGAATCTTGTTTTTACAAAGAAGACAGAATTGTATCAACTATACATTTAGCAGCAATTGTTAAAGATACAATCGTCTCGTGTGCAACTTTTTACAGTGAAATAAATAATGATATTGCTCACAAAAACTCATTTCGTTTAAGAGGAATGGCAACCGAAGAGAAATTTAGAAAAAAGGGATTCGGCAAACTTTTATTAAAAACTGCAGAAAAAATAATAAGTGAAAAAGGTAGTAATAATTTATGGTGTAATGCTAGAATTAAAGCTGTTCCATTTTATCTTTCATGTGGGTATAAAATTTTTGGACAAATATTTGATATTCAAGATATTGGACCTCATTATATGATGTATAAAAATATATAAAAATGGGCTTTACTGGTGAGCAAATAGATAGAATTATACAAATGGCTTGGGAAGACAGAACCCCTTTTGAAGCAATAGAGCATCAATTTGGAATAAAAGAAAATGAAGTAAGAAAAATAATGAGAAAAGAAATGAAAAAAAGTTCTTTTATAATGTGGAGAGAAAGAGTAAAGTCAAGAAAAACTAAACATAAATCATTTTCTCAAGCAGATAGGTTTAAATCAAAAAATCAAAAATGATTAAAATTTTCTTGTTACTATTTATTTTTCAATCCTCTTTTTCTCAAGATTTACAATCAAATGACTACTTTAAAAATTTGACAAGTAAAGAAAGAAAGATTATTGTAGATAAGGGAACAGAGAGACCATACACTGGTAAATATAATAATCACTATAAAAAAGGAATTTACGTTTGTAAAGCTTGCTCAAACCCTCTTTTTAAGTCAAATACAAAGTTTGATTCAAAATGTGGATGGCCATCTTTTGACAAAGAAATAGAAGGTTCAGTTATAAAAATTCCTGATTATAGCTTAGGTATGAAAAGAACTGAAATAGTATGCTCGAAATGTAAAGGACATCTAGGGCATGTTTTCTACGGTGAGAGGTTTACAAAAGAAAATACAAGACATTGTGTAAACTCGATAAGCTTAAACTTTATCGAGGATTCGGACTAGACGTAATTTTTTTGGAGGTATTCATTAGCTTCTTGAATTAGCTGAAACTTTTCTTTAGCCATATCTTTTATACCTTGACTCATTCCAGATAACTTGTCTGGATGAAATTCCTTAGCTAAGCTTCTGTAAGCAGTTTTAATTTCGTCAGCGCTAGCAGATTTTTTTAATCCTAATATATTCAAATAATACTCTGATTTATCCTCTGAGGCCACAGAAGAACTATTAATGAACTGACTCCTTATAGCATTGATTCTTTCAACAGTAAATCCAAGTTGACTACCAACTAAATAAATAATATCATCCTCACCTTTAGTGATTCTTCCATCTGAGGAGGATACATAATATAAAAATTGAAGTATGGAATAAAATTTAGATGGTATTAATTTATCCTTTATGACTTGCACTAATTGATTAAGATTATAATCTCTGATTGGTGATACTTTAGCTTCTTTAAAAATCCTGTTTGTTCTTTCAAAACCAAATGCTCTTTTAAAGTAATTTCTTACAGTCTCAACCTCTATGCTCTCAACATTACCGTCTGATTTGATAATCATAGAACAAATTCTGAGCAATGCTATTTCAAATGAAATATCAGTTGTTAATCTTCTAGTATATCTACTAACGATTGAGTAGGCAATTATTGCTCCTAATATTCCTGCAAAGTACCACCCAACAATAGCTGCTATCCACTTATAATATTTGACATCAAAAAAACCAACCATAGAATTACAAATTTATGATAAAAACATATTACCTAATAAATTTTTTATATTTTCATTTAATAACTTTGTTTTATGAAAATCCTTTCATTAGCTCTATTAATATTTGGAAACCTAACAATACAAAAATCTGATAATACAACTTTCACAACAGTTAATTTAAGTAATGAGTTTAACGTACCCTACCCAAATACCAAAATTAAATTCAGTGGCAAAAGAACCAATATAGTTACAATTACTGATAGCCTAGGACAAACAGCTGTTGATATAGTGCAAGCAGATACAATCATAGTTTCATGCGTAATAAACGACAAAGAATATAAATTTGATAACATAATCTACATTGATGATACTCAAAATATTTCCTCTGCGGAAATTAATCTCCAGATTGATTTATATGAAACAATTATTGAACTTAAAAATCTAAACTTCGAATCAGCTAAATATGATATAAAACAAAAGTATTACACCGATTTAAATGACATTTTTGGATACTTAAAGCAAGAAAAAAATATCAACATTGAAATTGCTGGACATACCGATGATATTGGAGATGAAGCGTATAATCAAAAATTATCTAATGACAGAGCCCTCAGTGTTAAATCATTTCTCGTTCAAAAAGGAATTGATAGCAAAAGAATCAAATGCGTGGGATATGGAGAACAGCAACCAATTGCTGACAATTCAACAGAATTTGGAAGAGAAAAAAATAGAAGAATTGAAATAAGAATACTTAAATGAAAAAAATATTTATTGCCCTATTACTACTTCAAACAATTATAACTTGTTCTTTTTCTCAACAGTTAAACTTTGGAAATTATCACACAATCAGCACTGGAGCTGATGGCTATGGAAGGGCAAGAATAGTAACTGTTTCAAACGGAGATCCATTAATAGTTTGGAGAAAAGATAGTTCTCCAAAAATGCTAAAGGCTTCCAGATGGAATGGTTCTAGTTTTATTAGCTCATATGACATCACTAGTTCAGGTGTTAATCCAAACTCATGGGATGGACCTGAGGTTGCTGCAAAAGGAGATACAGTCTATGTAGTTTTCACTTCTTTAGCAACTACTCAAACTTCCATAATGCTAATAAAATCATTTGACGGAGGGCTTACCTTCTCTGATACAATAAGGGTATCTAAGAATGATCCGCTTCACAAATATAGAATGGGAAACATTGCAATTGACAAGTCAGGAAACCCAGTTGTTAGCTATATGCAATATCTACTGAATTGGATGGAACCCAAGCAAATGGTAAATAAATCAAACGATTTTGGCAATAGTTTTGTTGGTCCGGTTGAGGCAAGTCACCTATCGCCCGGTGAGCCATGTGATTGTTGCAAGTCATCTCTAGTAATAGACAATGACAACATTTACCTTCTTTACAGAAATAATGACAATAACGTCAGAAATAGTTTTGTTGCCAAATCTTCTAACGGTGGATTAAGTTTTGACACTTATTCTGACCTTGATGACTTTAATTGGATTATAAACTCATGTCCTGCGACAACACCAAAAGGAGTTATGAATAATGATTCTCTAACAGTAGTTAGAAAAAGCGGTGCAACAGGCAATAACGAGATTGTAATCAGCAGTATTCATAAAACAAGTTTAAGTTCAGCACAATGTGTTAACATTGATTATCCCCCACCTGGAACTATTCAAAATTATCCTGAAATTGATAATAAGGGTGATTCATTGTTTGTGGTTTGGCAAGATAACAGAAACGGACTGACTGATTGTTTTATAAAATACTCTTTTAACGGAGTAAATAATCTAGCTTATCTCACTTCATTTACTGATACTTCTGTTACTGGTCCAAAGTTAAATCCTCATGTAGCCTATAGTAATAAGAAATTGCACTTGGTTTATACTGATTACAGTGCCTACAGTATAAAATATGTAAAGGCTAATCTTGGAAATACAACTTTTGTAAATGAAAATAAGAGTTCACAAAAAAAACATTTCAATTTTGATTTACTTGGAAGAAAAAATCATAATTCTTATTACAAAAAAATTTTAGAAAACAAGTGAACTCATTTTTTAAAAAAGTTTTAGTCTTAATATGTATTTGCTTTAGTACATATACTTTTGGCCAAAGCAGTTACTCAATGCTTTCCCACTCTAGTGAATGGCATGTAACGTATTGCAATAATGGATGTATTACTGATTTATATTTTATTAATCAGGATACAATATTTAACTCTACAAATTACAAAGTACTGGACGGATATCACTTTATTTCTAAAACATTTTGGCTCAGAGAAAATATCTCAACAAAGCAAGTATTCATGTCTTTTGTTCAAAATACCGAAAGAAAAGAAGTTCTTTTATACGATTTTAGCTTGAACACTGGAGATTCTATAATTGTTAATAACCCTATTAGCCCTCTACCATCAAATATGGGCTATTTTCATGTTGATTCAACCACAACTATTAATCTCAATGGAAACAACCTAAAAATGCTTTTTCTATCCTCGAATAATTATAGTAACAAACCTATATGGATTGAAAGTATTGGTTCATTATCTTTAATTAATACCCCTGGAGGATCACCTGATGTTAATGGTATTGGCAAACTTAGTTGTCATTATGATACCACTAATTTGATTTACTCTCAACTTGATTCCATTGATCAATGCACCTATAGTGGTTCAATTGTTATCAGTTCAAATGAAAATGAACAGATAAATAATCAGAAAAAATTATTGAAAGTTATAAATATACTTGGTAAAGGTTCTAAGACTCAAAAAAACATCCCTTTATTTTTTATTTACGAAAATGGATTAGTAGAAAAAAAAATAATTATTGATTAATTTTTTGTATAACTATTTTAATTAATAGTTATACATTTGCAAAAAATTAATTAAGATGAAATATTTAAACTACACAATAATTGCTTTATTTCTAATTGCATGTGGATCTAAAGAAGAAAAAAAAGAAAATGCAGTAACAGAGACTAATGTCCCAACAACTACTCAAGAAGTTAACGAAGAAGATAAAAACTGGAAGGAATTTGAGGTTTTTGCTGAAGGTAATACAATGGCAGAAATGAAATTCAACATCGGTAGCATCACAGTAGATGAAGGTGATTGGGTAAGAGTCATATTAGAGAATAAAGGAGTTGATGTAGCAATGATACACAACATTGTTTTTGTCAAGTATGGAACAAGAAAGGAAGTTGCCATGCAATCTATGAATGCAGGACCTGAACAAAAATACGTCGCTAGAGGGCCAAATGTCATTGCTTATTCTGATTTAGCAGATCCAGGAGAGACAGTAACTCTAGAATTCGAAGCTCCGAAAAAAGGAAATTATGAATACATCTGTACCTACCCTGGTCATGCAGAAATGATGAGAGGGTACTTCTTTGTAAAGTAAATTCTAAAAGTCTATCATTAGGTTTATTTCAAAATATTTTTATTGAGATAAGCCTAATGATCTCAAAGCCCTTTGTTAGATCAATTATTCAAACTAACCTCAATCTTACCGGCTTTCAAATAAAAATATAACTTTCTCTAGAAAGTTTTTATTAGTGTAGCGTAATTATTTCTGATTGAATAGATAAAAGTAACTCCAGTTTTTGATGTTGCTACAATTTGATTTCTTTGCACTATTGCAGTTTGTATATTGTTTCCAAATGTTTGTATTACTCCAGAGCGTTGAGATGACCTCAGCTGAATATATCCATTAGAAACTGTAGTAAAAAAATCTACTGGTACTGAGTTGTTTTTAACCATTATAGAGTTTACATTGTTAGTTCTTCAAAGGTATATCTTGTTGGAGAAAACCCATGTGTCTTAAAAATATTTTGAGTAGACTCTTTAGCTAGCCATTTCTTCAATTCCATAGGATTGACATCAAAGAAAAGTTCAACAAGATTATTATCATCTATTTTTGCAAAAATAGATTTCGAATTGTCACACCAAGAATCAAATTCTTTTTTCACAACATCATAGCCATTTTTTTTAAATTCATCTACGTTATTGCACTTTGCTGTTAACATTAAGTTCATAATTTTTAATTTATTTGGTTAATTAATATTGATTTTTCAACCAGACCAGAACTTCTAAAAATTTCAATATTGTCTTTATATATAATATGAGTAGGAATACTATTTATATTATACAATTTTGATAGTTCTTTATTGGCATCCAAATCTAATGTTAAAATTTTAACATCTCTTTCATTTGAAATTTCATCCAAAACTGGTTTCATTTTTTTACACGGCACACACCACTGAGTACTAAAATTTAAGATAGCTGATTTGTTATTCTTTAAAAACTCATTAATTTCTTTAGCGCTGTATATTCTACTCTTATTTTTTTTCTCCTCTCTTGTCTTAATTACATCAAAACCACTGTCTTTCCAAGCCCCAATTCCTCCAATTAGGTTATAAACCTCAATGAATCCAAGTGATTGCATTATATTAGCTGCCCTGCTACTCCTTCCTCCACTTCTGCAGTAAACAAGTATTGGAACATCTTTTTTTACTAAATCAAGCTTTTCTTTAAAATCAGAGTCATAATAATCAATGTTTGTAGCATCACTAATGTGGCCAGATACAAATTCCTCTTTAGTCCTAACGTCTATAATAATACTATTTCCTTGGTTGGAATTTATTTCAAATGAAGCTGCGTCAACGTTTTGAATGCTTTGTGATGTTGATTGGTTTGAACATGAACATAAAAAAACTACAAGAGGTATAAAGATTATATTTTTCATAATCCAAACATAAATATTTTTTAATTCTTTTTTTGTTCTGATGATTTTAAAATTAAAAGAAATTTAACATTTTCTATCTTCATATTATTATTTAAATAAAAGAAACCCTTGCATATTAATGATATACAAGGGCTTCCTACTTTTTTTTAATAAAATTTACTGAAGGATTAACTTTTTATTAATTATTCCATCTTGTGTCATAATTTCTAAGAAATATATTCCCTTAGCACCTCTTCTTAAGTCAATCTCCTTTGTAAACTCTCCTG
>CACIJW010000018.1 GCA_902587125.1 uncultured Bacteroidota bacterium
ACAACTTGTTGTGCAGATGCTCCTCTTTGGTGGAAAGCAATTGATTATGCTTTTTTAATTGTATCATTTTTTGCTATTTATTTTATTGCAAAAAAATCATCAAACAATACACTAAATTTTATTTTTTGGTTCTTTTGGGGACTTTTAGCAATAACTCTTTTTAACGAAACATTAGGTCTGTTCACTCTTCCAAAAAATTTCATTTACATTCCAGCTTTCTCCATCATTGTATTGCACTTTTATAATATTAAATATTGTAAATGTGATGATGATAAATCATGCTGCACCACATCGTAAATCTCAACTAAACTATTGATTTGTCTTTTTTTGCATAACTTTGCAAAGTAATTTTTATACAAAAACTGTTTTGAAAAATAAAATATTTGATTTCTTCATTAGTGACACGTCAAAGAAAAGTATAGAAAGATCTATTTTAGTTATTTCCCTAATTAGCTTTTTAATTCATTTGTTACTAATTTTTCTAGCAAAGAATAACATTATATTTAGTTCAGAGAATTCAATTCTTAAAAGTCCAATAATGGCTATATATACTCCATTTTCGTTCATTTTAATATATGAAATTTACCTTCTAATTTATTATCTACCAAGATCAATCACATTATACATATCAAAGCAATATGAAATTATAGCTCTGATTGTAATTAGAAGATTGTTTAAAGATATTTCAGAAATGGAAACATCAAGCAGCCTATTCTCTAGCAAAATAAATCAAAATGTATTTATTGACTTATCATTAACTATACTACTTTTCTTTTTGATATATCTATTTAGAAAAAATAGTTTGTCACTTAGCTCCAAAAACTTAAACTCAAGCATGATTAGATTCATTGAAATTAAGAAATGGATTGCTGTTTTTCTTATTCCTGCCTTCTCAGTTATGGCCATTTACAATTTATCGTTGTGGATTGGAGATACATTTATCAAAACGAATGTTGTAAATAACCAATCAATCAATAATATTTTCTTTGCAGATTTTTTTCAAGTATTAATTCTCGTTGATGTTTTTCTTCTAATTTTTTCTTTTTTCCATTCTGATTTATTTCATAAAATAATGAGAAATTCAGGATTTATAATCTCAACTATTCTTTTAAGAATGTCATTTCTCTATGAAGGATTTTCAAATGCAATTATGATTATATCAGCACTTTTATTCGGACTTTTGATTCTGTACATTCACAATAAGTGTGTGAAAGAAAAATTATTCAAAAGTGCCAGTGATTTATAAATGATTAACTTAATTTTGTAAAAAATGAAAAAAATGAAAAAAATAATTTTACCAATAACATTTATGTTCTTAAGCTCTTTCGTTTTTTCACAAACAGATGAAGCTGAATACGAAAAAGTACTTGAGCAAAGTCCATTTAACAAAATGTACCCTCAATTTATGGCTAAAGAAGCTGCAGATTACTTTAAAGAATTCAATAAGTTATTTACAGAAGAGGGGCCAATTGCACCAAAGGAAGCTAGACTAGCTGCTGTTGCGGTATCTGCTGCTATTAGATGTGAGTATTGTATATCTGCACAAGTACATTTAGCTAAAAAAGAGGGAGCAACGGATGATGAAATAAAAGCTGCTGTTCAAATTGCAGCGGAAATCCAAAGATTTTCTGTTCTACTTTACGGAAATGAATTTGGTTTAGATAATCTTGAAAGAATAATCGGCAAACAGTAATTCAATTTACTTGGGTCATTAACTCAGTTGGTTTAGAGTGTTACCTTGACAGGGTAGAAGTCACTGGTTCGAATCCAGTATGACCCACAAAAAAATATCCATTGATAATCAACGCTTTACAAAACTAAAAAGTGTTCCCAAATGTTCGACTCGAACTAGTGAAGTAATTATATTTTTGAACCTTTTTGTCTGTTCTCCTTTTTGTGTGCTAGTCCCATATTCTCAATCTTATCTTCACCTTTTAAAGCAAGTGGTATAGTGTGATCAACTTCTAAATCGTCCATATCAAACATTGGGGCTTTGCTAATTGAAGATTTATTTTTTTGTTTTTTTAGCATCTCTTTTTTCTCTACGGGGCTTAGTTTTCTTAACCTAGTAAAGTTTGTTGTATAATTTCCTACAAAAATTTCTTTATGGGATTCAAATAAATTAACAAGTGTCTGTTTTCCAGAATTATTTTTTTGAAGATTTTTATGTTTGGAATTAATAATTTTAAAAAGTTTTAATAAATCTTTCTTAATATCAATTCTTTGCCACTTTACTAAACTAAAGTTAGATTTGTGTATTAACAGCCATAGAAAATAAAAATTTTGAAGTTTTCTTGTAGTACCAACTTTAACAAATTTCTCAAGTTCTAAAGAGAGAAATTCTTCTACTGTTTCATCATCATTCCTGTCTCTATCAATAAGAATCAATTTTAAATTCTTGATTACATTTTTAACTTTTTTTAGAGAATCAAATAAGTCATTTCTTACTTTTTCATCGATAGTTGCCTTTAGAAGTAAAGAGTTAATTTTAGATTTTGTGTTTACCCTTGCGTTCAATTTTGAGGTTATTACTTTATACAGGTCAATATTATCTTTCTGATATATATCAATCACCTTTGAATCCGTCTTATAATTATTTTCAACATAAGCCAGTGATGTTATGAGCTCCTCATTTTCCATTCTGTCTCTATCAGATTTTTTTACCAGTTTCTTAATATAAAACCAATCCTCTAAATTATTTTTTAATTTTTTAATTCTTCTTATTAAATCATCATCAACCCATGAATTCCACATTTCAAAGGAATTGGTTTTAATAGGATATGGTTTGTCATTTAATCTTATAAATAAGTCTATTGGATTAAAGTTTGGGTTTTTATTTGAGTCAATTTCAACTATGTAAAGCTGAAAGTCATAAATTTTATCTTTATCTCTTTCCTCAAGATCATTAAATTTTTTTCCGTTTAGCTCAGAAAGAATTCTTAAACCTTTAAGGGTAAATTTATTGTCTTTGGATTTTTTTACTTTATCATCCTGATCAGTGTAAGTAGAACCAGTAAATCCAAGTAGAGTTAATAGCCTTTGTTGTCCATCAATTACTTCGTAAACATCGTCAGGTCTTTTATAGATAAAAATTGGAGGAATTTTAATTCCCAATAATACGCTTTCAATTATAGAAGATTTTTTTTGTTTATCAATAACTTCTATTCTTTGATACGAGGGTCTAACCAAAAATTTTCGCCTGTTCATTTTCCTTGTTACATCTTCTATAGACATATTTGACGGTTCAGGTTTTGATAAACCAATATCTTTAAGCTTTTCAAGTTTTGTGGTTGACTTCTTATTTTTTATTTCCTTTTTTATAATATCAATTTTTGATTGAGCATCCATATATGCTGATAAATTGATATTAAATTCCCCTTGCAAGAATTGCTGAGTTATAATATATCTATTCACTATATTCTCTCTTCTTGTACTGTATTCAGTCGAAAAGTATTCAATATTATCATTCACAAATTCAGAGCATTTTTTTATAAACTTATTATCAAAATCAATAATTATATTTTCCATTTCAATAATATTAAAACCCCAAAATAATGATCTCATTGCAAGGTGATTTGTTTTCAAATCAGCTTTATGTGAAGATGAAATAACCTTATTTAAAAAAAGAATTTTTTTATAAAATTCTTCAAAAATTTTATCCTCATTTATATCTGTATTTTTACTGTAAAACTCATAAAGTCTCTCAGATATTTTTTTTGTTCCACCTTTGGCAAATTGTTCAATTGGGTAAAGTGGTAGAACCAGTTCTGTTCTAATTTGAGAAATTATTTTAGCAACTGATGTTGACCTATAAACTTTACTTACATATCCAGTGAATAAAACATCAACAAATATTTTTTTTATTTTTTCAGACCTTAATTTTCTCTTAAAATAATTTGATAAAACATCTTTATCATACCTAGCGTCGTCAACTTCTTCTTTTTTAAGTGGAGTAATTCCAGAATTATATCTCAAAAAAATCTCCTTTTTAACTTTGTCCTGTAATTTTTCCTCCAGCGGAGGGTGATTTACAATTTCAAAATGTATTATTCTAATTTTAGAATCTAAAAAGTGTTCTAATAAATCGTTTGATTTCTTTGATAGGTTACTATATTTTAAATTTTTTAATTGAGTTAAAATTGTCAAACCATTAGGTTTAAGACTAAACTCATCTTCCATGAACCTTTTTATTGTTTCATACCTTTGTCTGCCATCTATTATTTCAACACCATAAGAAACACTATCAAAGAAAATTAAAGGTGGTAGTTCAGTTCCAAGAAATATACTTTCAATAAAGTGTGTTGCTTTATTATCATCCCAAACATAATTTCTTTGATAATAAGGACTGTAATTTGTTTTATTCTTCATCCTCTCAGTGAAAAGATTGTCAATACTTTTTTGAGATGTTTCTATTTTAATATGATCCCTAAATATATTTTCAAACAACTTATCCTGACTCATGAAATTTTTTTTCTCAAGATACAAAAAAATTAATGTGGACAGAGTCTGTCCACATTAATTTTCATTAGTTTTGTATGAATTTGAGTGATACTACTCGGAACACAAAGTGATCCCTTTAGGAACACCCTAAAATTTTAAGTCATTGACAATCAATTACTTAATTGGTGAGTTCGAGTCCAGTATGACCCACATATTCCTTTAACATGCTAAGAATTTTTAAAAAAGAAGATCAAACTTTTGGTCAGTTCAATGGTGGTGAGATAATTGAAAATAAACCAATAGGATTTCCTCATGAGGCCTTTGTTCTTAAACCTTTTTCAAATTTATTTTACTGGGCACACGCTATTGCTACAAAAGATAGTACTATAGGCCTTCATCCACACAAAGGTTTTGAAATTTTAACTTATGTTTTAAAAGGTAAAATCAGACACTATGATACTAAAATAGAGAAATGGGTATCTCTAAAGAAAGGTGATGTACAGTTGATTCAATCAGGAAGTGGTATATCTCACTCTGAGCACTTGTATGATAAAAGTGAAATTTTTCAAATTTGGTTCGATCCTGATTTGTCCAAATCTTTAAACAAAGAACCTCAATACAAAGATTATAAAGAAAAAGAATTTGAAAATATAAATGGTATAAAAACAATAATTGGAAATTCATCAGGCATAAATATTGATAGCGATGTTTTTATGTTTGAATATGACATAAAAAAAGGATTTCATTTAGAATTAGATAAAAACAGGATACATACTTTTTATCTAATCAGCGGAGAAATTGAAATTGATAAAAATATAGTAACTAAGGATTCATTTTTTATTTATTCTAATGTTGATTACATTAAATTAATTTGCTCAGAAGAATCAATACTATTTCATATTTCAGTTCCTAATAAACTCAATTACGAAACATACTATAAATAAATCAAAATATGCAGAAGATTAATATAGTATGGATGAAAAGAGATATCAGACCATTTGATCATGAGCCAATTCACATGGCTCAGAAACATGATCTTGATTTCATAATTATTTACTGTTTTGAACCAAGTTTAATGGCAAGAAATGATATCAGTGAAAGACATTTACAATTCGTCTATCAATCTATTAAAGTATTAAACGAATTTTTAGCTCAGTACAATAGAAAAGTAAATAAGTTTATAAGCGAAGTTGATGAAGCGATTAATTATATTCAGAATAAATTTGAGATTAATAATATTTACTCATATGAAGAAAGTGGGACAATATTTACATGGGAAAGAGACAAAAAACTTAAAAAGAAATTTAATCTTGATAAAATAAATTGGGTTGAATTTCAAAAAAATGCTGTAATAAGAGGTAAAAAAAATAGAGATGGTTGGGACAAGTATTGGTATGCTTTTATGAACCTGCCTTTATTTCAAAATTCTTATTCAAACTCTGAGCTTAATTTTAAAGTAAAAAAAAGTTTATGTGATATAAATAAATTCATTTTCTTAACCAAATACTCAAAAAAATTTCTTCCTGCTGGATTTCTGTATGCTAAAAAGTACTTGAAATCTTTTTTGCAAAAAAGAGGTAAAAATTATTCGAAAAATATTTCTAGTCCACATCTAAGTAGAGAGTCTTGCAGTAGATTATCAATTTATTTGTCATGGGGGAATATTTCGGTTAGAGAAGTATACCAAAAAACTAAAAGCTCACAACTTTATTTGCTATACAAACGTCCCTTTAATAATTTTTTGATTAGACTAAAATGGAGATCACACTTCGTTCAAAAATTTGAGATTGAACCTCGCTATGAGATTGAATGCATAAACAGAGGATATGAAAAAATGAAATATGATAACAACTCTTCACTATTAACAAAATGGAAAAATGGAGAAACAGGATTCCCTCTTGTTGATGCGTCTATGAGATGCTTAATTTCTACTGGTTGGATCAACTTTAGAATGAGAGCGATGCTAGTTTCATTTTTATGTCATCATCTTAATCAAGACTGGAAAAAGGGTGTGAAGTATATGGCTAATTTATTTTTGGATTATGAGCCAGGTATTCATTTTACTCAATTTCAAATGCAAGCAGGAACAACAGGAATAAATTCGATCAGAGTTTACAACCCAATTAAGCAATCTAAAGAAAAAGATCCTGATGGGATTTTTATTAGAAAATGGGTACCAGAGTTAAAATATATTTCAAATAACTTTGTTCATGAACCATGGAAAATGACAAAAATTGATTTAACACTACTAAAAGATTTTTCATATGCTAAGCCAGTAGTTGATCCAAGTTTAAAAAATAGTGTAGTAAAAAAAGAACTCTGGAAATTAAGATCTGATGAGTTGGTTAAATCTGAATCAAAAAGACTTCTTAAAGTTCATGTTAGAAAATAAAAAGTTACAGGTAGAAAATATAATTGAGAAAATTAAGTTTGTCAGTATGTACTCGCTATCAATAATGTATTTCACAGTTGGAGTCAAGCATTTTACAGAGCCAGAGTTTTTTAAAGCAATCGTACCTAATTATCTTCCATTTAAAGAGATGATAGTTTATATTAGTGGTGCTGCAGAAATAATTTTGTCAGTCGGTATATTATTTAAAAAGTATAGAAAGCTGTGTTCTATTTTAATTATTATCCTTTTAATTTCTATTTTCCCTGCGAATATTTTCTTGTTTTCAAGTATTGAAGCGCAAGAACTTTTAGGAATAACTAAACAACAAGCATTAATCAGACTACCATTTCAAATTCCATTGATTTTACTAGCATATTGGCATGGCAAAAGTTCAACAAGAATATCTTACTCTATATTTTGTATTCTAATTTTTGTACCTACAATAATATATTTTGTTTCTCTGTAACTCAAATTATGAACTAAAAAGCTTTGTTTTATTTTTTTTTGCATAACTTTGCAATCTAAAATTTATACAAAATAATAAACACCCAGAATTACTATGAAAAAACTTATATCAATTTTTATCCTATCACTACTTTTTATTAATACAAAAGCAGACACTCATTATATAAATTCTGGAAATTTTTATTACAGCCCAAGTTCAATAACTGTTGATGCCAATGATACAGTTGTTTGGTTAAATGTTCAAGGATTTCATAATGTCAATTTTGATATCTCAAGCACAACTGGTAATTCTTTCGGTAACCCAGTCTCTTTCATATCAAGCCCAACTGGAGCTGACACTATGTACATACACATATTTACAGTTCCAGGCTACTATGAATACGACTGCTCTGTTGGTTCTCACGCAGCTAGCGGAATGATTGGCAACATAACGGTAAATGCTGTTACAGATTGTAATGGTATAGCTAACGGAACATCACTAACAGATTCTTGTGGAGTATGTCAGCAAGCTTACATTTATAATTTTGTTACCCACATTCCAACTTACCTCAATGACACATTTAATGTTGTACTAGGCCCAACTGAAATCTTAGTTATGCCTAATGATCCCCAAAATCCTCTTTGGAATAGTAGTTGTGACTCATCAGTTTATGATATAATTTCAAACTCCGCTGATCATACAATACTTGAAATTGCTATTGATACTTGTGGCCTAGCTGGTACCCTTGATGGACCAGGTCCGTTCACTGTATTTGCTCCAACTGACTCCGCTTTCAATTTACTACCTGCTGGTACAATTGCAAGTTTATTAAGCAACCTGCCTGCACTTACTGATATTCTAAAATACCACGTAGTTGGTGATAGTGTCATGTCTTCAATGTTATCTAATGGTCAAACCGTTACTACACTTCAAGGATCAGATGTTACTGTTACAATTAGTGGTGGTAATGTCTACATTAATAATGCAATGGTAACTGTTACTGATATCGTTGGTGATAATGGAGTTGTGCACGTGATTGATGCAGTATTATTACCTCCTACTCCATCAAATAGCGTTTATGATATAATTTCAAACTCAGCTGATCATACAATACTTGAAATTGCAATTGATACTTGTGGCCTAGCTGGTACTCTTGATGGACCAGGTCCATTCACTGTATTTGCTCCAACTGACTCCGCTTTCAATTTACTACCTGCTGGTACAATTGCAAGTTTATTAAGCAACCTGCCTGCACTTACTGATATTCTAAAATACCACGTAGTTGGTGATAGTGTTATGTCTTCAATGTTATCTAATGGTCAAACCGTTACTACACTTGAAGGATCAGATGTTACTGTTACAATTAGTGGTGGTAATGTCTACATTGAAAATGCAATGGTAACTGTTGCTGATATCGTTGGGGATAATGGAGTTGTGCACGTGATTGATGCAGTATTATTACCTCCTACTCCATCAAATATTAACGAACTAAAGTCAGATGATAAAATAATTTACACAGTTGATATTCTTGGAAAAACTGTCGTCGGTCAAGAGAAGAAGAATATGATTTTATTTGACATTTACGAATCTGGAAAAACAATCAGAAGATTAGTAATTAATTAATAACTAAACTTTTCCATAGAAAAAAGCCACTCTAAAGAGTGGTTTTTTTTTATCTTCAAATCATGAATAACTTAATCCCTGAAAAAATTATATGTATAACAGAAGAAACTACTGAAACAATTTATTTACTAGGGGAAGAAAAAAGATTAATAGGAATATCTGGGTTCACGAAAAGACCAAAAATTGCAAAAAAGCAAAAAGAGGTAGTATCAACTTTTTTAGAAGCTGACATTGAAAAAATAATAGAGTTAGAACCAGATTTAGTAATTGGATTCTCAGATATTCAGTCATCAATAGCAGAAAAACTAATAAAAAAAGGAGTAACTGTTTTAATAAATAATTATAGATCAATAAACGGAATTTTTAAAATGATTTATAATGTGGGTTTTTTAGTTGGACAAAGTGAAGCTTCTAAAAATATAATTAATGAAATAAAAAATAAACATAAACAAATTGCTAACAAATCATCCAAATGGAAAAAAAAACCAAAGGTATATTTTGAAGAATGGGATAAGCCTCAAATAAGTGGAATTAAATGGGTAAGTGAGATCATACAACTTTGTGGCGGTAATGATATTTTTATTGAACATTCAAATCAATCACTAGCAAAGGACAGAATTATAAGTCCAAGTGAAGTAATTAAGAAAAATCCAGATATTATTATAGCTTCTTGGTGTGGGAAAAAAGTAAAAAAGGAAAAAATTAAAAAAAGGAATGGTTGGGAAAAAATTAAAGCTATTAATAATAACGAAATCTACGAAATAAAATCTGAAATTATTCTTCAACCAGGACCAGCATCAATAACGGATGGTGTTGAGTTAATACACGAGATTTTTTACAATTGGTATAAACGCAACTTTGTTTCATAATAATTTTATTGCAACTTTGTTTCATATTTAACGATTATTAATTTATTTAATATTTTTGAATTATGAAAAATATAATTTTAATCTTTCTGATCATACTTTCAAGCTGCACTCAGAGTACTAATAATTATGGTGAAATCATAACTAAAAACAATATAAGCAACTTACCATCTGTTATATTAGAACTAAAAAACTCAGGTCAAATAGAGACTACTCTTTCTGGAAAAATAATCTCAACTTGTCCTAAGAAAGGATGCTGGATGAGAGTTGAAACTGGAAATGACACTCTTTTTATAAAATTCAAGGACTATGGATTTTTTGTTCCTAAATCTGGTGTTGATGGAAAAGAGGTAGTATTCAAAGGAACTGCCTTTTATGATACTGTTAGCGTAGCTGATCAAAAACACTATGCTCAAGATGCAGGAAAATCTAAAGAGAATATAGAACAAATAGTCGATGATCAATATAAGCTTTCTTTTATAGCGGATGGAGTAATAATAGAGTAGCGTGAAAAAAAATCTCATAATTTTTATTTCATTATTTCTATTTTCGTGTGTTAACAAAGGAATAATAGATCCAAACGATGCGAGTGAGATGGCATTAAACATGAGAATAATGACAAAAGAATTAGAAATTGCAAAATACAAAATTGAAAACGATGATAAATTTGATAACATATCTTTTGATTTTAACAAAATACATAACCAAAAAGCAACAGACTCAACTTTTTACACAGAAAGTTTAAAGCCAATGTCAGAGTCTTTTCACAGAACTGTTGAAAATTTCAATAACTTTCCAAACTCAGAAAACTACAACAACATAGTAACTAGCTGTGTTCAATGTCATAACTACATTTGTTCAGGTCCTCTTGTAAAAATCAATAAACTTTATCTAAACTAGTTGCAGAGATTGCATTTTCCTGAAATAATTGATTCGCTTTGATGAACTTCATAATCTGGTGCAATATCAAAGCTTATAATTTTGTTATTCAAAAAAGTGAGATTATTGCAATACATACAATAAAAATAAACTGATTGTTCAAAAGAATCCGAGCTTTTATTAATATTGCGATTTAAAGAAAGAAACTTTTTGTTTTCAAAGCTTAGTTCTTTTATTATTTTAAACTTTATTAGAACTTTAATTGTTCTATAGAGCGTTACTCTATCAAACTCTTTAATATTTTTTTTTATATCATCTAAACTTGAAACTTCATTTTCTAATAGAAATGCCAAAACTTCTTTTCTTAAAGGAGTAATTGAAAGACCTGACTTTTTTAGCAAATAATTAACTTTATTTATCATTAGTTTTTAGAAAACTGGTACAAAAAAGCGGGCTTATGGGGCACGCCTTCCTGTCTTTCCTCAGTTCTTTTAATATTTTCAACTTTCAAGATATTTTTTCTAAAATTTCTTTTATCGAGTTTTTGATTTAAAATTATTTCATGCAGATTTTGAAGTTGAGATAATGTGAATTTTCGAGGCAATAAATTAGAGATAAACTCATTATTCATCTGATTTCTTAAAAACTCTATCCCTTTGTTTAATATTATATTGTGATCGAAAGCCATATTTTTTGGCACATCATCTATAGAAACCCACTCAACTTCAAAAGCGAAAGAGGATGGACCTGGCTTATAGTCCTCCATTTTAACTAGAGCCATATACCCTATAGTAACAACTCTCTCTTTTGGTCTTTTTCTATAAATATTTAACCAGTCTTGATCTTTTTTATGCTTTGTCCTGTTTGGGTTTCCAAAAGTGTAAAATTGCTTTAAAAAAACATCACTTAGTGAAGTTAAATTTTTTAGTATTCTTTTGGATGCGGTATTTAAATCCTCATCGTAACCAACAAGATCTCCAGGCAATGCATATTGCAAATCATTATCCTCATTAATAATTTTCTTAATTAAAAGTGCTTTTAATTTTTGATCATCACTAAATCCAAGAACTAAGCAGTCTATTGATAAATTAATTTGTTCCATATATCTATTTTACGAAAAAAGGGAAATTTGCTGTTGCAACATTTTTTTGTCCATCATCAGCATATACAAAAATTCTATAAGCACCTCTTTTCAATGGTGCTTTAAATTTTAAATTTCCATTCTCATTACTAATAATACTAATATTAACTTTTTCTAAAGATTTTTGAAAATCTCCACCTTCCACTTTTTGATAATTTTCTGGCAAAACTTCAAAATAATAATTCAATTTATCTCCCTCAGGGTCATAAATTTTTGTGCTCAATTCACAAACATCTTTTTTTGAGATTTTTACACTTTCATATCTTGTTTTTCGATTTAGTAAAATCTCATCAATAATAGGAGCCTTATTTCTATTTGAATTCTTCCAATTACCATTTAAAACATCTACACTTTGAGTTGCATAACCATCCTTTGAAAAAATACCGTACCATGTTGGTGTTTCCTCTTGTTTGTAACCCCAAAGAAAACAATAACTTCCAAGGCATAAATTACTGTCATTAACAATATGACTGTATGCGTTGTTTCTAACCTCGGCTTTTTCTTTGCTTGTAAGCTCTATTGATGCTTTCCATGTAGTGTTAGATGACTCCCAATGACCAAATGGGCCCCATTCAGTTACCATATATGGTTTATCCCAGCATGACTGTCTGATCATTTTTGATAAAGCACTAATCCCACCGTATGTATTAATTCCTAAAATATCAATGCTTGGGCATGATGTTTTAATTAAATAAGCCTCAGCAGGATCAAAGCCAGCAGTCACTGTCATAACAGGATGTTTTTTATCAACACTTTTTATCATAGCAGCAATATCCTCTACCGCATTCCATACTTTGAAGTTTTTGTAAAACAGATCCATTTCGTTACCTACAGCCCACATAAGAAGAGCAGGATGATCTTTGAATTCATTTATTGTTTTTTTAAAAGATTCTAATTGTCCTTCTACAGCATACTCATCATCGTAATTAAAACCGTGTCTCTCGTGACCAACCCAAAGTCCTAAGCACACAGTTATACCAAGTTTATGAGCATCATCAAGTATTTGCTTTGCGTTATCGACACCCCATGTTCTAATTGAATTTCCTCCAATTTCTTTAAGCTGATTTAAATACTGATATCCTCCAGCACCCTTGACATAATAATTCTCGCCATTTCTAATCAACTCATATCCTGTATTTGTTTTTACAATATAAGTTCCTAAATCAAACTCGTTACTTGCAAATGATGAGAAGTAGACAAGTGAAAGAAAAAGTATTTGTATGCACTTAATCATTTAACACTTATTTTTTTTGTTAGAATATTGTTTTTAGAACGAATTATCATGCTATATATTCCTGAAGATAATTCTAATCTGATATTATTTATAGATTTTGGATTATAAATTCTTCCTTTTTTCACTAGTAGTCCTTTGCTATCATATATGAAAAAATCAAATTCAGAATTATTGAAATTACTTTTTATAAATATTTCATTATCAACTGGATTAGGAAATATAGTAACAAACTGATCATTGAGTTCAATAGTGCTGGATGGAGATGAGGACAAACCAATATTGTCAATGTAGTATACATCAAAATTAACTACTCCCTGATCGAGAAATAAGACAAATCTGTTAATATTCTGACCTGATACACTTGATAAATCGAATGGAAATTGCTGCCACTGATTGGCAGATGAAATTGTTCTATAAAAAGAAATAACTTCAGTTGTATCATCTTGAAAAGATATTTTAAATGGTCTAGGAGGTCCGTAAAGTTGAATTCTGAAAATATTATTTGAACTTAAATTAAGAGATCCGGCTGAGAAATTTGCAATTAAAACATCTTCTCCATTTGAATCAGGAACTCTTGTATATTTGGCTGAATACTTGCTTGTATTAACCGAACCAACGGCAGGATTATAGCTTTGTAATAACTGACCACTCATATATCCAAAATTAATATTCCAATTACAGTCCCAATCTTGAAAATCAGATTGAGGATTGGAAATGAATCCATTACATGGCCCATTTACTTCCGGCCCCATTAGATTATCAAAATAATAAGTATCATCTGTATTTGTTGCAGGATTGAATAATAAAATAATTGAAGTAATACCCACATTTGATAAACTAGGATCAGGTTGACCATTAAATACAAGCTCTACAGTCTCCCACTGATTAGCTACAGTAGTAACTCCAATATATTCACTGTGTCTTCCAGTTGGATAATTTGTAGGGGTAGCGGTTGTTGAATCCTCAAGAGTAATTTGTATTGGTATGCCTACTGCAGGACTATAAACATCAATTTTCATTTTTTTAGCTCCTGAAATATAATCTGAGACATCAAACATTGGTCCATTTGCGATGATTTCTAACACATCATAAGTTTCTGCAATATTCCTTTCGTATTTAGCACAAAAATCAGATGAATTTACTGAATTCGGAGAGGGGTTTGCGGTGTTAATTGTCATCACCCCATGAATAAAGTTATAATACCCTATTCTTTTTTGCTCAAAATCATCCCATACTTCTTGTGAGAAAATAGTTTGAATTGAAATTAAAGAAAGTGTGATAATTGTAAAGATTTTTTTGATCATTTTATTATTTTTTTGTGATGTATAATTTAGTTAATTCTATATTGGTCTCTTCTTCAAAGCTAAAAGATATTTGTTTTAATCTTTTAAAATCAATTTTAGATTTTCTAATTGGAAATTGCTTAAAACTCAAACTGATTTTGTGAGATAGACCTTTTGTGTATTTTTTTCCCTCTTCACTGCTTAATGACATTTTTTTTCCGCTGTAATCTTCAAAAACGATATCAAATGGCTTATATGAAACTTCATTAAATTCCATCTCCAAGAATAATCTTTTAAAGTCACTACTTAAGTCAGTATACATCCAGCTATTCCAACTAATGGCTATATTTTTCCAATCACAAATATCACTTTCAATTGAAATATTTATCGATTTTTTTTCTGGATTAATTTTAAAATTTGAACAATATCTCTCATCAATTCCAAAAATAGCTTCTTTATTCACATCTAGTATATTAATAGGAAATATTGTATCCTGAATGGTTAATTGAGCCGGTACTTTTTTATATTTAAAATCAAATGGGACTAGCCTTATTTCATCAATATATACATCAACTTTATTAAATGCTTGTAACATTATTTGTTTAATATTTGTTAAATCTATTTCATCGTTTATATCATATGAAAAAGTGGAGAGTGGGATAATAATTTTTGTCCATTCGTTTCCAATTACACCACCCTCGATTCCTAAATAATTTGCAGTTGCATAACATTGTTTGGATGAATAGTCTTCTAAAATAAAAACAATAGGCAAAGCATATATTGGATTACCATCTACTCTAGCATAAAACTCAATTGCTGCATGCTCTAAAGCAGGTACAATATTTTTACCTGCCCAGGATGCCCATCCAATACCCATCCCTATCCATTCGCAATTCATATTTTTAACTTGTAGATGAAGTGAATTTTTTGGCTTTCGAACTTTAACATTTAATGAAATCTCTGGTAATTCACTAGACATTTCAGTATCAGAAAGTTCATCATTATTTCTTATTTTTTCTTGTCTTATCATTTCCATATTCATAGATTTATCTAAAGTTGAATATGTAAAAGATTTACAGTCATCTTTTTCAATACCCCATAATTCATCTGTTCCACCTGATGAAAAGATTTCAAGTGCAGTGAACCCCTTTATTCCTTCATTATTTTTTATTTCTTTTTCATATAATGTTTGTTTTGAAACAGAGCAGGAACTAATAAGAAATATTAATAAAATTCTTTTCATTTACTTTTCAAGTATTGGTTGGTTTTTTGTCCAAATTAAATAGTCTATATCAGCCCGTGCTTGTGGGTCGCTTTCAGGTGTTGATGACCACATTGTAGGGTCAGAAAGAACAAGTGTTCTTACTTTAAATACTTTATCCGGCTCCTGAACTGAATTACCAAGATTCAAAGAGGGTATATCACTATATCTTAATGAAATCATCTTCCATCCATTCCAATTAACAGGGATTTCAAGCCCGTACATATCCTCTGAACTCGAATCATAATAATTATCTAGATTCTCATCTTCATATATCTCTATTTTAAATAAAGTATTCGGCTCATTTAATGAATTTAATGCGCTATCACTGTAAATCATTAGATTTAAAAATGTTAAAGAAGGATCGGGCGAAAGAGTATTTGGTTCCAACCAATGTTGAGTGTAAAAATCTATATATCCAATTAACCAATCCCAATCACACCAGCCTATTTGCTTTAAATATCTATTCCCTTCTGACGGATTATCACTCTCAATGGATTTAGTACATGTGGACTGAAAAAAATTAGTGAAGTTAGGATTAAATCCTCCTTCGAAGTCAGTTATCAGCACTGACTCCTCATCATTATACTGCTTGGGACCAGAAACATATAATTGTGTTGAAAAAGTTGTATCACTCTCAAAAAAAGATAGTGTTACATCACAATTTTCTGAAACAAAAAATGGTAATATTGTTGTATTTCCGTTCCAAGTTGAGTTTTGAATATTCAAATCTTTTGAATATCCAATAATTTCTTTTCTAGATCCTGAAATATTACCTTCAATAGTAATTTTCCAGTTCATTACCTTAGAAAATTCTGCTTGAAAAAACATACTATTTTCTTGTTCAAAGTTTATTGTATCAGCGCTATTTGTAAAATCCTGCCTTAACTCAAAAGGCCCAAACACATCATTTAATGAGGGTCCTTCAAAGTCATCTTTACACGAAATTATAAGTAGTAAAATTGATAAGTATTTTATTGTTTTCATATTTAAAAGTCTATGTTAAACACAAAAAGGATTCTATTAAACTGAAGATCCTCATCGCTGTTTATGTTATTTGTGTTGTTTGTAAAATTATATTGTATGTTGAAATAAGTTTTTTTATTAAAATCATACTGTAGTCCCACTGAATAAATATTTTCATTTGAATCCATTATTATATCTGAAAATGATAAGATTTCAGTATAGTCATTTCTTATCGATTCAAACTCATTTCCTTTTGCTATATAATTAAAACCTGAGAAATTAAAGCTTGTTTTCTTAAAAAACTCTATATTAAAGCAATAACTAAGCAAGTTAGTGGTTAAATCTATTTGTTCATAATCATTTCCTGATCTATCAACTTTACTTTGATCATAAGATATTTTTAAATTTGAGTTTTTTAAGTTAGTTATCTCATCAAGCTGAATAGTTGCTGATGCTGATGCATAAGAAAAATTTCTTTTCTCATTTGTACCTTGTCCAATAATTTCTGAATAGAAATTTAATTTAGAATTCAAGTAAACAAAATTATTATGATTATATGAAATTATATTCTTAATTCCAATTCTGTTAGGTGTAGCATCTCCGAACGGTGAAATAGGTTCATATTTTACATTATGATCCATCATTAAGGGACTTAAATTTTGATTATAAATTTGAGGGTCTGATAAAATATCATAAAAGCTTATAGGTCGTAGCTTTTGAATATTACGAATATATCTGTATGCAGATGGAGCACTATTAAAATTAATTCTTTTTGTTTGAGCTCCCAAACTCCTGTAATCAGGGCCAACAAAAAGTGCTGTTGTATTAAACTTTAGAAACTTGTTTTTTAATACAACATTAAAGCTATTGAAATAATCTTCAAGCTTGGGAGATGACCGGCTATTTTCCCAAAATAATGAGGATTTCCCAAGCTCATTATTAAGTTTTAAATTAAATCCATTAATCTTTTTCTTAAAAAGAAAAATGAAAGAGAAAATTGGATTTCTAATTATTTCACTTTGCAAACTTGTGCTTTTCATCTCAAATGAATTATTAAAATTAAATTGAAGTTGAAAATCATTTTGAATAATGGCATAAGTGGTGAATCCTGTCATCAACAACTCCGGATTAACAAGCCATTGTTGCCCTTTAATTCTTGATGTAAAAAAGTCTAATGATATAGCATCTATATAGTTATAGAAGTCCAATTTCATATTTGCCTTAAAAGCATGCATCCTCCAAAAATTCTTGTAGTATAAATTTTCCGAATTTATAAGATCATCATAGGCTCTTAATCCAACAAACGAAGCCCTTTCATAAATTTCGCTATCATAATTATATAATGTAAATTTTGATTGTTTCAAAAATATATCCCCAAGTTCAATTGAGAGACCATCACTTATGACTGATTTGAGTGAAAGTCTTCTTAACTCAACAAAATTATCTTGACCCCAAAATCCCTCAAAATTGTTCCTAAATCTAACCTCAGAAAAAACCTCAACATTGTCATTTGGATTAAAATGAACCCCTAAGTCCAGAGCTGTATAGCCGGAGGATTGATGTAATGAAGAAACTGTGTCATTTTCTAGATGATTATCAGTTAAAACGTCTCTGTTGTATATTGCCCTTGCCTTTCCATCAAACCATATTTTTGATTTAGTCTGAGTTAATGCGTCAAGTGACATGATTAAGCACGCAAAAATTATAATATTTTTTTTCATAAATTAATTTTTAATTCTACTGTAGTTTCACTTACATTTATTTTGTTTAAGCTGAAATTTTTATCATGAAAATCATAAAAGAAATGCCGCAAATATAAATGCAACCCATCATTGAGCTTATAATCTAATCCAAAACCATATTGATTTATATTTTGATGTCTAGCACTAAAACTTGGCTCATAATCATTGTAATCATCAAAAAGTGGATGTTCAGAGTCAGTAATATTGAGAGGGTTTTCAATATCTAAATCTGTAAATCTATTTGCCAAAATACGTTCTAAACCAAACTTTGCAAGTACGTTAAGTCTTTCTGAATAATTATAAACTAAGTCAATCTGAGTGCAAAATTGCCTCAAAAATGGTTCATCATTTATAATCGGTAATAAAGTAAGATAATCTTGGGCAGTATTATAATTTGTTAATGAAAAAACATAAAAATCCTTATTCATTATCTTACCCTTGAATTTTAAATGTAAATCAGATGCAAAGTAATATTTATCAAAATTCATATTTCCGTCACTATCGAAAAGTGAGGATATTTCATATCCAGATTCAGAAAAAATAGTGTCTTGTATATTAACATTTTCGTATACTCCTCTGTAATATGAATTAAATGTTCCATATGGATTGAATCCAGTTTGAAAATAAGAAATCCTAGATAAAAAAAGACCAGAAATTATATGACCGTATGAAAGATTAGATGAAATTCTTTCAAGTTCCTTATAAGCAGCCATCGCTAAAGTTATTTTTAAATTACCAAATTCCATTTCTCCACTTAAACTACCTCCAACTCTATTATTCGCCAAATAGCCCACTGAGTTCATTGGCCCACCAAAGCCTGCTAATACAGTTGGGTTTGTTCCATTATCGATTACTGTTGTACTAATTAAATCTACAACTGATGCATTTTGTATTGCAGAATTAACATTTACAACTTCAGGCTCTATATATGAAAATTGAAATAGAAATGGAAAGTATGTATAGCTTCTAGGAGTTCTTAAATTAAACAGGACAGCTGTTCCGTAGCTAGAGTTATCTTGATTTCCAAAACTACCTATTCCAACCTCTCCAAATACATCAAGCTTGTAAAGCTTAGTTTGATATTCAAGAGAATTAACATCAAAATAATTAAACTTCACATTTGTGGAGTCTGTAAATGTTGAAGATCTGAAATAATTATATGCTATAAAATTAGAAGAGAAAATATTCTTAATATTTATTCCATAGGAGTAGTCATCTTTTCCATTTCCAAGAATTCTCGTGTTATTGTTCTGAGTCTTTCCAAGAATTGATGTAAAAGTAAAATCAGAATTACCTGGCCCCTGTATTTGAGAACCAGTCATTGTTATGCCTTTAAACGCAACATTACCAAATCTAATATCTTGCTTAATGGTTCCACTATCAAAATATTGAGAATATTTCTGAATAACATTATCAAAAATTGGATCATATGGAGCCCTATCAAACAAGCTGTACCTTAAATAACCCTCCTCAGCCCATACTGTTAATTTACTTTGCCTATACCATGATATACCACCAATTTGAAATCCTAACTTTGCAAATCCTGTTTGTATTGTTGAGTAAATATTACTACCTAAGTTAAGGTCAAATATATTCGAGGATGAGCGAAAGTCTCCATTAAAAGGACTATTCAAAATTAAATCCGTTCCAAAAGAAACATCTTTTGTTGGACTACCTGAAATTGTCATTAAAAGCATTGGATCTCTGTACCCTGTTCCAATTGAAATTAATTTCTTTTGCGGATATTCACCAGAATAATAATTGGCAATATCCAACGGGTACATTTCTTGAAAATTTCTAATGTAGTTAAAAAACCTATAATTACCACCAATTCTCAAGTTATTGCTGGCGTTTTTAACACTAGCTGGCGTACTTGAGAATAAAGAACTACTTTTATTTAATGTCTCAACAGAGTCAGTCTCATTTTGTGAAAATGAAAATTCACAAATAAAAGAAGTGATTAGTATTATATATATATTTTTCAACTTTTTATCAA
>CACIJW010000019.1 GCA_902587125.1 uncultured Bacteroidota bacterium
TTCTCATACAATAACGTTTTTGGACAAAAGTACACAGACAAGTATATAAAAGATGCTACTATAGTTGCAAATAAATGGTTGAATGATATGGATAATTTTAGATTTGATTTAACATACTCAATGATGGATAAGCAAGTAAAAGAAATCTATGATTCTTTAGCTTGGCAAGGGTACTTTAACGATTTAGTTAAAGAATTTGGCAAAAAAGAGCAGAACAGAAAAATATTATCCAGTGAGTTTCTCAGCAGCGTTGAGGGGGTAGGTGATGGTTTTTTTGTTGAAATAAAATATGAAGCATTTTTTGAAAAAACTAGAAACTTTGAGGAAACTATGTTGTTAAAGCAAAATGATCAAAGTCAGTGGAAGGTTATTGGCTATCAACCTCTGTGGGACAGCATGTAATTATCTTATAAGATTAATCGTCCCAACAACTTTTTTACTATCAGGAATTCCATAAGCTTTGTAAATGATTTCATATGCATAAATGCCTGACTGTGCTTTTTTTCCGTTTTTAGTACGACCATCCCACTCTCCCATCATGTAATAGGAATCAGTGAAGTTTTGACTGAGGCATGAGTTGTATGATGAGCTTATTAATTCAATCTTGTTAGATTTGAAAATTTCCTTACTACCCCATCTAGAAAATATTTTAATTGAGAACTTTTCAAAACCACCAACTCCTATTACAGAAAAGTTATCATTACATAAATCATTGTTTGGGGTAAAGCTTTTTGGTATATGAATTTTATTTTCAGGTATTACACATACCTGAGTGCTTGAAGAATCAATACAACCACCTTCATTTATTAATATCAACTTAACATTAAATAGTCCAGTGTCCGAAAAAGTATGGAACGGATTTATTCCAAAAGCATAGTTGTCAAAATAACCATCATCATAGTCCCAATAGCTCTGATTTGAAATCTCAGATTCATTGACAACACTATTATCAATAAATTGAAACTCCGAGGATAAAATTGATTGACATTGGTTAATATTTGCAAAAAAAGATGCATTTATTCTTGAATATCCGGGAATCTCAATTAGCTTTGAATTTGAACAATTAGATAGGATATCTATTACTTCTAAAGTATAGTCACTTCCAACTAAATCAGAAACACTATCAAGCTGAGATGGAACAGAATTATTCCATTTAAATTCATAATTACCTGTTGATATCATATTAGCCTTTATATAACCTATTTCTCCATAACATTTGATTTGAGATGTTTTATAAGTAAAATCTATACTAGAGTGCACATAAACATAGAAAGATGCTGTAACATCTTCTGAACAGCCATCAGAAAGCGTTAAATTATAAGTTGTTGAGCTAGTGGGTGAAATAAAATGTTCAAAACTGTTACTTAACCCATTATCCCAACTAAAAACATAATTTCCATTACCACCAATTGCATTTGAAGAAATTTTTATTTCTTCACCAACACAAATTGTATCCTTTGACTGACTAATACTAACATCAAGTTTTGGTCCTACTAGAATAACAGTATCAACTGAGACTAGACAATTTCCTGATCCATATTCATATCTTATCTGATGATAGCCTTCTCCTGCTAGAAACGGATTAAAATAATTAGCAACTATCCCGTTTCCACTTAGAATACCACCTGATGGAGATACATTCACTAAAATATTAGAATCAACATTACAATAAAACCCTTCAATTCCTGTAATTGCTAGTTTTGGAGAATTATAGATCTCAATATTAAAAGTATCGATACATAATGATGGACTTTGATAAAAAATTTGATAAGTACCAACTGACAATAAACTTGGTGAAAAAAGACCAGTATTAGAATTAATTATTCCTGGTCCTCCCCATGTTCCACCAGGTGCAGTTGAATTTAATAAAATGTCATTTGATTGAATACAAAAAATTGAATCCAAAAGTTCTGAGGATTGAATGATATTTACCAAAAAGCTGTCTTGACAAGTGTTTAACTCATAAATTAAATAGTGTGAGCCCAGTCCAGCTATGTTTGGGTCAAAGAAATAACTATTATTAATCTGAACGGTTCCAGGTCCTGACCAAGAACCTCCAGCATAACTTACAGGCACATTATTTAGGTTTTGTATTCCTTCATTTTGACAGATATCATAATTACCTATTAATATTTCAGTATTGATTACATTAATATTGATGGTATCTTGACATCCATTAATTTCATACAAAACATTCGTTGGTCCTGAAGCTAAAGCTGGATCAAAAGTACCATTAGTTTGGTTAGTGATATAATTTCCAGACCATATTCCTCCTGAGGGTATCCCACTAAGGTTGAAAGGATTCTGTAGTGGACATGCGCTAGTATCATTACCAGCATCTACCTCTTTTATTGTAATATTTAATAAATCATCGCATCCTTGAATTGAATACTGTAGATTGTTAATTATTTCATTAGAATAATCTGATAGGAAAAAACCATCAATGGTGACTGGACCTGAGAGAATACTAACTTGATCAATAGCAACATCACCCTGCCATCCAGGACCCATGGAGCCATCTCCTGTAATTACTCTAAACCTAATTAAAAGCTCTGATGAATTAAAATTTGATAAATCTAAATAAACCTCGTTCCACTGATTTCCTAAATCACCATCAACACTGTAAAAGTCTAAAATCCATGAAACACCATTATCTATAGATAAGTCAAGCGAAAAGCGTCCTTGACCAGCTCCATATTTATGTAAATAAAAGCTAAGAATTGGATTGTTATATTCAGAAAGATTTAGACATGGACTTATAATACTTGCTGTTTTACTTGGGTGATTATTATTAGAGGCTTCTGTATATAAATATTGAATACCTTCAAAAGCAATGCTAGGCCCAGTATTAACAGAGGGTGTTGAGTTGTAATTAAAAGACCAATCAAAATCATTATTTGGATCATGTACCCAATTATTTAAACCTAATTCAAAATTTTGTAGATAGGGAAAATCAGAAATTGAATTAATACATGTACTACTTAAAAACGGATTCTGTGGCAATGTTGTCCATGAACCGCCTGATGGGTTAAAGCTAATAGGGTATTTTCCTGAGTTTTGACATAAAGTATCGTCAGCTTGAACAGACAAACTTGATACAGTCACATCTATTGTATCTAAACAACCGTTTGGCAGACTGTAAATAGCATTTATTATCGTCGGTACTCCTCCTACATCAATATTACCATTTGGCTGTATGCATGAACAGCCAGACCATGTTCCACCAACCGTTGTATTTATAGTATTTAAATTGAAAGTTGGTGCATTAACGCATGCGGAAATGTCTAAACCAGCATTAATATCTAACACATTAACTGTTGTAAAATCTGAACATCCAGAAAACTCATAATTAACATCATATGAGCCAGATGGCAAGCCATCTGCAGAAAAAACTCCGCTAGAAGATATGATTCCTGTTCCACTCCAAATCCCACCACTTGGGCTTGCATTCAAGTTAATCGGTAAACTAGTTTGACAAATATCAATATTTGATTGAGCAATTGGAGGAATGTTAACAACAATTGTAATTGAATCAATAATTTGTGATGCTGGACCATTATCATTGACAGTCAAGAAATAGGTGGTTGTAGAGCTAGGACAAACATTAATAATACTGCTATTACTTGTAGAATTTGTCCAACTATATTGATAGCTAGTAGAATCTCCGCCACCAACTCTAGAGTAAAGATTAACACATTCTCCTAAACAAATTGTATCATCATCACTGGAGAGCGTCAGTTCAAGAGGACAGTCATTAACAAATATTTGGTTTGAAGGAATTAAAGACCATGAATCACCGCATTCGTCAATATAAGTCATATGGAATGACAAATCATAAAGTCCACTTTGATTTAGTCCGGGACTTATTGTTAATTCTATCTGATTTGTAGAATCATTTATACAATTTATAGCTAATGCTGAAACAGTTTGATTTATAGGACCTTGAAATAAATAATTAGCAGTTAAGATAGAATCACAGTGTATTTTTTGATCTAAATTCAGAACAACTGTGTTTAGACTACATGTTGGATTTGGAGCAAATGAAATTTGAGGTATTGATGGTTGAGTTACCTCAGCTTCCCAAACCAATTCAAATCCTTCAGCGGCTACATTCAAATCAGAAATAAAAACAATTGTCACACAGCCAGTTGAAATTATTTGAGGCGGTATGTTTGTTCCCGAAAACGGGCCAGCAAGAACTGGATATGTTGTGTTTGGCCCATCATATATCATAACATAATCATTAGTTGGCTCAGTATTGAAAGATGTAAAATCAATTGTTATTGAAAGTGTATTGCTGGGGCAAATTGTAAAAGCATAGTTTTCATTATGGTCATACCATCCAGCGTTTAAAGAATTAGCTTCACTGTCTGTTAAAGTGCCGTAGCATTCATAAACAGTTTGGTTAGACATAGAAAATTGAGCAAATGAACTAAAACTTATAAAACAAAATAAAATAAGTGTTAATAAACGAGTCATTTGTTAACGATTATAGTGCTTGAATTTATTAAATTACTCCAAGTTCCGCTTTGATCTTGAATCCTAATTGCATAATTTAAGCTTTCACTATTTCCATTTCCAAAAACAAATGGAGCATCAATTTCAATAAAAATCTCTCCCACTATAGAAACACTTTGACTAGGTGGGTTCAAAGGATTAAGATGATAATAGTCTGGGTTTTCTAATCTACTATCTTTAATTTCTAGCGATAAATAATCTGGATCATAGAATCCTAAGAAACCTTCTGGATGTTGGTACGATATTCTAACTTGAATATTTTCTTGAAATTCAGTGATTTCGGTAGGATTTGTAGAAACATGAGTAATAAAAAAATCTTCAATATTTTCTTCTTTAGAGCATGATGAAATAAAAATCATAATAAAAAAAATGAAAATTAAATTTCTCATATTATTGTTAATGTAAAATGTTTTATAATTTGATATTCGCCTCCATTTGAAGGGATTTCAATAACACCATTAACATTATCATCTACAAAAATTTTTAAAAAGACAACGTCTCCAACATTAAATTGGGAGACATCAAGACTATATTTATGAAAAAACTCATCAGTAGTACTCTGATAAAAACCTGTTTCAACTAAAGGATTTGTTAAAACTTCTAGATCATAGAATGGTTTATTCTCAAAATTTAAAATATTGCCTGAGTACTTTAATTTGTTGAAAGAAAGTTGATTAGAAGCAAGTAAGTCATCTTCGACGCTAAAATAAATATCAACAAAATTTAAATTAGAGGGTACATATATAGTTCCTCTAGGCTGAGATCTAGAGAGTGGAGATGTTTGACCAGGTTCAAATGCAATACAACCTCTCATTTCTGGTACTTTATTTGGTAAAACAGGTAGATTTCCAAACATATCTTCTGCACCTGAATCAATCCAGTTTTTAATATTTTGAATGTGCTCCTCTTTGTCATTGTGCCAATAATGCTCTGGATCATACTCTGCTGACAAAGGCATTACACCTGAGTTTCCATCAATGTCAATTAATAATCTCTTATACAATACAGACATCTCAGAATTAGCCGGTAAAACTCTATACTGGTAAGTGTTGTTGGGATCATTTTTTATTATTGGTTGATATACTAGGGTATTGTATGAGCTTTCAATGGTTCTGAAATCTGGTTCAAAACTACCATCATGACATCCAGAATTCGCACAAGTTGGCACAAAAATATTATTGTGCAAGGCAGAAAAAGATGAGGGATTATTAAAGTAGATTGAATCTTCTGTAACTACCGGAAATAAATCCGGATGATCATATGGGTTTATAATCTCATCTTTTTTACATGAAATTAAAACAAATAATATCATTGAAATTGATAGCCTATTAATCATATTAGATCAAAAAAAGATTGATTGCTTGCAAGAAGACCAGTATTTACTATATCGTTTTTAAATCCTAATATCTCTGCAATAGTTGGAGCAATATTAACAATATCACCAACTTTATTATTTTCATTTCCAATTGACAGATTCGAGTCAATGCCAGGACCTACCATCATATTAAATATACGTTGAGAATTAGAATCTGAATGATCATAACCATAAAAAGCATTAGCATCTTTAATTCCGTTTGGGTCATCATTTCTTCCATGCTCAGGAGCAACAATCATAGTTGTATTACCGGACATTTCAGGAACTTGATTTTGAATAAAATCCCAGAGGTGTCCAACTCCATGGTCTGCCCTATGTAAACTTCTTAAGTAAGAGGAGAAATTCCCATGACATCCATCAACATTAGATAAATAAATCACTGTTAATGTTGGCTTAAATCTTTTTAGAACCTCACACGCATATCCAATTGTCTGTAAATCACCACTATCAGAAATTGGCGGAAATGCTATTGAACCACTATCCTTTTTTTGAAACATATCTCTAACAAACTGTTTTATTTGTAATTTCTCCTCTTCAGTATTTCCGATATTAGGTAGTGCAGAACCTTGAGAATACCAGACATTGTCAAGAAAATATTTCATCTTATACATTGGATCCAGCTCTTCCTCTGGATGATATACTTTTGCATTTTTCAAATGCTTATCTCCAGAGTTTCCAAATGTAACAATTGGAGCTAAAAAATTAGCACCGTATTGAGCTCCATAGTCTGAATGAGTACTGTAGTCTAATAATGGGATGGAATTACCAATCCCATTGCCAATAAACCATGTTTTGGTAGCTTTTTCTCCTGTTAATCTTCTTAAATACTCAAATATCGTTGGTGTGAGAGGTTTATTTCTTAATCCTTGCGTGAACATATAATTACCAGTTAAGAGAGTATTTACTCCTGCATAATGACCTACAACTGAAGCATTAACTTCCTTAAAGAATGTTCCTTGTTGTTGAAGTGTTTGAGAAAGCATTTTTGGTATTGGAGTATCTCCATTTACATAATTCGTGGTTCCGTAGACTATTTTATCTGTTGGGGGTGCCCCATCTAAAATATTATACATAATATTTCCGGCGCTAGGATATGCTTGACTATCATCTAAATATCTTTGAAGCACTGATTCTTGCTGTCGCACACCTCCTGCAAAAGCAACAAAAACAACGTGATCAGCCATTCTATTTCCACTTGAAGCAAATAATCTACCTGATGGGAGAACAAAAGGCATTGTTATGGCAGCTCCACCCAACAACGATTTTTTAATAAATTTTCTTCTTTTCATAATAAAATATTTTAGTAAAACTGATATTCGTTTGAGAGTGCAAATGCCATATAAACCATCTCTGATGAAACGTTTGGATTTGATTCAAAAAAATCAATAAAAAACTTTCTCTCTGCTTCAGAAATATCTCTAACATAAAAACGTTTATAAGTTTCTTCAATAAAATGATTCAAATCGCTTCTCATTAGTGAATCTGATGGAATTAGCACTTGCTGACTGTTCATAAAATTACTCAACACTATTTCATGTGCAACTTCTTTATCCCCAATTGATTCAATACAATTAGTAATTTCTACTAGCTCATTTGAAGATAATGCTGTTTGAAATAAGTTTGCATATAAAATTGATATGTACTGCATAGTTGATTTCAATTTGTTCTTGTTTGCATTATATGAAGAGGAATTTATTTGATTTAATTGATAGACTGGCTCCTCCTTATTACAAGAAAAAAGTAGCAAAAATGATATTAAGAAAATAAACTTTCTAAAAATGTGCATATTCGTTAGTTTTCATAATCTCTCTTTGAACATATTGCAAATCATAATCAAAATAAAATGATTGCATTAAAAAATCAGTCTCCTGAGTACTTGGATTTCGTGCCAATAAAGTTAAATAAGACCAAAGAATGACTCCTTCATAAAACTCGCTAGTATTAGAAATGATATGTGTGAATCCCTCTTTATCATTAGATGATTGACCAAAAACAATTTGAGCAGTGTTATCTTCAATCATCTTATAAACTTCATCAAATTCATATTGAGTAGGATATCTGTATAGCAAATTATCAAAAGAGGCATTTACAAAATTAAAAGTATTCATATTAATTTGGTCATAGATTGGATTGTAAATCATTCTCCTATGTACCTCATTAATATTTATGTCACCGTGCATATATTCATATTCTGAACTAATAATCATTGAAAGCATATTAAATTGTAACAAATTTTTATTTGCTTCCAACATATTTCCTAATAGCGAATCAGAAAGATATCTTTGGTATGCATTACCCATTTCTTGTTGAATAACTCCATTTGAAACACCTTCAAGCAATCTGACTTTTAACATTTCATAGGTTCTGTGAAAGTATGCTTTCTTGTATGAAGAATCTCCTTCAATAAATAGGGTGTCAGATTGAAGTTTAAGAATTAAACTGTCTCTAGAACCAAAGCTGACATCATTATCTCTTAAATAAAGTACATCTCGCTCCATTTCATCGTCAAGTGGTTCCCTACCAATGAGGTCAATGTATAATCTATTTACATAGTTCTCTAGCAAAATTGTAGGAACCTCATCATAGTATGGAGCATTGTTATCTCCAATTAATTCCCTTTCTTTTTCACAAGAAAAAAAACAAAGAATTATTGAGAAATATTTCAAATATTTCATTTAACAATAATATTTTCTCTTGTCAAATTTTTGTTATCTAAAAGTTCGAAAATATAGAATCCTTTTTTGAGGATCACTGAGTGATTAATTGATTTATTAATTTCACTATAAACAATTCTTCCATAAATATCATAAACTTTTACATTTAAAAGATTATTATGGTTGGTATAAATATTTACTTTTCCACTACTTGGATTTGGAAAAATTTTATGTGTTTTTTGGAAATCATTTAAATCGGAGGCAGAGCAGGAATCAACCTCAACAAAAATTTCTCCAGTTTTTATACATCCAAATCCATCAATTGCCTCAACTGTATAAACAGTATTTGAAGTGGGGTATTCTACAATCATATTTGTTTGTTGTCCATTAGACCAATTTACACTTGAGAAAGAAGAGTTTATTTCCATTGACACTGCATCACCTACGCATATGTTTGGTGGGTTTGGAGTACTAGAAATATTAAGAGTGCCAATAGAAATTGCAAAACATTCAGTATCAGTACAACCAACTGAATCTTGAGCAGAAACACAAAATATCCCAACTCCCATAACAGATAGATTTTGATTATTTGATAAAATTTGAGTTGGATTGTTTTGATTAAACCACTGATAGTTTTGTAAACTTAAAGAAGCTGCTGTTGGAGAAGCAGATAATATTGTAGGAAAATTGCAAACTATTGAATCACCGCTTATTTCAAGTTCACATGGTGGTGATAAAGAACAAGAATCTCCTGGTGTGAGAAGTGGATTCACAGGACCTATATTGGTATTTCCATCACATTGTGCCAAGCAATCATTAGAATATACAATTCCATTGCATGCGCAAACTGGAGCATAAATCATTGGACAAAAACAAAAAGGATTTATCAAAGAAGAGTCAATACAAGAACTAGTTTGTGCAAATGAAAATTTACAACATAAAAATAAAACAAATATGAGTTTAATTCTTTTCACACTGTTTGAATTGAGTTCTAGCATAAATATAAGAAAAAAAGTCAATAAATGAACTTAGAAATTTTAGTGAACTCTGACGAATGTAGGAGAATTTTCTGTTGAATTACTTTGAGAAAATTTGTACCCCTCCAAATTGAACGTATACAAATCCTCAATAGTTTGAGCTTTGGTTTGAATTATATGTCTTGCCATCAAACCTCTGGCCTTCTTCGCATAGAATGAAATCATTTTAAGCTTTCCATTTTTTTCATCTAAAAACTTAGGAGTAATTACATCATTTTCAAATTTATTTAACTTGACTGCCTTGCTGTATTCATCAGATGCAAGGTTAACTAGCTTTTGTGAAGAAGAAATCTCTTTAATCAAAAAATCATTAATTGAATCTCCCCAATAATCGTATAAGTTTTTACCATAATCTGTTGTAAGCTTTGTTCCCATCTCAAGTCTGTATGGTAATATTCTATCTAGAGGTTTTAAAATACCATATAATCCACTTAAAATTCTTAGCTTGTCTTGAGCATATAGTATTTCACTATCACTTAAACTATCTACATCAAGACCTTTATAAACATCACCTTGAAACATAAAAACAGCATAATCAGAATTTCCATTAAATGGAATTTTCCAATTTTTAAATCTGTTAGAATTAATTTCGGATAAACTTTGACTAATATTCATGAGCTTTGAGAGATCATTGACTTCATATCCTTTCAGCACATTAACTAATTCTTCGGCTTTTTTTTCAAATTTAATTTTTGAAAAATTGAAGTCTCTATCTGTGCATTTGTCTGATAGCTTTTTAGCGGGAGAAATAATAATTTTCATCGAAGTAATGTTATTTTTGCACAAATTTACCAATAAAAGTGTACAAAATAATAGCAAAACATAAACTTTTATCTCTCCATTTTATGGTTTTGATACTTGGTTTTACTGGAATTTTTGGCAAACTCATTTCATTGAACACCATAGAGCTAGTTTGGTATAGAATGCTGATAGCATTTGTAACATTATTTACTTTCTTAGTTTTTAAAAAAGAATTAACTAAAATCAAAAAAAAAGATTTTTTTGGACTACTTTTTGTTGGTAGCCTTGTTGCTGTACACTGGTTCTTTTTTTTTGAATCCATTAAAGTTTCTAACGTCTCTGTAGCTGTAGTATGTTTATCCACAGCTTCTTTCTTTTCTGCAATGATTGAACCTTTATTTCTAAAGAGAAAACCCAAATTATATGAATATATATTAGGGATCGTTGTTTTTGTAACATTGTTCTTAATGTTAGAAGCTGAGACTAAGTATACAATGGGTTATGTATATGGAATTATTGCTTCATTTCTTGGAACTTTATTTACACTTTATAATGCAAAATATATTAATAGATTGGAAGCTTCCAAAATCACAATGGTTGAGATGCTAGCTGGGGTAATTATTTTTTCAATACTTATGCTCCTAAATAAAGAAATAAGTATTAATAATCTAAAAATAGATATCAATGATTTTGTATACCTTTTGTTGTTAGGAACAATATGCACTGCGGCTGTTTTTGTGTGGATGGTTGAAATAATGAAATATATTTCTCCCTACTCTCTGATAATGGCAATAAATTTGGAACCCATATACAGTATAGTGTTAGCACTAATAATTTTTTCTGAATCAGAACATATGAACCTATCATTTTATATTGGGGCTTCTGTGATTATATTAGTAGTATTTCTTGAATCCTATTTGAAAAATAAAATTAAATCATGAAATTTGTAAAAAACATATTATGAGAATCTTTCTTTTTACAGTATTTACTTTGTTCTATTTTTCATCTCTTTCAAAAGGTTATAAAATAAATGGTGAAGTTAAAGGGTTGTCAGATACTACTGTCTTGTTGGCTTACTATTTTGGTGGTAATCAATATGCAAAAGATACTGCTTATTCAGTAAATGGAAAATTTACTTTTGAAGGTAAAGATGAACTTCTTGAGGGAATGTATTTAATAGTACTACCTGACCAAAAGTATTTCGATATAATACTTACAGAACAAAATTTTAGCTTTACTACTAAATTGAATGATATTGTTGAAAGCATGACATTTAAAAACAGTGTAGAGAATCCTCTTTTTTATCAATATTTGAAATTTATAACAACAAAACAAAGAGAAGTTAGTCAACTGAAAAATAAACTGGCGTCTGAAAAAAGTGAATCTCAAAAATTAGTTGTAGAAAAAAATATTGAAAGTATTGATAAAGAGGTTTTATCATTCAGAGACAAATTTGTTGAAAAAAACTCAAATCTTTTTTTTACCAAAATAATTAAATCCACAATTGAAATTAGCATCCCTGAATCACCATTAGACTCTACAGGTAATCCTGACAAAAACTTTCCATTTAGATTTTACAAAAAGAATTTTTGGAACAATATTGACCTCACTGATGAGAGAATGCTTAGAACTCCTGTTTTTCACAATAAAATGACTCAATATTTAGATAAACTAACAGTCAAAAATCCTGATTCAATTATTGAATCAGCAGATTTGTTTATATCTAAAATTAAAAACAATGATATCTTTAAGTATGTGGTTTCTCACATTACCTCAACATATGAAAGATCTAAAATCATGGGTATGGATGCTGTCTTTGTACATATGGTAGAAAATTATTATATGCAAGATAAGTGTTACTGGGTTGATGAAAAACAACTCAAAAAAATTGTTGAAAGAGCAGAAAAAATTGCTCCAAATTTAATAGGAAGAGTCGCTCCAGAATTTGTAGATATCATTGGAAGACCATTTATGAAAGATCCAAATGGAAAAATATACAAACTATCAGATGTTAAATCAGAATACACAATACTAGTTTTTTATGCACCTGACTGTGGACATTGTAAAAAAGAAATACCAAGAATAAAAGAAGTTACAGATTCTCTGAACTTAAATGGTATAGATATTAAGGTTTTTGCAGTGACAACTGAATTCGATAAAGAAGAATGGATAAAATTCATAAAAGAAAAAAATACTGAGAATTGGATTAATGTAGGAGACATACAAAAAGATGAAGAAGGAAATCCAATGGCAAGCAGTGATTGGAGAGATAAATACGACATTTACTCAACTCCTGTAGTTTATTTGCTAGACTCAAATAAAAAAATACTAGCTAAAAGAATTTCTTACGAACAGATAGTTGAAATAATTGCCCTCAAAGAAAAGTAATTAAACAAAAACTAAAGTAGATCCTCCATCATTAGAGAGGTAATATCTCAAGCTTAGTTCGTTAAGAAGATTATGAATCTCTTTTTTTAGTACTCCCATTCCAATGCCATGCACAATAATAAACTTCTCTTTATTGGATTTTAAGATCTTGTTTATTTGTTTCTCACAAAAATTGACTTGAATTTTAATAATTTCATCATTAGAATACTGAGAAAAATCTTTTACAAGATGTTCAATATGTAAATCAATTTTAAACTTACTTGCTTTTTTAATTTTTTCATTAGAAAATTCTGATGAGTTATTATGTTTATCAAACGCTGGTATAGCTCCATATGAGCTAACTTGATTAAACTTTTTATCTATTACAATAATTTCAGAGGAAAGAATGATTTCATCAAAACCTTGTGAATTAGTTATTTTGATTTTTCGCTCAGAAACAATTTCCTTAATTATTCCTGTATCTGTATCATTTTTGAAAACTACAAAATCACCTATTTTCACTAAAAATAAATTTTATAAAAAATTACATTATTTTTTGAGAATTCTAAAGTTGGAGCAGGAATCTTTATAAAAGATAATATTTTAACTATTTTTTCTAGCAATTTATTTTCTATGTTGACTTTTGAAAAATCAACGTCAAGTGACAAAAAATACTGTCTATATGCTGTTGAGTTATTTGAATTATTAGCTTGAATCAAATTATTAGCTCCGTAGCCTATTGCAATATTTAACCATTCGATGTTGTTATTTGAGTTTATGTTTAATATCTCTTGCAAATTGAAAGTAAGCCAGTAATTTTGAGCATTATAATCTTTAAAAATAGCTTCAATTTCATTATTTCCTAGCAATCTTTTATTTTCAACTCTTGTCTTACTTGGAAAATAGCTAAACTTGAGATTTATTTTCTGAGTATCAAAAATTAACTGTTGTCCAATAAATAAAATAGATCCAGCTGAATTAGCGAAAAAATCTCCGTAGGAAGCTCCCCACTGAGAAGAGAAACCATCCATAATCTCAACTGCTGACAAAAAAATTGATCCAGACAAGCCACCATATAGAATAGATGTCATTTCATCATATCCTGCCCATTTAAATGAATTGTATCCATATATACCAAGTTGATAAGATGTAAAAGCATGACCAAATTTGTCCATATACATCCAATTTTTGTTATCATTAATAAAATGAAAATTTGATCTAGGGTAATCACTATACCAAAGTTTATCTAAGAAATAAAGTGACGACGCGTAAGATAAAGAATATGTTGTTTTTAAAAAGAGTTTTTTGTTAACTTCTAATTTGTCCTTCAATTGAAAGTCATTTGATGAGAAACAAGAATTAGCAATTAATGTTGCTAATATTATGATAGCATGTCTAAAGAATTTCACTCTGAGCACTTTCTAATATTTTTAGTGCTATTTCTCTTGTTGGAGCTTCTGAGTATGTTCTAAGTACCGGCTCTGTACCTGATGGCCTGATCATTAACCATGTATCATCATTGAAAAAGAATTTATATCCATCAGTTTTTTCAATTTTTTTAACAGTGAATTCACCAAATGAACTAAACTGATCATTTTGACATTTTTCAATCACATCTTCCTTCTTTTTATTATCTAAATGAAGATCAATTCTCTCAAATGAAAAACTTCCAACAATATCATAAACTTCATTTATTAAATCATCTAAGCTTTTACCAGAGCTTGCCATATACTCAAAAAGAAGTAGACCAATCCAGATACCATCTCTTTCAGGCACATGGCCCTTTATAGCAATACCACCTGACTCCTCTCCTCCAAGCAAAACATCTTCTGTTATCATTTTTCCGGCGATATGTTTGAATCCAATTTTAACTGTTTCATGCTCAAGATTATAAAACTCACATAACTTTTTAACTTTCACTGAACAAGAAAAGGCAGTAACTACTTTGCCAGTCATCTTTTTGTATTTCACAAGATAATGAATGACAAGAAGAATAATATGATGAGCATCAACAAATTCTCCTTTGCTATTGTAAAGCCCAATTCTATCAGCATCACCGTCAGTTGCCAGCCCACAGTCAATTTTATTGTTAACTATAAATTGAGAAAACTCTGATAAATTTCTATGAATTGGCTCGGGAGCAATATTGCCAAAAGATGGATTCCAATCACAATGCAAAAATTTAGCATTACTTAGAACTCTTTTTGCAATAAACATCCCAGATCCATGCATTGCATCGTAAGCAAGCTTCAGATTTGAGTCATTTATTAAATCAATATCAAAGTTCTTAACAACTTCATCGCAGTATAGTTTTTCAATATCAACGATTTTATATTTGTCATTATTTTCTAAAGATACAGCTGATAAATCATCATAAAATTTATCATCAATCAAATTCTCAATTTCTGAAATTTCTTTTGGTAGTAGTGGACCACCAAAGCTTGCCTTTAATTTATATCCATTGTAACTTGGGGGATTGTGGCTGGCAGTTATCACTACTCCGATCGAAGCATTTAATTGTTTTGTTGCTAATGAAATCATCGGAGTAGTTATGAAATAATTTGAAGAAATTACTTTAATTCCGTTCTTAATAAAAACCTTTGAGGCTGTGTCACTAAAAAGTTTTCCACCAAATCTACAATCAAAGCCAATAACAACAGATGGATTCGAATTATTTTTTAATAACCACTTTGAAACTGCTTGACTAACTCTACAAACATTATTAACGGTATAATCTTTTGCAATAATTGCCCGCCAACCATCAGTTCCAAATTTGATATTGTTTTGCATAGTACAAAATTAAATATTTAAAAATTAATTTATCTAAGTATTTTCTTTTTGTTGAGTGCTCTTTGATACTTTCTGGCGTTAACTAAATGAGAAGAGTAATCAAAGGCAAAATTATGATATCCAGAAAAATCTTCTTTTGCACACATAAAAATATAATCGTGATTTTCATGATTTAGCACTGCATCAATTGAATTAATTGATGGAATACATATTGGACCTGGTGGTAACCCCTTGTTCAAGTAAGTATTATAAGGAGAATCAATTTTCTTATCTTTATTTAAGACTCTTTTAATGTCAAAGTCACCTATTGCAAAAATTAATGTTGGGTCTGACTCCAATTTCATTTTTTTTTCAAGCCTATTAAGATATAAGCCGGCTATTTTGGGTCTCTCATCGTATTTAATATTTTGTTCTTTCTCTACAATTGAAGCTAACACTGAAATTTCATACCAATTTAGTCCAAGCCGATCAGCTTTATTTTTTCTTGATTTCTGTGACCAAAACTTTTTATACTCAATCAACATTCTCTCAACGAAATCTCTAGCATTTGTGTTCCAGTAGAACTCATAGGTATTAGGTATAAATATGCAACCTACTTTATCTCTTGTTAAGTCTAACTTTTTAAGAAAAACTGGATTCATAACTTCTCTAACTATAGAGGATGAGTCAGCTTCAATTTTTTTTGAAATTACACCAGCTAGATCATTTACTGTTCTAACATTATTAAAAGTTAATTTGACAACTTTTTGGCGTCCCGAACGTAAAATGTTAACTAGCTTGTTATTACTTATTGAATTTTCTATGAAATACCTTCCAGGCTTTACATTATATACATAATTTTTTTTATCAGAAACCCACTTAAATGAATTGTAATTGACAAGAATTCCCTTACTGGATAATATTTCAATAACATCATCAAAATCAGATCCTGTTGGAATTTCTACAAACACCCCAGATGTTGAACTATTTATGGAAATATTGGGCTGGAAAATTTTTTTGTGAAAGTGATTTGCTATAAAAAATATACAGAGTATAACAACAACAAAAAAACTAATTAATAGTTTGAGAAACTTACTTTTAGATTTTTTCTTCACTGAGCTATAAAGTTATAGTTTTTTTTGTCTTTGTTGAATCGTTTGAATTTTTTTTAAATAATTAGCATAATCTATTTTATTATTGGTTTCAAATTTCAAACGAGCTAAATTTTCATAAGCAAGAACATAATCAGGATCTAAAGCAATGGCTCGTGATAAATAATCTTCACTTAGCTTATAATTTTTCTCAACTAAACTAATGTATCCTAAGTTTAAGTATGGCTCTTTAAAATTGGGATTAAAAGAAATTATGTCAAGAAATATTTCTTTGGCCTTGCTTATATTGTTGGATTTGACATAGTAGGTTCCCAATTTGTTCTTATGCTTTAAATCGTTGGGATTAAGTTGACAGGAAAAGTTCATTTGCTTGATTGCATCATTCCACATTTCAAAATTTTCATAGGAGTATGCAATCCTTGAATAGGAATTAGGTCCTAAATCACTAAAATTATCAATAATATCATACTGCATATCTAAATTAACAATCATTCTAAAATCTTCTGTTAAAAAATAATAATCAATAAAAACATCCATACATTGCTTGATATTACATTTCTCAAGATAGAAAAAAGCACTATCTAAATATGATTCGATTTGTTCAAATGACTCATATCTTTTTAAATATGCTTTAGCTTTGGATAAATTAGTTGGATTTGAATTATTAATTGCAAAAAGACCTAAGAAGTTTCCAAATTCCTTTTTCTTCATTTCTTTGGGAATTGAGATTTTGTGATCAGTTATACTTACATGTGGTATATCAATTGAACTTGAATTGGGCATATGACATGAAGCACAATTATTTATATTTTTTTCATCACTGCAAACATTATGACAATTCATACACTTTGCATCAAAAAAAGTAGCATCAGTTTGTCTAACACTTTTATGTGGGTTATGACAAGTAATACATGTCATTTCTGAGTTTTTATAACATTCACTCAATTTAAATCTCTCAACGTGAGAGGCCATAATAAATAAATCTTCATTTTCATATTTTGGTAAATAAACATCAATAAATTCGTTAAGTTTCTGACCAGGCTTAAAATCATAAAAATCCTTGTCATTATTTAATACAGCAGTTCCTTGCAAATGGCATCTTTGACAAACATCGAATTGTAAATCAATGGGCAGTTTGGCAGGATTCACAATTGAATAATCAATTTCATATGACGTGTCAACCATAATACCTTTTTGTATTCTTTTTACATGAGCTTCTCCAGGGCCGTGACAATTTTCGCAATCAATTCCTTGAGGAATTTCATGAAACCTATTACTATTTGAATGATAGTAATCTGCATGAGCATTATGACAACTCATACACTCAGTACCAATCTCTCTATCAAATCTAGAATTATTACCATTTTCAAATCCAGGTGGTAAATCAAATATTTTATCTTGCGTGTAATAAGTATATGGCATCTGATGAACATATCCATTTTGAGCAAACAAATGTGAATTGGTGTGGTGTCCTGAACCGATTATAAAATCAACTTTTTTGTCAATAATATGAATTGTATCATTTTCAAATAATCTATACTCCTTTAACCACAGACTATCATTTTTCCATGAGCCCAAATAGGATAAATTTTTGTGAGGGTCATTCACCAATTTTGGAGTATCAATACTTGAATTCTCAGAAGTTGCAAATCTAAATGATTGTCCCATTGCAGTTTGCATGTAAGATTCATAAATTTCATAATGACATTGTTTGCAGGTTTCCTTGCCAACATATGCAACAGTGTCACTGTGATTAATATACTCTGTATATTTACTGATTTCAGGTCTAGTGCAAGAAAATAGAGCAAATATCAAAATAACATTATATAGCTTTATGTACATATTTATTACCTGAAATATTTTTAAAATTGTTGTTTACAAAGAGATTTATACTTGGTTGATTGTATTTTTCAATCTCAGACTCTAAGTAGTTAATGTTTAAATAATTTTTACAAAGTTTTAGAAGTAATTTTAAAGATTTATCTCCAATTCCTTTACCTCTGAACTTTTTCAAAACAATGATACCAACTTTTGCTAAAGAATTTTGAAACTGGTAATCATACAAATCAATTAATCCTGCTTTAGTATTATTATACTCAATCACAAATCTTTGATTGTCATTGTTCAAAATCATAAGTTTTGATTCTTTAATATAATCTGATGCATCTTCTAAACTGAGTGCAGTTTTGTTTATTCCATACTTCCAATTAGATTTATCATTTTCTATTGTTAGCATAAAATTTAAATCCTCGTGGTCTATTTCTCTGATTTTGACACTCATATTCAAAACTCAATCAAGCCATCAAAAATTTTGTTAGTGTCACCTTTCAACCATATTTCTTGAAAAGAATTACCATCATTTTTAAAGGATACTGACAAGCTACCTCCATTGGTAGAAACAACGATC
>CACIJW010000020.1 GCA_902587125.1 uncultured Bacteroidota bacterium
AATTTAGTAATATTTTATTATCTAGCTCCCAATCTGTTTCTTCAACTTTTTTAAACTCATAGTTCATTTCAATGAAGCCATTAAAGTTCTTTTTTTCGTTGATTCTCAATGTTTCGAAATTTATTATTTGAGAATTTGAAATAATTGGTAAAAAATAAAATATTAATAATATTTTTTTCATCAATTAAATTTTGATTCAAAGAAAATGAATTCTAGTCTTTTATTTTGCTTTAATATATCCAACAATACAAATTACTAACATAACTAGATCTGGTATTGCCTCTAGATATGTGAAATTCAATAATATCTCATCAGAGAAAACACCAAAAAAGGTATACATTAAAAATAGTGTTCCAATCAAGTAAGCTAACAAAATATTTTTTGCAGTACCAATTGATGAGCTTCTAGTAAAGAGTAGCATTAATCCAATAATTAAAATAGCAGGGCTGAGTCCATAATGCATTAATTCTCCCATTCTTAAGACCTCGTTATTATCACTGTTAACCATCATTGCAGCCATTGATGATGGAATTGCAATCATCATAATTCCAACAATTGTATTGTAAGTTCCTAGTATAGTAAGAGTTAGTTTTGTTTTCATAAATCTTTTTTTATTTATTAATAATTTATATTTATTTTCCGAATATAATAAATTAATGAATGTTTAACATTGATGATAACATAAGAAAAGCATCTACATTGCCATCACTTTTTTATAGAGATGAAGCAATCTTTAGAAAAGTAATAAAAAAAGTTTTTTCTAACTCTTGGCTATATATTACCGATTTATCTAATTTAAATGAGAATAAAATGGCTTATCCTTTTACTTATGAGGAATCAATTGTAAAAGAGCCTTTATTTCTTATTAATAATAAAAATAAGGTTCAATGTTTTTCTAATGTTTGTACACACAGAGGTAATATCTTAATAGACAAAGCAAAAGTTGTAAGGAATAGAATTGTATGTAGCTATCATGGTAAAAGTTTTGATCAATGTGGTAAATTTATTTCAATGCCGATGTCAGATGGTATGCTGAATTTTCCCTCTGAAAATGATAACTTAACTGAAATAAAGGTTAAAAGCTGGAACAACTTGCTTTTTACAACTCTAAGCTCCAATATTAAATTTGAGGAGATCTTTACTGAAATTGACAAAAGAGTTTCATGGATGCCTGTTAAGGACTTTGTTTATAGAGATGATTTATCAAAAGATTATTTTGTTGATGTAAATTGGGCACTTTATTGTGATAATTATTTAGAGGGATTTCACATTCCTTTTGTCCATAATGACTTAAATGATGCTTTAGAGTTTGAAAACTATGATGTTAACATTTTTAAATATTGTAACCTTCAAATAGGTATTGGAAAAGATCAATCAGAATGTTTTGATTTACCTAATGATCATATTGATCATGGAAAAAAAATAGCAGCTTATTATTTTTGGGTCTTTCCAAATCTCATGCTTAATTTTTATCCTTGGGGCTTATCTTTAAATAAAGTTATTCCATTATCTCAAAATAAAACTAAAATAATTTTTCAGTCTTTTGTTTGGGATGAAAATAAATTAAAAAGGGGAGCTGGTGCTGACCTTGATAAGGTGGAGATGGAGGATCAACAAATTATAAAAAAGGTACAAAAAGGAATGTTTTCTCAGTTCTACAAATCAGGAAGGTTTTCACCCAAAATGGAAAAAGGAGTTCATCATTTTCATCTGTTAATAAGTAATTTTTGTAATGAATAAATACAGAAAACAATTTTTACTAGATCCCTCAATTACTCATCTCAATCATGGAAGTTTTGGAGCAACACCAATTTCTATTATGGATGAGTATTCTCATTGGCAAAGGAAATTAGAAATGAATCCTGTTGATTTTATTGATAATCAACTTCCAAATCTTGTTCAAGAATCAAGACAAAAACTATCAGATTTTCTAAACTGTGATAAGGACGATATTGTTTACTGCCCTAATCCAACTACATCACTTAATACAGTAATTAGGAGTTTAAATCTCAAAGAAAATGATGAAATTTTAACCACAGATCATGAATACGGAGCCCTTTCAAGGACTTGGAATTTTATTTGTAAGAAAACAGGAGCTAAGTTAATCGAGTATGAAGTTCCTTTTCCAATGACTGATGAAGAAGATTTCATAGATTTCTTTCTATCAAAAGTAAATCAACGAACGAAGGTTATTTTTATTAGTCATATATCTAGTCCATCTTCAATTGTATTTCCTGTTCAGAAAATATGTGATTATTGCAATGAAAAAAATATTATCTCTATCATAGATGGGGCTCATGTACCAGGCCATATTCCATTAGATATAAAGAGCTTAAATCCTGATTTCTACAGCGGAGCATGTCATAAGTGGATGTGTAGTCCTAAGGGTGTTTCATTTCTTTATGCAAAGAAATCAAAGCAGGATATGATAGAGCCATTAATTGTTAGTTGGGGCTATGAGGCAGAAAAACCTTCACATTCTCAATTTTTAGATTATTTACAATGGCAAGGAACGAATGACATATCAGCTTATTTAACTATTCCTTCTGTAATAGATAATATTTCTGATGAAAAATGGAAAAATAAAGTAGCAGTTTGTAAAGAAAATATTCAAAAAGTAAGAAAAATAATACTGGAAAAATTTGATTTTACAGAGTTTTCAAAATTAGATTACAACTTGCAAATGCATTCAATTGTTCATAATTTAGAAATAGAAAATATTAAGGATAAATTTTACAACAATTATAAAATTCAAATTCCAATTAATGTTCATAATAACTACTCATATTTTAGATTCTCGTTTCATGTATATAATGAAATTAGTGAAATGGAAAAGTTTATTGATTGCTTTGAAGATTTTATGAAAAAATCATTTTAACTATTCCATCTAGTTTTTTATTTTTGCTATCCTATTTAAAACAAACTATGAAAAAGAAAGGAAATATAAATGTACAAACGGAAAATATTTTTCCAATTATAAAACAGTTTTTATACTCTGATAATGAAATATTTTTAAGAGAACTAGTTTCTAACGCAGTTGATGCAACACAAAAATTAAAAACACTTAAATCAGTCGGTGAATTAAGCACAGATTTATCAAAGCTGAGAGTTGAAGTAATACTTGATAAGGATAAGAAAACAATTACCATTAGAGATAATGGTATTGGTATGACTGGCGAGGAAGTTGAGAAATATATCAACCAAATTGCATTTTCAGGCGCTGAAGAATTTGTGAATAAGTATAAAGATAAAGATTCAAAAAATTCAATAATAGGTCATTTCGGTTTAGGATTTTATTCTTCGTTCATGGTTTCTGATAACGTTGAGATATTAACGAAGAGCCAAATCCCTAATAGTAAAGCTGTAAAATGGTCATGTGATGGTTCTCCTAACTACAACATGGAAGAAATTTCGAAAAAGACAAAGGGTACTGATGTAGTTCTTCACATCTCAGAAGACTCTACTGAATTTCTTGAAGAGTCAAGACTTACCACCATACTAAACAAGTACTGTAAGTTCTTACCAGTTGAAATTAAATTTGGTCAAAAGTCTGAATTTATTGATGATCCAAAAGGTAAAAAAGATAAGGATGGAAATGTAGAAAAAATTGAGAAGAAAGTTGATAATATAATTAACAATACCAAGCCTGCTTGGACTAAGAGACCTGCTAATCTAAAAGAGAGTCACTATAAAGAGTTTTATAAGGAATTATATCCAATGGAATTTAATGATCCTTTGTTTCATATTCACTTAAATGTAGATTTTCCATTCAATTTAACAGGTATACTTTACTTCCCCAAGCTTAAAAATAATCTAGAAGTTCAGAAAAATAAAATTAATTTGTACAGCAATCAAGTATTTATTACTGATAATGTTGAAAATATTGTACCTGACTTCTTGACATTGCTACACGGTGTTATCGACTCACCAGATATCCCTCTTAATGTTTCTAGATCATACTTGCAAGCTGATAGCAATGTGAAAAAGATTTCTGGACATATTTCAAAGAAAGTTGCTGATAAGCTAAACAGCATGTTTAAAAAAGACCGTAAAGATTTTGAGGCTAAATGGGACGATATAAGAGTATTTATTGAATATGGAATGCTAACTGATGAAAAGTTTTATGACAAGTCCTCTAAGTTTTCTTTATACAAGACTACTGATAGTAGTTACTATACTTTTGAAGAGTATTTAGAAAAAATTTCAAAAACCAATAAGAACAAGGACGATAAAACAATCATTTTATACACTAACGATAGTAACGAGCAGCATAATTTTGTAAGTAATGCAAAGGATAGAGGATATGATGTGCTTGAGCTCTCAGGACCTCTTGTTAGTCATTTAATTAGTAAGATAGAAAGTAAGGAAACAAATGTTCAATTTGCCAGAGTCGACTCTGATACAATTGATAAACTAATCGATAAAGGAGATAGTAATAAATCAAAGTTAACAGATAAGGAAATTGAAAAGCTTAAAAAGCTATTTGAGGATACTGTTGAAAAACCAAAGTTTACTGTCCAAGTTGAAAATTTATCTGTCAAGGATGATCCTATAATAATCACTCAAAGTGAATTTATGAGAAGGATGAAGGAGCAACAAATGGTAGGAGGTGGCGGTATGCAGATGTTTGGTGATATGCCTGAGTCCTTTAATCTGGTAGTAAATTCAAATCATGAAATCATTCACAAAATTGCTACTGAAAAAACTAAAAAGAAAAAGACAGATATTTTAAATCAAGTTCTTGATTTAGCTTTACTTTCAAAAGGTATGTTAAAGGGCAAGGACTTAACTGATTTTATAAAGAGATCTGTTAAGTTAATAGATTAATCGTGTTACACTACAAAACATTTGTTTCAGAAAATAATAATGAATGGATAACCTTCATTCATGGAGCAGGTGGTAGTAGTTCGATATGGTTCAAACAAATCAAAAACTTTAAGTCATATTTTAATTTACTTTTAATTGATCTAAAAGGTCATGGAAAGTCCAAAAATATAGATCTTGACGATGATGATAATTTAGATTCAACTAATATTCAAATTATTGGAGTTTTAGATCATTTAAAGATCAATAAAAGTCATTTTGTTGGGGTTTCATTAGGCACAATCTTAATGCTTAAGTTAGCTAGAACACATGCACATAGAATAAATAAAATGATTATGTGTGGTGCGATAACCTCATTTAACAAGAGAACAGTAATTTTATACAACTTAGCTAATTTTCTTAAAAACATAATCACACCTATTTCCTTATATAAACTATTTGCCTATATAATGATGCCAAGAAAAAATCATAAGGACTCTAGATTACTGTTTGTTAAAGAAGCTAAAAAAATTAAAATCAAGACCTTTAGAAAGTGGTTAGAATTACTAAAAGAGGTAAAATTAACAGTGGAGGACTTGTCTAAAATTAATTATGAAATTCCAACATTATTTATTTCTGGAAAAGAAGATCATATGTTTGTTAAAAAAGTAGAAAAATTTGTTAGTGAAAACAAAAACTGTTTACTTGAGAAGATTAGCAAATGTGGTCATGTTGTAAATATAAACAAGCCATATATTTTTAATAAGTTATCTTTGAATTTCTTGAAAGAGAAAGATGAAAAATCAAAAAACACTTCAGTTTAAAAAGATCAATCATTACATTGGAATTTTTCTTATAATTTTTCACCTTTTTGGTGTTTATTTCATTCGCTTCTCTCAGTATAGTGATTATGTAGTTAACTTAACATCCTTTAATTTAATAGCTTGTTTTTTAATCTTTTTTCTACTAAATAAAAAACTATTATTGAACTTTTGGTCAATAGTTATTATTGTTTTTGGAATGATCGTTGAAATTATTGGCGTTCAAACTAATCTTTTGTTTGGTACGTATTCATATGGTGATATTCTTGGGTTTAAAGTTTTTAATGTTCCTCTAGCCATTGGCTTTAATTGGCTTGTTTTGAGTATTTGTTCCAGAGATTTTATATCAATATTTAATTTAGGTACAAAAGCTAAGGTTATGCTCGCGGCTATTTTTTTAGTTTTGATAGACTTAATAATTGAACCAGTAGCTGTTTCTTTGGACTTTTGGCAATGGGAGAGTGGTGTAATTCCACTATATAACTATTTATCATGGCTATTGATTGCAATAGTAATTCAAATAGTACTATTTAAAGCTAAGATTGAAACAAATAGATTATTTAGCTTTTACTATTTATTTGTGCAGTTAGTTTTTTTCTCATTATTACTGATATTTAAATAAAAAAGATATGAGCTTAATTGAAAATAAATTCCTTTACTTACTTGTCTTGATTCTGTCACTTTCTTTTCCTTTAATCAGATCTTTTGAACAGAAATTAAAATTTGCAAGCAACATTAAAGCTATTTTGATATCATGTTTTATTATGATGATTATTTTCATCCCTTGGGATATTTTATTTACCAAGATTAATGTATGGTCTTTTAACTCTGAATATATTACTGGATTTAAAATTTTCCTTTTGCCAATTGAAGAGTGGATGTTTTTTATAATCATTCCTTACTGTTGCTTGTTTATTCACGAATCTTTAATATTAATAAGAGGTAGTTCTCCAGTAAGAGAGAAAATATATGTTAAAACTAGTGCTACAGTTGCCGCCGTATTTTTAGTTATTGCTATTACAAATAATGATAAGTTTTATACTTTATCCTCATTTGGGCTCGCATCGATTTTATTATTTTTATTCTCATCTAAGAAATATAAATGGTTCTATAATTTTTTAAGGACTTATTTATTCAGCTTGATAGCTCTTTTATTAGTAAATGGTGTGTTGACAGGTTCATTTATAGAAAACGAAATTGTTAGCTATAACGAAAATCATTTTATGGGATACAGAATCTTTACAATTCCAATAGAAGATACTATTTATTGCTTTTCAATGTTATTTATTGTTATAGGAATTTACGAGAAATTAAAAAACTAGAATTGATTATTGTCTCCATCATTTTCAACATCATCGTTTCTTATTTTTGAAGATTTATTTCTTGTTTTGAAATTTAACTTTCCAAAGGTGTAATTAAAACTAATCCCAATAGAAGTAAAAGGAACTAGTGATTCACTATATTGATAAAAGTTATTACCTTCAACCTCATTGCTGAATACTTTTTTACCATTCTTTAAGAATGGATCCACTACTCTTATACCCAATGATCCTCTCTTATTTTTAAAGTCTTTTTTAATTCCAAAACTCATCATTCCGAAATTAGTTGAAGAACCTTGAAGTGTTTGACTAGGAGATCTCATCCAACCATTTCCTTCAAGTTTCCAATTGTTAATTATCTTTATACTAATACCGAAGTTGTAATTATATAAAAAGGCTGTTCTACTGACTCTGGCAAAATTTTCATCTTCAGCGTTATATGAATATAAGTTAAAACCTCCTCTCAGTGTTAATTTTTCAAATCTTAAACTACCATAGTAATTAAATCCATAATAAAAAACACTTCCAATATTTTGATATTCAGTGAAAGTGATATCATTTTCTACACTAAGTATTGACTCAATTAAATCAGTACTATTTTTTAGATAAACAAAATAACTACCTTGGTATTTTCTTCCAAATGAATTATAACCTAGTTCTATTTGACTAGTGTTTGATGGGGTTAAATCAGGGTTTCCAATGGTTAGATTTTTATTGTCTTTATATTCGGTGTTGGGATTTACGTATCTACTGCTTGGTCTGGATATTCTATTATTATAGCTAAGCTTTATACTCTGTCCAATGCCAAAGCTTTTTGACAGAGTTAAATTTGGTAATATATTGTTGTAATTATTTTCAAATGAATTATATGAATTGTTCATCCATGATCCCTTTATGTTTGTATTTTCAATTCTAATACCAGCTAATACTGAGTAATCATTTGTTAAATCAATAATTCCTGATGCATAAGCAGAGGAAACTAGCTGGTCATAATTAAATTTTTCTCTTTCAAAAATTGATAATGAACTAACTAAATCCCTAGTTTCATACTCCATGTTTTGATTTCTTGAGATTATTTTTCCACCAAACTCAAGTTTATGATTATTAATAGGATGTACGTAATCAATTTGAAAAGTGTTTTCTACGTTAACCTCTTCATTTAAGTTTCTTATTGTTGAAGTATCAATTAAATAATATTCATTAATTGTTGATGTATTATCTTTAAATCTTGCACCAATTTGATATGAGACATCTAATTCTCTGTCTTCCTCATCAAAAAGTAATGTATAGTCTGTACTCCACTCCAATTTGTTGTTATAGTTATCATTATCTACAAATGTTTGGTAAGAATATGATGTGTCTATTCCATCATAATCAAGCGTAGTAGAGTTTTCAGAAGGATTAGTCCTTCCTCCAAAGCTAAAGTCTGAAGATATAGAGTTGTAAGCATTAATACTGTAAAATAGTCCCATACCTGCGTTGTACCCAATCCATTGACTTTTACTATTTCCATTGTTAATAAGAGTGTTAGTATCACCAGTGATTGTCCAATCATCTCTCGTGTAACTTGTTTTTCCTTCTCTGGGCCAACTATACCATGCACTAGCTTTAGCAGAAAAACTAAATCTGTCTTTACCAATATTTACATTAGCTGAATTTCTATTATTTCTACTTCCGAATGACCCATTAAGAGATGCCTTATATCCGTCAATAATTTTTCTTTTGGTTACAATATTTACTATTCCAGCATCACCTTCACCATCATACTTTGCACCAGGGCTTGTAATTACTTCAATACTTTTAATTTGATCAGCGGGAATCATACTAAGAGCTGAGTTCATATCTCCACTTAGAAAAGTTGAGGTCTTGCCATTTAACAAAAATTTAATGTTGCTTGAGCCTCTAAGTTCAACATTACCATCAAAATCTACACTTAATAAAGGAGCTTTTCTTAGAACATCGACGGCATCATCAGAACCTTGAGAGTCATTTTCAACATTGTATACAATTTTATCTATCTTAGATTCATAAATAGGTTTTTCTTCAGTGATTGTAACTTCAGAGAGTACCTCAGAATTAACTTTTAATTTTCTATCGTTAACTTTAACATCTGGTTTTCTCTTAGTAAGTTCAACCTCAATTGAATCGTTAATGAAGCCAATGTAACTAAAAATGATTAGGTATTTTCCTGTACGTACTTGAGAAAAGTTATATTTTCCTTTTGAGTCTGTAATTGTTCCCTCAATTACTTTATCCCATCTTTTATTAATTAAAGTAACTGATGCAAATTCTAATGGAAGATTATCTTCAGAAAGAACTTTACCATTTATTTTCCCTTTAAAATAATTTGTTTGTTTTTTGGCACCATAGTTTCCAAATCCTTTTTTTCCACCTCTTTGCGCATATGTTATACTTGGAATAATTATAATTAGAAGAAGTAAGATTTTTAAATTTTTCATTGCCAATTAGAAATTATAATTGGCAATTAGAACTACCAAAGAGAGATTTATCTTTTATCAACTCAGAGACTCCTTTAGGAACCATGTGTTCCCATTCACCGTCTTTACAATCTTTTATCATTTTTAAAACTTGTCTGGAAAATATTTTTAGAACATCCTCACTATGATTTATATCAATGATTCTTTTATTATTATTCATGTAATCATATAAAGATTTAACTCTTGGATGAACTGGAATATTTCTAGAGTTTAATAATGTGTTATTTTTAATAAAGGGATATAAATAGATTTTAACATCTCTAGTAAAAATAATTCCAAAGGCTTCAAGAATACCACCATTTAAATTACGATAATATTTTTCTTCAAACATTTCAATTAAATTATCAGCACCAATAATGATACCCATTCTCTTCTCTGAGAATACAGAGAGATATTCAATAAGTTTGTAATATTTTTTAAAATTAGAAATCATTACTGTATAACCAAGCGAGCATAATATTTCAACTCTGTCTAAAAAGTCACTTTCATCTACTTCTCCTTCAGCACGTAAGTTGCTGAGCGTAATTTCAAAAAGTATTTGAATATTGTCTTTATCAACTTTTTTGTCATCAATAAACTTTTTAATACCATTCTCAAGCATATCAATGTTTACTTTAGTTACAGGTCTAAAGCTTCCTCTGAGGGTTAATATATTTTTCTTTCTAAGAATGTCAGATGGGTGACGATTTTCTTTTTTTGTATTAAAGGTTACAGCATCAGTATAGCCTTCTTTAACTAAAACCATACTGAGTAATCTATTGTCTTCATTTTCAAAATCAGGACCAACAACCTCGATCATATCAATTTCGACATTGTCTCTGGATAGATTATGATAGATTTCTTTTAAAATGTCTTTTGCTGATTCGTTATTAAAAAAGCATGCATGAATTAAATTAGTTCCTATTGTACCTACTGTTTCTTGCTGTAATTTAGAGTCTTGATCATTTAATCTAACATGAAATATGAAATCATTTGGAAGAGAATTGCTATTTTTTTGAAATCTAATGCCTATCCACCCGTGACCTTTTTTCTTTTTTTGATAATCAATAGTTGTAACAGTATCAGCAAATGCAAAAAATTTTGTATTAGGATGATCCTCAGCTCTAAGTCTTTCTTCTATTAAAGAATACTCATGATTTAGCATATTAATTAGTCTGTTCTTGGAAACGTATCTGCCATCATCTTCTTTGCCATATATGGCGTCAGAAAAGTCTCTGTCATAAGCTGACATTGTTTTAGCAATGGTCGTTGAAGCTGATCCTACTCTGAAAAATTGTCGAGCAACCTCTTGACCAGCCCCAATCTCAACAAAAGATCCGTAGATATCTTTGTCAAGGTTGATTCTAAGAGCTTTTTGAGCAGGACTTAAAATAATATTATCCTTGTTCATTGCACTGCAAATTTATATGATTAATTTAAATTTGTGGATATTTAATTTATAATAATTCATACCTCTATTTTAATGGAAGTAATTTTTTTAGGAACAGGAACTTCACAAGGAGTACCGGTAATTGCTTGTAATTGCGAAGTATGTAAATCTAAAGATCCTAAAGACAATCGCTTAAGATCTTCAATTATAATAAATACATCTAATAACACTATTCTTGTTGATTCAGGACCTGATTTTAGACAACAGATGCTGAGAGAGAATATTGATGATTTAGATGCAATTCTTTACACTCATTCTCATAAAGATCATATTTCTGGTCTTGATGATGTAAGAGCTTTTAATTTTAAATGGAAAAAAGATATGCAACTCTACTGCACCTCAGAAGTCAAGGATGCACTTAATAGAGAATATCACTACATGTTCAAAAGAAATAAATATCCTGGCGTACCTCATGTCAATATAAATTTGATTAGAAATAAAAAGTTCACAATTGGCAATGATGAAATTTTGCCAATTGAGGGATTACATTACAAGATGCCCGTGTTTGGATATAGAATTAAAAACTTTGCATATGTAACTGACGTAAGTTTTATTTCTAAAAATGAGTTAGAAAAATTAAAAGATCTTAAGGTGTTAGTGCTTGACTGTCTTAGAAAGGAGCCTCACATGTCACACTTTAACTTAGATCAAGCAATTGATTTAGTCAATTATCTAAAACCAAAAAAAACTTTTCTTATTCATATCAGTCATTTGATGGGTTTACATTCAATAGTTAGCACTGAATTACCTGAAAATATTCATTTATCATATGATGGCTTGAGATTGACAATTTGAAAAATGTTTATTAATTTTGTGAAGTACCCTTTTTTTATGAAAAATTTTCTACTAATCACTTTCCTTTTCTTATTTGTCAGTGTTTATCCATGCAATCATGATAATTTTATAGACAAAAATGAAGTTCGTTATTTTAAAATTAAAGATGTTGATGATTATAACCAAAAGCTTTTAAGGTCATCTGCTAATTGGAAAACTTTTTTGGAAGGTCATCCACAATGGTTTGTTGTTTTTGATGAGCTCAGTAAACTGCCAAACAAGGCTTTTGGAGAACCATTTAGCTTAAATACTAATGATCCAATTACAATGCTCAACATAATTGCTAGAGATTATTTATCAACTTATTTTAGTAGTAATTTAGATTTTAGATTAGAAAAAGATGTAAATACTAAAAAGTATAGAAACATAATATTTAAGCAGTACTATAACAATTTAGAGGTTTTAAACTCTAACCTAAGATTAAAAATAAACTCTGATAATAAATTATGTGGTTTTAATCTTAATTTTCATAATGATATTGATATCAGTACATTAGCTTTAATCTCAAAAGAGGAAGCTATTTCTTCTGCAACTAATGGTGTTAACAGAAAGATGAGCAAAATCAAATTTGATAAGGAATTAAAAGTTTTACCTGTTCCAGAAAATGATAAATATAAATTTGAGTTAGTATACTTAATTGATTTTGAAACAAGGATTTCAATAGGACCTGCTAAATATATATGTTATGTAAGTGCAACAACTGGTGAGTTGTTAATGAGAAAAAATACGGTGTTATATGAAGCTCCAGCTCCAATTACACACGTTGAAGGTGAACTGTATACCACCCATCCCTACAATCCTGCAACAGTTGAAGATCTTGTGAACTTGAAAATTGAAAATAATAACAATGGTTCTACTTACTATACTGACAACAATGGAAATGTAAATATTAATGCAAATTTGGGAACTTCACTTACTTATAAGCTTGAGGGTTTGTATGCCCAAGTTCAAACAAATAATAATGTTCCAGAGTTCACTCAAGCACTTAACACCTCAGGTAACGTTTCTTTCGATAATAATAACTCTACTATTCAAGAAAGGACTGCATACCGAGCTGTTAATGTTATTCATACTCATTTAAAATCAGTTTTCCCTACTTTTACAGCTCTAGATATTCCATTAGAAACTAATCTTGACGAAGCTGGTACATGTAATGCATATTACAGCGGAAACTCAATTAATTTTTATGCTGAAGGTTTATCTGCTAATGGAACAGATTATTGTGAAAATACAGGAAAGATTTCAGATGTAGTTTACCATGAGTATGGTCATGCTATTAATGGAAATCGATATAATAGTGGAACAGGTATGTTTAACGGTGCTCTAAATGAAGGTTTTGCTGATATCTGGGCATTTACCATCACTATTGATCCAATACTTGGAATAGGTTTTTATCAAAATAATCCAAATGGATATGTGAGACGATTTGATATTAACAAAAAAGTTTATCCACAAGACCTTGTAGGACAAGTTCATGCTGATGGAGAAATAATTGCTGGTTCTTTTTGGGACTTATATCTTCTACTTGGCAATATGCAACAAGTCATTAATTTATTCAAAGAGACCTTTGACAGCGGGATAGATGGTCCAAATGGCAATGAAGGTTCTATTTACACTGATATTTTAATAGAAGTTCTTTATGCTGATGATAATGATGGTAATTTAGCTAATGGAACACCTAATGACTTGTCTATCATACAAGCTTTTGCAACTCATGGAATTACATTAATTTCTAATGCAAACATCAATCACAACCCTGTTACATCTGCCAATCCAAACACTGGTATAGGACTACAAGCAAATATTCAATTAACATATCCGTGGGCTCTTGGTGATGTAAATTGTTTCTACAGGTTAAACAAGGACACTACTTGGAATGTTACTAATTTAACTTCCTCAGGTAACAATTACACAGCTAATATACCCTCTCAACCAGCTGGTACGATAATAGCTTATTATTTATCTATGGAAGATATTTATGGAATAGAATCAGGAGTAACTCCAATGAAATCTAATTTTACACCAATTAATTACGCAAATGTCCCATACTTTATTTTAGTTGGTTATGAACTAATGGAAGAAGAAGATTTTGATTTTAATTTAGGATTTTGGCTTACAAGTGATCCTCAAGATAATGCAACAACAGGACTATGGGAGTTGGGTAATCCCCTTGGATCATACACTGACCCTAATGATCCAAGTACTATTGTACAAACTGATGACCAACACACTCAAGGTGGTATTAATTGTGCATTCACTGGAAATGCATCATCATCTCAGTCAAGTATTGGTGAAAATGATGTTGATGGAGGTCATACTACATTATATTCACCTTATTATGATATGACTGATTATAATGATCCAGCATTTACATATTGGAGATGGTACACTAATAATACTGGAGCTGAGCCTAATGCTGACTGGTGGCAAGTAAAAATTACAGAAGATGGTGTAAATTGGATCAAAGTTGAAAACAATTTAACTTCTGATATCAGCTGGAGAAGATTTGCTTTTAGAGCAAAGGATTATGTAGATTTAACAAGTACCAGCGTACAGTTGAAATTTGTTGCATCAGACAGCGCCTATGGCGCTCTTAGTTCTGGAAGTCTAGTTGAAGCTGCTGTTGACGATTTGTACCTGTGGGATTCAAATTCTTCAGTATCTGTTGATGAAATTAACAACAATTTAAACGCAAAGCTTTTAAAGATTACTGATATTTTAGGCAGGGAGGTTATTGGCTCAGAAATTCATCAACATAGCGTTTTGTTATATATTTATTCGAATGGTTTTGTAGAGAGAGTCTATAACTCACCAAATCGATTCTAACAAATTTTAAATTTACTATTGTTGTAAATCGCTAATGGCTTTCCTTTTAATGTTTCGTTAACAAATGGAGTATTTTTGGACATTGATTTAATATCAGTTTCTTCAAAAACCCATTCTATTGATGGATCAAATAAAGTTAGATTAGCTTTCTCTCCAACTTTTATTTCTGGACAATCAATTTTTAGTATTTGCTTGGGATTTACGGAAATCTTTTCAATTAAGGTGCCTAAATCTACATGTTCGCCTAAATTCTTTATCAAAAGTCCAAAAAATGATTCAAGTCCAATAATTCCAGAATCAGCATAATCAAACTCTATCTTTTTATTTTCCAAGTCTACAGGTGTATGATCTGATGTTATAATGTCAATTGTTGAGTCATTCAAGCCTTTAATTATTTCTTTAATATCTTTTTTGGTTCTAAGAGGTGGTTCAAGCTTGTATCTTGTATCAAAGTTGTCTACTTTACTTTCATCTAAAAAAGTATTATATATTGAAACATCACATGTAATATTATTCTCCGATTTTTTTTGTTTTCTAATTAATTTGACTGATTCAGAGGTTGATATGTAAGAAAGATGAATTTTTCCATTCGAGTAATTATTTATTTCTATGTCTCTATATGTGGTTAAAAACTCTGAAATATTAGGTATTCCTTTTAAGCCCAATTTAGTGCTTAGTGCACCCTCATTGACAACTCCGTGGTTAATTAATTCTTTATCACTTGGATGATGTATAATTAAAGTATTTAAGTCTTTGGCATACTCTAAACTGAGATTTAAAACTTTACTATTTGAAATAGATTTTTTATCATCTGTAAAAGATTTACAACCACTTTTTAATATGTCATACATTTCAACTAAATCTTCTCCATTAGCTTTTTTCGTAATGTTGGCTGAAGCAAAAATATCTACAATAGAACCCGAAGATTTATTATTTATATATTCAATTATACTTTTATTATCTATGTTTGGTTCTGTGTTTGGCATAATTTGAACACCGGTAAATCCTCCTTTTACAGATGAATTCATCCCGTTCTCTATAGTATCTCTATTTTCAAAACCCGGATCACAAAAGTTTACATGGAAATCAAACCATCCAGGTGAAACGTGACAGTTTTCAATGTCAATAACTTTGATTTTTGAATTGTGTTTATCTAAGTTTAGATTTTTTTTGATCTCAGTAATGATACCATCAATTATTAAGATGTCAACATTAGAATTATTATCCTTACTTCTTTTGTCTACGATCGTAGTATTTTTAATAAGTATATTCATTCTCGATTCTTCTTATAAATAATATTTCAAAAAGAAAAAATAGCAATGTCAATATTAAGCAAAATTTCCAGTACTCTTTAATTTCGTTTTTAAATTTTATCTGATTTTTATTTTTAGCATCTAATGCTCTAATATTTTTCATTTTATTATCAACAATGAATTTATTTAAGTCATTTACAGAAATTGAATTAATTTTTGATTCATCTCTACTGTAGTTTAATGATAAGTTTTGGGTAGTATTATCATTATATTTAACTAAATAATTGTCATGTTTTGTAAGCTTGTCAGTTGGAATGATAATTAGTTTACCAAATTCTTTTTTTGATTTTAATTTAACTTCATCATTTCCATTTGAAATTGATTCAGCAATTAGTTTATTTTTTTCATTTATTATGTAATATTCTTTTTTAATGTGTTCATATAACTTCTCTGAAATATTATTCATATTAAAAATATTAAAAAAAATCGGAGCAAATAACTGACTATTTTTAAATGTGTTATGTTCAAAAGGGGATGTCATTAAAAAAATATTTCCATCAAAATATTTATTTGATAATAGAAAAGGATCAGAGTTTTCTAGACTAAGAATTTCATTGTAATTGCTTTTAGAGCTTAATTTATAATATCCAGATGAATTAAAAATTTGCATATTATTATAAATTTCTTCTTCAAAAATTTGGTTACATATTGGGTGCTCATAATTTATCTTGTTTACGTTAAGATTTTGATTTGACCAATTTGTTGTATATATATCAAACTTTGATAGCAGAGCTTCGTTATTAAATTTTTTGTTGAGAGATATAAAAAGATTTCCACCATTTTTTACATATTGAGATAAGATTTCGATTGATTTTTTTTCAAGATCAAAATATTCATTAATAATAACAGCATCGAATCCAAATATATTTTCTAAAGAATTATATGTGTTTTGAAAAGTAAAATCAATGAACTCAAATGTACTATTCGAAAAATGTTCGAAATTACTTTTTTTGTTTGTTATTTGTAGAACTTTTGACTTTTCAATATTGTCTACAGAAAAAAATAATTTATTATCAAATTGATAAGATTCATCATTTATCAGAAGATATAATTTTGAGTTAAATTTTTCAGCAGGAAACTTCATTGTTATTATAGTATCTTCTTTAGGTTTTAAATTGAATATAGATTGAGTAATTTGCTTATTATCAGAAAATAAAAAAGCTGAAAAATTATCAATTCCAAAATCTCCTCCGTTTGATACTTTTACAAATATTTCAAAGAAATCACTATTGTAATTATAATTTTTAAGCCAGCAAGAATCAATAAAAATATTTGATTTGTTATTATCTGTTATTGGTATAATTGTTACTTTTTCCTCACTATCAAAATTTGATAAGCTAGTTGCATTAAACTGAAGATCTGTTATTATGACATAATTAAATTTAGAGGTATCATTTAAATTTTTAATTTCT
>CACIJW010000021.1 GCA_902587125.1 uncultured Bacteroidota bacterium
GTCATAGTTTGTAGCTGTTGAATCTGTACAACCCGGAACTGCAGGCGTTATAGTTGGATCCACACAAGTAGAAGCAACTCCGTTCAAGCTTAAAGCATCGAACACCACATCCCCGCTAGAGAATTGGAATTTAACCGCTCTGTCAAATGAAACAGATGCCACTGTGATACTGTTTGAACCAAGTGTTAATGCTACTGGATTTGCTAAGAAAGCATTTCCATTAGCTGTTGTCTTGTAAACTCTAACGTTAGCTCCACCAGCTGGTAGAGACGTTACATTCATTGTGAATGTTTGAGCTGCCTGACTCGCTGATCCAGCAGCAACAGTTGTCGCTTCTAGTATGAAAGGCCAAGCAGTAGTTGTTCCAGCAACGAAATCACCACAAGCACTAATAAGTGAAGAGGTTGGTAACGGTGTTGGAGCAACACAAGTTGATGCTACTCCGTTCAAGTCTAAAGCGTCAAATACGACATCTCCACTAGAGAATTGGAATTTAACTGCTCTGTCAAATGAAACAGATGCCACTGTGATACTGTTTGAACCAAGTGTCAGTGCTACTGGATTTCCAAAAAATGAACCTCCATTAGCTGTTGTCTTATAAACTCTAACGTTAGCTCCACCAGCTGGTAGAGACGTTACATTCATTGTAAATGTTTGAGCTGCCTGACTCGCTGATCCAGCAGCAACAGTTGTTGCTTCTAAGATATAAGGCCAAGCAGTAGTTGTTCCAGCAACGAAATCACCACAAGCACTTATTAATGAAGTGGTAGGTGGCGGCGTGGGAGCAACGCAAGTTGAAGCTACTCCGTTTACATCTAGAGCATCAAAAACCACATCTCCACTAGAGAATTGGAATTTAACCGCTCTGTCGAAACCAACAGAAGCAACTGTAATACTGTTTGAACCAAGTGTCAGTGCTACTGGATTTCCAAAAAATGAACCTCCATTAGCCGTTGTTTTATAAACTCTAACATCCGCCCCACCTGTTGGTAGAGACGATACATTCATTGTAAATGTCTGAGCTGATTGACTTGCTGATCCATCAGCAACAGTTGTTGCCGTTAGAACATAAGGCCAAGCTGCTGGCCCTGAAGTAAAATCGCCACAAGCACTTATCAATGAAGTGGATTGAGCAAATACACCCATACTACTAACTGATAAAACAGCTAGCAATACAAGAGTCTTGATTTTTAATATAATTTTTTTCATAATAACATGTTTTGTTTCGTTGAAAATAAAAAAAAAAATAAGTTAAAACAAAAAATAAAAAAAATTAATTTCTAGATTAAGTGCTTAAAAAAAATTGAGTAAGTGTTTAATTTACACTAAGATTTTTAATCTTTTATTTAATCATTTTGTGTGTTTTTTTTACACTAAGAATATTATGCATACATGATGATTGAAACATTTTTTTACACAGAAATAGTTTAAATTGAAAAATTTGTATTATATAAATAGTAAGTTTTAACTTAAATAAACTCAAATAATATTTTTAATTTAATTTTATATTAATTAATAACAACTATTTTTATAGATTTCATACCACAAAAATTTAAAATGTTTAAAAGAAGGTTAACTTGCTTATTTTCTAAGAAAATCATACTAATAATACTATCACTTTCTACCGCATTATGTATGAGGGCTCAAAAGTATTATGTTAGTAGTTCTTTGGGTAATGACCTAAACAATGGTTTAAGTGTCCAAACCCCATTCAAATCAATAGAAAAGTTAAACTCTATAAACTTCAACGCCGGTGATTCTATTTGTTTTAAATCTGGTGATTACTGGGAGGGCATGTTTTGGCTAAAGGGATCTGGCACATTAACAGAGCCTATTGTGGTTGATGTGTATGATGGAAATACTAAGCCTATCATAAACGGTTTTGGATATCAGGCATCTGTTTTGATTTTTAATGATCAACACATTCATATAAATGGACTAGAGCTTTATAATTCTGATGATCATTTTGATTCTGCTAGCACAACCACGATATCAGCTCAGACACCTAGCCTATTTTCAAATGGCCCAAATAGCTCATGGACTAATGTTTACACTGCTTGTGTAATTGGTGACGGAAACAATGGAGCTCAACAAACCTTTGTGATTAATGTAACAAACCTACCCTCTCAAGGCGCAAATTACAGAGTTGCGAGAACAGTGGCTAACCAAAATTGGTATTTTGCTCCAGCACAAGCTTTATCATTGGGGCTAAACACAATAACAGTTAACAGTGTTAGCTTTGACAGAACTGTGAAATTTCAATTTAGTGATGGCGGTGTAGAATTTAGTACAATTACTCTTAACGGAGACTCTATATATCAAGGTATTGCAAAAAAATTATCCGGCTTTGGTGGAGCTGAAAATTCTTGGGGCTCTGGTAAAAACGTTCGTTTCGGTATCAAGGTAGTTGCATCTTCACAAAATCTTGAAAACTTTAATTTTAATGATCTATACATTCACGATGTTTATCCTACACCAGTTAATACCAATAATATCCATCTTGGATACGGAATCAAATTTGAAACGCAATCAGATTTAGCATCTGGATTGGTGAATACCATATCGAATGTGAAAGTCATTAACTCAATAATATCAAACACTGGACATTATGGTCTATGGATCAAATCTTTAGGACTTGTTGGTGTAGATTCTATAAAGAATAACCGAATTCTTGTTGAAAATTGTGTATTTGAGCACACAGGAGGTTCGGGATTTGTTCCTAACAAGAGTAAAAATGTTCTTGTTCAAGATTGTATTTTCAATCACACAGGCTCATCAATCGACCAAAGAATGTGGAAAAGAGGAAGTGGTATGTGGCCTTTTGATTGTAAAAATGTAGTTGCTCAACACAATAAATTCATGAACGCACATGGTCCAATGGACTCTTATGGGTCGCATATTGACTATGGTAATGAAAATGTTGTATTTCAATACAACTATAGTTGCAATAATGAAGGTGGATTTGCTGAGATTTTAGGAGATAACATAAATTGTGGTTATAGATATAATATAAGCGTAAATGATGGCTATAGAGAGGACCCTAATGGGACAGCATGGGACAAGAAAGGTAAAATGTTTTGGGTCTCTAACTATTGTGGTCAAAACCCAATTAGATGTCCAAATGTAGGCACTTTCATTTATAATAATTCAGTGTTTGTAAGCGATACATTGAACCCTGAAATCTATTTTTGGCCAAATATCGGAGACGTACATGTATATAATAATTTAATTGTCACAGGACAAAACGGACAAACCATTCCCACTTTGCTTGAAAATGATCCGAGTGATCTTTACATTAGTCATAATCTTTTTTATGACTCTACTCGAATAGATTTAGACATTGAACTAAAGAACAATGCTATTTACGGAGACCCCTTACTGATGAATTCTTTTTATTATGGAGAAAATAATGATGAAGCGTACCAAGTTCAAAGTAATAGTCCTGCAATTGGAAGTGGTTTTTTAATTAGTGGTAGCACTGATTCGATTAACTATTTACAACACAATGGTGGCTTGGATTATTTTGGTAATAGTGTTTCTCATAACTTACCATCAAATATTGGCGCTTACAATGGTTCTGGTGCAACGAATATTTTGGAAATTAATAAAGATAAAATAAAGCTTTACCCAAGCGTAACAAAAGATAATGTTAATATATCTATTGAAGAATACTCAGGCACTCTAAAAACAGAAATTTATACACTTAGCGGTGATTTTACAGCAGTTCAATATGGAAACAAACTTTCGTTTGAAAAGTATAAGTCTGGAATTTACTTCTGCGTGATAAAATATGCAAACAAAAGTGAAACTCTTAAAATAGTCAAGTTGTAATTCTCTTATTTAAATCTTGGGAGACTAATCATTAGATTACTACTAATATTTAGTAACTCTCTCTACCCTACTACCCTTTTTGGAAATAGTTTTAATAAAGTATAAGCCTGACACATAATCAGAAAGATTGATACGATCTTGATCAATCAAGTCTGACTGTTGCATTAACACTTTACCATTAATATCAACAATAAGAATATCTATAAATCCTATGCCTTCTAATGAAATTACCAGATCATTAGTTGTAGGGTTTGGAAAGAACTTTACTTCATATTGTTTATGGTAATCATTAATGTTTGTTGAAGTATTGATAGTAAAACAATTAGATATTTCTGAACAATTATTTAAACTTACTTCAACTGCATATGATCCAGATGTTTGAGTAGTAAATGTTGCATTGTTTTCTCCAGCAATTGGCGCAAAATTATCATTGCAATCAACCCACTGAAAAGATGAACCAGATGTGACAGATTGAACTTGAAGCGTAGTATCATTTACAACAATAACGTCTGAATTTAATGAAGTGATTGTTAAATCAATAGTAGCAACAGTATCACAACCAGCGGCATTAGTTCCTGTCCATGTGTATATTCCGGAGGATGTATAGGCATTTCCATTCCAATTTAAACTATCACAAGATGAAATAGCAGAAAAGGAAGATGAAGAGGAGTTAATTGTAAGATTTAAAGTTACTAAACTATCACAGCCAACACTGTTAGTATCTACCCAAGTATATGTACCAGATGAAGTATATGTATTTCCGTTCCAATTATAGCTATCGCAGGCACTAACATTAGTAGATGAAGAAGATGAATTATTAATTGTTAAAATCAAAGAATCAGTGCAAGATCCATTACTGTATGTATATGTTCCCGAACTTGAATAATTATTTCCGTTCCAAATGTAAGAGTCACAAGATGTGACATATGAAATATTGCTATTGCCTGTTATTGATAAAACTAAGATAGATGTACTATCGCATCCAAAAATATTAGTACCAGACCAGGTGTAAGTTCCCGAGTTTGTATATGTATTGCCATTCCAATTGTAACTATCGCAAGCTGAAATGGAAGACGAAGATGTGGAAGAGTTATTTATTGTAAGATTTAAAGTTACTAAACTATCACATCCAAGAGTATTAGTTCCTGTCCAAGTATAAACGCCTGATGTAGTATACGTTGTTCCATTCCAAAGAAGACTATCGCATGATGTAATAGACTCCGATGAAGATGAGTTATTTATTGCTAGGTTTAATGTAACTGTACTATCACATCCAACAGCATTCGTTCCTGTCCAAATATATACTCCTGATGTAGTATACGTTGTCCCATTCCAATGTAAACTGTCACATGATGAAATAGATACTGTAGATGATGATGAGCTATTAATTGTTAGGTTTAATGCTGCTGTACTATCACATCCAACAGCATTCGTTCCTGTCCAAGTGTAAGCACCAGATGATGTATATGTATTTCCATTCCAAGCGTAGCTATCGCAAGCAGTAACATTAAAAGATGAAGAAGATGAATTATTAATTGTTAAATCCAACGTTACTGTACTGTCGCATCCAGCTGCGTTCATAAACAAATATGTTGCAGTATTATTAGATAAATTGTATGTGTTTCCATCAATCCAAGTGTAGTTGTCACATGCTACAATGACATCAGTACTTGAGGATACTGCACTACAAACGCAGGATGACGCTAGTCCATTTAAGCTTAAGGCATCAAACTCAACAGCTCCACTTGAAAATTGAAACTTAACTGCTCTGTTGAATGTTACAGCAGGAACTGTAATACTATTGGAGCCAAGTGTTAGTGCTGTTGCAGGTCCGAAAAACCAATTCCCATTGGCTGTTGTCTTGGCAACCCTAAAATCTGCTCCAGCTGATGGTAAAGTTGTTACGTTAATAGTAAATGTCTGAGCTCCTTGACTAGCTAGACCAGAATCAACAGTTGTTGCGACAAGAACATAAGGCCAAGCAGCAGGACCTGAAACAAAATCACCACAATCACTAATTAATGATATTGGTGGTGTCGGCAATGGAGCAATACAAGATGATGGTACTCCGTTTAAGCTTAATGAATTAAACTCAACATCTCCACTTGAAAACTGAAACTTAACTGCTCTGTTGAATGTTACTGCGGGTACAGTAATGCTATTTGAACCAAGTGTTAGTGCTGTTGCAGGGCCAAAATACCAATTCCCATTCGCTGTTGTCTTGGCAACTCTAAAGTCCGCTCCTTGTGATGGTAAGTTTGTTACATTCATTGTGAAGGTCTGAGCTCCTTGACTAGAAACTCCAGCTGCAACTGATGTTGCTTCAAGAATATAAGACCAAGAGGTATTGGTACCAATAACAAAATCACTACAACCACTGATTAATGATGAATTTGGAGTTGGCAAAGGAACAATGCAAGATGACGCTACTCCATTTAAGCTTAAGGCATCAAACTCAACAGCTCCACTTGAAAATTGAAACTTAACTGCTCTGTTGAATGTTACAGCAGGAACTGTAATACTATTGGAGCCAAGTGTTAGTGCTGTTGCAGGTCCGAAAAACCAATTCCCATTGGCTGTTGTCTTGGCAACCCTAAAATCTGCTCCAGTTGATGGTAAAGTTGTTACGTTAATAGTAAATGTCTGAGCTCCTTGACTTGCTAAACCAGAATCAACAGTTGTTGCAACAAGAACATAAGGCCAAGCTGCAGGACCTGAAACAAAATCACTACAATTACTAATTAATGATATGTTTTGAGCTGATACATTTAAAGAGCAAGCCGTAAAAACAATAAGAAACAAAAGCGATTTGGTTTTTTGAAAAAGTGATTTCAAAAAAAAGCTTTTATTTGAGGCTAAACTGTTAACTGATGAATCAAATTGTAATAATCTATTATTTTTCATTTTATGGTTTTTGAATGTATGATTTAAGAAAAGAACTTACAATAAATTATTTTTTATTTTTATTGGACTCTTTATAAATTTTAGGCTCATTATAAACTCTTGTAATAACTGTATCTGTCATTCTTTTCATTTGTTCAATTGAACCATCATCTTTATACTCTGTTCTTAACTGCTGAAGCTCTTTTTTGAGATTATCAATCAGCTCTGGTGATGCCTGAGCATATATATTATTCATTTCGTTAGGATCTGTCTCTAAGTCATATAACTCCCACTCATCCATTGTATAATAGAAGTGCATTAGCTTATAACGATCTGTTTTGATACCATAATGTGGTTGTACTTTATGCCAAATAGGATATTCGTAATAATGATAATAAACAGATTTCCTTTGGTTCTTATCGTCTCCTTCAAATGCCCCTTTGAAACTTTTTCCCTGCATCTCTAATGGTACTTCCAGACCAGCCATATCAAGAAGTGTGGGTGCGAAATCAACATTCATAATCATTGCATCAGATGTAGTCCCGGCTGTAATTGTTCTTGGATTTTTAATAACAAAAGGCATTTTGAAGGACTCCTCATACATCCATCTTTTATCGAACCACCCATGCTCACCAAGGTAAAAACCTTGATCAGAAGTGTAAACTACAATGGTATTTTCACTCAAACCACTTTCTTCTAAATAATCTAAAACACTTCCAACAGCACGATCAATACCTGCAACACATCTCAAATAGTCTTTAATATAGGTCTGAAATTTCCAGTATTTTAGTGCATCTCCTTTTAATGTGTCATTTGGTGACCAATATTGCCCCTTATCTCCATAGGCGAGCCAACGCAAAGAATCTTTTCTTGATAGCCCAGGAGGAGGTACTTGTTTCATATCTCTTCTGTTTAAATGTCTTCCAATTTCCATCATATTTTCACTGGCTGCGAGACGACCTTCATAATCGTCATTAAAAGTCTCAGGAAGTGGAAAATCAAAATCACTGAAAAGCTCATGATACATTGAGTCTGGTCTCCAATCCCTATGCGGTGCTTTGAACTGATACAACAGCATGAAAGGCTTTGTTGCGTCTCGTTGAGATAACCAGTCCAAACAATCATTCTCTATCGCTTTTGTTACATGTAGCTTTTTCTCAACGACAGTATCTGTTCCGTTGATACAAAATTGGGGTTTGTAATAAGTACCTTGCCCACCCCAGTTTATTAGGACTTTGGAGTAGTCAAATCCTGTAGGTGTTGTGCCTAAATGCCATTTACCAATCACTGCAGTTTCATAACCATTTTTTTGAAAGATTTTTGGAAATGTAAGCTGTTCACCGTTGAAATCACCTCCATCAACATTTTTATAAAATCCATTTACGTGAGAAAATTTACCTGTTAAAATAGAAGCTCTACTTGGGCCGCATATGGAGTTAGTGCAATAAACATTATCCATTCGTGCTCCTTCATTAGCAATTCTATCAATATTTGGTGTGGGCGCAAGTTTACTGAGTTCTGAACCATATGCACTCACAGCTTGGTAAGCATGATCATCAGCCATAATGTAAATTACGTTCATGGGTTTGTCTTCTTTTTTCGTAGATGAATTACACGCACAAAGAGTTATAAAAAAAAGGCCTGTAATACTTAATATACCGATTAGACTATTTGATTTCATATATTTTATTTTGGTAGTTACTTACAAGTTTAAAATCTAAAATTATTGCTTTTAAACTTTTATGTTATTTAATTCACTAATTTAATTATTTTAATTAAGTTGTTTATTGCAAAAAAATAAAACTTGAAATTATATCTTTTTTCTTTTTTTCTGTTTCTGTCCACCTTCTGTTTTGGAAAAGAATCACCAAATTTTTTATGGCTTGTGTTTGAGGATCAATCATTATTTTTTTCAATGTATGGAGATTCAAGTGCTAATACTCCAAACATCAATCAGCTAGCAAAAGATGGGATTGTTTATCAAAATTGTTACACCCCATCTCCTGTTTGTGCACCAAGCAGAAGCAGTTTAATCACTGGAATGTATCCTACGACACTTGGAACACAGCATATGCGAGCTTACAAAAAATTAGAAGAAAGAAATACAATCAATTCACATAATTCTCTTCCATATTATAGTGCTAAACCAAAAAAGCCAGTTCGTTTCTTCACTGAAGATCTAAGAGCTAAAGGATATTATTGTACAAATAACTCTAAAGAAGACTATAATATGATGACCTCTCCATTAGCATGGGATGAAAGCAGTGAAGAAGCTCACTGGAGAAATAGAGAAAACAATCAACCTTTTTTCTCAGTCTTCAATTTTAATGTAACACATGAATCTAATATTTGGAAAAATGAGACTACTTATTCAGCTAAAAAGCTAGATAATGTTCAAATCCCTGCTTTTTTTCCGCAGAACTCTAAAATCAAAAGTGATTTCATAACAAACTATAAAAATATTGAGAAATTAGATGAACAAATTGGTGTAATTATTAACCAACTTAAAGAGGATGACCTCTATGACAACACTATCATATTTTTCTTTAGCGACCACGGAGGACCTTTCCCAAGGTATAAAAGATCCATTTACGAAACAGGACTGCGTGTTCCAATGATAGCCAAGTGGATTAATGATACAAATAGAGGTAATAACTACCAAATGGTCAGCTTTGTTGATTTTGCACCAACCGTGCTGGATGCTGCCAATCTTAAAAGAGAATTTCCATTTGAAGGTGTTTCGTTTTTTAAAAAAAACAATCGAAGCTATGTTTATGCAGCTTCGGATAGATTTGATGAAGCTACAGATATTCGTAGAAGCATAACAGATGGTAAGTTCAAGCTAATTTATAACGGAGATACATCATCACCCATTTATAAATCTATTAGATACCGCAAACAGATGCAAACGATGCAGGTACTTGATTCTTTAGAAAAGAATAGCGAGTTAAACAACTTTTTTTCGAACTGGTTCTCAAAAAGAAAAAATCGTTTTGAATTGTACGAAGTTTCTAAGGATTATTATGAGCTTAACAATCTAGTTTCAAATACAAAATACAGTCAAATATATGAATCATTAAAGCATCAATTATTTAAATGGATCAATGAATCTGATTATGGAAATATGAGTGAATCAGTGATGCTTGATTCAATGTTTTCCAACACAATGTCCGCCCCTAAATTGTATATACCTAAACTTATCCGTCTAGATGATGGTTATCAAATTAAATCCAATAATTTATTTGCCTCTGTTGGCTGGAGAAATAAAAAAGAAAAGGTTTGGAAAATATACACTGAAGGTGAGTTAATTCAGCCTAAAAATGATTTTGAGGTTTTAATTTTTAAGCCTGGCTATCAGGTGTTTGTTAAGACATTTAAACAGTAGTTTTTTCTACTTATTGAATAAGAAAAGGAATATTTGCTACTGAGCTTTGTCCTTTTTCGTTTTTTACAAATGCAAATAAGCGATAGGCTCCTTTCTCTTTAGGAGTAACGAAAGTCAACTCATTATCACTTTGACTGACAATGTTAAACTCTAAAGGTTCAGGAGATTTCTGAATGTCTCCACCGATTTTATTACTAAAGGCCTCAGGGTATAACACATAATTAACTATGACTTTTTTGTTATTGTATTTTTGATAATCAATTTTCAAAGTTGCTTGGGACGATGGGGCGAGAATATGATCTTTTCTCCAGCTTATATTTTCTAATGATATATCTTTTATTGAAGGAGCACGTGATTGTGGCCAATCGCCTGTCCAACAAAACTGCATAACATCAACTGCCTCAGTTGGATTTCCATTACTAAGGAACATTCCATGCCAAGTAGCTGTTGATTCTTGTTTTTGTCCCCAAAGAAAACAGTAGCTTCCAAGGCAACGTTCTTTGTCTTTTTCAATTAACTCTTTATATCTTCTTAGTCTCTGCTCTGCTTTTATACCATTAGGAGGTTCAATTTTTGCTTTCCATGAAGTTGTTCTCGCTTCAAAAGGCCCATTTACTCCCCATTCGGAAATAATATAAGGCTTATCCCAATTGAACTTTCTAAGATTAGCTCCAGCATTTTCTATAGAACCATAAACATTAAGACCTAATATATCTACACTAGGACAATATTTATTTATGTAATAAGCTTTTGCAGGATCAACTCCAGCAATAACGGTCATCGTCGGATGATTTGGATCTACTTCTTTAATAAACTTAGCAAGAATTTCAATGGTTTCCCAGACTTTAAAATTACTGTATCTTAAATCTACCTCATTTCCTATACCCCAAACTAATAATGCGGGGTGATCCTTATATTTCAATACCTCATTTTTTAGAAATTCAATCTGTCCTTTGACTGCATATTCATCATTATAATCCATACCACTTCTTTCTGGTCTGACATATAGTCCAAGTGTTACTGTTAGACCATTTTGATGGGCAGAATCTAAAAATGCCTTGTTGTTTGTACTCCATACTCTTATTGAGTTGGCTCCTGATTGAACTAAAAGATCAAAGTGATCTTTTGCACCTGCTCCCTTAATATAATACGGGACACCATTTCTTAACAACTCAAAGTTTCCTAAAGAATTTGTTTTAACTTCAACTTTATTCAACTGAGACTTAGCTGTTAGTGCGCAAGACATGCATAACATAAAGCATAAAAGTAAATTTATATTCTTTTCCATTTGGTTGGTTTTTTTGGGTTTCCTCGAAATTCAATTATCTGAAAATCACCGATTTCAAATTGAGTCCCATCCATTATTTTAAACCTGATTTCTTTGAGGTCATCCCATCTAAATTCATCATGTCCCGTTAATGATTTAAAAGGTAGGTAAGCTTCATATATTCCACTCCCATTATCAATAAAGTGATTCTCGTCTAGTACTTTTTGCAACCTTCTTTTATTACCCGTATAGGCAAATAAAATTGCTTGGAGCTTTGGCAGTTCATTTGCTTTAAGTTTAAACTTTAACGCAGATGTACGATAAATGGATGATATGTCAACATGCATCCACTGGTGCGGTGAAAAACCAAATGTATCCCAAGGCTTATCTTTTGTTCTATCTGTATTTATGACAACACTTTCATTTTTAAATGAGTTACCGAACTGAATACTAGACGAATACTTTGTATTAATACCCCACCAGTACTCTTTACCAACTCCAAGCTGAATTGGATGGGAATTGAATACTTTTATGAACTTATTCTTTGTCTTAGTGTAATTGTGCTCATGAGACACAATTATTATATTGTCAATATGAATATCTCCTGATCTTTGAAACTCAAGGCGAAGCTCTTTGATATTACTCATATTAACACCTCTTTTTTTATAGTTAAATGACTGAAGAGGAATACGTATTTTTCTCCAATTATTATCAATTTTTCCGTCCTCTAGTTCTAAAAAGTTAATGTTTGCCCTACATTGTTTTCCGCCATAATCTACAAGTATAAAAAACATAGGGACATTAGAAAGAACTCCTAAATCAGTTCGTACACGTAGCTCAATCGCGGCAGTTTCTATAATTGGTTTGAGATTCTTTCCTTTGTAATTATCCCATTTCAATCCTATACCTATGTAATTACACTTAGATGCATCCCACTTTATATGTAAATGGTCTCTTCCTATGTAGCTATTTTTAGTTTCATATGATACTTGTTTGCAATTATTATTTTTTATGCCCCAAAGCCCATTTTCATCAGAGCTAGTAAAAAGTATTTTTTGAGGAAATTTATCAAAAGCAGAGACTGATGTAGATGGTTCATAAATGGTAACCTTGTTCATATACCCACAAGAAGTTATGCATATGATAAGAATACCTAAAGCTATATTTGTATGCAACTTCATTATTGGTCTAACAATGTGGAGTTTGAAGTGAAAATGATATGATCAATATCTGTTCTTACGTCCTTACCAAAATTTTCTGGACAATTTTCTTGTACTCCTGCAGAAGGGCATGCCTGACATGCAATTCTAATTGCACTAATATCGTTGGGATTCATATTAAAATTAATATTGGGGTCATTTGGTGATAATGGTTCAAAGTCCGAGTACTTAAATGACTTCATTTGCCACCCATCCCAATCAACAGGCACCTTCATTTTATAAACCTCCATTGTTGATTCAAATAAATCAGATGCATTATTGTTAGGATTATCGTTAAAGGGTGTATCTGTTTCCTCAGAGATTAAAATATTGATAAATTGTCCTGAGTGTAAGTCTACTAAATCTGAAAGTATACCTATGTTGATATATATCTCATTTGAGCTTTGGCTTACATTATTGATGTTGATAGGTAAATCTATACTACCTAAAGCCCAGTCCCAATTTACCCTACCACCCATCTTAAAGTAACTATTTCCTAGTAATGGGTCATCATTCGCTACTGTAAAGGTCATACCTCCTCCGGAACTATTATAATACACAATGCCTTCAGAAGGGGTGCCATCCTCAAAATTCTCTACCCAGATACCATCATCAAATGTTTTGGATGAATTAATAGTTAGAGTATCCCTCAGTGTATCAGTTTCATTTTCAAAAGTTAGTTCAATAGCACACACTTCCTCTTGAAAAAATGGAAGCTGAGATGGAGCCCCATTCCACTTAGTTTCATTAGGATTAATAATATTTGAAAGTCCTGTAATTTCTCTTTTTGCATTTGTACTAAGGCCAAGAATAGTAATTTTCCATTCAACAGGTTTGTTAAACTCACAACTGAAACCTACTTTTTCGTTATTTGAAAAATTAGGGTTTTTACTTGTAAGTGTAAGTGGTTCTATCAACTCAAAATCACCATATAGTATATCAATCGATGGCCCTTCAAATTCTTGCTTTGTACAACTGTGTAAAAAGAGTAACATGATTAGAGAAAGAATAAGTTTTGTTTTTATTTTCATAATTCTACAGATAAAATTAATATTAGTCTATTGTATTTATAATCAGGCTGATCAGAAAACTTTGCACCCCACCAACTGTAATTAAGGCTAGCATATACATTTTCTCTGAATTTGTAAAGTATTCCAGCAGAAAGCAAATGGTCTTTTTGGTTTATTTCCTGCTCAGATGTAAAATAAGTAATATTACCATAATTATTTCTCTGAGTTAAAAACTCATTTCCATTGGCATTAAATTGCTTGTAAGAGGCTTGAACAAAAAAGTTTTTTACCAGTTCTGCGTTTCCAAACGTATTTAACTGATGTGTATATAAGTCTATTGAGGAAACTACATCACCTTTTCTTTTTGTAAGCTCACTTTCAGAAGAAATAGAAAAGCTTAGTTCATTGTTCAGATTTAACCATTTATGAAAATTGATTTTAACCGCTCCTTTAAATAAACCAAAATTTCTTTTTTCAGCTGTTCCTTGACCTATTACTTCTTTAAACAGACCACCATTCAATTTAGCTAGTAATTTCTTGTTTTTGTTTGTTATCCTTGCTTTCATGAAAACTCCTGATCTATTTGGTGTAGCATCACCATATGGAAGTATATTCGAAAAAATGGGGTTGTAAGGCATTAGTGTGCTAGAAAGATCCTGATTATACAATTTTTCATCAGAGATAAGGTCAAACAAAGATGTTGGTCTCACTAATGACATATTTGTATAATTGGGATAAATTGTTTTACCATTAGTGTAAGCATAATCTATACGTTTAGTTTGAGCACCTGCACTTCTAAAGTTTGGATCAACATATCTGTAACCTGCAGTTAATGTTAGCGTGGAATCTTTCATAAAAAGTTTGTTATTGAACTCAAAGTACATTCCTTTAGTTTCATTTGATATTGAATCAGAGATTCCGTTTTCTAGTTCTGAATGTAGCCAATATCTTTTTGAGAATCCAGACTGAAGACTCTGCTCAACGCGATACTTTTCATTACCAAAGTGATGTAAAAGAGATATACCTTGAACAGGATTTCGAACAGAAATATTATTTGTTCCACTTGGTGCAACTTCGTATAGGTTGATATAGTTAGCTGAAAATGTTAGTTTTCTGCTAATTTCAGAAAATATTGAACCCCCTGATAGTAAAAGATCACTTGAATATGTTGTTTCATTGATTTGACTTGAACCACTTGGACGAGTGACAAAGAAATCAAAGCCTAAATTTCTTATGTATCGATCGAATTTAAAAGAAAAATCAGTTTGAATTCCTTGCAAACGCCATCTGTTTTGAGCATAAAAGTTTTCATAATGAATAATATCACGATAATGCTTTAACATTTCATTCTCGTCTCCAGAAAGTTCCTCATCATAGTTAAACAATGTAAATTTTGTTTGCTTCAAAAAAAGATCACCTACACTAAAACGTATCTTATCATTTATTACTCCTTTTGCTCTTAGCTGTCGAACATTTATTTCTGTTCCTGAACCAAAAAAACTTCCAAAGGAATTTCTTATGCGGAGCTGCGCCATAATTTCAATATCCTTGATTGGATTTACGTGGGTGTTCAGATCTAACAGATTATATCCATTAGATCTATTGTTTGGGGAAAGTGTGTCGTTTATTGTGCTTTTATCTATAGCATCTCGAACAAAATATGAACGAGAGAGGCCGTCAAACCAAATATTGTTATTGACTTGTGCATGAACATTAAAATCTGATAACAAGATCACAGAAAAAACAACTAATGTTAGTAAACTTCTTTTCATATATTAAAAATTTATTTTTAGTTCGAGCATCATTTCCCAACCCTGAAGATGATTTTCTATAAAATTAGGGTCAAAATATCGATACTGATTATATCGGTAAAACAACATTGAATTTTGACTGATTTTATAGTCAATACCAAGACCAATGAGTGTATTTTTTTGGTTTCTTGAGTTGGTATACCTGTAAAATCTATCCAATCCCAATTTCTCAAAAAAAGTATTTGTGGAAGTAGCCTCAGCATTATCACCTAAATCTGTAGAGGAATTCCCAAGTACTTTTTCTAGTCCATAACTAAATACAAAAGCAGCTTTATCATTCAATTCAATACTAAAATCTATCTCTTCACTGAGTTGACTAATGAGTGTTTGAGTTCCGATTTGAGGAACTATATTGAAATCTTTTTGGCTTGTATTTAATCGAGTTAAGGAAAATATATAATAGTTCTTGCCGAAAATTTTGTTACTGTATTTTGCTTGAAACTCAACAGTATTAAAAAACTTTTTGAAGTTTGCAAATCCGCTTGAGGTTGTATCACTAATGTTAACATTTTCATATACCCCTCTATATGTTGAGTTAAGTGCATTATATGGACCCCAATTTTGTGCAAAAAGATAAATTCTGGAAAGTGTTTGACTATTCACATTGTGAATATAAGACAAAGAACCATCAGACTTTTCAATTTCAGAAAATATTCCAATACCTCCATTTATTTTGAGCTTTCCTAAGCTAATATCAGCATTCACTGAAACTCCTTGTCTATTGTTAATTGGAAAACCAAGTCCAACCATTGGGCTACTGAAAGGTGTTCTAATTGTTGTTCCTACACCTCCCACGTTAGGAAATACCTCTATAACAGAGGTATTCAAAAAATTACCTGTAACATTTACAAATTGTGGTGAAATTCTATAAAATTGAATATTTAACGGAATTTTAGTTGATTTTGATGTTTTTAGGTTCAATATGATGGCCTCACCGAATGCTAGCTTATTCTCTGGATCACTATATTTTCCAAGACCTATCTCCATTTGGACTTGTATTTTATTCCATTTCCTATCCAACTCAATAGTCTGAATGGAGTAGCTTCTTCTGTCGTAACTTAAAGAGTCAGTTTGAGTCCATGAAGATAGGTAATTATAACAAATTTTATAGCTAGGACTAAGTGTGTTTTTGAGTTGGAAAGAACCTGTAAAATTATCATTTGATTCAAATACTGAACGGTTAAAATTACTTTTTCCAATAACTCCTTTAACGGAAAAATTTAGTGGCAGTTTTGATGCATTTAGAAATATTCCTTGGAAAGCACGACTTCCATATCTAATTCCTTGATCAATTAAGCCACTATTATAATAATTAGAATAACGATCAATTGGAATTTTGTTTAGTGGAGTTTGAGGTCTTCTTTCAAAGATGCTTATTCTGTTAAATGATCGGTTTCCCCAAATAGTGAGTCGGCTTTGTCTGTACCATGAAACTCCTCCAGCTTTAAGATTAAAGTTTCCGTAATTAGTACTTATTGATGTTGATAGATTCAGTCCTAGATTCAATGTTAAATTTTGTGTGAGCTCCTCTGAGGGCCCCTTGTACAAACTATTAAGCATTAGATCTGCACCAAATGTAATATTGTCTCTGGTTTTTCCGTTTAATTTTAAAAGAAACATTGGCTCTCTGTAGTAATCACCTGAGTTAATCACAAAAGTTTTACCACTGTTGTTTGGGAATGTCTCTTGCTGGTTACGAACAAATCCTAAAAACCTGTAATATCCTGAAAAAGAGATTGAACTTGTAGGTTTGTTGTAGCTCAAAATGTTGCTGCTAAAGGGTTTTTGAACCATGTTGGTATCTTTACTAAAAGAAGAGCCTCCCCAAATAAAGAGAATGAACCAAAGCAATCTTCTCA
>CACIJW010000022.1 GCA_902587125.1 uncultured Bacteroidota bacterium
ACAGAGGATGGAGTGATTAATAAGAAATTAATCCTTCAGTGAAAGGTTAAGTCAAATAATAATTAGAAAGAGGGAGTTTAAAACTCCCTCTTTTTTTAACTTTACAACAAAAAACATGAAAATATTTCAAACATTTACATTTATTTTGGTTGCAAATTTTGTTTATGCTCAAAGTAGCGATCTTATACTTCAAGGTGTGTTAGACTTAGATTTGCCAACACAAGGTTTTACTGGAAAAGCAACACATCTTGTTGCAACTAATAATATTTCTGATCTAAGTATCTATGGACTTGGAACTGCTAGCAATGGTGGAGGAAGTGATAGTATTGAGCTAACATTACCAGCTATTTCAGTAAATGCTGGTGATGATATATTACTTGCTAGAGATACAAATGCAATTCATTTATATTTTGGCAGTTGCTTTAATTCTTTTGAGGTAATAATTCCTGTTGTTACAACTGGAGTAGCAGCTGTATCACAAAATGGTAATGATGCAATTGAATTATTTAAAAATGGTGTAGTTGTTGAAACGTTTGGAGATATTAATGTTGATGGTACTGGGACACCTTGGGAATATGCTGATTCTTGGGCCTATAAAGATGCCACTGGATCAGTTACATTTTCAGGAAATAATTGGATAGTAGGACCTGTTGGCTGTACAGTTGGTTCAAACAGCACGTATACTTCATCTTGCCCATATCGACATTGTACTCAAACAACATTTGAAAGTAATATCAAATTCAATGATGATGTTTATATTTACCCAAACCCATTTAACAAAATAATAGAAACAAATGTTGATTTGAATGACGTTTTTGTTACTGATATTAGTGGAAGAAATATCAGTTTAAATTTTTCCAATCGTAAAATTTTCACAGAAAACTTAAGCAATGGAATCTACTCATTACATCTGAAATCTCAAAACAAATTATATGTTAAAAAAATTATTAAACAATAATCCACTTTCGTATTTAACGATTATATCAATCTTTCTTTTTTCATGCGAAACAAATGATTTGGTTTCATATGGCTGCACAGACCCCACAGCAAATAATTTTGATCCATTAGCATCGCAAGATGATGGGTCGTGCGATTTTTCTACAACATCACAACTTGAAATTGTAGGTGTAATAGACTTTTCTCTTGGAACTATTTCTGGTAAAGCAATTCATTTAAGAGCAAAAGCAAATATCCCAGATTTAAGTATATATGCTTTAGGAGTTGCAAATAACGGTGGTGGAACTGATAGCATTGAAATAACTTTAAACAATCCCCCAAATAACCTTGTTTTAGCTGGAGATGATATTCTTATCGCAAGAGATGATATCATAATTGGACAGTACTTCTCAGATTGCTTCAACTCTTTTGAGCATGTTTTTCAAGACGACTTAGTGAACCAAAATGGAGATGATGCAGTTGAACTTTTTTATAATAATGAAGTTGTAGAAACATTTGGGGATATTAACTTAGATGGAACAGGTACACCATGGGAATATACGGATTCATGGGCGTATAAAGATAATACTGGTTCTGTTGAATTTGGCTCTGGAAATTGGATTTTTGGTGGAATAAATTGCACTGATGGTACTGCAACAATTTTAGATTCTTCCTGTCCTTATCCAATTTGTCAATGATTATAAAAATAAATAAATCTATTTTACTAACCCTTGCTTTTTTCATCAGCTCATGTTTCTTAACAGTTTTTGCACAACAGTCTGAAATATATAACTATTCAAATGGGGAGGGAATCAAAATAGTTAATGATGCAGGCTACTTAATAAAGATTAAAACTTATGTTCAACCATCATTTGAATCTAGATGGAATACTGACAGCACTAGCGAAAAATATTATAATAGGTTCAGAGTTAGAAGGTTAAGATTAAGATTTGACGGAAGTGATCAATATAATAAGTGGAATTATAGACTTCAATTCAATTTTGGTGGAGTTTCTGAAATTGGAGACTCAGAAAATAGTGAAATAGCTCTACTTGATGCTTTTGTTAGATATAATTTTGAAAGGAGATTTCAATTAACGATTGGTCAAAGAAGCTTAATGGCCAGCGATAACAGAGAGCTGACAATTGCTTCAACATCATTACAGCTTCCGGAAAGAAGTAGATTAACATCTTCGTTTTCATCAATTAGAGATTTTGGTTTATTTCTGAGAAAAGATATTAGATTTAGAAATCTTTCCAGACTCAGAAATTATTTCGAGATAACCACTGGAGATGGAAAAAATAATATGCTCACAAAAAACTATGGAGGATTGAAATATGGAGCTAGAATAGACTTTCTTCCATTTGGAACTTTTACAAACAAAGGACAGTTTCGAACTATTGATATTATGAGAGAAAACTCATTAAAGTTAGTAGTTGGAATTAATTGTAGTTACAACAATGGAATTTCAAGCAGAAGAGGAAGAGTTGGTGGTGACTTTTTGTTTTATAATATTTCAGAAACTGATACGAGTTACAGGCTGCCTAATTATCTAAAATATGGTGGAGATATGTTGTTAAAATACAGGGGTTTTTCTGTTTTAGCAGAATATGTAAATACAAAAGCATACATTGCTGATGATATAACTCACAGGAATGACAGATATGGTGATGATCCCTCAGAAATAGTAAGTAATTTTATTAATGAATATACAACTCAGGAATATGTTAAAAGACAGCTTATTTTAGGAAGTGGGTTTAATATCCAATCTGGATATTTATTTAAAAATCTTTGGTCAGTTGATGCTAGATTTACTTCAATAAAATCAGATGAATTATCTTGGTTAAATAATGAGAAATTTTTTGATAGACCTAAATACTATACCTTAGGAGTTTCTAAGATGTTTAATAAAAGTTACTCTTGTAAAATACAAGCTTCAATAACCTTAGTTGAATTAGATGAAGATGGACTTACAAAAGATTTTGATGATAATAGAATAAGTGGTCAAGAAATATACTTTAGATTAATTACAACAATTGCTTTTTAAATGAAGAAAACATTAACCATATTAATTTTTTTACCATTTCTTGCATTTTCTCAAATTTTGCCTTTAAATCCACAACCAAAAAAAATAGCAGATAAATTTTTCCCAGATTTTGATGTCGATATTAACACTCCTGCATTTAATTCAGACAACTATAAAAGAGGATTTACCAATTATGAAGAGATGATGACTTTTTTATATGAACTTGAAAAAAGTAATAAGGCTTTGATGAATGTTAGCTTTATTGGAGAGAGTCAAAAGGGAAAGAAAATACCTCTTGTTACAATTAATAATTCAAAAATAAACTCAAATGAAAAGATAAAATTTTGGATACAAGGAGGTTTACACGGTGATGAGCCCGCTAGTACAGAAGGTGTGCTTTTAATAATTCAAAAACTTTTGACTGACCCAAAATATAGTAAATATATTAACAGTTTTCATTTTGAAATTGTTCCAATGGCTAACATCGACGGTTACGAGAGAAACTATAGAAATGCTATTAATGGTCTAGACTTAAATAGAGATCAAACAAAGATGAGAATTCCAGAAACCAAATATCTTAAGAGAGCATTCACAGAATTTGGAGCTGAAATAGCTATTGATTTTCATGAATATCGTCCTATTAGAAGAGATTTTGCAAAATTTAGTTCATTTGGAATTGCTTCGGCATATGATGTTCTTTTCCACTACTCTGGCAATTTAAATGTTCCTATTGAAAATAGATTGATTACAAAAAACCTTTTTGTGTCAAATGCATCAAAAGAGCTTAACTCTTTGAGTCTTGAGAATAGAGAATATATGACAACAAGAAAATATAAAGGAGATATTCATTTTAGACAAGGCACTACTACAGCAATTTCTAGTACTTCATCATTCGCTTTAACAAACTGTATTTCTACTTTAGTTGAGATAAGAGGAGTTGGAATTAAAAAGACATCCTTCAAGCGTAGAGTAATGAGTACTTTTTATGTTGGGATGTCATATATTAAAACGGCTGATGAAAACTTTGCAAAAGTAAAATCAGTAGTCAAAAAAATTAGCAATTTAGATAATGATATAGTTGTTAAAGCAAAGCCAAAAATTAAAAATATGACTATCAAGGCAATTGATATTGCTGAAAACAAAAAAATTGATTTAGAAATCTTAATGCAAGATTTACATGATTTAGACGTTGAGATCACAAGAAAACGACCAGTTGGATACCTAGTACCAAAGAACTTAGTTGAGGTGATTGAAAGATTAGATGTTCTTGGAATTGAGATGAGTGAAGTAGAAAATGAAAGAGAAGTTGTAGTAGAAAAATATCTTGTTACAGACTATTTTAAAGAGCCTGTTAAATATGAAGGAATTTATAAGCAAGAAATATTAACTGAATCAGTTAAGGAGGAAATTACATTGTCTAAGGACTATTTAATAATTAAGTTAAACCAAAAACACTCAAATTTGGCCATTGAAGTTTTGGAACCTGAAACTGTTAGTAGTTTTGTTTCATTAAATGTCGTGAATACTGAAATTGGTCAGATACTTCCCTATTTAAGAATTATAGAATACAAATAAAAATGAAAAAAAATATCCTTATAATAATACTATCAATGTGTGTTTTAATTTGTGTTTCACAAGTTCCAAAACACAGTATAGATTCCAATTTTGGAAACGGAATTGATTTTCAACTCAATGATGGTAAATATCAATTTAATTTTGGAGGGTCGATTCAACCTCAAATAAATATTTCATCTATTGATAATGTTGAAGAGTATTTTTACAATTCTCCTAATTCTCTTTTTAGTTTATATGCAAGAGATAATGATCAGAAAATCACATTTTTTATGCTCAATGATTTTTCTAAGACCAATCCTCTTTTAGATGCTTGGGGTGCTATTGAATTCAATTTTTTCAATGTTGCATTTGGTCAAAGACATGCGATCTCAAATTTTGAATCAATGCTCTATGAAAATAATCTTACTTTCTCTAGTCGCAGTTTAATGAATCAAGCATATAATTCAGACGGTAGAGAGTTTGGTATTTTCTTTTCTTCACAATTTGGATATAGTGATTTAGTTTTTGAGCCAACTATTGCTGTTACATCAGGCGATGGAATTAATTCTTTTGGAAATCGATCCGATGATTATGACAAGGGTGGACTCAAATATGCATTCAAACTTAATTTCTATCCATTTGGAAAGTTTATTAGTGATAGAATTCATGTTTCTGATTTAAGATTTGAGAAAGATTTAAAAGTAATGATATCTTTAGCAGGTAGCTATAACGATGGTGCTTCGAATTCTGTAGGTGAAGGGCACGGTGATTTTAACCTATTTGACGAAGTGGGTGATACAAAGTATCCAGATTACAGAAAATTACATTTTGATATTTTAAGTAAGTATCAAGGATTTTCATTATTAGCTGAATTTTTAATAGCAACAGCAAATGATTTGAATGGATCCTACAGGTCTGAAACATCAAACTTATACGAGACCGAAATTAGCGAATTTTTAGCACTGGGATCAGGAATTAATACACAACTTGGATATATGACAAAGTCAGGCTTGTCAATTGACCTGTCTTATAGTATGATTGAGCCTGAGTTTGAAAAAAATACTTCTTCAATAATAAGTAAAGCGAGTTCTTCAAGGATAGGTTTTTCAAAGTACTTAGTAAAAAATGCCGTTAGAGTACACACAGGAGTTGAGAATGTGAGTATTGAAAGTCAAGAAAATGATGAGCTAAGATTTAATTTAATGTTGCAACTTAATCTTTAAGCTGCATTTTTATTGTCTTTATACCCCTCTCATCAAGCATTAAAATAATCTTTGAGTTTGTATTTTTTCTTCCAAGTAAATCACTTTCAATAAGCATTTCTTGATTTTTTTGTATTTCATTGATATTGGTAAAAATGATATCAATATTTTGAGAAATACTATCAATTAAACAGCCACTATTAGTATAAATGGTGAGCGTGACCGTGTAGTTACCAGGGCTGCTATATTGATGAGTTGGGTTAGTACTAGTTGAAGTAGTTCCATCACCAAAACTCCATACTAAGTTTTCATAATTACTACTCAAATTATTAAAATAAATCGTTGGACTTGCCGTATTTACAATTGTATATTCAAAATCAGCATTAAATATATTCCATGTTGCTAAACTATCAAGTACAACTTCATGAGCGATAGTTTGTAAAAAAGTAGCAGCTGACTGACTCATCCCAGCTGGTTTAAATGAAGCTCCTATCGGACTTTTTTTAAAAATTGTAGCGTAAAAAGTGCATGCAGTCAGGTACGTACCTCTCTCACTTGGGTGTGAGTTGTCATTTCTGTATAGGTTTATAGTACTGTTTTGGTTCATTGCTCTTTTCCAAGCAATTCCGACTGGAGAAATTGTTGCTGAATTATTAAAACCATAATTCAAATATGAATCTCTTAGTCTAGCTTGCATACCGTCAAATGTACAAACTGGTGGGTAGAAGGCACAGTATGATTGATCGCCATATTTTCTTCCCCAAGTCATAAAAAATATTGGTTCACTACAGCTACTATTTGATTCAATCACATTCACTAATTGTTGAGCGAATGGAGTAACATTGGTTGAAACATAGGCAGGTGACAGTGCTGACCTTTGACTTTGCCCTTGCAAAATTACATAATCCCAATTGGTCTGATTGATTTTATTTATTGTTAAAGGATAAGTTGAATGCCCTTCAAGTGTTTCACCACCAGGTGTACTTTGTTCAAAGTTTATGTCATCTCCTAAAGAATTGGCTAAATCATCTAGCATGATTGGTAAATCATTGTAATATATATAACTGTTTCCTATAAATAACACGTCATAGCTTTGAGATAAAGAAAAAAATGGAATTAGTAATAATATTAAAATCTTTTTCATTTAAAAAGTTGTTGAAAATGGTGTGACAGAAATTCCAAAAATTATTGGAACAATAAAATACATTAATAGTAGGAGAACAAGTATTGATATTATATTCATCCAGATACCAACTCGAATCATCTCAGAAATTTTTAATTCTCCAGAGCCAAATACAATTGCATTGGGTGGAGTAGCTACTGGCAACATGAAAGCACAGGATGCTGCCATCGCTGTTGCGCACATTAGTAAAATGGGATTCATATCAATTGCGAGTGCGAGAGCAGCAATTATAGGAAGTATTATTGACGTTGTTGCTGAGTTGGATGTAATTTCAGTCAAAAAGTTTATTAATGCTATTATGATAAGAAGGATAATCGCAACATGTGTTCCTTTAAGATATATTAAATTATTACCAATCCAATCAGAGAGACCTGTACTAGCAAAGCTAGCTGCTAAAGTTAGTCCACCGCCAAAAAGTAAGATTATATCCCATGGTATTTTAATCATATCATCCCAAGAAAGTAATTTAGCCGAGTTTTTTGATGATGGCAAAATAAATAAAATTACAGCTGAGCATAAGGCAATAATTGTATCAAAACCTTTTATTTTAATTCCAATAAAATCTAAAATATAAGATTGTGAAATCCACCCAAATGCTGTTAACCCAAAAATTAAAGCTACTTTTTTTTCTTCTGGACTCATTTTTGATAGTTTTATTTTTTCATTTTTTTGTGAAAGATTTTTTTCATCTCCTAAGATTGTTCCTAAATATTTCCAACTGACAAATATTAAAGGAATTGAAAAAGGGAGAGCTATTTTCATCCAATCAACAAAAGAGATTTGAATTTGATAAATTTCTTCAAGCATACCACTTAAAATAATATTAGGCGGTGTTCCAATTAATGTTGAAACTCCACCAAGTGTAGCGCTGTATGCAATTGCCAACATAAGGGGCTTTCCAAATTTAGAATCTTTATTTTTCAATCTTATGTCTTTTACAACAGCCAAAGCTACAGGTAGCATCATTATTGTAGCAGCTGTATTTGAAATCCACATCGATAAAAAAGCAGTTGCAATCATAAACCCCAACATAATATTTTTTAAATTACTTCCAACTTTGTTCAGTATTATGACTGCTATTCTCTTGTGCAGGTTCCATTTCTCAATTGCAATTGATAAAATGAATCCACCAATGAATAAAAAAATCAAGGGGTGACTGTAACCTTGAGCAACATCTTTTACACTTATATCACCAAAAGAAAAAATTGGAAATAAAACTAGAGGTAGCAATGAAGTGACAGCTAAAGGTATAGCTTCAGTCATCCACCATATAGCAATCCAACAAGTAGCTGCTAGTACAATTTGGCCGTCTTTACTTAAAGAATTAAACTCACAAAAGAAATTAACAATTATAAAAACTAATGGTCCTAGAACTATTGATAGATACTTTTTCATGATGTACTTTTTTTAATATTTTATATTTATCATTAGTTACTGTAAGAATGAACTTTAAATGTAAAAATTGAACCGTTTTTAATATATTATTAATATTAAATTAATATTTAAGAAAAATTGTTACTAATTTTGTGTCAAAAATACCAAATAAATGAAAAACCTCTACGCATCCATATTAGCTTTTTTAGTAATACTATCAACAAAGGCTGACACCCATTACATTAATTCAGGAAGTTATTATTATTCTCCATCAAATTTAACAATTGCGTTAAACGATACAGTTGTTTGGTTGAATGATGGCGGTTATCACAATGTAAATTTTGGTAATTCTGCTGTCACGGGAAACTCTTATGGTAATCCAGTTTCATTTATCTCAACACCAACTGGAGCCTCAACAATTTACCAACATATCTTTACAACTCTTGGTTCTTATACTTATGATTGTTCAGTGGGTTCTCATGCAGCAGCAGGTATGGTTGGCAGTATAGAAGTCGTCAATTCTGATTGCAATGGAATTGCAAATGGGCCAGCTCTCATAGATTCATGTGGTATCTGCCAACTTGCTTATGTTTACAACTACGTTACTCATGCAGTAACCTTTATAAACGATACTACGGGAGGTGTATTTCTAGGGCCTACTCAAATGTTTGTTTTACCTAATAACCCTGCAAGCCCTTATTGGAATCAAAGTTGCTCCGGCTGTACTGATCCAACAGCATCGAATTACGTTCCAAATGCAACAATTGACGATGGGTCATGTACGTATCCATCAGTACCGACATATGATCTCTCATTACAAGGGATTTTAGATTTTAGTATTATAGATAATGGATATGGTGTAAACGGAGCTCAGGGAAAAGCAATTCATTTAAGAGCTAATGCAAACATCCCAGATCTAAGTGTTTACGGCATTGGGGTAGCTAACAATGGAGGTGGAACTGATGGTCAAGAGTATACATTTGGTTCAATACCTGCAAGCGCTGGAGATGATATTTTATTGGCTAGATCGCCTGCAGCAATGTCATCTTACTTTGACTCATGCTTTGCAGAGTTTGATTTAGTTTTGATTGCAACAGGTGCGATCTCTCAAAATGGTGATGATGCAATTGAATTATTTTATAATGGAAATGTTATAGAAACTTTTGGTGACATTAATGTGGATGGTTCCGGAACAGCATGGGAATATACTGATTCATGGGCATATAAAGATTCAAGTGGAACTGTAACTTTTGATTCAACAAGCTACTGGATTTTTGGCGGAATAAACTGTACTGATGGAACCAATACAATATATGAAACGCAGTGCCCATATCCTCTTTGTCCTTTACCACTAACATCTGGTTGTACTGACCCTCTTGCATCAAATTTTGACCCAAGTGCAACATACAACGACGGAACATGCTTATATCCAGGATGTCTTGACCCATACGCGACAAACTACTGTGGTACATGTAATGTTAGCGATAGCACTCAATGTGTTTACAGTCAGTGCAATTCTCTTGATTTAGAAGAAGATTTTGAGTCATATGATTTGTCTATTAATGGCTGGAGTGTTTACGCAGGAAGCCAAGCAGGAGTAATTATGACAACATCAAATGCGATAGCAGATACTGTTAGCTTAGAATTTACTGGAGGAAACAGTTGGGGGAGTACTCCATACAGTGCTAGTCAAGCTTTTGCATATGTAGATCATGTTTCTGGAGCAAATGTTTGTTTGGATCTATCTTCTAACTTAGGAAGTACAATACACATGAGCACATTAGTACATATGGACGGTTATTATAGCAACTATCCTTACAGCTGGTTAAGAGTCTTAGTTAATGGTAATGTAATAAGTGATTTTAATGGATTTCCTTCATACACAAGACAATTAGGTACATCACAGTTGGCACAACTTGATTCAAATGTTGGTATTATTAGTGCTCCAACAACTCTATATTATGATTTATCACCCTATGCAGGTCAGTCTGATGTTTATGTTACCTTTGAAACATCTTGTAAATATGGTCCAACATGGACTAATAATACAGATCATGTTTGGATTGATGATGTTGAGATTTATGAAGTTAACCCTTGCTCTTACTTTAACTTAACATACTCATCAGACAGTACTACATGTTATGGTAGCTCTGATGGAACTGCAACTGTTTTAGCAACGAATGATTCCCTCTACTCAGATACATATACATATCTTTGGTCTGGAGGTCAAACGACACAATCAATTGCTGGACTAATCGCAGGCAATTATTCATGTATTGTAACTGGTAACACATATCAATGTAGTGATACTATAATCGTAACTGTTATTGAGCCAGACTCTATAATTATTAGTGCAAATGTTGTTTCCAGTACAACACCAGTTTCAGCGAATGGCTCAGTAGATCTAACGACAACTGGTGGAACATCACCCTATTCATACTTATGGTCTAACGGATCAACGAATGAGGATGTTAATAATCTTTCGTTCGGGCCAATATCCTCTATAATTACTGATGCAAATGGATGTCAAGCTAATTGGATCGGCTTTATTGGAGTATCGTTAGTGAGTGGTTGTACAGATTCAACAGCTTTTAACTTTAACCCAACAGCAAACGTAGATGATAGCTCCTGTGTATATGCTGGATGTTTGGATAGTTTAGCTATCAACTACTTACCTATTGCTACAATTAACGATAGTAGTTGTGTATATCCAAATTACTTATCGTTGAAAGGTATTATTGATTTCGATGTGCCTACAGGTGGTAGTGATGGCAAAGCAATTCACTTAATAGCAACTGGTAATATAACGGATCTAAGCATTTATGGAATTGGAGTTGCAAATAACGGAGGAGGAACAGATGGGCAAGAATATATTTTCCCACCAATTTCTGCTAACTCCGGAGATCATATACTTTTAGCTAGAGACTCATCAGCAATGTCATCTTACTTCGATATTTGTTACAGTCAATTTGATATTATCTTGCCTGCACCAGGCGTAATTTCCCAAAACGGTAATGATGCTATTGAGTTATTTCATTACGGAAATGTAGTTGAAACATTTGGAGATATTAATGTAAATGGAACAGGAACACCTTGGGATTATGAGGACTCATGGGCATATAAAGATGCCAGCGGAACAGTTACCTTTGACTCAACTAATTATTGGATTTTCGGAGGTGTGAATTGTACAGATAACTCTACAACAACTTATGATTCAGGTTGTCCATACCCTTTTTGTCCTATCCCACTTGTTAATGACTGTAACGGAATTTTAGGTGGTCCCGCCTTGGTGGATAACTGTGGAGTATGTCAGCTAGCATATATTTACAATTTTGTATCTCACGTTCCTACATATGTCAATGACACAAGTGGTTTAGTTCTAGGCCCGACAGAAATATTAGTACTTCCTAATGATCCAGCTAATCCAAATTGGAATTCAAGTTGTTCAGGTTGCACAGATTCTTTAGCTTTAAACTACGATTCTACAGTAATAATCGATGACGGCACTTGTACATATGCAATCCCACCTGCGCTAAGTCTACAAGGTGTTATGGATCTCACTGTACCATCCGGAGGAAGTGATGGAAAAGCGATTCACTTAGTAGCAACTGATAATATAGCAGATTTAAGTAATTATGGAATTGGAGTTGCAAATAATGGAGGAGGAACAGATGGTATTGAGTATACTTTTGATTCTATATCGGTCAGTTTAGGAGATCATATTTTATTAGCAAGATCAGTATCAGCTATGACTGCTTACTTTGGTGCATGCTACAGTGAGTTTGATCATGTTTTATTAGCAAGTTCTGCTATTTCGCAAAATGGTGATGATGCAGTAGAGTTGTTCTACAATTCAAGCGTCATAGAGACTTTCGGAGATATTAACGTTGATGGAACAGGAACACCTTGGGAGTATGAGGACTCATGGGCGTATAAAGATCCCACTGGATCAGTTGGGTTCTCAGGAGGTAACTGGATATTTGGAGGATTAGATTGTACAGATAACTCCACTACAACATTTACTTCAAGTTGTCCCTATCCACTTTGTCAATTAACACCTATTCTCGACTGTAACGGAGTTTTAGGAGGTCCAGCCTTAGTAGATAGCTGTGGTGTATGTCAACTAGCATATGTATATAATTTTGTAACACATATACCTACATACTTAAGTGATACATCTGGGCTAGTCCTTGGACCATCTGAGGCACTAATTTTACCAAATAATCCAACAAATCCTTTGTGGAATTCAAGTTGTAAGGGTTGCACAGACCCTCTTGCTTTAAATTATGATACATCAGCAATAATCGATGACGGGTCATGTACTTATGCTCCCACACCAGTACAAGCACCGCTGTTCTTTTCTGAGTATGCTGAGGGATCTTCACATAATAAATATTTTGAAATATATAATCCAACATCAGATACAGTATCATTATCCAATTATGCATATCCGAGTGTAGCTAATGCTCCATCAACACCTGGTCAGTATGAGTACTGGAACGATTTTGATGCTGGAGCCTACATATTACCAAATGATGTATATGTAGTTGCTCACCCATCAGCTGATTCTTTAATATCTGTTCATGCAGATGAAACACACCAGTACTTAAGTAATGGTGATGATGGTTATGGATTAGTTTTTGGTGATCAGAGTTCATATGTTGTGATTGATTGGTTAGGAGATTGGAACGGAGATCCGGGTTCAGGATGGTCAGTTGCGGGTGTTTCGAACGCAACCAGAGATCATACTTTGGTTAGAAAATGTGGTATTTTAAGTGGAGATACAAGCTGGACCAATGCGGCAGGAGTTGATTCATTGAGTTCACAGTGGTTAGTATATCCAAATGAAACCTGGATATATTTAGGTTCTCATACTACTACTTGCCAAACTGCCATTTATGGTTGTACAGATCCAACAGCTGTTAACTATGATTCAACAGCAACTGTTGATGATGGTTCATGTATTTTCCTACCTGTTGACTGCTACGGAATAGTAAATGGTATGTCAGTTATAGACTCTTGCGGCGTTTGTCAACCTGCATTAATTTATAATTATGTTACTCATGTTGCAGTTCCATTATTGACTGATACATCAAGTGTTGTATTAGGTCCAACAGAAATGATAGTATTACCAAGTAATCCAATGAATTCATATTGGAACGCTAGTTGTTCAGGCTGTACAGATCCAACAGCATTGAATTATGATTCAACAGCAACTATTGATGATGGCTCATGTATAGCTATAGTATATGGCTGTACAAATCCAGCAGCTATCAACTACTTCCCAGGTGCGAACGTAGATGATGGTTCA
>CACIJW010000023.1 GCA_902587125.1 uncultured Bacteroidota bacterium
TGAGTTATCGATAATTAATTTTATTTTTTTATCATCAATAAAATTATAGGGTGTTTTGTAAGGTTTGCTGAAAGCAAGAATTAGAAATGTTAAAGCAAAAAGTCTTAAAAAGAGTAAAAAAAGATCATTGATTTTATTTAACTTTCTTTTTTTGGAGTTTATATTCTTAAGTAATGTTATTGAGCTAAAGTAAACTCTTTTAGGTTTTCTTAAGTTAATAATGTGAAGAATTACGGGTATGAGTAGAAAAAAAAGGAAATATAAAATGCCTGGATTATGAAAACTCATTAAAATACAAAATTAGAATTTTTATTTTAATTGGCGTTTTAATTTAGCAACATGCCATCATTTAATTCCAAAATTTTATTTGAACTTTTTGCTAACTCTTGATTATGTGTTACCATTACAATAGTCTGACCCTCTTGATTAAGTTTTGATAAAATATTTGAAATCTCTGTTGACATTCTTGAGTCTAGATTTCCTGTCGGCTCATCAGCAAATATAATTTTTGGTTTATTAATAAGTGCCCTTGCAATCGCAACTCTTTGTTTTTCACCTCCAGAAAGTTCATTAGGATATTGATTAATAGTCAAGTCTAATTCAAATTTATTGATTAGCTCTAATGCTTTTTTCTTTAACTCCATTTCATCGATTTTTGTTAATCTACCAGGCAACATGATATTTTCAATTACAGTGAAATCTTCTAATAAATTAAAGTTTTGGAATATAAATCCAATTTTTTTGTTCCTGAGCTTTGAAATTTCAACATCATTATAATCTCTAATATCTTTGTTTTCGTAGAAAACATTTCCTGAATATTCTTTTTCAAGGGTGCTAATGACATTTAGTAATGTAGATTTCCCGGCTCCTGATTTGCCGATAATAGATATGTATTCTCCTTTATTAACTTTAAAGTTTAAATCTTTTAAAATTTGTCTTTTACCAAATTTTACATTAATATTTCTTGCATCAATCATTATTGACAATTGTTTTATAATCTAAATAATATACCAATTTAATTGAAATACTATTAAATGGATCAAAATCAAATGTATTACTTAAATTCTTAATTATGTTTCTTTCAAAAATATTTTCGTTGTCTCCAAGCTCATTTTTCCACACTAAACTTATTTCACTACCGGGTGCAAAAATCCAATCTAATGAAATATTGGATGTCCAAGTTAAGTAATTAATATCTTTATTTTCTTCATAGCTTATTCTTTCAAAGTAACCGTTATTGTTTAAAAAGTGAAATGATTTATTTTTTATTCCACTCCAGTAATGCCTCAATTTGTATGAAAGGTTGATTTTGTTGTTAAAAATATATGAGCCACTTAACACATTAGTAATCATAAATTTGTCTCTAATTGAATATATTGACTCATTATTAAAACTATCACTATCTATATAACCATAATCATTCTTAGTGTTACTTACAGATAAAACATATCTCAATGATAATTTATCACTCAGTCTGGCTAGTGGAGAAGCTCTCCATCTAAAGGTTCTGGTGTCATAGAGTGGTTCAAATTCAATTCCTGTACCAAAATCTATTGCAAATTTTTTTCTGTAATCTGATGACACGTAGGTTCCTAAATATAAATTCTTTGATCTTTTCATTGGATTATTGAAGTTATCGTCTCTTGTTTCATAGTAATCATTTGATTCAAAGGGTTTTGTTTTGAACCTGATTTTAGTAAAAAGATAGTTTTTAAGCATTATATTGGATTCAGCCTCAAATTCAAATTCTGTGAATTTATATGGTTTAAATAAGCTTTTGTGAGAAATCTCAATTTCTGTGTTTGAATTAATTAAGTTTTTTGTTGGATTAAATTGATAATAACTAAGTTCAATTGAGTTATAGATTTCATTGTTTGATTCTAAAAATCCAAGATCATTAGTATTAAATTTTTCATCTTCAATTAGTGTCATTAGTTCATATCTTAAATTTCCACTAGTTTTTCGCAAAAAAGAAAAAGCTGAGAAACCTGTATTAACACTCTCTTCTACTTCATTGCTTAATTTGATATTTGCACTATATGAGAAAGTATTTTTTTTATTGACAATGTTTGTGAAAACACCAGTAACATTACTTTTTTTAAGTCCGTTGTTTTGATACATATTGGTATTCATAATGCTTACAGATGAGTTTTTGTTGAATGATTGATCGACAATTGATATATTGTAGTTTTTTAAAGTATCAAAACTCGAGTTAGCGTTTAAAGCATTTAAAACACCGATAGCTAGTCCGTTTTTATTTCTTCCACTAATCTTGGTGGCATTAATAAGATCATCTTGAACACGTCTTGAATAAAACATATTTCCACCTTTGTTGAATAGTTCTGTTCCTTCATTAAAAAATTGTCTACGTTCTTCAAATTTTATTTCAAAAGGTGAGAGGTTTAATACTTGATCATCACTAGCTACTTGTCCAAAGTCAGGTATTAATGTAGCATCTAGAGTATAACTTTCATTTATTCCATATTTTAAATCCATACCAATGTTATATGGATAAGTGTATTGAGATTGAAAATTTTCAATGTAAGAAGAAAAATAAGGCATAAGAGACAATCTTAGACTAGACTCTAAGTTGTCAAAACCGTTGACAATACCCTTTTGTAGAGATACATCCTCATAACTTACATCTATGTAGTTCCAAGTATATGTTTCTCGGTACCTTCTAATTGTTCTTTCAAAATTAAAATTCCAAGAAGTGTTTTCTACAGAGTATCTCAAATTATTAAGAGGAATCTCAATTTCTACAATCCAATATTTGCTATATATTTTTACCTCTGAGTTCCATACAGCGTCCCATAGCATGTCTTTATTACCTCTGATAATTTTTGAATCAGACTGAACATTTGAAGCACTGACTGTAAAATTATAAACCAACTGACCGTTGGAGTAAGGGTCAATTAAAACAGAAAATTTATCAAAATTTTTATTATCGTCGTCCCTTTTAGCTAGTTCTTTGTTCAGACTATCAATTCTTGGGTCTCTTAATTTAGCTAAGACATATAAATTTGTTTTGTCATATGCAATTTTAATTTCTGATTCAAAGCCTAGTCTTTCTTTTTTGCCATTGTTTGGTTTGTATTGAACGAATTTTGATGTTGGCTCAATCTCAAACCAAATTCTATCTTCTTTAGCATCAACAATAGGTTTGTTTAAAATGTTATTTACAGTATAGGTTCTTTGCTCGAAATTTTGAGATTTTGAACTTAAATTTAAACTCAATAAAATGATTAAAAAAATATGTTTAAACATTTCGCAAAAATACAACATTAGTAATCGACAGTGTAAAAGATTATTTATTTTTGTTAAAAAATATAATATGAATTTACATGAGTTTCAAGGTAAAGATTTACTGAGTAGATATGGAGTTAATATACAAAGAGGTTATGTAGCAAGTAACTCAAAAGAATCTCTAGAAATAGCAAAAAAATTAAATAAAGAAACAGGTACTAAATGGTGGGTGATTAAAGCTCAAGTGCATGCAGGTGGAAGAGGAAAAGGCGGAGGTGTAAAGCTTGCGAAAAATCTTAATGAAGTTGTAAAGATTGCTGATGAAATGTTAGGTATGCGATTAATTACACCTCAAACATCCAGCATAGGAAAGATTGTAAATCAAATTTTAATTTCTGAGGATGTTTATTACCCAGGACCTGATGAAACAAAGGAGTTTTATATTTCTGTTTTATTAGATAGAAGAACTGATCAAAACATGATTATTTATTCAACCGAAGGTGGTATGGATATTGAAGAAGTTGCAGAGAAAACACCAGAAAAAATTTTTTATGAGCATGTAAATCCCAAAGTTGGGTTATTACCTTTCCAATGTAGAAAAATTGCATTTAATTTGAAATTACATGGTAATGCATACAAAGAAATGGTAAAATTTGTTAAATGCTTATATGAAGCTTATTTGGGTTCTGATTCTTCATTATTTGAAATTAACCCTGTTTTAAAAACTAGTGATGATAAAATTTTAGCAGTTGATTGTAAAGTAAGTCTAGACAATAATGCACTTTTCAGACATAAAGATCTTGTTAACTTAAGAGACAAGAGAGAAGAAGATCCAGATGAAGTTGAAGCTCAGGAATTCGGTTTAAACTTTATAAAGCTTGATGGTAATGTTGGATGTATGGTTAACGGTGCAGGATTAGCCATGGCTACTATGGATATTATCAAGCAATCAGGTGGAAGTCCAGCTAATTTTTTAGATGTTGGAGGTACTGCTGATGCTGAAAGAGTTGAGCAAGCCTTTAGAATAATACTTAAAGACAAAAAGGTTAAAGCTTTATTAATTAATATTTTTGGAGGTATTGTTAGGTGTGATAGAGTTGCTCAAGGTGTTGTTGATGCGTGTAAAAATATTGGTAATATTGAAATTCCTTTAATTGTAAGACTACAAGGAACTAATGCAGTTGAAGCAAAAAAACTTATAGATGAAAGTGGTTTAAAAGTAGAATCTGTAATTTTACTAAAAGAAGCAGCAGAAAAAATTACTGAAGTCCTTTCATAGTAATTTCTCACTGACCATGAAGGCAACTTTTTCTCCATCAATTGCAGCACTCATAATCCCTCCAGCATATCCAGCACCTTCACCGCAAGGGAATAAACCCTGAATTTGATTATTTTCTAGTGTAATCTTGTCCCTTGGTATCCTGATTGGAGAAGATGTTCTGCTTTCAGGAGCATGAACAATCGCTTCGTTAGTAATGTATCCACTCATTTTTTTATCAAACTCTAAAAACGCACCTCTTAGAGTTTCATAAATTAATCTTGGAAAAAGTTCAGACATTTTAACTGATATAGTACCAGGTATATATGAAGTCTTTGGAATATTTACAGATAATTTATCGTTCATAAAATCAGAAAGTTTTTGAGCGGGAACTTTCTGAGTTTGATTAGAGAGTCGATAGGCTTTATTTTCAATTTCTTTTTGAAATTCAAGTGCAGCGAAGTGTTTATATTTTCTGATATTAAAATCCTTTTTATTCAATTGAACAACTATTCCTGAATTTGCAGTTTTATTGTCTCTTCTGCTAGGTGACCATCCATTAGTCACAAGTTCATTTGAGTTTGTAGCGCAAGGTGCAATAATTCCACCTGGACACATGCAAAAAGAATGAATACTTCTGTTTTTATATTTGGTACTTAGATTGTAAGAAGCAGGCGGTAGGTAATTTTTATTGAATTGGTTATGGTATTGTTTCTGGTTAATAAAAGATTGGTCATGTTCAACTCTTACTCCAATAGCTATTTCTTTTAGTTCTAGCTTAACTTTAATTTTATCTAATAAGTAATAAATATCCCTTGCTGAGTGGCCAGTAGCTAATATTATGTTTTTAGACTTGATTTCTTTTTCTTCGTTTATTTTTATCTTATAAATTTTATTTTCTTTAGTTATGATATCACTAATTCTTGAGTTAAAGTGAATTTCCCCTCCACAATTAAGAATTGTTTCTCTCATTTTTTTTATGATTTTTGGAAGTTTGTCAGTGCCAATATGTGGATGTGCTTCAATTAAAATACTTTTATCGGCACCATGATAAACTAAAGTCTCTAGAATCCTATTTATATCTCCTCTTTTTTTTGATCTAGTATATAGTTTACCATCTGAGAAAGTTCCTGCACCTCCTTCTCCAAAACAATAATTAGAATCATTATTTAGAATATGTTTTTTGTTTAGATTAGCTATATCTCTTCTTCTTTCTCTAATTTTTTTACCTCGCTCGAAAATAATTGGTTTTATTCCTAATTCTATTAGTCTTAATGCAGCAAATAGACCTGCAGTGCCGAAGCCAATAATTACTACAGTCTTTTTGTTATTGACATTTACATAGTTTCTTATGATGGAACTGTGCTTGTAAAACGAAGAGTCTATAAAAACTTTATATCTCAATTGATACTTTATTTTCTTGTTTCTAGAATCAATTGATTTTTTTGATAAGATTATGTTATTGATTCTACTTTGATTAATGTTTAGTTTTTCGCTTATGTTCTTAAAAATTAATTTTTGATTATTAATGTCATTAGTATTTAGTCTTATATCTATAACTTTAATCATATTTAAAGTTATTTTTTTAATTTAATATTTCTTAATTTTATAACATTAATTTTAAACTTGCAAAATGCGATTATCACTAATAACAATTCTACTATTTATTAACTCCATTTCTTTTTCTCAACAAAGCACAATCAATTTAAAGTCTGGGCAGCATGAAATAGAATATAATTTTGATATCCTTAATCAAAATGAAAAATATTACAGATATGTTTTGTTTAGTGAGATTCCCTCAACTGAAAAAATTAATCAATTAAAAGATATTGGTATGAATCTTTTAGAGTATTTACCAAAAAACATGTACATATGCTCTATTGATAAATTTATTTTACCAACTCAACTTGAAAAGTTTAATGTTATATCATTAAATAAAATTTTACCTTCTTTTAAAATTGATAAAAAGCTTAAAAATAATTACCCAGATTGGGCATATAAAAACGGTGAATTAAGTTTAAAACTAATTTTACATAAAGATGCCAACTACATTGAAAGTTTAAAGCTTGTTCAAAGCAAATACGAAAAAGTACAATTTAATGACAAGTCTTCCAGAATATTTGTTAAGATTGATGAAAGTAATTTGTTAGATCTTGCTTCATTAGAGTTTATTAGTTTCATCGAGCCAATAGATCCACCTTCATTACCTGAGAACAAAACTGGTAGAACACTTCACCGTTCAAACACTGTTAATGTAGATTACAATTCCTCTGTATCAAGAAAATATAATGGAGATGGTGTTAAAGTTATGATGCAGGATGACGGTATTGTTGGTCCACATATTGATAGGCAAGGTCGACTCGACCAGTCATTTTGTGTTGGTTGTAGCTCCTCAGGCTCAGATCATGGAGATCATGTCTCAGGAACTATCATGGGTGCAGGTAACCTTGATCCTTTAGGAAGAGGTATGGCTGATGGGTCCTTTTTGTATGTCTATGGTTCAAGTAATAATAATTATTATGATGTTCCAAATTTGTATAATAATTATGATGTGACAATCACATCTAAATCCTACAGCAACGGATGTAATGCAGGTTATACGTCTTTAGCCCAAGATTTAGATTTACAAACTAATGATCATCCAAGTCTAATACATGTTTTCTCAGCTGGTAATAACGGAACTTCGGATTGCGGTTATGGTGCTGGCTCAGGATGGGGTAATGTTACAGGAGGACACAAGCAAGCAAAAAATGTTATTGCAGTTGCCAATTTAACCTCAATTGCGAATTTAGCTAATTCATCCAGCAGAGGTCCTGCTGAGGACGGAAGAATAAAGCCAGATATAAGTGCCAAAGGAACTAGTGTTTATTCTACAGAAGAAAACCAAACATATGGAACTAAAACAGGTACCTCTATGTCTTGTCCTGGAATCTCAGGAGTTATGGCTCAACTTTATCACGCTTATAAAAACCTGAATGGTAATGTAAACCCTCCATCTGGTTTAATGAAGTGTTTAATGCTAAACACTGCTGATGATATAGGAAATCCTGGACCTGATTTTAAACATGGGTGGGGCGCTGTAAATTCATTACGAGCAGTGAAAGCAATCGAAAATAATAATTTTTTATCATCCAGTATTGAACAAAATTTGTCAAATACTCATAGCATAACTGTACCATCTAATGCTCTTCAATTAAAAGTAATGGTATATTGGCATGATAAAGAGGGAAGTACTAGTGCAGCAAAATCTTTAGTTAACGACATAAATATTCAGATTACTGATTCATCAGGACAAACTTTTGATCCTTGGGTATTAAATACAACCCCAAGTGCAACTTTACTCGATCAAAATGCAACAAGGGGTATTGACGATTTAAACAATATGGAACAGGTCACTATTGACAACCCACTAAGTGGAACCTATAACTTAAACGTTGGTGGTTATTCTATTCCATTTGGTCCTCAAGAGTATTTTGTTTCTTATGAAGTAATAACTGAAGACTTAAAGCTAACTTATCCAATAGGTGGGGAAAGTATTGTGCCAGGATCGCAAGAAATAATCAGGTGGGATACACACATCTCTGGAAGCTTAACAATTGAATACAGCATTGATGGTGGTGCAACTTGGGGACTAATAACTAATAGTGCAAATGCTGAAAATGGATATTACTATTGGAATCAAACAATGCCAGTGACAGACAATGCATTAGTAAGAATATCAAATCAGAGCTTTTCATCACAATCAGACCATCCATTTACTGTGGTTAGTGTTCCAACAAATGTTAACGTATATTGGCCATGTCCTGATTCGATAAATGTTTCATGGAATTCAGTCAGTGGAGCAACATCATATGAAGTAAGTATGCTCGGTCAGAAATACATGGACTCAATGGTAACAACTACCAATACAAATGCCTGGTTCATTAATCCAGATCCTTCAATTACAGACAGCTGGTTTTCAGTATGTGCTAAAGTTAATAATGGAAAGGGTAGAAGAGCCATTGCAATTAATCAACAAAGTATTAATGCGGGTTGCTTAGCACCTCCTACAGCATCATTTACATCAAGTAATAACGTTACCTGTTCCGGAACTGTTTCTTTTTACGATAACTCATTAAATCTACCATCTTCTTGGTTATGGAATTTTGGTGATGGAAATACATCTAATCTACAGAATCCAACGCATACATATACAAGTCAAGGCATGTATGATGTGTCTCTAGTTGTATCAAATTCTCTTGGAAGTGATACTGTATTTTATACATCATTCGTTGATGTCTCTTACATTTCACCTCCAGTAACATTTGATGATACTGTGTGTCAATTTCCAGCCTCATTTTCTTTAGAGGCAAGCTCTAGTACAGCAAAATGGTATACCGACACATTGGGAAGTGCTCCAATCTATACTGGTTCAATCTATAATACTCCAGCAGTCAATTCTCCTGTAACATATTACGTTAAGGAATTTGGAGGTACACCTATTTTTGGTGGTGCTAATGATAATACAATTGGTAATGGTGGTTATTTTAACAATTACCAATATTTAATTATGGATTGTTACTCTCCCTCTAAAATAGTTTCTTTTGACGTTTATGCAGGAACAGCACAAAGTATAACTTTTGAACTAAGAGATGCCAACTCAAACGTTATTGATGATACGACAATATCTGTTCAGACTGGTAAAAACACATTATTTGTAGATTTTGATGTCCCTGTCGGAAATAATTTACAGTTAGGAGTCAGTGCTAACAATTCAGATTTATATCGTAATAGCGATGGAGCGAATTATCCTTACAATTTTGGTAACATAGCTACAATCACTGGATCAAGTGCAACTTCAAGTACAGGGTATTACTACTTTTTTTACAATATTCAAATGAGAGAGAATTGCGTAACCTTTTTTGCACCAGTAAACGGTATTCTAGTTCCAGGTTTAGCTTCATATGCAAATCAGAATGTCAATATTTGTTCTGGTCAGTCATATACAATTGGTAGCAGCTCATACAGCACACCAGGAATGTATGTAGACACAATTTTAAATAATTTAGGATGTGATAGTATAGTAAGCACAACTTTAAATGTTACTCCAACATACACGGTTAATAATATTGTTTCAATTTGTAAAGGCGATACTTACACAGTCGGACAAAGTTCTTATAACTCCAGTGGTATATATACTGATGTCTTGCTAGACTCTCAGGGCTGTGACTCCACAGTAGTAACTGATTTGACAGTTACTGAGGTTATTGCAAGTGTTGCTCAGTCAGGAGGATATTTATCTGCTAATGTTTCTAGTGGTCTTCCACCATATACATATACTTGGAATAATGGAGAAACAAGCTCAACCATCAGTATTACAAGTAATGGTCAGTATTGGGTCATGGTTACTGATGCAAATGGGTGTGTTTCTCAAAAATATTTTATTACTGTTTCAAGCTTACCTAGCTCAACATTTGAAGTCAATCAAGATGATATAAATATATATCCCAATCCAACTGATGGAGTAGTTAATATCGAATTATCTAACAATGTTAAATACTCTAATTATGATGTGCAAGTTTTGAATAATATTGGTGAAGTAGTATATAAGGATATTAACTCTAAATCACTGTTAATGAATGATTTATCATCGGGTATATACACAATAAAATTAGTTTTTAGTGATAAAATATTTCATTCACAAATTATTGTAAAATAATTGTTTTGAGACTCAGACTAATTATTGTCTTTCTAAGTCTATATTTTACTTCAGTCATAAAGGCTCAAGACTTGAATATCAGTACTTATGAAATCATAGATGGAGATACAATTATAAATTCTAAAAAATTTCCTGAATTAGACTTAATCAGCTTTAAAACTAAAGAGGAAAAACTTAATTATTACAGAACTAAGAAAAGAATCAAGAAAGTGTTTCCGATAGCACTTTTTGCTAAAAATAAACTTAATGAGATAAGATCATCATTAGATTCTATTCCTAAAAATAGAAAAAAAAGAAAGTTTAAAAGAGAACTTGGTAAATGGGTTAAAAATGAATATGAGCCAATTTTTAGAAAGATGTCGATAAAGGAGGGGAGAATTCTAATTAAATTAGTCTATAGGGAAACAAATTATACCACCTATGATCTAGTCAAAGATTACAGAGGAAGATTTTCTGCTTTTTTTTGGCAAAGAGTAATCAAAGCATATGACAATGATCTAAAGATGAAGTATGATCCAATTGGTAATTCTGAAGACGAATTAATAGAATCAATACTAAATGAACTAATTCTTGAGGGAAACTTTGTTTCTAAGTAAATCTTTTGGAAACAACTTTGTTCTTTAGGCCTGCAGAGTAATCATAAAAACCCTCTCCTGATTTTACACCTAACTTTCCGTTCTTAACAAGATCTTCTAACAAACTACAAGGCTTATATTTTACATCATTAAATCCTTCATAAAGAACATTTAAAATAGATAAACATACATCTAGCCCTATAAAATCAGCTAAGAAAAGAGGGCCCATTGGATGTGACATGCCAAGAATCATCACAGTATCAATGCCTTCAACACTGGAAATATCTTCGTTAAGAGTATGTATTGCCTCATTGATCATAGGCATTAATATTCTATTTGCAACAAAGCCTGGTGCATCGTTTACCTCAACAGGAACTTTACGAAGATTTTTGGAAAGCTCCATAATCGTTGAAACCACTTGACTAGAAGTTTCTTTTGATTTTATAACTTCAACAAGTTTCATAATTGGAACTGGATTCATGAAATGCATACCAATCACTTTATCAGCTCTTTTTGTTGCACCAGCAATAGTTGAAATTAATATTGATGATGTGTTACTTGCCAATATTGTTTTTTCAGGACATAGACTATCTAAGTTCTCAAAAATTTGAAGCTTAATATCCAGATTTTCTGTAGCTGCTTCAACTACTAAATCAGTATCTGATAAAACATCTTCATTAATTTCAGTGTTTGTTTGTATGTTAGCCAGTGTCTGGGATTTATCAGACTGACTAATTTTTTCTTTTGACACCATTCGATCTAAATTTTTAGAAATTGTTAATAGAGCTTTTTCTAATCTCTGCTCACTTACATCAATAAGGGTGACTTGATAGTTTTTTTGTGCAAACGTATGAGCGATACCATTTCCCATTGTTCCTGCTCCTATAACAGCTATTTTTTTCATTGATATATTATTTTAAAGTTGTCAATTGAAAGTTCAGCGCTGTTCATACTTTCAGGCCTAAGCATGCTTAAAAAAACCTTCAAACTTTGTGCTCCAATACTTTCGTTAATTGTGGGTGTTAAATTAACATAAATTTTGTTCCAATCCTCACTTGGGTTAATAGCAATTATTGACTTTTTAATAACAGACTGACTGAAATTTACATAAGCACCAATAATAAATGTTGAGTTATTCTTATAATCTAGTTCTAAATATACTGGACTACCAGCAGATGGAAAATCATCTATTTCAAATGTTGTTGCTTCAAAATTTAAGAAGGGATCTTGTAGAACAACTTTACCAATATTACTTAATTCTCCATATACGGAATCAGATGGGAATGGACTAATAAAATTTGTATCTGAATTAATTGAAATATCAAAGTTATTTCCTAAACCATCAAAATCTTCAGAATAAAAATTTAAGTTTTGCTTGTATTTTGTTGTTGGTAATAATGATAATATCGAGTCAGAGATAAAATTGATCGTTGTATCGTATGATTCATAAAAAGGATATATGTCTCTGCTGGCAGAAATTCCATTTACCTTTATACCTGAAAATATTTTTATGTTGTTTGTTCCATCACCAATTACAGGAAATGTACACGGCATCTCATAAATTCCTTGTTTTTGATCATTAACGTAAAACCATGCATCTGAAATTTTAGAAGTACTGGTTTCACCATTAATATTATCATTAAATCCTATTTCATTGATTTGAAAATATGTGGGTATAGCTACTTCATCTTTTTGACAAGCAACAAAAACAAAAAAAATAAAAATCCAATATTTCATTTTAACAAAAAAATGTGCATTATTTAATTATCAAAGTTAATTATAATGTCCTTAATTGTAATAGATTAGCTTTATAAATGGAAGATAGCTATATTCACAAAGGCTTAAGAAAAAAACTAATTGAGAAACTAGTTGATAGAGGCATTAGAGATGAAAAAGTTTTATCTGCAATTGACAATGTTCCCAGGCATCTTTTTATGGACAAAGCATTCCTTAAGTTTGCTTATGTTGACAAGGCTTTTCCTATCGGAGATAACCAAACCATATCTCAACCTTTTACTGTTGCTTTTCAAACTCAACTCTTAGAAATTAAAAAGTTTGACAAAGTTCTTGAAATTGGAACAGGTTCTGGCTATCAAGCTTCAGTTTTACATAAAATGGGAGCTGATGTTTACACTATTGAAAGACATAAAAATTTATATTTACGATCTAAAGAACTGCTAACTAAGTTGAATTGCAAATGTATGTTCATACATGGAGACGGTTACAAAGGGTTACCTCAATTTGCGCCTTTTGATAAAATTATTATCACATGCGGTGCTCCAGAGATTCCCAAAGAATTACTATTGCAATTAAAGACTGGCGGTAGAATGGTAGTACCAGTAGGAGTTGATTCACAGAAAATGAAATTAGTTGTTAGAAAAGATAAAAATAATTACAATATAAGCGAACATGGTGATTTTTCATTCGTACCAATGCTGAAAAATAAAAGCTAGTTTTATTACTTTGTCAATATTTTATTCTAATTTTTTTTCTAAGTTTGAATAATGCGTTATTTCCTTCTAT
>CACIJW010000024.1 GCA_902587125.1 uncultured Bacteroidota bacterium
TGATATTATTTTTGCTGAAACAAATGAAATTTCTAGAAATAACAAAACTGCAATTTATATTGTTAATTTAACAAACATTGCAAATGAAGTACTTGCCTCTTTTAAAGGAACTGTTTATGTGACGGCAAAAAAATGGATTGAAAATTAAAATAAAAAAATAATGAGTTACATAATTGATTCTGTAAGAACTGCAATCGGAAACTATGGAGGAACACTCAAAGATGTTAGAACAGACGATTTAGCATCTATTCCAATCAAAGAGCTAATAAAAAAAACACAAATTGATCCATCTCATATTGATGATGTAATCATTGGTTGTGCAAATCAGGCTGGCGAGGATAATAGAAATGTAGCTAGAATGGCTTTGCTTCTAGCTGGTATCCCATACAATGTTCCAGGAGAGACAATCAATAGATTATGTGCCTCCGGAATGTCATCTGTTATACATGCTCACAGGGCTATAAAAGCAAATGATGGAGATCTATTTATTTCTGGTGGCGTTGAAAATATGACTCGAGGACCTTTAGTAATTTCAAAAGCTAGTAAGGCATTTGGAAGAGATTCAAAAATGTTCGATTCTTCATTTGGTTGGAGATTTATCAATCCTTTACTTGATAAATTATATGGCACTGATTCTATGGGAACAACAGCAGAGAACCTAGTAAGCAAATACAGTATTTCAAGAGAAGATCAAGATATCTTTGCCTATAATTCTCAAATGAAAGCTTCATTATCTCAAAGCAATGGTATTTTTGAGCGAGAAATTGTTAAGGTTTTAATCCCTCAAAGAAAAAAAGAAAATATAATTTTTGATAAAGATGAATTCATCAAGGCTAGTACAAGCGTTGAAAAATTATCAAAATTAAGAGCAGCTTTTAAAAAAGATGGTAGCGTTACGGCAGGAAATTCTTCCGGTCTTAACGATGGAGCTGCTGCAATGTTATTGAGTTCCGAAGAAGGGTTGAAAAAATTTAATTTAAAACCAAAAGCAAGGATAATCTCTTCTGCTGTAGTTGGTGTTGAACCAAAAATAATGGGGATAGGCCCTGTTTATGCATCTAACAAAGCATTAAATAAAGCGAATTTAAGTCTGGATGATATGGACGTAATTGAAATTAACGAAGCCTTTTCTGCTCAGGCACTAGCATGCATAAGAGAATTAAAGCTTGAAGATAATGACCAAAGAATCAATCCTAATGGTGGAGCTATCGCACTTGGACATCCTCTTGGGATGTCTGGTACTAGAATCATCCAAAGTGCAACTAACGAGCTAATTAGAAAAAATAAAAGGTATGCATTAATAACAATGTGTATTGGTGTTGGTCAAGGCTATGCAACTATAATAGAAAAAATATGATTTACGAGTTTAATGGATATAAACCTGTAGTTCATCCAAGTTCATTTGTTCACAAAGAGGCTACTGTGATTGGAAATGTTATCATTGGAGAAAATGTATACATTGGTCCTGGAGCATCACTTAGAGGTGATTGGGGTCAGTTAAATGTTGGTAATGGATGTAATGTACAAGATAATTGTATTCTACATATCTTCCCTGGAAAAGATGTTATTTTGGAGGACAATGCACATATTGGACATGGTGCCATCGTTCATGGTGCCCATATTGGTAAAAATTCATTGGTTGGTATGAATGCAGTTATTATGGATGATGTAGTTATTGGCAAAGAGTGCATTATTGGTGCTCTCTGCTTCATAAAAGGTGAAATGATTATACCTGATAGAAAAATTGTTGTTGGTAACCCAGCAATTATCAAAGGAGATGTTACGGATGAAATGATTAAATGGAAAATAAAAGGAACTGAATTATATCAAGAGCTCCCTCATGAGTGTAGAAATTTAATGAAAGAATGTAAGCCTCTCTCTAAAATAGAAAAAAATAGAAAAGAAAAACAAAAAATAATTTTTGAAACCTGGAAGAAATCAAAATGAAAAAATACGAAAACTATGCGTTAGGAAATTGGGTATCAGGAAATGGTAATGAAACAGTTCTTCACAACGCAATAACTGGAGCTGAGATTGGAACAGTGTCTTCTGGACTTGACTTTTCATCGATGATGGAATACGCTAGAGACATAGGTAGCCCGGCTCTTAGAAAATTAACATTTCAACAACGAGGTTTGATGCTAAAAAAACTTGCACTTCATCTTCACAGAGTAAAATCAAAGTTTTATCCAATTAGTTTTCAAACAGGAGCTACTAAAATTGACAGTTGGATAGACATTGAAGGAGGAATTGGTAATTTATTTGCTAATGCATCATTAAGAAGACAATTTCCCGATCAATATTTTCATGTTGAAGGTAGCGCTGCTCCCCTTTCTAAAAATGGTACATTCATAGGTCATCATATACTAGTTCCAAAGCAAGGAGTAGCAATACATATTAACGCATTTAATTTTCCAATTTGGGGCATGCTTGAAAAAATTGCTGTTAATCTAATGGCTGGTGTACCTGCCATTGTAAAAGCAGCTACATTAACATCCTTTCTAACTGAATCAATGGTAAGAGAAATTATTGAATCAGATATTCTCCCAAAAGGAAGCCTTCAGTTGATATGTGGTAGTGCAAGAGGCATTCTTGATCACGTTGACTCCGAAGATGTTGTAACTTTCACAGGTAGTGCTGATATAGGAAAGATGTTAAAATCAAATCAAAGACTCATTGAAAAAGCAGTTCCTTTTAATATGGAAGCTGATTCACTAAACTGTAGTGTTTTAGGTGAGGATGGTGTACCTGGCACTCCTGAATTTGATATTTTTATAAAAGAGGTACAAAAGGAAATGACCGTCAAAGCAGGACAGAAATGTACTGCAGTTAGAAGAGTCATCGTTCCTGAAAAATTAATTGAAGATGTACAAATTGTACTGGGTCAGAGATTATCAAAAACAACTATTGGTGATCCTAGCGTTGAAGGAGTTAGAATGGGTTCATTAGCAGGTAAAAGTCAGAAAACAGAAGTGCTTGAAAATATTAATAAACTTGCAAAGTCACAAGAAATAGTTTTTGGAAACGAAGAATCATTTGAAGTTGTTGGAGCAAATAAAAATAAAGGAGCTTTCGTTTCCCCATTTCTTTTTCTTAACAGTTATCCATTTAAAAATTTAGATTGCCATGATATTGAGGTTTTTGGGCCTGTAGCAACAATTATGCCGTATAAAGACGTTAATGAAGCAATTAAGCTTGCTAGATTAGGAAAAGGGTCACTTGTTTGCTCGCTAGTAACCAATGATATGAAGTTAGCTGAACAATTTGTGCTGGGTGCATCATCTATGCACGGAAGAATTCTTGTGTTAAATGAATCATGTGCAAAAGAATCAACAGGTCACGGTTCACCCATGCCACTGCTTACTCATGGAGGACCAGGTAGAGCTGGAGGAGGTGAAGAAATGGGTGGTATAAGAGGAATTAAACATTATATGCAAAGAACTGCCATTCAAGGCCATCCTTCTACAGTCACAGCAATTACGAAACAATATCAAATAGGTGCCAAACAAAATATCGACGGACCTCATGTTTTCAGAAAGTATTTTGAAGAGATTCAAATTGGAGATACAGTTATTACTGAGAAACATCTAGTTACTCTGGATAATATTGAAGAGTTTGCTGAGCTCAGTGGAGATAAGTTTTACGCACACATGGACGAAAATTCACTAGATGGTACTATTTTTACTGAAAGAGTCGCACACGGATATTTTATTTTGTCTAAAGCAGCTGGTTTATTTGTTGATCCTCCTAAAGGACCAGTTCTTCTAAATTACGGTATTGATGAATGTCGATTTACAAAGCCTGTTTATCCTGGTATGACAATTGGTGTCAGATTCACTGCTAAAGAAAAAATAACACAAGAAAAAAAAGATGAAAATGACATTGCAAAGGGTATTGTTAAGTTTCTTGTAGATGTTTATGATGATGAAAATGATACTGTTATGCTAGCAACAATTTTAACGATGGTTAAAATGAAAGATCAATCATAAATCATACAAAACAAATAATTATGAATGAATATGTTAAGGTAAGTTCAAAAAATGGAATAGCTGAGATTGAATTTTTTCATTCTCAAAGTAACTCTCTCCCCTCCTCTTTGTTATCAAAATTAGCAGATACGATCAAATCAGTTGGCAATGACAAAAACTCAAATGTTATAGTCTTGAAAAGTGGTGGAGATAGAACTTTTTGTGCTGGTGCCTCATTTGATGAGCTCATATCAATAAAAAATAAAGATGATGGAAAAAGATTTTTTATGGGTTTTGCTAATGTGATAAATGCGTGTAGGCAATGCCCTAAATTTATTGTAGGAAGAGTGCAAGGAAAAGCAGTCGGAGGAGGAGTTGGAATGTTAGCAGCTACTGACTATTGCTTTGCAACAAAATTTTCTTCTGTTAAATTAAGTGAATTGGCAATAGGAATAGGTCCTTTTGTTGTTGGTCCTGCCATAGAGAGAAAAATTGGAACTTCCTCATACTCTGCGATGACCATTAATGCTGAAAAATGGTTTTCATCTGACTGGGCCTTAAACAAAGGTCTTTACACTGAGGTATTTGAAAATAATGAACTCATGGACAGTGAAATAGAACTCTTTACACAAAGAATATCTAATTACAATCCTGAAGCTATGAAAAGATTAAAAAAAATTTTCTGGAAAGATACTGATCATTGGAATAAATTACTTGAACAAAGAGCTGAAGATAGTGGTATCTTAGTTTTATCTGACTTCACAAGAAATGCTATAAATAATTTTAAGAACAAATAAAATTGAAAGAGGAAACATTACTTCAAGCTTTTAATTTAATGTCTCAGTCAATAATTCTAACTGAGCTCTATGAAAAAAATAAAGAGATTACCTCTAAATATGTACACGCAACATCTAGAGGGCATGAAGCAATACAAATTGCTCTAGGCATGCAACTTAAACCATTTGACTGGGTATCTCCTTACTACAGAGATGACTCTTTACTTTTATCAATTGGTATGACCCCATATGAACTAATGCTTCAACTTCTGGCTAAATACAATGACCCTTTTTCAGCTGGAAAAACTTATTACTCTCATCCTTCACTAAACGATCATGATAAACCTAAAATAATACATCAATCATCCGCTACAGGAATGCAAGCTATTCCTACTACTGGCATTGCTATGGGAATAAAGTTTAAGGAAAAAACATCATTAGAAAAACCAAAGAAAAATTTCGAGCCTGTAGTCGTTTGCTCAATGGGTGATGCTTCAATCACTGAAGGGGAAGTTGCTGAAGCCTTTCAAATGGCATCATTGAAACAATTACCTATTTTATTTTTAGTTCAAGACAATGAATGGGATATTTCAGCATATTCTGATGAAACAAGAGTACGTAACGCGCATGAATATTCTAAGGGTTTTGGACTAGAGTCATATTCAATAGACGGGACAAATTTTATCAAATGTTTCAATACAGTTGAAAAAATTCTAAAAAAAATTAGAAAGGATCGTAAACCAGTACTCTTACATGCAAAAGTTCCGTTACTAAATCATCATACTTCAGGAGTTAGAATGGAATGGTATAGAGATGACATAGATGAATCAAAAAAAAGAGATCCTTTTCCGAAACTAAAAAAAGAACTTATCAAATTAAATATAAATGAAAGTTCTTTAAATGAAATATTTGAAAAACATAAAAAAATCATAAATGATCAATACGCTAAAGCAGTTGCAGCTGATGATCCCAAGCCTGAATGTATTTTTGATAATATTTTTGCTGAAAATAAAATAAAAGAAGAAAAAGGCAGTAGAGAACCAACAGACAATGATCCAGTATTAATGGTTGATGCAGCTCTTTTTGCCATAAAAGAGATTATGCTTGATCATCCTGAAGCACTTCTTTATGGACAAGATGTTGGAAAAAGACTTGGCGGCGTATTTAGAGAAGCAGCAACTCTAGCTCAGCAATTTGGTGATGATCGTGTTTTTAACACACCAATACAGGAGGCCTTCATACTTGGGAGCACTGTAGGTATGTCTGCTGTTGGTTTAAAACCAATCGTAGAAATACAATTTGCAGACTACATGTGGCCTGCACTAAATCAACTATTCTCTGAAGTTAGCAGGTCTAATTACTTGTCGAACGGAAAATGGCCTGTGAGCACTGTAATAAGAGTTCCCATTGGAGCATATGGTAGTGGAGGACCTTACCACTCATCTTCAATAGAATCTGTACTTACATCAATTAATGGAATAAAAATAGCATATCCATCAAACGGTGCAGATCTAAAGGGCCTGATCAAATCAGCATTTTATGATCCAAACCCTTCAGTTATTTTAGAGCATAAAGGACTATACTGGAGTAAAATAAAAGGTACTGAAAAAGCAAAAACTATTGAACCAGATAAAGACTATATTTTACCTTTTGGCATCGCTAGAACAGTAAAAACAGCAGAAGAAAATGAGAATAATAAAATATCAATTATTACTTACGGTATGGGGGTTTATTGGTCTGAAAATCAATATACTAAAGATTTAAAAAATATTGAAATTATTGATATTAGAACATTATCACCTATTGATTACGATACCATTTTTAATTCAGTTAAAAAATGTGGTAAATGTATTGTAGTAACTGAAGAGCCCAAAAATAATTCATTTGCCCAAGCTCTATCAGGCTCTATTCAAGAAAATTGTTTTGAGTATCTTGATGCACCAATTAAAGTAATTGGTTCAGAAAATATTCCAGCAATTCCATTAAACTCTAATTTAGAGAAGAGGACATTACCAAGTGTAGAAAAAGTTAATCAAGCTATTAATGAGCTAATAAGCTATTAAAAATAAAGCCCTCCAATGAGGGCTTTATTATTTAAGAAAAGAAACTAGAATTATTTATCCTCTTTTACTTCTTCAAAATCAACATCTGTTACATCATCTGATGACTCAGACTTTTTCTCATTAGCCTCCGGATTGGGATTACCTGTATTTCCTCCAGCTTCTTGAGTTGCCTTGTACATTTGTTCAGATGCATTTTTCCATGCTTCATTGATCTTCTCCATCGCAGAGTCAATCAAAGCTAAATCTTTGCTCTCATGTGCTTTTTTAAGCTCCTTTAATGAATCCTCGATAGGTTTCTTTTTATCATCAGAAAGCTTGTCTCCATAATCTTTTAACTGTTTTTCAGTTTGAAAAATCATGGCATCCGAAGAATTTATTTTATCTGCAGTCTCTTTAGCTTTATTGTCTGCGTCTGCATTTGCTTCAGCTTCCTTCTTCATCTTTTGAATTTCTTCATCAGAAAGCCCTGAAGAAGCCTCAATTCTAATCTTCTGCTCTTTACCAGTAGCCTTATCTTTAGCAGAAACATTTAGTATCCCATTAGCATCAATATCAAAAGTAACCTCAATTTGTGGTACTCCTCTTGGTGCTGGTGGTATATCAGCTAATTGAAACCTTCCAATAGTTTTATTATCTTTTGCCATTGGCCTTTCTCCTTGTAACACATGAATATCAACAGCAGGCTGATTATCTGCTGCAGTAGAAAAAACTTCTGACTTTTTAGATGGAATAGTAGTGTTTGACTCAATTAACTTTGTCATCACTCCTCCCATTGTTTCAATACCTAGAGAAAGTGGTGTAACATCGAGCAATAAAACATCCTTTACATCACCAGTTAATACACCTCCTTGAATTGCTGCACCAACAGCAACTACTTCGTCAGGGTTTACTCCCTTTGAAGGAGCTTTTTCAAAATACTTTTCTACAACTGATTGTATGGCAGGTATTCTAGTAGATCCACCAACTAAAATTACTTCATCAATGTCAGATGGACTTAATCCCGCATCTTTCATTGCAGCTTTGCATGGCTTAATAGTATTTTGTATAAGTTCATCTGCTAATTGTTCAAACTGAGCTCTAGTAAGTGTTCTAACGAGATGCTTTGGTCCTGAGGCAGTAGCAGTAACATATGGAAGGTTAATTTCCGTCTGAGATGAAGATGACAATTCTACTTTTGCTTTCTCAGCTGCTTCTTTTAGTCTTTGTAAAGCCATTGGATCATCTCTTAAGTCCATGTTTTCATCTTTTTTGAATTCTTCAGCCAACCAATCAATAATAACTTGATCAAAATCATCACCTCCTAGATGAGTGTCTCCATTAGTTGACTTTACCTCAAAAACACCATCACCTAGTTCTAGTATGGAAATATCAAAAGTACCTCCTCCTAAGTCAAAAACCGCAATCGTTCTATCTTTATCAGATTTATCTAAGCCATATGCCAAGGCAGCAGCAGTAGGCTCATTAATGATTCTCTTTACTGTCAAGCCAGCAATTTCTCCAGCTTCTTTAGTAGCTTGTCTTTGCGCATCATTAAAGTACGCAGGAACTGTTATTACAGCCTCGCTCACTGATGTGCCTAAATAATCCTCAGCTGTTTTTTTCATTTTTTGAAGTACCATAGCAGATATCTCCTGTGGTGTATATTTTTTACCGTCAATATCAACTCTTGGAGTGTTATTATCTCCTTTTACTACTTTATATGATACATTTTTAATTTCTTTAGCCATTGATGAAAAACTTTCACCCATAAATCTTTTTATTGAAGAAATAGTTTTTTGAGGATTTGTAATTGCTTGTCTTTTAGCGCTATCACCTATTTTTCTATCACCCCCATCAATAAAGGCAACAATTGAAGGAGTAGTTCTTGCTCCTTCAGAGTTAGGTATAACTACTGGTTCACTACCCTCCATTACAGAAACACATGAATTTGTAGTACCTAAATCAATTCCTATTATTTTACTCATTTTATTAATTTTTAAAGTTCAATAATACATCTATGCAAAATTTATGCCATAACTTTAAAAATATTAAAATATGTCAAAAATGCAGTTTTATATAAATTAAAGAAGATATTATTATGCCAATAAGTCAGTTAAGGAATAAAATTTAGGCCTGACAGTTCAACCGAAAGGCCCTGATGAGTTGCTTCACTAAGTTGTAAATTGTCAATATAATGGTTATATCTTGAAGTGAAGATTCCAATGCCATTGTCTATATTGGTAAAAGTGGGTCTTTGTTGAGATATACCACTAATTGGCTCATTAATCTGCATGTATGTGTATAAATCTTGAGTTGCAGCAGCTATTTGAATATCAACACCTACGACTTTTCTTTCGTAATCAGGATTTTCACCGTTGTTTATATTTTTATTAATCTCTACTTCAAGCTTGGAAAAAAATTGTTGTCCACTAATAACTTGAGATATCTCTTGATTACCGTCAAAGGGTAGAATTGGCAGTATCCACTCGAACTCTTGAATGTTTGCTATTGCTCCTGCTGAATCATTTCTGTATCTTACTAACATTTGTAGTTGATATATTTGAGCATTACTAGCGTGAGACCAATTAATAGAAGTCGATGTGAATTCTCCCCCGTTATAGAAACCAAGTCTGTAAAATGAGGGAAATGATGTGGTAACATTAATATTATCTATTAGCTTTGTTCTTGATGTAACAATGTTACTAGATTTGGTATTAATAATCTTTAATAAATATTCTCTATCGGCTCTTAAGAAGTTTGTGTCAGAAGTTTTGTAAATAATGTTATCATCAGTGTAAAATTCACCATTGTCTTTTGGCATTATTGTATCAACTAAATCTATTGAATCAAGGAGCTGATAATTAATCGAAGATGAGGTCATCTTTCGCATTTTTATTAATCTAACTATTAAATCCGAGGGATTATAATTTGAAGAATCAGGAATTGAGGCCATGATTAAAGCATCCTGTTCACCTAAAAAAGCTTTGTTAATTCTAACGAACTGTTCCCCTTGACTTTGATCTAAAATTCCATGAACTACCATTAACTCCTGCCAGTCAGCATTGATTTCAAATTCTGTTTCGCATGAAAATAAAAGAATAGCTGTTAAAAGGAATAATATTTTTTTCATATCAAGTGCAAAGTTATTTTATTTTGATTAATTCATTGTTCAATATTTGTAAATTTGTCCAAATACAATTTATTATGAAAATCATTAAAATCTCTTTAATATTCTATTTTACAATAATTTCTTATCAATCCTATAGCCAGACAATTCAAAAGAGTGAATTTACAATTGAGCTTCTAAATGAAGATTTTGAATCTGAAAATAATTACTTTCCAACAACAACTGACTATGACACATATTTACTTGTTGATAACGGTGACTACCTTATTAGTAGAAACATAAATAAAAGTCAATTTATTAAATTAAATATTGGAGATGTAAAAGACTATGGTTTAGAAACTAGTATTCGCATCGGACCGTCCAAAAATTCGTCATCAGGTATAGTATTATGTGCTAATGAAAAAAACATGCTTGTTTTTGAAATCAATGGTAAAAGAGAATATAGAATATTTAAGTCATACAATGATGAGATTAAATTCCTCACTGACGAAAAGAATAACGGATGGATTAAAACCAAAAAACTCAAAAGGGCTGATCGAATAAACAAAATTTCAGTATTGAAAAGTGGAGACAATTTTGAATTTTACTTCAATGAATATTTTATTCTTTCAAAGACTATTGCATTTGAGAACAGTGAGCTAATGGGTATACACATTAATGGAAACTCAAAAGCTAGATATGGATTTTTTAAATTGATGTCCAATAAAGTTGTTGAGTTCATTGACAATAATCAGGTAACTCCTAAAATTAACGATAAATTAGATGAAACATCTATTGATGATAATAATAGCGTGATTAATTTTAAATCAAATAATTTAGAAATTGAAAATCAAAAAAAGCAAATAGATGAATTATCACAAAAAGCATTACTTTCTAGTGAAAAAATATCTGCTTTAAAATCACAAATTGATAAAATGTCTCAAGCCTCTTTAACTGCTAATCAAAAAATCAAAAAACTAGAAAATGAACTAGAGTTAAAATCTCAAGATTTGATGAGTTGGGAAGTGTCTTTTAACGACTTAAATGAGAAAGTTAAAGAATCTAACAAAGTAATTTCAAATCTAGAAAAGGAAAAAAAGGATTTAAGTAATAAAAACTCGAGATTTATTAATGAAATTAAAGATTTAAATAAAAAAATTAGAAGTTTAGAAAGTGAAAAAAAATCACTCAAAAGTGAGGTGATTGACATTAGTAACAGTCTGGCCTCATCCAAAAAATCTAGTAATGATCTAAATAAAAATTTAAAAAATTTAAACTCCAAGCTTAAAAAACTAAAAGAAGTTGAGAAAAAGTTTAAAGTATGTGAGAAGTCTGTTCTAAAGCTCTCCTCTGAGATTA
>CACIJW010000025.1 GCA_902587125.1 uncultured Bacteroidota bacterium
ATCAGCAAGTGTTGTGAAGTTTGGTCCATTCACCCATGGTGTATTACCTGTTGAACAGTACCATACTCTCATCTGCCACTCATAGGTCGTATTAGAGGATAAGCCAAGCAGTAGCTTATCTGTTCTTGATGTACTATTACAAATACCTGTGACTGGGTCATAGCCTGTGGGTGAGCCCATATTCTTTTGACTCCAAGCATTTGTTCCTACTTCTCTATACTTTATCCTTAGCTGGTCTACCCTACAGGATGAACTATTCATATCATCAAAGGTAAGTGTCGCTCTATTATGTATCACGTTACTAATACCTAGACCAGTGATAGAGGGTGAGGTGCAACTTACAGTATATATACAGCTTCCGTCATCAACTGTAGCCAGTGGATCATAATTAGTTGCTAATGGATCTGTACAACCAGTGATCGGTGCAGATGAAGATGTTAGTGTTACTGTGGCTGTGGCTGTATTTCCAACTGCATCGGAAACAAAAATAGTATAAGTACCAACTCCTAGATTAGCATTAAATGCACCTATAATTCCGTTGCTCCAATTATATAGATATGGTAGAGTACCACTGTTAGCACTAGCAAAAGCATAACCATCATTACATGTTGGACATGATGGATTTTGAGATGTAATGCTAACGCTTAATCCTGATGATGGCACATTATTATGATCAATAATATTAGATTCTAATGTGTCAGGTAGTACCATTGATGAATAACTTGTAATTGGATTACAGTTTTGGGCAAAAGCTCTAATTTGATACTGTAAGAAACCACTTGGTGGACTTAAATCAGTATATGAAATATTATTTCCTGCAGTCATTCCAATCATATTCATATTTGAGGCGGTACTTCCTCTGTAAATTAAGTAATCAGATACTTGATAACCTTCGTATTGATTCCATATTAAATTAACCTCTCCATTAACACCTAAACTCATGGTTAAGTGTACTGTCTTGTGATAATCGGACGTGTCACTATTATTTCCACAGGCATCTATTGCACTTACTTTATATCTCTCTGCCTGCACAGCTGGATTTGATGTTGAATCAATATAAGTTAGTGTGTTTGCATCTAATGTATCAAGCGGTGTATATAAATTAGAACTACTTTGTCTTAGTATTACATATTCATTAACTAAGTTATTGGCTAATGGTCTTAGTACTACTCTATTAAATCCTGTATTATCTACACTAACGTAGCAGATCTCTGGAGACATACTATCCGCTGGAGCAACACCCAAACCAACGGTGATTGAATCTGTAATATTACAGTTACCATCACTTACTGTTACACTATATGTTCCCTCAACTAAATTATCAATCTGTGCAGTCGTTGCTCCTGTACTCCATAAGTATGTATATGATGGTGCTATTCCTGTTACGCTTACATAAGCAGAGCCATCATTCCAATTAGAGCAGGTTACTGGCGTTTGAGTCAAACTAATACTATAAATAGCACAATATGCACAACTACCATCATCACACGTAGCATTTGGATCATAGTTGTATGCTACTGGGTCTGTACAGCCCGATGTTGTTACTACTACATTTAATGTTAAAATACTATCACATCCATTGGAATTGATTAGTGTGTCTGTAAATGTTCCGCTGTAGTAATATGTATTTCCATTAAATAACACACTATCACATGATGTGAGATTTTGTGTGCTGTAAGTCTCATCAAGCATTGTCAAATGTAAATATGCAGTACTATCACAGCCATTAGCAGTAGTAAACATTGATGAATAGGTGCCTGAGATTCCATAGGTTACCCCGTTCCATGAATAGGAATTATCACATGTACTGTAATAAGTGTGTGACTCTGATGAATTATTTATTGTGAGATTTAATGCAATTATGCTATCGCAACCACTCATATTTGAGGGAATTGATAAATGATATGAGGAAACAATTCCTGAAAGTGTTCCGTTAGAATTATTAGTAATGTTACTACAATAAATTTTATCACCAGTTGAATTCATTTTTAATTGAGAGCCTAATGAATTTGAATATAGTTTATCAGCAGAAAGAACCCAATTTACACTATCCCATTGATAGTATTTAGCATAACCAGTTGTAGATGCCGCTATTAGATTATTTCCATCTGAACTCAAACATAATCCACCTAATGAAAACCTATCTCCATTATTTTCGCCCAAAATCCTATTTCCTTTATTAACCCAACTTGAATTATTCCATTCATAGATATCAACAAAACCTTTATAATTATTTGTAGCATGCCAATCATCTATAATTCCACTGATTGCAAGCACATTACCATTGTTACTTAAAGATAAATGCCCATAATTATCGAAGAAACCAGAATTTATTTGACCTAATTTATTCCACCCATTTCCATCATAATCATAGACTTCAACTTTATCACCATATGCAAGTCCAAAAGAAAGATCTTCATAACTCATTGCAACTCTTGATCCATTTTTGCTTAGAGAAAATGTATTTATGTTAGAAGTATAACTATTGTTAATAGAGATGCCGTTAACCTCTTGCCAATCGTTAATTGAGCTATCCCATGAGAATATAGTAACATAACTATTACTTTGATGAATTACAGCAATTAAATTTCCATCAGAACTAATTTGAACTTGTTTTCCAAATCCTATACTGTTTGGACTTGTTGATGAGTATAATGGACTACCCTTAATAATCCAATCATTTCCATTCCATTCAAAAACTTTAACTTGTCCATTTGATCCAGATGAGGAATTATTTAAATTATTGTTATACTTGGCTCCTATCACAATTGTATTTCCGATACTGTCCAAGTCAATCGAGCAACCACTTCTATCTCCATTACTATCACCAATGATATCGCTTCCCATCTGACTCCAAGAAATTCCATCCCACATAAAAATCTTTGTAAGTCCAGGTCTATTTCCTGTTTGACCATTCTCAGGTGCTCCAACTGCTAATACATTTCCAAAATAATTTACTGAAATAGATGCTCCAAATATATCAAATGCTGTATCACCTAAAATGTTACTTCCAAATTGTAAGAAATTAGGATTTGATGACGAGTAATATGTTCCACTTTGAGTGTATGTAGTTCCTTGCCAAGTAAAACTATCGCATGCGGTGACATTTATATAAGATGTATCAGAACTATTTATTGTTAAATCAAGTGTTACTACACTATCGCACCCATTAATATTACTATTGGTTGATGTATAAATACCACTTGTGGTAAGTGTGTTTCCATTAAAATAAAATGTATCACATGCTGTCTCATAAATTATAATTGAATCTTCCGCTGCACAACTACTATCACTAATATTTGCTAGAGGGTTATAATTACATGCTAAACTATCCATACAACCTGGAATCAATGGATAAGCTCTAGAATTTTCATAAGCACCCATATCTGGATTTGATCCTGCTGGATTTGGTCGTGGATTTCCTAGAATATCTATTTGAGGAACCATTGATGTATCCAAACCGACTCCTATGCAGGGTGAAAGATTAGACAGACGGTAATCTCCATTTGATACATTAACAAATTGTGGATCCATATCAATATTTTCGTTACCAATGAAACCTCCTTCAATGTTGGAGTAAGAGATATCTATAATGTAACCATTTCCTATGCCCCCAAGATTTGTAAAACTATTATTAAAAATAATTGTGTTTAATATTGTTACTTCTGATCCATTGTAAGCTTGAACTCCAAAGTAATTCATTTGTGATCCACCACTGTTGCCATAGATTGTAGAATTAGTAACAGTAACATTTGTGGTTTGATGTTCATAACAATCAATTCCACCACCATAGTTGTTAAATATAAGGCAATTTTCTATTGCCACAGTCCCCCTAGCTTCAATACCGCCTCCTTTTTCTCCAGCAGTATTATTGTAAATTTTACAGTTCTTAATCAAAGTGTTACTTCCATCATCACAGTAAATCCCTCCTCCAGATGACCCTGCATAATTATTTTTAATATTGCAACTTTCAACTCTTGATGAACCAGTTGTAAGTATTCCTCCACCACTAAAACCAGGCGAATTTCCATTTGTAATAGTGAAACCTATTATACTTGCAGATCCATTAATCATAACAGGAACAGCAGAATTATCTCCATCAATTGTGGTATTTGATATTAATGCAGTATCATTAGTTAAAATAAATTCAGATGCAAGAACTATACTTTTACCTTTAAAATTAACATTGACATTTAAGTTAGTTCCCTCAAAGGTTGATGATGATACGTTCATATAAGTTCCAGGAGATACAATGATAGTATCTCCATTATTTGAATTGTCAATAGCAGTTTGAATAACAGAATATCCAGTGTTTTGAGTTATATTATTTACTCTATATTGGCATGAATTATTATTAAAGCAAGCATTAGTATCATAGTTTATGGCCATAGGATCTGTACAACCAGCAATGTAACAGCACTCTAAGCTATCATTACATTGTGCAAATGGATTATAATTTACAGCACTTGAATCTGTACAGCCACTAATTTTAACATTTACATAAACTGAATCAGTTGTTGAACATCCTAATGAATCAGTAACTGTTAAGAAATATGTTCCTGGTAAATTAGTAGTATAGGTATTAGAAGCGCTAAATTCTCTTACAGCTATAACACTATTACCTTGAGATTTACTTGCTGATTGACATTGTGATGACCACCAAAGCATTCTCCAAGCATCATTTTGTGGCGTATTCACATACCATTGCCCGGTAGTATTATCTTCACTTGAAGACCAAACTTCATTAACTTGCGACATAACTCCAGAATGATAAATATTTTGATAAATAGCTTCTAACTCCTCTTTTGATGGTAAGAACCAATCATTATACCCAAAACCATTAAAATTATCAACAATCCAAGCTGCACTTGTATCTGAACAATTATCAAGAATCAATTGAGTATTCTTTTTGCCAGAACCAATACTTTCGGAGGTTCCAATTAAAGTACCACTACATCCAAAATTAAATGAATGCTCTGCGTTTGGATAATAATAATTGCCTGTAGTAATTTCTCCAGAATTTAATCTCCATATTTGAGAATTAATAGTTACTAAGCCATAATCTGTGTTTGGATCTAAATAAAATAATATTCCTCCTTGATAATTACATCCATATATTAGCGATAGTGGATATCCCTGATCATAAATTTCTTTTGGAGTATATCCGGCATCAAGTAATTGTTGAGGAGTATTTCCTATTGGCATAGGAACATCTAAGGCTCTATTCCAGGAATATGTCGCATTGGTTATTGCGGCTGTAGTTATCACTGCTGTATCGCAAGCGATAAGAGTATCCGTTCCAAAATCAATAATAGCATGGCATAGTGTACATCTTCCATCATCACATGTTGCTGTAGAATCAAAGTTAGTTGCTACTGGATCTGTACAGCCTGCAATATTAACTTGAACAAATATAGAGTCTAGAGTACAACCAGTTGAATCTGTTGCTAATAAATAATTCCATCCTGAGTTATTTACAAAAGCAGAGTACCTAGTACTGTAAGTAAAGCTTCTAACAGGCCTAACGTAATTTAATGAATTTTTTATGTCTGTATATGGTGGAACCGGTCCTTGTGGCAGAGTCCATGACATCAAATCATATATCCAAGCGTTTAAAAAGTTATCCTCAGAGGAGGACCAATATTTTGATGGTTGAAAAAAACTAGGATGATCTACACTTGAAATATTAGAAAAAAGGAGTAGTTCATCAATTGATGGAAGGTACCAATCTAAATATCCACCTTGAGTAGAATTAGCACATAAATCAGCTGCTATTCCAGACGTTAAACATCCACTAGTAATTAGATTTGTGTTATTTTCACCAGATCCAATCGAAGTGTTAGTGCCTCCAACAGTGTTATATAGACAACCCCATTCAGCAGTTCCCTCATCATTTGGTGCTACGACGATTCCACTTCCGTCTGTTGTATCTAAATGAATAATTAAACCACCTTCATATAACTTACCATACAACGAATCTAATGGAAACCCTCTACTATATATATCAAAAGGTGAAAAGCCATCAGAAAGAAGCTGATTTACTGAGCTAGATGGATTAGAGGTAGTCCATAGCAATGATGTTGATGATGAAGAATTACTGAAAAGAGTAATACTATCACATGCAAAAATTGTATCAGATAGTGAATTGTTAGGATTAATAATTGAAATGTTTGGACCTATTGAAATGTTTGCGCTGGGATTATAACTTGATGATAATGGGTGAAGGCAGCCAAAAACTATTGGTGTGCACGTTCCATTATTACATTCAGCTAATGGATCATAGTTAAACGCTGTTGAATCCGTACAACCACCAATTTTAACATCTACATATACAGAGTCATTTGCAATACATCCAAGAGAATCTGTGACAGTTACATAATTCCAACCAGAACTAGAGATCATCATTTCATTTGAATTTAATGGTGGTGAAAAAGTTCTTATTGGCATAACGCTGACCCAACCAACATTGACATATTCAGATGTAAATTGAGGTGTTGGCGGATAATTCATTACACATAGCCATGCAAGATCATTAAAGTTGTAAGAAGAAGATGACCATAAACCGTCATTGCCTGGCACGAAACCAGTTGTAGTAATATCAGTTTTTTGAGCTAAAATAGTTAATTCATCTTTTGAGGGTAAATACCAATCATTATAACCATTAAAACTATAATTTTTTGCAGCTAATGCAGCGCTACTGTTGCAACTATCAATTATTAATTGAGTATTGTAAAGACCAGAACCTACAGAAAGTAATGTCGATGGTGAACAACCCCAATCTCCCCAACTATGTGTTCCTATTATTTGGTTAGAGGAGATTAAACCGTGCCCATTAACAGTATCTAAGTAAAAAATTATCCCTCCACCATAATTTTTGTTGATCAGTGAGTCAATAGTAATTCCACTATTGTATAATTCAAATGGATGAACACCTTGATTTAGTAGTTGTTGAACAGAACCAATAACAGTTGGATTAGAAGTAATCCAAGAATAATTACTTGTGATAGATGGTGAAACACTAATTAATATACTATCGCATGCTTCAATAGAATCAGTTCCAAAATCAGCAATAGCATAGCAAAATGTACAACTCCCATCATCTACTGTAGCACTTGAATCATAGTTTGATGCTAATGAATCTGTACAACCAGCAACAACTAATGAACTAACAGATACCTCATCAATCGCCATATCTGACTCAAATGAAGTACCAGTATAGCCCCAGAACTGAACAAAGATATTATCCGCAGCATAAGCAGATAAATCAATGTGACCCTGGTACCAATGATTACCTAGATTACCGGCCACAGACCAAACTGAGTCACCGTTAATGTTTACTTGTAATACTCCTTGTGTTCCTCCGTACATATGGTAATAGAATTTTAACACAGGATTATTTACTGCACTAGCATCTATACAATATGATTTTAACTCGGCATTCTTGTTAGCACCACCTCCAGAAGTCTCCGTGTACATGTAATTACCAGTTCCTGATACATCAGCAGATGGACCAGTGTTAAATGAAGATGTAGAGCCACTATTTAATGTCCAGTTCAAGTTAGCACCATTAGTACTGAACGGAGAAAAGCCATTTTTAAATGGACCCCAAGGACCCACTTCATCTCCTATAATGTAAGAAGCATCATCAAATGTTTCTGTGAACGGTGCAACATATAAACCGTCACAAGATACACAAGAACTATCATCTACATTAGCAGTAGAATCATAATTTAAAGCTGTTGAATCCATGCATCCTGGCAAAGTAAATTGATAAACCCTCACATGACCAGCTTCATATCCACTACCATAAACATTGTCATTTTTACGTGCTCCGATTGCAACTTCATTACCATTACTACTCATTGATACTGACCATCCACTTAAATCGTTAGTTGATTCACCGTCTATATCTTGACCTCTTTGTATCCAGGAACTTCTGTGCCAATCATATATTCTAACATGACCAGCATCTGATCCATTTCCATCATTGGCATAAGCTCCAATAGCAACAGTATTTCCATTACTTGAAATTGACACTGATATTCCACTAAAATCATAAGCAGATTCTCCATTTATATCTTGGCCTCTTTGTGTCCAAGAATAACCAGACCAATCATAAATCCTTACATGACCAGAATTTATTCCATTTCCATCACTACTATATCCTCCTATTGCAACAGTATTACCATCACTACTAAGTGATACTGAATTTCCACTAGCTTCACCTGCATACTTACCATCAATATCTAGTCCTTTTTGAACCCAATTTTGATTTATCATTTGAAAAATTCTGACATGACCAGATCCTTGACCATTTCCATCATTATCTGGGGCTCCAATAGCAACAATATTACCATCACTACTTAATGATACAGAGCTTCCACAATAATCCCAATCAGCTTCTCCATCAATATCATTGCCTCTTTGTATCCATGAACTACCATTCCATCCATATACCCTAACATGACCTGAACTATTTCCATTTCCATCATTGCGTATGGCTCCTATTGCAACCGTATTCCCATCACTGCTTAGCGATACTGACCTTCCACTATAATCACCTGCTGCTTCTCCATCCATATCTTGACCTCTTTGTGTCCAGGAACTTCCGTGCCAATCATATATTCTAACATGACCAGCATCTGATCCATTTCCATCATTATATGGTGCTCCTATTGCAACGGTATTACCATCATCACTCATTGATACAGAATACCCACTCCCATCACCAGCTGCTTGCCCATCTATATCTTGACCTCTTTGTATCCAAGAAGTCCCATTCAAATTATATATCCTAACATGACCAGCATCTTGCCCATTTCCATCATTATATAGGGCTCCTATTGCAACGGTATTACCATCACTACTCATTGATACAGACCATCCACTCTCGTCACCAGCTGCCTCTCCATCAATATCCTGCCCT
>CACIJW010000026.1 GCA_902587125.1 uncultured Bacteroidota bacterium
TGCTGTTGGATCATAGTTTGTAGCTGTTGAATCAGTACAACCCAAAACAGGTAAAGGACTTGAAACACAAGCATTAACTTCAACCATGTCAATAGCCATATCACCAGTAAACGATGTACCACCTCCATAGCTAAATGAAACTGTTATTGATTGACCAACATAAGCTGATAAATCAATTCCAATATGAGCCCATGGGAAGCTAGCTGTTGGCTGAAGCTGTCCTGAATGTGTAAACACTGTGTCCTGGAACACATAAAAATGATTAACTATTACATTTAATGTACCCATTCCGGCTCCATATGCGTGCATATAGAAAGTAAGCTCAGGAGATGAACCAGCCACTGCATTTGTTAAATCAATTGCAGGAGTAGTCATGGTAGCTATAGCAGTGCTACCAGATTGTTCATATTCAGCCCATGTAGTTCCTGTACCAGGTGCTGGACCAGAAGGACCGGTTGATGAAGAATTCCCACCAGGAGATGCAGTTGGGAAATCCCACTGTCCTGCAGAAAGTCCTATGTCTCCTGTCCAACCAGTATTTTGATCCATGTCAGCTGAGAATACAGTTGCCTGTATGCCAGTTGCACACGAAACACCAGAAACTGGACTTGGATTAAGTATACAGGATCCATCATCTGTATTTGCAGTTGAATCGAAATTCATAGCAAGAGGATTATTACAACCCAATACTACAGGAACACATGATCCATCATCAACATTAGCTGTTGAATCATAATTGAATGCAAGTGGATCAGTACACCCAGGAATTGGGGTTACACTATTAACAGTAAATGTTCCTGAACCAGTACATCCATTACAATCTGTAACAGTTAAAGTATACTGACCAGCTGACAAACTGTCAATTGATGTTGTAGTATCACCAGTAGACCAACTGTAAGAATAAGCTTGTGCATTAGCAAAACTTAAATATAAATTTGGTCTAGCTGATCTTGCTGTCGATGGTGTAATTGCAACGCAACCACTCGAAGCAGGTAGATCTTGGTAATTTGATAAACATCCTGGAGTAATCGTTGATTCAAACGCATTATATCCAAAACCACCGTAAGATGAGTTATCAAAACACCAATTTACAACAAGATCTCCTCCATTGTAAATGTATGGAGTAGATGCAACAAAAGTGTTAAGACCAAGCGTTGCTGTATGTACTCCAGACCAGACTACTGTACCGTTTACAGATAGCTGAGCACCATTCATGGGGAATGATGGAGCTAATGCTGTCACTTTAAAAGCAAAACTTTCAATCGCAGATCCAGGAGTGATTCCCAGAGATGCAAGCTCGGAAGCTCCGTAAGTAATCTCAGTGTTACCGTCCATCCAATAAGTGTACCACATGTATGTTGTAGTAGAACTAACAGTACCCGAACCAATAACTTCAGTTGTTGGACAAGGTGAGCCTCCAGTGACATTTGATACGATTATCCCATTTGGAGCGGTCGATGAAGTTTGATCAATTACTTGAGCACTCACTGTTATAGCAGTTGGCTCAGTAATTGTCACACTAACAGTGTCAGCACATAATCCGTCAGGTGTAGCTGCAACTATTGTGTAAGTACCAGCAGATAGTGAATATCTGTTTGGCACATTAGAACCATTGTCTAACCAAGTTGTCGAACCTGAAGTATTTATGCTAGCTTCTATGAGACCGTTTCTATCACCGTTACATCCACTGACATTTGAAACACTATCAATCGAAATTGCAAATGTGTTACAATCCCATGAACATGATCCATCATCAATAGATGCATATTGGTCATAATTTGCAGCTGTAGAATCTGTACATCCTGAGATAGCACCAATTCCAACAGTGTCGCAAACAGAAACAGAACATCCATTACAATCTGTTATAGTTACACAGTATGTACCAGAAGTTAATGCTGAAACATCTTCCGTTGTATCTCCAGTATCCCAGAGATAAGAATACGCTCCACCACTTACAAATGGTAGAATTAATCCAGGATTTGTTGATCCAAGTGAATTTGCTTGATTAGCATAAGCACTAGCATCACTTCCAGGAGCAATTCTAGATGCACTATTACCTGAAGGGACTATGGTCTGGTCCCAGCCTGGGCCAGTCCAAACAGTGCCTAAACCAATAGTACTGTTGGCTATTGCAGCGGCATCCCAATTAGCAACAAAGGCATCCATAACATTTCCATTTGGATCTTTAATCATAATCCATCCTTTAAAAGATAAATTTGATCCAGGATTCCACAAAATGTTATTACCCCAATAGTTATTGGCACTAGCATCAGTCCAGTACTTAGTTTCATTCACGTTCATATTTCCTGAAAGCGTTTGAACTATTGTATTGGTTGCATTAATATCACTATAACTTGAGCTGATTTCAACTGTCCACCCCGTTACGTCTAGAATCTGACCTGATACATTTTGAATTTCGAGAGCATCAGGAGACCCAGGGTCATATTCAGTAATTAGAAGTGGTGACCCAACGTAACATGGAGTTCCACCAGATGCAGTAAGATCAATCAGTCCATCACCAGCACCTGCTGAAGTTTCATCAACAACAATTAGTGAGTAAGTGATTGTTTGTGGTTGTGAAACAACTATTGAACTAGTTGCAACACATCCTAATGAATCTGTTATTGTAACTGAATAAGTTCCAATTGATAATGAATCAGTTGTTACTCCAGTATCACCATTTGACCAAACAGCAGATGATATACCAACATTAGCGCTGACAGTTAATGAAGCATCACTACCGCCGTTGCACGAAATTGGAGATTCACTTATTGTAGCTGATAAGTTGTAGCATGAACCATCATCAATTACTGCTGATGAATCATAATTACAAGCTAATGAATCAGTACAACCTATTGCAGGTAAAGTCTCAAATCTGAGATTATCAATAGCACAGTCTGATGTAAAACTGGTTCCAGATGTGTAAGACATTCTAATTTGAACAATCTGGCTAGCATAAGCTGATAAATCAATTACAGCGGTTGACCACTGATTTCCTTGATTTCCAGATTTTGTCCATAGAGTTGTCCATGACCATCCTCCGTCAGTAGAGATATCTATATTCAAAGTACCCATTGCTGCCCCCCACATATGATAGTCAGCAATAAATGAAGGAGATGTGATTGAATCTAAATCAACACAATTCGACTCTAAATCAGCCACTCTATTATATTGACCTGAGGTTTCACAGTAAAGGTAATAAGTTCCCTCACTTGGTCCGGATGGACCAGTATTTCCTGAACCTGTACTTCCACTTAATGATCTCCAAGCATTTGTACCTGTAAAGGTATTTGTTGTAGCATTCAGTGTCCAATGAGTCCAAGGACCTTGTTGGAAGGTTGCAGTTGCAGTTTCAAATCCATCTTGATTAGCACCAACTCCTGTGGCACATGGTAGTACACATGAGCCATCATCTGCATTTGCTATCGCATTATAATTTGCTGCGTTTGTGTCAGTACATCCGTAAATTGTATCTGTACAAGAACCATCGTCTGTATTTGCTAATGGATCGTAATTTAGATTCGGTAATCCTGAAACAAGATTTAATGAATCAATACATCCATACACAAATGGAACACATGAACTATCGTCAACATTAGCCTGTGGATTGTAGTTAAATGCAGTTGGATCTGTACATCCAGGCAATACACTAACTCCAACAAAAGCTGAAGCAGATGTTACACATCCGTTACAGTCTGTTATTGTTGCAGAGATAGGTCCAAAAGAAAGACTATCTAAATACGATGTTGCACTGTCTCCTGATGACCACACTACGTTGTAGGGCTGTGATCCAGGTACTCCAACCATGAAACTTACACGTCCAATAGATCCAGTACTACTCATTAGTGAACCCTGTGCAGCATTACCATTCATAAGTGAACTCTGTAAAATAAGTCTTGAAACAGATATTGAATCACCGTTTACAACAACCACTGCTGGATTTGCTCCATATGAATTGTGCAAAGTTGTAGCATTATGGTATGATCCAATTATTCCATACCAATTACCAGAAACAACACTAACACCTCCAGTAGGTAACCATCCTAAATCAGTTGTATTTATTGCTGAAAAAAGAGAAGTGTGAGTACCTCCAGTTGCAGGATATGCCGGCGGAGGAGTTGTTCCAAAGTCAACTACCTCTATTGATTGACCTGTATGTACACTTGTATTTCCATCCGAAGCTTTTACGTGACTTATATTGAAATCACTTGGAGCTTGGAAGAGAATCCCTCTCGTTAAAGTAGCTGAATTAAAATTAGATACATGTGCACCTGGTACAATTGTGTCTGAAGTTAAGCAAGCAGTTCCACCACTAATATTTGCTGTTGCAGTTCCGTTAGCAGTTGTAGGATTTGTAGCATCTTGTGTTGTAATACTTGCAGAAATGGCCGATGGTTCAGAAATAGCAACATAGCTTGTATCTGAACACCCATTAACAGAATCTGTAACAACGCAGTAATGAGATCCAGCTGCTAAACCAGTAGCTATTGAAGTTGTTTGACCATTTGACCATGCATAGTGTAATGAAACTGAATCAGTACCAGAAATGCCATTAACAGCGGATGCTGTGGCAGAACCGTCCGACAATCCATTACATGATGCATCGTTAACTATATCCGTAGAAACAGAGTAGTAGGTACATGGTAGTACTTCAAATACATTTACATCATCAATTCTTACAAAATCACCGTAACTACCAATACTATAGTTAGAATTGTAGCGAACAAAGCTTTCAAATACAACATAAACATCAGTTTGTCCTGCATAAGCAGAAAGATCGTAATTATATGTTGCTACAGCTAAGGGACCAACAAAAGCAGTCGCTCCGCTGGATTCTTGAAGAACATTGGTATCAATTCTTACTCTCAACCATGAACTATTTGCGAAAAAACTAGCTAGTTCAGCTTGAAAACTTAAACTAGCGTTACTAACACTTGATAAATCAAGGCAAAGTGCAGCAGTAGTTATTTGTGAAGCATTAGTTGCAGCAAATGCAGTCGCTTCAGTTGAATAAGCCGGCGAGGAATTATCTCCACCTGTAGACTCAAGGCTAACCGTATCAACTAAGGTATTAGTTGTTGAAAGGTTGATTGAAGATGAAGAACCACTTGTAGTTACCCAAGTGCCTGTCAAATTGTAAGCTTCAAAGCCGTCAGTAAAAGGAAGTGTATTGCAAATATTGTAAGTACACAATGAAGAATCATTTTGATTACAAGTGGCACAATAGTTATTAGCAAACACATCAGTACAACCAACATATATACATGAACCATCATCGACAGTTGCTGATGAATCATAATTATTAGCAAACTGGTCTGTACATCCAAATGAGACAGTATCAATTGATATATTATCAACTAAGATCATTCCTGAGTATGCACCTCCAGCATAAGAAGGTCCGTACTTACAAGCTGATTCAAAAGTTATTCTAACTTCACTTTGTCCTGCATAAGCAGATAGATCGAAAGAGATTACTTCTCCAGTTGTGCTCATACCTGTTGATACATTACCAGTGACGGTTGATAAGGATGAATTAGTAAATGCAGTATTTCCACTTGCCAGTTCTTGCAAAACTGTTGTATCTTTTTTGACTCTCAACCAAGAATATGGCGATGTATAGTAGTCATTAAATGATACTAAAGCAGATAAAGCTACAGATTGACTTGAATAAGCTGATAAATCTAGGCAAATGGTTGCTGTACCAAAATGCGAAGACTTGCTTTGATCATAAGCAGCAGCTTCATTGTAAGGAGTTGAGCCATAGCCTGCTGATGAACCACCAGACATTTCTAAGCTCCAAGTACCAGAAAGAGGTGTTGGGGCATTTACAGAAGTACTAGCTGTATCTGTTAATGCTACGTGAGCTTGAGTTCCTGCTGACAATAACCATGAATTTGTAATAGATGAACCACTTTCCCAATCCTCAGTTAAGGGAATTGAATTACACGCAGGATACAAACATGAAGCTGAATCCATAACATTGTAGAGTGAACTATAATTTAACGCATTTTGATCCATACATCCAGGATATTGGCAAGTGCCATCATCAATAGTTGCAGTTGGGTCGTAGTTAGCCGCGTTTGTGTCCATACAACCTACTAGAGGAAGTTCCATGAACTTTAAGTCGTCTATACCACAATCACCTGTATAGCTTGATCCAGAAGTGTATGACATTCTTAGTTGTACAATGTCACCTGAGTACTGAGCTAGATCAACAACTCCATCATTCCATTGATTACCTTGATCTCCGGATAAACTCCAGAGATTTGTCCATGTTGATCCACTGTCAGTAGACAATTCAACATTCAAGCCTCCCATTGCAGCTCCCCACATGTGATAGCTAAATAGAAAGGCAGGATCTGTGAAATTATTCAAATCAACACAAGAGGAGACTAAATTAGCCACTCTGTTATATTGTTGTGATGTTTCACAGTAAACATAGTAATTTCCTTCACTGGCTCCTGATGGACCGGTACTTAATGAAGATGTCGTTCCAGAATTGGATCTCCAAGCATTAGTACCTGTAAAGGTGGAAGAAGTAGCGTCAAGGCTCCATGATGTCCATGGACCTTGAAAAAAATTTGCACCTGAAGTTTCAAATCCTTCCTGATTAGCACCAATTCCACTAGTGCATTGAGCAGAACTTTGTAAACTAAAAAGAGATAAGAAAATTACAAGTGAAAAACTCAAAAAAATTTTTAGAGTTTTGTTCGTAAACTTATTTTCCATAATACGAGTTTTTAATTAATAATAAACGATTTTACAACGATAAAAGACAAAATGATGATACAGGTTGTCCATGCACCATGTTCTTTAAAATAAAAAATGTGTTTTGTGTCGTAAAACTTAGGGTAAATATAAAATTTTTTTTGAAATAACCAAAAAAATATAATTACAATTTATGCTAAATATTGTCCAAATAAATTTATATTTAAAGACCAATAGAATTTTAAAATTAAAATGAAAAAGTCAGCTATATTTTTGTTTATTCTTTTTGCTTGTTTTTTTAAACAATCCATTTCACAAAATAACATTTGCGACACTGTCAGCTTGTCATCATCAGGTTTTGATATTAATCCTATTTCAGCTGTGATAAATCCTCTTAAATCCAAAAACACATTAACTGTTACTAATATTGGGTGTAATAATCTTCGGGTAAGGCCAGATTTTATTATCTCACATGAATCACAAGCTTTACAGACCAATGATATTGCAAGCTTAAAATGGCAAATACCAAATGTAATGGCAGCACCTATTCAAATAGCATCTACAGCCATAAGCATCAACAGCATTGGTCAGATTGTGGGATATTTTAGTGGACTAAATGGTGATTCAACAGGAAATGATTTAAATGTCAATCAAACCATAGGCGTTGAGATCACTGTAAAACTTAGGCCAAACGCACCTTTTGGTCAATATTCTGCTTTTTGGTTTACAAATTCTGTTGACTCTCTAGGAAATATCATTGACACAGTAAGTTCAATAGACACGACAAGTTTATACTACTACAATTGCAATAATTTTTTTATTGATAGCATAATTACTTCAAATGTTACCTGTCCACAAAATAACGATGGTTCCGTTGATAGTATATTTACATCAACAAACTATAATTACTCCGCATTAGTACTAAACTCAATCAATGATACTTTAGATATTAATAATCTAGAATCAGGATCATATTCATTAATTGTTACTGATTCTTTCAGTGGATGTTTAGATACAGTTGGATTCACAATTGGTTCAGACTCGCTTGACTATTCTCCAACTGTAAGTGATGTAAGTTGTTTTAATGGAAATGATGGAAAATCATCTTTAATTACAAGTGGATATTTTTCAAATCTATCTCCAAACAATAACACTTACTGCCAGATGGAACCGCTTTACGATTTTTTACAAAGTATTGATACAGTCATTCTCCAAGGCGAAGGAGATTCAATTTATAATATTACATCAGGACTCTGTGATAAATATGAAGATTATACATCTCAAACTGCGACCCTTTTTAAAGGGCAGTCATATGATCTTAAAATCGGTTTAAATTCTTGTCTGGGATATTATAACGATGTTGCTTCAGTTTATATAGATTGGAACAATGACGGGGATTTTGATGATAGTAATGAGTTTATTGACTCAACACTCAAAACACTAAGCCCCTCATCACACAATATAAATATTACTGTACCTCAAAATGCAAATATTGGGATAACAAGAATGCGTATTATTTCCAACCAAGACACAGCTCGAACAACCTCTTGCTTAGTTGGAACGATGAGCAATTTTTATTGGACAGGTGCAGTTGAAGATTACTCTTTATCTATAGTTTCAACATCATCTCTAAACATAAATGGAGGGACACCTCCCTATACTATCAACTGGTATGGTAAAGACACAAACGCATTAAATGCAGGATTTCATAAATACACGATTTCTGATAATGGAGGTTGTCAAGTTACAGATAGTGTATATATTAATCAGCCTGATTCTATTAATATTAATGCCGTAATAAACGACGTGAATTGTTTCGATGATAGTTCTGGATCAATAAATTTGATAATCACTGGAGGAAATCCTCCATTTAATTTTTCTTGGAGTAATGGTGATACAACATCAGACATTTCAAATTTATTTTCTGGAGAATATATTTTAACAACAACTGACTCATTGGGATGTTCTTTTGTTGACACTTTCAATGTTAATCAGCCAAACAATCCAATTACAACTATTAATACAATTAACAACGTAGTTTGTTTTGGAGATTCAAC
>CACIJW010000027.1 GCA_902587125.1 uncultured Bacteroidota bacterium
CCTAGCTAGTCTATTAACAATAAAACCAGGAGTATCTTTGCATAAAACTGTTGTTTTTTTCCAACTTTCAGAAAGTGTCAATGTTTTTTTTATAATATCATCGCTAGTTTGTATTGCAGGTATTATTTCAACAAGAGGCATTAGCGGTGCAGGATTAAAGAAATGCATGCCGATAACTCTTTCAGGTGTTCTGCATGCTGATGCAATAGATGTAATAGAAATTGAAGATGTATTCGTTGCTATTATACACTTTTCAGATACAAGATTTTCAATCTCTTGAAATACATCTTTTTTCACAGCTAAATCTTCGACGATTGCCTCTATAACAATTTCAGCTTTTTCAATTTCCTTAATTGAATCCGAAAACTTGATATTTGTAAGAATTCTTTTTAATTCTTTTTTGTCAATTTTTTGTTTTTCAATTAGACGATTAAGTATTTTCTCTAACTTTTCTTTAGCAATTTTGAGTGCTTTTTTGGATTTATCATAAATAACAACTTTATGGTTATAGTCAGAGGCAATCTGAGCTATCCCTATTCCCATTGTTCCAGAACCTATAATTGATATATTCTTCATTTTCCAATAAATTTAGGTTTTCTCTTATTTAAAAATGCATTAACTCCTTCTTTATAATCGGTTGATTCACTTGCTATTTTTTGTAATTTTTTTTCAAGTTCAAGTTGATTTTCAAGATTATTACTGTATGATTCATTAACTAACTTTTTTATTAATGAAAATGATAGAGTAGCCTGACTTGCAATGTTTTTTGCGAGGTTTAAACTATTTTTTTCAAAATCATCATCTTCGTAATATTTGTATATCATACCTATTTTTTCTGCTTCAACAGCGGATATAGAATCTCCGGTAATCATTAAAGCTTTTGCTTTTTGAATACCAATAAGTCTTGGTAAAAAATAAGATGATCCGCTATCTGGAATTAATCCTATTTTGGAAAATGCTTGTACAAACTTTGCGCTTTTTTTGGCAACTACTAAGTCGCAGCAAAGAGCTAAGCTAGCTCCAGCACCTGCAGCTACACCATTAACTGCTGCAATTACTGGCTTAGATAAATTTCTAATTTTTAATATTAATGGGTTATAGTGCTCCGAAATTATTTTTTCGATGTCAAGACCGTTATCTTCTATAGCCTCATTAAGGTCTTGACCTGCACAGAATGCTTTACCTTCAGCTGTTATCATTATAGCTCTTATTGATTCATCATTTTGAGACTTTTCTAGCTCGTCAATAAGTTTAAATGCTAATTCTCTTGTAAATGAGTGGAACTTTTCAATTCTATTTAATTTGATGATTTTAACACCATCAATGAAATTAGTTTTTATCAAATTTTTTATTGCTAATTTAATAAAAAAAGAAAACTGTTTAGATGCATTTAAAGTGGTCGAACGGCTCTAAACAAGAGTTGCATTTGTACATTGATTTGCAAGCAGTCGAAGCAAAAAAACTTATGAGTTCAACATCAGAGCTTTTGCATTGAGGACATTTTACTATTTTGGTGGGAGGAGAGATTCCAAAATTTTCAAGTTTGTCTTTAGTCTCTTTTGACATCCAATCAGTTGTCCATGGTGGATATAATTGTGTTTTAATTTCAAAATCAATATCATACTTTGACAATTCCTTTTTGATGTCATTTTCCATTCGATTTAAAGCAGGACAGCCACTGTAAGTAGGAGTTATATTAATTAGGTATTTGTTATCAACGATATCAACTTTCCTAACAACTCCTAATTCTACAATTGATATTGCAGGTATTTCAGGATCAGGAATTTCAGATAGTAAATCCCAAATAGTTTCTTTAGTTACCATTTTGCGTCAGGATATGTTCTTGGTAAATATTGCATTTCAGCGAGCATGAACCCAAGCTTTTCTGTGTGTAAGCCTTTTTTTCCACCAGTCAGCATTACAACATTCTCTGGCTCTATAAGTAAGGCCTCTTGTAGAGTTTCTTTAACGATTTTTGACCATTCATGGTAATAGGTATTTGATGCTGTAATAATATTTTCAGAAATCAAATTATTTTCTACATCATCACTCTCAAAAATCTCACCAGTGAATCTCCATAACTCGTCTATTGATTCTTGAATTTTTACTTTACTTTCTTTAGTTCCATCCCCCAGTCTTAGTACCCATGCTCTTGAGTGTTTAAAGTGATAATTCACTTCTTTAATAGACTTTAAAGCAATTGCTTTAATGTCATCATTAGTTGATTTTGAAAGGTAAGAGTAAAGAATCTTTTGATAGGTTGAGTATAAAAATATCTTTGCCATAGTTTTTCCAAAATGTCCATTATCTTGTTCAACAAGCAAGAGATTGTAATAATTTCTTTCATTTCTGTGAAATACATAATCATCAACACTATGCTTATCACCTCCAGCTTTTTTGAGCAGCTCATAAAGCATACTGGCTTGACCCAAGTAGTCTAGTGCTATGTTAGAAATTGCGATATCTTCTTCTAAATATGGGCCTTGGCTACAAAGTTCAGAAAGTCTCTGCCCCATAATCATATTGCTATCTGCTAAGCGAGCAATATATTTCTCCAAATCAGTACTAAAGTTCAAATTAAATATGTTTTACTCCATCAGGAAGATCATAGAAAGTAGGGTGTCTATATATTTTATCATTGGCAGGATCAAAGAATGCCTCTGATTCATCAGGGTTTGAGGCAATTATGTTTTTAGATTCTACAACCCAAATACTTGTACCCTCATTTCTTCTAGTGTATAAGTCTCGGGCATTTTGTAAAGCCATCTCTGAGTCGGAGGCATGAACATTACCAACATGCTTGTAAGGCAAATTCACTTTACTTTGAATAAAAACCTCCCAGAGAATTAAATTGTTACTCATTACGCTACTTTTTTATTCAATTTTTTTTCAGAATAAGCAACTGCTGCTTTTCTTACCCATTCTCCTTCATCATGAGCTTTTTTATGGTGTTCAATTCTTTCTTTATTACATAATCCCTTTCCGTTAACAACATTCCAAAATTCCTCCCAATCAATATCACCAAAGTCATAATGATTTGTTTTTTCATTCCATTTTAGCTTTTCATCAGGAACTTTTAATCCAATTAATTCAGCTTGAGGAACAGTTTTATCTATGAAGCTCTGTCTTAAACTGTCATTAGATTCTCTCTTAATTTTCCAATTAAGAGCTTTTTCAGATCTGTTAGAGTCTTTGTCATGAGGGCCAAACATCATTATTGATGGCCACCACCATCTGTTAAGAGCATCTTGTGCCATCTGTTTTTGTTCGTCTGTGCCTTTTGCTAGAGTACAAATAATTTCATAACCTTGTCTTTGATGAAAACTTTCTTCCTTGCAGATTTTAATCATAGCTCTGGAGTATGGTCCATATGATGTTTTCTGAAGAGATACTTGATTAACGATAGCAGCTCCGTCAACTAACCAACCAATTGCACCTATATCGGCCCAAGTTAAGGTTGGATAATTAAAAATTGAAGAATATTTTGCTTTACCAGTTTGAAGTTCTTCTATCATCTGATTTCTAGTAACTCCAAGTGTTTCACATGCTGAGTAAAGATAAAGACCGTGACCTGCTTCATCTTGTACTTTTGCAAGCAAAATCATTTTTGATCTGAGAGATGGTGCTCTTGTTATCCAGTTACCTTCAGGCTGCATTCCAATAATCTCAGAATGAGCATGTTGAGACATTTGTCTGATGAGGTGACTTCGATATCCATCTGGCATTTCGTCCCTGGGCTCGATTTTTAAGTCTTTGTTTATTTTATCTTCAAAAATTGAATTTGGCATTTTTTTTTTTTACAAAATTAAATAATTTTTATTTTAAAAAATACAAGATTGTTATCATGTAAAAATAATTATTAATATTTTTGCATAATATTTATGTCAAAATTCTATTCAATAAAAATCTGTGCTATTAAGAAACTGACTGATGAAGCTGTTGAGATTTCTTTTGATATTCCAGAAAATTTAACCCAAGTTTTTAGTTACAAATCAGGTCAATACATAACTATTCAATCTGTGATTAAAAAGGAAAGCATAAGAAGAGCGTATTCTATTTGCAGTTCCATGCATGAGAACAAGTTGGCAATAGGTGTTAAAAAAGTCAAAAACGGAAAAATGTCAACTTGGTTAAATGAAATAGTAAAAGTTGGTGATACAGTTGATGTTATGCCTCCAAATGGTAACTTTCAAATTAATTCCCGCAGTAAAAATCAATCTTTAGGCCTATGTGCTGGCTCTGGAATTACCCCTATTTTATCAATTTTGAAAGACACACTTCACAATAATGACGATTCTACTTTTACTTTAATATACGGTAATAGATCACCAGAATCTGAAATGTTTGTAGGAGAGCTTGTTGCTCTAAAAGAAAAATATATTAATAGATTACAAATCATCAAGTTTTATTCCGACTTAAACATTGAAGAGCATTTTTTTGGAAACATAGATGAAAATAATCTATTAGAAATTTTTGCTAACAAACAAGAACTACTGAACTCAGACAACTTTCTTATTTGCGGACCAGGTAATATGATTGACAATTTAAATGATTTCTTGATTCAAAAAGATATTACAAAAGACAAAATTATTTTTGAAAGATTCTCATCATCTAATGTCGATGTTGAAGCATCTGACGTTGAAAACCTTGCATGCGATTACACATTTATTATTGATGATGAAGAATATGAAATAACTGAAGAAAATAACAAAGAGTCAGTTTTAGACATTGCTTTGAAGAATGATTTGGATGCTCCATATTCTTGTAAGGGTGCTGTTTGCTCAACATGTAAAGCAAAGCTAATTTCTGGAGAAGTTGAAATGAGTAAGAATTTTTCTCTTTCGGAGTCAGAAGTTAAAGAAGGTTATATTCTAGCCTGTGTGTCTCATCACAAAACAAAAAATGTTACTATTGATTTTGATGTCTTTTAGTCTTAAATGAGTTAGACAAAAACAGAATTGTAATTATTTGAACAATTACTAGCACAAAATGAACGTAATAAACTTGTGTTTCATTGTCGTTAATCATAAAATACCTCTCAATTAATTTGTAAAATAAAAAAGAGAATCCCATACCAATCAATGTTCCTTGTTGTTTTATAACATCTAGCTTAGAAATAATCTTTTTTTCATTAAAAAGCATTGTTTCAGTTCTTACAAGATATGAGCCGAAACTAAATGTAATTTGGTAAATAATATATATTGCTAGAGATATTGCATAGCTATAAGAGAATATCAATAGTATTAAAAGTGATAATAATATGCAGTATTCAGCAGTAAGAGATATCTTTTTAAAGTAATTAATATTAATTATTTTATGATAGTATTTAGCAATTATAATCATAGCGACTGCCAAAAAAATACCACCTATTGAAAAAGTCTTAATGTCTAAAGGACTATAGATTGTTATATAACTACCTACTGATATTCCAAGAAAAAGAGAGTTAAAAAACTTATATTTTAAATATTTAGAATTATCAATAGAAAGATTACTCATTCTAGTAATAAGTTAATCTTCTGACGCCAGAAATAAATTTAGCTAATCTTATGACTTGTTTAGTGTACCCAAATTCATTATCATACCAAGTATATAAAACAGTGTTAGATTCACTTTCATCAACTATTGTGGCACTACTATCGAAAACAGCACAACAATTATTTCCAATAATATCAGTGGAGACTAAATCTGGGTCAACTTGATAATTAATCTGATTTACTAATGAGCCTTTGAGGGCTGCTTTTTTCATTGTATTATTTATATCATTAACAGATGTTTTCTTTTTGAGCTTTAGTTTTAAAATAGCAAGAGAAACGTTTGGAGTTGGAACTCTTACGGCATTTGCAGTAAGTTTACCTTCTAAGCTTGGAATAACTTTGGTAACAGCTTTTCCAGCACCAGTTGTTGTTATTACCATGTTTATCGCAGCTGACCTTCCTCTTCTGGCTTTTTTATGCATATTGTCAATCAGATTCTGATCATTAGTATATGAATGAACTGTTTCAAGATGTCCTGAGCTAATACCATATTCACTTTCAATTACGTGAAGAACTGGAGCAATACAATTTGTGGTGCATGAGGCTGCTGAGACAATTTTAGAATTTTCAATATCAAGCTGCTTAGAGTTTATTCCGTAAACAATATTTGGAATTCCTTTTCCAGGTGCTGTAAGTAGCACTTTAGATATTCCAATAGATTCAAGATGATTTGACAAAGAATCTTTGTCTGTGAATGCTCCAGAATTATCAATAAGAAGAGCATCATTGATTCCATACTCATTATAATTAATTTCTGAAGGATTCTTGCCTTCAATGAAATATATTCTTTGTCCATTTACAGTTAAACATTTTTCTTTGAGATTTAAGTCAATATCAGCCTTGTAAGCACCATGAACAGAATCATTTCTGAACAAATCACATCTTTTTATCATTTGTTCATTTGAGATATTTCTGACAACAATTCCCTTTAGTCTTAGCTGCTGACCTTTACCGGCTTGCTTAATTAATTCTCTAGCAACTAGTCTTCCGATTCTTCCAAAACCAAATAAAACAACATCCTTTGGAGAAAATTCAAGATTACTGGACATGATTTTCGATAACTTATTTTCTAGAAATAGTCGAAGGTTTGTTTCGCTGGATTCAGAAAATTGAGCTGTTAATAGACCAATGTCAATTTTTGATGGGGGTAGATCTATTGAAGATATCTCTTTTGCAATCTCGTTAGTAATTTTAATATCAACTTTTCTATTGACAACCTTGTTAGCATATGAAAATAAACTCATGAGTTCTGAAATGCCTATTTCTAGAAGATGGTTTCTGAAGAGAACTAGTTCTACACCTTTATCGTACATTAAATTAGCGACAGTTTTTAGTAAACTAACACCGTCTTTTTCTTTGTTAAGCCAATTTTTCAGCGTGGAATCGTAAGATTTCATTTTTTATTGCAAATTTAAAATTGTTAAATAAGTGGCGTTATCAAATTTTATTTTTTTTTATATTTCTATTATTGTAATGTCAAATAAGCAATGAAAATTAATTTTACAAAATATGAGGGTAATGGCAATGATTTTATAGTTATTGACGATAGAAAAGAGGAGTTTAGTGAGGATAATGTTTCAATGATATCAAAGCTTTGTGATAGAAAATTTGGTATTGGAGCAGATGGTTTAATACTACTTAGAAAGCATAAAGCTTATGATTTTCAAATGATTTATTTTAATTCTGATGGAAATGAATCAAGCATGTGTGGTAATGGAGGACGCTGTTTAGTGAACTACGCTTTACAACTTGATATTGATCTTAAAACAAATTCTTTTTTAGCAATTGATGGAGTTCATAAATTTAAAGTTGTTGATAACGAAATTTACTTAAAAATGAACGATGTTAAAGATATTGTTGTAAAAAATGGATATAATTTTCTTAACACGGGTTCACCTCACGTTGTTCAAATTGTAGAAAACGTTGATGAAATTAAT
>CACIJW010000028.1 GCA_902587125.1 uncultured Bacteroidota bacterium
AATCCTAATCAAGTATTAACAAGAGACAATTTGTTTCAAAAAATTTGGAATAAAAAATTATCAAAAAGTAATAGAACTCTTGATGTTCACATTAATGCCATAAGAAATAAAATTGGCAGCAATTTGATTAAAACAATAAAGGGCATAGGTTTTAAAGCTAATTAACATAAAATTAACAAACTATTATTTTTTACGTAATATTAACTAAACATTTTAGAAATATTATTTATTTTTTTTTGAATCATTAATTAATATAAAATATAAATAAATGAAAAACAATACTATTATTAAATTATTTACAGTTTGTGCTGTAATTTATCTATCCTCATGTGGAGGAGGTGGTGAAAGTACACCTGATCCAATTATAACTCCAACTACATATTCTTCAGGTGAGATTTCTGAGGACGTTACTTGGACAAGCGATAATGTTTACGTTCTTGACGGAAGAGTAGTTGTTCCCAATGGTGTTACTCTTACTATTGAAGCTGGAACTGTAATCAAAGCTGAAGGTGGTCAAGAAGCTGATGCATCATGTTTACTTGTTGCAAGAGGAGGAAAACTAATGGCAATGGGAACTGCAAGTCAGCCTATTATTATGACATCTGTTGCCGATAATATCTCAAACTCTCATCCAAATTATCCTGGTTTTGCAAATCTTAACGAGGGTCAAAAAGGATTATGGGGAGGTTTAATTGTACTAGGAAACGCACCAGTTTCAGTTGATGGTGATGCAGTAGCATTTCAAATTGAGGGTGTTCCAGCATCAGATCCTAATGGTCTTTATGGTGGTACTGACGCTTCTGATAACTCTGGAACAATTCAATACTTACAGGTTAGACATGGAGGAACCAATATTGGTGAAGGAAATGAAATTAACGGAATAACATTTGGAGGTGTAGGAAGCGGAACAACTGTTAGCAATGTTGAAGTTATAGCTAATGTTGACGATGGTATCGAAATGTTTGGAGGTTCTGTTAATGTTTCTAATGCAATAGTATGGGCTCAAGGAGATGATGCTTTTGACGTAGATCAAGCTTACTCAGGTACTATCTCTAACTTTATGTACATAGGTGATGCGTCTTCAGATCATGGTCTTGAAATTGATGGTCCTGAAGGCTCTATGCTGGGTAGTTTTTCTCTAACTGGAGGTACGATGAAAGGTTACAATCCTGATGGAGGTGAGTACGCTGATTTCAGAGATGAAGCAGCAGGAAGCGTTTCTAACATGTATTTTTGGAATCACTCATGTAGTTCTGATTTTGAAATAGATGGTGGTAGTTCAACTGCAAACATTACTTTTTCTAATTTACAGTTTAATACTTCTCATTTAGATGCTACTTGTAAAGTAGATGTTGCTGTAATTTGTGATGATCAAACAGGTAATGGTACGAATTTTGACGCAACTAATGTTTCAACTGGTTCAACAGGAGCTAGCTCTACATTAGGTGTTGGCTGGTCTTGTACAGTGTACGAAGGAGCACATCAATAATATTGTTAATATCAATAAAAAAAAGAGGGGTCTAATTAGTTAATCCCTCTTTTTTTTTTTTACATTAGTCGCGCTCATGAAATCAATGTCTAAGCTTCCTTTTTTAATTATTTTTTTATTGTTAAATTTTTCACTCTTTTCTCAGGAAAAGTCTTTCATAAGAGGTATTATCATTGACGATCAAACTGGAGAACCCTTATTTGCCGCAAATGTTGGTCTTAAAGGTACATCAGTTGGTGCATCAGCAGATTTTGATGGAGCATTTGAATTAAATGTTAATAAAGGAACCTACACTTTAATAGCTTCTTTTATTGGTTATAATTTACTGGAAATTTCTGATCTAAATGTTTCTGATCAAATACTAGATTTAGGCGTAATAAGATTAGTTCCAAGTTCAATAAGTCTTAAAACACTTACTATTACTGCTGAGGCAAAAAGAAATACAGAGGCAGCTCTTATTACTGTTAAAAGAAAGTCTTCTGTTCTTATGGATGCAGTTTCTGCTCAAGAATTTAAAAAAGCTGGTGATGGAAACGCAGCCAGTGCAGCCAAAAGAGTTTCTGGAGTATCAATCGATGGTGGTAAGTATGTATTTGTAAGAGGTCTTGGTGATAGATATACAAAAACACAACTTAATGGAATGGATATACCAGGTTTAGACCCTGATAGAAATTCTATACAAATGGATATTTTTCCGGCTAATATAATTGACAATATTAAAGTGTTGAAATCATTTTCTGCAAACCTTCCTGCTGATTTTACAGGAGGAGTTGTTGATATTGAAACTAAATCATTTCCTAGTGAGCCTAATTTTTCAACTTCTTTCAATTTGTCATATAATCCAAATTCTAATCTGATAAATAATTTTGTTACCTATGATGGCTCTTCAACTGATATTCTTGGATTTGATAGCGGTGATCGCGATATTCCATTTGACAGAGATTATGAGATTTCATTTGGTGACTGGTTGACTGCTGATGATCAACAATATAATTCTTATTGGACTACGTTAAATAGTTTTAACAAAGATTTATCAGTGAAGCAAAAAACAAGTTTTTTAAACTCTAGTTTTTCAATTTCTGGTGGTAATCAAATTAATCTAAAAAATTATAAACTAGGATATACTGCTGCATTATTTCATAAAAACAATTATGAGTATTACAAAGAAAATGTAACCGATTACAGTAAAGATGTTTCTAATCGAGATAATTTTGAACTCGAAATTGATGAGCAAAGAGATGGAGAAATTGGAAAAAATGAATCTCAACTAGCATTAATGCTTGGAACTGGACTCAAAAACGAGAAATCAAAGTATAAGCTTAATCTTTTGCATCTTCAATCAGGAGAAAGTAGAGCTGCCAAATTTAATTACGTATTGTATGTTACTGATCAGGGCACTATAAAAAGAACAGATGTCTTAGACTACACTGAAAGAAGCATAACTAACTTACTTTTTTCAGGTGATCATTATTTTAAAGATGCCTCTAAGGTTTTATCTTGGAGATTATCTCCCTCATACTCTAAAATTAGAGATAAAGATATTAGAGAAACTAGCTATATTTATTCTGAAACAACTAACCTATGGTATGTTGCTGTCAATACTCCACCAACTAGAAGATGGAGATATCTTGATGAATATGGATTACCTATTTCTTTTAGTTACTTAAATAAATCTGAACTTTTTGGTAGAAAATCAAAATTTGATATTGGTTTGAACTATTCTTTGAAATTTAGAAAATTTGACAATACTAATGTGAGTTTAAAGAGTACACAAAGTTTTTCTCAAGCAGACTTCTCAGGAGACCCTGACGAATTATTAACGACATTGTTAGCACCCTCTGGATCAATAGGTAAGGGGTTTGTTTTTGAAAGCTCCTCATCACCTAGTAACAGATATGATGCAACTCAACAAAATATTTCATTTTACGTTCAAGAAGAATTTTTTCCTATTGTGAATTTAAAATCTGTTGTTGGTGTTCGATTTGAACTTTATCAGCAATTTTTTAATGGTCAGAATCAAGATGGTGTTATTTATAACAATACTAAAGTCATAGATGATTTTGATTTCTATCCAACGCTGAATCTTATTTATGACTTATCTGAAAGTAACAAATTACGTGCATCACTGTTTAGAACCACTGCGAGACCGTCATTTAAAGAAAAAGCAGATGTATCAATAATTGATGCTGTTTCTGGTTATATTTTTAATGGAAATATTAATCTTGAAGTTTCAAAAATTAATAATCTAGATCTTAGATTTGAATCTTATTTTGACAATAATCAAACAGCAAGCGTGAGTATATTTTATAAAAATATATCAAATGCTATCGAACTAAGTTCTTACACAGCAGCTCCAAGTCAAGTAAGGCCTGTTAATTCAGACAATTCTAATATTAAGGGAATAGAATTTGAATGTAAATTAAGGATACCTTTAATTTCTGATTTAGTAAATAATTTTAGATTTAATTTCAACACTTCATTAATATCTTCTAGAACTTATATAACTGGACAAGAGCTTAATGGAAGAAGTAATAATCTCAGAAATGGAGAATTATTAACTGATAATAATGATATCCAAGAAAGATTTCTTAGATTTTTAGGTATAAACTCTGATAATGACAAGATATATAGAGTTATGCAGGGGCAGTCACCTTATTTGATTAATGGTGGTCTGACCTATGAAAATGAGGAATTGAAAGTGCAATCAGGTTTATTTTATAATGTTCAAGGTCCTACACTAAATAGTTTTACAATCGGTGAAGCACCTGATATATATACAAAGCCATTCAATAGTTTAAATTTTTCTATCAAGAGAAAGTTTGGTAAAAATTCTAAGTATTTGTTAGATCTTGGAGTAAAAAATATTTTAAATAGTAAAAAAGAGCTAACCACATCATCATACGGAAGTAATGATCTAATTTATAGATCTTACAAACCTGGTTCGTTATCATACATTAAATTAAATATTAATTTATAAATTAGTAATATGTTTAGAATTCTTTTTGTTCTAATAATTTTCCTTTCTAGTTGTTCTGTTACATTTAATACAAGTAAATCAAAAAAGTCTAGTATAGCAAGTCTATCTAATGTTGAGTTATCAAAATTTAGAATAGATGGGGATCATGTATTTTTTGATGATAAAAAAGTTGCAAGAATAGGTAATATGGAATATGAGTACTTCAAAGGAAATTATATAATGGAAGTAAGTATGATTCAGTATTCTCCAATTTACAATGAAATGACAGAAAAAATAGTTTACTTTATGTCTAATAGATATCCAAATGCTAAAATTGAAGTTAAAGTAGTGAGGGATGATCTTTTAGATCAAAATTAGATTATTTGTTTAATACTACTCAGAAGCTCATACTGTTCAATATTTAAGTTTGAAAACTGCACGTCCATAATTTTTATTCTATCTTTAGAATGATTGAAATTCCAATCTTTTTCTTTTAATTCTTTTTTACCTTCATAATCGATACTTTTTAGAACGTAACGAATAGCATTTAGTCTAGCAGTTAACTTGTTATTTGCATTAATTACAATCCACGGACAATTTTTCCTTGAGGTATTTCTAAACATTTTGTTTTTGTAAAAAGTATACTTATCCCACTTAGATAACGAGTTAATGTCATTTTCTGAAAGCTTCCAATATTTAAGAATATGATTTTTTCTTAAATGAAAACGTTTTCTCTGAGTAGATTTATCAATCGATAAATAAATTTTAATTAAGATTAGTCCAGAATTTATTAATTTATCCTCCCATTGATTTACTTTTCTCATAAAGTATTTATACTGCCCTAAAGAACAATATCCCATTGTTGGTTGTATCATTGCTCTGGAATACCATGATCTATCAAAAAAAACTATCTGACCTTTTTTTGGTAATTTTTTATAATAAGTTTTAAACCAGGTTTTGTTTTCTAAACTTGAAGGTGAACCAATTTCAACAACTTTATAATGTTTAGTCATTAAGTTTTCAACCATTCTTTTTATTGCTGAACCTTTTCCTGCTGCGTCTCGTCCTTCAAAAACAATTGCTAAACTTTTGTTAGTTTTTAATACCCATTCCTGTAATTTTAAAAGTTCAACTTGAAGTCTAAACTTCTCTTTTTGATATTGAGAATTAGATATTTTTTTAAAAATATCGAAATATTTAATGTTCATCAATTAATTGTCTTGGAAAGGTACTCTTCTAAAACTTGCTTAACATAACATCTACAATTTTTATAATATTTTTCTAAGTCGACAAAAGGAGCCCAGATAGCTTTTTGAATATTTTCTTCAATTTGGGGTTTAAGTGTTAGGTCATTTGAATAATATTTCATTAAGTACCAGTTGACACATTTTTCAATTTTTTCACCTTTTTTAAATTTTTTATACGGTGTTGAAATTAGCTTATCTTCAACAATTGTAAGATATCTGTTTATACCGGTTTCTTCAACAACTTCTCTGACAGCAGCGTTTTTGAATGATTCATTATTTTCTATTTTTCCTTTTGGAAGATCCCACATATTTTTTCTGAAGATTAAAAGTATTTCACTTTTTTTATTTACTACTAATCCTCCTGCTGTCATTGTATTTTTTTTCATAATTTTCAGTTCTTACAACTTCAAAAA
>CACIJW010000029.1 GCA_902587125.1 uncultured Bacteroidota bacterium
GTATATGAATGATGTCCACGATGGTGCCTTATATGCTCCTCCGTTTGGATCACACCATGTTCTCGACTTAGCCCTATAAGATGTTCCTGGTACTAAGCCATTCTTGTTCTTGGTAAATGTTCCATATGTTACTCCTACTCCACCAATATTAAAGAATGATGAACCAACAGTGTCTACTCTACCTTGTAGTCTTACAAAACTATATGGTCCATTACTATCATCCCAAGTGAAGGTTGCTTTTGTACTGGTTGGTGTAGTAACAGCTAGGTTACCAACATTTGGACAATCATCAAGTGTTGTGAAGTTAGGTCCATTCACCCACGGTGTATTACCTGTCTCACAATACCATACTCTCATCTGCCACTCATAAGTTGTATTGGATGATAATCCAAGCAGTAGTTTATCTGTTCTTGAGGTGCTGTTACAAATACCTGTGACTGGGTCATAGCCTGTTGGTGAGCCCATATTCTTTTGACTCCACGCATTTGTACCTACTTCTCTATATTTTATCCTTAGCTGGTCTACCCTACAAGATGAACTATTCATATCATCAAAAGTAAGTGTTGCTCTATTATGTATCACGTTACTAACACTGAGGCCAGTGATTGATGGTGAACTACAACTTACAGTATAGGTACAGCTTCCATCATCAATACATGCATTGGCATCATAGTTATTAGCAAGTGGATCTGTACAACCGTATATGTAAATACAACTTCCATCATCAACGCTAGCACTAGAGTCATAATTACAAGCAAGAGGATCGGTACAGCCCAAAATTTGTGGAGCTCCTATTGTTGCAGAATCGCTTAAAAGACATCCAACATTATCAGTGAGCTGTAGGTAATAAGTACCAGGACATAAGGAAAGTATATTGTTTTGTGTTGAGCCATTTGACCATAGAAAAGAAATAGGCAGATGTGAAGAAGATGGAGTAGAAATAATTAGCCCATCACAATTGCCGGCTGTATTTTGAACAACTATAAATGAGTTTGTTAAATCACAATATAAGCAACTACCATCGTCTGTATTTGCAAAGCTATCATAATTATATGCTAAAGAATCAGTACAACCAAATATTGTGGGATATATACAAGAACCATCATCTATTGTAACGAAGGGATTATAATTTAATGCTATTGAATCAGAGCACCCTGAGATAGGTCCAAATAAAATAGTATCTGTACTTGTACAACCTGACGAATCTGATAAATTTAAGAAGTATACTCCAAAACACAAATTTGAAATAAAATTATTTGAGCCAAGATTAGTACCTAAAAAATTTGTCCAAGATGTTGATACAATTGAAGATGAAGATGTTGGATTAGCAACTATAATACCCGAACAAATGGTGTTACTTGTTGGTGGTAGCGAATATATATTTGAACTTAAATCACATGTATAACAGGAACTATCATCGCAATTTGCAGAGGGATCATAATTTATTGCAAGACTATCTGTGCAACCATAGTTACAATACACACAACTTGAATTATCATAAATTGCACTGTAATCATAATTAATTGCAGATGGATCAGTACATCCTGTTTCATTACAAGCAAAATTAATGTCAAATGTCTTTACTGTTCCACTTGCAAAACTTCCACCATTATCATAATAATAGCCTTGAGCTATTACTAAATTGGAAGTCGAGGTTGAAAAATCAAGATTTGTTGTATGTTGTAAAGCATTTGGGGGATTAATCTTTTCAAAAAACTCCCATTGGTCATTTAACACATTATATGTGAATAAAGCAAATCCATCATAATATTTTAAACTAGCTGCAACCATATTAGCTTTGCTATTGATTGAAACATCCCATCCTCTAATACTATCAAAATAATTTACTGTTTGGCCTTGTTGAATCCAATTATTAAATCCAATATTCTTAAATACTTTAAAATTATCAGAATTTGAGTCTCCAATAATTATAGATTTACCATCATCTGATACATCTATATCAGCAATATAGTTTTGGGATATAGTATAAGATAAGTTCCAATTGTTTGACTGTAGGTTGTGCACTTTAACATCACGATAGTTACCATTGTATTCTGAAAAGACTATAATTTCGCCACTGTTATCAATACTAACATATTCTCCAATACTAGAACCACTATTATTTCCAATTATTTGATTACCTATCATGTTCCATAAAGCTCCATCATATTTAAAAACTCTTACTCTACCACAATTTTGAAGAACAGGATGATCGTAAGCAGTTGATCCAATTACAATTGTATTACCTGTTGAATCCAGATCAATTGATGCTAACTGCTCAGAATTTACGCCGTCAAACTGCTTAATTTTTGACCAAATGGAGTCATTTATTAAATCATAAATTTCAACATATCCATTATAATTATTATATTCCCAGCCACAAATTGCTAATCGGGATCCGTCATAATTCATAGAAACATTATTATAATTGGCTGTAGCAAGTCCTGATTGAGGTAGTCCTATAATATCTTGTCCAATTTGAGTCCAATTTGTATCGGTTTTTTCATAAACTTTTATCCTTCCAACCTCGTAGTATGAGCCATTTGTATATGTGTGATAATTACGTGAACCAATAGCCATCCTGTTGCCGTCTCCACTAATTTTCAAGTTTGAACCAAATTGTTCATTAGCTGTATCTGCATATAAAGCTTGAAGTTCTCTAACTTGATCCTCTAAATTATAGCAGCAAGAACCATCATCAACTGAGGCAAACTGATTATAATTTAATGCCATAGAATCTGTACATCCATATAAAATTGTTGAGTAGATGCAAGAAGAATCATCAAATAAAGATGACGGATTATAATTACTAGCTAGAGGATCAGTACAACCATTGCCGCAGTTAATTGGAACAAATAAGGAGTCGTTTACCACACAACCTAATGAATCTATTACAGTTAGAAAAACCCAGGAATTTTCAGTTGAGGTAAATGAATTTTGAGCTTCTTCAAAACTTACATTCACTTCTCTTACTGGACGTACATTGAAATGTGTGGCGATATTTTCAGTCCCAAAGTAAAGTTGATTATTAGGGTGATTGAATTGAATATATTTTGCTGAAATTCCACCACTACTACTGCTAGACCAATAATTATTATACAGAAAGCTATTTCCACCAGTAGCTTGTGATACAGAATCAATAATATTCTGAACTAAACGCATTTCCATTAGCTCATCATAAGATGGTAAAAACCATCCAGAATCATTTGAGTTTTGATTATTAAAAGACTCTAATGCTGCAAAACTAGAATTTGTTGACATGCAATTATTTATAATATCAACCGTATTTTGATATCCTGTTCCGATTGCATCTTGTGTGAATGTTTGACAACCCCAAGAGTATGTTCCTAAATCTCTAATATCGCTACCAAGCCCAATATTTGGATTTACTGGATCAACCCAAAAAACTATACTACTATCAATAAATTCACCTATTTGGATATTAGCTGAATTCTTCTTCAAGCCTTTAAAAATTAAATTATCAAGTACAACGGGATAATCAACGATCTGAGTACAAAAGTTAGGAAGCCAACATGCTGGAATAAAGTTTTGTGATGTAAAGTTTATTCTAATCTTGAAAAACTCATAATTAGTACTTGCAAAACTTGAGAGGTTTATTGTATCAGTATTCCATTGATTACCTTGATTTTGAGAAACTGACCAAATAGTTGTCCAATTATGACCACCATCAGTTGAGTAATCCACAGATAATGAGCCTAGTGTTGTATTGTACTGCATAAACATGTGGTAAGAGAAAATAAAATAAGCTGGGTAGTTTACAAAAGATAAATTAACAGATTCAAGAATTGCTGTTGAATAGCTAGAGCTAGATGTACTAGAAGGAGATATATAGTTAGTTCCCTCAAAAGGAGAGGATGGTCCTGCATTTCCGGAATATACACTAAACTCACTCCAACCAGATGGATCAAATGAGCCAACATTCCAATCAATATCATTATTTATATTATTTTCCCATAACTCTCCAAATGAACCTTCTTCAAATCCCTCTGAAATGGTATTTTCAGAACTATTACTCCACAGATATGTAAATCCTGGTTCTTCATTTGTTGATATATAAACATTATTATAAGAGCATGAATCAATACTGAAATTAATTTCAGCAGAGCAAGATACACATGAACCATCGTCAAAGCAAGCAAGTGAATCATAGTTAAATGCTGTAGAATCCATACATCCATGATAAGAAAAGCAACTATTATCATCACAAATTGCTAATGAATCATAATTACAAGCTGTTGAGTCAGTACAACCATAAACACAAGGTATACATGTTCCATCGTCAACATTAGAGCTTGGATTATAGTTAAATGCTAATGAATCCATACATCCAAATACATATGGGATGCATGATCCATCATCAGTATTGGCACTAATACTATAGTTAAACAT
>CACIJW010000030.1 GCA_902587125.1 uncultured Bacteroidota bacterium
GATTTGGGATTAATAAAACTCAGTTCCGAATAGACTTACTTACTCTTTTTTTTAATTGTAAAGCTTCTTTGACAACGCATGATATTTTTAATAAATTTAATAAGAAAATAAATAAGGTTACAATATATAGAGCTTTAAAAAGCTTCGAAAAAAAAGGGCTAATCCATCAAGTTCCAGATAAAAATAATTTAAAAAAATATTCTTTGTGTAATTTAGATAGTTGCAGTGCTGACTCACATAATCACCAACATGGTCATTTTATATGTTACTCATGTGATCAAACATTTTGTCTAGATGATTCCACAATCAAAATTTTAAAAACAAGTAGTGGTCACATTGTCAAGAATTACAATTTAATTCTTGAGGGATACTGCACAGATTGTAATAGCTCTCAAACAATTTCTCAAAATTGAAAAATAAGTTCATTTTATTAATTCTCTTTCCGTTTTTTGGTATTTCTCAAAATGATATCAAACCCAATTTCAACAAAGACGAATTCTTCACAGTTTTTTATAACGTTGAAAATTTTTTTGATACTATTAACTGTCCTCTTACAAATGATGACGAATTTTTACCGAAATCTGAAAAAAAATGGAATTCAGAGAAATATCTTCATAAGATAAAGCAACTTGAAAAGGTATTTTTAGGGCTTTCTGCAGAAGAAAACAATAACTTTTTGCCAGATTTGATAGGGCTATGTGAGGTTGAAAATGAAATTGTAGTAAATGATTTATTATCTAATACTTCTCTTAAAAATAACAACTACAATCTTGTGCACAAAGATAGTCCTGATGGTAGAGGCATTGATTGTGCTCTTTTATTTTCAAAAAAGTTTAAACTCATTGACAGTGATTTCATTCAAGTAAAATTACCAAATAGCTCTCGTCCAACAAGAGATATTTTATTTGCTAAACTAGCTATAGGTAATAGAGTCTACAATATATTTGTGAATCATTGGTCATCAAGATGGGGAGGCCAAGAGAAAACTAATTTTAAAAGAGTTTTTGCTGCCAATGTTTTGAGAAATTACATTGATAAAAATATACCTGATGATCAAGTTATAATTATAATGGGTGATTTCAACGATTATCCAAACAATGAGAGTTTGTCTGAAATATTAGTAAAAAATGATTTAGTAAATTTAATGAATAGCGAAGATGTTGTAGGCATTGGTTCCTATAATTACAGAGGTAACTGGAACTGGCTAGACCAAATTATTATTTCAAAAAACTTAATTAATTCTGACATACAATTCATTAAATCAGGAGCGTTCCAGAAAGAATACATGATGTATATAAATAAAAAGGGAGAAAAATACCCAAGTAGAACATATGGAGGTAGTAATTGGTATGGAGGTTTTTCAGACCATCTACCTATATTCCTTCGTATTGCATTTTAATTCAGCCTAATTTCAAACACTTTTTTTTAATTTTAATAAAATTTTGTCTTTTGGTTTTAAGTTTTAAAAACATTGTAAGAATACAGCTATTAGCTTTGCTTTTTTGTTTTTACAGCTGCTCTGATGGTACAAGAAAAGAAAACCAAATATCAAATAAAAAGCTTAATGTTCTATTGATTGTTGCTGATGATTTAAACTGTGATATAGGAGCCTACGGAAATATGCTTGTAAAAACTCCAAATATTGATCGGCTTGCTAGCAGAGGAGTAGTATTTGAAAATGCGCATTGTCAGTACCCTTGGTGCGGTCCCTCTCGTGCTTCACTGATGACTGGTTTATATACTGATCAAACCAAAATTACAGCAAACAATATGAATCTCAGAAATTCAGTTCCAGATGTTATTTCCCTGGGACAACGTTTCAGACAGCAAGGTTATCAATCCGTTCGAATTGGTAAAATCTTTCATTATGATAACCCAAGTGCAATTGGTACATCAGGTAATGATGATATTTATTCTTGGGACCAAACAGTTAACCCATACGGAAGAGATAAATTGGAAGAGTATAAGATAAATACACTTAAGCCAAGAAAGTATGGTGGTACACTAAGCTGGCTTGCAGCGGATGGTGAGGATAATGAGCAAACAGATGGTATTGCAGCAAGCGAGGCAATAAAAAAACTTGATTATTTTGTTGGAACGGATATTCCGTTTTTTCTAGCGGTTGGTTTTTTTAGGCCCCATACGCCTTTTGTAGCTCCAAAAAAATACTTTCATCACTATGAAAGAGAAAAAATTGAAATTCCAAAAATTTCCGATGATTACTTGTCAACTTTACCAGTGCCTGCAGCAAAATCTATAAGTTCAAGAAAGATTCAATTAAATCTTCAAAAAGAACTTGCTCAAGAAATTAAAGAGGCATATTATGCGACCATTTCATTTGTGGACGCACAAGTTGGTAGAATTCTTGACCATCTAGAGTACAATGGATTAGATAAGAACACTATTATTGTTTTTACATCAGATCACGGCTATCATTTAGGTGAACATGGACACTGGCAAAAACAAACACTATTTGAAAAAGCTACGCGAGTGCCACTTATTATTTCTGTTCCAAGATTAGAAAATCAAGGAGCTTCATCTGTGAGTCCCGTTGAACTAATTGATCTCTATCCAACACTTATGGATCTCACAAATATTAAAACACCTCAGCATGTTGTTGGAAAAAGTTTAAAACCAATAATCAAGAATGTAAACTCCTCAGTTCGACAGAGTGCACTAACTAGATTGCGCAATGGATATTCAATCAAAACTAAACGATATAGGCTAACAAAATGGGGAAGCAATGGTGAACTAGGCTATGAGCTTTATGATCATAAAAACGATAAAAAGGAGTTAATTAATCTTTTTGGAAATAAAGATTACAGTGTTGTAGAGGACTCTTTAATATTATTAATCGAGCAAAGAATAAGTGAAGCTTCAATTAAACCAGAAGGATTGGGACGACAATTCGAGAATGCTCAATCCATGCACAAAGCTAAAAATATCACATTTGGTGATATACATGACACAAATGGTGAAATCTTACAATTTAAAGCAAAATAATGGAACAAGAAAAAAACAAACTTATCAAAGCAGTCTTTTTTTCAATTTTAATTTTGTTGATTTTTTCCTGTAAATCAGATGATCATTCTGCAGAAAAAGATGAGTTACCTGTTCACCCAAACTTTATACTAGTTTTGGCGGATGATCAAGGCTGGAATGGTACCTCTGTGAAAATGATGAGTAGCGAAAATGGATCCAGAAGTTATTACCATGAAACTCCAAACCTTGAGTTGCTTTCTCAAAGAGGTATGCGGTTTTCCGATGCTTATGCAAGTGCACCTGTTTGTGCACCTTCAAGATACAGTATTCAGTTTGGTAAATCGCCAGCTCGACTTTCACTGATTCGTGTTGGAATGAATACTGATCATATTGATCATGATCGGTTCACTAGTATCCCCAAAGCACTTAAAAAAATCAATAATCAGTATCGAACAGCCCATTTTGGAAAATGGGGCATGGGAAGTGATCCATTTGTACTTGGATATGATGTCAGTGATGGGCCAACGAAAAATAGAGATGGAAATTTTGACAATGATAGAAGTCAGTGGAATAATGTATTTAAAGAAGATCCTAAACATATTTTTTCATTAACAAATCGAGCAATTGATTTCATATCCTCGAGTGTAGTAGAAAAAAAACCCTTTTACTTACAAATATCACATTACGCTGTTCATACTAATATTGAGTCAACGAAAGAAAGCTTTAGTCAACTTGAGAAAAAACCAAAAGGTGCTCAGCAAAAAGATATTGGATTTGCTGCTATGACATTAGATTTAGATAGTGGGCTTGGAATCTTACTAAAAAAGATAAAAGAGCTTGGAATTGAGGAAAGTACATACATAATATATATGTCTGACAATGGATCAGTACCAAATATTCCTGGTGCTAAGAAGTATGAAAAAAGTTATAATTATCCACTTAGCAGAGGTAAATGGGATGCTTTTGAAGGAGGGGTACGTGTTCCACTAATTGTTTCAGGCCCAGGAATTAAAGAAGGTTCAGAATCTTCAGTTCCAGTTTCTGGAAGTGATCTATTACCAACTATAATTGAGCTGTCAGGAAATAAAAAAAATGTATTAACTGAAATTGACGGAGGTAGTTTTGCAGGCATA
>CACIJW010000031.1 GCA_902587125.1 uncultured Bacteroidota bacterium
TCGAATCTTTGTGTTCATCATGATACAATAATCATTTCACAAAATGCTGATATTATTGTAAACTACATAACAACAGAAATTTCATGCTTTGGTTTTAATGATGGAAGTGTAAGTTTAAATATAACTGGAGGACTTTCTCCTTATACTCAAAGCTGGTTTGGAGCTGATACAAATGCTTTAGGATATGGATACCATCCTTTTATTGTTACAGACTCAAGCGGGTGTACCTTAAACGACAGTATTTTTATAAATGAGCCACAAGAGCTAACTGCTAATGCTACAATCTCTAACGTTTCATGTTATGGATTATCAGATGGTAATGTATCACTAAGTATTAGTGGTGGAACAGCTCCATACCTCCAAAATTGGAATGGTTTTAATTACAATCAACTATCTGCTGGAACTTATTATTACTTGGTCAGTGACACAAATAACTGTACATTTTTTGACAGTGTAAACGTCTCGCAGCCTGATTCATTATTCTCAACAAGTTTTGTAAGCAATGTTTTATGCTATGGAGATAGTAGTGGATCAGCAAGTATTTCAATATTTGGAGGAACAGCGCCATACACTCAAAACTGGTTTGGTGTTAATAATAATTCTTTACAAGCGGGTAATTACGTTTATATTTTAAGTGATACAAATGGGTGTGTATTTTTAGATAGTGTAATAATTAGTGAACCTGACTCAATCATATATTCAATCAATCAAAGTAACTCAACTACATGCAATTCTAATGATGGTTCAATTAACTTAAATGTAAGTGGTGGGACCTTACCTTATTCATTCCTATGGAACACCAACGATACAATTGCAAATATTGATTCATTAGGTGCTGGTAATTATTACATATCATTTAATGATTATAATGGATGTAGTTTCAGTGACACTGTAGTTCTCACCCAACCATCCAACGGATTGTCACTTAATCTAACTACTTCTAATTATAATGGGTATGGAGTTTCATGTCCATCAGCATTCAATGGGTTTATAAACACATCAGTTTCTGGAGGGCTGGGGTCAGTTTCCTACTTGTGGAGTACAACTGACACAACAAACAGTATTTCAAATCTTTTTGCTGGAGCATATTCTCTTACTATAACTGACTCTACAGGCTGTTCACTTACAGATAGTGTTAGTTTAAATGAACCATCACAAATTACAGCTCTAAGTACTGTATCTGATGTATTGTGTAATGGTGATAGTACTGGTTCAGCAACAGTGATATTTGGTGGTGGAGTTCCAGATTATCTACTTGGATGGAATGGATTTACTTATCCACTTATAGGTGGCTTGAATGTTTTTACTACACCAATTGGAGTACCTGCGGGTGTGTATCCATTCAGTGTTAGTGATTTGAACGGTTGTACATTACTTGACACAATAACAATTAATGAGCCAAATCCAATTTCAACGATATATTCCATATCAGACTATAGTGGATTTAATGTATCATGCTTTAATGACTCTAATGCAAATGTAAGTTTTCAAATCAACGGAGGAATATCTCCATATCAATTTTATTTCAACGGATTACTAGATACGACATTGTTTATTGATAATTTATCAGCTGGCGTTTACACAGACTCAATTATTGATGCTAATGGATGTATTTTTACTGACAGCTTGGTGATTAGTGAACCAGGTGAGATTACAACGAATCTCATCTCTAATGATATTTCTTGCTATGGTAGTTGTGATGGATCTATAGTTGCAATTGTTAGTGGGGGAGCTTCACCATATAGTTATATATGGAACAATGACAGTACACTAACAAATGATACAATTATGAATTTATGCGAAGGGAATTATTTTGTAAATATTACAGATAACAATGGATGTTTAATTTCTGACACATCTCATGTTATTGAGCCAGACTCAATTATTTTCTCAATTGACTCAGTTGTTGATGCATCAATTTATGGAGGGTATGATGGATTAATTATGTCTAGTGCAGCAGGTGGATATGGAAATTTTATATTTTCATGGCAAGGTCCAAATGGATACTTTTCAAATAGCTCTTCGCCAACGAACTTGTATTCTGGAACTTATTATGCAACAATAGCTGATTCTGCAGGATGTATTGTAACAGATTCAGTATTAATAGATCAACCTTCATCATTAACATCAAACTTAGATACAATTATAAACACATTATGTTTTTCATCTTGTGATGGTTCTATACATATAACACCAGACGGAGGAGATTCTATATACTTCTATTACTGGACAGGCCCCAATGGATTTATATCATTTTCTGAAGACCTAGATAGCTTATGTGCAGGTACATACACTTTATTTTTATCTGATACAACTGATACCCTTTCTTACTCATATGAAGTTCATGAACCAAGCCTATTAGAAATAACTATGACCGCGGATACTATCACTTGTTATGGTGGTTCAACTATAATTTCTGCGTTTCCTTTTGGTGGGACAAATCCATATTCTGTTCTATGGCAAGATAGTTCAACAACGACTTCGACTATAGTTCAAGCTGGAGTGTACAATGTACAAGTTGTTGATGATAACGGGTGTGCCAAAATTGATTCTATCATAATTTCACAACCTGATTCTATAAGCTTATCTGCTAATGTTATTGACATTAGCTGTAATGGTCTTTCAGATGGAAGTGTAAGCATAAGTGTTGACAGTGGGGGAACACATCCTTTCTATTACTCTGATAACAACCTTGTAAGCTTCCAAGCTAGTAACATATTTGACAACTTAGGACCTGGATCAATCACAATAAGTGTGATTGACCAAAATAGTTGTACTAATCAAATCACAGCTACTGTTAATGAGCCATCACTTATCACTGGTAGTGTTTCAACAACTGATGCATCATGCTATGACGCTTGCGATGGAACCGCTACTGCAACATTAGTTGGAGGTACTGCTCCTTATTCTCAGTCCTATCTTGGAAATAACCCTTCATCTTTATGTGCTGGACTATATAATTTAATCATTACTGATAATAATGGTTGTCAAAGCACGGTATCTTTTACAATTGGAGAGCCAAATCCTGTAACAGTAAATGTTTGGCAAGATGGCGGCACTTTAATGGCTGAATCAGGCTTTATTTCATATCAGTGGTTGGATGAAAATGGAAATTTAATTATCGGTGCGAATAGTTATACATTTACTCCATTAACTTCTGGCAATTACTTTATACAAGTAACAGATTCAAGCGGATGTTTGGGCACTTCAGTTGCGATTTATTTTGAAGGTAGTACCTCAACAGATGATATTTTAAACTCAATAAGTCTTTATCCGAACCCAACTAGCGGAGAAATATTTATTTCAACATCTGAGCAAGTAGAAAAGGTTTCGATTTTAAACTTAAGTGGACTAAATATGCTAGAGATTTCTGTAGATGATATCAGTAATAGCAAAATTAAACTTGATTTACATGACTATTCTAAAGGAATTTACTTTGTAAAAATTTCTTACCAAGACAGACATATTATAAGAAGATTTGTACTTCAATAAAATTTCATAAATTGCAAATCAAAAATTACACTAGTACTATGAGACTTAAAATCACAAACATAATTGTAGCTTTTTTATTTATTTCATTTAACGTAAATGCATCATTGGATAGTAGTATTACATCCAATCTTAAAGCATACGATTGGTCCCCTATTTCAAAAGTAAAGAACGTACTGCAGTATGAAAACACAAAAAAACTAACTAAAAGATCTATTGATCAATCAAAAATTGCTAATCAACATTACGAAGATGGTGTAAACTTGATGAAAAATAAAGAATATGATAAAGCAATCAAAGAATTTAAAAATGCAATTAAAAGATACAAAAGAGCTAAAGTTTCTGACAATGCATTAAATTATGTAAGAACCAATATGGCTCTTTGCTACGCATTCACTGGAAATAAGCAAGATCATGCTGTTAGCAAAAGATTTCTGGGTCTTCTGACTAAAAAAATATACAACGAAAATGATTGGAGTTATAACATAGCAATTGCACACGATAAAATTGGTGAATCTGTTGAGGCTGCCAAAATTCTCAGCTCAATAATTAGAGACGATAAAAATAATTTTCAAAGCTATGTTACTCTTTCAAGT
>CACIJW010000032.1 GCA_902587125.1 uncultured Bacteroidota bacterium
ATGATATGTTTTTTTTCCAATTTGATTGATTGTAATTATTCTTCCTGGAACATTTTTAATTGAATTTCCAGTTATGAATTTATATAAACTCAGTGCAACTAAATATGAACCATCAGGACTTGGATGTTTGTCATCAGAAAACAAATTAATCTCAGGCTTTGTTGTCCTTGATAAATTAAAAATCTCACCCACAGGACAAACTTTTACATTTAATTTTGAGCCTAAAAGCTTATATTGCTTAGAGATAGTATTTATCATTTTGATGTCTGAGCTATACGCCCATGTCATTAACAAAATAGGTTCAGCACCTGACTCTTTTATAATTTCACAAAAATTAGTACCATATGTTCTGAAATCTTCCAATTTATTTATTGTTGCTAAGCTATGGTCATGCATAATAACATAATCCCATCTTTTATTATTAATAAGATCTACAGCTTGTGATTTTTTTTCACCATGCCAGTGGTCTTTTAAACTTGCACCACTTTCTGTTGCACTGTGCACATCAAATTTTACACCTTCACTTTCAGCTATTTTTTCAAATAAAGTTGGCATATTCCAGTAGAAGCTAAAACTATTTCCTATAAAAAGAACACTTTTATAACTCTTTGCATCCTGTGCATGGCAAATAAAAGGAAATAGTATTGTGATTAAAAGATGTCTCATCTATCTAAATACATACCAAATGACAAATACAGATATGATAATTAAAACTGTTAGTACTTTATCTGTTTCAATTCCATTTTTAACCTCCTCAGTTTGAAGAGCAGATTTACTATAAACTAAATCCTTAATTTTCTCATAATCTGGTTCTTTTGTTAAATAGCTAACAATAATCATAATTACAGAACAAAGAATAAATAAATTCAAAGCAAAGTGTAAAAAATGAATATTTGTAATAAAATTTTGAATTCCATACACTTCAAGAACTAGTCTTAATACTCCTAAAGCAGCTCCTGTGTAAAATGCAGTCATTACACCTTGAGAATTTAATCTTTTAATAAATAAGCCTAACAAGAAAGCAGCAGCGATAGGTGGCGCAACATAAGCTTGTATTCCTTGAATATATTTAAAAAGTCCACCTGCCGACAAAGACTCTTGAAAAGGAATCCACAGAATTCCTATTGCAACAAGAAATAATGTTGCAATTTGTCCTACTCTTACTAATTTCTTTTCAGATGTATTTGGCTTGTATTTTTTATAAATATCAACAGTAATTAAAGTTGAACATGAATTAAAGACAGAAGAAAGTGAGCTCATCAGTGCCGATAAAATCCCTGCTGTAACTAATCCTCTTAAGCCAGCAGGAAGCATAGCTTGCACCATCACTGGTAATGCAGCTGCTCCATCACCAATTTGGTTAGCGAATTCTAAATTTGTTTGTGAGTATGTATATGCAATCATTCCAGGAACAACAAACAGAAACATTGGAGTTAACTTTAAGAAACCTGCGAAAATTGTAGCTTTTCTAGCAGTAGAAATATTTCTGGCAGCTAAAGCTCTTTGTACTATAAATTGATCTGTGCACCAATACCATACTCCCAAAATTGGAGCTCCAAACAGAATAGCTGTCCATGGATAATCAGTATCGTTTGCTGATCTCCACAAGCTCATTGCCCCATCTCTAGATGTATCGACCATTTGTTGCCATCCTCCTATTTCTTGCAGCCCAAAGACAGTGAGCATTAAAGAACCTCCTATTATTATAAATAACTGTATTGCATCAGTGTAAACAACAGCTTTTAATCCGCCAAAAACGGTATAAAGTCCTGTTACTAAAACTACAATAACTGCACCTAGCCAGAAATTAATTCCTAAAAGACTTTCAAAGACTATTGCACCAGCAAAAATAGTAACTGAGATTTTAGTGATAACGTATGCAAATATTGACAAAACCGACAAATACATTCTAGCAGATGACGAAAATCTTTTTTCCAAAAACTCTGGCATCGTTATTACTCCACTTTTATTATAAAATGGGACAAAAACCCAACCAAGCAATAATAACATAAAAGCGGCTAAAATCTCAAATTGAGATTCAATCAAGCCTCTTTTGAAACCACTTTCGGCTAAGCCTATAAGATGCTCAGAGCCAATATTTGAAGCGAATAATGAAGCTCCGACAATAAACCATCCAAGATTTCTATTAGCTAAAAAATATTGAGAACTATCATCTTTTTTCCTAGATGAGTATAGTCCCACAAAAAGTATTAATGCAAAATATATTGCAACTACTATGTAATCAATTGTAACCATATCAAATTTTTAAAATTTTTATTGTTCTATTATTTATTTTATTTCTATACTGAAGAAAGTAAACTCCCTTATTTAAATTGGAAATATCAATTTTTGATTCAAAAACATTTTCCAACTCCACTACTTTCTTTCCCGAAGTATTTAAAATTGTTATTTCATTAAAATTTTCATCTAACATAAGAAAATCATTAACTATAATAGATTCATAGTTGTTATTTATAATTTCTTCAAAATTAGTAGGAGAACAAACTGGCGTACATTCGTTCCATTCGGGACATATATTCATATTTTCAAATACTATAAGCTTTCTATCTGTGTATCCAAAATTAGATATTGTACAAAAGTCGATGGGATCTAGATTTTCTTGCACTGACCAATTGTCTACACTATATTTAAATTTATACTCACCCTCAGTTAGAACTACAGTTGTTGACCAAATATTATCAGAGTCTACATCAGTCATAGGCCAACAATTACCACACCAATTATTAAAAGTACCATTGACCTCAGGTGTTGTAAAGTTAAAACCTACATTGTTCATATCAATATTAAATGTAACGTTATACTCACAAGTACTATTATCAATATTTGCATTTTGATCATAGTTAAGTGCGTTTGGATCCGTACAGCCTAATACTCCATTTGATTCGTAAACTCTAACATAATCAACTTCAATATTATTTGGAAAAGCTGAATTACTGTTAGGACCATTGTTATCAATTGCTAGATTAAGAATAATATACCAATTATTTGAATTAAAAGGCCAACTATGTTGATTTGGAATGGTTGGAAAGCTGGCTGGAGTAACTTGAAAAACTTTATTGCCATCAACATACCAAGCAATGTAATTTTCTTCCCAAATAATACTATATATATGAAAATTACTAGAGTAATCAGAAGAGCTGAATGTCTGAAAATTCTGAAAATTTGAGTAACTATTAGCACAAGAACCAATATGTGCAGCACCTGTTGTCTCGTCCGTAGGTGTATTTCTTCCCCACTGCTCCATAATATCTATTTCTCCATCACAGGGCCACTGTCCGTTTTTAGGTAAAAGCCAAAAAGCCGGCCAAAACCCCTCTCCATCTAAAGTCTTTATTCTAGCTTCTACTTTTCCATACTTAAAGTTAAAGTTGTCCTTAGTAGAAATTCTTGACGAGGAATAGTAATAAGTATTGTTCCAACTATCAACTAACCCCTGCGGTTCCTGTTGAACTACAATTTTTAACGTACCATTACTCACTATTGAATTTTGTGGTTGATAGTATTGTAATTCGCCATTACCCCAACCCCACATATTATTTTGTGAGCCTGTACCTATTTCATGTGTCCATTTGCTTTGATCAACAACGTTTGAATCGAATTCATCGCTCCAAACTAGATCCCAAGTTTGCGTGTAACCTATTAATGGAAAGATAAAAAGAATAAGTATTTTAAATGTTTTTATCATGCGATATATAAGTAAAAATAATTAAAATAATGTAAGT
>CACIJW010000033.1 GCA_902587125.1 uncultured Bacteroidota bacterium
CTTAATTATAATAAAGAAGGGGCAAAAGCCCCTTCATCTAATTATTAAATCCGTGCAAATATATGAAATATTTACTATTGCAAAACTATTCTCCTTGTTATTACGGACTTACTGTTTTCTACTCTAATTATGTACATTCCTTTTTTATAATTATTTAATTCAAATACTTTAAAATACTCTCCGCTATAATTTTGTTTTTCTTCAATCAAAATTGTATTACCAACAGCATCTATGATTGATATTTTAAGGTCATCATTATCAAAAATATCAAATTCAATGTGGAGCTTACCTCTAGAAGGGTTTGGATATATATTTAATGAGCTTATATTAATATTGTCACTATTATCAAAGGTCATTATTTTTGCATTTGAAAGTGTTGTAAAGAAAGTCCATGGTGTGAATCCTGAACTATTATTTGTAGCTGTATCACAAATTGATTTAACTCTCCATTTATATGTTGATGAGGGGTTAAGACCATTAACCGTTAGAACATTAACTGCCCAAACTGTATCAACATTAACTCCAGGAATACCTGTTTGCTTCCATTTGATTTTATATCCTATTGCTCCTGGAACAGCATCCCAGTTCAGATCAGCTGAAGACGATGTTATATTGCTTGTAAACGTATTTGTTGGGTTTGCACAAGCAGCTGGAGTAGTAAATAAAACGGATGATGACCATGCTGAAACATTTGATGAATCTACAGAACAAGATGTTCTTATTTGCCACTCATAGCTTGTACCAAGAGTCAAGTTATTCTTTGTTCTATTATTTCCGTATACACTATTTATATAGTTCCAAGAGCTTCCGCTTTCTCTCCATCTAATTTCATAATGATGTGCACCTAAAACTGAAGCCCAATTAAATGTTGCACTTGTAAGAGTAATATTAGTAGTAGATAAGTTGCTAGGAACTGCGCAAGATAATCCAAAAGTTTGTTGCGATGACCAAACAGAACTATTAAGACCTAAACTATCACACATAGATTTTACTTGCCAGGTATATGTAGATGGTGTAAGTCCAGTTAAGGTTATATTTGAAGTGTTAACTGTATCATATGACCACGAACCTCCTTGAGATTTATATCTTACTCTATATCCCCAAGCTCCAGGAACATCATCCCAATTTAAATCTATTGAAGAAGAGGTTGCATTAGCTGAACTTAAGTTCGTTGGTATTACACAAGGTGTTAATGTATTAAATACCTCCAATGCTGACCATGCTGACACTGAACTACTATCACTTGTACATGCTGTTCTAACTTGCCACTCATATGTAGATGCCTGAGTTAATCCATACTTGTCTTTATAAGTGAAAGGAACATTTGTAAATAGTTGCCATGATGTTGTTCCTACCTCTCTTACTCTTACATCATAGTGATTAGCTCCAGCTACAACATTCCAATTCAATCTAGCAGAAGTGAATGTAATATTAGATGTACTTAAAGAACTCGGAGCTGGTAAGCTTATCACATTTACTGTTACACTATTTGTAGATGTAGTAATACATCCAGCTGTCGTAGTGACTGTAACGCTGTAAACACCAGACGTACTAACTGATAATGTTGGAGATGTACCAACAACTGAACCACTAGCATCTGTCCATGAATAGCTGAAGTTTGGATTCTGAGTAGACGATGATAATGTTACACTTGTTCCATTACATATATCTATTGGACCTATCGGATTAGCAGTTACTGTCAGAGATGGAATCACATTTAATGATGTTATAACTATAGAATCACATCCATTAGACGCTATTAATGTATCATTGTAAATACCTGTGCTTGTATAGACGCTAGAACCTACAACTATGCTATCTCCATCACAAATACTTTGTTGATTATTAAATACTATAGGAGCATTCTGTGTTATAGATATTGAACTCGTTGCAGTACAACCAGTAGATAAATCTGTTACTGTTACAGTATATAAACCTGACGTTAAACCAGAAAGATCTTCAGTAGCAGCTCCATTACTCCACAGATAAGAATATGAACCTGAACCTCCTGAAACACTTAAGTCTATTGAGCCTGTACTGCCTCCATTACATAGTACATTAGTAGTAACACTGCCAAGAGATAATGCACATGATGGTGTAATAAAGAACTGCATCGGTGTCCATGAAGAAGTATTAAGACCTAAACTATCACACATAGATTTTACTTGCCAGAAGTATACACTCGCAACCTGTAAAGAACTAAGCGATATATTAGAAGTATTTACTGTATCATATGACCATGAACCTCCTTGAGATTTATATCTTACTCTATATCCCCAAGCTCCAGGAACATCATCCCAATCTAACGTAGCTGAAGCCCAACCTGTTGTTGAACTTAAGTTCGTTGGTATTACACAAGGTGTTAATGTATTAAATACCTCCAATGCTGACCATGCTGACACTGAACTACTATCACTTGTACATGCTGTTCTAACTTGCCACTCATATGTAGATGCCTGAGTTAATCCATACTTGTCTTTGTAAGTGAAAGGAACATTTGTAAATAGTTGCCATGATGTTGTTCCTACCTCTCTTACTCTTACATCATAGTGATTAGCTCCAGCTACAACATTCCAATTCAATCTAGCAGAAGTGAATGTAATATTAGATGTACTTAAAGTACTCGGAGCTGGTAAGCTTATCACATTTACTGTTACACTATTTGTAGATGTAGTAATACATCCAGCTGTCGTAGTGACTGTAACGCTGTAAACACCAGACGTACTAACTGATAATGTTGGAGATGTACCAACAACTGAACCACTAGCATCTGTCCATGAATAGCTGAAGTTTGGATTCTGAGTAGACGATGATAATGTTACACTTGTTCCATTACATATATCTATTGGACCTATCGGATTAGCAGTTACTGTCAGAGATGGAATCACATTTAATGATGTTATAACTATAGAATCACATCCATTAGACGCTATTAATGTATCATTGTAAATACCTGTGCTTGTATAGACGCTAGAACCTACAACTATGCTATCTCCATCACAAATACTTTGTTGATTTACAAATAAAACAGGCTGATTGATAGTTAAGTTTAATGTTGCAATACTATCACATCCTACTGAATTTGTTCCTACCCATGTATATGTCCCTGATGATGTGTAGGTAACTCCGTTCCATGTA
>CACIJW010000034.1 GCA_902587125.1 uncultured Bacteroidota bacterium
TTAATACGACTGAAGGAACTATCAATAAAAAACTAATACTTCAATAAAATGAGAAATTTATTATTTATACTTTTTATATTTTGTTTTAACATAAATTTAAAATCACAATCTGTTTCAATTACTTATGTGCCTGATGATGCTTTTGAGCAAGCGTTGGTAGATTTAGGTTTGGATACTTTACCTTTGAATGATTTTGTCTTTAATTCAGCTATTGACACAGTTTTACATTTGAACGTTTCTAGCAAAGGTATATATGATCTATCTGGAATTGAAAGCTTTACTATGCTAGAGATTTTAAATTGTGAGGTTAATGCACTATCATCTATTGATTTAACAAATAATTTAAATTTAAAAAAACTATATGCTCACTTTAACGCCATTGATAATTTAGATTTAAGTAATAATAGTAATCTTGAATATATAAGGGTAAATAATAATCAGATTGACACTCTTTTGTTAAATAATCCTAATGTTACATTTTTAAATGCGCAAAGTAACAATATAGAAGAATTGAATTTATCTAATATGAACTCTTTGTATTATGTAAATTTATCATTCAATAATATTAAAACCATAGATTTATCTCATGCAACAAATCTAACTTATGCAATATTTAACAATAATGATTTATCAACTTTAAATATTAAAAATAGTAATAATTCATCAGTTGCTATGTTTAATTCGACATCTAATCTCGCACTTCAATGTATAGAGGTTGATGATACTTCGTTTTCAAGTATGTCATGGACCCTTGTAGATCCATGGTCTACTTTTAGTAATGATTGCGATCTAATTGGTTGCTTGGATCTGAGTGCTTGTAATTATAACTCTTTGGCGTGGATTGATGACTCTCTTTTATGTAATTATGATTCATATAATAATGTTAATATAAGTTCATGTGAATACTATTTGCTTAACAATGATTCTATATTTATTTCTGGTAATTATTATGATACACTAACAAATGTTAATGGCTGTGATTCAATAGTTTCAATTAATCTAACCTTAAATCCACCAGTTAGTGCAACTATTAATTCATTTACACCTACCTCTTTAAATAGTTGTAATGGATTTATATCACTAAGTCCAACAACAGGTTCTGCTCCATTTACTTATTCTTGGAATAACGGATCTTCATCTAGTTCAACCGTTAATCTATGTGATAGTATTTATTCTTTTACCATAACTGATGCTAATGGATGTAGTTTTAGTGAAACAATTATACTAACAAACAGAATTGGTTGTATGGATTCCACTGCATCAAACTATGACCCATCTGCAATATATGACGATGGATCATGCATTGCCTCAATCTATGGATGTACAGACACTAATGCAATAAATTTTGATAACCTAGCAAATAATGATAATGGAACATGCATGTACTGCGACATATCTATAAATCAACTTATTGTTAGTAATAATACTGTAGGAAATTGTGATGGATATATTTTTATTGATGTATTTTCCTCATACAGCTCTGTCTCTGTCTTTATAAACGGGATACAACTTAACAGTGGATTTGTTCCTAATTTATGTGAAGGCTTTTATAATATATTTGCAACTGACACTAGCTCATGTGTTTTCGATACAACAATATTTTTAGGAGTACCAGTTTATGGATGTACAGATTCTAGTGCAATTAATTTTAACTCTTCTGCTAATATTGATGATGGTTCATGTATTCCATCTGTATATGGTTGTACTGATTCAACAGCTTTAAACTTCAACGTTTTAGCTAATGTTGATGATGGAACATGTATAGCAGTAATAATTGGCTGTACAGATTCTACTGCGGCAAATTTTAATCCATTGGCTAATGTTAGCGACAGTAGTGAATGTCACTCATGTTTTGACAATTATGTTAATATGCAAATCAATACATCCAATTTTGGTTCAGATATTGCATGGGAGTTAATTGATAGTAATGGTGTTGTGATAGCAAATGGCGGTTGTCAAACTTTCCCAGGCAACTGTTATTCAAGCAATACAACATATGATAATTGGTTATGCATACCTAATGGATGTTATTCAATTGCTCTTTATGATATGTTTGGTGATGGTTGGGGTTTAGGAAATTATAACTTAGTTGGATTTGATGGCACAACTTTTTCTAGCGGTACTCTAGTAAATGGAAGTTACAATTTAATTACAAATGTTGGAGTTCCCTACTGTAACATTTTAGGTTGTACCGATCCTAATGCTCAGAATTATAATCCAACAGCAAATATTGATGATGGCTCATGTACATACGTTAATTGTATTTCTTCTCTTTCACATCTAGAAGATTTTGAATCTGGAACAAGTAATAACAATATTTCATTAAGTTCAGGTTCTAATTCATCATCTTCAGTAAGTGGTCTTGCTGCTAATAGTGGTAGTTATGGATGGCATGGTGAGGGAGCAAGTACATCTTGGGGATCAAATCCTACTACTGGTAATCAAGCCTTTTTAACAAAACCAAATAATATCAGTAGATTAGAAATATGTTTTGATAGTTTATCTTCATCAGGAACTCATAACCTTTCTTTTGATTTAAAACAAGAATACTCTTACAACCCAAATTACTCTTGGTTTAGGTTAGTTTGCAATGACTCAATTTTAGCAAGTAATAATGGTACCACTTATTTCCAACCTACAACACCATTTAGTGATCCTTGGACAACAGTTACTTATGATTTATCATATTTTGTTAATCAAGGTTCATTTACATTATCATTTGAGTCTTGTAATAAATATGAGTATGGATACTTTAATAACGGAGATAATTCATATGTTGATAACATCAATCTTTACAGTATAATTGCAGGCTGTACAGATCCATTAGCAACTAATTATGATCCACTTGCAACAGTTGATGACGGAAGCTGTACTTATACTGCTAGTTGTACATCACCATCTATAACT
>CACIJW010000035.1 GCA_902587125.1 uncultured Bacteroidota bacterium
ACTTACAATATGATAAAATCAACAAAATTGATGAAAGAAGCATGATATCAATTCAAGAAGGAATTAAAGAATATAATTCAGGTGTTGATTTACTAGCTAATAAGAATTATTCTGATGCTCAAACGAAATTAAAAAACTCTGTCAAAAAACTTTCCAGAGGAAAAATTAATGAAAACGGTTTGAATTTCTCAAGAGCAAATCTATCGATTGCCTTATTAGCAAGTGGTGAAAAAAGAGCTACTGGTCAAGCAAAAGGATATCTAAAGAACATAACAAAAAAATTATATAAAAATAGGATTTGGACATACAACATGGCAGTAGCTCATTATGACTACTCCTCAAAAGTTAAAGGGACTCAATCAGATGAATATTTGAAAAAATCTATTGACCTATTTAAACTTTCCATAAAGCAAGATAAATTATTTCTTCCAGCATACTCAAACCTTATTTATATTTACAGAAAAAATGATGAACAATCAAAAGCTAATAGAGTAGAAAAAGCATATGAAGTTGCAAGAGAGGATCTAATGAAATCTTTTAGCAAACAAGACCAAAAAAGCTCCGGGTTAAAAGATCCTTACATTTTTAGAGTAAATTTAGGCATCTTCACTGAAAACAATACTCCATTAGATCTTTTCGATGAATCTAACTTAATTTCAGTGCCAATTGATGATAGTGAAACAATGTTTATTTCTGGCCTATTTTTTAATCTTGATAAGGCAATTGAATACCAAAAAGGCATGAAAAAAAGAGGTTACGAAAACTGTTTTATTGTTGCCTACAAAGACGGTGAAAGTTTAGAGTTTTGAGATTCTATCTGTCGTAATAATAATTAAACAAATCAGTCTTTAAATAAATTCCAAAGTATGATTCATTGGAATCGGAGTTTTCGTTGACTAATGTTCTTGATCTTACAAAAACACCAACTTTCAAACTATTAGTCTCATCAACCAAATATGCAAAATCTAAAGCTAAATTAGTTATATCAGTCTTAATCCCATTAAACATGTCAATTTCATAATCAGATGACCTAAGATTATAATCTAAAAAAATATCATTGCCGTATGAAATATTGATATTTTCAAAGTCATCTAGCCCAACTCTTGCAAAATTGTATTTAAAGTTTACACTAAATCTTTGATAATAGTAATCTAATTTAACTATAAACTCATCAAAATTAGCACCAAGTGGATGAGCCAATGGTTGTGCATAATGTCCATATGATGAGCTGTTCCAATGTGAATATGTGTACGGTCGAACTAGATTGTACTCTAAGTTTGTGTTTAGTCCTATAACATCTAAAAAATCCAGAAACTTATAACCAATTTGATAACCATATTTGTTTGCCCAATAACCATTATTTGATTTCATTTCTTCTAATGTAAATTCGTCAAGAATCAATTGAGCATATAAAAACTGATTTTTAGATGTATTGAACTTTAAATCTACTCCTATTAAAGCATTGTCAGGAGAACCTAAGGAATATTCAACAGGTCTATAAAAAATTATTGGATTTAAGTAATTAATATCTATGGAGCTCACACCTGGGGCATGATTTTCAGCATAAATTATACTTTCAAAAACACCAATTTTTATTCTATCATTAATCTCACATTCTAAGAAATGCAAGCTCATATATTTCCTACTCCATCCATGATAACCATCGATTACAGATAATTGATTGTTTCTTATATCCATAAATTCTGTGTAGAGATTGGTATATCTGAAAATTCCCAAATTAGTTTGTAATCTTAAAAATGGATAAGAATAAGTATTGTCTGAAAGAATTAATGATCTGTACCCATTTCCAATAAAGTTTTTACCATGTCCAAATTGGATAGTAAAATTATTATTTATCTTATAATTAATATAACCCTCTGAACGAGAGTAATCAAATCCCCTATTTTTGAAAGGCCTAGCTTCACCTTGTCCAGGAACAATTTCAACTCCAGGTAATCTAGTAAATCTAACTATGGAGTCCAAGTAATTTGGGAAAAAAGATTGATTTTCTAAAAAAAAAGATTGAAACTTAATCTTATTTCCAACAAATCCTTTTAATAGTAATCCTCTAGTATTGTTCGAGTATGTATCTTCTTTATTTATTGAGTAAGAAAGATTGACTAGTGGAGATACTACGAAACCAAAATTTTCTTTCGCATAAAAAAAATTCAAAAATTTATTATCAATTACTTCATTATTATTTTCGTTGTACAAATAATTTAAAGAGTCTATATCATTAAAAATTATTGGTTTAAAAGTGGTATTAAT
>CACIJW010000036.1 GCA_902587125.1 uncultured Bacteroidota bacterium
AGTGACTGATGCTCCAGAGAATCCTGATGGGTAACCACCTCCTGATGCTAAGATTGCACCAGATGCATCTGTTACATCCCATGAGTATTCAGAAAGATATCCTGAACCTCCATCATAGAAAGTAACATCCCAACAATCATCTACTAGACATAAATCAACAGATAAAACGGCTCCTGTAACAACTTTTCTAAGTGTATCAGATGATGTTCCATTTGATACAACTAAGTAAGCTGAACCACCACTTTGGTTCCAAGAGTAGCTTGAATACTGATTATACATGTTTACAGTAACCAAATTGTCTAAACATGGGTAAATACATGATCCGTCATCAGCTGTTGCTGTTGAATCATAATTTGTAGCTAATGTATCAGTACATCCATATATTGGTAAAGGCGCATAATTGCCTACTTTAACATCGTCTAAAAGTAGGTCATTAACATAATCAGCTGATAAACCTCCACTTTCTCCTCTGAACCTAATTTCTGCAATAGAACCATTCAAGTATCCACTTAGTGAATATTGATATGTGTTCCATCCAGTAGCAAAAAGTTGTAATGAGTCTATGATGTTCCAAGATGAACCATCATATGCTTCAACATACAAGATGTTAGGAGTAGCAAGAGCATATCCACCATTATTGGAGAAATAATCAAACTCTAATGTTGGTGTTGCTAATGTTGATGTTTCAACATCTTCAACCTCAAGGATACAACCTACATCAGTTCCTGAGAAGTCGATCCAAGCAAATGTACCTGATGCTCTACCGTTATTATACGCTTCGAATCCAGGATTTCCTGAAAATACCCATCCTGACCCTGTGGTTGTAGAAGTAGCCCACTGATTTGGACAGTATCCAATTGGAAGTGCACCGTTAGTGAACTCTTGATGATATGGTGCAGGTGCGGCACAAACCGGATATACACAAGAACCATCATCAAAATTTGCTAAAGCATTGTAGTTTGTAGCTAGTGTATCCATGCAACCTAATAAAGCTAAAGTAACTGAAGTATCAAGTTCACCTATTCCAATATTATCAAGTGCCATATCTCCACGATAACCGGATCCACTGTGAGTACCTATAAAAGATACAATAATATCTGTTGCTGAGTATGCTGATAAGTCAACCTGAGTTTGATACCACTGATCGCCTTGATCTCCGGACAATGTCCACACAGTATTACCATTAACAGTAACATCTAATGATCCTACATTTAAACCATACATATGATAATAAAACTTAAGTGTAGGGTTATTTAGAGTTGAAATATCTAAGCACTCAGTTGACAAAGTGATATTTGGTGAGTAACCAGTAGAGGTTTCATAATACATGTAATATCCACCTCCTGTTACATCATCACTTGGACCTGTACCAGCGCTACCTGAAGGTGTTCCTGCAGCATCCCAAACCCATCCAGCATTATTGAAAGTTCCTATGCCCGAATTGAAATCTTCGAAGTAAGGAGCTACAGTGCATGCATAAGAACATGAACCATCATCTGTAGTAGCATTTGGGTTATAATTTGTTGCTGTTGAATCAGTACAACCTGGATATGGACATAATGGATATGGACAAGTTGAAGTAAATGTAGTTGTTGAACCATCTGTACAGTTTACTGCACCAAATGTCCAATAACTAGTTGAATCAAAAGTTACTGTACCTAATGCATCTTTATACGCCCATGAATCCATATATTCCCACGCTTGTCCTGTTCCATCAACTGCGATATCTCCAAAAGTCTCAATAACACTTCCATTGTAGAACAATTCTATTGCATCATCTCCGTTTTGTGAAATTGCACCACTAGCTAATAGTACGTGGTCAAACTCACCATAGCATCCAGCAAAATATGTAGTCATTGCTGCTATCGATCTTGCTACTAAAATATGATCTCCTGGATTAACAGATATTGAATCAAAAGTGTACTCTTGTCCATCTGTTCCTCCTCCATTGTTAGCAACACCTAGACCATAAACGCTTAAGTCTGCTATTGAATCTGTTGCTACAACGTGAATAGCTTTACCTTGAGCTCCATTGACACCGTAACCATTATCTGCGATAGTGAAATCCATAATACCTTGAAGT